>CAWBBU010000010.1:0-266794 GCA_963787105.1 uncultured Bacillota bacterium
GCTCACTCGACGGCGGGGCCGGCACCGGCACCCACGTGCCCTCGGCGGATCAGCAGTACGAGCGGAAGACAGACAAGAAAGACGACGCCGATCATCGCGAACGCGTAATCGAACGCGACCACGGAGGCCTCCTGGTTGATGAGCCCGGCGAGGAACCCCAGCGCTTGCCAGTGGGCGGTGGTGGGATTACTCCCACGGGCCACGAACGCCTGCTGATATGCCGTCCACCATTGCATGAACGTCGGGTTGGATAGGGAGGCGTACTTGACCAAGTTGGCACTCGCCGTCGTCATCTTACGATTGACCACCGCAATGACAATGGCGGTGCCCACACTGCCACCCAGTTGTCGGATCAGATTATATAGCCCCGTTGCACTCTGCATCCGCGCACGGGGGATCGTGGACAGAGTGGCGGTGGACAGAGGCACGAAGATGAAGGCGAATCCAATGCCCTGGACGATTTGGGGCACCAAGAGCTGCACCGGCCCAGTGTAAATCGTGAACGCAGCCATCAGAAACGCAGCGATCGTGCACATGACGAGCCCGAACGCCAGCATGACATGCATCCCGATCCGATTGTACAGGCCGCCGACAAGCGGCATGAACACCAGCATGGTGAGCGCTCGGGGCAACAACGTCAGACCGGTCTGGGTCGCGTCATATCCGAGAAGGTTCTGTAGGAAGAACGGCAGCAGGATCAGGCTTCCGTACAACGCGAGCCCCAAGACGCCGCCGATCAGGTTACCCGCGGCGAATGAAAGGTTGCCCAGGATGCGGAGGTTCACGGCGGGCTCCGGGGTACGCAACTCCCAGATGATGAATGCGACGAGGGCCAGCACTGATACGATCGTGAGCAGGACGATGAAGCCGCTTTGGAGCCACCCGTCCGTCTCGCCCTCCTCCAACAGCGTCTGGAGCGTCGCTAATCCCAGCGCCATGAGCCCGATGCCGACCCCGTCGATCCGCCGGATGTCCTGCCGGCGGATGTAGGGAGGGTCGACAAGGAAGCGGGCGGCCATCAACACCCCGACGACGCCGACCGGGAGATTGACGAAGAAGATCCACGGCCACGAGAAATTGTCCGTGAGCCACCCGCCTAGGGTCGGCCCGATCGCTGGCCCGAGCAGCACAACCATGCCAAAGAGTCCCATGGCCTCCGCCTGTTCCTCGAGAGGGAACGTCTCCCGCATGATCGCCTGAGCCGTGGGTTGGACCGCGCCGGCGGCCACCCCTTGGATGACCCGGAACGCGATGAGTTCCCCCAGGGTGCGGGAGAACCCACAAAGCACGGACGCGCCGGTGAAGATGATGAGGGCCATCAGGAACATCCGCTTTCGGCCCAAGACAGAGGCGAGCCAAGCGGTGAGCGGCATAATAATGACGAGCGCGATGAGGTAGGAGGTGCTGACCCATGTGACCTCCTGGGTGCTGATCCCATAAGAGGCTTGGATGTGCACCAGCGCGACATTCACCACGCTCGCGCCGATGGCGCCCATCAGGGGCCCGAATAGGACCGAGAACGCGATCACCCACTTGCTGGGCTGCCCCGGGTGGTCGAGGCTCGGCGCCGCGATCGGACCCGCGTGCGTGGCCATATCATACGACTCCCATCTTCACGAGCCTCTGCCACGCTCGACGAGCGTGGGACGGATCCCAACCCTCAGAGGCTAGTGCGGTCCCGTGTAGCTCCGAAACGGTCGTGCCGATCTCGCGAGCCCTATCCCCCAGACCAATCGTGACTCCGCTATTGAGGGGAGCCCCCGGCGGACCCACTGACGTAGTACATGCGAGCGCTTGCCGCAGGTCGAACCGCTCCCCAGTGGTGGTTCCGTCGTGGTTGCGCTCAGCGAATCGCTTCGTGCGAGTCGCAACAGCGCGCGCGTGCCGGCCAGCAGCCAACGCACTCTTTCGGCGGTATGTATCCGGCCCGGACAACGATGACGCCTACACGCATCGCCGTCGCCTACGGGACGATCATCACGGGGCACCGTGCCGCGTGCAGCACGTGCTGGCTGACGCTGCCCAGGAACAGCTCGCCCGCCGGGGTCAGGCCGCGCCGCCCGATCACGACGAGGTCGGCCTCAACCGCCATTGCGATGTCGACGATCTGCGTGGCTGGGTCGCCGCGGGGGTGCCGCCGCGTGACGCTGGCACCGCTGTTGTCGAATACCGCGGCGGTGCTGGCCGACGCGCGTTCCGCGTTCGACTGCACCTCCGCGCTGACCGCGAGTACGTCGAGGTACCCGGCGGCGGCCGTGGCGCCCACGGTCGTCGCTTCCGTCGCCGTGAGATGGCGGACGCACACGACTACCACCTCGGCCGTCCGTAGCTCTCGTACCAGCCGCGCGGCCGCGCGCGCCGCGCGGAGCGCGTGGAACGATCCGTCTGTCGCAACAAGCAGGCGCATGACTGAGATCCTTTCTCCCACGTGCCTCCGCGGGTCGGAATGCCCCTTCGCCTTCGGACTATGCGAAGTAGCTCCGTCGAGCGCCCGGCGGCAGGCGATGGCGACCGTCACGTTCATCCGCGTGAGCCGCCGCCTTCTTGGTTGCCGCTACGCGGTGATCGATTTCCAGTTCTTGACAAGATAGTCGGCGGTTCGCCAGGCGAGCGCTTCGACGGTTTCGGTGGGATTGCGACCACCGGTGGTCGGGAAGGCGGAGGCGCCCAGGACGGCGAGATTCGGTGCCTCGTGGGAGAACGACCAACGGTCGACGACGCTCGTCGTGGGATCATTGCCCATACGCGTTCCGCCATAGGCATGGCTGTTGAGGCCAATCGGAAAGGGACCAGATTGCCAGGTCTCGGTCGCCCCGGCCTCCCTGAGCCACGCGGTCAGCTTGCCCTGCACAAAGCGCGTGGAGCGGACTTCGTTGTCCTTGAGGTCGAAGGTCGCTCGGATCACGGGGAACCCAAGCGTGTCGCGTACCGTGGGGTCGAGCTCGAGGTAGTTGTCTTCATATGAGAGCATCTCGAGCTGAGAGATCACCTGACCCACTGAGTTCGTGTTCGTCTTCAGCCAAGTCTTCCAGGACGAGCCCCAGGTCGATACGGAGGGCGGCGTGTTGCTCGCCGCCGCGATCGGTTTGAGCTCCATGCTACCCTGCAGCGTCCCGCCGCCGATGAAGCCGAGCCCCGAGTGGTCGAAATTGTCGGCATCCCAGTCGTCGACCTGGGTCGACTGCGCGATGAGGCCAGTCCAGCGGTTGAGCTTTCGACCGGGGAAGAGGCCGGTCACGGCGGCCGAGACGTTATGGCTCATGTAGTGCCTGCCGACTTGCCCGTGGTTGTTCGAGAGTCCCTTTGCGTATGCCGGTGACGTCGACAGCAGCAGGAGGCGCGTGTTCTCGTAGGTATAGGCGGCGAGCATGACGACGCTCGCCGGTTGGAAGAACTCCTTGCTGCCTTGCAGGTACAGCACACCCGTCACGCGGCCGTTAGTGTCGGTGGCGATGTGGGTCACCCGCGCGGACGTGACGATCGAGAGCTTGCGGGTCGCTTCCGCGGCTGGGATCACCTGGAGGTCGGTGGAGCCTTTCGCCCGGATGAAGCAGCCGTTGTGGCAGAAGCCGCAGTAGGTGCAGGGAGGTAGTCCTTTGAACGGTTGTGAGTGCACCGAGGTCGGACCGGGGAAGGGATGCCATCCCTGCCGTGTGGCAGCCGCAGCCAGCAGTTCGGTATAGCCGCTGCTCCGCAGGGGCGGCAGTGGGTACTCCCGGCTCCGCGCGGCCTCGAAGGGGCTGCCGCCCTGCTGGAGCTTGCCGCGGATGTTTCCCGCCTTCCCAGAGACGCCGATCGCGTACTCGACGTTGTCGTAGTAGGGCTCGAGTTCTTCATACGTCAGCGGCCAGTCGGCGAGTGTTGATCCCGCCGGGATCGCGTTCGCCCCATAGCGCTTAATCGTCTCACTGCGGGCCTGGAAGTTCCACGTCGCCAGACGCCAACTCTGCGTGCCGTAGTGGATCGACGTCCCGCCGACCGCATTCATCATCGGCTGGCTTCCCGGGGTCGCGGTGGCGGGGATCGCGGGGGTCGATGTGTTCGGGCGCCACGTTGGGGTCTCCTGGTTCACCTTCGGTCGCCCGAAAATATTGTAGTGCCCCGACTCGCCGAGCTCGTTCAGCTGCTCGTCCTGGGCGGTCAACCTCCCCCCCGCCTCGAGCCCGACGACATCCAGCCCCGCCTGGGTGAGCACGTATGCGGCGATTCCCCCTCCTGCGCCCAGGCCGATGATGACGACATCCGTCTGTTTCAGCTGCTCGGTCATGGCTACATCCCCTTTCGGTCGTTGCCGAAGAACCCCACCTGCGTCACCGACTTGTGCGCCGACGTGATCGTGACGTCGAGCTTCTGCTCGTCCGCGGTGAAGAGCAGCTTGATGCCGGGGAAGCCGAGCATGTTCCAGCCGACGAAGTTGGCGTTGCCGCCGTAGTAGGGATCGCTGAACATGCCCTCCAGCGTGTGCTGGCGAATCAGGTTGAAGAAGGTCTTGGAGTCCGGCGTGAACCCGGTCGCGGAGTTCGCCTGCATGGCGGTGAGAACGGCGTCCTGCGCGGCTGAGCTCAGGCTGGCAAAGGCCCCGCCGTGGGCGGTCTCCGCGTACGCGTCGAGTGCTTGAAGGCCGGCGCGGTAGGCGTCGGTCAAGTCGCTGCCGGGGTTGTTTACGCCGCGGTAGGTGTTGGCCGGGGTCGTCAGCAGCCGGTCGATATAGCGCCAGACGAGTGCGTCTTTGGCCCCCGGGCCGTTGTCGTCGCTGGGGACCAGCCGCTCGACCACGGCCTCGACCGTCCGGGCCTGATCCGGCGTGAAGAAGATCAGCGGCTCCAAGATGCTCGGCGCCGTGGCGCCATACGCCGCGAGTACGCCGCCGGGCAGCGCGACCAGTACGCCCGCCGCCGCACCCCGCCTGATGAGTTCCCGGCGCGAGCCCCTCCAGTGCGTCACGTTCGCTCCCACGGGCGAGCGAGCACTCAACGCTTCGGACTTCGACTGGGCCGAATCCTCGCGGTTCCTCACGTCTCCTCCTCATCACGGTTCACGGCCGCTTCCGTCACGGCTTACCGTTCATTGGCGATCTTGCGCATACTCGTCGGGGTGCTCCTCAACACTGCCTGATCGGAGGCTCGTTGACATCGTCGGAAGCGGCATCACGGGATTGGATTGCCTGAAGCGGCAGCGTGGATCTCACAGCGCGTCGTCCGCACCGTTCGATTAGTAGGACCCGGCCGCGGTAAGGACGGGGCGGGAATCGGCAGACCACTCGATGTGAGGATCGTCCAGATCACGTCCGATGCCGTGCTGAGAGAGGACCAGTTCCAACTCCACAACGATCTAATCCAGGGCGGCCGTTATCCGCGCCTGCTCGATCACAATACGCTGCTCCTGCTCGCTCAGTGGGCGATGCCGCACCCGCACCAGGTCAGCCAGAAGCGCATATTCCTCAGGCGTCCATTCCGTTCCAATCTCGTCCAAGTACGGTTGCACGAGTTCATCCGCCGTCGGCGTCGCGCTTGTCCCGACGGGCCGGGCAGAACTCCCTGCTTCGGACGTCGACTCGGCCGAATCCTCGCGGTTCCTCATGTCTCCTCCTCATCACGGCTCACGGCCGTTTCCGTCACGGCTCACCAGTCATTGGCGATCGTTCGCGTACTCGTCGGAGCGCTCCTCAACACTGCCTGATTCGAGGGCCCGTTGGCATCGTCCGAAGCGGCATCACGGGATTGGATTGCCTCAAGAGGCAGCGTGGATCTCCGGCTCCACAGGCAGTAACACACCCGGCAGTCTTCGCGTAATCAAGGAGCTGATGTCATCGATGGCACCCTTGTGGAGATCCCGCGAGCGACACGAATCTTCGTGCCCTGCGACCGCGTGCGTCACGGAGGTCTGACCGACGGGATCAGCACTGGTGTCATCCTCCACGTGGGCGCGGTCTCCGGCCAGCCAAAACGCGACACAGCCGGGCGAGATCATCGCATCTCGCCCGGCTGTACCCTGTTGCGTGACCGCGCGTCCGCGTGCGCGGCCGCGAGCTACTCGAACCGGTTACCGGCCGTTGCCGTCACCCTGCGCGTTACCGATCTCAACAGCTGGAATCTGGGTAACGCTGCCCATCGCGGTGCCGATTCCGTTGCCGTTGCTCCGATCGTCCTGAGCCAGCGCGGCTCCGGACGTCATGGCCACGACGGTCCCGACCGTCAATACTGCCAGCACGCCATACAGTGCCTTCACTACACACTTCATTGCGATCTCCTCCTCTGGTGGTTCATCATCATTCTCAGTGACGTGACGAACCCCAAGCTGCGTACCGCGAATACCACCCCATCACTGCGCGCGGTCTAGTTCTTACTGTGCTCCCCGATCGGGGACCAGCTGCGTTCCCTGCGGGTCGACCCAACTGCAGTTCTGACCGCCAGTCTGAGTCATCATCGCCTGAGGGACGCTGGTGATCTCGTTGGCGAAAGCCGCGGGACGCGCTTACGATGAGGGCTTCGCCCATCAACACGACCGCGGGAATCTTACGCACGGCGGGTCATCTCCTTTCATCGCAGTTCAGAGGCCGCGAAGTCTCTGTTGTTTTAAGACTTGCCTGATCGGAGGCCCGTTGACGTCGTCGGAAACGGCATGACGGGATTGGATTGCCTACAGAGGCACCGTGGATCCCCGGTCTCGCGATCGGCTGGATCGGTGATGCACCAGGACTACAACGGCGTGGGCCATGGGTCCATTCAATCCGGGCTGCTGAATGCTCGGAGCGGGCGGCAAAGCGCAGTAAGACGCCACTGGGGGTTCATAGCCCCGAGCAACAAATGGCGGCCATAACTTCCGGCGGTACCGGGAAACCTAGGAGGTGATGGCGAGGCGGTTGATCACGACCCGTCCCCGCGCGCTGCGTGCCTCCCGAGGGCAGGACTCAGAGGAGTCCGCGTTGGATTGCGACGACGGCGGCATGCGCGCGATTATCGACCCCCAATTTATTCATCGCCGAGGTCAGGTGCGCTCTTACTGTGCGGTCGGCAATCGCGAGGGCGGTGGCAATCTGCTTATTCGGCAGGCCCTCGGCGATGAGGCGCAGGACCGCTTGCTCGCGATCGCTGAGGACCGACGGCGACTCCGCAGTCCCGGTGGCGGCGGTCCGCGGCCTCATGGGCGTGCGCGGCTTGAGCGCGGCCCGCGCGAGGTTGACCGCATCCTCCGCGGAGAGCGCGTGTCCCTCCGCGACCGCCGTGTCGTACGCCGAGTCCCCCATTTGGTGGCGTGCGCGGGCAGTGATGCCCTGTTGGGCCGCGCTCCCAAAAGGAAAGGCGCGACCCGCCCATTCGCTCCGCGCGTCCGCTGCGGCCAGCAGGCGAACGGCGCGGTCGAAGGCGCCGCGGTACGCACTGACTAACGCGGCGGTGCTCACTGCCAGCCATAGCGCGCTAGTCTCGGTGACGTCTCGTGGGGACATCAACGCCGCCGCCGCCAGCGCGGCGGCTCCCGCATCATCCCGCCGCTTGAGCTTGATGTGGGCGAGATAGGCTCGAGATGGTCACCGCCACGCGCTTGGTGCCCACGATATGGCAGAGGTCCAGGCTCTCTGCGAAGGTGGCCTCGGCCCGGTCGAGATCTCCAAGACGCGTGCGCGCCACCCCCAACTGGACCAGCGTGAGCGCCTGCCACCGTAGATCTTGGCACTCACGGCAGAGGGCGAGGCTCCGTTCCAACAGCACCTCTGCGCCCCGAGCGTCGTCTTCGTTCGTGGCGAGCATGCCGAGGCGGGTAAGGGCACGAGCCGTCGCGGCCGGGTTACCGACGGCGAGCTCCATCGCGTGCTGCAAGAGCTTCCGGGCTGTTGGGAAGTCGCCCATCAAACCGACGAAGGTGCCGGCGCCCACCAGCGCTTTCGCGCGGAGCTGCGGCGGGCCGTCCGAGTTGAGTGCGAGGGCGTGCTCCAGCCACCGGCGTCCCTCACGCAGGTGCCCGCTTGCTAACCAGAAGTCAACGAGGGCACCGGCGAGGCGCAGACTGAGTTCGCCATCGCCGCGCTCTCGCGGCCCACCGCAGCACCGTTCGGACGTTCTCATGCTCCTGCTCCATCCGGTGTATCCACGTCTGCTCCTCCGGACCCCACCACTCCGGGTCCGCGTGCTCCGCCAGAGCGAGGTAATAGGCGGCATGTCGCTGTCTCGTCGTATCCAGCTCACTGCTCGCCGCGAGCTGCTCCAGCGCGTACTCACGGATCGTCTCCAGCATCCGGTACCGTCGATCCGCGCCGCCTCCTTCGGTCTGCACCAGGCTCTTCTCCACGAGCGACCCAAGCGTCTGCCAACAGGGGGCCCCCGGCATTCCGCCGCGGGACGATGGCCTCAGCGGCTTCCAGCGTCCAGCCGCCGGCAAACACCGCCAACTGCCGGAACAGCTCCTGCTCGTCCGCCGTCCAACAGCGTCATGGCTCCATGCGATCGCGTCGCGGAGGGTATGATGTCGAGGCGGGCACGTCGCGCGCCTCTTCCGTGGAGAGCAGCGCCGGCCCCTGTAATCGCGCCAACATCGCCAGCGGCGACAAGGCGTTACTGCGGGCTGCAGTCATCTGGATCGCCAAGGGTATCCCGTCGAGCCGGCGAAGCAGCTCGGCAACGTGCGACCGCGTCCTCCGGTGTTGGGGCAAAGTCTCGGCTGGACCAATCTGGCCCGTTCCGAGAAACAGCGCCCCTGCCGGTGCCTGGGCGACGGCCTCGGGCGTGGGCCGCGGGGACGTGGGCACCGCGAGGCCCGCGAGGATAAGCCGATGTTCCAGGCGGAGATTCAACGGTTCGCGGCTCGTGACGAGCACGCGGAGGTGTGGGCAGATCGTGAGCAACTCGGCGATCCGGGTCGCGGCGGGCAGGACGTGCTCGAAGTTGTCCAGGACCAGCAGGAGGCGGCGGGACCGCAGGTACGTGGTTACCTGCTCTCGGGGTGGGTGGGCGGCGGCGATCTCAAGCTCGCAGGGCCTGCGCGATGGTGGTGTCGATGTGCGTGGGGTCCTGGAGCGGCACCAGATCGACAAACCGGACTCCATCGGAGAAGGTGCCTTCCATGCTGCGGGCCGCTGCGAGCGCGAGGCGGGTTTTGCCGACGCCGCCCGGCCCTAAGATGGTGACGAGGCGTCCCGCATCATCGAGGAGGAGGTGGCGCAGGCTCTCCAGTTCTCGATCACGACCGATCAGGGGTGTCGGATCCAACAGGAGGCTAAACGGCAAGGTGCCAGGAGTCCGCGGTGGCGTCCTTCGCAGCGTATCATGGGTCCCTCGACCTGGTTTGGGCATCCATCGCTCCGCAGACGACCGCGTGGGGAGTGGCGCAGTCTCGGGCACGGTACTTCTAGGGGAACGCGATAAAGGTGGCAGGTTCACTGCGGCGATGCGCCGGGGAGATTCCCCCTGGTCAAATACTAGCAAGCGACATGATCCCGGACAAGGGTGGTTTTTCAAGCGACATCATTCCCGGCCGCACCTGACCTTGCGGGATCGTGCCCGCGAGTGCGACCACTGGTACAAGCGCCGCCGACAGTGAACTCCCGGCATCGACGGCGGTGCCCCGGAGCAGTTGGCGTGGCCGCGCGAAGCCACAGGAGTTCCGTGCCGAGAGGGGAGATTGACGGGCACGCTACTCGGGCTACCGTCATGCGCCGTGAGATCCGAGCGGCCTCTGTAGGCAATCGTGCGATGCCGCTTTGGACGATGTCAACGGACCTCGGATCAGACACTGTGGGCAGTACGATGAGGAAGACGCGTTGAGAACCCGACCGCGACACACGCTCCCTGAGCCCCGGCGCCGTGGCACCACCGATTGCACTACCTGCGGGGTCTAGCCAGATCTGGGACCTGCAGGACCGCCGCGGACGGGCTGTCGTGGTCGCGTTCTGCCCGTTGGATTGGGAACCCGTCTCACCCCACCAGCTGCGGCACTATAACGATGTGCTACCGCACTTGCGCAGCCTTGACGCCGAACTGGTCGCCATCTCAGTGGACAGCGTCTACTGCCACCAGGCGTTCAGGCGGGAAGTGGGGTTAGGGTTCCGCTTGCTGTCGGACGCGCAACC
Source organism: uncultured Bacillota bacterium (assembly GCA_963787105.1). Lineage (GTDB taxonomy): Bacteria > Sysuimicrobiota > Sysuimicrobiia > Sysuimicrobiales > Segetimicrobiaceae > JAJPIA01. The sequence goes on from CAWBBU010000010.1 coordinate 10,064, forward strand.
GCGAGGCGCGGTGGCCCGCTCGTATGGAGTGTACCGCCCCCAACAGGGACAGAGTGCGCGGGCGCTGTTCGTGATCAATGCCACTGGCGTCATTTCCTGGGGCTACGTGGCGCCGCCGATGGTGGACCCGGGCGTCGACGGGATGCTGACGGCCTTGGAGCGGTTGGCGCGGCACCGCGAAGGCCACAAAGAGGTCACGGCCCGGAGGGGCGCGATCGAGTGGCCCGAGGCTCGCGCCGCCCGCCAGTTGTCGACCGGGCGAGGTCGAGCCTCGCGTGTGTTGGGATGCGGTGGCCACAACGGGGCGCGATCCAAGCACGGCGTTTGGCCGAGCTGACGGTGCACCTTGGGATCCACTCTGCCTCTTTAGGCAATCCGGGCTCGTGATGCCGCTTCGGACGATGTCGAGGGCCTGACGATCAGGCATTCTAACGGTGCACGGAAACGCTCGTCGGTGAGGGTGGGGCGGAAGGCAACCGGCGGGACGCGCAGGGATGAAAGGAAGTGAGTGTCCATGATCTGGGCGAATGTCGTCAACGCACTGCTTGGCATTTGGTTCATCATTGCTCCATTTGTCCTAGGAGTGTCATCGTCCGTTGGAGAGGTGTGGACCAGTGTCATCGGCGGAATCATTCTGTTAGTTCTTGCCGGTTCTGCGGTGTCCAGTGATACGGCCAGACGGCAGGCCTGGATTCAGTACGTGAACGGACTTGTTGGCGTCTGGTTCATCCTGGCGCCGTGGATCCTCTCGATGGCCACGAACGCAGGCGTGACGTGGACCTCGGTCATCGGAGGGCTCATCGCGCTCGTGCTTAGTGTGTGGCTTCTCACCGGGGCCATGTCCAGGGCCCCGGCGACTACCAGTTCTGTGCGCTAAAAGCCGCGGACCCTGGCCGCCTTCCGCCCCGTCAACTGGTCGAGCGCGGTCGAGCCCGACCATGTGTTACACGAAGACGTCGGAGGGCCGACCGCAGTGTCGGCCGAGCCCGATCGGTCGTCCACCGCTCGTCGCTTGGCGGCGAACTCGAGGCGCACTCCGAAGACTACACGCAAGGCCGCTACTGGACGGTAAGCCATGATGGAACCGGCGGATGGCGGCACGCTCGGCACGCGCGTCGGCGCTCTGGTGGGCCGCAGTGGGAGGACTGAGTGACGTATGGAACGGCATGCCACACACGCTTCGCCCCTGGCTGTTGCAATCAACGGAAACGGGCGCTCCTCGGTCCGAGCGCGGGCGTCAATCCTGCGGCGCACCGGCCTGATGTGGACGCTGACCCTGGCACTGGCAGGCTGGAGCGTCGCAGGAGTTGCGGTCCTCGGTGATGTGCAGGAGCATCATGTCGCGCGCCGCTTGGCCACTGCGGCCGGGTTGACCGCGCTCTCCGGGCCCGGCATCGACATTGTGCTCACCGACGCCCCCGGGGCGCTCTCATCGAGTGCAGATCCCAGCGCCGCGTTGGTGCAAGATGCAGACGTGGTATTGCTGAACATGACGTTGTGGTATGGCGGTGCGCGGGCGGTTGCCGTCAACGGAGCACGCATCAGCGCCCAGAGCACGATTGTGTCGTCTGGTCCGACCCTCCTGATTGACGGACGCCGAATGGTTGGGCCATTTCACGTGACGGCGATTGGCGACCCCGTGGTGCTCCTCGGAACGGTAGGGGCACGCGGCGGGATTCTTGACGGGCTGCGCCGAGATGGGCTTGGCGTGCGCGTCACCGCGAGTCGGGCCATGGTCGTGCCGGCCGGAACCGGTGACCAGTGGGACCCCGTCTCCTTACCATCCCCATCGCGCCTATAGCGGGGGCGAATCGATCTTCGGCGAGTGGACGGTCCGGTCCTCACCGCTGCTGCGGTTGCCAAGCCATGTGCGGCGTCGGGGAGCGCAGTCTGCACTCCGAGGGGTGGATCGCATCAGCCGCAAACAGCGCCGCGTCCTCTCACTCCCGGAGGACATCTTCGAACCTGGGCGAGGCGATCTACCAGATGTGTATCGGTGCGTTGCTCCCTATGTCGCCCGTTACGCAACTAGGCTGTCCGTTCGGACCAATGACGACGAAGTCCTCGACATGATACATCGGCCCCTGGCTGTGGAAAATGGATTCAACGGATAGCGCCATGCCGGGCTCCAAGACCAATTCCTCCATCGGGTGACACCACGGGCGCTCATGCGCGCCGAGCCCGAGACCGTGAGCAATCATCCCCCAGGGCACTCTGCCCACCGCCGCGGTAAAGAGCCGAGACGCCGTGCTGAACCACTGCGCACCTGTCTGCCCGCCGGTCGTCGCCTGGATCAACGGCAGGTGCACTTCCGTGTATAATCGGCGGTATGTATCCTCTACGGCGCGGTTGGCGCGGCCAACGATTGCCATTCGAGCCATATCTGCCAGGTAGAGATCGAACCAGCCGAAGAAGTCGACACGTAGGACGTCCCCGGGTGTCAAATCGAGCGCGCACGGCGCGGACTCGAATACAGACACTGGCTTGCCGCTACGGAAGACCTCCATCTCGACGTGTCGGAGCTGACGCGCACCCAGGTGAGCCGTCAGGTATCCTAGCCGATGAGCCAGTTGCTTGATTGGCTCACCAGGCCGCGCGCTTTCAAATGTCGCCACGGCCGCACGCGCGACTGTCTGTGCGGCCCGCGTCAGCAGGTCGAGCTCAGCGGGGGTCTTCACCATGCGCACGACCTCGAAAAAGATGCTACAGTCGACGAGCGTCGCTTGAGGAAGCATCCGGCCAAGTTCTAGGAAGTGCTCCGGCCGCATGTCCTGGTACTCAACACCGATCCTGCCCCGCGCCAATCCACGTTCACGGAGCGCATCGACAAGTGCCGGCACTGGGGATCGGTCAACCCGTACGTATCCGGTCGCGTCACGTTCCGCGGGGTGCTCGCGCGCGTAGAAGTCGTACTGGCGGATGTCCTGACAAAACGTTGCACTTGCATCTCGATAACTCGGGGCGACCCACGCGGGTTCACCGTTGCGGTCCAGACCGCGAAATACTGGCGTTCCTTCAGTATGGACTGTTCAGGGCCACGGTAGCCGGAGCAGTACGCTACATTCTCAACAGAAGACGCGACGACCGCATCAAAGGGCGCGTGGTGCCCTTCCGCGGGGTCAAGCCCCACCAGCCAGATGTCGCCTCGCTGCATCAGATCAACTCATTGCCCGCAGGCTTGCTCTCGAGCCATTCACGCTCTTCCTTGGTGCGCGCAGCCCTTGGGTGACACTGGGCGAGGAGTTCCTCCAATGTATAACGTGGCTGCTTCCGGACCTCCACGACCACTCGCCCACGTTCAATTCCCATGCCTAAAATCTTACTATGAGCCGCATCGTTGGACGCTTCCGGTTCCCGAGGGCAACGTGGGCCTAAGATAAGGAGAATATAGCGAGCATTGCCGAACTGATAGAAGCCGTACTGGTCGGGGAGGGGGGACTTGAACCCCCGGCCTCAGCGTCCCGAACGCTGCGCGCTACCAAGCTGCGCCACTCCCCGACGCCGTCCCATTGTAGCATCGGCGTTATGTGATGTCATCCCTGCGTGACGAACGCCCAACGATTTCGCAAATGGGTTTGGGAAGCAGGCGCCCCAGGCTATTTTAGGGGCTTTTAGCGCCGAGCGCACTGAGGTGGTTTTTGGGTGCCGTCGCCGGCGGAGATCTGCCAGGAGTACCGTCGGTTGAGGCGCGTGATGGACACGCGCGCCCCTTGCCGGGGGGACCGTTGGAAACCGGCGAGCTACCCCGAGTCCAGCCCGGCGACGCTCACGCTCAGCTTCAAGTGCGCGGCCAGCGCGAGGAACGTGAGCCGGCGTACGCGGGTATGGCTCAGCACCTGCCGATGATAAAAGACCAACATCAAGGTGTAGGCTAAGACCCGAATCATGGTCAGCACCACCAATGCATGGCCGTGCTGCTGGTGGACCGCCAGATGCTTGAGGCCACATTCCTTGCTCAAGGTCTGGAACACTTCCGTGTCGATCCGCCACCGGCTCCGTCCCCACGCCGCCACCTGCGCGAGCGATACGAGCCCCGGGGTGAGATTCGTCGCGAACACGTTGCGGTGGAGAGTCTCCTGCAACACGGTGCGGGAGCGCCGGCGCCCTTCATCGTGGACGATGGTCCGCCGCGGCCGCTGCACGCGCTCCACCGTTTTCACCACCCGGATCGCCCGCTGTGCCGCCGGCCAATACACTTCCGGCAGGTCCCAGTGCTGCGCTTCCCGCCGGGCCCCGGCCGTCAATTGCGGCGGCCGCTGCACCGTCAGCCGCTCGACTTCTGCCAGCAACTCGGCTTGGTTCTCCTTCACGGTACACACCCACGACCAGCCCCACGTTTCCATCTGTGTCACAAACGGCGTGCTCAAATAGAGCGCGTCGCCGACCAGCACATCGAGAAACCGGGGCCCCAGCGCGGCCACGAGCGTCTCCAGCAATGCGCGGGCGCACTCCACTTCGCCTTCGCCCTTGCGCTGAAACCGCACGCCCAACGGGATGGGAAACGGCGTGCTCACCACCGCGACGACCACCACGCGATGATAGTATTGCGTTTCCCGATGCCCGTGCCGGTCCACGAGGCGCTCCTGACACCGGTCACAACAGCGCACGGAGGAATGGCCCAACTCGATGCCGTCCACCGCCGCGACGATCAGCCCGCCGGCCGTCGGCGTACGCAGCAGCCCATTGCGCTTGAGCTGTCGCGCGACCGCACACCCAAGCGCGAACACCTCGTCCGGCCCCATGCGGTCTAAGACATAGCGCACCGTGTCTTCACTGAGCGCCCCGATGCGGCGGGCCAGGGCGCCCGCGCCGCATTCCCACTCCAGCTGATGCACACTGCCAATCTGCAGCACGGCGCCCATGAACACGGCCTCAAAGACTTTGGCGCACGGATGCTGCGACCGCTGGCGGGTATCCCGCAGTCGACGCACGCGCGCCGACCAATCGAAGACCTTCTCGAGGTACCGCGCAAACGAGCGGTACCCGCCCATTACGGCGGCGGCTCCTTCGCCGTGTTCCGGCGGACAAACTCGCGCACATTCAATTGACAGATCTGCCCCAGCAGCGCCTGCGCGCGTTTGTGCATGGCGACCCGCTCGCGCACATACGCCGCCCACGCCGCCGGGACGTGGATCGCTTGGGGCTTCCCATCAATCAGCAGCGACAAGCGGAAGCCATGATGCAGATGCACGCCATCCGCACACCGGCAATTGGGTTTGCCGCACCGGAAGTGCCGCTCGACGAATGAGCCGGGCAGCATCTCCCGCAACTCGCTCAGCTGCCGCACGAGATCGCCGCGCCGCTGCTTCGCCGGATCCCCCCGCACCGCGTCCCTCCGGTGGTGGATGCCCGTGTCTATCTGCTCCTAATAATAGGGTCAGATTCCCCTCTTGTCTAGTCCCCGCCGCAATTTGCAAAAATGACCATTCGGGAGAGAAACGCGGAAAGCCCCTCATCTCGGGGCTCTCCGCTTACCTACTGGCCTTACTTACGAAATCGCTGTAGTGCGGTGTAGTAGGCCAATGAATCTGTCACCGGCTAACGGGCCAATGAATCTGTCACCCTGGGATCATGACCAGGGAGATGATCGTCATGAGCAAGAGAGAACAACACCGCGTACACGTGCTTACCCAGGTGCAACACGGGCGGCTTCACGCTCCGGCGGCGGCCCAACTCCTCGGGCTCTCTCTGCGCCACCTCCGCCGGCTCTTGGCTCGGCTGCGTCAGCAAGGTCTCGGGGCGCTTACCCATGGGAACCGCGGTCGTCCCTCGCCGCGGCGCCTCAAAGAAGCGATCCGCAGCCGGGTGCTCACCCTCGCGCGCACGACCTATGCCGGTTTCAACGATCATCACTTCACGGAAATGCTTGTGCGGCACGAAAGCCTGAAGCTGTCGCGCCGGACGGTCCAGCGTCTGCTCCGCGCCGCCGGGCTTGGCAGCCCACGCACCCGACGCCCGCCCCGCCATCGGCGCCGGCGCGAACGGATGCCGCAAGCCGGCCTCCTCGTCCAGATGGACGGCAGCCACCATCCCTGGCTGGAGGACCGCGGACCCCGCTTGGTCCTCCTCGCAGCCATTGATGATGCGACCGGACGCGTCGTCGGGGCCATCTTCCGGCTCGAGGAGGACACGCACGGCTATCTGCTCCTCCTCCGCCAGCTCCTGCGCCGCTATGGCATCCCCGGGGCCATCTATACCGATCGCAACAGCATCTTTCGCGCGCCGACGCGGATGGAGCCCACACTGCAGGAGCAACTCGAGGGCCAGCGCGATCACACGCAGGTCGGCCGCGCGCTGACGGAACTGGGCATTCGGTGGATAGCAGCTCAATCGCCGCAGGCCAAGGGTCGTATAGAACGGCTCTTTGGCACCTTTCAAGACCGCCTCGTCGCGGAACTCCGCCTCGCCCGCGCGTGCACCCTTACCGACGCGCAGCGCATCGTGGACCGCTTTCTCCCGCGCTACAATGCCCGCTTCGCACGCCGTCCTGCGGATCCCACGTCCGCCTGGCAGCTTGTCCCCGACGCGGCGACGCTCGAATCTATCTGCTGCCTCAAATCCCGGCGGACGGTCGCCAACGACAACACCGTACAGGTGGGAGATCGGCTGCTCCATCTCCGTCCCGGTCCCAGCGGCCGGAGCTATGCGCAGGCCCGCGTCGATGTCCACACGCGCCTCGATGGTACGCTTGCCGTCTATTATCAGGGCCAGCGCCTCACCGTGCGCCTCGGACGGCGGTCCGCGCGACCCACTCCCCCGCACACTCTCCGCGGCCGCACGCCACTACCCGCTCCTGCCATCCCCAAACCGCCCTCTGCGGTCGCCCCTCCCGCCACGCATCCATGGCGACGGTTTGGCTCGTTTGCCCGACGAAAGGAACCGCAAGACCCAGGGTGACATTTTCACAAACCGTTAGGGTGACAGGATCACTGGCCTACGACAGGGCCCGGGGGGGCCCGAGGGGCCGCGCGGCTCCGGAAGCCTATCGCACGGCGGCCCGGACGATCGCGGCGAACGCGGCGGCGTTCAGGCTGGCACCCCCGACGAGCGCCCCATCGATCTCCGGCTGACCAAGAAATTCCGCGGTATTGTCCGGCTTCACGCTGCCGCCGTACAGCACCCGCACTGCCCGGGCCGCATCCGCGCCGCCGGCCGCCGTAAGACGGTCCCGAATCAGCGTCGCAATCTCGTCGGCCTCGGGCCCGGCGGGCGTGCGGCCGGTGCCGATCGCCCAGACCGGTTCGTATGCGATCACCAACCGCGCCACCGCGCCCGCGGGAACGAGTCCGAGCACAGCCCCGAGCTGCCTCGAGATCACGGCGGCGGCCTCCCCCCGCTCGCGCTCGGCGAGAACCTCGCCGACGCAGACGATCGGCGTCAGCGCGTGTGCGAGCGCGGCCGCCGTCTTGCGCGCCACCTGCTCGTCCGTCTCGCCGAACAGGAGCCTCCGCTCCGAGTGTCCGAGAATCACGACCCGGCAGCCCAGGTCCACGAGCATCGGCGCGCTGATCTCGCCGGTGTACGCGCCCTGCGCCTCCCAATGCATGGTCTGCGCGCCGAGCAGGACCCGGCTCCCTTCAAGTGCCCGGCTCACCGCGTCGAGCGCGGTCGCGGGCGGACACAGCGCGACGTCCACACCGGACACGTCCCGCACCAGCGACACGACCTCGCGCGCGAGGCTGACGGCCGGCCCCCGCTCGAGATGCATCTTCCAATTTCCGGCGATCAGCGGTGTCCGCACGGCCTACGCGTCCTGGAGGACCGCGACGCCCGGGAGCGTCTTGCCCTCCATGAATTCCAGCGACGCGCCGCCGCCGGTGCTGACGTGGGTCATCTTGTCGGCGTAGCCAAACGCCTCGACCGCCGCTCCGGTGTCGCCGCCCCCGACGATGGACTCGCCGGGCGATTCGGCGACCGCCTTCGCGATCGCGCGCGTCCCCTCGGCAAACGCGGGAATTTCGAAGACTCCCATCGGCCCGTTCCACAGCACCGATCCGGCGCGCGCAATCGGCGCGCTGAACGCGGCGATGGTCCGGGGTCCGATATCCACGCCGGCCCAGCCGGCCGGGATCGCCCGCGCGTCGACCGTGCGGGTGGCCGCCCCCGCCTCGATGCGCTGCACCGCCACCACGTCAACGGGCAGCAGCAGCTCAATCCCGCGCCGCTTCGCGTCCTCCATCAGGCTCCGGGCAAGATCCAGCCGATCGACTTCGCACAGCGATGAGCCGATCTCGGCCCCGGTCGCCCGCAGAAACGTGTAGCACATCCCGCCGCCGATCAGCATGGTCTGCGCGAGCCGGAGCAGATTTTGGATCACGCCGATCTTGTCGCTGACCTTCGCTCCGCCGAGGATCACGACAAGCGGAGGCCGGGGCTGTTCGAGCACCCGTCCGAGGAATTGCAGCTCGCGCTCCATCAGGAGGCCCGCGACGGCCGGCAGGAACGCCGCGATTCCGACGGTGCTGGCATGGGCGCGGTGCGCCGTGCCGAACGCGTCGTTCACGTACACGTCGGCCAGCGACGCGAGCTGGCGCGCGAACGCGGGGTCGTTCGCCTCTTCCTCCCGATGAAAGCGAAGGTTTTCGAGCAGCACCACGTCGCCCGGCTTCATCGCGGCCACCGCCTGCTGCACGGCCGGCCCCACGCAGTCATCCAGCATCCGCACCGGTTTGCCCAGCAGCTCGCTGAGGTGCGCGGCGACCGGGGCCAGCCGCAGCGCGTCGTCCACCCCTTTCGGCCGCCCGAGGTGTGACGCGAGGATCACGGCCGCGCCGTGGTCGAGCAGGTACCGGATCGTCGGAAGGGAGGCCACGATCCGGTGGTCGTCCGTGATGTGCCCGTGATCCAGCGGCACGTTAAAATCCACGCGGACGAAGACCCGACGTCCGCGGACGTCGATGTCGCGGATGGTCTTCTTCCGCATCACACGCCGCGCTCGATCAGATAGGTCGCCAGGTCAACGACGCGGCACGAGTATCCCCACTCGTTGTCGTACCAGGACAGCACCTTGGCCATGTCGCCGGACGCCATCGTCGACAAGGCGTCGATGATTCCGCTGCGCGGGTCACCCTTGTAGTCCGTCGACACGAGCGGTTCCTCGGAGTAGCCGAGATACCCCTTGAGCTCGCCGTCCGCCGCCTGCTTGAACGCCCGATTGATCTCCTCCGCGCTCGCCGGCTTCTCGAGCGAGACCGTCAGGTCCACGAGCGACACCGTGGGCGTCGGGATCCGCAGCGCCAAGCCGTTCATCCGGCCCTTGAGTTCGGGCAGCACGAGCGAAATCGCCTTCGCGGCGCCCGTCGTCGTCGGAATGATGTTCAGCGCGGCGGCGCGCGCCCGCCGCAGGTCCTTGTGTACCACGTCGAGGACCACTTGGTCGTTGGTGTACGAATGCACGGTGTTCATCAGGCCCTGACGGATTCCGAACGACTGGGAAAGCACCTTCGCGGTCACCGAGAGACAATTGGTCGTGCACGAGCCGTTGCTGATGATCCGGTGCTTCGCCGGATCGTACGTGGTGTGGTTGACGCCCATATTGACGGTCAGGTCCTCCCCCGTCGCCGGCGCGCTGATCAGGACGCGCTTCGCGCCCCCGGTCAGGTGGCCCGCCGCCTTGGCCGCCTCCGTGAATATGCCGGTAGACTCGATGACGAGGTCCACCCCGAGATCGCGCCACGGCAGCTTCGCCGGGTCGCGCTCGGACAACACGGCGATCGTGCGTCCGTCGACCACGATCGCGCGATCGCGCGCCTCGACGGTCCCGGGAAACGCTCCGTAGGCGCTGTCGTGCTTGAACAAATGGGCGTTGGTGCGGACGTCCGCCAGGTCGTTCACCGCCACGATCTCCAGCTTCGGCGCGCGCTCGAAACACGCCCGCAGGGTCTGCCTGCCGATTCGACCGAACCCGTTGATGCCGATCCGCGCCATCTCCCGCCTCCTTGTTCTTCCCGCGCCGACGCGCTGAACGATCCGCCCTGCCCGACGAGTCCCTCCCGCCTACGTCTCACCCGCCTCGATCGGGCGCGTGCGCCAAATCAACCCGATCAGGTCGCGCCGGATGAAGCCGATGTTGTTGAAGATACGAATGCTGAACGCCACGACGGCCCCGAGGTAGATGTCGAGGCCGAGCAGATCGCCGAGCGCCGTCAAGAGCGCCGCGAACAGCGTGTTCACGATAAACCCGGACAGAAACACGCGGAGATCGAACCGCCCCGCGACCTGGGCGCGCATCCCGCCGAGCAGCGTGTCGACCGCCGCGAGGATCGCGATCGCGCTGTATTTCACGTACGTCAGCGGCACCTGGACGCTGACGAGCAGGCCGAGGGCCAAGCCGGCCGCGAGCCCCAGAATCGGCAACCACATCGTGCTTACCCTCCTTTGTCCACCGGCCGAGCGAACTGGTGCACGAAGGTCCCCGTGTACGCCGGCAGCCGGATCGTCGCGCTCCATCTCCACTGTGACCGGAAAGTCGAACGCCCGCAACTCGTCGAGAATCCCGCCCCGCGCCGTCACGGCCGCATTGAGCACCGCCGGGTCGCCGATGGCTTCGATCCGGTACGGCGGCGCGAGTCGCCGGGTGTTGCACAGAATCGTCGTCCCGACGCACGAGATCCCGGTCGTGCCGGCGATGCGGTCCTGGTTCACCGCCACCGCGTCGGCGCCGGCCGCGAACAGCGTCGCCACAACCGCGTGCACGTCGGAGTAGTGGATCAGCACCAGATTCGGATCCTCGCCGGGCCGGAGGCGACGGTCGCTGTCCGTGATCGTCACCCGCACCCCAGGGCCGGAGACGGGGGTCAGCCCGGCGAGGGCCCGCAGCCGGGCCAACTCCGGGGCCAGCGCAGCGGTCGCCTGGCGCCCGGCGGCGGCCCGCAGCTCTTCGTCGGCGATCTCCTGACGCAGCGAGACGAGCTGATCCCTCAGCACCGCGTCCTCGCGCTCCGCCTGGCGGTACCGGTACGCGACCTCACCGAGCCTGCCGGAAGGCACCTGAAGGCCCGTCTCAATCGAGTGTTCGGTGCGCACCTGCACGACCAGCGCAAACCCCACGGCGACCGCGACCGCGCAGAGCAGCACCTGCCAGGGATGCACGCGCATGATGCGTCCCGCCGTCACGCCGCCCCCGCGGCGCGGCGCTCCTCCCGGCCGTCCGGTGCCACCTGCATCGCGCCCCACTGAATCATCGTGGTCCGGCCGACGATGCCGAGAGGTGCGACCACATCGATCTCGCCCACGGCCGGACGCACGGCGACAATCGTTCCGAGCCCGAGGAGATCCCCCGCATCGTCTGTGAGCCCGACCAGCCGGTGCCGGATCGCCCGCGGCGGCAGGGCCTCGATGACGCGGTCGGGCGCGACACGGCGCCCGGCGTGGATGACAGATCGCTCCGCGCGCACCGCCCCGAGCGTTATGGTCGCAGCACGGGCGTTTCGGAAGTAGCGCGCGAACTGCTGCTCACGAAACGCGCGGCGCTCGCGGGGCGATCGCTTCCGGACGTCTGGGGATGGACGGAGGCGGTGGATCGCGGTGACCGTCGGCACCTGATTCAGAATCGGTTCGAGCTCCTCGCCCCGCTGAATCGCGATGAGATGCCGCGGTGCGAGCCGGCGAATCTTGCTCAGCTTCGCGGCGACCGCGGCCCGGCCTTCGATCCAGCCCGTCGTGTCCACAATCACGACCGCCGCCCCGAGCTCCTGGGCGCGGCCGACAAGACGCGCGGTGCCCTCAAGCAGCGCTGGGAAAACGGTCATCGGGGACGTGTCTCCGGCAAAATACGCCGCGGTCAGCGGAATCTGCAGCATCTGCCGCGCCGGGCGGTCCACCATGCCGAGCCCGACCGTCGTCGGCGGGCCGATGTCCGATTGTCCGATGTCGGCGTCGACGACCCCCGGCGGGCGGCCCGCCCGCACGGCGGCGATGGCCAACGCGGTCGCGGCCGTGGTCTTACCGACGTCAACCGCTCCGAGAAACATGACGATCCCGGGAGCGCTCAACACCGCCGCGACCGTCTCACGCCACTCCGCCATCTCGCCACCACTCCGGCGCCCGCGGCCGGACGCCCGATCCCCGGAGCCCGCCGGCGGCTATGCGTCGGCCGTCTTCGCCTTGGCCTCCAGCTTGGCCTTGATCCGCTTCAACCGGAACACGTCCTCGCGCGCGCGCTGCTCGAGCACGTCTCGGATGTACCGGATCTCGCCCCGGATGCGCGGGATGACGACCTGCTCGAGGGCGTTCACGCGGCGGGTCGTCTTCCTGATCTCCTCGCCGATCTTGCGCAGCGTCACTTCGGTGCTCGCCACCTCAAGCAGCGCGGCCACGATCTCCTCGAAGCGGTCGGCACTCTCGACCGTGCGCGCCGTCACCGCCACCGGATCCTGACCGCGGGCCAGCACGCTTCGCCGGACCTCGCTCGTGGTGATCGTGGGGATCCGTGTCCCCCACACGTTTCGCGTTTCGATCCCGACCTCGAGGCGCCGCGAGTCGGCGAGCGCCGCCGACTCGAGCACCTCGCGGCCTTCAACGGCCTTGGCCAGGCTGAGCAGCGTGTAGCCTTCGCCCGCGTTCAGCATCAGCCGCTCGCGCGCGGCGAGCGCCCGGCGCACGATGTTGAAAAAGTCCGCGACCAGCGCGTCGCGCTTCTTTTTGAGCAGGTCCACCCCCTGTTGCGCCAGCTTCACCTGATTCTGGCGCTGCAGGAGGTTCATCCGAGTCGGGCTTACGGTATCAGCCATCGCCTCATCCGCTCCACGCGTCGTATGCCTTGCCCAGCCGCTTCGTGAGCCGCCGCAGGGCGGCCGACCCTAGCTCTCGAGGACGTTCACCTTCGCCGGGTTCAACTTATCCATCTCGGCCCCGAAGTAGTACTTGTCCACGTGGTCCTTGCTGATCCGCGTCAGCGCCGTCTTCGGGAACATCGAGAGCAGCTTCCAGCCGAGCGTCAGCGAATCATCGATCGACCGGTCCGCCCCGCCCTGGTTGATGAACTCCTGCTCGAACGCGTCCGCGAAGCGGAGGTACATGCGGTCGTTCTCCGTGAGGGCCTCCTCGCCGATGATTGCCACCAGCCGTCGAAGATCCAGGCCCTGCGCGTACGCCGCGTACATCTGGTCGGCAACTTGCCGGTGGTCCGCGCGCGTGCGCCCCTTGCCGATACCGTTGTTCATCAGCCGCGACAGGCTCGGCAGCGGGTTGATCGGCGGGAAAATGCCCTGCCGGTGCAACGGGCGGCTCAGCACGAGCTGGCCCTCGGTAATGTAGCCGGTCAGGTCGGCGATCGGGTGCGTGATGTCGTCGTCCGGCATCGTCAAAATCGGCACCTGCGTGATCGTGCCCTTCTTGCCCTTCAACCGGCCCGCGCGCTCGTACAGGCTGGCCAAGTCGGTGTACATGTAGCCCGGATAACCGCGCCGGCCAGGGATTTCTTCGCGCGCGGCACCGATTTCACGAAGCGCTTCACAGTTCGACACGACAAGGCCATTTTCGATCAGAAAGTTGTGCGTGCCTTCGACCGTAAAATCGTAGACGTATCCGTCGTAGTGAATCGGCTCAATGCTCGTGATCGCATCCAGCACGTACTCCTCCGGACGGCGCCGTTCCAGAACCGCAACGGCCGTTGACGACCCGCCGGCGTGCCGGCTCGCCCCGACCACCGCCGAGGCCAGACCCGGCCCGGCGGCGTAGATACCGTTTCCGACGGCCAATTCGCCGGCCGGCGTCATGACCGGCCCGTCGGGGGTATCGATCAAGATCTTGTGGTCAGGCGTGGCCGAAAACTCCGACCCCGAGGCGGTCCGAATGCGCAGCATGCGACCGCGGTACCGGAGCTTCTGGACGTCAGTGATCGCGGCGGGCACCGCCGCGCGGCCGTTCCACGACAGCACAGGTGGCAGCGACCCGAGATCGCACTCCCTCGCAACCACGCGGTCGACCAGCCCGCCGATGGCCGCGACCGTCCCGTCCGCGAGCAACACCTCGGTCTCCGGCGCGAGACAATAGTTCGTCATATCGGTCAGGATCACGAGCACCTGCATATCGAGCTCGTACGCCAGATACTCGGCGGTGGTCAGCGCCGCGCGCGGCGTCATCAACCGCTCGATCGTCGGGTCGTCCGCGAGGTTCATGAACACGACGCTGCGCGCGAGCGCCCCGGTGCTCTCGAACTCGTGGATGAAGAACGACGCCTCGCGCTGCGTGATCCCCATCGCGCCGAACACGACCGAAAACTGCTCCGCCTCGCCGAGCACCTTTGCCTGGCGGGTGATCTGCGCCGCGATCTCGTTCGCCGGCAGGCCGGCGCCCGAGAAGATCGGCAGCTTCTGTCCCCGCACGAGCGTGTTCATCACGTCGATCGTCGAGATGCCGGTCTGAATAAACTCCGCGGGCTTGTCCCGGGAGACCGGATTCATCGGAGCGCCCAGGACCGGCAGGCGCTTCTCGGGGATGATCGGCGGCAGCCCATCGATCGGATCGCCGAGTCCGTTGAAGCGGCGGCCGATCATCTCACGGCTGACCGCGATCCGGGCGACGTTCTCGCGCAGGCTGATCGAGGTCTTCGCGAGATCCATCCCGCGGGTCTCCTCGAACACCTGGATCACCGCGTTTTTGTCCGAGACTTCGATCACCTGGCCGCCGCGCACGCTGCCGTCCTGCACGTGGATCTCGACGATCGCGCCGTACGACAGGTCGCGCGCGCCCTCGACAAAGAGGAGCGGACCGGAGATGTAACTCACACTGGTGTAGCTCTTCGTCGCGAGGTTCATCGGGCCGCCTCCTTGGCCTGTCCGTTGCCGGCGACCGGCACCGCCGTCTTGCCGCTGCCCTTGAACGCGTCCGGCAGCGTCTTCAAAAACTCGTCGATGTGCGCCCGGAACTTATCGTTCGGCACCTCTTTGAACCGGGCGATGACCTCATTCTGCGGCAGGTTGATGACTTCGTCGATCGTGACGTCACCGCGCTTGAGCGCGGCGCCCGCCTGCTCGTAAAACGCCCGCATTCCCCGGATCATCCAGTACGCCTTGTCGAGCGAGCAAAACGCGTCGACCTCGCTGAACGCGCTCTGCTGGAGGAAGAACTCGCGGATCATGCGCCCGAGCTCGATCACGAGGCGATCCTCGTCCTGCAGCGCGTCGGGACCCACCAGCTGCACGACCTCCTGCAGCCCCGCCTCGCGCGCGAGCATCGAGCTGAGCCAGGCGCGCTGCTCGGTAAAGTCCTTGGCGACGTGCTCGCCGTACCACGCGTTCAGCAGCGTCTCGTACAGGCTGTACGACCGGTTCCAGTTGATCGACGGGAAGTGGCGGCGATAGGCGAGCTGGGCGTCGAGCGACCAGAACGCGCCGACGATCCGCAGCGTGCTCTGGGTGACCGGCTCGGACAGGTCGCCGCCGGGCGGCGAGACCGCGCCGACGACCGTGACGGCGCCCACGCGCTCGTCCTTACCGAGCACGACCGCCCGGCCCGCCCGCTCGTAAAACGCCGACAGGCGGCTCGCGAGGTACGGCGGGTAGCCTTCCTCCGCGGGCATCTCCTCGAGGCGGGACGAGATTTCGCGCAACGCCTCCGCCCACCGGCTGGTCGAGTCGGCCATGAGCGCGACCCGGTAGCCCATGTCGCGGAAGTACTCAGCCATCGTCACGCCCGTGTAGATGCTGGCCTCGCGCGCGGCGACCGGCATGTTGGAGGTGTTCGCGACCAGGATCGTCCGCTCCATCAGCGGCCGGCCGTTGCGCGGGTCCTCCAGCTCGGGAAACTCGATCAGCACGTCGGTCATCTCGTTGCCGCGCTCGCCGCAGCCGACGTACACGATGATGTCGGCGTTGGACCACTTGGACAGCGTCTGCTGCACGACGGTCTTCCCGCTGCCGAACGGGCCGGGGACGGCAGCCGTCCCGCCCATCGCCACCGGAAACAGGACGTCGAGCACGCGCTGCCCCGTGACGAACAGCTCGGTCGGCTCGAGCTTGCGCGCGGCGGGGCGCGGGACGCGCACCGGCCACGTCGTCATCAGCCGTATCTCGCGGCCGCTCTTGAGCTTGGCGACCACCTCGGTGACGGTGAACTCCCCGCCGCGGATCTCCTGGACCTCGTCCGCGTCCGCGTCCGGCGGCACCATGATGCGGTGGGCGTACGAATACTCCTGGACCTCGCCGATGATGTCACCCGGGCCCACGCGGTCGCCCGCCTTGACCTTCGGGACGAACGTCCACTTCCGCTCGCGGTCGAGCGAGTTCACGATGGCGCCGCGCGAGATGAAGTCCCCCTGCAGCTCGCGGATCTTGTCGAGCGGGCGCTGGATGCCGTCGTAGACGCCGCTCAGCATCCCTGGGCCGAGCTCGAGCTGCAGCGGCGCGTCGGTCGACTCCACGGGCTCGTCGACGAACAGCCCGGACGTGTCCTCGTAGACCTGCACGAACGCGGTGTCCCCGTCGAGCCGGATGATCTCGCCGATCAGCTTTTCCTTGCCGACCCGGACGATGTCGTACATCCGGGCGCCGGCGAGGCCCTTCGCGATCACCGCCGGGCCCGAGATGCGGGTAATCTGACCTACGACCGCCATGGTTCCGTCCTCCTCACGCGCTCCGGTGTGGTTCCTACTTCATCTTCACGGCGAACCCAATGCACTCTTTCACGAGCCGCGCGATGTACGCCTCGCCGCTCTCCTGCGTCGCCCGCGCGGGCGGCAGCGGGACGATGATCGGCAGGTCGCGGCCCCGCATGAGGCGCGCCCGCGCGTCCTCCGTCCCCTTGAGCAGATCCTCGTTGACGGCGACGACCCCGTAGCCCGCCGCGACGTACTCCCGCAGCTGCTCGAGCGCCTGGGCCGGCGTCTCCGCCTCGCGCACCTCGACACCCGCGAGCCGAAACCCGGTCGCCGTCTCGCCGTCCGTGATCACCGCGAACTTAGACACCGACGATCTCCCGGCGCGCCACGTCCTCGGGGATCCCGAGCTGGCGCGCGTGCGCGATGACGCGCAGGTTGCTGACCTCCGCGGCCTTGCGCGCGAGATAGCCGATCACGACGCCCACGCCGAGCGGATCCGACATGTACATCCGCGCGGCCATCCGCTGAAACGCCTGCTCGATCGCGCGCTCAATGTCGGACAGCGACTCCGTGCCGGACAGTTCGGCCCCGAACAACCGCATCGAGGCGATCTCGGACAGGCTCGACTGCGGGTCCGCGAGGGCGAGGAAGCGTTCGAGCGGCAGCGTCCCGCCGGGCACGAAAAAGCGCTCGCGCTCTTCGCGGGGCAGGTCCTTGATCCGCCGCAGCTTCAGCGCCGTCATCGCGTTCGTCATGGTCACCTCCGCCTGCAGATACCGGCGGAGGTCCCCGTCGCCTTCGGTGTCCGCGATCCGCCTGCCGTACCGCACGTAGGCGCGGTCGAGCGCCGACTCGACGTCGATCAGGCTGCCGCCGCGCTGCAGCGCGTCCGCGCCCTCGCGCATCGCGCGGGCGAGCGGGTGCATCCAGGTCGTGAGCGTGTCCGCGATCGCCCGGACGTCAGGCAGCTGCACCAGCTCCCGCAGCTTCACCTCGGTCAAGAGGCCGCCGGGAAACACCGTGCCGAGGATCTCGTCCTGACTGCGGCCGGTGAGCTTGCCGCGGACGATCGCGCGGAGACTCTGCAGGTCGTAGCGCAGCAGGACGACCTCGATCAGATCGCGCGCCTCGCCGTCGGCGAAGCTCAGGATCCGCTGCGTCGTGTGGGAGAAGTTCTGCGACAGCCCCTCGTCCACGGCGCGCACGCCCGTGAAGCGGCTGAGCGCTTCCGCGAGCTCCACGTTGTACGGGGTATCGGCGAGGGCTTGGATCACCGCGTCGAGATCGGGGGCGCGGAACAGCTCATCGAGACGGGCCGCGGGCGAGCAGGCGCGACTTCATCACCTTGACGCGGGCGTTGATGTACGCGAAGTCACCCATCGGTCGAACGCTCGCCGCTGCGGAGGCTCATGCGCCCCACAGCACCTCGGCGACCCGGGACACGAACTCCCGCCGCGCGCGCGCGAGCCGGCCTTCCAGCGCATTCTCGACCACCGACCGGCCGTCGGCGCTGACGAGCCGCACGCCGTCGGAGAGGCCCGGGTTCTCGCGCACCTCGACGTCGAGCCCGAGCGTCTTCGCGGCGTCGCGCGCCGCCGTCCGCGTCTCCGGGCGACACCTCCAGCGCGTGACCGGGCGTCAGGTCCCGTGCCGCCTCGCCGAGGAACGTCGCGATCATCGCCCGGCGCCGCACAGGATCCGCGGCCGCCGCGCGCAGGTCGGCTTCCGCCCGCTCGAACACGGTCCGGATCGCCTCATCCTTCGCGGCGAGCACGAGCGCCGCCGCGCGCAGGCTCGCGGTGCTGGTCGCCCGCGCGATCTCCTGCGTCCGTTCCGTGGCGAGGCGCCGCCGCGCCGCCTCGAGGAATCCGTCGGCGTCCCGGCGGGCGGCGGCGAGGATCTCCTCCGCGCGCACGCGCGCATCGGCGAGGACCTTGTCCTTCTCGCCCTTCGCCTCAGTTTCCAGCAGACGGCTCAGCTCGGTTGCCATGGCGACGCGACCTCCCGGCGCGCTAGATCTTGCCGTAGAGGAAGAACGCGAGCGCCGAGCCCCAAGATGACGAGCGTCTCGGGGAGCGCGAACAGCACGAGCATCAGGCCGAACATCTCCGGCCGCTCCGCGATGACGCCCGCGGCGGCGCCCAAGAGGCGCGACTGCGCGATCCCGGTGCCCACGGCGCCGAGGCCGATCGCGAGGCCCACGCCGATGCCCATCGCGCCCGCGCCGGGGCTGAGTTCGGGCTTCGCGCCCGGCTGCTGTGCCGACGCGGCCAGCGCAAACCCGATCACGCAGAGAGCCGCGACGCTCAATCCTAGCAGGAGCTTCCGGTGCTTCACGAGACCCCACCTCCGGTGCGTTGAAATGGACGATAGCGATGTCCGGTGTCGTCGTAGTACCTGAACGCCGAGAAGAACTCCACCCAGTAGAGACGGGCCGGTTGGAGAACGTGCCCGATGATCGTGATCGCCGAAGAAGATGAGGTGGCAGAGCAGCCCGACGAGCAGGCCCAAGATCAAGATGCTGAACCCGCCCCCGACGGTATCGGCGACGATCGCGAGCGCCACCGCCGCCATGCCGACCCCGAAGATTCGCGCGTACGAGACGAACGCGCCGAACGTGGAGATCGCCTCCATGACCCACATCAGGCTGCTGAGCGACCACGACACGACCACCGCCAGCACGAACAGCACCACGGCGCCCAGGATCAACGGACTGAAGAACGCCGTCGGCAGCACCTGCGCCTGGGTCGCCACCCAGAGGAACATCGCCGTGCCGCCGCTGAGGAGCGCGATCGCCTCCAAGAGCCCCGCCGGTCGTGGTGCCGGACCGCCTTCATCATGTGCATGATCTGGCCGAGATACACCTGCGCCAGCCCGAACCCGACGGACAGGTACAGATACGTCGTCAGGCCCGTGACCCGGTCGAAGATCGGGTGAAAGCCCGGAATCACCTGCTCGGGAATCTGGCCGAAGAACTCTCCGAAGATCACGCCGAAGATCATGATCCACACGGTCATCCAGATCAGCAGCGTCGTGACCTGGCGCAGCACCGCCGGGGGCAAGGTAAACCCCAGGTCCAGCCCCGCGATCACGGCCCGCCACGGCTTGCCCGCCCGCGCCTTCCCGGCGAAGAAGAGCGTCATCGCCACCCAGATCAGGCCGTACCCGACGTCGCCGACGATCAGGCCGACCCACAACGGCAGGGCGACCGCGAACCAGATCGTCGGATCGAACTCGCCGTACCGCGGCGGATCGAAGATCCCCATGAACAGCTGGAACGGACGCAGCCACGCAGGGTTGTCGAGCAACACCGGGACCTTCTCGGCGTGCTGCACCGGCGCCGGCTCGTCGTACACGACGATGTCCTTCGAGAACCGCTTCGCCATCTCGGCGCGGACCGCCGCGACCTCGCGCGTCGGCACCCATCCGTACAGGAGAAACGCGTGCGCCGACTGCGGCGTCTGCAGCATCAGCTCGAAGCGGTGCACCGCGTCGCGTGCGACGGTCGCGATCGCGACCACCTCCGCGCGGGACTGCTGGGACAGGCGCATCAGGCGCCCGCGGATCTCCTCGAGCTCGCCGGGCAGCCGCCGGCCGCGCTCCTCGAGGAACGGCACGGCCTCGCGCAGCGGCATCCCCTGGACGCTCGCGGGCAGCCGGAGCTCGCTCGCGCCCGCGCGGGTCAGCGTCGCGCGCACCGCGTCGGCGTCCTCCGGGGCAAACGCCACGACTACTCCGATCCGCCGGTCGTCCACCGGGCGCATCACCACGACCGCCCGGTTCTGCGTGGTCCTGGCGAGCTCGCTCCGCACGGCCTCCGCGGCGCCCGGCTTCGCGTCGAGCAGGAACCCAGCGGACTCGACCCGCGTGCTGCCTTCGAGCAGCGCGAGCAGCGGGCCCACCACCCGAATCGTCGATCCGTACGCGCGGAGCAGCTCGAGCTCTTCCTCGGCGTCCAGCAGCTGACGGGTCAGGTCTTTCGCCTGCGCGTCCACCGGCGCCACGCGCTCCCGCAGGGCCTCGGGGGATCTGCGTCGAGGTACGACCCCGTTTCCACGGGGGGAATCTCGATCACGGGCAGCAGCGCGAGCACGCCCTCCGCGAGCGCACGCACGCCGTCCCACGCCGCGCGCGTGCCCTGATCGGCCTCAGACAGGGGACGCGGGGCGAACGTCTCGTCGGCGGGGCGGACATGGTCCACGTGGAGCGCGCCCAGGTCCTGCACCGATTCGACCACCTGCCGCTGCAGGCGCCGGGGACCGACGACGGTGACCCGGCTCATCGAAACGATCACGCACGACCCCCAAGAACCTCACGCACAACCAGCTCGACCGCCTGCGGGATGTGATTCGCCGCGTGCGCGCGGATCGTCGCCGCCTCGGCTCTCGGCGCGCACCAGCACGTCCGCGGTGGTCGCCTTCGTCTCCGTCTCGACGGTGGACGCGGCGGCGGCCTCCTCGCGCGCGACCTGTTCGCGCGCGGCCGCGCGAATGCCGTCCGCCTCGCGCTGCGCCTGGTCCACGATCTGGACGGCCTCGGCGTGAGCGCGGGCAAGGTCTTCCTGAAGCGTACGTTCTGTTGCG
Organism: uncultured Bacillota bacterium; assembly: GCA_963787105.1. Taxonomy (GTDB): domain Bacteria; phylum Sysuimicrobiota; class Sysuimicrobiia; order Sysuimicrobiales; family Segetimicrobiaceae; genus JAJPIA01. The sequence continues at coordinate 31,187 of CAWBBU010000010.1, forward strand.
GCTATCTCGTGGAGAATGCGATCGTCAGAGGACAGGTTGGAGGTGTCGGATTGCGCCATGAACACTCCCATAGACAAAAAAATAACGTCCGTGAACCGAGCGTCATCTCGGACACGCGGCCCGTAGACCACGGACCGTTCGCGTGAATCGATCGTAACAAACACGTGAAGGGGTGTCAAGACAGAACGCACGAAAGCCCCGTAAAGATAACGGGTCTACGGACGGAGCAGGATCGACGCCGTCTGTGCGAGCCGCACGAACCGCTCGGGAAAGATGCCGAGCACGAGCGTGCCGGCGACCGTCAGGCCGAGCACGGTCCGCACGAGCGCGTCCTCCGGCAGGGGCGACGGATCGGCCGGACTCTGCGCGTACATCACCCGGACGACCCCCGCGTAATAGTAGAACGAGGCGGCGCTGTTCAGGATCCCCACGATGGCAAGCCAGCCAAATCCGCTCTGCAGCGCCGCGGCGAACAGGTTGAACTTGCCCCAGAACAGCGCGGTCGGCGGGACGCCGGTGAGCGAGAGCATGAACACCGCCATCGCCAGCGCCGTCCACGGTGCGCGCTGCGCGAGCCCGGCGTAATCGCGAATGGCGTCCGACCCGAGGGCGCGCTCCACGGCGATCACGACGCAGAACGCGCCGACGTTCGTGAAGACGTACGCCATCAGGTAGTAGACGAGCGCGCCGGTCCCGGCGCCCATCGGCGTGGGCGAGGCGGCGAGCGCGACGACGCCGATCAGCATGTACCCCGCCTGGGCGATCGAGCTGTACGCCAGCATCCGCTTGATGTTCTGCTGGGACAGCGCGGCGAGGTTCCCGAGGCTCATCGTCACGGCGGCGATCGCGGCGAGGATCGGCACCCACGCCGCGGGCGGCAGCGCGACCTCGAACACGCGCAGCAGCGCCGCGAACGCCGCGGCCTTGCTGCCGACCGAGAGCATCGCCGTGACCGGCGTCGGCGCGCCCTCGTAGACGTCGGGCGTCCACTGGTGGAACGGGACGAGCGAGGTCTTCCACCCGAGGCCGGCCAGCACCAACACCGACCCCACGACCAGGAACGGCGTCGGCAGGCTGCCGAGCGCGTGCCCGAGCGCGACCAAATTCGTCGTGCCGCCGGCGCCGTACAAGAGCGAGAACCCGTAGACCAGCGCGGCGGACGCGGCCGCGCCGTAGAAGAAGTACTTGACCCCCGCCTCGCTGCTCTTCCGGTCCGCCTTCAGCGAGCCGGCGAGCACGTACGAGATCAGCGACACGAACTCGATCGCCAGGAACAGGACGATCAGGTCCGTCGCCGCGGCCATCGCGGCGAGCCCGAGGACCAAGAACACGATCAGCGCGTACGTCTCGCCCTCGTGCGCCGACGGCCGGCCCCGGAAGAACTCCATCGCGGACAGGATCACGAGCACGCCGGACACCACCGCGATGAGCTTGAAGATCGCCGCGAACGGATCGACCGCGTAGCTGCCGGCGAACGCCGTGCGCGGGGCGCCGACCAAGAGCGCCGCGGACGGCACGAGGACGACCAGCAGACCGACCACGGCGACCCAGCCGACGATCCGCTTCTCCTCGGGCGCCGTGCACAACTCGAGCACCAGGAGCGCGAGCCCCAGGCCGCCGAGCAGCAGCTCCGGCAGAATCAACTCCAAATTCACGCGCGCCCTCCCGTCACCGGACGAGGCTCAAGATGCCGACGATCGCCTGGTTGATCACGTCCACGAGCGGCCGCGGATACACGCCGATGAGCACCATCAGCGCGCCGAGCGGCACGACCGCCCAGCGCTCGCGCCCGTCCATATCCGGCAGCGCCGCCCAGCGGGGATTCGGCGGCCCGAAGAAGAGGCGCGAGATCGCCCATAGCAGATACACGACGGTCAGGACGACCCCGGCGAGCGCGAATACCGTCAGCACGGGATAGATCTGGAACGCGCCGAGGAAGATCAAGAACTCCGCGACGAACCCCACGAGACCCGGCAGCCCGAGCGACGCCAGCATGACCACCATCGTCAGGCCGGTGAACACCGGCAGGCGCGCGCCGAGCCCGCCGAACTCCGACAGGTTGCGGGTCCGGGCCTCGCCGTCGCCGAGCACCCCGGCGAGAAAGAAGAGCGCGCCGGTGATGACGCCGTGCGCGACCATCAGCAGCGTCGCCCCGGTGAGGGCGATCGTCGCCGCCTGGGTGGCGCCCCCCGCGGCGGCCGCCGCCGCGATGCCGAGCATCACGTAGCCGAGGTGGCCCACGCTGCTGTACGCGATGAGGCGCTTGAGGTCCGTCTGGGCCGTCGCCACGAGGCCGCCGTAGACCGCGCCGATGACGGCGAGCACCGCGACGAATCCCGCCATCGGGCGAAACGCCTCCGGCAAGAGGGGGAGCGCGATCCGGATGAACCCGTACGCGCCGAGCTTCGACATCACGCCGGCGAGCAGCACGCTGCCGGACGTCGGCGCCTCCGCGTACGCGTCGGGCAGCCACGTGTGGAACGGCACGAGCGGCACCTTGACGCCGAACCCGAGGAAAAACCCCCAAAACGCGAGCGCCGCAAGGGGCAGGTCGCCGGCCAGCGCGTGCTGGCCGACGAGCGCCGGGAGGTCGAACGTCCTCGGGGTCGAGTGCAGGTACACCACCAGGATCGAGAGCAGCATCGCGAGCGACGCGGCCAGCGTGTACAGGAAGAATTTCGTCGCCGCGTACGCCCGCTTGGGCCCGCCCCAGATCGCGATCAGGAAGTACATCGGGATGAGGCTGACCTCCCAGAACACGTAGAACAGGAACAGGTCGACGGCCAGAAACACGCCGAGCATGCTGCTCTCGAGCAGCAGCAGGACAATCATGTACTCCTTGACGCGCGTCTCGACCCGCCACGAGTAGATCACGCAGAGCGCGACGAGCAGCGCGGTGAGGACGACGAGCGGCAGGCTCAGCCCGTCCGTGCCGAGATGGTAGCTGATCCCGATGGACGGGATCCAGGGCACCTGCTCGACGAACTGCAGCGTGCCCGCGTGGGCCCGGTCGAGCGCGGCGCCGGCCCAGCACGCCGCCGCGAGGTCGAGGAGCGCGGTCGCGAGCGCGACGCCCCGGAGCGCGGCGAGCCGCTCCCGCGGCACGACCAGCAGGGCCGCGGCACCGGCGACCGGCAGCCACACGATCACGCTCAGCAGGCCGCTCACCAGACCAACCTCACGACGACGATCACGAGGGCGCCGATCGCGGCGAGCAGGAGATAGGTCTCTTCGCGCCCCGTCTGCAGGGCGCGCGCGCCGAACCCCACCTGCCGCGCGAGCCACCCGATCAGGTTGACGATCCCGTCAATCACGTAGCGGTCGAACGCGTCCGCGATCCACACGATGACCGCGCCCACGCGGACGAACACCCAATCGTACACCACGTCCACGTAGTACTTGCGCACGAGGAGCGTGTACAGCCACGGCAGTCCCTCCCGGAGCGCGGCCGGGGAGACGAGGCGCCAGGGGTAGAGCGCGCCCGCCGCGGCCCACCCGAGCAACGCCGCGGCGAGCGAGACGGCCACCACGCCGATCGCCGCCGACGGCACGGGCGCGCCGGCAAACACGATGAAGCGGCCGAACGGATTGCCGAGCATCTCCGCCCCAACCCAGCCGAGCACGATGGCCAGCGCCGCCAGAATCACGAGCGGGACCGTCATGACACGCGGACTCTCGTGCGGCGCCCCGTGCGCGGCCTCGGGGTCGCCGCCCCGGTAGTCGCCGGCGAACGTGTACCAGCAGAGGCGTCCCATGTAGAGCGCCGTCAGGAAGGCACCCGCGATGCCGGCGCCCCACAGCAGCGTGTTGTGGGTATAGGCCGCGACCAGGATCGCGTCTTTGCTGAAGAACCCCGCGAACGGCGGGATCGCCGTGAGCGCCAGCGTCCCGATGAGGAACGTCCAGAACGTGACCGGCATCGCGCGCGCCAGGCCGCCCATCCGCTTCATGTCATTCGTGTTGACCGCGTGGATGATGCTGCCCGCCGCGAGGAACAAGAGCGCCTTGAACACCGCGTGGGTCAAGAGATGGAACATCCCGGCCGCGTAGCCGAGCGTGCCGAGGCCGAGGAACATGTAGCCGAGCTGGCTCATCGTCGAGTAGGCCAGCACCCGCTTGATGTCGTTCTCGACCAGGCCCATCGTCGCGCCCGCGAGGACCGTGATCGCGCCCACGTACGCGACGATCGTCAGCGCCTGATGGCCGGGCGTCAGGAAAAACAGCGGATACGCGCGGGCGACGAGGTACACGCCGGCCGCGACCATCGTCGCCGCGTGGATCAGCGCGCTGACCGGGGTCGGGCCTTCCATCGCGTCCGGCAGCCAGACGTGCAGCGGCACCTGCGCCGATTTGCCCACGGCGCCGCCGAACACCAAGAGCGCCGCGAGCGTCAGCGTCGGCCCGCCGAACGTTCCGGCGCCGAGCGCCCGGAAGATCTCGTCGAAGCGCAGCGAGCCCGTGTGCAGGAACAGGAGCAGGATGCCGACCATCATGGAAAAGTCGCCGACGCGGGTCACGACGAACGCCTTCAGCGCCGCGCGCGACGCGGCCGGCCGCTCGAACCAGAACCCGATCAGGAGGTACGAACACAGGCCGACGAGCTCCCACCCGGCGTAGATGAACAGCAGGTTGTCGGCGAGGACCAGGAACAGCATCGAAAACTGGAACAGCGAGAGGTAGGCGAAAAACCGCGGGAAGCGCGGGTCGCCCGCCATGTACCCCACGGAGTAGATCGTGATGAGCGAGGCGACGACGCCGACCATGGCGAGCATCACGGCGCTGAGCGGATCCACCACGAAGCCCACGACCAGCGGGCGGCTCCCGAGGGTCACCCACGTGTACGTCACGTCCGCCCGGACGCCGCCGATCACCTCGGCGAGGACCACGAGCCCGGCCACCCCGGCAAGCACGATGCCGGCGATCGAGACGTACGCGCCGCGCCCCGGCAGGCGCTCGCCCCAAAACGTCACCGCGACGAACGCGGCGAGCGGGAGCAGCGGGATCACCCAGACGAACGAGGCCATGGGACGGCTAGCCCTTCATCGTGTCGAGTTCGTCGACGTACGTCGTCTCGAAGCGGCGGTACGCGGCGAGGATCAGCGCCAGCCCGACCGCGGCCTCGCACGCCGCGATCGTGATCACGATCAGCGCGAAGATCTGCCCCTGCATCGCCCCCGGCGCCGCGTACTTGTTGAACGCGACGAGGTTGATGTTGGCGGCGTTCAGCATCAACTCGATCCCCATCAGCATCGCCACAGAGTTCCGGCGCGTCAGGACTCCGTACAGCCCGAGGCCGAACAAGAGCGCGCTCAGGACGAGATAATGGGTCAGCGTGATCATCGTCAGTCCTCTTTCCGGGCGATCAGAATCGCGCCGACGAGCGTCACGAGCAGGACGACCGAGGTCCCCTCGAACAGCAGCAGATTCGGCCCGAGGAAGCTCTCCCCGATCGCACCCGGCGTGTACGACGGCAGGACGCCGCCCCCGTGGGCCCAGGGCGTGCGGTTCGCGACCGCGATCAGGATCGCCGCGACCGCCCCCGCCACGGCCGCCCCGATCGGCCCCTGCTCGTTCCGCTGCGGCACCCGGAGCCCGGTCGCGCCCTCTGTCAGCATGATCACGAACAGGATCAGGACCGTGATGCCGCCCGCGTAGATCAGGACCTGGACGCCGGCCAGGAACTCCGCGTTCAGGAGAATGTACAGACCGGTCACGCCGAGCAGCGCGGGGACGAGCGCGACCGCGCTGTGGACGAGGTTCGGGCTCGTCACCACGACGAGCCCCGCGAGGAGGGTGATCGCCGCCAGCACGTAGAACGCGAGCGCCTCTCCGAACATCAGTGCACGACCATCACGAAGAACGCCGTCACGACGAGGTTCGCCAGCGCCACGGGGATCAGGACCTTCCACGAAAAGTTCAGCAGCTGATCGATCCGAAAGCGCGGATAGGTCCAGCGCACCCACATGAAGACGAAGACGAGCACGTACAGCTTGATCAGAAACCAGACGACCGACGGCAGCACCGGCCCCTGCCACCCGCCGAAAAACAGCGTCACCGCGAGCGCCGCGAGCGCAAACATCTCCCCGTATTCCCCGAGCTGAAACAGCGCGAAGCGCATCCCGGTGTATTCGGAGAAGTATCCCGCGACGAGCTCGCTCTCGGCCTCGACCAGGTCGAAGGGCCCACGGTTCGTCTCCGCGATCGCGGCCACGAGGAAGATCACGAACGAGACCGGCTGCGAGACGATGAACCAGAGCCGCGTCTGCGCGTTCACGATCGTCACGGTCGAGAGCGATCCCGCGAGCATCGCGATCGTGATCAGCACGAGGCCGATCGGGATCTCATAGCTCACCATCTGCGCGGCCGACCGCAGGCCGCCGAGGAGCGCGTACTTGTTGTTCGATCCCCAGCCGGCCATCAGGATCCCGACGACGATCAGCGACGAGGTCGCCGCGAAGTACAGCACGCCGATGTTGAGATCCCGGTAAATCAGCGGCCCCGCCCGCGTGATGCCGAACGGCAGCACGACGTAGTCCAAGAGCGCCGCCAGCGGGACCACGATCACGGCGCTCGAGAAGATCACCGCGTCGGCGTTCCGGGGCAGAATGTATTCCTTCTGGAGCAGCTTGAACGTATCGGCGACGGTCTGCAGCATGCCGCGGGGGCCGACGTGCGTCGGGCCGATCCGGCTCTGGATCCACGCGCTGATCCGCCGCTCCAGGAGCACGCCCAGCATCGCGGTCACGATCGCCACGCCGCTGAAGATGATGATCGTCCCGACGACCGCCCGCAGCACCTCGATGTACCAGGGCATCACGTCCATTCGAGCGCGCCCTTCCGCCACGCGTACGCGAGGCCGAGGACCAGGATCGCGAGAAAGACCACGATCGAGTAGAACGCCGGCGCGCCGAGGCTGCGCGCCACCACCGCCCACGGATATAGGTAGATGATCTCGACGTCGAACACGACGAAGATCAGCGAGAAGAGATAATAGCGGACGTTAAACTGCGACCACGCCTGCCCGATCGGCTCCATCCCCGATTCATACGTGTCCCGCTTGTGGGGGTAGGAGCTTCGGGGGCTGATGAGTGCGATGATCGCGAGCGGCATCGACACCATGCCGGCGCCGACGAGCGCGAAGATCGCGACGTATCCCCAGTCGAGCAGCATCTCGTCTCCTCAGCCGCACGCCGTCCGGCGGGAACACCGGGACGGCGGCATCGTTGCTGGCTCCGGCCGGGGCCGGCCGGAACGCCTGGATCGTCTGTCAGGGGCGGCCGGCGCGCTCCGGTCCCGCCCTCCCGGACGGAACGCGCCGCGCGGCCGTCAATACGCGCATGGTTCGCGCAGCGCTGGCAAACCTCCTACACGCGCGCGACGGCCCGTGCCTCGGGCGACACCGTCGCCAGCAGCTGAATCAGCACCGCGGAGATCTTCCAGGGGTCGTGGCGCACGAGCGCCTCTTCGCTGATCAGATCGTCGGGGACCACCCGCAGGCCGAGCGCGCGAATCGCCTCGACGTCCGGCTCCACCGGCGCCGCGCCCTCGTGGCCATACCGCGCGAGCAGCGCCTGGTTCCGCGGCCGGCGGTTGTTGACGAGCACGTATTCGAAGAGGCCCGCGCCCGCCTGCTCGAGGAGGACGCGCACGTGGTCGGACGCGGTGAATCCGAGCGTCTCGCCCGGCTGCGTCATGACGTTGCAGATATAGACCTTGAGGCCGCGCGCGCGGCGGATGGCCTCGGTCACCCCGCCCACGAGCAGGTTCGGCAGGACGCTCGTGTACAGGCTGCCGGGCCCGAGCACGATGAGGTCGGCCTCCGCGATCGCCTCCAGCACGCCCTCGAGCGCCGGCACGCGCGACGGCTGCAGGAACACGCGCCGGATCGTCCCGCCGGCGCGGGTGATCGCGGATTCCCCTTCGACGACCGACCCGTCTGCGAACTCGGCGCACAGCGTGACGTCGTGCAGGGTCGTCGGCAGCACCCGTCCGCGGATCGCGAGCACCTTGCTGCACTCCCGCAGCGCGGTCTCGAGATCGCCCTCGACCTGCAGCATGCTCGCGATGAACAAGTTCCCGAAGCTGTGCCCGTCGAGCGCGCCGCCCGTGAACCGGTGCTCGAACAGCCGCGTCAGGAGCGGCTCCGCCTCGGAGAGCGCGACGAGGCAGTTGCGAATGTCGCCCGGCGGCAGAATCCCCTGTTCGCGCCGCAGGCGCCCCGACGAGCCGCCGTCGTCGAACACGGTGACGACCGCGGTCAGGTTCGTGCTCTCCCGCTTGAGCCCCCGCAAGAGCGTGCTGAGGCCGGTGCCGCCGCCGAGGACGACGATCTTGGGCCCGCGCTGCAGCTGCCGCTGCTGCACCAGCATCTCGACAAGCCGGCCGTCGCCGCGCGGAAGAAAGACGTCGACGAACGATCGGATCGTCTCCCGCAGCCCGTAGACGAACACCGCGGCGCCGAGCAGCAGCAGCAGCAATCCGCCGAGCACCGGCGAAAAGACGTGCCCGGTGACCCGGTAGGCGACGTCGATCGCCTGGATCAGCGCGAGCTCCAGCACGTCGAGCAGCTTGACGTTCACGATCAGCGCCGCCCCGGAGCTGACCAGAAGAATGCCGACGGCCATGACGGCGACCCACCGCTTCACGCCGAGCCCGGGCTCGAGCCAGCGCAGCCACGCCCGCAGCCCGTCGAGCGGCGACCCGTTCCCCGAGCCGTTCTGGCTCATTCTTTCCTCACATCCCGGTGCTTGATGCGGACGGGGTAGCCGGCGGCGCGCAGAAACTTGGTCAGGTCGTCGCCGATCACGACCGACCGGTGCTTCCCCCCGGTGCACCCGATCGCGATCGTGAGGTGCGTCTTGCCCTCCGCGGTGTACTGCGGCAGCAGGTAGGCGAGCAGGTCGTGGAAGCGGCGCTCGAACTCCCGCGTCTGCTCCCACTGCAGCACCCACTCCCGCACCTCGGGACTCTGGCCCGGGAGCGCGCGCAGCGCCTCGACGTAGTACGGATTCGGCAGGAACCGGACGTCGAACACCAGATCGGCGTCGATCGGAATCCCGTACTTGTAGCCGAACGTCGCGACGCTGACCGTGAGCGTGTTGGCACCGGCCGTGCGCAGGAAGGTGTCGGCGAGCTCTTCCCGCAGCTCCCGCGCGCTCAGTCCGCTGGTGTCGATGATCTTGTGGGCGCGCTCCTTGAGCGGCTGGAGCCGCTTGCGCTCGCTGCGGATCCCATCGAGCACGCTGCCGCCGAGCGGGTGTTTCCGCCGCGTCTCCTCGAACCGCCGGACCAGCACCTCGTCGGAGGCATCGAGGAACAGGATCTGGTAGCTGATCCCGAGCGCGCTGAGGGCGGCCAGGGCCGCGTCGAGCGTGTTGAAGAACTCGCCGCCGCGCACGTCGATCACGAGCGCGACGCGGCGGATGCGGCCCTGCGATTCTTGGATGATCTCCGCAAACTTCGGGATCAGCGCCGGCGGCAGGTTGTCGACGCAGAAGAACCCGAGATCCTCGAGCGCGTGCGTGGCCTGCGACTTGCCCGCCCCGCTCAGCCCGGTCACGATCAGGAACTCGACGCGGTCGGCGAGCGCGCCGCCGCTCGGGCCGGCGACCGGCTGCGGATGGCTCACTAGTCGACCACCGCGCGTGAGAGCACGAAGCTGATAATGCTCAGCACAAGCGCGCCGATGAACGCCGACAGGAAATTGTCGATGAAGAGGTGGTGGGTCACCGCGGCCACGACGTAGAGCATGACGGCGTTCACGATCAGCGCGAACAGCCCGAGCGTCACGATCGTCAGCGGCAGGGTGAACAGCAGCACGATCGGCCGCAGCAACGCGTTGACGATGCCGAGCACCAGCGCGGCGATGATGAGCCCCCGGATCCCGTCGACGCGGATGCCATGGACAAGCAGCGTCGTCAGATAGAGCGCCACCGCGTTGATTGCCCAACGAATGAGCAGTCCAGCCATCGACTCATTATACCCGCGAAGCCCCGCGGCTGCATACACCGGGGCGCGGCGGCGGACCTGGTCAGCGACCCCGCGTGCGTCGGGACAGCAGCCTCGCGAGTCTCCAGGGGACGGTCTGCTACAGGCGGTCTTTGACCAGCGCCGCGACGCCGCTTGGAAGCTCGGCCACGCGTGCGCCGGCCGCCTCGAGGGCTTTGATCTTGTGGTCCGCCGTGCCCTCGGTCCCGGAGATCACGGCCCCGGCGTGTCCCATCCGCTTGCCGACGGGCGCCGTGCGGCCGGCGATGTAGGCGACCACCGGCTTCTTGACCTCTTTGGCGATGTACCGCGCGGCTTCTTCCTCCGCGCTCCCGCCGATCTCGCCGAGCAGCACGATCGCGTGGGTCTCGGGGTCCCGGTTGAATAGCTCGAGCGCCTCGACGAACGAGGTCCCGACGACGGGATCGCCGCCGAGCCCCACGGCCGTCGACTGGCCGAGTCCGGCCTGCGTCAGGCCCCACACCACTTCGTAGGTCAGCGTCCCGCTGCGCGACACCAGCCCGACCGGGCCCGGCCGAAACAGATGCGTCGGCATGATGCCGACGCGGCATTGTCCCGGCGTCGTCACCCCGGGCCCGTTGGGCCCGAGCAGGCGCACGTGATGCTGCCGGGCGTACGCGACCACCTCGATCGCATCGTGGACCGGCATGCCCTCGGTGATGATCACCACCGGGTTGAGGCGGCTGGCGATCGCCTCGAGCGCCGCTTCCCCCGCGAACCGCGCGGGGACGAAGATGCAGCAGGCGTTCGCGTGCGTCTCCCGCACGGCTTCGTCGACGGTGTCGAACACCGGGACGCCGTGCACCCGCTCCCCGCCCTTCCCGGGCGTGACACCCGCCACGACCGCGGTGCCCGCCTCGAGCATCTGCTTCGTATGGAAGCCTCCCTGGTACCCGGTGATCCCCTGGACGAGCAGACGCGTGTGCGCGCCGACGATCACCGGCATCAGCGTGCGCCCCGCTTGCCGGACGCCGCCTTCGCGAGTTCCACCGCGACGCGCGCCCCCTCGTTGGGATCCAGCCCCGCGGCGATGCCCGCCTCGCGGAGGATCCGTTGCCCTTCCACTTCGTTCGTCCCGGTCAGTCGGATGCTCGCCGGCACCTTCGGCGGGTTGTCGACGATGCCGCGCGCCACGTCGTCGCACCGCGTGATCCCGCCGAAGATGTTGATGAAGATCGCCCGCACCCCGGGCTTTCGCTGGACGATCCCGAGCGCGGTCTGCATCGACTCGGCGCTCGCGCCGCCCCCGATGTCGAGAAAGTTCGCGGCACGGCCGCCGAAGTGCACGAGGAGATCGAGGGTGCTCATCACGAGCCCGGCGCCGTTGCCGATCACGGCGATGTCCCCGTCGAGCTCCACGTACGAGAGCCCGTGCTTCTTGGCCTCGGCTTCCAACTCGGTCATCTCCTCGTTGACCGGCAGGTCCGCGTGCCGGTACGCCGCGTTGTCGTCGAGGACGAGCTTCGCATCGACGCACAAGAGGTGGCCGCCGACGCGGGCGAGCGGGTTGATCTCCGCGAGGTCCGCGTCCTCGGTCCAATACAGCCGGTACAGCGCGGTCGCGATCTTGACGAACTCGTCGAGCAGCGCCCCAGACAGCCAGAGGCGCCGCCCGAGCGCGCGCGCCTGGAAGACGCGAAACCCGAGGAACGGCTCAATGTCGGCGCGGGCGATCTTTTCCGGATCGGTCTGCGCGATGGTCTCGATCTCGACGCCGCCCTCGGCGGACGCGATCGCGACGACGTGCCCGGACCGCCGGTCGGTGACGAACGCGAGGTAGTACTCGGTCTCGATGTCCACGGCCTCGGCCACCAGCACGCGCGTGACGCGCTCGCCCTTGATGTCCATCCCGAGGATCGCCGTCGCGCGCTCCTGCGCCTCGGCGGGCGTCGCGGCCAGCTTGATGCCCCCGGCCTTCCCGCGGCCCCCGACCAGCACCTGGGCTTTGACGACAACGGGATAGCGCAGCGAGAGCCCGCCAACCTGGTCCGACCGCTCGATGACGACCCCGTTCTGAATGGGGAGCCCGTAGCGGGCGAAGAACTCTTTGGCCTGGTACTCATGGAGTTTCATCGGATTACCTCTTGACCAGCCCGACGTTCTCGCGGATGTTCTTGACCGCCTCGTCGAACGCCGCGCGTTCCGTCGGGTCGAGCGGGACGTCGTAGATCCGCTCGACGCCGCCGGCGCCGAGCAGTGCCGGCACGCCGACAAACAGATCCTTGACGCCATACTGCCCGGTCAGGTACGCCGAGAGCCCCATCAGGCGCTTGCGGTCGAGCAGGATCGCCTCGACCATCTGCGCGATCGCCGCCCCGGGGGCGAAGAACGCGCTTCCGGTCTTGAGGAGGGCCACGATCTCGGCCCCGCCCTTGCGCGTGCGCTCGACGATCGCCCGAATGCGGTCCGGCGGCAAGCAGCTCGCGCAGCGGGATGCTGCCGACCGAGGCGTAGCTCGCGAGCGGCACCATATGGGTGTCGCTGTGCGCGCCGATCACCATCGCCGAGACGTCCAGCACCGACACCCCGAGCTCGCGGGCGATGAAGGTGCGGAACCGCGTGCTGTCGAGCGCGCCGCTCTGGCCCATCACCCGCTCGGGCGGAAAGCCGCTCGCCTGATACGCGAGGTACACCATGACGTCGAGGGGATTCGTCACCACGAGCAGCACGGAGCGCGGCGACCGCCGGGCGACCTCCTTGGTGACGCTCGTGACGATGCCGGCGTTGACGTTGAGCAGGTCCTCGCGCGTCATCCCGGGTTTCCGGGCCACGCCGGCGACGATCACCACGACGTCGGAGCCCGCGGTGTCGTCGTAGCTGTTGCTGCCGGTGACGCTGACGTCGAAGCCTTCGATCGGCCCCGCCTGGCTCAGATCGAGGGCCTTGCCCTGCGGCATCCCCTCGACGACATCCACGAGCACGACGTCGGCGAGCCGGTGCGACACGATCCACTGCGCCGCGGAGTGTCCGACGTTGCCGGCGCCGACGATGCTGACCTTTGGGTGCGTGGCTGGCACGGGCTGCTCCCCTTCCCCTGCGACTACAGCTCGCCGATCACGGCGGTCGCGAACTCGCTCGTCTTGACCTCGCGCGCGCCGTCCATGAGGCGCGCGAGGTCGTAGGTCACGATCTTCTTGCGGAACGTCGCCTCGAGCGCGCGAACGATGGCGTCCGCCGCCTCGTTCCAGCCGAGGTGCTCGCAGCATCATCACGCCCGACAGGATCAGCGACCCGGGGTTGACCTTGTCCAGGTTGGCGTACTTGGGCGCGGTCCCGTGGGTCGCCTCAAACACCGCGTGGTGGTCGCTCAGGTTGCCGCCGGGAGCCATCCCGATCCCGCCCACCTGCGCCGCGACCGCGTCCGAGAGATAGTCGCCGTTCAGATTGCTCGTGGCGATCACGCTGAACGACTTGGGCCGCGTCAGCACGTGCTGGAACGTGACGTCGGCGATGTAGTCCTGGATCAGCACCTTGCCGGCCGGCGTCTTGCCGCCGTGATGCTTCTCGACGTCGTCCCACGAGATCGTCTGGCCGCCGAACTCCTCGCGGGCCAGCTCGTAGCCCCAATCCTTGAACGCGCCTTCCGTGTACTTCATGATGTTGCCCTTGTGCACCAGCGTGACGCTGGGCCGCCGGTGATCGATCGCGTACTGAATCGCCTTCCGGATCAGCCGCTTGCTGCCGTACGGGCTCATCGGCTTGAGGCCGACGCCCGCATCCGCACGGACCTTCCACTTGAACTCGCGGTTGACGAAGTCGATGAGCTTCTTCGCGTCGGCGGTGCCGCTCGCGAACTCGTACCCGACGTAGATATCCTCCATGTTCTCGCGGAAGATCACCATGTCGACCTGGTCGGGGTGCTTGACCGGGCTCGGGACGTTCTCGAAATAGCGGACCGGCCGGACGCACGCGTACAGGTCGAGCAGCTGCCGGAGCGCGACGTTCAGGCTGCGCATCCCGCCACCGATCGGGGTCGTGAGCGGCCCTTTGATGCCCACGACGTAGTGGGAGAACGCGCGCAGCGTGTCCTCGGGCAGCCAGGACTTGAACCGCTCGTGCGATTTCTCGCCGGCGAACACCTCGAACCACACGATCCGGCGCTTCTTCGCATACGCCCGCTCGACGGCGGCGTCGAGGACGCGCACCGTCGCGCGCCAGATGTCGGGGCCGGTGCCGTCGCCCTCGATGTAGGGGATGATCGGCGTGTCCGGCACGAGCATCTTGCCGTCCTTGATCTCGATCCGTTGGCCCTCTTTGGGAGGGGTGAGCGTGTCGAGCGTCAGCATCGAACGTGCTCCTTTCAGGCGCCGCCCCGATCGGACGCCGCGCCCGCGTGGATCAGGTTCCGCGCGGCTCCTTGCGGCCTCCGAAGACGCGCAACAGGGCGCGCCACGGGTCGAAGAAATCGTCTGCCACGCGCTCCTTGAGGGGGATGATCGCATTGTCGGTGATGTGGATGTGTTCGGGGCAGACCTCTTCGCAGCACTTCGTGATGTTGCAGAACCCGAGGCCGCCGCGCCCATGGAGCAGTCCGGTGCGGGACTCGACGTCCTTGGGGTGCATCTCGAGGCTGGCGATGCGGACCATGAAGCGCGGCCCGTAATACTTGTCGGTGTCGTGGTGCTCGCGCAGCACGTGGCAGACGTCCTGGCAGAGGAAGCACTCGATGCACTTGCGGAACTCGAACAGCCGCTCCACGTCCTCCGGGTACATCCGCCACGGCCCGGTATCGCCCGGCGCGTGCGTGAACGGCGGGATCTCCTTATTGACGCGGTAGTTCCACGACACGTCCGTCACGAGGTCCTTGATCAGCGGGAACACCTTGATCGGCCGGACCGTGATCGGCTCCGTGCCCAACGCATCGAGGCGCGTCTTGCACATGAGCCGCGGCTTGCCGTTGACCTCGGCGCTGCACGAACCGCACTTCGCGGCTTTGCAGTTCCAGCGGCAGGCGAGCGTCGAGTCCTGGTGCGCCTGAATGTAGTGGATCGCATCGAGGACCACCATGCCCTCGACCACCGGCACCGTGTAGGTGTGCAGATCTCCGCCGGACTGATCGCCGCGGAAGACTTGGAACGTCGCGTCCGCCATTGCCGCCTCCTAGGCCTTCGGCTCGAGCAGCCGAGCCAGCTCCGGGGGCATCTGCGGCACCGGGGCGGTCGTCACCGTCATGCCGCTCGCCTCGCGCTTCACGACGAGGTTCTTGCGCCCCCACTCGGGATCCTGATCGGGATAGTCGAGCCGCCAATGCGAGCCCCGGCTCTCGGTCCGCTCGATCGCGGCCCGGAAGATCGCTTCGCACAGCTCGAGCATGAACCGCACGTCCCGGCACGTGTGCCAGCCCGGGTTGAACAGCATCGAGCCGCCGACGTGCATCTGTCCCGCGCGTTCCTGGAGCACGAGGATCTTCGCGAGCCCCTCCTTCAGCTGGTCGGCCGTGCGGGCGATGCCTGCGTGCACGCCCATCACGTCCTGCAGCTCCTCGTGCAGCTGGTAGGGGTTCTCCTTGCCGGCGCTCTCGAACGGCGCGAGCAGGAGTCGGCGCTCCGCCTCGGCCTGGGCGTCATCCACCGCGGGCTCCTGCGCCAGTTCGTTCGCGTACCGCGCGGCGTGCTCGCCCGCGCGCTTGCCGAAGACGAGGAGGTCGCCGAGCGAGTTGCCGCCGAGCCGGTTCGACCCGTGGAGCCCCGCGGCCACCTCGCCGGCCGCGTACAACCCGGGAATGCT
The DNA here is from genome assembly GCA_963787105.1 of uncultured Bacillota bacterium. Lineage (GTDB taxonomy): Bacteria > Sysuimicrobiota > Sysuimicrobiia > Sysuimicrobiales > Segetimicrobiaceae > JAJPIA01. The sequence continues at coordinate 46,922 of CAWBBU010000010.1, forward strand.
CGTCTCGCCCGTGCCCGGGCCGACCCGCACCCCGCCCATCACGTAGTGGATCGTGGGGGCCACTTCCATCGGGGTCTTCGTGATGTCGATGTCGGCGAGCGTGAGGAACTGGTCGTACATGCTCGGGAGCTTCTTCTTGATGTACTCGGCGCCCCGCTGCGAAATGTCGAGGAACGCCCCGCCGTGCGGGCTGCCCCGTCCGGCCTGGACTTCCTTATAGATGGAGCGCGCGACGACGTCGCGGCTGCTCAGCTCCATCTTCTTCGGATCATAGACCTGCATGAAGCGCTCGCCCTTGGAGTTCAGGAGGATGCCGCCCTCGCCGCGCACCGCCTCGGTGACGAGGATGCCGCGCACACCCGACGGCCAGACCATCCCGGTCGGATGGAACTGCACCATCTCCATGTCCATCAGCTCGGCGCCGGCCTCGTACGCCATCGCGCAGCCGTCCCCGGTGCACTCCCAGGAGTTGCTCGTCACTTTGAAGACCTTGCCCCACCCGCCGGTCGCCAGCACCACGGCCTTCGCCCGCATCAGGACGAAGCGTCCGTCCTCGCGCCGGTACCCGATCGCGCCGGCGATCCGGTCGCCGTCCTTCAGGAGGCGCGTCAGGGTCACTTCCATGTGGACCTCGACCCCGGAGTGCACGACCTTGTCCTGCATCGTCCGGATCAGCTCGAGCCCGGTCCGGTCGCCGACGTGGCACAGCCGCCGGTACGTGTGCGCGCCGAACGGCCGCTGCATGATGCGCCCGTCGGGCGTCCGGTCGAACAACCCGCCCCACCGCTCGAGCTCGTAGACCCGGTCGGGGACTTCCTTGGCGAACAGCTCGACCATCCGGTAGTCGTTGATCATCTGGCCGCCGCGCATCGTGTCGGCGAAATGGACCCCCCAGTTATCCTGCGGGTCCACGTTGCCGAGCGCCGCGGCGATGCCGCCCTCGGCCATCACCGTGTGCGCCTTGCCGAGCAGGGACTTGCAGACCAGGCCGACCGACACGCCGGCCTCCGCGGCGGCGACCGCCGCGCGCAGGCCGGCACCGCCCGCGCCGATGATCAGCACGTCGTGCTGGTACGTCTCGTACCACTCAGCCACCGCGGCGCCCCCTCCTCAAAACAACCTGGGGTCCGTGATCGCGCCGGAGAGCAGCAGCCGGATGTAGATATCGACGAAGCTCACGGAGAACAGGCTCGCCCACGCCCAGAACGCGTGGCGGTAGTTCAGCGGATTCACCCACTGCCAGAACCGAAACCGGACCCGGCCGCCCCGTGCGCACGAAAAGCAGTCGAGGTTGCCGCCGACAATATGCCGCAGCGCGTGGCAGCCCAAGGTGTACCCGCTCAGCAGCAGCACGTTCAGCAAGAACAAGAGCGACCCGAGGTGCACGCCGAACTGCCCGTTGAAAAAGAACGCGTCGATCGCATCGCGCCACAGGAACGCGAGCACGATGATGGCGAGATACAGCATGTAGCGGTGCAGGTTGTTCAAGATGAACGGGAGCTTCGTCTCGCCCGCGTACCCGGCCCGCGTCTCGGGGATCATGCACGACACCGGGTCGCGGAAGAACGACCGGAAGTAGGCCTTCCGGTAGTAGTAGCACGTCGCGCGGAACCCCGCCGGCACCCAGACGACCCAGAACGCCGGCGAGATCGGGATCCCTCGGATCGACACCGGCGGCGAGTAAAACGGCGACAGGTACGGCGCGAAGTAGCCGTGTCCCTGGAGGGCCGCCCAGATCGAGTAGACGACAAAGCCGCTGAGAATGACGACGGTGGCGATCGGTTGAAGCCACCACGGATACGCGGGGGCGTGCGAATGCGATACAGCCTGATCAGCCATGGGAACTCCAGACACCTGACCTTGGGAACCTGGGGGGGTGTTCGGGCCTGGCTCCGGCGTTTCCTCCCCCGCCGTCCGCCGGAGCCGCGCGCCGCAGGATCGCGCCGCGCGCCCGCCAAACAGTCAGGTGCCCACCGCGCACCGGCACGGCGGCGGCGATCGGGGAGGGCCCCATGAATTTTTCCAACGTCCTCTGGATCCTCTTCCTCGTGTCGATCCTCCAGCCGATTCTCGCCCGCCAGTTTCAGCAGATGTCGCGCTACCGTCTGCTGCAGCAGCTCGAGCGGCAGCGCGGAAGCCGCGTGATCGCGCTCATCCACCGCGAGGAAACGGTCAACTTCCTCGGCATTCCGATCGTCCGCTACATCGACATCCAGGACTCGGAGGATCTCCTGCGGGCGATCCGGCTCACGCCGCCCGACCTGCCGATCGACGTCATCCTCCACACGCCGGGCGGCCTGGTGCTGGCGTCCGAGCAGATCGCGTGGGCGCTCGGCGACCACCCGGGCCGCGTCACGGTCTTCGTGCCGCACTACGCGATGTCCGGGGGCACGCTCATTGCGCTCGCGGCCGATCAGATTGTGATGGACGCACACGCCGTCCTGGGCCCGGTCGACCCCCAGTTAGGCCAGTATCCGGCGGTCTCGATCGTCGCGGCCGTGAGCCGCAAGCCGATCGAGCGGGTCAGCGACGACACGCTGATCCTGGCCGATGTCTCGAGGAAAGCGCTCGCCCAGGTCCACGCCGCGGTCGTCACGTTGGCGAGCCGGCGGCTGCCGCCGGACCAGGCCGAATCGCTCGCCGCCGCGCTGACGGGGGGCACCTGGACACACGACTATCCGATCAGGGTCGCGGAGGCGCGCACGCTCGGCTTCGATGTCAGCACCGACATGCCGCGGGTGATCTACGATCTCATGCAGCTCTATCCGCAGAGCGGCCGGCGGCGTCCGTCCGTCGAATACATCCCGATGCCCTACCGGACCCCGGCGGCCCCGCCCACCGCACGACCCCGGGCACGAGTAGCCGAGCGCGCACGGCGCGGACGGCCCGGTGCCTCGGGGCCTGACGCGTCCGCCCGCCGGGGCTATCGGCGCCGCGCACCGAGCTGGTGCCAGCTCGTCTCCCGCATCTCGACGCCAAAATGCCTCGCCGCCGCTTCAATGTTCGCGAACGCGAGGTCGCGTTCGTCGTCGGTGACGTCCTGCACCTGATCGAACCTTGCGATCGCATTGCGCACGTGCGCCGCGTCCGTCATCGGCTCTTTGCGCGCGCGGGGAAACGCGAAGGCGCTCTCTGGGAGCGCATTGGTCTCGGCGGCGTTCAGGCGGCCGGGCATTTCAGAACCTTCCTGCGGCTTCCACGTAGCCTGCGGCATGTCGTGACCCTCCCTGTGAGTGCCGTGCCTCTAGAGATGACTCGCCATCGATATGATGGTACCCCGTCCGGACGCCAGTGACACCGATCCACGGGTGGTGGATGTGAGGGTAGATTTTCATCCGGCGGGCCCTCGGCGCCCCGTGCGGCTCGGCGCGCTGGGATCAGCCGTCCGGCGTCAGGCCGAGATGGGTGCGCAGCGAGGCCTCGACCTTTTGCAGGGCGTCGCGCCACGTCGCCCGGTGCGTAAACAGATGTGTCTCGCCCGGATAGTAGTGGGTCTCGAACGTTTTCCCGTGACGCACGCAGTCTTCCACGATCAGATCGAGCTGCTTGAACGGCACCGCGGTGTCCCGGGTGCCGTGGAAGTTAATCAGCGGCACGCGCATCTGCTCGACGAGATGCCGCGGGGAGGCGTTCCGCCACACGTCCGGCGCCTGCTCGCGCGTGCCGCCCGCGCGGCCGAGGAAGTAGTCGTACGGCGGGCGGTAGAACTCCTTGGCCCACTGCATCCACCGGTCGAAATCCCAGATGCCGGCCATGTTGATGCCGAGCGCAAACGTCCCGGGCGAGCGGCAGAGCGACGCGAGCGTCAGCCAGCCCCCGTAGCTGAGGCCCCAGACGCCGACACGGTCCGGGTCGACGAACGGCAGGCTCTTCACGTACTCGCCCGCGCCGACGCAGTCCTCGCACTCGCGGACGCCGAGCCCTCTCGAATTGCCCTGCTCGAACGCGCGGCCGTATCCGATCCCGCCGCGGTAGTTGACCATGTAGGTGACCATGCCGAGCCCGGCGAGCCACAGCGACACCGCGTAGAAGAACGCGTACGCCTCTAGCGGCGGAAAGCCGTCGCGCATCTGCCGGTGGCCTCCGCCGTGCACATACACCAGCGCCGGATACCGGCGGCCGGGCTCGAGGGGCTCCGGTGTGAGGAGATAGCCGGGGATCTCCCAGCCGAGCGCCCCGCGGGTCGTGGCGGCCTTCGGCTGCGGGAACCGCGCAGGGTCGACGCCCGGCGGCATCGCGCCGACCAGACGGCGCATCTCACGCCCGCCGCGATCCACCACCCAGATCTCGGGGGCGTGCTGCACGGTGCTGTGCTTGAATGCGATCTGACCGCCCGAGGGAGCCCACTCCGGCTCTACGCTCGTCCCGGCGGGACGCGTCACCTGGCGCAGCGCGCCGCTGTCGAGATCGACGCTGAAGAGATGCCGCTGCCCTAAATTGAGCCGGTTCGTGGAGAAGACGACCTCACGCCCGTCGGGGCTGATCCTCGGCGCGTCGACCGAGTGACCGACGTCCTCGGCATCACCCCCCGTGAGCGTCCTGAGCGCGCCGGTGTCCGTGTCGATCAGGTAGAGGTGCCACCATCCCTCGTGGCGCAGCACGAGGACTGCGTGCCGCCCGTCGGGATGCGGCTGCGGCACGAAGTCGCCGCCGAGCCCCTCGGGCTCCTCCTCGCGGTGCACGACGCGCGCCACGGGCGCCGGCGACGTCCCGGCCACGTCCAGCACGCACCACTCCCGGAGCGTATACGGCACCGACGTCCGGACGAAGAGGAGGCGTCCCGGGCGCAGCCAGACAGCCGATCCCTCAAGCTCCTCGGTGTCGGTGCGCCAGAGCACCCGGCCCGTGGCCGACACCACGGCGAGGTCCCACCGCTCGCCGGCGACGATCGCCACCGCCAGCATCGCGCCGTCCGGCGACCACGCGAGCGGGGCCTCATGGTACAGGGCCCGCACCGCCCACGGCAGCTTGAGCGCGCGCAGCGCCGGCCGGTCGAGGTCCAAGATCCAGGCTTGTGACGACGCGACGAACGCGCAGCGGGCCCCCTGCGGCGCCCAGCACAACGCGGTCACCGGACTGGAGCCGGCATACAGCTCGACGCGGGCCCACCCGCCCACGCCGTCGGCCCGATGCGGGCGCGTGGCGGCGAGGAGGCGGCCTCCCTGGACGTACCCGATGCGGCCGTCCGGCGCCCACGCGAACGCGGTGACCGGCGGGTCCCCCTCGGAGATCTCGGTCACGCGGGCGCTGGCCGCGTCCACCATCCGGAGCGTGAACCGGCCGCCGTCGTCGTGGATGTACGCGATCGACCGGCCGTCGGGCGACCACGCGTGGCCCGCCGTGAACGTGATGCCGAGCACCTGGTCGAGCGTCAGCGCCGGGCCCGTCATCGCCGCGTCCTCCTCGTCGAGCGGGGTTCAACCTGCGCGCCTGTCGCGGGACCCGCCGGAGGGACTCAGCCGGTCCGCGTCCAGACGATGTCCGCGCGCCCCGCGGCGTGATTGGCCGCGCGGGCGAGCACGAACAAGAGATCTGAGAGACGGTTGACGAAGCGGAGGAGTTCCGGGTTGAGCGCCTCGCGCGCGCCGAGCGTCACGATCTCCCGCTCGGCGCGCCGTGACACCGTCCGGGCCAGATGGAGGGCCGCCGCCGCCGCGGTCCCGCCCGGAAGAATGAACGTCCGGAGCGGCGGCAGGGCGTCCTCGAACCGATCGATGTCGCGCTCGAGCGCCTCGACCCACGCCGCCGCCACGCGCGGTGCGTGGGCCGAGGCGCCGGACGACGCCGCGGGCGGCGTGGCGAGCTCCGCGCCGAGGTCGAACAGATGGTGCTGCAGCCGCTCCAGCACCGCGTCGATGTCCGAATCCGGACCGGCGGCGCGCGCCACCCCCAACACGGCGTTCGTTTCGTCGATCGTGCCGTACGCCCGCACGCGCAGGTCATCCTTCGAGACGCGCTCGCCGCCGAAGAGGCCCGTCTCTCCGGCGTCGCCCGTCCGCGTGTAGATCCGCGTCATGAACGGAATCCGCTATGCATCCGCGGCGACGCTTTCGACCCGAGTCTTCGACTTCGCCGCGCCCGCGCTGTCGGCGGCCAGGTAGGTCCGGAACCACGCCAGGATGTGCCGCAGCTGCTCGATGCGGTGCTTGGGCTTGCCCGTGCTCGACATGTCGTGGCTCTCGCCGGGAAACCGTACGAACACCGTCGGCATGCCCTGCTTCTCCAGCGCGACGAAGAGCTGCTCGGACTGCGAGATCGGGCAGCGTAGGTCGTTCTCGCCGTGCGCGAGGAGGAGCGGCGTCCGCATCTGCGCCACGTAGGTGATCGGCGAGCGCTCCCGATAGAAGTCGGCCGCCGTCCAGGGATCGCCCGGGAAACTCCCAGCGCCCGTTTTGCACGCCATGTCGGAGGTGCCCCACTGGCTGTAGCGGTCGCAGGTGCTGCGCAGCGCGACCGCCGCGCGAAACCGCTGGGTGTGGCCGATCATCCAGTTGACCATGTAGCCGCCGTAGCTGCCGCCCGCGACGCCGAGCCGGTCGGGGTCGATCCAGCTGTTCGCGCCCAGCGCGTGATCGAGCGCGAGCATGAGATCCTCGTAGTCCTTCCCGCCCCAGTCGTGGTGGGTCGCCGCGGTAAACGCCTGCGTGTAGCCGTGGCTGCCGCGCGGGTTTGAGTAGATCACGCCGTAGCCGGCGGCGCACAGCAGCTGGAACTGGTGCATGAATCCGTTGCCGTAGGTGCTGTGCGGGCCCCCGTGGATCTCGAGCACCGCCGGCACGCGCGCGCCCGCCGCGATCCCCGCGGGCTTCATCACCCAGCCCTCGATCGGCCAGCCGTCGGCGCCGCGGCACTCGAAGCGCTCGGGCCGGCGAGGGCGAGGCCCTCGGCGAGCGGGCGCGTTGTACCGCGTGAGACGCCGAGCGGTCCCGTTGCCTCCGAGCTCGGCGACCGCGACCTCGCCCGGGGGCACCGGATCGCTCTCGACGCAGGCGACGCGGCGCGCCGCGCGGTCGATCGAGCACCCGACCAGCTCGTGCTCGCCGCGGGTCTCGAGGCGCACGGCCCGCCGTCCGCGGTCGAGACGAGACGACCTCGGTGTTCCCGCCGTCGGTGACGAGGAAATAGATCCGCGCCGCCGCCGGGCGCCCACGTGAGCCCCCCGGACGCCGGTGTTGGGCGGATGTCGCCGCTCAGGTGATGGCCGATGCTGCGCTCGGTCTCGGCCGTGAGGCACGCCGGCGTCGCCGCCCGCCGCCGGCACGAGCCACAGCCGAAGATGTGTCGCGCCGCCAACAGGCGTTGTCGTGCCCGAGGTACGCGATCGTGGCTGCCATCCGGCGACCAGGCCGGCTGCTGCACCGGCCCGCGGCCGTCGCGTCACGCGGCGCGCGGTTCCCGCCGTCGGCCGGCACGACCCAGACGTCGCTCACGCCGGTCAGGTCCGCGTCCGGCTCCGGGTTTCCGGTGTAGGCGAGGGACTGCCCGTCGGGCGACCACGCCGGACCGACGTGATCGTGCTCGCCCCGCGTCACCTGGCGGGGGGCGCCGCCGTCCGCGGCGACGACGAAGATCTGCTTCCACCGGCCGTCCCAGAAGCCCTCGCCGTCCTGCTTGTAGCGCAGCCGCGTGATCACCCGGACGTCGACTGTCCTCACGCGCACCGGCTCGGGCTGCGGCTTGCCGACGAACGCGATCGACCGGCCGTCGGGGGACCACACGAGGATCCGCCGGCGCCAGCTTCCCGGACGTCAGCGCGCGCGCCTCGCCGCCCGCGGCCGCGAATCACCCACAGCTGCTTGGCCCCGCCGCGGTCGGACACAAACACGAGGCGCGCGCCGTCCGGAGACCAGCGCGGGCCGGTCTCCCGGGCGCGGGCCGTGGTCAATTGACGCGGTCTCACCGCCCCGCGTGGGCACGAGCCAGAGGTGCGAGCGGTAGACGTTCGCGTCCCGGTCCACCACGGTCAGCGTGTAGGCGATCTGCGAGCCATCAGGCGACATCTGCGGGTCGCCGGCGACCGGGAGCGCGAGCAGATCCTCGCCTGTGATCGGCCGGCGGCCGGTCTCCGTCTCTTTGTGCGCCACGAGCATCCCTCCAAAGTCCGCCGCGAACGTACGGCCGCGACTAGACGGCGTCTTGAGCGTTCAGTTTCGGCGATTCCAAAAGGGCTCCCTCCTGTCCGGCGCCGCCTCCCAGCAATCGGCCCGAGGTCAACGAACGATGCCGTCTGACGGCCCTCGCGCGCTCGAGGTCGGCACGGGTGGCACAGGATCCGCGCCCAGGAGTACAGTGGTGGTGGATGCGCCGATCGCGACCGTCCTCTTCGGAGTGGGCCGCACGTCGCGACCGTGCCTGTGTCGCGGCGGATCCGCCGCACCCGTGCCGCCGACAGGCGCGGCTCGACATCATCACGCCCGCCGCGGCGATCGGCGGCGATCACGTCATCGGAGGGCACCATGTCGTCTCAGCCGCTGCCCGGCGAATTTGACGCACGGACGCACACGTACCCGGTCCTGACCGAGGAGCAGATCAGTCGCATTCGTCCCCTCGCGAAACTCCGGCGCGTCGCGAAGGACGAGACGCTGTTCGACGTCGGAGACACGAACGTCCCCTTCTTCGTCGTGCTGTCCGGCGGCGTGGCGGTCGTACAGCCGGACCTCTTGGGCGAGCGCACGGTCACGACGTACGGCCCGGGCCAGTTTACGGGCGAGATGACGATCATCTCCGGGCACGGGGCGCTGGCGCGCGGGCGCGTCACCGGAACCCGGTGAGCTGCTCGAACTCTGCGGCGACGACCTACGGTCACTCGTCGCCACGGACGCGCAGTTGGGCGAGATTTTGATGCGCGCCTTTATCCTGCGCCGCCAGATGCTCATCAGCAGCGGGCAGGGCAACGTCATTCTGCTCGGATCGCGCCACTCGGCCAACACGCTGCGTCTCCGCGAATTCCTGACCCGCAACGAACATCCGCACACCTACCTCGATCTCGATACCGATGCGAGCGCGCAGGCGTTCCTCGATCGGTTCGAGGTGACCCCGGACCAAATTCCCGTGGTCATCTGCAACGCCCGCTCCGTGCTGCGGAATCCGTCGATCCAGGAACTGGCCGACTGCCTGGGTCTCAACCGCACGATGAATGACGCGGAGATCCGCGACCTGATCATCGTGGTGCCGGACCCGCGGGCCTGGCCGCGGCCGTGTACGCCGCATCGGAAGGCCTGAATGTGCTGGTGATTGAAGCGGCCGCTCCCGGAGGGCAGGCGGGATCGAGCTCCAAGATCGAGAACTATCTCGGGTTTCCCACCGGTGTCTCCGGACTGGAATTGGCGGACCGCGCAATCGCGCAGGCGGAGAAGTTTGGAGCGAATTGTGGTCGCCCATCGCGGCCGCGCGGCTGGACTGCGGACGATATCCCTACGCGATCGTCCTGGACAACGGCACCAGCCTCCCGACCCGGGCCGTCGTCATCGCGACCGGGGCCCAGTACAACAAGCCGAGCATCCCGGGGCTGGAGCAGTTCGACGACCGGGGCATCTACTACGCGGCGACGCACATGGAGTCGCAGCTGTGCGGGCAGGAGGAGGTCATCGTCATCGGCGGAGCAAACTCCGCCGGGCAAGCGGCGGTATTCCTCTCAGAGACGGCGCGCCGGGTCCATATCCTCGTGCGGTCGGGCAGTTGAAGGACACGATGTCGCGCTATCTGGTGCAGCGCATCGAAAAGAACCCCGCCATCGAACTGCATTACCACACGGAGCTGGTCGGCCTCGCGGGCGACGCGCAGCTCGAGCGCGTCACCTGGCGGGACAAATCGACCGGGGAGACGTCCGAGCGACCCATTCGCCACGTGTTCATTATGGCGGGCGCGTCGCCGCGCACCGAGTGGCTGCGCGGCTGCGTCGCCCTCGATGACAAGGGATTTATCCTCACGGGACGCGACCTCGATCCCCGCGACCGGGACCCCGGCGCCGGGCCGTCCGGTGCAAATGCTGGAGACCAGTCGTCCGCGGGTGTTCGCGGTGGGCGATGTTCGCGCCGGAAGTGTGAAGCGCGTGGCGTCGGCGGTGGGCGAAGGCGCGATCGTGATCTCTCTCGTGCATCGCGCCTTGGCGGAGGCGTAACGCCGAGGCGTCGCCGGCCACGCCGCACGCGATCGGCAGCGACCGGTCTCCCCTACCGGCCGTGCTGCAGGCGGTCGGCGAGATCCTCGGGCAGTCCCGCCGCCCGCATTTTCGCCTGCGTGAACGCCACCGAATAGGCGACGCGCACCAGGGTCACCGTCTCCGGCTGGGTGTCAAAGAGCGCGTACGCCGCGCGCGGATCGCCGTCCCTCGGCTGGCCGACGCTGCCGACGTTGATGATGTAGCGCGCATCCGGGCGCAGCGGCACGGGCGCGCCCGCGAGCAGTCCGGCCGCGGCGACACGGCCGTCGCGCTCCAGCACGTAGACGCCGGGGACGTGCGTGTGCCCCACGAAGCACCGCACGAACGGGTCGGCGGCGAAGTTCGCGAGCGCGGTCGGCAGATCGAAGATGTACTCCGAGACCGGATCGCGCGGGCTGCCGTGGACGGCGAGAAAGCCGCGTGGGCATGCGCGCGGCGGGAGCGCCGCAAGCCACGCCCGCGCATCCGGGGTCAGGACATGCTGCGTCCATTCGATCGCCGCGCGCGCGAGCGGGGTGAACGTCTCCAGATCCACATCCCCAACGGCGGCGCGGTCGTGATTCCCCGCGACCGTCTCGGCTCCGAGCGCGCGCACGCGCGCCACGCATTCATTGGGATCGGGTCCGTAGCCGACGACGTCGCCGAGGCACAGATACGCATCGGGCCGGCGCCCCTCGGCGTCGGCGAGGACGGCATCGAGCGCCGTGAGATTCGCGTGCACGTCGGAGAAGATGGCGTACCGCATCAGCGCGCGGCTCCGGCGTCCCACGCCGCGGGCCTCGCGCGCCGGAGGAGGCTCACCTGCGCGGACTCAGCGGCGGCGCCGCGCAAGCTCGTCGAACACCGCGGCGGGCTCGATCCCCTGGTACACGAGGAGCGCCAGGCTGTGGAACCACAGGTCGGCCGTCTCCTCGACGAGCCGGTCCGGCGTCTCCTTGCGCGCCGCCCGCGACACCTCGGCGGCCTCTTCCATGACTTTTTCGTTGAGGCGGGCCAGGCCCTCGGCAAACAACTCGGAGACATACGAGCCCGTCCGGGGCGTCCGCCGACGGTCGGCCAGGACCGCGGCCACCTCGAGCAGGACCGCGGGCCCCGCGTCAGGCGGTCCGGGCGCGGCGCGGGGGACCGGCGCCTCGCCGACGCGAACCGACGTCCCCTCGATCGTGACGCTTCTATAGAAGCACGTCGGATGGCCGGTGTGGCAGGCCGGCCCCGTCTGGTCGACCGTCAGGACGAGCGCGTCGCCGTCGCAGTCCATCCGCACGCTCCGGACGCGCTGGGTGTGGCCGGATTCCTCGCCCTTCCGCCAGAGCCGGCCCCGGCTGCGGCTCCAGTACCACGCCTGCCCCGTCGCCAGCGTCCGCTCGAGCGCCTCCCGGTTCATGTGCGCCACCATCAGCACGGCGCCGGTCGACGCGTCCTGCGCGACCGCCGTGACCAGCCCCGAGGCGTCGAACGTCACGGTCTCGGCTGTACTCATCGCCCCGCTCCCTCCACCGGGCGCACGGGGACCCCGTGGGCCGCTATGAATTCTTTTACCGCGGCGATGCGGTACGTCCCGAAGTGGAAGATCGAGGCCGCCAGCACCGCGTCCGCATCCGCCTGCTGAATCGCATCGAGGAGGTGCTGCGGGGTGCCGGCGCCGCCGGACGCGATCACCGGCACCCGGACCGCGTCCGTGACCGCGCGGGTCAGCGCGAGATCGTAGCCGTCCGCGCGGCCGTCCTCGTCCATGCTGGTCAGCAGCAGCTCGCCCGCCCCGAGCGCGGCCGCCTGCCGCGCCCACGCCACCGCGTCCAGCCCCGTCGGCGTCCGGCCGCCGTGCACGTAGACCTCCCAGCGCCCGGCGCCCGCCCGCTTCGCGTCGATCGCCACGACAATGCACTGGCTGCCGAACTGGCGCGCGGCCTCCCGGATCACCTCCGGCCGTTCGACCGCGGCCGTGTTGAGCCCCACCTTGTCTGCCCCGGCGAGCAGCATCCGGCGCAGATCGTCGACGGAGCGAAGCCCCCCGCCGACGGTGAACGGAATCGTCAGCACCTCGGCCGTCCGGCGGACGACATCCTCCATGATCCCCCGACGCTCGTGGCTCGCGGTGATGTCCAGGAACACCAGCTCATCCGCGCCCTCGCGGTCGTACTGCACCGCGAGCTCGACCGGATCGCCGGCGTCGCGGAGGTTCACGAAGCGGATGCCCTTCACGACACGGCCGTCGGCGACGTCGAGGCACGGGATCACGCGGCGCGCCAGCATCGGTCAGGCCGCCGCCTCGAGCAGGTCCTCGAGCGTCACGCGCGCCTCGTACAGCGCGCGTCCCACGATGACCCCTTCGAGCCCCGCGGAGGCGAGCGCCCGCAGGCGGCGCACGTCGTCGGCCGATGCCACGCCGCCGGACGCGATCACGGGCACGGACGCGACCGCGAGCATCGCCTCGAACGCGGCGAGATTGGGGCCGCCGAGCATGCCGTCCCGGCTCGTGTCCGTGTAGATGATGCGGCGCGCGCCGCTCGCGACGACCCGCGACGCCGCCGAGAGCGCCGGCTCCCCGGTCGACGTCACCCAGCCCTCCGTCACGACCGCGCCGCCGCGCGCGTCGATCCCGACCGCCACGCGGTCGCCGAACTCGCGACACGCGTCGCGCAGCACGTCGGGGGCCGAGGCCGCCGCGGTGCCCAAGATCACCCGCGCGGCACCGGCCTCGAGATAGCGCCGCATCGTCTCAAGGTCGCGGATGCCGCCCCCGACCTCGACCGGCACGCGCAGCGCCGCGATCATCCGCGTGATCACCGCGTCGTTGCGCGGCCGGCCGTCGAACGCGCCGTCCAAGTCGACGACGTGCACCCACGCGGCGCCGGCCTCCTGCCACCGCATCGCGGCCGCGACCGGATCGTCGCCATACACGCGCTCCTGGTCGCGAACGCCCTGGACGAGGCGCACGCACCGGCCGCCGCGGATGTCAACGGCGGGGAGTACCAGCACCGACGGCCCACCTCGCGAAGCTCTCGATCATCCGCACGCCGACCGCGCCCGACTTCTCCGGATGGAACTGCGTCGCCCACACGTTGCCGCGGCCGACGACCGCGGCGAGCTCGCCCCCGTAGGTCGCCGTCGCCGCGATCACGTCTGCGTCCGCGACCTCCGCATAATACGAGTGGACGAAGTACACATACGCCCCGGACGCGACCCCGTCGAGGAGCGGCGACGGAGCGCAGCACGCGCAGCTGGTTCCAGCCCATGTGCGGCACCTTCACGCGGTCCGGCAGGCGCACCACGCGGCCGCGCAGGATGCCGAGGCCGCGGTGCATGCCGTCCTCCTCGCTCTCGTCGAACAGGAGCTGCATGCCGAGGCAGATCCCCAGGAGCGGACGTCCCGACTGGACAAACGCGCGGATGCGGTCGGCCCACCCGAGCGCCTCCAGGCGCTCGATCGCCGGGCCGAACGCCCCGTCCCCCGGCACGACGACCGCGGCCGCCGCGTCGAGCGATGCCGGATCGGCCGTCACCCGCGCGTCCACGCCCTGGCGGAGCAGCGCCTGGCGGATGCTGTGCAGGTTTCCGGCGCCGTAGTCGGTGATCGCGATCACGCGAGCGTCCCCTTGGTCGACGGCACGTCGGTGATCCGCGGGTCGAGCTCCGTCGCGCGGTCAAGCGCGAGCGCACACGCCTTGAACGCCGCCTCCACGATGTGATGCGCGTTCCGACCGTGGGTCAGCACGACGTGCAGCGTAATGCCCGCGTGCATGGCGAACGCGCGGAAAAACTCCTCCGTGAGGTCGGTGTCGAACGCCCCGAGGCGCTGCCGGGGCACCGGCACCGCGTAATGGAGGAACGGCCGTCCGCTCACGTCCACCACCGCGAGCACCAGCGCCTCATCGAGCGGCGCGTATGCGGACGCGTAGCGCCGGATACCGGCGCCATCGCCCAGCGCCTCGCGCAGCGCGCGGCCGAGCGCGATGCCGACGTCCTCCACCGTGTGGTGGGCGTCGATGGCGAGGTCGCCGGTCGCCGCGACCGACACGTCGAACCGGCCGTGGCGCGCGATCTGGGCCAGCATGTGGTCGAAGAACGCGACGCCGGTCGCGATGTCACACCGGCCCGTGCCGTCGATTGCCCACGCCGCCTCGACGCGCGTCTCCCCCGTGGCCCGCTGCGCGCGGCCCTGGCGGCTCATCGCTCCTCCCGCGCCGTCACGGCGAGGACGTGCGCCGGGAAATCCTCGTACCGCCCGAGGCGCTCGACGACCGGACGGGCCGCGGCGAGCCCGCGCGCGTCGAGATACGCGACCGACGTGGCCTTGAGAAAGCTCAGCACCGTCACGCCCGAGCCGACCCGCGCGGCGCCCCCGGTCGGCAGCGCCGCGGGCACGCCGAGGGCGTAGTTCCCCGCGGAGAATGGCGTGTCTTGACCGACCAGCACTTCGCCGGCGTTGCGGATCTGGATGAGCGTCGCAAACGGGTCCCGGGTCGCGATCTGGAGATGTTCAGGCGCGTACAGGTTCACGAACCCGATCGCCTCCTCAATCGTCCGCGTGACGACGGCCCCCCCGTAGTCGCTCATCGCGGCCTCGGCGAACTCCCGCCGCCAGGCGGGGAGCTGCGCGAGATAGCGCGGCAGCGCCGCCTGCACCTCCTCGGCGAGCAACGCCGACGGCGTCACGAGGATCGCCGCGGAGTCCTTGCCGTGCTCGGCCTCGTTGATCAGATCGAGCGCGGCGCGGGCCGGATCGGCGCCCTCGTCGGCGAGAATCATCGACTCGGTCGGACCCAGCACCGCGAGCAGCCGCACGCCGGACGCCTGCGCCGCGATCTGCGCGGCGGTAATGTAGGGGTTGCCGGGCCCGCCGAGGACTCGGACCGCGGGGAGCGTGGCCGTCCCGAAGACCAGCCCCGCGATGCCCGCAACGCCATTGCACCGAAAGACCTGCGTCAGCCCGAGCAGCTCCGCCGCCACCAGCAGGGCGGGATCCGCGCTTCCGTCCTTCCGCGGCGGCACCAGCACCGCGATCTCCTCCACCCCGGCGACCACCGCGGGGGTCGCCATCGTGATCAAGGTCGAGGGAAACGCGCCCTTGCCGCTCGGGATGTAGAGGCCGACGCTCTCCACGGGCGTCCAGCTTAATGCCGACCGTGGTGCCCGGCGCGAGCTCGTCGAGCGACAGCGCGGGCGGACGCAGCCACTCGCTGTACCGCCGGGCGCGCTCGATGCTCGTCGCGAGCGCCGTCCGGAGGCCGTCGTCCACCTCGGCGTGCGCCGCCGCGAACTCGTCGGGGCCGACGCGGAGGCGGTCCGCGGTGAGCTCGACCCCGTCGAAGCGCTGCGTGCATTCGACAATCGCCTGATCGCCGCGGCGCTGGACGTCCTCCATGATGCCGCGCACGTGCGCGACCCGCTCGGGACCGAACACCTCGGCGCCCGACCGGCGCAGCATGCGCCGCAGACGCTCCGGCGTGATCTCGTGCAGCTTCACCACATCCATGCGCGGCCCCCGCTAGACCGACGTCGCGGCGGTGCGCTTCGCGACCGCGGCCCGGATGCGCTGGACGACCCCCTGCACCGCGTCCGCGCGGCTGCGCAGGCTCACGCGGTTGACGACGAGCCGCGCGGTTGACCGGAACAGCTCCGCGACCTCGACGAGATGATTTTCCGCGAGCGTGCGCCCGGTCATCACGAGATCCATGATCCCGTCGGCGAGCCCGACCTGCGGCGCCAGCTCGACGCTGCCGTGCATCGCGATGATCTCGACCGGCCGGCCCTGGCTCCAGAAGTATCGTTCCGTCACGTGCGGGTACTTCGTCGCGATGCGCAGCGGGCTCTTGGCCTCCCACCCGTCTGCGGTTGCGGCGGGAAACGCGACGATGCCGCGGCAGAAGCCGAAGCCGAGATCCACCAGCTCGTAGACATCCTGCGCCTGCTCGAGCAGCGTGTCCTTCCCGGCGACACCGAGGTCCGCCGCGCCGTACTCGACGTAGGTCAGCAGATCGACGGGCTTGGCGATCAGGCATCGGATCGCGCCGTCGGTGCTCGGCAGGATCAGCCGCCGCGTCGTGCGCCACTCACCCGGCGCGAAGTACCCCGCGGTCTCCAGGGTCTCGAGCGTGCCTTCCAGCAGGC
The DNA here is from genome assembly GCA_963787105.1 of uncultured Bacillota bacterium. Taxonomy (GTDB): domain Bacteria; phylum Sysuimicrobiota; class Sysuimicrobiia; order Sysuimicrobiales; family Segetimicrobiaceae; genus JAJPIA01. Next base: position 63,195 of record CAWBBU010000010.1, read on the forward strand.
GGCCGGATGGAATCGCGATCGTCACTGTCTCCATCGTACGTCCTCCTCTCAGCGCCCTCGCGTCACGTCGTCGAGCGCCATGGTCCGTTCCTCGCCGCCGCGTTCGCGGACGACGACCATCTGATCCCGCACCAGCAGCGCGCGGCCCGTCCCGCGGGCGAGCGCCTCCTCCGCAACCTCATCCCACCCGCGTCCCTGGACCTCCACCGCGACGGTCAGCCCGCGGGCCCGAAGCGCCCGTGCGCACGCGAGCGCCGCGTCGCGGCTGCCGTTGTCGAACGCGACGACCGCATCCGGCGCCCAGCCGCCGGCGCCGTTCTCGTCGGCCGACAGGACGCGCTCGACGCGGACCGCGAACCCGGTCGCCGGCCAGGACACGCCGAAGCGCTCGAGCAGCCGGTCGTACCGGCCGCCGCCGAGGAGCGGGACCCCGAGCGCGGCGGTGTGTCCCTCGAACACGATCCCCGTGTAGTAGTCGAAGTCCCGAATGATGCTGAGGTCGACGGTCACGGCGTCCCACACGCCGTAGGCGCGCAGCATCCGCTCGAGTCCGGCGAGATCGCTCATCACCGCCTGGACTTCCGGCGCGTCCACGAGGCGCCTCGCTTCGTCGAGCGCCGCGGGCCCGCGCAACGTGGGGAGGGAGAGCAGCGCGTTCACGTGCGACGCATCGGCATGATGGCGCTCGAGCAGCGCGCGGAGCCCCACGAAATCCTTCTGATACAGCAGCGTCTGCGCGTCGTCCAGGTCGGACTCGGGCAGGTGCAGCCCGGCGAGCAGACCGCGGAGGAACCCCACGTGCCCGAGGCTGATCGAGAACTGACCCACGCCCGCGGCCGCCAGGGCCTCAACCGCGAGCGCGACAATCTCCGCGTCCGCCTCGAGCGAGCCCGCCCCGATCAGCTCGCAGCCGACCTGAGGAAACTCCCGCAGCCGCCCCGATCCGGCCTCGCGCCAGCGAAACACCTGTCCGGCGTAGGCGAGGCGCAGCGGAAGCGGCGCCGTCCGCAGCCGGGTCGCGACGAGCCGCGCGACGGATGTAGTCATCTCCGGGCGGAGCGCCAGGATCTCGCCGCCGCGATCCACGAGCTTGAACAGCTGATCACCGGCCGCGCTTCCCTCACCCAACACCAGCACATCGAGGTACTCGAGGGTGGGGGTGGTCACCTCGCGGTAGCCCCACCCGCGCATGCACTCGAGCACGCCTGTCGCGACCTGCCGCACCCGCGCCGTCTCATCGGGAAGCAGGTCGCGCGTGCCCGTGGGGATCTGCTGCCAGCGTTCCAGCCGCATCGAGCCGCGTATCCTCTCTTCTGGCCCTTGCCCGGCCACCGATCGCGCCGGTACTTTACTCAGATAAAGCACTACAGTACCAAAGACGCGGCCTATCGTAGCATACTGGCACGACACCGTCAACCGCCTGAAGCGCACTCTGTTACTGCTCAGCGATTCCGTCCAGCTAACTGCTCAGTGATTCTGTCCCTGCTCAACTGCTCAGTGATTCTGTCACCCTGGGAGGATGACGGGAAAGGTCCGCGAGAGTGCGGCACGGAATTCATCGGACCTACGTGTCTCTATCAAGAACACCAGGAGGACGATCGGAATGAAGACAAGTGGAACGCTGTTGCTCGTCGTGGCGCTGATCTCTGGCATGGCCGTGTTTGCCGGCCCGGCGCGGTCGCAGAACGCCCAGCAGACTCCCCCGGCGAGCAATCCCGGCAACGCCCCGGCGAACAACATGGACATCGTCCGCCAGCAGATCCAGGCGGACAAGAAGTCGTTCGTCGCCCAAAACATGCAGCTGACGCAGTCGGAGGCCACCGCGTTTTGGCCGCTGTACGACTCGCTCCAGAAGGGCCTGGTCGCCCTCGGCGACCGCCTCGCCGCCGACGCCCAAGAATACGCGGCGAACTACCAGACCCTCTCCGACGCCACGGCGAAGCGGCTCACGCAGGACTTTCTCGCCGTCCAGATCCAGCGCGTCCAGCTGCTGCAGTCCTATATGCCGAAGTTCGAGGCCGTGCTTCCCGAGAAGAAAGTGGCGCGCTACTACCAGCTCGAGAACAAGGCGTACGCGATCGTCAACTTTGATGCGATGAAGCAGATCCCGCTGGTGAAGTACTAGGCGCGCGCCGGATCAGACACCGGGGGCGGGGTCAGCGGTCGCGCGCGTCGAGCTCACGCGCGAGCCGCGCGAGATCGGCGGCGTCCGGCGCGGCCGCGATCTCGACGGGCCCGACCCGGCGGCCGGCCCAGCGTCGAATCACGAGCGCCGCGATCCCCAGCCCGATGAGCAGCGCCGTCAGCGGACCGAGATATAGGAGCCAGGACACGCCCCGCCGCGGCGGCTCGGCCAAGATGCTGTCGCCGAACTGCCCGACGAAATACTGGAGAATCTGGTCGGACGTCTCACCCGCCTCGAGCTTCTGCCGGATGATGACGCGCATCTCCTGGGCCACCGTCGCGTCGCTCTCGGCGACGGTCTGGCCCTGGCAGACGGGACACAGCAGCTGCCGGGCCACCGCGTAGACACGATCGTCGAGCGTCTGCGCGGCCGCGGTCCCAGCGAGCAGGCAAACGACCGCGATCGCCATCAGGATTCGCGCGCCCGCCGTCCGGCGGACCCGCTCAGGCATGGCCCTCCCGCGCCCCGTTGCGGCGCGCGTCGCCGCGGGATCCGCGGCGTCCGCGGGCCGCGCGCTCGATGCGTCCCAGGCGCGTGAGCACCAGCGCGTATCCGTCCGCGCCGTAGGTGAGGAACCGGCGCACCCGGCTGATCGTCGCCGAGGATGCACCGGTGCGCGTCTCGATCTCCTGATAGGTCTTCCCCTGGTCCAGCATCCGCGCGACCGCGAATCGCTGAGCGAGCGCCTGCAGCTCTCCGATCGTGCACAGATCCTCAAAGAACCGGTAGCACTCGTCCACCGTGCGCAGCTGCAGCACGGCCCGAAACAACGAATCGGCGAGCGGGCCCCGAAGCTTCGGATTGACCACGGCGTCGGCCGCCTTTCCACGCTGACGCGTCACTGTGTGAAACACCGCCCTGTTCGGTTACACGAGCGCCTCAACCTGCCGCGCGTCCCATTCGCAGCCGAGCGCGCGAAACTCGGTGGCGGCCGCGGTGATCAGGTCGAGCGCGTCCGGCCGATCGGCGGCCAGCGCGGCGTGCGCCTCGGCCCGCCGCGCCCGCGCCAGGAGATAGCGGTTCGTGGTAGGACGCAGCGCCTCCACCGCGTCGCGCGCGAACCGCTCCGCGCGGGACGCCTCGCCCGCGTCCGCCAGTACCTCCGCGAAATCGCACAAGACGGCCGCGCGGCCTTCGACGTCACGCGCCGGCCACCCCTCGAGCGCGGCCGCGAACAGCCGCAGCGCATCGCGGCCGCGCCGCGGCCCTCCGGACGAGTCCCCGAGCTTTGCGCGCCGGGGCAGCAGCGCGGCCTTCGTCGCCTGGGACGCAGGCACCGCGGCGGGTTCGTGCAGCCGCCGCGCGAGCGCGAGCGTGCGGTCGCAGGCCTCGATCCCCTCTTCGACCGCGCGCAGCGCCGCGTCCCGCTCCTCCACGTCGGCGAGGTCCCGATACGCGGCCTCTAGCGTGGCACGGTAGGACAGCGCCTCGGCGTCCCCGCGGTGGCGGCGCACGATGTTCACCATCTCCTGTGCCAGCACCACCGCGTGCCGGCCGTCGTCAGGATCGCGCTCGAGGCGCAGCGCCAGCGAGAGACCGAGGAGGGTGTTGACCAACTCCTCGCCCCCGCCCGCCGCCCGCTGCGCCCGCTCCGCCTCTCGGAACGCCGCGATCGCCTCCGGCAGATGGCGGGCGCCTTCTCGGAAAAACGCCGTGAGATGGCGCCACCCCTCCGCGACCCGGTCCTGAGCGGCGGAGCCGTCGGCGGCAGGGCCATTCATTACGCGGGAGGATCCTGGACCGCAGGCGCCGGCCGCGCGCTCAGCACGACGGCACAGGCGAGAAGGGCTAGGCCCACAACGACGCTGAGCACGGTCCACACGGTGATCGCGAACAACTGGAGCGAGAACAACACACTGAGGAGGCCGTACAGCGTCTGGTACGCAATCGCCGCGAGCAGATAGACCACGAGGCCGCCGCGGGTCGCCCCGTACGCGGCCAGTGCGGTCGACCCGGCGTTCACCGCGACAAACCCGAGCTGCTGCGCGAGCGGCGTCGCCAAATTCTCGGGCGTCCCGATCTGGAGTCCGCGGGCGATCAGGGCAAACGCGATGACTTGGTAGGCGCCGACGGCCCCAAAGCCCGCGCCGACCGCGGCGCCGTACACGGTCCCGTCCTGATCGGCGTGATCCCGGGACGCGGCGAGCAGGGCGACGGCGAGCTTGAGGATTTCGTTGATCGCGGCGGCGATGAGGGCGCCCACGATCCCAATGCCGAGGCTGGAGCCGAACGAGTCCACGTCCCAGCCGAACAGAACGGCGATCAGCGTCTGGATGGAGTTCACGAGAAAGACACTGAGGGGGAACAGGAGCGCGCCCGCCGCGAACGCGGCGAGCAACCACGGACGGCGGAACCGCCCTCGGGCGACCACCGCGGCCACCGCGAGACCGTAGCCCACAGCGATCGCGGCTGCCGCGAGCCCCCTCACGATGTACGACCCGTGCGCACGACAGGCGTATTGTATGCCGAGGGGCCGATCAATGCAAGTAAACCGAGGAGACGGCTCAGCGGGCCGCCGCGGCGCGGCGTTCGTGGGGCCGCAGCACCGCGACGACGGCGAGGCTGAACGGCGTCGCGACGCTGGCGTCGCGCCCCATCCGGACGACCGCCCCGCAGAGCGCGTCGAGCTCCATCCGCTTCCCCGCGGCGAGATCGTGATACAGCGAGGCGCGGGTGTGGTAGTCCGCTCCGCCCACCAAATGCTCCACGAGCGCCAGTTGACGCTCGACGACCCCGTCGAGGGGAATCCCGCGGGCCCGGCCGACCGCGGCTGTTTCCTCCATCAGCCCGCGCAGCATCTCCCGTGACTCCGGCTGCTCCCACACCTCGCCGAGCGTCACACGCGTCGTCGCGGTCATGCCTCCGACCGCGCAGATGAACACGAACTTTTCCCACAGCACCCGCATGATATCGGCGACGACCTCGGTCTGAATACCTGCGTGGCGGAGCGTCGCGTCGAGCGCGGTGACGCGCGGCGTGATGCGGCCGTCGAGTTCGCCGAACACGATCGTGCCCGACCGTCCGGAGTGCCGGATCACGCCCGGCGCCTCGATCGCCGCCGAGACGTAGGTCGCGCCGCCCAGCACCGCCTCGCGGCCGAGCGCCGAGACCAGCCGATCCTCTGTCTCGACGCCGTTCTGCAGACACAGCACCGCCGTCGCGGGTCCCACCGCCGGGCGGATCGCCTCGAGCGCCGCGGCCTCGTCGTAGGTCTTCACCGCGAAGAGCACGAGATCGACGGGTCCCGCCTCCGCCGGCTGCGCGACCGCACGCGCCCGCAGGGTGAAATCGCCGTCCGGACTCCCCACGCGCAGCCCCTGGGACACGAGGGCCTCCAGGTGCGCGCCCCGCGCCACGAACACGACGTCCTCGCCGGCGCGTCCGAGCAGACCCCCGAAGTATCCCCCGAGCCCTCCACTGCCCATCACGAGGATACGCATGATGAGACTACGCCAACCGGGCGAGCACGGCGTCGGTCATCGCCGTCGTCCCAAGGGGAGGCGTGCCGCCCGCCATGTCCCCGGTCCGGCACCCGTCCGCGAGCGCCCGGGTCACCGCCGCCTCGACCGCGGATGCCGCCGCCTCGTGTCCCACGCCGTACCGCAGCAGCAGCGCCGCCGTGAGGATCGCCGCGAGCGGGTTGGCGATGCCTTTGCCCGCGATGTCCGGCGCGGTGCCGTGCACCGGCTCGAACAAGCCGGGCGCGGCGTCGCCGAGGCTCGCCGAGGGCATCAGTCCGAGCGAGCCGATCACGCCCGCCGCCTCGTCGCTCAGGATGTCGCCGAAGGTGTTCTCCGTCACGATGACGTCGAACTGACGCGGGTTGCGCACCAATTGGAGCGCGGCGTTGTCCACCAGCATGTGCTCGACGACAACGTCCGGGTATTCGCGCGCGACCTCGGTCGCGACCTCGCGCCACAAGCGGGAGGTCTCGAGCACGTTGGCCTTGTCCACCGACGTCACCTTGTGACGCGGCCGGAGCCGGGCGATCTCGCACGCCTTTCGCACGACCCGCCGGATCTCCGCAACCGAGTAGGGCAGCGTATCGGTCGCGGTCGCCTCCTCCCCGGTGCCGGCGCGCGATTGCGCGCCGAAGTACATGCCGCCGCACAGCTCCCGCACGATCAGGATGTCGGTGCCCTCGACGATGTCGCGCCGCAACGGCGAGGCATCCACGAGCGGCGCCGTCACGATCGCCGGGCGCAGGTTCGCGTAGAGCTGAAACGTCTTCCGGAGCGTGAACAGCGCCTGCTCCGGCCGCAGATTCACCGGGCCGCGGTCCCATTTCGGCCCGCCGCACGCCCCGAGCAGGATCGCGTCGGCGCGCCGGCACAGCTCCACGGTCTCGGGCGGAATCGGATGGCCCACCGCGTCGATCGCGGCGCCGCCCGCGAGCCCTTCGTCGAACGACAGCGCGACCTCGTAGCGCCGCCCCGCCTCAGTGAGCACGCGGACCGCCTCGGCGATGACCTCGTGCCCGATCCCGTCGCCGGGGATCACGGCGATGCGCGACGTGCGCGCGGGGCTCATCGGCGCGCCCGCGCACCGGGATCCGGCACGAGACGCATGACATCCATGGGGGTGAAGCACTCCGGGTACGCCACTCGGGGTCCTCCTGTCCGGGTCCCGGGCACCGCGCGCCCGGGACCGGTCGTGCGGGTGCGCACGTCAGCCGTTGACGTTGGTCATCGAGGGCTGGCGCTCGTTGATGATCTTATTGACCGCGGCGAGGTACGCCCGGGCGCTCGAGTCCAGCACGTCGGTGCTGCTGCCGCGGCCCACGAACAAGCGGTCGCCCTGACGCACCTTGACCGTGGCCTCGCCCATCGCGTCCGTGCCGCCCGTGATCGCCCGGATCGCGTAGTCCGCCAGGGTGGCCTCGAGCCCGACGATCTTGTTGATCGCGTTGTACATCGCGTCGACCGGCCCGTCGCCCGACGATTCCTGCGTAAACAGCTCCTGACCCCGCACGAGGGTGACGGACGCCATCGGAGGCAAGGTGCTGCTCGTCGAGACATGAAATGCCTTGAGCGCATAGGTCTGGGGCGCGCCGCGCAGGTCGATCTCGGTCTCCACCAGCGAGAGGATATCCTCGGTGGTCACGTGCTTCTTCTTGTCGCAGAGCACCTTGAACTCCTGAAACGCGCGCCGCAGCTCCTCGTCCGAGAGGCGCACGCCGTTATCCTCGAGGAGCTTCTTCAGCGCGTGCCGCCCCGAATGCTTCCCCATCACCAGCGTGTTGCTCGGGATGCCGATCGTCTCCGGCGTCATGATCTCGTACGTCGCGCGGTTCATCAGCACGCCGTGCTGATGGATCCCGGCCTCATGCGCGAACGCGTTGTCGCCGACGATCGCCTTGTTCGGCTGGACCGAGATGCCCGAGATCGCGCTGATCAGCCGGCTGGTCGCGATAGATCTTCGTCGTATCGAGCGCGGTGTGCATGCCGTAGTAGTTCCGCCGCGTGTGCAGCGCCATCACGATCTCCTCGAGCGACGCGTTGCCGGCGCGCTCGCCGATCCCGTTGACCGTGCACTCGACCTGCCGCGCACCGATCCGCACCGCGGCGAGCGAGTTCGCGACGGCGAGTCCGAGGTCGTCGTGGCAGTGCACGCTCCAGACCACCCGGTCGCTGTTCGGAATCCGCTCCATGAGCGAGCGCAGGAGCTCCGCGTACTCGTCAGGGGTCGCGTACCCGGTCGTATCCGGCACGTTGATCGTCGTCGCGCCGGCCGCGATCGTACCCTCGATCACCCGGCACAGAAAGTCGGGGTCGGAGCGGCTGGCATCCTCGGCCGAAAACTCCACGTCGTCCGTGAACGTGCGCGCGTAGCGGATCGACTCCACCGATGCCTCGTAGACCTGGTCCGGCGTCATGCGGAGCTTGTGCTCCATGTGAATCGCCGACGTGGCGAGGAACACGTGGATGCGCGACCGTTCGGCATCCCGCAGCGCCTCGACCACCGCGTCGATGTCCGGGCGGCCGGCGCGCGCCAGCCCCGCGATCACGGGGCCGCGGACCTCGCGCGCGATCAGACGCACGCCTTCGAGGTCGCCGGGACTGCTGATCGGGAACCCCGCCTCGATCACATCCACGCGCATCGCGGCGAGCGCGCGCGCCACCTCGAGCTTCTCCGCCTGGTTCATCGTGAAGCCCGGCGACTGCTCGCCGTCCCGCAGGGTGGTGTCGAAGATCCGAATCCGCTCGTCCATCTCCGCGTCCTCCGCGTCTCGCTGCGGCCGGCGCTCCCGTGCGGGGATCTCCCGCCCGTGCGCCGCCGCGCGCGCCCGTTCGGCGGGTCGTTCCCGCCGCCGGGCCCCGGCCGCGTCCCGGCGGCCGGTCGTTCGGGCTAGCGCTTCGCCTTCGCTTCGGGCTTCTTGGGCTGCGGCGCGGGCGCGGCCGGGGTACGCTGCAGCCACGGCATCATCGCCCGCAGCTCCTTCCCGATCTCCTCGATCGGCTGCTGGGTCTCCTGTTGGTACCGCGCCTGAAACACCGGCCGCCCGGCCTGGTTCTCGAGGATCCACTCCTTGGCGAACGCCCCGCTCTGGATCTCGGCGAGAATCCGGCGCATCTCCGCCCGCGTCTCGTCCGTGATGATACGCCGGCCGCGCGTGAAGTCGCCGAACTTCGCGGTGTTGCTCACCGAATAGCGCATCAGGCTGAGCCCGCCCTCGTAAATCAGATCGACGATCAGCTTCATCTCGTGCAGGCACTCGAAATAGGCGATCTCCGGCGCGTACCCCGCGTCGACGAGCGTCTCGTATCCCGCCTTGATCAGCTCGGTGACGCCGCCGCACAGCACGGCCTGCTCGCCGAACAGGTCGCTTTCGGTTTCCTCGCGGAACGTCGTTTCGATCACCCCGGCGCGCAGGCTCCCGATCCCGTGCGCGTACGCGAGCGCGATCGCCTTCGCCCGGCCGCTCGCGTCCTGGTGGATCGCGAGGAGCGACGGCACCCCTTTGCCTTCCACGTACATCCGCCGCAGCAGGTGGCCCGGGCTCTTCGGCGCGATCATGAAGACGTCGACGTCCGACGAGGGCACCACCTGGTGAAAGTGGATGCTGAACCCGTGGGAGACGCCGAGCGCCTTGCCGCTGCCGAGGTGCGGCCGGATTTCCTCCTGGTACACCCGCGACTGGATTTCATCGGGGATCAGCAGTTGAACGACGTCGGCCGCGGCCGCGGCCTCCGCGACCGTCGCGACCTCCAGCCCGTCGGATTCGGCCTGCGCCCACGACCGGCTCCCCTTGTAGAGGCCGACGATGACCGACACGCCGCTGTCGTTCAGGTTCTGCGCCTGGGCGTGCCCCTGGCTGCCGTACCCGATCACGGCGACGCGCTTGCCGCGGAGCACATTCAGGTTCGCATCGGGCTCGTAGTAGACTTTCGCGGGCATGGATTCGGGCCTCCTAGGTGGGTTGCGTGCCGCGCACCAGCGTGACCTGGCCGGTCCGCGTCATCTCGCGCACTCCGTACTTCTGCAATAGCGTCATGATCGCGTCGATCTTATCCGAGCGCCCCGTCACCTCGAGCGTCATCGTCTTCTCGGTCAGGTCAACGACGCTGGCGCGGAACACGTTGCTGATTTCCATGATTTCCATGCGGGTCGTCGGCGACGCGTTGAGCTTGATCAGCGCGAGCTCACGGTCCACGGTGCTGAAGCCCGTCACGTCGTTGACCTTGATGACTTCCATGATCTTGTTCAGCTGCTTGATGATCTGCTCCAGGATCTCCGGCGCGCCCTCGACCACGATGATCATGCGCGACACGGACGGCTGCTCCGTCACGCCGACGGCCAGGCTGTGAATGTTGTAGCCGCGCCGGCGGAACAGGCCGGCGACTTTGGACAGGACGCCCGGCGCGTTATCCACGAGCACCGAGATCGTGTGCTTCATCGCGCCGGGCCGGACCGGGCTGGCCGTCCCCCCGAGCAGCTCAATCGCGGACGCGTTCATCTTCGACAATCATCTCCTTGATCGACTGACCGGCCGGGATCATCGGGTAGCAGTTCTCCTGGGGATCGCAGGAAATCGCCACGAGGCACGGCCCGTCGGTGACTTGGAGCGAGCGCATGATCGCGGGGCGCAGCTCATCGGTCCGGCGCACGTTGATCCCGACCGCGCCGTACGCCTCGGCGAGCTTCGCGAAGTCCGGGTTCTTCAGGAACACATGCGAGTAGCGCTCCCGGTAGAACAGTTCCTGCCACTGGCGGACCATGCCGAGCGACCCGTTGTCGATGATGTAGATCTTCAGCGGGAGCTTCCACTCGACCGCCGTGGCGAGGTCCTGCAGGGTCATCTGGAAGCTGCCGTCGCCGACGATGGCGCATACCAGCGCGTCGGGCCGGCCGACCTGGGCGCCGAGCGCCGCCGGGAATCCGTACCCCATGGTCCCCAGGCCGCCGGACGACAGCCACGTCCGGGGCTCCGTCGTGAGATAGAACTGCGCGGCCCACATCTGATGCTGGCCGACGTCCGTCACGACGATCGCCTTGCCCTCGGTCGCCCGGTAGATCTCGTCGATCGCAAACTGCGGCTTAATCACATCGCCGCGCTGCCGGTGCCGGAGGGGATACCGCGTCTTCCACTCGGCGATCTGCCGGTGCCACGCCTCCGTATCCGGCGGCTGGAGCTGTCCGTCGAGGACCCGCAGGGATTCCTTGGCGTCTCCGACGATCGGCACATGCGCGGGCTTGTTCTTCCCGATCTCCGCGGGGTCGATGTCGATGTGGATGAACTTCGCGCCGGGCGCGAAATCCTTGAGGCGCCCGGTCACCCGATCGTCAAAGCGCACGCCGACCGCGAGCACCACGTCCGCCGCGTTGATCGCGTGGTTGGCGTAGGCGGTGCCGTGCATCCCGAGCATGCCGAGCGACAGCGGATCCGTCTCGGGAAATCCGCCCTTCCCCATGAGGGTCGTCGTCACGGGAATCCGCGTCCGCCGCGCGAGCGCGGTCAGCTCGGGCGCGGCGTTGGATGTGATCACGCCGCCACCCGCGTAGATGATCGGCCGGGTCGCGCCGGCAAGCAGCGCGGCCGCCGCGGCGATCTGATTCGGGCTCGGGACGGCCGGCGGAACCTTGCCGGCCCGCATCGTCACCTGTTCGGGAAACTCGAACTCCGCTTCCGTCTGCGCGATATCGCGCGGGATGTCGACCAGGACCGGCCCCGGACGCCCGCTCCCGGCGATCAGGAAGCTCTGGAGCATCATCCGCGGCAGATCGAGCGCCCGCTGCACCTGACAGTTGTGCTTCGTCACGGGCATCGAAATGCCGATGACGTCGGCCTCCTGAAACGCGTCGCTGCCGATCGCGGAGGTGGGCACCTGCCCCGTGATCGCCACGATGCCGGCCGAATCCATGAGCGCGTCGGTGATCCCGGTGATCAGGTTGGTCGCCCCCGGGCCGGACGTCGCCATGCACACGCCGACCTTTCCGGTCACGCGATGGTAGCCGACCGCGGCGTGCGCGGCGACCTGCTCGTGGCGGACCAGCACATGGCGCAGCGGCCCCGCATCATAGAGCGCGTCGTAGAGGGGAAGCGCCGCCCCGCCCGGGTGCCCGAAAATGGTGTCGACGCCCGCGCGGCGTAGGCTCTCGACCATCGCCTGAGCCCCGCTCATCCGCTTTGTCGTTGTGGCGGTCGTCGCTCTCGCTACCGGCGTCGTCTGGCGTGCCATGATCCCGTCCCCCTTCGGTGTCGATCGCTGTCGCCCGGCCTCAGGCTGCCGGATAAAAACAAAAACCGCGCGAAGTCCTCTAAGGACGGGACTCCCCGCGGTACCACCTTAGTTCCGTCCGGCCAGCGTGGCCCGGACGGCCCTCAACCCGATCACGGCGGGTTCCGGCGGGTGCTACTCGGCGCGCCTAGGCGGCCTTTGGTTCCCGCGGCTCGGAGTGGAGCGTTCGCAGCGCCGGATGCTGGTTCTCACCTATCCCCAGCTCTCTCGGACCCGGAACGGCTGCGATCCGGTCTCCTCATCGCCTATATCGCCGCCCCGGCGCCGACTACGCGCCTTTGGCGACTGTCCCCTGGTTTCACCCACGTGAGCGTACGCGAACTTCGGCGGGTCAAAGCAGAAACCCCAGGCTACGCTAGGAAATTGTACCGGCCCACCTGGCCGTTGTCAATGCCCGATCGCCCCGGTCATGTAAACGCGCCCGACCAACCCCGCAAGGAAGAGACACAGCACGGCCAGCCACCGCGATTCCCGGAACCCGGCCTCGTCGTGGACCCACCGGCGTCGATTCGCGCTCCCCGGACGCAGCACAAACAACGCGCCCAAGGTCAGGACGATGAGCGCACCGTACAGAAAATGCATCGGGGTGCGCGGCCGGGCGCCCTCGGAGTAGAGCGCCACCCCGAGCACAATTTGGATCCCGAGGGGAATCTGCGCGAGCCACAGAATCCACCAGAACGCGTGCGGCATGCGCGTACGACCGGTCAGATCGCCGAAGAAAGCGAGCGCGACACACAGCGCATCACCCACGAGGGTGAGCACGAGCAGGACCGGCCACGCGTGCCATGCGGGAAGACCCATCGGGCCTTCATTCGTCCGTGCCGCGCGCGGTCCTGCCCGGAGGACGCAATGCCCGACGATCGGAAGCGCTCGGTCCGCTCCCAGTTCGACCGCCAAGCCGCGTGGTACACGGTCAGTCAGGTGCACCGGCACTCGGAGGGCCTCGACGTGCTCCTGCGCCTCGCCGCCCCCGCCGCGTCCGATTTCGCGCTGGACGTGGCCACCGGCACCGGATTTACGGCGCTGGCGCTCGCGCCCCACTGCCGCCGCGTGGTCGGCCTCGACATGACCGCCGGCATGCTGCGCGAGGCGCGCGCGCTGCGGAGCGACCGGGGCGCCGCGAACCTCGAATTCTGCCTCGGCGACGCGGAGGCGATGCCGTTCGTCGACGGCGCGTTCGATCTCGTGACGTGCCGCCACGCCGCCCACCACTTTCCGCACGTCGCGCAGGCCGCCGCGGAGATGGCGCGCGTCGTCCGCTCGGGCGGCCGTCTCGTCTTCGTCGACACATGCGCGCCCGAGGACGAGCACCTCGGCGCGCTGATGAACGCCTGGGAAGTGCGGCGCGATCCATCGCACGTGTCCTGCGATCCGCCGAGCCGTCTCCGTGCGCTGTTCGAGGACCGCGGACTGCGTATCGACGCGGCCGTGATGACCCACGTACCGCTGACCTTCAACGATTGGGTCCGGCGGGCGGGGGTCCCGACCGAAACCGCGGAGGCGCTGCGGGCGGAGTTCCTGGCCGCGGCGCCCGAGGCCGCGGCCGCGTTCCAGATCCGGCCGGACGGGACGGACGTGCAGTTCGCCTGGGACGAACTCGTGCTGCTGGGCGCAAAACCGTAACGACGCGGCGGGACGCTCCAAGCGGAGCGCCCGGCCGCATGCGTCTCGCGGCCCGTGCGGCTGTCCGTTAGTGCGCGGCGGGCCCCCCCACCATCACGACTAAGGCGTTCACGCTGCCGTCCGGGTTCGGCGTCCCCTGCACCATCACGCGCGCGCCGACCGCGAGACTCCCGGACGGCGCTGACGTAATGCGTTCGATCCGCGCCGTCTGCGGCACGCCGACCGTGGTGGCGCTCCCGTCGGCCGAGGTGATCGACACGGTGCCCGCACGCACCTGCGCGACCGTTCCACTGACGAGCGTCTTCCCGTCTTGCGTCTGGCGCTGGCCCACGCGTCCCCGGACCGCCAGTCCGACACTCGCCGCGACATCCTGGACGCCCGTCGCGGTCAGCGTGCCGTCCTGCCCCTCGTCCGCGACGACGCGAATCGTATCTCCGACCGCGATCTGCGTCATCGTGCCTTTGACGCGGCCGATAATCTTCGTGCCCGCCGTCGTCTTCACCGTGATCGCCTTGCCGTCGCGGCCGGTGACCACGATCCCATCGGGCGACGCGGTGCTGATCGTCCCGACCACGCGTGAGACCTTCTTCGCCGGATGCGCGGCCGGCGGCTGCTGCGCCACCGCGGGGACAACCCCCAAAGCCAGCGCAAAGATAGCCGTACCGAGTGCTGTGACTCGCATGCGTCCCAAACCCCTTTCACGTCTCGTTCAGAATGGTTTCGAAAGCGACGGGCGTCGGTGAAAAGTTCCGCGCGGTGCGCGGGCCGTCCAGACGTGAACACACCACCCGACCCGCGCAAAGGAGAGCGGGCGCGGCCACGGCGAAGAAACCACCCACCGCCCACCATTAAATTAATAGCAACGGCTCTGCGAATACGGACTTCACTCTCGAGGAGGATAGCCGATGCCCACGCACCGCGACGCGCAGCAGCGCGAGATCCTGCCGATTCCTGACCGGACGCCGGTCGGACTGGTCACGTACGATGCGAAAGACCCGAAGACGAAGTTTCCGCCGATCGAGCCGCTCCGGCCGCCCGCCGGCGCGCCGAACATCCTCATCGTCCTCGTCGACGACGCGGGGTTCGGGGCGTCGAGCGCGTTCGGCGGACCGTGCCAGACGCCAAACTTCGAGCGCCTCGCCGCGAACGGCCTGCGGTACAACCGGTTTCACACGACGGCGCTGTGCTCACCCACGCGCGCGGCGCTGCTGACCGGACGCAATCACCACTCCGTCGGCATGGGGGGCATCACCGAAATCGCCACATCCGCCCCCGGCTATAGCTCGGTGATCCCGAATACCAAAGCGGCGCTGGCCCAGATCCTCACGCTGAACGGGTTCTCGACCGCCCAGTTCGGCAAATGCCACGAGGTGCCCGTGTGGCAAACGAGCCCGATGGGCCCGTTCAATCAGTGGCCGGCGGGCGGCGGCGGGTTTGAGTACTTCTACGGCTTCATCGGCGGGGAAACGAACCAGTACGCCCCCGCGCTATACGCGGGCACCACCCCGGTCGAGCAACCCAAAACGGCGGCGCAGGGATATCACCTGACGGAAGACCTGGCGGACAAGGCCGTCGCCTGGGTGCGCCAGCAGAAGGCGCTGATGGCCGACAAGCCGTTCTTCATGTACTTTGCGCCCGGCGCGACCCACGCGCCTCATCACGTGCCCACGGAGTGGTCGGACAAATACAAGGGGAAGTTCGACGACGGCTGGGACAAGCTGCGCGAGCGGACGTTCGCCCGCCAAAAGCAGCTCGGCGTGATCCCGCAGGACGCCCAACTGACGGCCCGGCCCAAGGAGATCCCCGCGTGGGACGCGATATCCGACGAGCTCAAGCCGGTGCTCGCGCGCGAGATGGAGGTCTACGCCGGCTTCCTCGAGCACACCGACCACCACACCGGCCGCCTCATCGACGCGCTGCAGGACCTCGGCATCCTCAAGGATACGCTCGTCTACGTCATCATCGGGGATAACGGCGCGTCGGCCGAGGGCACGATCAATGGATCGTTCAACGAGTCGCTGATGTTCAACAACCTCGACCTCGAGACCCCCGCGTTCCTCCGGGCGCACATCGACGAGTTCGGCACGCCGGCGGCGTACAACCACTACGCCGTGGGCTGGGCGCACGCGATGGATACCCCGTACCAGTGGACCAAGCAGATCGCGTCGCACTGGGGCGGCACGCGAAACGGCACGATCGTCCACTGGCCGAACGGCATCAAGGCCACGGGCGAAATCCGCTCGCAGTTCTGCCACGTGATCGACGTCGCGCCGACGATCCTGGACGTCGCCGGGCTGCCGGAGCCGACGATGGTGCACGGCGTGACGCAGAGTCCGCTCGAGGGCACCAGCATGCGCTACTCCTTCGATGACGCGAAGGCGCCCGAGCAGCACGACCTCCAATACTTCGAGATGTTCTGCAACCGCGGCATCTACCATCAGGGCTGGTCGGCGGTCACGCGCCACAGCACCCCGTGGGTCTTGGCACCCATGCCCGCGTTCGACGCGGACGTGTGGGAGCTGTACGACGGCACGAAGGATTGGACGCAGTCGAACGACGTCTCGAAGCAGTTCCCGGACAAGCTTCGCGAACTTCAGCGGCTGTGGCTGATCGAAGCGGTCAAATACAACGTGCTCCCGCTCGACGATCGGCGCGTCGAGCGCTTCAACTCCGACCTCGCCGGCCGGCCGCTCTTGATCAGGGGGGACTCACAGCTGCTGTTCTCCGGCATGGGCCGCCTCTCGGAAAACAGCGTCGTCAGCGTCAAGAACAAGTCGTTCTCGGTCACCGCCGAGGTCGTCGTGCCGAAGGGCGGCGCCGAGGGCGTGATCATCCATCAGGGTGGGCACTTCGGAGGCTGGAGTCTCTATCTGAAGGGCGGGAAGGCGAAGTTCGCCTTCAATCTCTGCGGCGTCAAAATGTATTACGCGGACGCCGGGTCCGCGGTCCCGGCCGGCACGCACCAGGTCCGCATGGAGTTCGCGTACGACGGAGGCGGCGTGGGCAAGGGAGGCGCGGTCACCCTCTACTACGACGGGAACAAGGTCGGAAGCGGCCGCGTGGATCAGACGCAGGCGTTCATCTACTCGGCCGACGAGACGACCGACGTCGGCCGTGACACCGGGACGCCGGTGTCGCCCGACTATGAGATCGAGGCGAGCGCCTTCACCGGAACGGTCAACTGGGTGCAGATCGACACGGGGAAGGACTCGCACGACCATCTGCTCAAGCCCGAGGATCGCCTGAATCTCGCGATGGCGCGGCAGTAGCGACTGCGGGTGCGCCGAGCGAACGCGGCGCACCCGCCCCGCACGCGCGCCGCACCCACAGGAACGCGGGTACCGCCGACGAACTGCACGAGGAGGTTCCTTCGGAGGTGCACCATGCGTTATCCGCCGCGGAGAACGTGGCTGTCGACGGCGCTCGCGGCGATCACCATACTCGCGTGCACCAGCGTGTCTCAGGCCGACCTGCAGATCACGGGCGACCAAGCCGCCTGGCGAGAGCTCACCGCCGCGTTTCAGAAGTTGCTCGCCCTGCCCTCCTACAAAATGAAGGTGCTCGCCGTCACCCCTCAGGGAAACGTCACGATGACTTGGGACGTGCTGCCCGATCGCTCCCATGCGGCGACGTTCCTCGACATCGGCGTCGGCGAGGAGGACATCACGGTCGCGGGCCAGAGCCGCCATCGCCTCGTCACGTCCACACCCGCGACCGGCACATCGAACGCGCCGGGCGCCGGCGATCGAGCGCACCACGCGGCCGCGCGCAGACCGCCGCCGGGCCCTGGGAGTGCGGACCGGGCGTGTTCCCCACGGATCCCTCGGACATCGCCGACTTCGCCAAAGGACTGCAAGGCACGATCAACATCGCGCGGGGTGCAGACACGACGATCGCCAGCGCGCCGGTGCACGCGTACGTGACACAGACGGACACGACGAACAGCAGCGTGTCGGAGACCACCACGGTGTACGTGGCGTCCGACACCGGTCTGCCGCAGCGGGCGGTATCGGGCGGCTCCGTGTCGGGACAGACCGGCCAGGCCACCATTGACTACTACGATTTTGGAGTCCCGATCACGATCTCGCTGCCGGCATGCGAATAGCCGTGGCTCCCACGGACACGCGCCTCAGGACCGACGCGCAGCGGCTCCCGTCAGGAAGCGCGGCACGATGAACCGCGACGTTTCCGATCGCGACCTCGTCGCGACGGACGCGGCCGCGCACGATCCCGGCGGCGACAGACCGCAGGTGGCCGAGACGCTGACGCGGCCCAGCGTCCCCGCGCTCGACGCGATCCTCGGACGGCCGCTGCGGGTCCTGGACGACGGCTTCATCCGCCTCCTCGACTATATGGGAGACGACGCGGCCGTCGTGCAGGCGGCGCGCATCTCGTACGGATCGGGCACAAAGCGCGTCCACCAGGACCGCGGCTTGATTCGCTACCTCATGCGGCACCGCCACACGACGCCGTTCGAGATGTGCGAACTGAAGCTGCATCTCCGTGTCCCGATGGACACGTGGCGGCAGTACATCCGCCACCGCACCGCCAACGTGAACGAGTATTCGACGCGCTACTCGGTCGCGATCGACGCGGCCCAGCGCACCCCGCCCGGCGAGTGGCGACTGCAGTCGACCCAGAACCGACAGGGGAGCAGCGGCACGGCGCCCGGCGACGTCGGGCGCCGTCTGAGCGCCGAGGAGCGCGACCTCCAGGAGCGGGCGCGGGCCGTCTATCAGGCGCGCATCGCCGCGGGCGTGGCGCGGGAGCAGGCCAGGAAGGATCTGCCGCTCTCGACTTACACCGAGGCCTACTGGAAGATCGATCTGCACAACCTCCTGCACTTCCTCGACCTCCGGATGGACGACCATGCGCAGGCTGAGATCCGCGGTTACGCCACCACCATCGGCAGCGAGATTGTCGCGAACTGGGTGCCCCTGGTCTGGGAGGCCTTCCTCGACTACCGTCGGCACGCCGTCCACTTCTCCCGCATCGAAGCGGCCGTGGTGCGGCTGCTGAATCGACACGACCCCGCGGGTGCCATGAAGACGGCCGAGGAGCACGGCCTGCTCGTCCGGAGAAAGGACGGCAGTCTGGCCAGCAATCGCGAACGCGCGGAACTGGAGGCCAAGCTCGAGCAGCTCGGTCTCACGCCGCCGTGGCGGTAACCTCCCGCTCCGGGTATCACTGATGTATATGCACCATGTCGAAGTGGTGAGAAGGACGTCGCGCGCGGCCGCCGGCCGCGCCTGAACGCCAACGCAACGATGAGAAAACCTCCGGGCAGGAAGCGTTGGCTCATGTGGGGCGGGGTGGCCGCAGCGCTCGTCGTCGCAGCCGTCGCGGCGGCGCCGTTTCTGATCCCTGTCGATCGCTACCGTCCCTTGCTCGAGCAGTTTCTCGCGGGCAGCACGGGACACCAGGTGCAGATCGGGTCGCTCCGGCTCGAACTGTGGCCCCGTGTACACATCCATGCGACCGATGTCCGGCTCCTGAATCCGGCGGGGTTCCCGCGCGGCGACGCGCTCGAGGCGCGCTCCGTCGATCTCGGGATCGAGCCCCGCGGGCTCCTCGCACGGCGACTGGAGATTCTCTCGGTCACGGTCAACGGAGTCGAGGTGACGCTGCTGACCGATCCGGCCGGCCGGACGAACTACGATGCCCCGGGGGTCCCGCCTGCCGCCCCGCCGTCCGCGGCACCCGCGGCCGAGCCGTTCATCAGCCTCGCCCCGATCGGCGGGATCTCGATCGCGAACGTGACGTTCACCGTCGACAACACGAACGCGCGCCACACCGTGACGGTGCCGGTCGTGGCGTTGAGCGGGCTCAATGCGAAGGTCGAGGGCGTCGATCCGAACGCGGCGGATTGGCTGAGCCGCCTGGTGGTCACCGCGAACCTCGCACGCGCCCGGATCGTGACGCCGCTGCTCAGGGCTCCGATCCTGGTGCAGTCGGGGACGATGATGCTGCGTGGCGGACACGGCACGGCGACGTTTGCGCTCACGGTCGGCACGATCCGTGTCTCGGGCACGGCGGGGATCGCGCGGATGAACCCACCGGTGCTCACCTTTGCCGCGCAGATCCCAGAGCTGGACCTGAGCGCCGTCCAGCGCGTCCTCAGCACGCAGCCGGGACCCTCCGTCTCGGGCCCAGCGGGACCACGCCGTCTGATCGCGCGGGGCGAGATCACCGCGACGCGGGCGGTGATCGCGCCCCTCACCGTCACGCAGGTGCACAGCGATCTCACCGTCTACACGGACGTGGTCCGCGCCGACGCCTACAGGCTGTCCGCGTACGGCGGTACGGTCACAGGGAGCGCGCTCGTCGAGTATGCGAAGGCGACTCTGCCGGCCGTTGCAACCGCGGCGGTGCGCGGCGTCGACGTGGCGCAGCTGGTGCACGCGGTTGCGCCTCAGAGCCCGCGCCTCACCGGGACGCTCGCGGCCAATCTCCGCGTCTCGACCGCGTTCGGCGGAAATCCGCAGGCGGCCCTCGCAGGCACGGGCACCTTTGCCGTGCTGAACGGCACGCTCCCTCCCGTCGCGATGCCGGGCGGCGCCGCGCAACTCGCGCAATCGCTGCAGCTCGGCCTCCCGACCGGCAGCACGCCCTTTCGGTCCTTCGGCGGAGACGTGCGGATCGCGCGGGAGCGCGTCTACAGCACCGCGCTTCGGCTCGACGCGAGCGCGATGCGGGGCACGGCCCACGGCAGCGTCGGCTTCGACAGCACGCTGAGCTACAACGGCATCGCCGTGGTCGCCCTCAACTCATCGGGCGCCCTATCGGCGGGCGCCCTGCTGAGCCGCCTGGTGCCGGGCGCGGCGGGCGCGACGACCGCCACGGTGCCGTTCTCCCTCGGGGGGACCCTGGCCGCGCCCGCGTTCGCCGTCGCCGGCACGCCGCAGCTGAGCGGCGGCCAGGCGTCGGGACAACAGACACCGCCGGCACCCGGGATCCCCGGACTGCCTCCCGCGCTGCAGAACCTGCTGCATCTCAACCACTAGCGCGGGCCGCACCCGCGTCGCGGGCTACTGCCGCATATCGTCGGCGTGCTCGCACAGCGTGAAGATCTCGTAGCCCTTGTCGGTCACGACCAGGTTCTCTTCCAGCCGGACGGTCTGCTCCAGGCCCGGATGGCCGGCGAACGTCTCGATCGCGAAGTACATGTTCTGCTTGAGCTCGGCCGGATATTTGAGCGAGTACGCGCGCGAAATCCACATCCCCTCGTACAGGCTCAGGCCGATGCTGTGCGCGAACTGCTGCAGCGATACGCTGCCGTACTTATCGTCGTCGTAGACGGGAAAGTGCTTGGCGACATCGGCGCTCGTCGCGCCGGCCTTCACCGCGTGGATCGCCGCGTACAGCGAATCGTAGCATTCCTTGTACAGGTCCTTCTCTTTTTGCGTCGGCTTCTGGGCGACCTTCCAACACCGCACGAAGTCGACGAAGTATCCGCCCGGGCCGACCGCGTTGATGTCGATGATCATCAGGTCGCCTTGGCGAATGATCTTGTCCGTGTGCCACCGCCGGTACGGGCTCGTGTTGCCCCCCGACGCCACGATGATGTCGTAGACGAAGTCGAACCCGCTCCGGTACAGGTACTCGTTGACTTTCGCGCACACTTCCGCCTCGCGCACGCCCGGCTTCGCCCACTCGTACTTGGCCATCCACATCGCCGCGTCGCCGTGGGCGGCGGCGATCTTGTGGCATTCCAGCTCGTCGAGGGTCTTGATCACGCGGGCCTGGGACATCGCCGGCCAGCCGTTGACGATGTTGAGCCCCTGCTTCGTCAGCGCCTGGTAGGCGACCATGTCCATGATGTCGATGCCGATCTTCTCTTTCTCGACGCCGCCCTCGCGCAGGACATCCGCGATGGAGGTCGCCATCCGGGTCGCCATCTCCGGCTCCGCGCCCTCCGCCCACTTCCACGTGATCGCGGGCCGCAGTTCGTGCAGCCAGGGCGCATCGATCTGGGCGCACACCATGTCGCTCCCAACGGTCTCAAACAGCACGGGATCCTTGCCGCGGACCAGCACCGCGTAGCGGATGAAGATGTTGTTCTTCCAGTTGCCCTGGTAGACGCCGGTCACGTACCGGACGTTCTCGCCGACAAACAGGATGAGCGCGCCCAGGTCGTGCTTCTCCATCATCTCCCGCGCGCGCGCCAGGCGCTCGTGGCGCAGCCGGTCGAAGTTCACGCGCGCCTGCCAATCGGTGCCGGACGTGCTGTACACGCGGCGTGGCTGCAGTTCGTGCTTCCCCGCTAGAAACGGATGCTCGCTCATGCCCTGTCGCCTCCCCTTCTGGGATGTCTCACCGTCGTGATCGAGATCCTCGGCCGCGGCGTCGACGCCTAGGCGAGGAGCGCCTCGCAGTACGGGCTCCGGGACATACACCGCGCCCCGTCGTCGGTGACCAGGACCATATCCTCGAGACGCACGCCGCCACCGCCGGCGACCCCGGGCACCCAGATCAGCGGCTCCAGCGCAAACACCATGCCGGGCTCGAGCACGACCGCCGCCGCTCCCGGGATGTCTTCCCCGACGTACGGCGGCTCGTTTGACCCGCACCCGATCCCGTGGCCGATGAAGAGGCTCAGGAAATGCTCCGCGAGGCCGTGGTGTTCGGCGCGCGCCCGAATCGCGGCAGCCACCTCCACGTTCGCGACGCCGGGCCGCATCGCCGCGATGCCGGCCTGGAGCGCCTCCCACACGGTGCGATAAATGCGGCGCTGGTCCGCCGACGGCGCGCCGCAGACCACGGTGCGCCCGATGTCGCCGAAGTAGCCGTTCCACATCGCGCCGATGTCGATAAACACCAGATCCCCCTCGCGAATAAGCTTGTCGGTCGCGAGGCGCGTCGGGGGCGACATGCGTTCCCCGCTGGCCACAAACGGCGTCGTCACGTGGGCATATTCGCCGCCAAGGCGGTACAGGGTCCGCATCGCTTCGGCGGCGACTTCACATTCGCGGACCCCCGCCGCGACATGGGCGACGGCCGTCGCGGTGACGGCCTCGGCGATCGCGGTCGCCTCTTCGATCACCGCGAGCTCCTCCGCCGTCTTCACCCGCCGGGCCGCCTGCATGGCCGCGTCGCCGTCGACCCACCGCACGCGCGGGCACGTCTCAACCAGGGCGTCGAGGAGCAGCTTGCTGGCGAGGTCGATCCCCACCGCGCCCGCGGCCAGCCCGTGCCGGCGCAGCACGTCGGGGATGATGTTGGTCGCCGCGTGGCGCACCAGCCCGGGCTCTTCGAGGATCGGCACCGTGTGGAATTCGGCGACCCACGGCATCGACGCCTCGGCCCGGTCGCGATCGCCGCCCGAGATGAACAGAATCGCGACGCCGTCGCGGGTGAACAGGGCGCCGTTCAGCACGCCGTTCTTCCCGGCGATCACCTGTGGACGGAGGCTCGTCAGATACCGGACGTTCTCTTCCTTCCAGACCAGCACGGCATCGAGCTTTGCGTCCGCCAGCGCCGCCCGCGCGCGGGCCCACCGTCCGGAGCGGAGCCTGGACATGTCCACGCGCGCCTCGAAATCGACCAGCCCGGCGCCGCGCGACCACGGCTCCGCAGCCGCGTTCATCCTCGTCACGTCCCCCGGCATACGCCGTCCTCCATGGTCGTGATCGGGCCTTCTTCGGCGGCCCGCCGTCGCCGCGCGCCGTACAATCCGCCCGCCGCGCTCCGTCACCGCCCGTAGACCTCCGGGTTCACGACGTTGGGCGGCCGCTCCCCGCGCACGAACGCGGCGATGTTGTCCACGACCACCCCCGCGATGCGGTCCCGCGTCTCACGGTCGGCGCTCCCGATGTGCGGCACCAGCACGACATTCGCGAGGCCCAACAGACCGGACGAGACCTGGGGTTCGTGCTCGTACACGTCGAGGCCCGCCCCCGCGATCCATCCCTCTCGAAGCGCGGTCACGAGCGCCGCCTCATCGACGAGCGATCCGCGCGAGGTGTTGAGCAGATATGCGGTCGGCTTCATCCGCCGGAGCTGCGGTGCGCCGATCAGGTGGCGGGTCTCCGCCGTCTCGAGCGCGTGCAGGGACACAAAGTCCGCCTCGCCGAGCAGCTCGTCCAGCGACGCCCACTCGAGCCCGAGGTCGCGCTCCTCGGCCGGGGCCAAACGCGTGCGCTTCATATAAAGGACCCGCATCCCGAACCCGCGGGCGCGCACCGCGACGGCTCGGCCGATCGCGCCGAACCCGACGATGCCGAGCGTCTTGCCGTGCACGGTCCCGCCGATCAGGTAGCGTGGACTGCCCGCCCGGAAATACCCCGGACCGCAGGAGGCGGTCCGCCTTCACAACGCGGCGCGCGACCGCGAGCAGGAGCGCCAGCGTCACGTCGGCCGTCGCCTCGGTCACGAGCGGCGGAATCACGGTCACCGGGATGCCGCGCGACGTCGCCGCGGCGACGTCGATTTTCGCCGGAATGATCGCCATCGACGCGATCAGGCGCAGGCGCGGACTGGCCGCCATGAGCGACGCGTCCACGCGGTCATGCAGCAGACAAAACAGCACGTCGGCATCGCGGGTGCCCGCCGCCAGCTCGTCGGCGGTGACGATGTGCAGCGGATCGGGATTGTACGTGACGTCCGCCATGTCCCGGAGCCGGTGCAGCGGACGCTCCGGGATGGGCTGGGTCAGATACACGCGCGGGCGCGACGTCATCCGGCCGCGACGCCCCCCCGTCGACCGAGCACGGCGCCGGCCCGGCGGCTCAGCGGACGCGGCCCCCGACACCGGGAGCCGCGTCCGCCGCCGAGGAGGCTGAGCCTACCACTTGACCAGCCCGCGGGGCTCTTCGCCCTTGATGAGCGCGATCACGTTCCGCGCCGCGTCTGACGTCAGCTCGCCGCGGGCCTCCCACGTGGCGCCGCCGTTGTGCGGGGCCAAGATCACGTTGTCCATCTTGAAGAACTCCTCGCTGGGTGCGGGCTCGCGCGTCACCGGCGGCTCGTTCCAGTAGACGTCCAGCCCGGCCCCGGCGATCGTGCCGTTCTGGAGCGCGCGCACGAGCGCCGGCTCGTCGACGATCCGGCCGCGGCCGATATTAATGAAGTACGCCGTGGGCTTCATCAGGGAAAACTCGCGCTCCCCGAACATGAGGTGCGTGCTCGGGTTGTAGTCGACGCCCACGCTCACGAAATCGCTCCGGCGCAGCACCTCGTCCTTGTCCGCAACCCACTCCACTCCGAGCTCGCGCTCCCGTTCGAGCGGCAGCCGGGTGCGCTTCGTGTACACGACGTTCATCTCGAATGCCTTGGCGCGCGGCACCATGAACTCGGTCACGCGGCCCAGGCCCACCGTCCCGAGCGTCTTGCCGTGGCACCCGATGCCCATCAGCCCCATCGTGTGCTCCTGCTTGAACTTCCCGGCGCGAGTGTAGCGGTCCGCGTCGAAGACGCGGTAGGCGAAGTCCAGAATCATCGCCATCGCCAGGTCGCACGTCGCCCGGCAGATGTACTCGTAGACCCGGTCCCACGGGTCGGGGAACACGACCTTCACGTTGCACTCGCGCGCGACATCGAGGTCGATCGGGTTCTGGGCCATGCGGCGGTGCACGAGGATGACGCCCTTGAGGTTCGGGTTCGCCCGAATGATGTCGGGCGTGATCAGGTTGCCGCCCATCACGAACAGATAGTCTGTCCGCTTCGCGGCCGCGATCAGCTCGTCCTCACTCATGTGCCGGTCCAGACGCGGAAAGACGTCCACGTCCGCCACTTCGCGCATCAGATCAAGCGCGACGTCCGGAATCGGCTGCACGACGAATACTTTCGGCTTCACCGCTCACCTCCCATAATGTTGATGCACGCAGACACACGAACGGCCCGGCCGCTGGAAACGCGTGGGGGCCGGGCACACAAATTCCACGGGGCCGGTGGACCGCCGCTGAATACACTGCGGGTTCGACCAGGCACCGCGCGATCCCTCGGCCCGCCCCGCGGGTCACGGGCGAAACTCGAGCACCGTCAGCCCGCGGTAGCGGTCGATCACATAGACCAGGCCCCGGTGATCCACAAACACGTCGTTCGACTGCACCGCCGGCTGCGGGGGCACGGCCGGCGGCAGGTAGCGGCCGACCTCGCGCGGCCGGTACGGATCGCTGATGTCCACGGCCCGCAGCCCGCCGCTGAACCAGGTGACGAAGACGATGTTGTCGTCCCGAATATGCTCCCACGGCTGGTGCGCGCCGAACCGCTTGCCGGGGACGATCATGCCCTCCGGATCGGCCTGGTAGGTCGCCACGGGCACCAAGTGCGTCTCGTCCGTGATGTCGAGGATCCACATGAACGCCGGCGGATCTTCGAGCACCTCGTCGTTGACGTCCTCGTCCGTCACGACGGCGAACCGGCGGTTCCGGATCAGGTGCGGCACGGGCAGAAACGTGTGCGTCGGCGGCACGTACGGGGGATTCCACTGGACGCCGCTGATGGTCGCGGGCCGGCTCGGATCGGCGATGTCGACGAGCCGGAGGCCCGCCACCCCGCAGGCAACGTAGGCGCGGTCGCCGCGCGCGAGCGCCAGGTGGACCCAGTAGTCGCTCGGCGCGAATCCCTCGCCCTCCAGCCCCTCGAACCACCACCGCCCGACCAGGGTCGGCTTCGTCGGCTGCGCGACGTCCACGATGGCGAGGATGTTCGAGCGAAACCCTTCCCATCCCGTCGACAGAAACGCGCGCGTGCCCTGGACGTCAAACCGGTGCACGCCGCGGTTTTTGGTCTGAAAGAACGCGAGTTCGCGCGGCCGCCGCTTGTCGGCGATGTCGAAGATCTTCAGCCCGACCGGGCGCGGCGCGCGGTCGTTCTCCGGGAACCGCTCGTAGTTCACGAGCATCACGTCGCCGATCACGCGCACCTTGTGCGAGTGGATGTCGTCCGGTACCGTCAGCTGGGCCACGATGCGGGGGTCGGCCGGGTTGGACACATCCAGGATGGTCGTCCCGACGGGCGGCGTCATGTGTCCGACGTAGGCGTAGTTCCCGTCGACCGTGACCTGGCCGCCGCCCATCAGATCGAGAAATCCCACGCGCCGGAATCCCACCGCGGCGTCGTGCCCGTCCGGCATCACCGCACCTCGCTCTCCGTGTGCCTCAGCCCCCGCGAGACGGCACGGCGCCATACGGCGACGAACGAAGCGGGACGGCCGGTCTCACCATTGCGCGCGCGGCGGCGCGGCGCCGCCGGCCGCCTGCACGAGCGGCCGAAGCGCCGCACCCCGCTCCCGAGCCGCGTCAGACGCGGGGGCGGCTATCCAATGCCGAGCAGCGCCGCCAAATTCTTGCCCAGAACTTTCGCCTCGCGTTCCCGCCCGAGCCCGCTCTGCCGCACCATCGCGACGGGGTGATCGTAGCCCATGTCAAACGGATAGTCGCTGCCGATCACCACGTGGTCCTCGCCGACGCGGTCGAGCAGATAGCGCAGCGCCAAGCCGTTGTGGGTCAGCGTGTCGCAGTAAATGTTGCCGAGATACTCGCTGGGATGGCGCGGCAGATGCTGGTTCAACTCCTTGCGCACATCGTACCCGTGGTCCAGCCGCCCGACCTGGTACGGAAAGTAGCCGCCGCCGTGCGCCAGGATCACCTTCAGCCGGGGAAACCGCTCGAACACCCCGCCGAGAATCAGATGCGCCGCGGCGAGCGCCGTCTCAGTCGGGAATCCGACCAGGTTCCAGATGTGATGGTCTTTCCACCGCCGCATGTCGCCCCAGTTCTGCGGATGAATGAACACGGGGACGTTGAGACGTTCGACCGCGGCGAACACCGGAAAAAAGTTGGGATGATCCAGGTCCATACCGTTCACGTGCGTACAGACCTCGATCGCACGCAGGCCGAGCGTCGTCACCGCCCGCTCGACCTCGCGGGCCGCGAGCGCCCCGTCCTGCATCGGCACCGTGCCCATCCCGATAAACCGGTCCGGATGATCGCGCACCATCGCCGCCACGCCGTCGTTCAGCGCGCCGGCGATGCGGGCCCCGAGCGCCGGCTCCGCCCAGTAGAAGAAGAGCCCCGGAGACGCCCCGACCACCGCCGCGTCGAGGCCGCGCCGGTTCAGCCCCTCGACAATCAGCGGGACCTCGTGCTCCGCGGGATCCAGCTCCGTCCCGGGCTCCACCACCACGTCCGGCGGCGCGTGAAAGAGCACGTGGTCCGTCTTGCCCCGCCGCTCGATGTCGATGACTTCGGAAAAGTCGCCGCGGCGCACCGCCTCCACAAAGAGCGGCGGCGTGACGTGAAAGTGGATATCGATCGATTCCATGCTACTTGGTCGCCTGCACGAACTCGGCGGCGGCCTGGTTGAGGGCCGCCTGCGGATCCTGATTGTTCAGGATGGCCCGGTCGATCATGCGGCTGAGGATCGGCTGCAGCTCCGGATAGTGCGTGGTGCGCGCCACCGGCCGGCCCACGGACAGGTCGTGGATGTACACGCCCAGGAACGGATCCGCCTTCGCCTCCGGCGCATCGTACCAGTCCTTCCGCGACTGCAGGAACTTGATCTGGGTCCACCACACCAGGGGCTGCGTGCTCAGATAGTGCACCAGGTCCCACGCCACCATCCGCTGGTCGGCCGGGGCCTTGGCGTTGACGGTCCAGTCAAACGAGTACACGATGGTCGCCGGATGCGCAGGATTGAGCTGCGGCAGCGGCACGACCGTGTAGTTGCCGGCCATCTGCGGGTTGATGCGCTCGATCGACGGGCCCCCGTTCGGACCCATGTACGTCATCGCGTCCTGCCCGTCGGCAAAATCCTGATAGGGCGAGGCGCACGTATTCTGCGTGACCGTGGGATCCACGGAGACGCTCTTCCACACCTGCAACGCCTTGACGCCGGCGGGCCCGTTGAACGCGGGCTGGTCGCCGTTCATCATGGTTCCGCCGTCCTGGAACAGCAGGATCTGGAACGTCTGCGCCTGCCAGTGCCCATCGGGGCACGCGTAGCGAAACTCGAAGCCCTTCTGCACGATGCGGTCGCCCTGGCGCTTCGTCAGCACCTTGTTCAAGCGCGCGACGTCGGCCCAGCTCTTCGGCGCATCGCGGACCGGATCCAATCCCGCCGCGCGGAATATTCGGTTGTTGATGAATAAACTGTGCGCGTTCTGCTGATCCGGCACCCCGTACAGGTTGCCGTTCGCATACTGGGCGTCGAGCAGGTGCGGGATGTAGCCCGCGAGCACGCCCGCGACGCTCGTCTGCCCCCACGCGGCCGGCGGCAGAGGATCCAAGATGTTGACCGTCGTGTACTTGGGGAAGTTCCAGTCGGCCACCTCGTTCAGCGCGGGCGCCGTCCCGGTGCTGAACGCGACCGCGACCTTCGTGGACGGGATATCGGTTTCGAAGTCGACCTTGATGTTGGGGTGCTGCTGCTCATAGGCGGCCAGGAGCTTTTGAATCAACGCGCTTTTGGTGCTGTCGCCGCTGTCCCAATACGTGATCGAGACGGGCCCCGCGGGCAGCGTCCAGGCCGCGGCGCCGTTCGCGGGCGGCGCGCCCGCACCCCCGTACACGGAGACACTCACGGCAATCGCGACTGCGAGCACGATCATCGGCACCAAACGGCCACGACGCTTCACAGACCGATCCCCCCTTCCAGAACGTTGAAGTTGCCGCGTTCGCGCTGCCGCACAGGCACGACAGCGTCACGATCTATTCGGGGTCACCGTACCGAGCATCGCATCATCACCGGCGGCCCGGGCCGCAAACGTGTGGCGCCATGTTCGCGGGTGGAGCAGACCGTTCCTTCAGCGCGGCACCCGGTGATGACCGCGCCGGGCGCGCGGCGGCGCTACTCCTTGAGACCCGACAGCGCGATCCCTTGAATGAACGCGCGCTGGAAGAAGAAAAACAACAGCATCAGCGGGATCATCGCGATCGTGGAGATCGCCATCAGCTGATTGTAGGTCGTGACATACTGCTCCTGAAACCGCTGCAGCCCGAGCGGGACGGTCCGCAGGGCGTCGTCGGTGATGATGATGTACGGCCACACAAAGGAGTCCCACGTCTCGCGCCAGGTGAAGAGCGCCAGCGTGAACACCGCCGGCCACACCAGCGGCACCACGATGCGGAAGTAGGTCCCGATCTCTCCCGCGCCGTCGATCCGCGCGGCCTCGATGAGCGAGTCCGGCAGGTGCAGCATAAACTGCCGCATGAGGAAGACGCCGAACGCGTCCGCGGCCACCGGGACGATCAGCCCCGGATAGCTGTTCAACCAGCCGAGATCCTTGGTAATCAGGAACGTCGGCACCATCAGCACTTCGATCGGCAGCATCAGCGTGCACAGAATCGCGATAAAGAACGCCCGCTGTCCGATGTAGCGGTACTTCGCCAGGCTGTATCCGGCGAAGCCCGACAGCACCACGTTGAGAATGGTCACGGCCACCGAGACGATCAGGCTGTTCTCGAAGTACCGAGGAAACGGAAATTGGTTCCACGCCGCGGGATAGTTGCCCCATTCGGGCGGGTGCGGGATCCACTGCACCGGCAGCTGGAACACCTGCGAGAGGGGCTTGAGCGACACCGAGAGCATCCAGAAGATCGGCACGAGCAAGAACACGGCGAAGCCCGCGACGAGCACGAACCGCGTCCAGTAGAGGATCACGTCGACCCGGCTGCGCCCGCTAATCACGCTGCCCGTCCCGGAACAGACGCAGCTGCAGGAGCGTGAACGTCACCATTCCGAGCAGCAGAAAGATCGACGCCGCGCTCGCGAGCCCCATCTTGAAGAACTGAAATCCGGTCTCATAGATGAAGAGCGACAGCACGCGGGTGGCCCCGGCGGGGCCGCCGCCGCTGATAATCAAGACCTGCGTGAACACCTTCGACATGAGGATGAGCGAGACGACGACGACCAGCAGGATCGTCGGCTGGAGCAGCGGCAGGGTGATCCGGCGAAACCGTTGCACGCCCGACGCCCCATCGATGGCGGCGGCTTCGTAGTACTCTTGGGGGATATTCTGCAGCCCCGCAAGATACAGGATCATGAAGTAGGGCACGAACCGCCACTCCGCCGCGAGGATGAAGCCGGGCATCGTGGCGCGGCTGTTCCCGAGCCAGTCGATCGGCGCGATGCCGAACGTCTCGAGCCCGACATTCAAGAGGCCGTAGGGGTGGAAGAGGAAGCGCCACACCGTCGCGTAGACCACGACCGGCATGACCGCGGGCAGGAAGTAGATGACGCGCAGCAGGTTCTTCGCCGGCATCTTCGTGTTGAAGATCAGCGCCAGCCCCAACGACAGAAACCACAGCGGGATGCACGTCCCAAACACGAAGTACGCGGTCGCCGTCACGGACTGATGGAACAGCGGATCGCCGAGGAGCTCGAGGTAATTGCCGAATCCGAGGAAGTGCGGCGCCGACAGCAGGTCGTAGTTGGTGAAGCTCAGGTAGAACGCCTGCACCATGGGGATGAACTTGAACGCCACCAGCAGCAGGAACATCGGAGCCAAAAACACGTAGCCCCACAGCTGATGCCGCGCCTCCGACGAACGCAGCGAGGCCAGGAGCCCCCTGCGCGCGGGCGGCTTCGTTGCGGCCGTCGATGTGACCGTGGGAACCGCCATCCGCGCCCTCTCCTGCCGCCTCTGGCTCGGGCCGTGTCCCCGGCGCCCGCGGCGCTTAGTGGGCCACGCGCACCAACCGTCCCTCGCGCGCCGAGGCGATGAGCGCCTCGGTCACCTGCACGCTGCGCAGGCCGTCGAGGCCCGACGCGTTGGGCTCGCGGTTCTGCGCGACCGCCGCGTTGAACGCCGCGATCGAGCGCACCACCGCGTCCTTGCTCGTGTATTTCGTCACCTGCTCGCCGGCCTCGGTGCGCACCCGAAGCTCGCCGTCCCGGAACGGCCGCGTGCAGTCCGCGCCCACGATCCGCCCCGTCGTCCCGTACACGTCGATGTCGGGCTGATAGTACGGGACGTTTTGATTCGCGTTCACGTACGCGAGTGTCCCATTCTCGAAGCGCAGCAGCGCCACCGCCAGCCGCTCGAGCTCCTGCGTCTGTCCGACGTTCGTGAGCGCGACCACCTCACGGACCTCCGACCCCAAGAGATACCGCAGCAGATCGTAGGCGTGGACCCCGAGGTTGTTGATCACGCCGAGCCCCGCGAGCGAGGGGTCGGTCCGCCAGCCGCGCAGGGGGGCCGCGCCGGGGCTGACCTCCACCTGCGCCACAATCACGTCGCCGATCGCGCGCTCGTCGAGCAGCCGCTTCGCCTCAACGAACGCGGTATGGTGCCGCGTCTGAAAGTGGGTGCCAAGTTTCAGTCCTGCCTTCGCGAACTCGTCCACCACGCGCCGCGCGTCGGCCGACGTCAGCGCGAGCGGCTTTTCGCACAGGACGTGCTTGCCCGCCCGCGCGGCCGCGATCGCCTGCTCGGCGTGCTGGGCGTTGGGCGTCGAAATATACACCACCTGGACCGCGGGGTTCCGCAGCAGATCCTCGTACACGGTGTACGCGTGCGCGGCACCGTGCTTCGCCGCGAACGCATCCGCGCGGCCCTGATCCCGGCTCACCGCCCCGACCAGCCGCCCGCCGTCCTTGAGCGCGCCGATCGCGGGCGCCACCGCCCCGTCGGCGAACCCACCCGTCCCGATGATCCCCCAGCCGATGCTCATGCGAGACCTCCTTCAGCCTTGGATCTCACCTCGCGGCCGCGGTCCGTGCCGCCGCTCAGGCGAGCTTCAGCAGCTTTGCCAGATTCTTCCCGAGCACCTTACGCTCGCGCTCGGCGCCGAGCCCACTCGCCTTCACCATCTCGACCGGCTGGTCATAGCCCATGTCGAACGGGTAGTCGCTGCCGATCACCACGTGGTCGTCGCCCATCCGGTCGACCAGAAACCGGAGCGACAGCGAGTTGTGGGTCAGCGTGTCGCAGTAGATGTTGGCGAGGTACTCGCTGGGACGCCGGGGCAGGTGCTGCAGCTCCTTCCGCACCGTATAGCCGTGGTCGAGCCGGCCGACCTGGTAGGGGAAGTACCCGCCCCCGTGCGCCAGAATGATCTTGAACCCCGGGTACTTCTCGAACGTGCCGCTCAGCAACAGACGGCTCGCGGCCAGGGCCGTCTCCAGCGGAAACCCGGCGAGGTTCCAGAGATGGTACTCCCGCATCCGGGTGATGTCCCCGGTGTTCTGGGGATGGAGGAAGAACGGCACGCCGAGGCGCTCCGCCTCCGCGTACACGGGCATCAGCTGCGGGGCGTCGAGATCCGTACCGGCGATATGCGTGCAGATCTCGATCCCGCGGAGCCCGAGTTCCTGTACGGCGCGCCGCATCTCCCGCACCGCGCGCGTGCTGTCCTGCATCGGCACGGTGCCGATGCCGATAAACCGATCGGGGTGCGCCCGCACCATCGCGGCGATGCCGTCGTTGACGGACCGCGCCATGCGCTCGCCCAGCTCGGGTTCGGCCCAGTAGTAGAACTGTCCCGGGGACGGACCGATGACCGCGCCGTCCAGCTTCTTGCGATCCATCGCCTTGAGAATCAGCGCCTCGTCGTACACGTCGGGCTGCATGAACCCGCCGGGCTCGAGCACCACGTGCGGCGGCGCATGATAGACCATGCGCTCCTTCCCGTCGGTCCGCTCCATCTGGACGACCTCACTAAACGCGCCGCGGCGCACGTCGTCGAGAAACCCCGCCGGTACCACGTGAAAGTGAATGTCGAGCGTCTCCACCGCCTCACCTCGATGCTCTCGTGGGCTCCCAACCGGCGCCCCCGCGGCCGGGGATCGGAAAGAATAGGCTGACG
The DNA here is from genome assembly GCA_963787105.1 of uncultured Bacillota bacterium. Classification (GTDB taxonomy): domain Bacteria; phylum Sysuimicrobiota; class Sysuimicrobiia; order Sysuimicrobiales; family Segetimicrobiaceae; genus JAJPIA01. The sequence goes on from CAWBBU010000010.1 coordinate 96,491, forward strand.
GGTTTGCCGCCTTTGGACCAAACCCCTGCCGGGTCGCAGAATCGTCACACCCGCCGCCCGATCCGCCGCCGGCAGGCATCGCGCGGACTCCCCAAGAAAGCCCCTCGCATGCGTCGCGGACAGACAGCGCGCCTGCCGGAGCGGTGGAGGCCCTGGCAGGCGCTCGTCGTGGGGATCGCGCTCGGTGTAGCCGGGACTCTGGGCGTGATCGCGGCCGGCCGCAGCGTAAGGCCGGCGGCCACGACCCCGGCCAGCGCCGCGGCGACGGTCCTCGCCGCGGCCGCGCACTCGCCGGATCCGTACTACGTCGTCGTCGAAAAGCACTATCTGGATCTGGGGACGTCCGACGACACCATGAACTGGTTCTACGGCACGGTGCGCAACGACGGGCACGCGCGCGGCACGTGCAACGTCATCGCGTACTTCTTCGACGAAGAGGATCGCTCCATCGAGGTCACCGTCGTGCCCATCAAGCCGCTCGATCCCGGGCAGCTCACGACGTTTCACATGCATCCGACGGTGCAGAACGCGGAATCTGGAGGTGTGAAGTTCACGGGGAACTGCGGCCACGGGATCATGTGGCACTATATCCCCTAACCGCCGCGCCGCCAGCTGACACCCCGTCCTTCGGCTACGCCCCCTGCCTGCGCACCGCCACGAGCGCCAGGAACTCGAACGCGAGGCTCGCCGCCAACAGCGCCGTGATGGCCGACACATCGTGCGCGGGGAGGACCTCGACCACGTCAAATCCCACGAAGTCGATCCCGGTCAGATGCCGCACGGTCTGCAGTCCGTACGCGCTCGTGGGCCCCCCGACCTCCGGCGTGCCGGTGCCCGGCGCGAATGCCGGGTCGAAGAAGTCCACGTCAAAGCTGAAAAACGCCCGGCGGCCGTCGACGCGCCGGCGGACGGTATCGGCCACCTCGGCCGGCGACAGCGACAGCAGGTCCTGCGCGAGCAGCACCTGAAACCCGAGCTGCCGGACGTCGTCCAAATCGCTGGGCGCGTATTCGCTGCCGCGCAGCCCCACCTGTATCGAGTGGGCCGTGTCCAGCAGCCCCTCCTCGCACGCGCGCCGAAACGGGGTCCCATGCGTGTACCGCACGCCCCAGTAATTGTCCCAGGTGTCGGTGTGTGCGTCGAAGTGCACGAGCGCGAGCGGTCCGTACTTGCGCGTCAGCCCGCGCAGCTCGCCCAGCGTGATGGAGTGGTCGCCCCCGAGCGCGATGGGGATGATGCCGGCCTCCGCGAGCCCGGCCCACTGCTGCGCGATGTTATCGTACGTACGCGCGATCTCGCCCGGGATGCCGAGCGCGTCGCCGACATCCGCGACCCGCAGCCGCTCGAGCGCGTTGATCTTGTGGAACTGGTTCGAGGGGCGCAGCAGCACGGAGATGTCCCGGATCGCCGACGGGCCGAAGCGGGCGCCGGGACGAAAGCTCGCCCCGGTGTCAAAGGGAATCCCGACGATCGCCACGTCGGGGCGAAACTCGTCCACGCGCGGCACGTGCGGCAGCCGCATAAAGGTGCGGATGCCAGAGAACCGCGGGACCTGCGACGCACTCGGAATCAACGGCTCATCCATCAGGCACCACCTTCGTCGGGGATCACGGGCAGCAGCAGGTACGAGGGATGCGCGCCGCCGGTGTGCAGCGTGGTCCGGCCGCCAAAGACCGCGGCCGGCCGATCGTCGGGATCGGTGTGCACGAACGGTCCGGAGCCGCGGAAGGGTGCGGCGAAGCTCTTGATCTGCAGCCCGGGTCCGGGCCGTTCAAGATCCCTGCCCAAGATCGTGAGCGCAATGCGGTAGCCCCGCGGCACGACGAGACTCGTCGGCCAGATTTCGACGTCGAGCTCATAGACCGCGCCGGGGGTCAGCGGCTCGGCCCGATCATGGCTGTGATACGGGCGCCAGGGCGTGGACAGCTCGGGATCGAGCCGCCGCTGCGAGGCGCGGAGCCAGCCGTTGCCGATGGGCGTGTGCGGATCGAGCGCGCCCTGAAAATCGACCTCGCGGCCTTCGGGGTCGAACACGCGGAGGACGACGAACACGTCCGCATCGGCGGTGGTCGACGAGACGAACAGCTTCGCCGCCGCCGGCCCGGTGATCTCGGTCGGCCGCTCAAGCGGCGCCGTCGACAGCGTCACCCCGTCGCCGAGCGCCGCGTATTCGGTCGACGCGCCGGCCGGGGCCGGCACGGGAGACAGCGCCGCGCCCGCGGCGTCGAGATAGAAGCGCGTCCACCGCGTCCGCGGAATCGGCCACGCGTCCTCGCCCCGGGCCACGAAGCGGTCAAGATGCCGGACCTGCAGCAGCACTTTCGGCTGCGCCGGCCAGCCGTTGTCGGCGCCCTTGAGATAGTGGTCGAAAAATCGCTTCTGGAGCGCCACCCCGTAGTCCGTATAAAAGTGCGTCCAATGCTCCAGCCCGTGCACCTCGAGCCACTTCTCCCTGCTGGCCGCGCGCACAAAGCCCTCGACGTTCCCGCGCGGATGCAGGCCCTGCCCGCCCCAGTTGGACGCGGAGAGAAACGGGACCGTGACCTGCGCCCAATCCGGCGAGCGCTCGCGGTAGTACGCGTCGTCGAGGGTGTGTGACAAGACGGCGCGGCGCAGGTCCGCGCGGTTCGCGGCGAGCGCCTCATCCGAGAGCGTCTCCGGTCCGGCGACCGTCAGGCCGGTGTTCGGATCGCGCGGCCCGCGGTCGCCGCGGCCGTGCTGCACCGTGACCACCTGCTTCGTCATCCAATTGTCCCAGAACGTGGTCTTGATCCCGCCGTGCCGCGTCATGTCCCGGTACCAGTCCGCGGCTCCCTCCCACGGGCACATCGCCACCAGGTGCGGCGGCCGCAGCGCGGCTACGTGCCATTGGTTGATCGCATAGTAGGAGATCCCGTTGAGGCCGATCTTGCCGGTGCTCCAGGGCTGCTCGGCCGCCCACTCGATGCACAGGTAAAAGTCGCGCGTCTCGCGCGGAGCAAACGGATCGAGAAATCCCGGCGACCGCCCGGCCCCGCGCGAGTCCACGCGCACGCAGACGTACCCGTCCGGCACCCATTTCTCCGGGTCGACCGCCTCCCAGTTCTGAAAGCGGCCGCTCGAGCCCCGACCGACCTCCGGGTGCTCCTCGATGAGACGCCGCCACTGATCCGGATAGCCTTCCTGGAACGGCAGCCCCTTCGCATAGGGACCGTAGGTCAGCAGCACCGGGTAGCGGCCTTCCGCGGCCGGCCGGAACACGTCGGCGCGAAGCACGAGGCCATCGTCCATTGGGATGCCGAGGTCCCATTCAATCACCATGCCGTCGATCCGATCCACCCGCCACGGTTCTAGCCGGGATGCATCAGTCATGCCTGTCCCCCGAACGGCACGGTCTCGTCATGCGGGCGCCCGTCATTTCTCGAACGGAATGTTGAAGCCTTGAAGAAAACCATAGCCCGACCATCCGGCCAAGGTGCACCGGGCCAGGGAACCCGCACTCGTCGTGTTATAGAGGGGGTGAAACGTGCTGCCAAAAGTCTCCGAGTCCATGAAACACAATGCCAGCAGACGCTTGGAGTTGTCGTTCTGCGTGTTGTAGACTTGATTTTCCGTATTCTTCAGCGCCACGAGCTGCGTGCTAATCTTCCCGAGGTTGTTCTGAATGGCGGTCAGCTGCTTTGACACGCCCCCGAGTGCCAAGATCACGCTGTCTGCTGATGACTGCGCTGAGGCCGGAACAGGAGCCCGGACCGCGATCACTCCCAACTCGACTGCGATGACCGTCAAGAGCGCAAGCGTCAGCACCTGCATGTACCGCATGTCGCACCTCTGGTGTTAGGTTTCGCGTGCGAGGAAACGATGGGGGCTGTCCCACCGGGGTCAGGTTCCGCCCCGCCGAGATTGGTCCTTCAAGCCAACACGACGGAATGGTCACGCCGCGCGCGCAACTCGACGCGTGACGACCATGCCCACGAGGCGCTCGCAAGGGGCGTTAGGCGGACGCGAAAACCCGCTTCCAATCGCCTTTCATGTCGACCACAGTCCACCCGCGCGCATTCGCTTCCGCGAGCGCCTTGTCGAGCGTACCGGCGATTCCGCGTTCGTAGGCGTATTCGCGCTCGGCGTCGGTGTGGCGCACGAGACCCATGAAGCGGGCGCCGGGACCCGCGGCGGTCCACTGCAGCATCGGCAAATCGCCGTCGGTGTTGCCAAAGGCGAGGATCGGACGGCGCCCAATGTAGCGATAGATCGCGACCGGTTTGCCGGGACCGTCGTCGACAAAGTTGAGTTTGGCCTCGCGCATGAGCGCGGGTGACGCCGTCCGGCCCGATCGTGAATTGAGTGACGCAGGACGAACCGACGACTTGCTCGGGGGGCACGCCGTACGCCCGCTCGGCGAACGCGTACATGAATTCGACGCCGCCGCCCGAGACGATAAAGGTCTTTAAAGTCGTTGGCCCGCAGATACGTGAGGAGTTCGAGCATCGGCTGGTAGACCATGGCCGTATACTCGCACTTGAAACGCCGGTCGCGCGCAGCGGCGAACCAGTCTTTCACGATGCGCTGAAACTCGTCCGTCGACATGCCGGCATGGGTCGCCATGACCAGCTCCACCAGCCCCCGCTCACCCGATACCGCGAGCGTCTTCAGATCACCTTCAAGGGCCGCCTTGAACGGCTGCGTCTGCTTCCATTCCGGGTGCGCGGAGACAAGAGCGCTCACGCGGTCGAGCGCGAAGGCGGCCTGAACCGGCACCGGCTGCTCGCACCAGAGCGTACCGTCGTTGTCGAAGGTGGCGATCCGCTCCTCAGGCGGGACAAAGGCCGGTCCCCCCGGCGTCGTGACTTCGCAACGAACTCGACGATGGCGCGCTTGGGTGCGCCGTCGTTCCACGACGGAAGCGGATCGTGTTGAGCCTGAGGATCGACGCCGGGATTCATGGGAACCTCCTGCTGTCTCCACATACGATCGGTACAGCATCGCCCCGATCAGCCTCGATGCGGCCGGGTCACCCGCCGACGGCCGCAGCTCCGCCAAGCAACGGCAGCGAGCGGGACTGCACGCGTTCCCGAAAAGGATCACCCGACCGACGCTCGAGCGTCGCCGATCGCGACGCTACCGGTAGCTCACCATCGCATCCGCCAGCGTCGTGGTTTGCACGAAGGCGCCGGGCTCGACCTGAAGTTTGCCCCCAAACAGCCCCGCGCTGACCCGAATGTCCTTGAGACGCACCGGCTTCCCGTCTGCCCCGTTCACGGCCAAAAAGCTGATGTTAGCGTACGAGTTATTCTGCAAGGCCGGGTGCCCAGCTTCGTTCACGGTCCCGGTCAGCGTCGTCCCCTGCTTGATGACAACGTACTGACTCACGATCACATTCGCGGCAACTTTGAAGCGCACCTTATCACCAAGCTTCGCCGTGGTCGAGTTCAGCGGCGTCAGAAACGACAGACCAACCGAGGTTCCTGCGGGCACAAGAATTGCGGCGGCAGCCTGGCCCGCGCCAAACACTAGCACCAAGCCGAGCAGCACCATCGTGACCACGCCGCGTGCGGAGTGCGTTGACATCTATCCCCTCCCGTTTCTACAGCGATCCAGCTTCCCCCGACTCATGCCGCCCCGGAAGCGGCCGGGTGCACCGTTGAGCCCGGTCGCCCCAACACCGTGGGATCACGAGCGGGGACACCGACAGCGTAACACATGTTGAAGAGTAGCAAATCCGCGAGACCGCCGCGCCTATCCAAAGTAATGGATCGGGCTGGTTCTTTCCTATCGGGCGCACCGGGTTTGCCGCGTTCACGACAACCGTGCCAGAGCCGCGGGCCGCGGCACCAGGATGGATCGCAGCGCCGCAGGCATCGTGCGGCGTCCTCAAGAATCCACGGGCATGCCTCAAGACGCACCCGCGCGTCCGGACCAAAGACACCACGCGCATCCCACCGTGCAGAACGCGGAATCCGCGGGGCGGAAGTTCACCGGACACCGCGGCCACGGCATCATGTGGCACGATACGCCGTGAAGGCGCCGCGGTTGGGCGCGGCCGGGGTGACCGAACCCGCGGACCAGGCGCCGACGCCGCCCCGGCCCGCGCACGCCGGATCGGCCCGACGACCGCGCCGCGTCGCGTGTCCCGCTGCTTGCGGCGGCGGGCTTCTGCGGAAACATCTCGTGGCAGCTGGTCCTGCCGGTACTCCCCCTCCATCTCGCGCATATCGGCTACAGTCCGGCGCAGATCGGCTTTCTGATCAGCGGCATGAGCCTCGTGATGGGTACCGTTGAGCTACAGGCCGGATTCATCGCGAGCGCGGTCGGAAGACGCGCGGCGCTCGTCACCGGATTCTCGACGAACGCGATCTGCCTCGTCCTGGCGAGCTCTCGCCCGGAGCGCCGGAGCGGTCGCGCTGACGCTCGGCGCGATCGGCGGCGCCCGGGCCGTCTTCGTGCCGCCGCTGCAGGCCGCGGTCGCCGAATCGTCCACCACCAACACGCGCGGGCGGGCGCTCAGTACGTATTGGTCGTGGGCGTCCGCCGCCACGCTGGTCGGCCCCGCGATCGGCGGGTTCATCGCCGCCCAGCACGGCGATCGAGCCCCGTTCTACCTCGCCGGCGCGATGAGCGTCCTCGCCCTGCCCGCAGTCGCCGCCGCGACGACACCGCGGCACGCGCGTCCTCCTCGCTCGTCTCGCGAGCTGAAAGAAGTGCTGGCCAATGGATCCGTCGTCCGCCTCTGCGCCGCGAGCATGTTGTGCTTCAGCATCAGCGGTCTGTGGTCGACGTTTCTCCCACTGCAGATGGCACGGCATGGCATCTCGGTCGCGATCATCGGGTGGGTCTTCACCGGACAGGGATGCCTGTACACACTGATGCAGATCGCGACCGGCCGCCTGATCAGCCATCGACGGGCAGATTGGCTGGCTCCGGCAGGGATTGTCGGGATGAGTGCCGCCGCCGTCCTCGTGCCGTTCCTGCACACGCCGGCGGCGTTCCTGGGGCTCGGCGCGGCATACGGCGCGTCGTTTGGGGTGATCCCGGTCACGTTCGCAACACGCGTGACGTGGCGGACGGCGCGCGAGAGCTATACGACGGTGATGGGTGTCTATAACAGCGCGATTGACTACGGGCTATTTCTGGGACCGCTCCTCGGCGGTGCGCTGGCTCTGGTCGAGCTCCGTGCCCCCGTTCGGCCTCGCGCTCCCGCTCGGACTGGCAGCGTTCATCATCAGCCGCGATTCCGCGGGCACGGAGCGCGTCGCGGACGCCAAGATCTAGGGCGGCGTGAGCGGCCGCGACGGTCAAAAGTACACGACGCTCAGCGACGGGTTGGGAAACTTCGTGAGACAGGCGTTGCTTGCGATGGGAACGGCGCTGGAAAAAGAAGGAGCCCCGGCGACGTCCAGGCGACGTGCGTATCCGTGTGGTTGAAGTGAAATGGACGTGTGACCGCGGGCGCGCCGGGAGCGTAGCAGTAATGCGAGCGGTCCGCGGAGGTCCGGCTTCCGACGGACGCCTCGCGGAGGGACGCGCGCGAGGACCGATGGCCTCGGACAGGACGACTATCCCATCACCCCGCACCGCCCGGGCAGGACAGCGCACAGGAAGGTCGCGGGGACGATAAGAAGACACGGCCATGAGCCGATTCAAGGTCATCGTTACCGACCATGTATTTCCGTCGCTGGAGATCGAACACGCGCTCCTCGATCCGATCGGCGTCGACATCGTTGCCCTGCAGGCGACGTCGGACGCGCAGCTATTGGACCTGCGTCGCGGATGCGGACGCGCTCCTCGTCTGCTACGCACCGGTCACCCAGCGGGTCATCGAACGACTCACTCGATGTCGCATCATCGCCCGCTACGGCATCGGCGTCGACAACGTCGACGTGGCGGCCGCGACCGCGCGGGGCATTCCGGTGACGAACGTCCCAGATTACTGCATCGACGAGGTCAGCGACCACGCCCTGGCGCTTCTATTCGCCTGCGCCCGCAAGGTTGCGCTGCTCGACCGCCACGTGCGCAGCGGCCGCTGGGACGCGCGCGACGCGGCGCCGATGCACCGGCTGCAGGGACGGGTCCTGGGATTGGTCGGATTTGGCAAGATCCCGCGTCGGCTCACGGGCAAAGCGCGCGCGTTGGGACTCGACGTCATCGCGTTCGACCCGTACGTCAGCGCCGAAGACATGCGGACGGGTCACGTCGAGAAGGTCACCCTCGAGGACCTGCTCGCCCGAGCCGACTTCGTTTCCGTCCACGCGCCGCTCGTCCCCGAGACCCGCAGCCTGATCGGAGCGGCCGCGCTCCGCGCGATGAAGCCGACCGCCTACCTCATCAATACCTCGCGCGGACCACTCGTGTCGTACGACGCCCTCGTCACCGCCCTCCGCGAGCGTTGGATCGCCGGGGCGGCGCTCGATGTGATGGAATCTGAGCCCCCTCAGCGACCTCGAAGCCCTGCGCGATCTTGACACGCTGGTACTCACTCCTCACGTCGCCTTCTACTCCGAGGAGTCCGTCCGAGAGCTCCAGCGCAAAGCCGTCGAAAACGTGGTGCGGGCGCTATCGAACGAAGCGCCCCGCTACGTGGTCAACACGATCCCCCCGGGCCCGCGCTAACAGCCGCCCGGGGCCGGGGCTCTTATCCCGTCGAGCAGCGGTTATCAATCCGTTATTGGGATCGCCCGAACGTCAGGACGACGGCGCACAGAGTCCCAATCAAATATGGCGGGCACGCCGGTGCTGATTGAGACGTTCGGCGTCGTCACAATGGACACGTGCCACCGCTGCATCGACGACGATCTACGTCTTATTAAAGGACCGCGACCACCTGATGTACCCGATGCCAGCAATCGTGGCCAGGACAAGCACCGTGACGTCGGAGATCACGGATTGACGCCGCATGACGGTGATGAGGGCTTCTACAACAATGACCGGGAACAGCACGAGCCAAAAGTTTCGCTGACGTTGTAATCGTTGCGGCCCGCTCAGAGACGCGGAAGGCCTCAGAAAGATCGATCGTGCGTAGAACCCAAACGCGACGAGCAAAAGAAGGGTGACCGCCATCACGGCGATCCAGCCAGATAAGAGGAAACAGTCTGGAAAGTGTGTCGAGACGGCGGGGCACAGACACGCCCCGCCGTGGCATGATGTCATAACCCATCCCGGAGAGCCGCTCCAGGGCATCTTGGCAGGTATTTCCAGCTTACCGCCTGCACTCCTCCGTCAAAGATACCCACCGGGCTTTCCCGTCCGGGTCCCGACAACGTGTCACGCGGCCGCACGATTGCCTGGTCGGAGGGCTGAAGTTATCAAAACCGTTGGCAGGAAGTACCCGAATGGGCATCACACGGCGGTGCGGAACGCGGTTTGATGACCGACCTGCCCTGAACTCGATTCTCGACATCCCCCCGAGAGGAGGCTGGTACTTGCGGCTGTACCCGGAACATCGTCAGCAAGAACCTGCTCTGCAAGTCCCTCGCGCTTATAATCGCCACGGTCATCATCACCGTGTCGGTCAAATTAACAGCAGAGATCAACATCGCGGGGGTGGTCGACATGAAGAGGCACAGGACGACGTCGTAAGGAACGCAGGAAACCGGGACAGCCGCGAGTCGGGGTGAGGGCAGATAGCGCACTGACGACACGGGTCGCCACTCGGGCGGCCCGTGTCCATTCCGCGCCGCTCCCGTTAGCAATCCGTTATCAGGAACGGCCGAACACCAGCATGCGCTGGCTCCGAACACCGTGAAAAATATGGCGACGTCCGGAGGGATTTGAACCCTCACCCGCGTCGCGAGATTGGCGCGCAAGGCCCCGGCTTGGTCAGGCGAAGCGACGCCGCACCAAGCCAGCCAAGCCGAACAGCCCAGAGCCGAGCAACAAGAGCGAAGACGGTTCCGGAACGGGTGATGTGCTTGCGAGTTCCAAATCCACGTTGTCGAGGCCGTTGGAATTGTCGTTGGCCGGGTCAAGATTGTCAAACTCGATTGTCGTCGTGGACCCGGTCGCCGTAAACGGCAGAGTGAACTGTTGCCAGGTCAACGTGGTGCCCGGGGTGCTGTTCGTCACAGAACCAGCAGACACACCGTCCAGTTGCACTTCGACCGTACTTGTAGTGCCAAAAATCCCCCCGGACACATTCCCCACCCAGTAGGACAAATCATAGTTTGTTCCCGGTGTCGTACTGACCGTTTGCACAACACCCTCAAACGAATTTGCATTAAATCCGGTCAGGTCGAGCCACTGATTACCGCTTTGGGCAGGAAAGGTGAAGCCGGATTGGGTAAACGTGCCGCTCACTACGGAGACCTCTGGCCCCGTGACAGTCCAACCGGTGATTAACGTACTCCCGGTCAAGAAGTTCGTAAAGTTCCCCACCGGTACCACTGGCGTCTCGAAGCTTCCATTGGTGATCAAATTGGCCCGCGCATCCCTTACCGCGAGCATCATCACGATCGCAAGTAAAATCGTGATCCCTGTTGCGAACCTTCGCATATGCGCACCCCGCGTGGAGCCCAGGATCTCGCCGGATTTCACCTTTATCCTACGGTGGGCAAAAGCTGTAACTAAATGGTAACTCTGGGCTCTTGCGGGGGAATACTGTTCATCTGAACGATTTATCCGCGAAACCGTTCTCGAAAGACATCATCGCCCCCCCCGGCGGAGAAGGCGCATCTACAGGCTTTTCTCCCTGACGTTATCAATCCGTTCTCAGGAATGCCCAAACACCAGCGCGACTACACGCTGGAACCTTAATTGACCGACCTGAGACATAGGTTACAGGTTGTACCGGACACATGGGTAACACTTCCTCCCCTAAAGGGGGGGAGCGGATGCCTTGGGAGGAGTGTTCGGTGGTGGATGAAAGAATGCAGTTCGTCGCACGTCGACTGGCCGGCGAGCCGATGGCGGACCTGTGCCGAGAGTTTGGGATCTCCCGCAAGACCGGCTACAAGATCTTCGATCGGTATCAAGAATGCGGCCTGCAGGGGCTCACGGACCGCAGCCGACGTCCGTATCGCTACGCCAACCAACTGCCCTTTCAAGTCGAGAACTACATCCTCAATGTGAAGCGGGAGCACCCCAGCTGGGGAGCGCGGAAAATTCGCGAGCGCTTGACGCGCCGGTTCACGGAGATCCCCCTCCCCGCCAAGAGCACGATCCATGCGGTCCTGGATCGCCACGGCCTGGTGGAGCGTCGCGGCCGGATCCGTCGTCGCGCGCAGGGCACCCCGTTGTCGCTCGGGCACCAGCCCAACGAATTGTGGTGCACTGATTACAAAGGCGAGTTCCTGCTCGGGAAATCACCGTTACTGCTATCCCCTCACGGTCACCGATCACGCTAGCCGGTTTCTCCTGACCTGCGAAGCACTCTCCTCCACCAAAGAAACCTACGCCTTTACGGCGTTCGAGCGGCTGTTCAAGGAGCGCGGGCTCCCCGCTAACGTCCGCAGCGACAACGGCGTCCCGTTCGCGTCCGCGCACGCCCTCTTTGGCTTGAGCCGGCTGGCAGTCTGGTGGTTACGCCTCGGCATTGGCATCGAACGCATCCAGCCCGGCCATCCTCAACAGAACGGCCGCCATGAACGCATGCACCTCACCTTGAAGAAAGAAGCCACCAAGCCGGCCGCGGGCAACTTCTTGCAGCAGCAGGCCCGCTTTGACAAATTTATCGACGTCTTCAACAACGAACGCCCACACGAAGCGCTGGACATGCAATGTCCGGCGGAAGTCTACCACCCGTCGCTACGGCCCTACACGGGCTTGCCGGACATCGACTATCCGCTCCACGACAAGACCATCGTAGTCACGCGGTGCGGGCGCATCTGTCTGGGCAAGAAAAAGATCAACTTCAGCCAGGTCTTTGCGGGACAAGCCGTCGGCATCAGAGAAGTCCACGATGACATCTGGCTCGTCAGCTTTATGGACTACGACTTGGGCTACTTCGATCTGGAGACACGCGTGCTCGAACCGCTGGAAAATCCATTCGGCCCGAAAGTGTTACCTATGTCTTAGGTACAAAGTGTCACCCATGTCTCCGGGTTGGACCAATAAAATATGGCGCGCCCGGAGGGATTTGAACCCCCGACCTACGGCTCCGGAGGCCGACGCTCTATCCGCTGAGCTACGGGCGCGTTCTCGTATTATACCAGACGAACCTCGCGCCGCCCTGCCCGCACGGCAACTCGAACGCTCTGGGATAAACTGGAGCATCACTCCTACAATCAAGCGACGTATGCGCAGGTGCAGCACACATCCGGTCGCGTTACACGACTGACAAACATACCCCGCATTCCAACCCAATAATCTTGAAGGATTCCGATTCGATCAGGGAATACCGAGGTGAGGGGGGAGCCCATGCCTCGTGTCGCCGCGATTATCCCTGCCTTCGACGAAGAACGCACGATCGGCGAGGTCGTCTGCGCGGTCAGACACTGTTCGCTGGTCGACGAAGTCATTGTGGTCAGCGACGGCTCGCGTGATGCTACGGTCGACACCGCCCGACGACAGGGCGCCCGCGTCGTCGCGCTCCCCGAAAACCAGGGGAAAGGCGGTGCGATCGCCGCGGGCCTCGCCGTGACCGGCGCCGAACTCATTCTGCTGCTTGACGGAGACCTCGTTGGACTCACGGCCGAACACGTCAACGATCTGCTGCTTCCCGTGTTGATGGGCACCGCGGACGTCTCGATCGGCCAAATCACGCATGACTTCATCCAGACGCTCTTTCCGATCCTGAGCGGCCAGCGGGCGCTCAGACGGTGCGTCCTGGAGGGCGTCGCCGAGCTCGAAAACACCGGCTTCGGCATCGAAGCGGCGCTCAATCGCTATCTGAAGACCGCAGGGCTGCACACCCGCACGGTACCGCTCGGCGCGCTGCGGCACGTCCCGAAACAGGAGAAGCACGGGCTCCTTCGCGGGTACGCCGATAAGATGAAAGCCACGTGGGAGATCGCCAAGTGGAGCGGTCTCAACGTCCGGTCGAAAATCTAACGGGTCATGCGTCGAGGAGACGCACCCGCTCTCCGATCCGCGGCACCACCACGGACCGATCGAGTTCCGCACACACTCGTAGGTCCGCCCCAAGCCCGATCTCGATCACGTTGCGGCCGGCCCACGTCGTGGGAAACAGCGTGTCCGCGTCCGGATACGCGTCGAACAAGGCGCGCGCGGCCGCCGAGGCGTCCGTAAGCACCGGCGCCGGTGAGGCATCACGGACGATCGCCTCGACAATTGCCCCGGCCGTATACGCGTCGTCCAGGCCGAACCGTCCTTCCCGTCCCGAGCAGATCAGCGTGATGTCACGCCCGCCCCGGACGGCTTCGTCGGTCAGCGCGCGCGCCGCCGCGGTCCGGTTGCGCAAACAGGCGATCACCACGACCGGCGCTTCGCGCGCGAAGTGAAGCGCGCGGGTCCCATTGGTCGTGGCGAACACCACGCGGCGCCCCGCGAGATCCGCGCGCGCGAATGCCGCGGGGCTGTTGCCGAAGTCGAATCCCTCCGGCGCCCGGCCGCCCTGCTCGCCGGCCAGCAGGACGCCGTCGTGCGCCGCGCCATACGCTCGGGCCGCGTCGACCGTCGGCGCGATGACGACGCCGTCGCATCCGCGCTCCGCCATGATCAAGAGCGAGGTGGTCGCTCGAATGACGTCGATGACGGCGACCGCACGGCCGCGGCAGTCGCCGGCCTCCGCAGGAAGAAACGCGACGTGCAGCTCCACGCCGGCTCAGAACTTGCGGTTGTACGGGGCGTTGTCGATGGCCTGAGCCAGCTGGGTGCGCACCGTAGACGCGAGCGTGTCCCCATCGACGTGCGCGTACCCGGCGTCCTCGGGCGCGACCCGGTACAAGACCATCTGCGCGCCGATGACGCTGAACTGACCGAGCAGCGCGCTGACGCGCACGTCGTACGGGGCCGGATCGGTATTGAAAAATTCGTTGAGCTGCTCGACGACCGTCTGCGCCCGCTGGAGCGGCATCTGCCCGCCCACGACGGCCCCGAGCGTGAGCACCGGCCGACCGTCGACGCGGATCGTCACCGGCTGCCCGGCCGCCGGGCTCGGCGGGTCGAGGCTGATGCGCAGATACCCCTCGGCGGTCCGGCGCACGATCGGGATGCCGAGCTGCTGGAGGTCCGCCCTGACGTCGGCGACCCGCTTATTCTCATCCGGATGGTCCTGCACCATCTCGTCCGCGGCCTGCTGCCCCGACAGGCGATCGGTCTCCGCGAGGTGCTCGAGCACCGTCAGCATCGCCACCGGCGAGTACGACGTCTTCGCGAGGTAGGAGACGGCGGTCGCGTCCGCGTTCTGCTCGATGTCCTGCTCGAACGACGACATGGACCCCTGGATCCCGAACTGCGCGGCAAGAAACGGCCCGGGTGACTGCGCGAGAATGGAGACCGCGAGCGCCGCCCACATCGCCGGGGTCAGGTGCGACTCGCGATCCTGCTCGATGTAGTAGTCGCGGTGGTCGATGTGGGCCAGCTCGTGCGCGAGGACCGCGGCCAGCTCGTCGTCGGTTCGGACGAACTGCATCATCCCCTGGGTGATGTACACCCATCCCCCGGGAACCGAAAACGAGTTCACCGCGGGCGACTGCACGATCAGAAAGTGATACGTGAGATCCTGGCGGTTGACCACTTTGGTCAGCGCGGCCCCAACGGTCGTAATGCGCTCCACCAGCGGCGGTTCGGTGACGAGCCGGTAGTGTGTCTCGATCTGCTTGGCGATCGTCGCGCCGAACTTGGTTTCGTCGGCGGCGCTCGGGAAGGTCAGCGCCGCGACCGGGCTGCGGCCGGCGATCAGCATGACGCCGAGCAGCGCGACGACGCACGCCGACACTCCCCGCCGTAGTGATCGTCCTGCCCGACGCGAGACCATCATCATTGCGAACCAGGGCCCTCCACCGCTCGCCTCGCCCTTACCTTACCACGAACCGCGGACCAAAGAATACCCTCTTGCCGTTCTCGCCGAGCACCCGAGCGAGGGCGTCCTCGGCCATGTGCTTCTGCGCCGCCATCGCCCGGCCGGTGTGCACGAGGAACGCCGGCTCGCACCGGCGCCCGCGCATCGGCGCCGGTGCGAGATACGGCGCGTCGGTCTCGATCAGCAGCCGGTCGTCCGGCACGCTGCGTGCCGCCTCCCGCAGGGACTCGGCCCGGGCGAACGTCAGCGGGCCGGCGAACGAGATCATCCACCCCATCGCGGCCCACCGCGCCGCGACCTCGGCGGGGCCGCTGAAACAATGCATGACGACCGCGGGTGCCCCTTCATCCCTTAATATCCGCTCCACATCGTCGAACGCCTCACGATTGTGGACCACGAGCGGAAGGCCGGCCGACCGGGCGAGACGCACGTGCGCACGAAATGCCTCCGCTTGGATCGCCCGCGGCGCGCGCTCGTGCACATAATCGAGCCCGGTCTCACCGACCGCCACCACGCGCGGATGGCGCGCGAGCACCTCGAGTGCGCGCAACGCCTCCGCGTCCGCCGATGCGGCCTCCTCGGGGTGGATCCCGACCGTCGCCCACACCGACGGGACATCGCTCGGCGAGTGCGATAGCGCGGCGGCTGCCCTCCACGGACGTGCCGGCGCAGATCAGCGCCTCGACGCCCGCGTCCCGCGCGCGGGCGATGACCGCGTCGCGGTCCGGATCGAACGCCGCGTCATCAAGGTGCAGGTGCGTGTCGGTCCACACCGTCCCTAACGCCCCCGCGGCTCGCGGCCGAAGCGGTCGGGCCGGTACGGCTCGAGATCGCACGGCGACCGTCCGCTCGTCACGAGTTCCGAAACGATCTGCCCAACGAGCGGGCCGCGGGCAAAGCCCGGTCCCGCGAGACCTCCCGCGACGACACACCCCTCGAGGCCCGGGACCATCCCGATGACCGGCTGTCCGTCTGGCGGCATCGGGCGGATTCCGGCCCAGGCACCCGTCACCGGTGCCAGCCGACGCGACGGAATCCGGCGGCGCGTCGGGGCCAGTGCCTCGTCAAAGTACCCCCACTCCACCGCGGCATCCAGCGTATCGCCCCGGGTCTCGCCGCCGACCATCATGAGCCCCTCCGGCCGCATCTTGCGGTAATCATCACACCGCTCTTCCATAATAAACGGCGCGTTCGGGGGCAGCGTTCCCCTGGGATCCCGGACAAACACCTGGCGCTTCCCGGGCGCCACCGGGATCCGGACCCCGGAGGGCCCGGTCGATCACCACGGTACGCATACCAGCCGAGCCCGGCCACAAATACGCGGCGGAGACACCCACGGTGCCTCCGCCGATGACGACCACGTCGGCGGCGTTTGGAATCTCGGTCATCGTGCCACCGCGGACGAGGTCTGGCGCATGGCTTCCCGGTTCTTCGCAGCGGAGAGGTCTCCCTGGCTTACGGACGCACGCCCCCCGACGGTCGCGGCGCTCCAACGCGTGGCGTGCGTTGGGGACCGCCCGCGGTGCCGGCCGCCACCGCGAGCGCCGGGACCACACGCCGATGCAGCGCGAACGGAGGCGCGACCGCACCGAGGTCGTCCGCCTCGTAGTACCGGGCCTGCCAGAGCGCGAGCGGCCGCGCGGCCCCCGTGAGCACGATCACGGCCCGCTCCGGCATGCGCACGAGATCCTCGGGCGGCGCGAGCGGGCGCACGTACGGATGGATCGTCGCGCTGCGCCCGGAACGCTCCCCGTGCGTGACCGACACCGACGGAATCGCCGTGTTCCCGAGCCATGCGCTCGTCATCCGCGCGGTCTCGAGATCGCCGGCCCGGAAGATCACCTTGGTCTCCATGTTGCCGAGCAGCGTCCGCGCTTCTCTGGGGCCGTACACTTCCTCGAGCTGGCTCAGGACCTGCAGGCCCAGCACGACGCTGACACGCCGCTCTCGAAGGGTGGCAAGCCGGTCGCTGAGCCCGGAGAGATGGCCGAACCGGCGGAACTCATCTAAGTACATGCGGACCGGGCACCGGAGCCCGTCTTGATCGGCCTGGGTGATCAGCCCGTCGAGCAGGTCCGCGACGAGCCAGGCGACCAGCGGCTGCAGCCGCTGCGCCTCATCCTCGGGTAGGAGAATGAACAGCGCGATCGGCTCCCGGCCGAGGCGTCCGAGATCCCAGTGCGACGCCGTCGCCTCACAGATGAGCGGGTCGGCCCAGGGCGCGAGGCGCTCCAGGAGCCCGGTGACCGCCGCCTCCTGTACCCGGCGCTCCCGTGCCGCGAACATGCCGTGCCGCTCCCGCACCTCTGGCACACGGCTGTCCCGAAGCACATCGCGCACGGCCGCCGCTCCGCCGAGCAGTAGACGGTAGACCGCACCGACGGTGTGCCCGCCCGTTGCGCGATCCTGCTGCACGTGCAGGAATAGGAGCGCGGCGAGGTCCCGCGCGGCTCCCGTGTACACGCGCGCGTCGCCCGAGAGATCTCGGGGCGTCGTGTTATGCACCAGCAGCGCCGCCTTGCGTTGCGCCGCGCCGATCGACGAAACGTCCTCGAGCGGGTTGTATCCGACCGACCCCTCGAAGAGCGGACAGAACAGGTACGCGCGGTCACCGTAGCGTCCCGCCGCGACGTTCCAGAGCGCGCGCGGGCCGGTCTTGACGTCCATCACGACGACGCTCTCCCGGGCCGGATCCCTCAGCAGGATGTTGGGCGCGATCGAGCCGGCGGTTTTCCCCGCCCTCGACGGACCGAGCACGAGCACGTGCCCCGACAGCTGCTCTTCCCCGAGGTACAGCCGCCGCGCACCGCCCGGCCACACGCCGAGCAGAAACGGGCCCTCGGCCGCGAGCGCGCGCGCCTCGGACCACGCGGCCCAGGACGCGGTGGCGATCGACGGCAGGCGGCGCCCGACGGCGTCGTCCATTCCGAGCGTTCCCAGCAAGATCGACACGCAGGCGCATCCGGCGAGCAGCCAACTATCCGGAGACGGCACCGCCAGCGCGCCGGCGGCGGCGATGAGCCCCGCGAGGACGAGCGCGCGGCGCCTCATGCCGGGTCTCCATGCCCGGCGCCGGGCCCGATCGGCTCCGGTGGGTACAGCACGCCCCCGCCGGCGGCGCGCAGACGGGCCGCGTGTACGCCGGCACTACCGCCGGAGTCCGAACCGCCGGAACTCTCCACCGCGGCGGCCAGCGACGCCGCGCAGTCCCGGGCGAGACCGGCCCACACCCGCGTGAGGCCGGCGTCCGACGCGATTCGCGCCGCCCGCAGCGCCCGCGGCTCGTCGTCGCAGGCGATCATGAGGCACGAGTCGGCGCGGGCGTCCCACAGCGGGTCGCCGCCGTGGGCGCGCGCGCGCTCGAGCATCAGCCGATACCGGGCGAACTTCTCGGCCAGCGCGTCCGCCGACATCGTACCGCGGTCGCGCTCGAGGCAGTACAGCCACCCCTCGCCGCCCCGGCCGGGGACCATGATGACCGCGTCGGGTACCAGATGCGTGAGCCCGAGATCCACGCACGCGTGGTGGCTGCCGACCCACGCGAACGGCGCGAGGCGCCCGCGGCGCCACGCGCCGCACAGATCGGAGAAGATCTGGTTCGTCGCGACGAGATGGTCCATCAACAGTGCGGCCACCGCCGCCGCCGACGGACGAATCGGGACGCCGTCGGACAGCACCGCCGCCGCGGCGCGGCCCAGCGCGCCGAGCCCCCAAAACGCCCGCCGGTCGTCGAACGTGCGGTGCCGGAGGCACTCGAGCACCCCGCGGCCGCGAAGCAGCGACAGCCGGTGCGACACCGCCCGGGAGGACAGCGTCGGGAAGCACGCGTCGCGGATCTGGTGCACGGTGAGATACCGGAGTTCTGCCAGCAATGTGACGAGCACGCGGTCCCGTGACGTCAACCGCAACAGCGAGGCCGCGGCCGGACTGGATGCCATGGCGATCATCTCCCTTCGAATCTCTGTGATGACGAGCGTCTACGGGCAAGCGGGGACGCGGCCGGAGTCAGGACTGCGAAGGCATGGCGATACACGCGCCGCGCGCAGGACCGGCGCGGCACGTGTGCGTGAGAACCCGGATGCGGGAAGAAGCGCGCCTACGCGGCGCGCGGGGAGACGCCTGAGCCTACGAGCTGTCGCGCCGGCGCAGCGCGGGGGCCGTGTGCTCGATCACAACTGGGACGCTGGTGGACGAGGGGGCGCCGCGGGCGCCCGACGCTCCGGAGGGGGAGGAACATCCACCACAACGGGTGCCCCGTCCACGCAACGGTACAAGCGGGTGATGCGCGCGCTTAGTGCGAGGGCGTCGGGTCCTCCGCGTCGGCGAGCGCGTCGGGCGCCGCGGACTCCTCGTCAGCCGCCTCGACGTGTGCGTCCTCCCCCCGCGGACTGTCCAGAAACCACACGCGGTCGCCGACCACCTCGGTCGACTTGCGGCGGGTGCCGTCCTGCGCCTCATAGCTGCGCGTCTGCAGCCGCCCTTCCACCGCGACGAGCCGACCCTTGGTGCAGTACTGTCCGACCTGTTCAGCGAGCGTTCGCCACGTCACGCACTGGACGAAATCGGCCTCGCGCGCTCCGTCCGCGTTTCGAAAATCCCGGTCCACGGCCAGCGTGAATTGGGCGATCGGCTGTCCGCTCGAGATGTAGCGCAGATCTGGGTCCCTCGTCAGCCGTCCGATCAATTGGATTCGGTTCAGCACGCCGTCACCTCCGAGATGTCTGTGATGGATCGCCGCGATTCCGTGTGCACTGTGCCGTCTTACATAAGGAGACTCCCGAAGGCCGTCTCCACCTCGCCCGCCGCTGCCACAGGCCCGCGTCAGACGCCCAACCAAGCTCGTGGGTGCACCGTAACAAATAGATATTTAGATGTCAATACAGTCAGATGTTTGTATGCATGACGGGCGCGGGTATGTCCCAATGGTGAACAGAGGCGGGCGGCGGGGCGCGCGCGATGTTCGCGCGCCGGTCGGGTGCCTCCTCGGGCTAGGCCCACCACCGGTAGCGGGAGGGATTCGTGAACGTCGAGGTGTGCTCGCCGTGGCGTTCGTAGCTCGCGACGCCGCGCGCGAGCGCCTCGCGATCCAGCTCGACCCCGAGACCGGGAGCCGTCGGCACGGCGATCATCCCGGCGGCGATCGGCAGCCCGCCGCCCACGATCACGTCGTCCGCGTGGAACCAGTGTGTGACGTCGATCGGATAGCTGAGGTGCGCCGTGGCCGCCGCCAGGTGGACCCGCGCGGCGGTCGCGATACCCAGCTCGTGGGAACTGTGCAGCCCAAACCCGATGTTCATGCCCTCGCACAGCGCCGCGAGCTTCCGCGTCGGCCACATCCCGCCCCAGATCCGGTGGTCGCCGAGGATCACGTCGACCGCGTCCTCGCGGATCGCGACCGGCACCTCGTCGAAGTTCCGCACGCACATATTCGTGGCCAGCGGGATCGGGATGCTCGCACGGACCCGCCGCATCCCCGCGATGCCCCACGTCGGATCTTCCATCCACTCGAGATCCAGCTCGAGGGCGCGCTGCCCGAACCGGATGCTTTCCTCCGGCGACCACACGCCGTTCGGGTCGACACGCATCGCGAGCCCATCGCCGAATTTCTCGCGCAGCGCGCGCAGGGCTCCGAGCTCCGCCCCTGGCCGATACACGCCCGCCTTGACCTTGACCGCGGCAAACCCGAAGCGCGCGATCGCCTCCTCCGCGAGCGCCACGGTCGCGGAGGCGAAATCGGTCTCCGCGTCCTCGTGCGTGAAGAGCGGCGCGCACACGGCGACCCGGCTCCGGTACCGGCCGCCGAGCAGGTCGCAGACCGGCCGCCCGACGGCCTTGCCCTGGATGTCCCACAGCGCCATCTCGAGCGCGGAGATCGCGGTGGGCGTGGGGCCGTACAGGCCGCGGTGCGGCCCCGGCAGCCGCTCGACGATCGCCTCGATGCGAAACGGGTCCTGCCCCGCGAGCTCGGCGTACGCCCGGAGGATCTCCTCATGGGTGGCGTCGCCGCCCGGGGCCTCGCCGAGCCCTTCGACCCCGTCGTCGGTGCGCAGCCGCACGATGCATTTGCTCATCCCGCTCGCCCGGGACGTCGCCGACGACATGGTGTGGGTAAACGCGATGTTGATCCGGTCAACCACAAGATCGACAACCTTCATGACCTTCGCTCCTCCCGCGCCGCCTCGGGCGCCTCCGCATCGACGGTGACCTCAGCTCCGCGCTCCGCCGACGCGAGGACCGCGGCCTGCACGTCCACGACGTGCAGCGTGCGGCGGGCCGACGTCGGCCCGTCGCAATCTTCCGCGGCCACCGCGTCCAGAAATGCCTCGAGCGAATCGACGAACGCCCCGACGATCCGGCCATCTACCTCGTCCGCGGTCCGGGGCCCTCCGAACGCCACGCGCTCGCTGTGCCCCGGGGTGAACACCGACATCTCACGACGGTTGCCGTCAAAAAAGACGGACCCGCGCGCGCCGAGGATCTCGAGCCGGCTGTCGGCGGCCGACGGAAACGTCTCGGGCAGGATCCAGGACGAGTGCAGGCTCACGCGGGCTCCGCCCTCGAGCCCGATCAGCGCCTGATAGCCGTCGACGACGTCCGGGCGACCGAGCGCGCCGTGGTGGGACACGGCGTAGACGCGGCGCGCACGCCGACCGGTCCACGACAAAATGAGGTCGATGTCGTGGCTCGACATGAAGTGGATCGGCGTCGTCCGCTCGGCCCAGGGGGCGATCATGCGCAGCGGCACCCAGGCCGCGTCCCAGCGGTGGGACTCGATGAAGACGATCTCGCCGAGTGTTCCCGAGGCGATCAACTGCTCGATGCGGCGGTGCTCGGGCAGCCACCGCTGGCTGTAGTTCACCATCAGCACGCGGCCGCGCTCGGACGCGAGACGGATCAACGCCCGCGCCTCGCCCGGATCGATCGCAAGGGGCTTCTCGACGAAGACGTGCGCGCCGGCCTCGAGGCACGCGGCGACGGGTGCGTGGTGCGCGTGATCGGGCGTCGCGACCGAGACGGCGTCGGCGCCCGCGCGCAGCAGATCCCCGAGCGACGTGTAGGCGCGGGCGCCGTAGCGTGACGCGACGGCTTCCGCGCGCCCGCGGTCGAGATCGCAGACCGCGACGAGCTCGCATCCGGCGTGTTCGGCATAGACCCGCGCGTGCCGGGCTCCCAGCAGGCCCGCCCCGACGACCGCCGCCCTCAGCATGCTCGTGTCCTCCCTGCCGCCGCCCGCCGCACGATCACGTCTTCACCGCGCCCTGCGTGATCCCCGCCATCATGTACCGCTGCGTGCGCAGAAAGAGCACCGCGGGCACCAGCGAGATCACAAAGGCCGTGGCCATCAGCGCCGACCACTGGACGAAGTACTGCCCCATGTACGTGACGAGCCCGACCGTACCCACCCACTTCGTCTCCGTGCTCAGGAACGTGCTCGCGAAAAAGAACTCGTTCCAGCCGGTCATGAAGCCGAAGGTCGCGGCGGCGACGACGCCGGGGAGGGCCGACGGCAGCACCACCCGGTACAGGGACCCCAGGCGGGTACAGCCGTCCGTGAGCGCGGCCTCATCGAGCTCGCGGGGAACGCCGTCGAAAAACCCCTTCAGCATCCACAGGCACAGCGGCACCGTGAACGTGGTCGTGGCGATCACGATGCCGCTGAGCGTGTCGAGCAGGTGCAGCTGCCGAAACAGGATGTAGAACGGAATCGTCAGCACCGTCACCGGGATCATCTGCCCGATGAGCATCAGGAACCCGAGCGCGACGACGGGCCGGCTTCGCAGCCGCGACATCCCGTACGCGGCGTGCATGCTCAGCGCGACCGAGCACAACATCGTCCCCGTCGCGACGAACAGGCTGTTCGCCAGCCAATGGGCCAGCGGGTTGATCGTGAAGATCTGCGTGAAGTTCGACCAGACCGGGTGGAGCGGAAAGAAGCTCGGCGTCGCGTTGAACAGGCTGCCCGGCTCGAGGGCGCTCGCCGCCATCCAGTACACGGGGAATCCCACGACCACGCACGCGAGCGCCACCCCGCCGTAGAGGAGCACCGCCTGCGCGACCGCCCACGCCCGCATCGGCTATCCGACCGGGTCCGCGCGCATGACCAGCCGGTAATAGAGCAGGCCGACCGTGAGCGAGACCGCGAGCACGATGGTCGCGAGCGCCGAGGCGCTGTCGAACTGGAAGTCCGAGAACGCGCGCGTGTAGACGAGAATGGCGAGCGTCTGCGTCGCGCGCGCCGGCCCGCCGGCGGTCATCGCCCAGATGATGATCACCTGCCCGAGCGACCAGAACAGCAGCATCAAGAGCAGAATGTTTCGGACGGGCTCGAGGCCCGGCCAGGTCACGTGGCGAAACCGCTGCCACCCGTTCGCGCCGTCGATCCCGGCCGCTTCGTACAGGTCGAGCGAAACGGATTGGATCCCCGCCTGGAGAAACGTCGTCGCGATCGGATACTGCCACCAGACGGTAGCGATCAGCACGGCGTACAGCGCCAGGCTCGGCTTCGACAGCCACTGAATGCTGGCCGTCGGCGACAGATGCAGGCGCCACAGGATGTAGTTCGCGGCTCCGTACTGCGTATCCAAGAGCCAGCGCCAGATCACCACCGCCGCCACCTGCGGCATGGCCCACGGCAGCAGCAGGATCGCGCGCGCGACCGGCCGGCCCCAGAACCGGTGCTGCAGCAGGAGCGCCGAGAGGAGTCCGAACCCGAACGAGCCGACGAGGTTGCCGGCCGTAAATTCCACCGTCACCTGCACGGCCTTCCAGAACACAGGGTCCTGGATGAGGGCGGCGTAGTTCGCGAGACCGACGAACGGAGGGTGCGGATCGAATCCCGCCCCGACGCGGTGCACGCTGTTCCGAAGCGTGATCGCAATCGGGTAGACGAGCACGATCAGCGTCCAGATGACGGTGGGCGCCATCAACATAATTGCGAACACGCGCCGCTCGCGCCTCACCGGGATGCCACCTGTCCCTCAGCGCGACGCGGGGCGCGGGATCGTGGCGATCCCGCGCCCGCGGCCGGCCTCTGCCTCAACGTCGTCCCGATGTTCCGTCTAGCCCTCGCCCCGCATGTCGTGCGGCCCCGCCTAGTCCCGGGAACCCGGGGGCAGCGTCTTGGCCCACGCCTCGAGCTCGCGCTGGCACTCGTCCATGCCGACCTGCGGGGACTTCGTACCGGACCAGATATCGCCCACGTGGGCGATGACCTTCGTCTGCAGCGCGGTCGCCACGTTCACGTAGCCAGGCGGCAGATACCCGAACCCGGTCGCGTACTTCGCGGCGATCTCGGTCACGTACCGATAGCCGGGGTTCGTCCGGATGAACGCGTTGGGCGGCTCGATCGCGATGCCCGGCACCTGCACCTCGACCTCGATCCAGCGGCGCTGCCACTCGTCGCTGGTCGCGAACGCGAGATAGTCCCACACCGCCTGCTTGTTCTGCTCCTTCCGGAGAATCGCGTAGAACGCGCCGCCCGTGATCGCCGCGTGCGTCTTGGTCGGGCACGGCGCCATGTCGATGTACGGGTACAGGTTCGGGTTCACCGTCTTCACCTGCCCGAGGTCCCACGGCCCGTCCCACAGCATCGCGAGCTTGCCCTCGGCGAACATCTCGCGCAGCTGGTACCAGCCGAGGCCCTTCGGCGCGAACGGCGCGTTCACGAACCGCATCATCTGCTGGAACCCCTCGACGGTCCCCTTCGCGTTGCACGTGATGGTGCCGTCGGCCTTCGTGAAGTCGCTGCCGTTCCCCAGGATCCACTGCATGCACGACACGTACGACAGCAGCATCGCGGACGTATCGACGTGGACGCCGTAGCCGAACACGCCGGTCGTCTTGTAGATCTTGTCCGCGGCGCTGTACAGCTCGTCGAGGGTCGTCGGAATCTGGACCCCGGCCTTCTCGAGCAGCAGATGGTTGACGAGCAGGCCCTGGGGCGACGCCGTGAGCACGATGCCGTAGTTCTTGCCGCCCTTCTGCGCGAACCGCTGGAGCGGCAGCAGCTTGTTCTTGAACGTCGACTTCTCGAGGTACGGATCCAGGGGCTCCAAGAGGTCCAACTGCATGTACTGGGGCATCTGCGTCGTAAACAGCGGCAGGATGTCGGGCACTTGACCGCCCTGGACTTCGGTAAAGATCTTCTCCACGTACTGCCCCGCGGGCAGCTGAATCAGATCGATGCTCGTGTCCGGGTGCGCCGCGGTGTACGCCGCACTCATGTCGCGGAAGTACTTGCCCGTGCTCGGCTCGCTGAACATCCAGCTCGGATACGACAGCGTCAGCGCCGCCGCGGACGCCGCCGCGGGATCGAGGAGCCCAGCAGTGCCTCGCAACGCGGCGAGGCCGAGTCCGGCCGCCGCGGTCCGCCGCAGCAGGGTCCGGCGGTTCATGGAACCGTTTCGCCAGCCAGCAGTCCGCATGAGGATCGCTCCCCTCCATATGGGATTGAGTTCGAACGGCCCAGACGGACCGTTCGCCGGATGGTCTATACGCCTTTCACGTAGCACACCCCTGCAAAGTTCTGGAGGGCAGGCCCGGCGCGTCCTCGTCCAGAACCAGTGTCCCGAGCGCCGCCGGACCGGCGCAGCCCTCGTGGAGGACCGCCTCTGAGGCTCGCGCAGCGCCCCCACTTCTCCCACGCGTTCGACGCCCCGGGATACGGCTGGCTGTGGGTCGAACACGCTCTGCACGTCGATGACCCAGACCGTCGACCTCCTGAGCCAGGGATGGCTGGTGCTCATCCTGACGCAGTCGCCGCTGTGGGTCGGACTCGCCGCGGGCGTCCGGGGCGCGAGCCAATGCGTGTTCAGCCTCGCCGGCGGCGCGTTCGCCGATTACCTGCCGAGACGGTCGCTGCTGCTCGTGACGCAGGCCGCCTCGGGCGCGCTCGCCCTCGCGCTCGCGGCCCTCGTACTCGCCCAGCGCGTCCAGCTGTGGCACGTGCTCGTCTACGCGGCGCTCGCCGGGTGCGCGTTCGCGGTCGGCAAGCCCGCGACGAACGGCCTGGTCTACGACGTCGTCGGCGAGCAGCGCCTCTTGAATGCGAACGCGTTCCAGTTCATGGCCGGCAGCATCGTGCGCATCCTCGGCGCGCTCGCGGGCGGCGCCATCATCGCGCGCGTGGGGGTCGGCCAAAACTATCTCCTGATCGCGGCGGCGTACGCGATCGGCATCGGCGCGCTGCTCGCCCTCGCGAATCCCCGGCCGGTCCGGCGGAGCACCGAGCCCCTCGTCACGGCCGTGCGCGAGGGGCTGCGCTACGCGGTGCGGACGCCCGCGGTCCGCGGGCTGCTCGGGCTCAGCCTGGTCATCGAGTCGTTCGGGTTCTCGTACCAGTACATGCTGCCGGTGATGGCGCGCGACGTCCTGCGCGTCGGCGCGCTCGGGCTCGGCTACCTCGCGGCGATGGGCGGCGTCGGGCAGCTGCTGGCGACGCTGCGTGTCGCCGCCGGCGGCGACGTCGCGCACAAGGGGACGGTGATGGTTACATCCGCATTTGCGTTCGGCGTCGGGGTCATGCTGTTCGGCCTGTCCCCGTGGTTTCTCCCATCGCTCGTGCTGGTGACGCTCGTCGGATACGTGGGCAGCACGTACGACGCGACGATGGCGACCGTGCTGCAGATCAGCGCGCGCGAGGACATGCGCGGCCGCATCCTGGGGCTGTACTATGCGACGTTTGGACTCAACCAGCTCGGCGCGCTCGGCATCGGCGCCGTGGCGTCCGTCCTGGGGCTGCCCGCGGCACTCGCCATCGCCGGGGCCGTCCTCCCGCTCTGCGCGCTCGGTCTGATGCCGAGCCTGCACATTTTCAACCGGCCGAGCGGCGACGCGCCCTGAGACGGTCGATCCCCGCGGTCGGCGCGCGGCGCGGCGGGACCCCGGCGGAATCGCGCCCGGCCCACCGCCGCGCAGGCAACACGATGGGCCCTCGGCGCGATCGCCGAGGGCCCACGCACCAGCCCCATGTCCGTGCGCGCCTTCGCGGCGCCGGGCCGTTAGACGAGCGAGCGCCGTCCCGTGAACGCGCGCATGATCAGGAGCAGAATCACGCCGCCGATAAACGCCACGATGATCGATCCGATGTTCAAGCCCGTGATGCCCGCGTGCCCGAACGACGTAAACAGCCATCCGCCGATCAGGGCGCCGACGATCCCGACGACCAGATCGCCGAGGACGCCTCCCGGGCCTTCCCCCGGGACGACCATCCTCGCCAACCACCCCGCGATAATGCCGACCACGATCCATCCGAGAATGCCCATAGTCCGTCTCCTCCTTCGATGATGATGGTCCGCGCCCGACTGCGGCGGCGGCCTAGAGCTGGGCGGACGATCCCATTGCCGCGCCCGGCACCGTCAGGCGCGGCCGGTCGATGACCTGGACGTTCAGCCCGAGTTCCCGGAGCCGCGCCACGTATCCCTCGCGCGTCGTCAGCACCCCCCGCAGGAGTCGGGGATCTCCCACCGCCGTCACGGTAAACGGTCCGATCAGCCGGTGGCCATCGACGATGATCGTCGGCCCCGCCGACGTGATCGTCGTCTTGGCCGTGATGCGCACCCCGTTGACCGCGACGGCTTCCGCGCCCCCGTACCACAGCGTCATCTCGAGAAGAATCAGGTCGCTGTCCTGCACGAGCAGTTCGCTTGGGCTGTCGCCCGGCGCAAGCGCGCGCGTCGAATCGGACAGGACCACCTCGACGCCTGGCCCGGAAACCGGCGTCAGTCCCGCGAATGAGGCGATCCGCGCCTCGGACTGCTGCACGGACAACGCGTGGGTGTATGCCATCCCCGCGAACGCCCATCCCGTCACGGCCACCAGCGTCCAGACCGCAGCGCTAATGCGGATCCCGCTGAAGCCGGTTGATCGGTCCAGCCACAGATGCGCTTTGGTTTGCGTGTCGGCTGCCATCATGCTCGCTTCCCCCCGCCGGTTCTCATCCGAGCGACGCGTTCCTCCGGATCGCTCGGTCGTCACGCCCCATCACTCGGCGGCGGCCATGTTTGCGTTCCCGCAAGGTCCTCGCTTTTACCCAATAACGTCCGCGCGCAAACGTTGATGCCCGCCCGCAGGGCCGCGACCGCCGTTCGCCGAACATGTGCGCCGATGGCGCCGGTGGAGTGGATCACGTTCGATTGCTACGGCACGCTTATCGACTGGGAGGGCGGCGTCGCCGACGCCCTCGCGCCGCTGCTGCCGCCGCCCGTGGATCGCCGCGCGCTCGCCGGCGCCTATATCGCGCTCGAAGCGAAGGTCGAGCACGAGGCCTACCGGCCGTACCGGGATGTCCTCGCCGAGGCGAGCGCGAGGCTCATGCGGGCGCTCGGCCATCCGCTGCCGGCGGGACACGCACGGATCCTCCCCGACTCGCTCGCACGCTGGCGGCCGTTTCCCGAGGCGGCGGCCGCCCTGCGCGCGCTCCAGCAGGCCGGCCGCCACCTCGCGATCTTGTCGAACGTCGACCGCGACCTGCTGGCGTCGTCGGTCGCGCAGCTCGGCATCACGCCGGATGCCATCGTCACCGCCGAGGACGCCGGCAGTTACAAACCGGCCCCGGGTCATTGGACGCGATTCCAGGCGGCGACGGGCGCGGGCCCGGACCGCACCGTGCACGTTGGGGCGAGCCTCTACCATGACATGGCGCCGGCGGGGTCCCTCGGCTACCGCACCGTCTTCATCAACCGCCACGGCGAACCGCTCGGCGACATCCGGCCGACCCGCGTGCTTTCCGATCTCGCGGGGCTGCCCGAGACGATCGCGGCGCTCGCCGGCGAACGCGCGGGGCCGCGCTGACCGCGGCCGCGCGCTGTCCGTTCGCTTGACACTCTCTGTCCGGCTCCAGTATGCTGTGTTCGCTCGAGCCCGCGTGCCGAAGTGGCGGAATTGGCAGACGCGCTACGTTCAGGGCGTAGTAGGCGAAAGCCTGTGGGAGTTCGAGTCTCCCCTTCGGCACCATTCTCACCTCGACTCCGCACGTCCTCGGGCGGGCGCCTGAGGGGCGCAGGAGGAAGCCGCGCTGGCGGACCAGGTCACCGCCCCCGATCTCGACGCGATCGTGCTGTCCCATCTGCGGGGCTACCCGGAGGAGCTGCGCCGGTTCGCCAATCTGACGAAACAGGCGCACGCGAGCGGCGGCAGCGCGGTGCGGTTTTTTCTCTCGCGTCCGGCCGCCGACGAATCGTTCCTCGGCACCGTGTGCCGTCTCGTGAGCGACGGCGACGACTTCGTCACCGTCGTCGAAGCCGCCGAGATGCTGGGCGTGCCGCCCGCGTCGCTGCTGGACCCCTCCGGCACCGCCGATCTTCCCGCCCCGATCTTCGGCGCGGGCCGCTACCGTCTCTGGCAGCGCGCCGACATCGCCGCAGCCCGCATGCGCCGCGGCGCGGGCGGGTGATCTGACCGTGGCGAGACTCATCGTGCTGGTTCGCTGTCAAGGGTGCGGGCGCGAGTTCGACACCGGCATCCGCATGGCGACGCGCAACTTCGCCAAGGCGACATTCGCGGCCAATTACCACACCTGCCCGCACTGCGGCCGCCGCGGCACGTACACGAAGGACGCCTACATGACGCGCGAGGACGGCGCCTCGAACATCTGACCGAGACTTGCCCGCGCGCGTGCGCGAGACGTATAATCAATCTGCTCCCGACAACCCCGCCGGAAGACACGCACGTCGCATCACGCCCAGAGGAGGGATCACGCATGCCGAAGTACGAGGCCAAGAAGTTTCGCGCATTTGACGTTGAGCTCAACGGCATCAGCAAGCGGACCATGGAGGAGCACTACAAGCTCTACCAGGGCTACGTCGCCAAGTCGAACGAGATCCTGGACCGGCTCGCGAGCGGCGGGGTGGACCTCACAAAGGCCAATCCCACCTACTCCGAGCTGCGCGAGCTGAAGGTCGAACTCTCCCGCGCGCTCGGCGGCGTCAAGAACCACGAGCTGTACTTTGAGCTGCTCGGCGGGAAGGGCGGCAAGCCGTCGGCCAAGATCAACGGCCTCATCGAGAAGGCGTACGGATCCTTCGACGCGTGGAAAGCCGACATGAAGGCGACCGCGGTCGCCGCGCGCGGCTGGGTCTGGACGGCCTACGACTGGGACGCCGGCCAGCTGTTCAACTTCATCGGCGACGAACAGAACACGTACCCGATCTGGAACTGCTCCCTGCTCATCGCCCTCGACTGCTTCGAGCACGCGTACTTCATCGACTACGGCACCGGCAAAGCGTCCTACCTCGACAAGTGGTTTGACCTCCTCGACTGGGACGCGGTGGCGAAGCGCGCGGACGCGCACCACATCGGCTAGCGAGACACCTGCCGTCGGCCGCGGGTCCGGGCGTCCGCCCGGACCCGCGCCGTTTTCGACGGCCCGACGCGCCAGGAGGAGGCTCCGTGCGCGCCTCGAACCGGATCGGCGACGATGTCCATACCCTTCACGAAACCCTGCCCCGAGTGCGAGCAGGACATGGAGCTCGTCACGGCAGATGACGTCGGCGAGATCGTGGTCTACGAGTGCCCGGAGTGCGGCTATCAGGAAGAAACGCGCATCGACCGCGAGGACGACGACCTCGACGAGCCTCAGCCGCTCGACGCCTCGCTGGCGCTGGACGACGACGCGGACGACGAGCCGCTCGCATCGGACGAGCCCGAGTAGCGCACGTCTCCACCCACCACCGTCAGGACGACGCGCGTGTCCGGCAGGGCGTCGGGCGCCGCCGTGAACGGGTCGGCCGACAGCGCGACGAAGTCCGCGACGTACCCGGCGCGCAGCATCCCCTTCTCGCGCTCCTCGCCCGCCGCGTACGCCGGAGCCGCCGTGTACGCCCGGACCGCCTCGGCGACCGTGAGGCACTGCTCGGGATGCCACGCCGGTCGATCGGGTTCGTCCGGGCGTCGGCGCGTCACCGCGGCGTAGATCCCCGCGAGCACGTCCGGCGTCTCGACGGGCGCGTCGGAGCCAAACGTCAGGCGGGTCCCGCGCTCCAGCAGCGAGCGAAACGCGTACGCGTAGGCGCCGCGCGCCCCCCAATACCGGTCGACGATGTCGCGGTCCTGCGTGCAGTGGATCGGCTGCATGGACGCGATGACCCCGAGCTGCGCGAGGCGCGGCAGATCGTCGGGGTGCAGCACCTGGACGTGCTCGATCCGATGCCGGAGGCCGAACCGCGCCGACGCCTCCCGCGCGGCCTCGATCGCGTCGAGCACCCAGCGGTTCGCGCGGTCGCCGATCGCGTGCACGACCGACGCGATGCCCGCCGCCGCGGCCCGGCCGACCAACTCGTGCAGCTGCTCGCGGCTGCGGACAATGACGCCGCGGTTGTCCGGCTGCCCCTCGTACGGCTCGAGCATGCTCGCCGTCTGCGAGCCGAGCGCGCCGTCTGAAAAGATCTTGACGCCGCCCAGCCGGATCGTCGCGTCGCCGAAGCCGCTGCGCACGCCGAGCGCGATCGCCGCGTCGAGGGCGTCCTCGGGCAGCATCATGCACACCCGGAGGCTGAGGGACCCCCGGGCCCGCAGCCGTTGGAACGCCGCGAGCACCGCCCCGCCCTCGACGACGTGCACCCCCGCGACCCCGGCGCGGTGCAGCACCGCCGACGCGTCCATGATCGCCGCGTCCAGCGCGTCCGGGGAGGGACGTCCGGCGAGCGCGAGCAGCGGATACGTCGCCCGCTCCGCCAAGAGCCCCGTGGGCTCGCCCGTCGTGGGATCGCGGGCGATGGTGCCGCCTTCGGGATCCGGGGTCTCGCGTGTAATGCCGGCCAGCGCGAGCGCCGCGGAGTTTACCCACGCCGTGTGGCCGTCTTTGCTGCGCAGCACCGCGGGATGTCCGCCGGTCACCGGGATCCAGGTCGTCCCGCTTCGGGAACCGCCCCTCGGGCCACAGATTCTTGTCCCACCCGCCGCCCTGGATCCACTCGCCCGGCGGCGCGGTCCGGGCGGCATCGCCGACGCGCGACGCGGCCGCGCGCAGCGACGCGGCGCCGCGCAGATCCACCTGCCGGAGCGCGAGCCCAAACGCCGCGACATGGATGTGACTGTCGGTGAACGCGGGAAGGACCGTCCGGCCCTCGAGCGAGACCCGCGCAAACGCCGGATACGCGTCCCGCAGCGCCCGCGTCTCCCCCACGGCGACGATCCGCCCGCCGCGCACCGCGAGCGCCGAGGCGCGCGGCGCATCCGCCTCTCCGGTGTAAATCCGCCCGCCCTCGTACAGCGTGCCCGCCGCCCCGCCTCCGCTGTGGGTCATCGGCGGTCTCGCGCCGGCGGAGTGTCCGTGATCTCGCGCAGCGCGTGGACCAGCTCGATCGCAGACAGCGCGGCGTCCTCGCCTTTGTTGCCGTACGCGCCGCCGCTCCGCTCCTCCGCCTGCGCGAGCGTCTCGGTCGTCAGCACGCCGAACGTCACCGGCAGCCGCGCGTCGAGCGCGACGCGGCCCAGGCCGACGACGGCGCCCAGCGAGATGTACCGGTCGTGCGTCGTGTCGCCGCGGATCACGCACCCGAGGCACACCACGGCGTCGTACCGCCCGGACTGCGCGAGCGCCTGGGCGACGACCGGCAGGTCGAACGCGCCCGGCGCCCACGCCACCGTCACGGCGCCGTCGTCCACCCCGCACCGGCGCAGTGCCTCGCGCGCGCCGGCGAGCAGGCGGCGTGTGATGTGCTCGTTGAAGCGGCTGGCCGCGATCGCGACGCGGAGTCCCGCGCCGCGCCGGTCGCCGCGCTCGATCCCGTCCGACGCGCCGGCCATCATTCGAGGTGGAGGAGGTGCCCCAGCTTGTGCCGCTTCGTGCTCAGGTACCGGTAGTTCTCGGGATTCGGCGGGATCTCGATCGGGACGCGCTCCACCACCTCGATCCCGTACCCTTCCAGCCCGACCCGCTTCGCCGGGTTGTTGGTCAGGAGCCGCACGCGCCGCAGCCCGAGGTCGGCGAGGATCTGCGCGCCGACTCCATAGTCGCGCGGATCGGGCGCAAACCCGAGCAGCTCGTTCGCCTCGACCGTGTCCTTGCCGGCGTCCTGCAGCGCGTACGCCCGGATCTTGTTGGTCAGCCCGATGCCGCGCCCTTCCTGGCGGATGTACACCAAGACGCCGCGCCCCTCGGCGCTGATGCGCTCGAGCGCGATCCGCAGCTGGTCGCCGCAGTCGCAGCGCAGCGACCCGAAGACTTCCCCGGTCAGGCATTCGGAGTGCATCCGGACCAGCACGGGCGCGTCCCCACCGAGATCACCGAGCGTCAGCGCGAGATGGCTCGCGCCGTCGAGCGTGTTCTCGTACACCACCGCGGTAAATTCCCCGAACGTCGTGGGGAGGCGCGTCGCACCTTCCCGGTGGATGAACCGGTCGCGCGCGAGCCGGTACCGGATGAGATCGCGCACCGAGATCATCGGCAGCGCGTGCCGCTCGGCGAACCGCGCCAGGTCCGGCAGGCGCGCCATCGTCCCGTCGTCGCTCATGATCTCGCAGAGGGCGCCGCCGGGCTCGAGCCCGGCCAGCGCGACGAGATCCACCGCGGCTTCCGTATGTCCGGCGCGCCGCAGCACGCCGCCCGGCGTGGCCCGGAGCGGAAACACGTGGCCGGGGCGCGACAGATCGTCGGGCCGCGTCGCGGGATCCACGAGCGCGCGGATCGTCGCGGCGCGATCGTGCGCCGAGATGCCCGTCGTGATCTGGTGGGTCGCACCGACCGACACGGTAAACGCGGTCCCCTGGTGCGACGTGTTGTGCGAGACCATCTGCGGGAGATCCAGCGCGGCGAGCCGCGCCGCGGTGAGCGGCACGGTGATCAGCCCCCGCGCGTGCTTGAGCATGAAGTTGACCGCCTCCGGGGTCGCCCGCTCGGCGGCCATCACCAGATCGCCCTCGTTCTCGCGATCCTCATCGTCGACGACGATGACAAAGCCGCCGTCGCGAATCCGAGCGATCGCCTGCTCCACCGGTGCGAACACGTCGGCGGCCTTCGTTGGCTCGGCCATTAGCCCCCATCCTCCTCCGAGCGGCCGGCCGCCAGATACGGCGCGGCGAGCCGCTCGATATGCTTCGCGAGCACGTCCACCTCGAGGTTCACAAACGCCCCTTCGCGGAGTCCCCCGAGCGTCGTCGCCGCGCACGTATGCGGGATCAGCGAGACGCCGAACCGCTCGCCTGCGAGCGACGCGACCGTCAGGCTCACGCCGTCCACCGCGATCGAGCCCTTCTCCACGACGTAGCGGGCCAGCGCCGGCGGGAGCGCGATCTCCACCCACCACCCCTGGCCTTCCTGGCGGCGTTCGACCACCCGCGCGACGCCGTCCA
Organism: uncultured Bacillota bacterium; assembly: GCA_963787105.1. Taxonomy (GTDB): domain Bacteria; phylum Sysuimicrobiota; class Sysuimicrobiia; order Sysuimicrobiales; family Segetimicrobiaceae; genus JAJPIA01. The sequence continues at coordinate 130,674 of CAWBBU010000010.1, forward strand.
CGTGCCCCTGCACGATGTGGCCGCCGAGCCGATCGCCGACCGCGAGCGGGCGCTCGAGGTTGACCGGCGCGCCGGCCCGGAGCTGTCCGAGCGTGGTGCGCCGCAGCGTCTCCGCGCCCAGGTCCGCCTCGAACAGCGGGCCGCCGGTTCGCGTGATCGTGACGCACACGCCGTTCACGGCGATGCTGTCGCCGACGCGGGCGCCGTCGAGAAATGCGCCCGCCTCGACGACGATGCGCGCGGCGCCGTCGGCGGCGCTGAGCGCACGGACGACGCCCGTCGCTTCGACGATCCCGGTAAACACCGCTAGCCGCCTCCCCCGGATCCGCCTGGCCGGAGGATGTATCCCTCGATGACGGCGTCATCGCCGATCTGCCGCACGCCGATCCGGCCGAGGCGCCACGCGTGTGCCAGCAGATCGACTCCGCGGCCGCCGACCGGCGACGGCGCGGGGCCGCCGACGATCGCCGGGCCGACGAACGCGACGACCTTGTCGATCAGCCCGGCATCCGCGAACCCGCCGAGCACCGCGCTGCCGCCCTCCACGAGCAGGCTCATCACGCCGCGGCGCGCGAGGTCTCCCAGGAGCTCAGGGAGGTCCACCCGGCCGTCGGTCGCCCGGACCGTCAGCACCTCGACGCCCGCGGCCTGAAGCGCGTGACGCGCCGAGGCGTCGGCCCGCTCCGTCGTCGCGACCAGCACCGGCGTGCCATCCCGCGCGAGCGCGCGGGCATCGAGCGGCACGCGCAAGGTGCTGTCGAGGATGACCCGCCGCGGGCTGCGGGCGCCCGCGACACCGCGAACGGTCAGCGCGGGATCGTCCTGCAGCACCGTACCAATGCCGACGAGAATCGCATCCGACGCCGCCCGCAGCTCGTGGGCCAGCGCGCGCGACGCCTCGCTCGAGATCCAGCGCGAATCGCCGGACCGGGTCGCGATCCGCCCGTCGAGCGTCATGGCCCACTTCGCGGTCACCCACGGCAGGCCGACGGTCCGGTGCTTGACGTACGCTTCGTTCAGATCGAGGGCGTCGCGTTCGGCCACGCCGACACGCGTCGCGACGCCCGCCTCGGCCAGCCGGTGGAGACCCCGGCCGCTGACTTGACGGTCCGGATCGAGCATCGCCGCGACGACCCGCCGGATTCCCGCCTCGATGATCGCCTCGGTGCACGGCGGCGTCCGCCCCCAATGGGCGCAGGGCTCGAGGGTAACGTACAGCGTCGCGCCATGCGCGTGCGCGCCCGCGTCGCGCAGCGCGAACACCTCCGCGTGGGGCTCCCCGGGGCGCGGATGGTACCCTCGGCCGACGACCGCGTCGCCGGCCACGACGACGGCGCCCACCATGGGATTGGGGCTGGTCGTCCCCGCCCCCCGCCGGGCGAGGCCGAGCGCCTCGTGCATGAATCGCTCGTCATCGGTGTCCACGATCAAGTGCAAAACGAAAACCCCCAAGGCAAACTGCGCCCTCGGGGAATGTCAGAAAATACCTCGTGCCTTCTCCATCCGGACTGTACCGTCGGCTCTGGAGTCTCACCAGATCCTGCCCGGCCGCGTCGACCGCGGCCCGGCTCGCGGGCTATACCGCCGATCGGGAATTGCCGGACGCGTGCCCGGCTCACCCTGCCCCGAAGGCTGCTGCTATTCGATTAGATCAATGATAGCATGCCGTTCCAACACGGGCAAGGCGAGGCGGACGCGCGCCGGACGGGCTCCGTGCGGGTCGCGCCGAAGTCAGAAGATCGACGTGCCCTCCGGCCCCGCAAGCGTCAGGTATACGCGGGGATCGCAAAACAGGTCATCCCGCGAGCAGCAGAAGATCTCGGTCCCGCGGATGCGGAACCCCGCGCCCAGCAGCGGCTCGAGCGCTTCGTGTGGTGCGGGAAGCGCCACGCGGTATGTCGTCCGGACGCCCGGCGCGCCGCGATTGAGCGCGACCCCGGCATCCGCGGCCCACCGCAGGGCGGCGCCGAGACATGCGGCGGCATCCCCAGACGCGGCAGCGCCGAGCGGCCCGATCCGCACTTCCTGGCCCCCGGTGACCGTCCGGATCCACGCGTATCCGTATCCGACGCGGGCGCCGCGGCGCGTGAACCAGAGCGGCACCGCCCCGATCTCGACCCAGAACGCGTGATCCTCCGGCCGCTCGCGGCCGCCGATGCGGGCGTCCCACGCGAGGAACTCGGGATCGCCGACCGCGGCGGCCGCCGCCGAAAGGTCGGTACCGGGCAGCCGCGCGAGATCTGGGGCGTCCGAGGCGACCAGCAGGTGCGGCCACCGCGGACGCATCCCCGCGTGCACGTAGAGCGTGAGCGCCCGCGGATCGAGCGAACTCATCGTACAGCGGGTGGCGGCCTCGGGCGCGAGCACACGGTCCAACAGCATGGCGCCGGTGCCGTGCGACTGACCTGCGGGGACGACGAACAGATCGGCCAAGAACAACACGCCGCCGCGCACGAACGAGGCCGCGTACCCGACGAGGCCGCCCGCGTCCTCCGCTACCCACAACTGCCCCGTCGTCAGTTCGTGCCGAAACAGCACAAGGGGCGGCCCGGCGTGCGGGGCCGCGCCGCCGCCGGGGTGCACGGTCGCGAACCAAACCTGGTACACCCCCTGAAGATCCGACGCGCGAGCGGGCCGGACCCGGGCGGTCATGGCCGAGTCCGCGCCGCCCGCCAGCGTCAGCGAGCGACGTCCGGCGAGGGGTCTTCCGCCACGTCCGCGATCGTGCCGGCGGCCGCACGCGCCAGAGCGTCGGGCGCGACTCCGAAGACCGCGCGTGGGGTCCCGGCCGCGGCGTAGACGATCGGATACGCGAGCAGCGCGCGGTCGACGTACACGGGGAGGGGCTGCCGGTGCCCGAGGGGCGGCACGCCGCCGATCGCAAACCCCGTCGCCTCGCGGGTCGCGTCCGCGGACGCCTTCTCGACGCGGGACGCTCCGGCGAGCCGTGCGACTTTCCCAACGTCGACGCGGTTCGCGCCGGATGCCAGCACCAAGATCGGCGCGCCGTCGGCGAGGAACACGAGCGATTTGACGATCTGCCCAACCGAGGTGCCGACGGCACGCGCGGCATCGGCCGCCGTGCGGGTGCCGGAGGGGTATTCGAGGATCTCGACCACGAGCTGCCGCGCGGCGCACGCGGCGCGGACGCGCTCGATCGCCGAGCCGCCGTCGCCCGCCTCGTGCGCGGCGATCACTTCTGCGCCGAGAAGCTCTTCACGTACAAGATCACCAGCCACCGCTGATTCGGGGTCAACGAGCCTTCCCATGGCGGCATCGCCGAGCCCGCGGCGCTGAACGGGGGCACGCTGCCGCCCTTTGTCACGCGCCAGAAGTAGTACCCGTCGGGGAGCTTTGCGTGAATCGGCGTGGCGAAATCTGCGGGCTTTGGGTTGAGCGCGGACGCGGCAGGACCGTCGCCCTGACCGGTCATACCGTGACACGGCGCGCAGTTCGCGGTAAACAACTCTTTTGCCTGGGCGAGGTTGGCCGCCGTCGGCGGGAGGGGATTCTTGAGACTCGCGTACGCCGCCGGAGGCTCGGGACGCGGCGCATTCGCGTTCTTCGGATAGTCGGTCGTGGCCGCGAGCGCCGGTCCCGTAAACGCGGCCGGCGCCGCCGCCGGGACCCCGGCCGTTTGCGCGGCGGGCGGCTGCGCCCGCATCGACAGGATCTCGCCGTCCCGTACAGGCGGAGAGCCCGAGGCACGTCAGCAGAAACGCCCCGGCGAGGAGCGTACGGGAAGACATCCACCACCTCCGGACCATGAGCAAAGGAGTGACGCGCACGCGTGCTGCGGCGCAAAACGCCCTGCCCCGGTGATTAGACGACGCCGCGGGGTTTCCCTGCGGCCTAGCGCGCGTCTCCGAGCAGCCGGTCGAGGCGCGCGGCGAGATCCCGCTCGCCCGCGGTGTCCGCAAAACCCCCCACCTCCTCATCGCGGACCACCCCGTTCGCATCCACGAACACCGTCGTCGGCAGCCCCACGATCCGGTAGGCCAGCGCGAGACGGTCGCCGGGCGCGTACACCGTCGGGTAGTCCACGTGATACCGCAGCGCGAACGCCAGCCGCCGCTCCCCGATCGTCGTTCGTGTCCACACCGACGAACGTGATCCCGCGCGCACGGTACGTCTGGTACGCGCGCACGAGCAGGGGAGTCTCCGCCTGGCACGGCCCGCACCAGGATGCCCAGAAATTGAGCACCACCGGTTTGCCGCGGAGGCTGCTGAGCGAGAGGGTGCCGCCCGTGCGGGCGAGGCGCGCCAGCGAAAACTCCGGCGCGGGATTGCCGATGAGCGAAACGGGCGGGCGGCCGGGGCGCCCGGCCGGACCGAACGACAGCCACAGGCCCACCGCGGCGAGGCCGGCGACAATGCCGGCACAGAGACTCCAGATGAGGTGCCGCCGGCGCCACCGCCGCTCCTGGTCGGACGCGGAGACGGGCGCCGGATCGGTGCTCATCGGCGGTCAGTACGCGCGGGCGTAGTAGACGACCTGCGTCGCGGCCGCGCCGCACCCCAGGCACGGTCCGTCGGGCGCCTCGTCGAGCACCACCCGAGGCGAGGCGCCGCTCGCGCGCCGGAGCGTCTGCTCGCAGTCGTCCGCGCCGCACGCGCACACCCGCACGAACCCGCGGCGCTCCGCGATCGCCTCGACCAGCGCGTCCACGGTCGCCGCCGAGACGACGTGCGCGTCGAGGTACGCCTTGGCCTGTCGGAACATCTCGGCGCCGAATGTCCCGAGGGCGTCCACAACCGCCTCGGCGATGCCCTCGAGCGGCACCGGACGCTTCGCCCCGCCGATCCGCGGGACGAGGACCACCTGGCGCTGCGCGAGATCGCGCGGACCGAGCTCGAGGCGCAGGGGGACGCCGCGCATCTCCCAGTCGTTGAACTTATATCCGGGCGTGACCTCGGTCCGGTCGTCGAGACGCACGCGCAAGCCCGCGCGGATCAGCACGGCGGCGAGTTCCCGCGCGGCCGCGAGCACCGCGTCCCGGTCCTTCCCGGCAAGGATCGGCACGATCACCACCTGAAACGGCGCAACCCGCGGGGGCAGCACGAGGCCCCGGTCGTCCCCGTGCACCATGATGAGCCCGCCGAGCGCGCGCCAGCTCACGCCCCAGGAGGTCGTGTGCACAAGCTTCTCCGTGTTGTCGCTGTCCAGGAACTTGATGTCGAATGCCTTCGCGAAGTTCTGGCCGAGGTTGTGCGACGTCCCGGATTGGAGGGCCTGTCCGTCCGGCATCAGCGCCTCGATCGTGTAGGACCGCAGCGCCCCGGGAAACTTCTCGCTCTCGGGCTTCCGGCCCGAGAGCACCGGGATCGCGAGGTCCGTTTCCACGAAGTCCCGGTAGACCTCGAGCATCTGCCTCGCCTCAGCCTCGGCCTCGTCAGCGGTGCGGTGCGCGGTGTGCCCCTCCTGCCAGAGAAACTCCATCGTCCGGAGGAACGGCCGCGTCGCCTTCTCCCAGCGCACGACGTTGCCCCACTGGTTGATCAGCACCGGGAGGTCGCGGTACGACCGAATCCAGCGCGCGTACATGTGCCCGATGATCGTCTCGGACGTCGGACGCACCGCCAGCGGCTCGGCCAGCTCCTCGCCGCCGCCGCGGGTGACCCACGCCAGCTCGGGCGCAAACCCCTCCACGTGCTCGGCCTCGCGGGCGAAGAAGCTCTGCGGGATGAACAGCGGGAAATAGGCGTTCACGTGCCCGGTCGCCTTGAAGCGACCGTCGAGCCCCTGCTGCATCAGCTCCCAGATCGCGTACCCGTACGGCCGCACCACGATGCAGCCGCGGACGGGCGAGTAATCGGCGAGCTCGGCCTTGAGCACAACGGCCGTGTACCACTCGGAGAACTGCGCGGCTTTCGACGGGATCTCCTTGACGAACCCGCTCTCCTCGAGCGACTGCCCGGATGGCCCCGGCATCCTCCGCCTCCCGTACTGTGGTCGCCGACGGCGTACCGGCAGCGGCACAACACGAGCCTCCACGTCCCCGGGACGGGAGGCTCCGTGAGTGCGTCGTCATTCTAGCACCGTCCCGCAACGACCGTCAAACGCCGGAAGATCACGATAAGGACCCCCGATGTGAATCCACCGCGGCGAGAAGGAGTGCATGGCAATCGTCTTCCCGGCAGAAGATCCTCCGGGCCCGAACCCAGGGCATGGCAATCGGCAAACCGAATCATGACCGGCGAGCACCGATGGACGCACACCACGGACTCCCTCATGCGAGCGGGCTCTCACGGCATCCCAACGAGAGATGAGCGTGCCTATCCGACCGCAGGTGGCGTTCGTGCCTGTCATCCTGGAAGGGCAATCCGTCCGGTTCAAAATGTACATCTACCGGGACATGGGCCCTGGGCCGTTGCCGACGCTCGTGTTCAATCACGGATCCACCGGCAACGGGCAAGACCCCAGCCTGTTTATGCAGCCCATCGACAACCCAGAAGTCGCACACTTCTTTGTCGAACGTGGTTGGGCGGTTGTAATGCTTGCCCGACGCGGTCGAGACGGTTCGGAGGGACTGTACGACGAGGGGTTCGGTGAGGAACGGGCGCTCGGCTATACTGGCGAGCCTTCGCGGGCCATCGCCGGCGCGGACCGTGCGCTCCGTGATATAGAGGCCGCAATGGAGGCCATCCTCGATATGCCGTTCGTAGACCATGAGCGTGTCGTGATCGGAGGTCAGTCTCGCGGGGGAATCCTGAGTGTCGCGTATGCCCGTCGGCGCCCTGAACAGGTCAAGGGCGTCCTGAACTTCGTCGGTGGCTGGTTGGGACATCCATACCATCCGACCGCTGCGACCGTGAACCAGACGCTCTTCAACCGGGGGAGTGCCTATCCTCATCCGATGCTCTGGCTATACGGTGATCACGATCCTTTCTATCCACTGGCACACAGCCACGAGAACTTCGAGTCGTTCAAGCGTGCTGGCGGCCAGGGGACATTTCATGAATTCGTGCTTGCGCGAGGCGAAAGCGGGCATCGCCTGTGCGCCCATCCGGATGCATGGGGGCCAACCGTCGCCCAGTATCTCGAGCACTCGAGACTGTAAGGACGCTCGTGTCTGCATACATCCAGCCCTCAAAGCAAATACCAGAGGGTTCCGCGGCCGGACGCGTGAACGCCCGCGCACGAACGCCTCTGGTATCGTTCACTGCGCCCCCGAGGGGGCGTACGCCTATGCCGGCGGCTGGTCGTTGAGGATATCCGTGCTGAACGGCAGGACACCCGGGATCAGCCACTTCGTCCACATGTCGTCGATCTTCGCCTGATAGTAGTCGATGTCGTCGTCGTTGAAATGGGCAAACCGCCCCTGCTTCAGCAGGTAGTCGCGCACGGGCAGCCGCTTCTGCCGGCCCTCCGCGATCTGCTTCGACTTCCCGTACAGCCTGAGCTGGTGGTCCTCGACCTCGAACAGCGGGAAGATGCCCGAGAGGACCGCGAGCTCCCCCATCTCGTGGGACAGCATCGGATCGTAATCCCAGCCCTTCGGGCAGGGATCGAAGGAGTGGATGAACGTCGGGCCGCCGATCGTGAGCGCCTTGCGGATCCGGTTCATGAAGTCCACCGCGTAGCTGGCACACACCGTGCCGACGTAGCGGCACTCGGAGTGGCCGGCCGCCAGCATCGCCGCGGTGTTCTTCTTCCAGCGGCGGTGCAGGATCCGCTTCGCCTTGCCGGAGGGGCTGAACGACGTGTAGGCCCCGTAGGGCGTGCTGCCGGACGCCTGAATGTCCGTGTTGGCGTAGGACTCGTTGTCGTACAGCAAAATCAGATGGTTGTACTCCGTGTGCTGGAGCGCCGCGGAGATCGCGGACAGGCCCATGTCGGCCCCGCCGCCGTCGCCGCAGAACGAGATGATGTTGATCGGCTCAGCCTTGATCCTGCCCTTCCGCATCAGCGCCTTGTAGCCCGCGGCCGTCCCGACCGCCGCCGAGCCCGAGGAGCCGAGCTGCGTGTGCATCCACGGCACCACCCAGGGCGTGCTGTAGTACGTCGTGTTGGCGACGTACATGCAGCCGGTGCTGCCCAACACGACCGTGCGGGGTCCGGCGGCCTTGACCATCAGCTTCATCACGAGCGCCGACTCGCAGCCCTGGCACGTGCGGTGGCCCGAGGTATAGTACTCCTCGAGCGGCACCCGCTTCACGCCCTTGAACGGCTCGAGGACCGGCAGCGGAATCGTCGTGGTCTCAGGACTGTCCATCGTGTCTCCTCCCTATGCCCGGACGCCGATCCAGACGGTGTCCGTGGGGGACTTGCCGCTCTCGGCGGCCTTGCGGGTCAGCTCGAACATCTCGCGCACGTTCGGAATCGTCACCTCGCGGCCGCCGAGCCCGCCGATAAAGCCGACCACCGGGGGCCGGTGCTCTTGGGGGTACAGCGCCGCGCGGATCTCGTTGGCCACCACCCCGCTGTTGAACGGCGACCCCATCGAGAAGTCGCGGTCGATGACGCCGATGCCCTGGAAGCGGGAGAGCACGCGGCCGATCCCCTCGTGGTCGAACGGCCGGAACCACCGGATGCGCACGAACCCGACTTTCTGCCCCTGCTCGCGCAGCTTCCGGACCACGACGCGCACGGGCATGGAGAGCGTGCCCATCCCGACGAGCACGATCTCCGCGTCATCGGTGTAGTACTCCTCGAAGAACGGGCTGCCCTCGCCTCGGCCGAAGATGCCGCGAAACTCCTTCCACGCTTCCTCGATCACGCCGGACGCGTGGCGCATCGCCTGGTCGGTCTGCATGCGGATTTCCATCAGCCAGTCCTCGTTCACTTGGGGCGCGATCGTGATCGGGTTATCCGGGTGGAACACCATGTTCCCGCGGTCGTACTTCGGCAGGAACCGATCCACCCAGGAGCGCGGCGGCACCTTGACGAGCGATTGGGAGTGCGTCAGGAAGGCCCCGTCGGTGCTGATCGCCACGGGAAGATACACGCGCCGGTCCTCCGCGACGCGGTACGCCATGAGCGTCGTGTCGAGCGCCTCCTGCGCGGTGTCCACCCACACGTGGAGCCATCCCAGGTCGCGCGCGGCCAGCGCGTCGTTGTGCTCGGTGCCGAACGCGCCCGGATCGTCGAGCGCGCGGTTTCCGACCATCGCGACGAGCGGCAGGCGCAGCGCCGGCGTGACCGCGATCGCCTCGAACGCGTAGCACCAGCCGACGCCGCTCGACCCGCACATCGCCCGCGCGCCGACCGCGGACGCGTGCTTCGCGATCTCGAACTGGCTGTGCTCGCTCTCGGCGACGATGTACTCGGCATCCTGCTCGCCGTCGGCGATCTGCTTCGCCACGTACTGCATCAGCGTGTCGTACGGCCGGATCGGATACGCCGTCAGCACGTCCACGTCGACGAGCTTGGTGGCGACCGCCACCGCCTCGCTGCCGCTGATCAGCGCCTCCTGCTCCACCTCGGCGGGCTGGACCGCCGTTGCGTCCGCGTCCATTACTCGCCTCCCCCTTCGCCGCCCGAGCCCGCGCGCGACTTCGCGATCTGTTCCTGATATTGGCCGCGGTACCGGAACCCGTGCGACCGGTCGGGCTGCTGGGACGTCACCTGCTTGAGCCAGGACGCGTACTCCTGCTTGTCGGTCTTGTAGCGCTCCCACTGGCTCTTGTGGTCGGTGAACGCGGCCTCGTTCACCATCGTGATGCACGCGTCGACCGGACACACCGCGGCGCACACGCCGCACCCGCAGCACGCCTCCGCGTTGACGTCGTACGTCTGGTCCGGGGTGACGTCGAAGCAGCTGTCGGGACACTGCAGCCAGCACAGCGTACACTTGACGCACTTGTCGAAATCGACGACCGGCCGCATCGTGCGCGTCGAGAACTTCTTGAAGTACGGGTTCCGGGCCGGCCGGTAGCCCCCCACCTGGTCGCCGAACGTGATGGGCTCGCCAAGCGTCATCGCGTCGACCGCGACGCCCTCCCGCATCGTGGTCCAGCCGGGCAGGTCAAACGAATACGGGATTTCCGGATTCCCCTCCTCAGGGTGCACGACGCGGATCTCCGTCTGCTCGTACGAGCGCCGCGCGGACACCACCTTCAGGTCGTCCTTCCACTCCTCCTTGACCGCCCGCAGCATCGCGTCGAGGCCCACCAGATCCGGGCACACCTTCGCGAGCGCCCCGAGGATCCGGACGTCGGTGTGATCGTTCTTGTACACCCACAGACCGGAGAAGCTCGGGATGCCGGGAATCACGGCGAGGCGGTACGGATACGGCTTCCGGTGGCAGAACTTGACGATCTCGTCGGCCGGCAGCGTCGAGGTCACGACGAGAATGCCGTTCTCTTTCACCTTTTGATTGATCGGCTGGAGGCCGTACCACGCCCAGGACTCCACACCCTTGCACAGCATGTCGTCGACCGAGATCGTGACGTCGGTCTCCTGCGGCTCGTACTGCGCCATGCTGAGCTCGAGCTCGTCCTGGTTCGGAGCGACGATCGCGAAGTTCTTCGCGGGCACCCCGTTGCGCTCCGGCGAGTCGCCGTACCGCCCGAACGCGATCCCGATCTTGCCGTCGCGCCGCGCGGCGAGCACGACGCCCCGGCTGATGTTCTTCGCCAGGGTCTTCTGATAGATCCCCCGGTAGACGATCTCTACCGAGACAGCGCGTCCCATCGGACACCTCCCTCCGCCCGACCCGCGATCGGAGTCCCGGCGGGGAACAGAATCGTCTCGATCTCTTCGATGTGCGCCCGCATGCGCTCGGAGGCGCCTTCGGGGTCTCGCCGTCGAATCGCGTCCAGGATCCGGCAGTGGCCCTCGAGCGAGATCTCGGCGCGGCCGGGCCCCTGCAGCGACCGGACGCGGCTCTCGCGCAGAAGATCCATCAGCACGTCCATCGTCCGCAGCACCACCTGGTTTTTCGCGGCGGTGGCGATCCGATAGTGAAACAGCTGGTCCTCGTCGATCGCGATCTCGCCGGCCGACACGCGCGCGCGTTGGCGGGCCACGATCTCCTCGAGCGCGCGCACGTCGTTGTCGGTCGCGCGAAACGCCGCCGCACGCGCGAGCTGCGGCTCCAGCATCTTGCGCATATCGAACAGGTCCGCAGTGAGATCCTTCGAGGACGACAGCGCGTCGGCAAGCGGGCTCACGATCGCGTCGATGGGGATCTGCTTGACGACCGTACCCTCGCCGTGGCGGGGCTCGACGAGGCCCCGGGTCTCAAGCACCCGGATCGCGTCGCGCACGGACGTGCGGCTGACGCCGAACACCTCGGCCAGCTCACGCTCGGCGGGCAGCCGATCGCCGGGCTTCAGGCGCCCTTCCGCGATGAGGCGGTGAATCTGCGCGGCGACCTCGGCGTACACCTTGGTCTTTCTGATAGGCTCGAGGTCTGCCTGAACGGGCCGTTCGGCATTCGGTACCGGGGAGATCGCTGCGCCTCCTGACCGGCCTCACGCAATAGCGATTCAGATTGAAGGGGGCTGGCCGATACGATTTTGTCGTTCGTACCGCCCCCGGCGAGTGGACCAGTGGTTAGACCACCCGTTGGCACAAGTATGTCCACTACCATCAAAGATGTCAATGATGGAACCAAATCATTGGGACGACCGTTATTTGCTGTAATCAATAATCTCGATGATATAGTCAATCATCGGAACTTATGGAGTCGTGGATGGCGAACGAGGTGGATCTGGAACAGCGCGTGACTGCGGTGCGGCGGTTCAACCGCTTCTACACCCAACGAATCGGCGTGCTCGGCGGGTATCTCAAGAGCCCATTCCCACTGACCGAGGTGCGCCTGCTCTATGAGCTCGCGCACGGCGAACGGACGACCGCGACGCAGCTCGGCCGGGATCTCGGCATCGACGCGGGCTACCTCAGCCGCATCCTGCGTGGATTTGAGCGCCGCGGATTCATCGCCCGGACGCGTTCGGAGACGGACGGGCGGCAGCATCTGATCACGCTCACCGAAGCGGGGCACCGCGCGTTCGCCCCGCTCAACGCGCGGTCGCGAGACGAAATCGCCCAGATGCTGGGGTCGTTGTCCGGCCCCGAGCAAGGTGCGCTGGTCGCCGCGATGAGTACCATCGAGCGCATCTTGAGAACGCCGCCCGAGCGGCAGGCTCCGTATCTCCTGCGCCCGCATCAGCCGGGCGACATCGGCTGGGTGGTGGCGCGCCACGGCGTGCTCTACGCCCGCGAGTACGGATGGGACGAGACGTTCGAAGCGCTCGTCGCGGAGATCACCGCCGCCTTCATCCGGCAGTACGACCCCAAGCGCGAGCGCTGCTGGATCGCCGAACGGAATGGGGAACCGGTCGGATCCGTCTTTCTCGTCCGGAAGTCCGACGAGATCGCTCAGCTGCGCCTGCTGCTCGTCGAACCGTCGGCCCGCGGGCTCGGCATCGGCCGGCGGCTCGTGGACGAGTGCATCCGCTTCGCACGGCAGTCGGGGTACCGGTCGATCACGCTGTGGACCAACAACGTGCTGCTCGCGGCCCGGCGTCTGTACGACGAGGCGGGCTTTCGACTGACGCACGAAGAGCCGTACCACGGCTTCGGCCACGACCTCGTGGGAGAGACGTGGGATTTCGACCTGTGACCGGGTCCGATACCCGCACCGCCGCATGCCCGATCGCGCCGCGGGTAACCCCGCCGCTCCCGCCGACCGGGCCGCCGCGCGCACCCGGCTGCTCGCCGCCGGCGCCGCGGCGGCGACCGGGGTGCTCGTCGGCTCGGCGATCGTCGCCACGCGCGTCGTCGTCACCCAGACCGGACCGGCCTCGCTGGCCCTGCTCCGCTACGTCATCGGGTTCTGCTGCCTCCTGCCGCCGGCGCTCGCCGCGGCGCGCGGCGTTCGGTTCGAGCGGCGCGATCTCATCCCGCTCGCGCTGCTCGGCATCGTCCAATTCGGCCTCCTCATCGCGCTGCTCAACTACGCGCTGCGGTTCATCCCGTCGGCCCGCGCAGCGCTGCTCTTTGCCACCATGCCGCTCCTGACGATGCTGCTCGGCGCGGCGCTTGGACGCGAGCGCGTGACCGCGGCGAAAACCGCGGGGGTGCTGCTCACGATCGTCGGGGTCGCGCTCGCGCTCGGCGAGCAGGCGGTCCGCACGGCGGCCGCGGCCTCCGCGTGGACGGGAGATGTGGCGGCGCTCGCCAGCGCGTTGTGCGGCGCCGTCTGCAGCGTCCTCTACCGACCGTACCTCAAGCGATACCCGACCCTGCCCGTCAGCGCGTTCGCGATGCTGGCCGCCGTCGTCTTCCTCGCCGTGCTCGCCGCGGGTGAGGGATTCTTTCGCGAGCCGCTGCGGTTCACCACAGCGGGGTGGCTCGCCATCCTGTTCATCGGAGCGAACAGCGGCCTCGGGTACTATCTCTGGCTGTGGGCGCTCGGCCACGCCGAGCCGACCGGCGTGACCGTATTTTTGGCGCTCAGTCCCCTCACGGCGGCCGCGCTCGGGGCATGGCTGCTCCACGAGACGCTCTCGACGCTCGCGCTCGCCGGACTCGCCTGCGTCGTGGCGGGGCTGTGGATCGCACACCGCCGCCCCGCTGCGCGGAGCGCTGCGGGGCGCGTGGTATGATGGCGGCATGTCGACCACCGCGGGCCGCGCGCGCCCGCCCGTAAAGAAAGGCGAGGAGATCGCGGTCACGATTGATCGCCTCGCGTACGGCGGCCGCGGGGTCGGCCGCGTCGACGGATTCGACGTCTTCGTGCCGGGGGTCGCCCCGGGCGACCGCGTGCGGGCCCGCCCGTGGCGCATCAAGTCGGAATACGCCGAGGCCGATCTCGCCGCGGTCGACGTGCCCTCCGCCCTGCGCGCGGTGCCGCCGTGCCCCCACTTCGGCCCCTGCGGCGGCTGCGTCTGGCAGCACGTCGCCTACGGCGCGCAGGCGGCCGCCAAGGAAGACATCGTCCGGGACAGCCTCGCGCACCTCGGGACCGACCGGGACGTCGACGTGCGGCCGATCATCGCGATGGCCGATCCCTGGCGCTACCGCAACAAAATGGAGTTCGCGTTTCACCCGGACGGGTCGCTCGGCCTGCACCAGCGCGGCGCGTTCGACCGCGTCGTGGCGATCGAGACCTGCCTCCTGCAGAGCGACGCCGCGAACGAGATCCTCCGCCACGTGCGGGAGTTCGCGGACGCATCCGGACTGTCGCGGTACAACGCCCGCGACCACACGGGCCTCCTGCGGCAGGTCGTGATCCGCGAAGCGCACGCGACGGGGGAGATCATGGTCGGCATGGTCACGACCGCGCCCGAGGTGCCCGGCCTCCAGGGACTCGCCGGGCAGCTGATGCGGGCGCAGCCGAGGATCGTGGGCGTGCTGCACGGGCTGAACGCGGGGCCGTCCGACGGCGTCCCGCTCTCTGGCCTCACCGTGCTGGCCGGACGCGGCCACCTCATCGAGGAGCTCGCCGGCCTGCGGTTCCGGATCGGCCTCGAGACGTTCTTCCAGACCAACACGGCGCAGGCGGAGCGGCTGGCCGAAACCGTCGAGGCGTTCGCGTCGCTCGGCGGCGGTGAGACAGTCTACGATCTCTACTGCGGCGTCGGGACGTTCGCGCTGGCGCTCGCGCGGCGCGCCGCGCGCGTGTACGGGATCGAGGTCGTGCCGTCGGCGATCGAGGCCGCGCGGGAGAACGCGGTGCTGAACGCGATCCCGAACGCGGAGTTCGCGAGCGGCGACGTCCGGAAGGCGCTGCCGGAGCTGCGCCGCCGGGCGGCCGCGCCGGACCTGATCGTCCTCGACCCGCCGCGCAGCGGCGCCGGCTCGCGCGTGATGCGCCGCATCGTGGAAGCCGGCGCCCCGCGGATCATCTACGTGTCGTGCAACCCGACGACGCTCGCGCCGGATCTCAAGGACCTCGTCGCGGGCGGGTACGCGATCCGCGCGGTCCAGCCGCTCGACCTGTTTCCACAGACGTACCACGTGGAGTGCGTGGTGCTGGCCGAGCGTTCCGACCAACACGACCCACCGCGAGAGGTGACGGCATGACCGTACGCTTCCATCCGTTCGCGCTCGAGCGCCTCCTGTCCCAATGGGAGAACCGCGTCGCGTACAACCTGTCCGAGAGCGGCGTGCATCCGCTGGCCCTCGGGGAGCTGGTGACCGACGCGGCCGGCGTCGAGGCGCTGCTGCGCACCCAGCTCACGTACCCGCAGACCAACGGGCTCCCCGAGCTGCGCGAGCGCATCGCCGCGCTCTATCCGGGCAGCACGCCCGAGCAGGTCGTCGTCACGAACGGCTGCGCGGAGGCGAACTTCAACGCGCTCCAGACGGTCGCGGGCGCGGGCGACGAGATCGCGCTCATGCGTCCGAACTACATGCAGCTCTGGGGCGTCGCCAGGAACGCCGGGATCGACGTCCGCGCGTTCGCGCTCGAGGAGGCGCGCGAGTGGGCGCTCGATGCGAACGGGCTCGAGGCGGCCGTCGGGCCACGCACCAAGGTCGTCGCCGTCTGCAATCCCAACAATCCCACGGGCCACATTCTGACCGAGCGCGAGATGGCGCAGGTCGTCGCCGCGGCGGAGCGGGCCGGCGCCTGGCTGCTCGCGGATGAGATCTACGCGGGCGCGGAGCGCGTCCAGCGCGAGGTTACGCCATCGTTTTGGGGCCGGTACGACCGCGTGCTCGCCACCGGCGGACTCTCGAAGGCGTACGGCCTGCCCGGACTGCGCATCGGCTGGGTCGTGGCGCCGCCCGAGGTGGCGGCGCAGATCTGGGCGCGCCAGGACTACACCACGATCAGCTCATCGATGCTCAGCAACAAGCTCGCCGCGATCGCCCTCGCGCCGGACGTCCGCGCGCGCCTGCTCGAACGCAGCCGCGGCTACGTGACGCGCGGGTTTGCGCAGCTCGCGGGCTGGGTCGCGCAGCACGGCGACCGCCTGGCGCTCGGCTCGGCCGACGCCGGCGCGATTGGGTTCGTGCGGTACGACCTCCCAATCGGCTCGATCGAGCTGTGCGAACGGCTGCTCGCGGAGCAGGACGTCCTGGCCGTCCCGGGAGACCACTTCGGGATCGACCGCCACCTCCGCCTCAACCACGGCCTCCCGTCGGACTACGTGCAGGCCGGGCTGGATCGGATCTGGGCCACGATGCGCGCGCTCGGGTAGGCGCCGCGTCTTCTAGAGGAGCGCGAGGCTCGCGAACGACACGAGACCGCCGGCGGGGTCGAGCGCCTGCCCGTACCGCAGGAGGCGTCCCTCGACCGGCGCGAGCATCCGCAGCGCCGTGTACACCGGAGACAGCGCGTCGATGTGCCGGGGATTATCCCCGGCGGCCACGGTGCGCCAGAACTCGTCCGGGTCCCCCCGCACGATCGCCTCGAGGACCGCGTGATCGGCCAGCGAGGTGCGGGATGCGAGCGCGTCCGTGACGGGGTCCGGATCGCCAAACCGCGGGCCGACATGGCTGAAGTCCACGCTCACCACCACGCCGACGTCCGGACGCTCGCGGACGACCTCGCGCAGCGCCGTCACCACGCGCTCGATGTCGTCCACGCCGCGCGGCGGGCCGTCGGACGCCCACCCTTCGAAGCTCGAGCACAAGATCGGGGTGATCGTGAATGGGCGGTCCTCGAGCGCGCGCTGCATGAAAACGATCGGGAACTCGAGCGAGTGCTCGGTGCGGTGCACGCCTTCGTACGCAGTGAGATCGCCGGCGCGCGCCGTGAGCGCGCGCACGAACTCCCGATCCACGGCGACGGTGCCGAGCGGGGTCTCGAACGGCTTCTCGGTCAACACGACCGGAACCGGCGGTGCCGAGTGGGCGACGCCGAGGACCACAAACGACGTCGCGCGCGACGCGCGCAGGGCCGCGTACCCCCACCCGTAGCACCAACCTCCGCGCGGGAAGTCGATGTGCGGCGCGATAATCCCGCGTGGCGTCAGGCCGAGGAGTTCGCCGGTGTCCGCCGCGCCGAGGTACCCGTCGAGGGCCGCGCGGAGCTCCGCGGGATCCTTAGGATAGGACGCACCGGCGTACTGGGCGGCCCGCACCGGCGCGGCGCGGAACGCCTCTTCCACCGCGCGGCGCCGGGCCGCGAACGTGTCGGTTTCCAAAAAACCCACCCGATCCAGCTCGTCCAGGATCCGCTCGAGATCCGCGCGCACCAAGCGGTCGCCGCCGGACCGACGGGCGTACTCGGCCTGGACCTGCGCGGCGCCGCGCTGGCCGTCGAGCAGAGCGGCCACGAGATACACCGGGGGCGGAAGCAGCATGACGCCGTCGACGAACCCCTCCGGGTCGCGCACCCCGATGACGGTCTCGCCGTCCTCACGGATGGGGAAGAAATCGAGCGGCCGCAGCCTCGGCAGCGCCGCGGAACGGGGCCGGCCCGGGTCTGACTCGCGCGCCCCGGGACTGTCCATCGCCGCCCTCTCGCGCGCGCTAGGCGCCCTTCGCGAGGCGGGCGAGCAGCGGCATGATGTCGGTGCCCATCAAGGTCCCGAGGCTGCCGCGCGCACACGCCGCCTCATTAAACACGCGGTTCCCGTCGGGGCGCACGCCCGCGCCGGCGACAAGCAACGGGACCGGATCGTCGGAATGCCGGCCGAGGGTGGCCGGCGTCGCGTGGTCCGCGGTCACCGCGATCACCACATCGTCGAGCGGCACCGCGCCGAGGAGCGTGCCGAAGAACGCGCGATCGATCGTCTCGATGATCTCGGTCTTGCCACGCCAATCGCCGTCGTGCCCGGGCTCGTCGGGCCCCTTCAGGTGCATGTAGAGCCCGCCGTGCTTGCGGTACTCGCGGACCGCGGTCTCGGCCCATTCGGTGTAAACCCGCTCCTTGTCGGCCCCGCTCGGCGGGACGGGAATGACCGTCATCCCGGAGAGCTCGGCGATGCCGCGCTCGACCGGCATCTCGACAAAGCAGCCGAACTCGATGCCGAACCGTTTCGCGATCGGGGGCAGCGTCGGCAGGTGATCGCCGGCATCGCGCACGAGGAGCAGGTTCGCGGGGGGCCGGCCGCGCTCGCGGCGCCGCGCGTTCGCGGGATGGCGGTCCAGGACCTCCTGCGCGCGATCGCTGAATTCGTTGATCAGCGCCGCGGCGATCCTGGCCTCCTCGCTGCCGTCGAGCGGCTCGCAGCGCTCGACTTCATTCCCGACGACCGCCTTGGCCACGCCGAGCCCGTCGCCGACGCGGCCGTATGCCGGATCGGTGTTGCTGATCTTCGCCGACAGGCGCCCGTCGAGCCGGCGGATCGCGACCGCCGCCCGGTGCCCAATGCTCGCGCGCACCTCGAGCTCCGCCGGCGCGGCGGTCAGCCGGATCTCCCGCGTCATCGCGTCCGCCAGCGCGCGCGCGTCGTCGGACGCCAGGTCGCGCCCGGCGCGGCGGTCGAGGATCGTGCGTCCCCGACCGGTCGCGAAGTTGCCGCGGAGCGCAAGGTTCCCGTCGCGAAACGCCATGCCGGACCCGACGACCTCGAACACGCCGCGCCCCGTATGGTACTTAAACGGATCGTAGCCGAGAATCGCCATCACGGCGACGTCGGACTCCGGCGCGATCCCCTTGCCCACCGTCTGCACGAGCCCGGTCTGGCCGTCGAGCGTGAGCGCCCCGAGAAACGGCACCGCGGCCGCTTCGAGCGGCGTCCGGCCGCCGAGCTCGGGCACCGGCCGGTCTCCGAGGCCGTCCAGCACAACATACAGCACCTTCTTCATCGCGCGCCTCCCCGCAGCCGGGCCAGCAGGTCCGGGCTCAGCGTGCCCCGGCAAACCTCTTCCACCGGACCGGTCAAGTGCAAGACGTCGTCCGCGCCCGCCTCCACGATGAGCGTGCCCCCGGGGCTCGCCACCGTCACGCGCCGTCCGGTGAAGCCATGCCGGATGCACGCCGCGGCGACCGCGCTCGAACTGCTGCCGGACGCCATCGTCTCCCCCGCGCCCCGCTCCCAGATCCGGATCGTGACGCGGCTTCGGGAGTCCACGCGCACGAACTGGACGTTCGTCCGGTTCGGGAACATCGGGTGGTGCTCGAGCGCCGGCCCAAGCCGCGCGACGTCCACGGCGGCGGGATCCGGGACGAACACGATGCAGTGCGGGTTGCCGACCGAGACCGCGGTCACGTCAAGCATCTGCCCGGCGGCCTCGATGCGCTCCCCCACGATCTCACGGTCGGGGCCGGCCGCGGGGATCTCGCGGCTGCGGAACGTCGCGCGCCCGATCCCCGCGGTGATCGAGCGCACCGTGCGCCCGCGCAGGTCGAGCGTCACGGGGACCACCCCGCCCTTCGTGTCGACGCGGAACGCGCGGCGCCGCGTATAGCCGTGATCCCAGAGAAACTTCGCGAAGATGCGGATGCCGTTGCCGCTCTTCTCCGCCTCGCTGCCGTCGGGGTTCAGGATCCGCAGGCCAAACTCGGCGCGGCGGCTCGGTTCGAGCGTCAGGATCCCATCCGACCCGACGCCGAGGTTGCGATGGCAGATCAGCCGGATCGCCCGCGGAGTCAGCCGGACCGCAAGGGTGCGCGGGTCCATCACCAGGTAGTCGTTCCCGAGACCGTGGGACTTCACGAACTCGTTGCGTCGCAGGCGAGCCATCGTCACGCCCTCCGGGCGGGGTGCTTGCGGGTCCGCGCGCGGCGCAGCGCGCTGCCGATCACGCGCCGGAGCAGATCGGAAAATTCGATGCCGCCCGCACGGGCGGCGAGCGGGATCAGGCTGCCCTGCGTCATCCCCGGAATTGTGTTCGCCTCCAGCACGACGATAGTCCCGCGCGACAGGAAGAGATCGATCCGCGAACACCCCTCGCAGCCGAGCACGTGGTGCACCCGCACCGCCACCTCGGCGGCTCGCGCGGCCGCATCCGCGGGGATGCGCGCCGGCACGATCTCCTCGGAGGCACCCCCGTACTTCGCCTCGTAGGTGAAGAACTCGCGCTTCGGGACGATCTCGATCACCGGCAGCGCCCGTGCTTCTCCGGTGTCAGGATCTTCAAGCACGGCGCAGGTCAGCTCCGTGCCCTCGAGGTACTCCTCGATCAGCGCAAGGGTCCCGTATTCGAGCGCGGCATCGACCGCCGGGACCAGTGCCGCAGCATCGCGCACGATCGTCACCCCAATGCTCGAGCCGACGGCGTTCGGCTTGACGACACACGGATACCCGAGATCCCGGCCGACCCGAGCGGTGAGCGCCGCGCGGTCCGCCCGCCAGTGCGCGTCGTCGACCGCCACGTACGCGGGCACCGGAATACCGTTCGCCTGCAGCATCTGCCGGCTGCGGAGCTTATCCATCGCGAGCGCGCTCGCAAGCACGCCGGAGCCGGTGTATGGGATGCCGAGCAGCTCGAGGAGCCCCTGGACCGTGCCGTCCTCGCCGTACGGCCCGTGCATCGCGATGAACGCCACATCCACCGCTCCGCCGCCGACGACCTCGTCGATGCGCCGGGCTTGGGGCACCAAGGCGCCGCCCGCCGGCGGCGCTGCGGGCGCGCGTTCGTCGGACGCCTGCCCGGACGCGGCGAGCCGGAGCAGATCCGGACGCGGCAGCCACTGCCCGTCGAGACTGATCTCGACGGGCAGCACGTCGAACCGCGACCGGTCGAGCGCCGCCACGACCTGTTCGCCACTGCGCAGCGACACCTCGCGCTCGGGGGACGGACCGCCGAGCAGCACGGCGACCCGGATCTTCCGCGGCGCGGATGGGTGAGAATCCAACGACGGGTGTGCGGGGTCTGGCGACATGGACTCCGGGCGGTGTTCGGGGGCGAAGGAGCAATCCCCTCCGGTGTGGTACGAAACCAGCGTGGCGACGTCTCCGGTGCGCGGCGTAATCTTCGATCTCGGCAGCACGCTCATCCGGCGCACCGGTCTCGAGGTCGAACGGCAGATGTGCGCGTCGCTCGCCGCGTGGGCCGCCGCGAACCTCAACTGCCGGGATTCCGACGCGCTGACCGCCCGACTACTCGAGATGCGGCTCGACGCGGTGCGCCGGTCCGACGCGGACCAGCGCGAGACCGCCGCCGCCGCGACGATCGCCGGCGCGCTCGCCGAGGCCGGCCTCTCCGCGGACGAGGCGGCGCTCCGCCGCGCGGAAGCGGCGTTCTTCAAGCCCGAGGTGCGGATCAGCCGGCTCTATCCGTGGGCCCATGAGTCGCTCGACGCGCTTGTCGCGATGGACCTGCGCCTTGCGCTGATCAGCAATGCCGCGAGCCACCGGTCCATCGTGGAGCTGACCCAGACTCACGACATCTTCCGCTATTTCAACCCGCTCGTGACCTCGGCGGCGTTCGGCCGCCGTAAACCTCATCCCGACATCTTCACGCACGTATTGGGGGCCTGGGAGATTCCGGCGGCCGAGGCGGTCATGGTGGGCGACGCGCTCGGGTATGACGTACTTGGGGCCGAGCATGTGGGCATGCGTTCGATCTTGGTCGACATCGAGCCGCACCCTGACAATCCGAGCTTCGGAGAGCGGGTCCGGCCAACAGCTCGCGTGACATCGTTGCGCGAGATACCCGAGATCGTGCGCGGCTGGTCCGCGGGATAACGCGTCCGCCGCCTCCCAGTTCGACACCGCCGAGACACGCGCCGCGGCGTCGACCGCACATCACCGGGCTGCCGGCTGCCCGACGAGACGAGGATTCGCGACGATGGTGAGCGATCCCCACGTGCCGGACGCACGACAGCGAGACGTCACACTGTTCCTCGTCGGGTTCCTCGTCCTGTTTCTGGAGTTGGCCTGCATTCGATGGTTTGCCGCGAACGTCATCTTCCTGCAGTTCTTCACCAATGTGGTGCTGATCGCGAGCTTTCTCGGCATGTCGTGCGGGTGCCTGCTCGCGACACGCGGGCGGGATTGGCTCGCCGCGTTTCCGTTCCTTACGCTGGGGACCTTCATCGCGGCGGAAGGCACGTTCGTGCTGTATCGGGTCTGGAGCGGGCTGGCCGTCGACGTCGGCAACCAGGCGTCGGCCCAGGAAGTCTTCTTCGGCACAGACTACCCGCAACCCGGATGTCGCGCAGTTCGTCGTCCCGATCGAGGTGATCGCGGCGCTGTTCTTCGTCCTCGTGGCGCTCTTGTTCCTCGGGCTCGGCCAGGTCTTGGGGCGCGGGTTCAACAGCTCCGCCGACCGGGTCCGCGCGTACACGCTGAACATCGGCGGCAGCCTGGCCGGCATCGCGGGATTCTCCGCCCTCTCCTTTGCGCAGACGCCGCCGGTCGTCTGGTTCCTGATCATTTTCGCCGGCATGGCCTACCTCCTCGCGCAGGAACGCCAGTTGACGTGGACGCGCGTCGCCGCGTTCGTGGGCGTCCTCGCGCTGGTCAGCGTGCCGGTGTTCAGCCTGCTGTACCCGGCCAATGACGTGGAGACGCGCTGGTCGCCTTACTACGCCATCGTGTACGATCCGACCATCCACGACCTCACCGCGAATACCATCAGCCACCAGCGGATCTACCCGTTCGAGGAAAGCGGCACGCAGTATTCGCTGATCCATCTCCTCCAACTCGGGAGCGGCGGGACGCCGTTTCAGAACGTGCTGACGATCGGATCGGGGTCCGGCAACGATCTCGCCCACGCCCTGCAGTTTGGCGTGGGCCACATCGACGCGGTGGAGATCGACCCGGTGATCCAGGACATCGGGATCCACCACAATCCCGACCGGCCGTACCAGGATCCCCGCGTGACCCGGTATGTGGACGACGGCCGTCACTTCCTCCGGACCACGGACCACAAGTACGATTTGGTGGTGTACGGCCTCGTCGATTCGCTGATTCTCCACAGCAGTTACGCCAGTATCCGCCTGGAGAGCTATCTGTTCACCGACGAAGCGTTCCGCGACGTGCAGCGGGTGCTCAAGCCGGGCGGGATCTTCGTGACGTACAACTTCTTCCGCCAGGGATGGATCGTCGACCGCGTGGCCGCCATGGCGGCGCAGGTGTTCGGCCGCGCGCCCATCGTGATCAGCCTGCCGCACGTGGATGCCGTGCGACCGGACGATCCCACCGGGTTTACGCTGATCATCGCGGGCGACACCGGGGCGATCGCCGACGCGTTTCGCCGCCACGGGGAGTTTTGGGCCAACGCCGTGCCGCCGCTGAACCACGGCGTCAACGGCTTCCTCCTGCGGCGTGACACGCTGCCGGCCCGAGGCACGTGGGTGCCGGTCTCCCCCTCGGTGCTCGTCGCGAACGCCGGGGCTCCGCTTGTGGCCACCGACGACTGGCCGTTCCTCTACCTCCGGGACCGGTCGATCCCGCCGCTGACCGTCCGCTCCCTCATCGTGCTCGGTGTGCTCGGCCTCGCCATGGTGTACGCGTGCCTGCCCCGGCGCCGGGCGCGGCTCGACGGCCGCATGTTCTTCCTCGGCGCCGCGTTCCTGCTGCTGGAAACCAAGGCGGTCGTCCAGCTGGCACTCCTCTTCGGAAGCACGTGGACGGTCAACGCCCTCGTGTTCGCCACGACCCTCGTCCTGATTCTCCTGGCCAACCTCTACGTGCTGCGCGTCCCCGCCGCGAAGCTCGCGTGGCATTACGCCGGACTGTTCGGGCTGCTCGCCCTCAGCATCGCCGTCCCGCCCGACGCGTTTCTCGGCGGCGGCGTCGTGTGGCGCTACGTGGTGCCGTGCGCGCTCGCGCTGGGACCGATGTTCTTTGCCGGCGTGATCTTCGCCCGGACGTTCCGCGACACGCCCCACCCGGACCTCGCGTTCGGCGCCAACATCGCCGGGTCGGTGGTCGGCGGCTTCGCGGAGTCGTTCTCGCTGGTCCTGGGCTTCCGGTACCTGCTGCTGATCGCGGTCGCCTGCTACATCCTCTCGGCCCTCGCCCCCGCCTGGACGTCTCGCCGGTCAGCCTAAGAGGGCGGGCACGCCACACACGCGCGCGGTAAGTTCTTCCGCGATCGGGGAATATTAGGCGTGCGGGATGAACACGCGTGCGGAGGTGATGGCGATGAAAACACGTATGGGGCAGTGGGCGGCCGCGGCGGTGGCGTGTCTCGCCCTGACGCTCGGCACGGCCGGCGCCCCGGCACAGGCGTTCAGCGTCGGCGTCCACGTGACGGCCTCGAACTGGTACGGGTGGCACAGGAGCTGGGTGAGTGACTGCTACACGCAGCCGCGCAACGGCCATTGGGGCCGCACGGTGCAGTACGACACCTGGTGCCGGACGAACGCCCGGTACCGCGATCCACGCCCGGATGCACGGTGGCAGTACGACCATCCGTGGGATCACGGGGCCCAGTCCGATCGTCAGCGTTATTGATCACGCTGCGACCTCGCGGGCGGTAGAATAACCCGCACGTCCGCGCGAAATGAATGGACGGAAGGCATCGCTACCGCGATGCCTTCCTCCACTGCCTGCCCGCCGACGCCGCGGGTGAGCGGCTGCTACGTTCGTCTGCGACGCAGGAACCCGGATAACCCGTCCCCGACCAGGCTGAACGCGATGCCGACGATCGTGATCGCGAGGCCGGGAAACGTCGGCAGCCACCACGCGGTCTCCACGTACTCGCGCGACTCCGCGATCATCGCCCCCCACTCGGGAATCGGCGGCTGCACGCCGAGGCCGAGAAAGCTGAGCGACGCCCCGGCGAGGATGTTGAGCACGACGGCCGACATCGCGAACACCACCGCGGGGCCGATGACGTTCGGCAGCAGATGCCGCACGATGACGCGGGCGTCGCTCGCGCCGATCGCCCGCGCGGCGAGCGCATACTCGAGCTGCTTCGCGATCAGGATCTCCCCGCGGATGAGCCGCGCGAAGGCGACCCAGCCGACGAGGATCAGCGCATAGTACATGTTGATCAGGCCCGGTCCCAGGATCGCGACGATCGCGATGAGCAGCACGTAAAATGGAAAGGCCACCTGGATGTCGATGATCCGCATGAAGACCGTATCGAGCATGCCCCCGTAGTAGCCCGAGGCCGCGCCGACGGCGACGCCGATCACGAGCGGCAGCGCCGTGCAGAGGAACCCGACGGAGAGATCGATCCGCGTGCCGTAGAGAATCCGCGACAGCTGGTCGCGGCCGAACTTGTCCGTCCCGAGCGGGTGCGCCGCCGACGGCGGCTGCACCGCGGCACTGTAGTTTTGCCGGATCGGATTGTAGGGGGCGAGCGCCGGCGCGAAGCACGCCGCCGCGACGACCGCGGCGATGATCAGCGTGCCGGCGACGAGCGACGGGCTCCGCAGCCACATCGATACGAGCGGCCGGCGCCGCGGCGCATGGGCCGTCTCCCGCACCGCCCCGTCGCCCGTCGCCGTGGTCATGCGCGCGTCCTCACAGGGCGACGCGCGGATCGATCAGCGCGTAGGCGATGTCCGTGAGGAGGTACACGAGGGAGACCATGACCGCGTAGACCAGCGTGAACCCCTGCACCACCTGATAGTCCCGCCCGAGAATGGCGGCGACCATCTCGCTTCCCATGCCCGGGAGCGCGAACACCGACTCGATGATCACAGACCCGCCGACCAGGAACCCGATATAGAGTCCGAGCAGGGTCACGGTCGAAAGGATCGCGTTGCGCAGGACGTGGCGGACGATCACCCGCCGCCCGGGCAGCCCCTTCGCGCGCGCCACGACGACGTGCTCGGAGCCGAGCGTGGCCAGGATCGCGTCGCGAAGATTCCGGGTGAGCACCGCGGACACGCCGAGCCCCATCGTCAGCGCCGGCAGGAACAGGTAGTACGCGTCCGCCGCGAGCGTCTGGCCGCCGCCGCCGACCGGGAACCATTCGAGCCAGACCCCGAAGACGATGAGCATCAGGATCCCCACCCAGAAGCTCGGCGTGGAGATCCACAACACCGAAAACCCGCGGATCGCCTGGTCGACGGCGCTGTCTTTGCGCAGCGCCGCGGCGATCCCGAGGGGGACGGTGATGATCGTCGCGATGACCATCGCGTACGTCACAAGGAACAGCGTCACCGGCAGCCGCTGGCGGACGAGCGTCATCACCGGCTCGCGCACGAGGATCGAGTTGCCGAGGTCGCCGCGGACGAGCCCGCTGATGAAAATCCAGAACTGGACCGGCACCGAGCGGTCGAGCCCGAGCTGATGCCGCAGCGCCGCCACCGAGTCCGGCGTCGCCTGGATCCCGAGCATCGTGATGACGGGATCGCCCGGGATGAGCCGGATCATATAAAAGACCAGCACGGCGAGGACGGCCAACGTCACCGTCATCTGCGCCAGCCGCCCGGCAATGTATCCGCGCCGGTTCATCGATCGCTCCCGCGACCCGCGCGGCTACTTCCGGAGCGACGTCCTCCAGTAAATCGGGACGCCGAGCGGCGTCCGGAAGAACCCCTGGACGGTGGGCGTGAGATAGTTCACGGACGGCGTGTAGTAGAGCGGGATCGTCCCGCCGATGTCGGTGTTGTAGATGTTTTGGATCTCGTAGTACATCTGCGCCCGCTTCTTCGGGTCGAGCTCCTCCGCCGCCGACTTCACGAGCTGCACCGCGTGGTCGCTCGGCTGGTACCCGGTGTTCATCTTCGGGTCGACGAAGAAGAACTGCACCAGCTGGTCGGGGTCCATCATCCCGTTGGTCCACTGGTACCCCGAGATCGCATCGAAGGCGCTCTTGTACCACGCCGCCGAGAGCGCCGATCCGTCGACTTCCTGAATCTGGATCTGGAGGCCGACCTCCCCCCACATCTGCTGCGCGAGAACGGCATTGTCGCGGCCGATCTGGCTGCCGCTCGGCAGCTGGATCGTGATGCCGCTGACCCCGCTCGGATACTTGGACTCTTTCATGAGCTGCTTCGCCTTCGTTTGGTCGAACGGAAGGCTCGCCCGGGAGTTCCAGTAGAGACCGCTCTTCGGCATGAGCGAGTTGGCCGGCACCGCGACCCCGGCGGTCGCGCGGTCGACGAACACCGACCGGTCGAGCGCCAGGCTCATCGCCTGGCGCACTTTGACGTCGTCGAAGGGCGGATGCGCCAGCTGCAGGACCATGAAATACACCTGCTGCTGGGGAAACGTCAGGAGCTGCCCGCGCGGATCGCGCTTGAGCGCCGGGACCTGGCTGAACGGGATCGCCTCGGCGCCGTTCAGGCTGCCGGCCTGAATCTGCAGCACCTTCGTCGTGTCCTCGGGCACCTGCTTGATGATCACCCCGTCGAGGTACGGAAACGGCTTGCCGTCCGGCGCCATCTCCCAGTAGTGGGGGTTCGCGTCGAGCGTGAGATGATCGTTCGGCACCCACTCGCGCACCATGAACGGGCCGGTCCCGATCGGCTTCTTGAACTCCTGCTGCCCGATCGCATCGATCTCGTCCTTCGGAAACACCGCGTTGGAAATCATCGCGAGGCGCGCGAGAATGCTCGCGACCGGCGAGTTCAAGACGAGGGCGACCGTCGTGTCGTTGAGCTTGACGATGTTCTTCACGTCCGCGAGGCTCCACTTGTAGACGCCGAGCGTCTGGGATCGCTGGAGCGACGCGACCACATCGTCCGCGGTCACCGGCTTCCCATTGTGGAAGCGGGCGCCGTCGCGGAGGTAGAACGTGTACGTCAGGCCGTTGGCGCTGACGGTCCAGTGCGAGGCGAGCGCGGGTTCGACCACGGTCGCATTCATGTTCGCCCGGACCAGGCCTTCGCAGATGTTCGAGATCGTCGTACTGTCGGTGCGGGCCTGCGTCCACAATGGATCGAGCCGGAGCGGAATCGTCGTGTACGCCCACGAGAGCGTGCCGCCGCGCGCGGGTCCCGCCGCCGCGACCTCCGAGACGCCGCGCCATCCCTCGAGCGCGGCCAGCCCTGCGCCCACCACCGCGGTCTTCAGCATCTCACGCCGTTTCATTTCGCACCTCCCCGCGCCGACCACCGCACGCGTGAGATAGGTATTCGCCGCATACGGACAAAGCCTTGTTGACCGGCGCGCCGCCCGGCGCCGCGGCTAGAGACGCGACAGCGCCTGATCGAAGTCGGCGACGAGATCGTCGAGATCCTCGATGCCGACCGAGACCCGAATCAGCCCGTCCGCGATGCCGGCCGCGCGGCGCACTTCCGGCGGCATGTTCACACTCGTCGTCGACGCGGGATGGGTCACGAGGGTGCTGACGCCCCCGAGGCTCACCGCGAGCTTGCCCACGCGCAGGGCCTCGACGCAGCGCGCGCCGGCCGCGACGTCCCCGCGCACTTCGATACTCATCATCCCGCCGTAGCCGCCGGGCATCTGGCGCGCCGCCACCTCATGGCGCGGATGCCCGGGCAGGCCGGGATAGTGGACGCGGGCGACGGCGGGATGCGCGGCGAGATGCCGCGCGAGCCCAAGGGCGTTCGCGTTGTGCCGCTCCATCCGGAGGCCCAGCGTCATGATGCCGCGGACGACGAGGTATGCCGCGAAGGGGTCGAGGACCCCGCCAAAGATCCGCATCGTGCCGACGCACCGGCGGACGACATCGCGCCCGCCGCAGATCACGCCGGCCGTGACGTCATGGTGACCGCCGAGATATTTCGTGGCGCTGTGGCAGACGAGATCCACGCCGAGCGCGAGCGGCGTCTGATTGTACGGCGTCGCGAAGGTGTTGTCGGCGATGGTCGACGCGCCGCACCCCTTGGCCAGCGCCACGACCCCGGCGATATCGGTGACCCCCAGCAACGGGTTGTTTGGCGTCTCAATGAACAGCAGCTTGGTATTCGGGCGAATCGCCCGCTCGTAGGCGCCCACGTCGGGATCGTCGAGGAACGTCGTCTCGACCCCGTACTGGGGCAGGACGCTGTGCAGCATTCCGAACGTCGCCTGATACACGGCTTTCGGCGCGACCACGTGGTCCCCGCCGCGCACCAGCGCCATGATCGCCGTCGAGATCGCGGCCATGCCGCTCGAGACCGCGAGCGCCGCGTCCGCCCCCTCGAGCAGGGCGACCTTCTGCTCGAGCATGTCGGTCGTCGGGTTGGCCCACCGGGTGTAGAAGTAGCCGGGTCCGGACTCGGCGCCGAGCCGGGCACCCTCCTCCACGGTGTCGTACCAAAACGTCGCAGTCTGGTAGATGGGGGTCACCATCGACTTGTTCTCGTCGGGGATCCGCCCCCCGTGCACCGCGCGCGTCGTGAAGCCGCGCCCCGCGTGTTCAGCCATTCGCGTCCTCCTTTGCCTCACACGCCGCCCACACGCGGGCGGCGGCGTGATGCGGTGGGTTCGCGGACCGCCGGGAGCGCTCCTCCGCCCGCACCACGCAGGGAAGGGCCACCGGCCGCCACGAACCAGTTCGACGTGCCCATCGGCGCCCACGTCTCTATCAGCGGCCACATCTACGACGCGATCCCCCGTGCCCAGGCGATCGGATGCGAGTGCCTGCAGATCTTCGTCGGCAGCCCGCGCCAGTGGCGGCTCGTCGACTACCACGCGGCTGATCTCGCGGAGTTTCGCAAGCGACGCCGGACCGCGGGGCTCGAACCGCTCGTCGCCCACGCGCCGTACCTGATCAATCTCGCCGCGCCGGATCCCGACCTGCACCGCCGCTCGATCGACGCCCTCGCGCACACCGTGCAGGGCATGGATGCGCTCGGCGGCCTGGCCGCGATCACGCACATCGGCAGCGCCACGGGCGCGCCGTGGCCAGACGCGCGCCGGCGCATCGGGCGCGCGATCCGAACCGTGCTGCGCGACAGCAGCCGGGCGATGGTGCTGCTCGAGGGCAGCGCCGGCGGCACCATCGGCGGGCGGTTCGAGGACCTGCGCGAGATCCTGGACACCGTTGGGCACCGGCGCCTCGGGATCTGCCTCGACACGGCCCATCTGTACGCGGCGGGCTGGGACCTGCGCACGCCGCGCGGCGTGGCCGCGGCGGTCGCCGCGTTCGACCGGACCGTCGGCGCGCGCCATCTCCGCGTCCTGCATCTCAACGACTCCAAGGGAACGCTCGGCTCGCATCTGGACCGGCACGAAAACATCGGCGAGGGATGCATCGGCCGGACGGGGTTCCGCGCGGTACTCGCCGATCCCGTGCTCGGCCGCCTGCCCGGCGTCCTCGAGACCCCCGGATTCGCCCGCACGGGCCCGGACCGCAGAAATGTCTCGCTCCTCAAACGGCTCCGTCCATCCCTGCGCGCGGCGGTGGGCCAATGAAGTGCACAAACCACCCGGACCGGCTCGCCCTCGGCTACTGCGCCTCCTGCGGCAAGGCCCTGTGCTCCACGTGCCTCGTCCGAACGTCCGCCGGCAACTACTGTGAGACGTGCGCGGCCCGGGGCGACCAACCCCCCAAACCGCGGCGGGCGATTCCGTGGTGGGCGGTGGCGCTCGGGATCCTCGCGCTGCTGATCCTCGTGCGGGCGCTCGCGCACTAGCATGGCCCGGTCCGCGCGGCGCGGCGCCGCCCTACACCGGCGGGCCGCGGCCGGAAGCCCTCCGCATCGGACCACGGTGGACCGCTAGTGTACTTCGACCGGCGCCTGTGGGCCCTGATGCGCGGCGTCCGCGGCCGCATCGCCGCGACGGTCGCCGTCGGGCTCCTCGCATCGTTTGTCGGCATCGCCCGCTTCGTCGCGCTCGGCTGGCTGCTCGCGCTCGTGTTCCGCGGCGCGCCGACGGACGCCCTGGTGCTGCCGATCGCGGCCGCGGGCGCGGCGGTGCTGCTGCGCGGCGTGCTCGAGCACGCGCGGGCGATGATCGCGCACCACACGGCGTCGCGCATCCAGGCGCACCTCCGGGGCGTGCTCTACGACAAGGTGGCCGCGCTCGGCCCAGCCTGGTTCGCCGGCGAGCGCACCGGCGGCGTCATGCACTCGATCGTGGACGGGGTCGAGCAGCTGCAGACGTTCTTCGGCCAGTACCTCCCGCAGCTCTGCGTGACCGCGCTCACCCCGGTCGCGATTTTCCTCTTCATCGCCTGGTGGGACGTGCCGGTGGCCGCGACGATGCTGGTCTTCGCGCTGGTCGGGCTCGTCCTGCCGTCGGCGGCGCACCGGGGCCGCCGGCGCTCGAGCATGGCGCTGCGCGCGTCGCAGAAGGCGTACAGCGAGGAGTTCCTCGACGCGCTGCAAGGGCTCGCCACCCTGAAAGCGTTCGGGCAGAGCGCCGCCCGCGGCCGCATGCTCGCCGACCGGGCGGTCGCGATGTCGCGCGACACGATCCGGGTGCTCGCGATCAGCCTGTCGAGCCGCGGCGTCGCCGACTTCGTGGTGGCGAGCGGCGCCGCGGTCTCCCTCGCGCTCGGCGCGTACCGGGTCTCGCACGGGCTCATGAGCCTGCAGGCCCTGCTGATCATCCTGATGGCGGGAACCGAGATCTTCCGCCCCCTCCGCGATCTCCGCACCGTGCTGCACCAGGGGCTCGTCGGGCAGGCCGCGGCGATCGGGATCACAGCGCTGCTCGACGCCGAGGCGCCGGCGCTCCCGGGCACGGGAACGGGACCCGTGTCGCTCGAGCCCACGATCGCGTTCGAGGACGTGCGGTTCGCGTACCCCGGCCGGCGAGGCATCGCCCACGACGGCCTGTCGTTCACGGTCGACGCCGGCGAGCGCGTCGGCATCGTGGGACCGAGCGGCGCGGGCAAGTCGTCGATCGCGCGCCTGCTGCTGCGGCTGTACGACCCGCAGGAGGGCGTCGTGCGCATCGGCGGCCGGGATCTCCGCACGATCGACCCGGAACAGGCGCGCCAGCGGATCGCGGTGGTGCAGCAGGACACGTACCTGTTCCACGGGACGGTCGAGGAGAATCTGCGGCTCGGCCGGCCGGATGCCAGCGTGGACGCAGTGCACGCCGCGGCGCGGGCCGCGAACGCCCACGTGTTCATCGAGATGCTGCCGCAGGGGTACGCGACGGTGATCGGCGAGCGCGGCGCGAAGCTGTCCGGCGGCCAGCGCCAGCGGCTCGCGATCGCGCGCGCGCTCCTGCGCGACGCGCCGATTCTGATCCTCGACGAAGCGCTGTCCTCGGTTGACGCGGAGAACGAAGCACTGATACAGGAAGCGCTCGACCGGCTCATGACCGGGCGCACGACCCTGATCCTGGCGCACCGGCTCTCGAGCGTGATCGACGCGGACCGTATCCTCGTAATCGAGGACGGCCGGGTCGTCGAGAGCGGCCGGCACGACGCGTTGATCCGGCGCGGCGGCGCGTATGCGCGCCTGATGGGCAGCCAGGCCGAGGAACGCGGCCTCGAGATCGAGCCGCGCGCGGCGCGCACGGCGGAGTCACAGGGCACGCCCGACCTGCTGGGGAGCGCGGACGAGGAGGAGCCGCCCGACGCGATCGTGCGGGCCGACGCGCTGCCGCTCGGCGGCACCGTCGCCATGCTGCTGCGGTTCGTCGCGCCGCTGCGCGGCATGCTCGCGGTCACGATGCTGTCGGGAATCGCCCGCGTCTCGGCCTTCGTCGGCGTCGCGGTCGCGAGCGCCCTGATCGTCGTCGCCGTGCGGCACCACGCGCCGTACGGCCGGCTCCTGGTGCTCCTGGCCGTGGTGACGCCGCTCGTCGGCCTCCTGCAGTGGGCGGAGGCCTACCTCGCCCACGTGATGGCGTACAAACTGATGACCGACATGCGGATCGCGCTGTTCGCGAAGCTGGACGCGCTCGCGCCGGCGTATCTCCTGCGCCGGCGGTCGGGCGATCTCGTCGGCCTCGCAACGCAGGACGTGGAGACGATCGAGTTTTTCTACGCGCATACGCTCACGCCGGCGGCGGTGGCGCTGCTCACGCCCGCCGCGGTCCTCGCCGCGCTCGCGCTCGTGGCGTGGCCCGTCGCCCTCGCGCTCTTGCCGCCGCTCGCGTACGTCGCCATCGGACCGCTGTTTCTTCGGCGGCGCATCGACGAGATCGGCGCCCGCGCCCGCGAAGGCCTCGGGCGGCTCACCTCCCACGTCGCCGACACGATCCAGGGACTCTCGGAGCTCGTCGCGTTCCAGGCGGTCGATCGCCGCCGCGCCGAGTTCATGCAGATCGTCGGCGCGTATCAGGCGACGCGTCTCGAGTTCTACCGGGATCTATCCGGGCAGACGGCGCAGCTCGAAGTGGGCATGGGCTTGGGCGGCCTCGCCGTCGCCGCCACGGGAGCGTGGCTCGCCGCTCACGGGCGGCTCGATCCCGGCGTGCTGCCGCTCCTCGCGCTGCTCGCGGTCGCGGCGTTCCTGCCGGTGTCGGAGATCGCGAACGTCGGCCGCCAGCTGGCGGATACGTTCGCGTCGACCCGGCGGCTGCACCGCGTCCATCGCGAGCCGGTCACCGTCACCGACGGGCCCGAGACCCCGCGTCCGCCGGCGCGCGGCGGCTCGGCGATCCGGTTTGACCGCGTCTCCTTCGCCTACCCCGGCACGCGGCGCGCGGCGCTCTCCGACGTCAGCCTGGAGATCCCGCCGGGCGCCACCGTGGCACTGGTGGGCCCGTCCGGCGCGGGGAAGAGTACGGCCGCCAACCTGCTGCTGCGGTTCTGGGATCCCGACCGCGGCTCGATCACGCTCGATGGCTACGACCTGCGCGCGTACGCGCTCGACCACCTGCGCCGCCGCATCGCGCTGGTCGCGCAGGACACCTACCTCTTCAACGACACCCTGCGCGAGAACGTACGCCTCGCCAAGCCGGACGCCGACGAAGCGGAGATCATCCTCGCACTGGAGCGCGCCGCGCTGGCCGACATGGTCGCGAGCCTGCCCGACCGGCTTGACACACGCGTCGGCGAGCGCGGGGTACAGCTATCCGGCGGCCAGCGTCAGCGGGTGGCGATCGCCCGGGCGTTCCTCAAGAACGCGCCGGTGCTGATCCTCGATGAGGCCACGTCCCACCTGGACGCGCTCAACGAGGCGCTCGTCCGGCGGGCGCTCGACGACCTGATGCGCGACCGCACGACGATCGTGATTGCGCACCGGCTGTCCACGGTCCGCGCGGCCGATCTGATCGCGGTGCTTGACCAAGGACGCCTCGTCGACACGGGGACGCATGAGACCCTGCTCCGGCGCGGCGGGCTCTACGCCGACCTGGTCGAGCGTCAGCTCGGCCTCAAGAGTGCGGTCTCCGCGCCGGGCGAGTAGCGGCCGCGCCGCGCTCAGCGGCGCGGGACGGCGGGCGTCCCCAGATCCAACCGCGCGAACAGCGTTTCCAGCACGAGGCGCGGATTGAGATTGCGGCCGAGATCGGTCTTCGCCTCCTCGATCGCCGCGGCCGCGCGCCGGAGCCCCTCGGACGAGGCCCAGCCCGCCCATGCGGCGACCTCGGGGCGCGAGTCCAGGTTCGCCAGCTGCGCCGGGTCCTGCGTCTCCTGCCAGACCACGACGTCCCGCACCCACAGGAGCGCGATGTCGAGCCAGCGTTCGATCTCGTCGCGCTGCCGCGCCACGGCCTCCGCGGCGTCGAGCCGGACCACCGCGTCGCCGCGCACGACCGCGTCGAGCGTCTTCAGCACCTCGACCCGCCGGTCGAACGGCTCGTCGCCGGCCGCGGCTGCGGCCACCGCCGTCCCAACGCGGCCCCCGGAGAGGGCCGCGAGAAACCGGGCGCGGTCCGCCGGGACGCCGAAGCGCTCCACCAGCGCGTCCGCGATCTCTCCGGTCGGCACGAATGAAAATCGGACCAGCTGCGAGCGCGACACCAGCGTCGGCAAGAGCGCCGCGTCCGACTCCGAGATCAAGATCATGATCACGCCCGGCGGCGGCTCCTCCACGATCTTGAGCAGGCTGTTCGCGGCTTCCGCCCGCATCGCCTCGGCGTCCTCGACGATGAAGATCTTGCGCGGACCCTCGTAGGGCCCGTACGCGGCCTCGCGTTTGAGCTCGCGGATCTGATCGATCCCGACCGCCCGGCGCTCCGCCCCGGTCTCCGTGCGCCCGCCGGGCGCGACGACGCGCAGATCCGGGTGCGCGCCCGCCGCGACCTTGCGGCAGGCCGCGCAGCGCCCGCACGCGTCATCCCCATGCTCCGCGCACAAGAGCGCCTGCGCGAACGCGCGCGCCGTCGCGAGCCGTCCGACGCCCGAGGGACCGACGAACACGTACGCGTGCGACACGCGGCCGCTTCTCAGCGCGCCCCGCAGGAACGCCAACGCGTGACGCTGATCGATCAGGTCTGTAAAGGGCATGGGCGATGGTGGAGGCCGGACGAAGACGAGGACACACGTCGGCGCATGGTTAGAGTATGCCAGACTCGGGCGATCGACGCCAGCCGCTCGAGGCGACCGCTTCGACGCGGGCGCAGTAGGAAGCTGGGCGACCGGCTCGAATCCTTTACACGTACCATGCGCATGCCGCCGACGGATCCTGCATCGACATGCTGTTCCACGCGCCCGGGACTGCCCGCGCGCAGCGGGCGCCGGACAACGTCTCGGCGAGTGTCTCGGCGTGAGCGCGCGCGCGCCGACGAGGCACCCGGCGGGATCGGGCGAGCCGCGGTGGCCCGCCGCGCTGGCGATTCTTGCTGTGCTCGGCCTGCTCACGGTGCTCCCCGAGCGGATGCGCGCGGTGCCGCTGTGGACCGCGTACGCCGCGGTGGCCGTGGTGCTCGTGCCGATGGCCGCGGTCACGATCGCTCCCGCACACGCGGCGTGGCTCCGCATCGAGCGCGCGATCCTGTTTCTTGCCACCCTGGCCGCGACGGCGCTGACCGTCGAGAATCTGCGGGACCTCACGATCGCGATCGTCTTCTCGCCGGGCAACACGAATGGGTTGGCGCTGCTCTCGTCCGCCGTCGCCGTCTGGGTCGACCAACGTACTGATCTTCTCGATCTTGTACTGGCTGATCGATCGAGGCGGGCCCAATACCCGAGGGACACCCGGGGCGTTGCCGGCGGATTGGCTCTTCGCGCAGATGCAGGCCCCGGAGTACGTGGCCGCCGACTGGCGTCCGTCGTTTGCCGACTATCTGGCCCTCGGATTTACGACGTCGACGGCATTCAGCCCCACCGACGCGCTGCCACTCACGCCGCGCGCGAAACTGTTGATGCTGGCACAGAGCAGCATCTCGCTCGTGGCCCTCGTGGTGGTCGCGGCTCGCGCGATCAACGTGCTCGGCAGCCGCTGAGCCGGCGGCGCCGTCGCGCTGCGGAACCCGGGCCGGGAGACTCGCGGTCGATCGGGGCGATCAGATTTTGACGAGGCGGTCGACTTCGAGCACGAACACGGTGGCCCCGCCGACCTGGACCTTGACGGGGTACGAGATGTAGGAATCCACCGGCTCGACGACGGGCGGAAGCGGGCTGACGAGCTGCTCCCGCACCCGGCAGGTCTTCTGAATCACCGCGAGCGCGCCGTCGACGCGGTGCTCGTCGGTGCCGATCAGAATCGTCGAGTTGCCCTCCCGGAGGAATCCTCCGGTGCTGGCGAGCATGGTCGCCTGAAACTCCGCGGCGACGAGCCCTTCCATCAGCTTGCGGGAGTCCTTCTCCTGGACGATCGCGAGGATCAGCTTCATGAGCGCTGCCTCCCTTCGGTCGGGGTCCGTCCAGTGTCGAGCCGCTCGCGAACCAACCGCATGATCGACCGGTGGACCTCGTCCGGCGTCCCGCGCGCGTCGACGACGCGGATGCGCCGGGGGTCATTCCCCGCCAAGGAAAGAAACCCCTCCCGCACGCGCTCGTGAAACGCGAGCGCCTCTCGCTCCAACCGGTCTCCCCCGTCCCACGCCGCGGGCCGCCCGGCGGACCCGGCGCCCTCGCGCGCCCGCCGGAGGCCGACCGCCGGTTCGATGTCGAGCAGCAGCGTGAGGTCCGGCATCAACCCGCCCGTCCCCGCCGCGTTGACGGCGCGGACGACCTCGGTCCCCAACTCCCGGCCGATCCCCTGATACGCGAGGGACGCATCGACGTAGCGCTCGCATACGACGAGTGTACCCCGAAGGAGGGCCGGTCGAATCACCTCGGCGACGAGCTGCGCGCGCGACGCCGCGAACAGCAGCATCTCGGTGCGGGCGGCGAGCTCGCCGTGGCTGGGGTCGAGCAGCAGCGCGCGGATCTGTTCGCCGATCGGGGTCCCGCCGGGTTCGCGGACGTGCCGCACGTCGCGCCCCTCGGCGCGCAGCACCTCGACGAGCCGGCGCGCCTGCGTCGTCTTCCCGGCGCCCTCTGGACCCTCGAGCGTCAGGAACAGGCCGGTCGGACTGGCCGGACCGGCCGCCGGGGGCTCACTGCGGATAGATCACCACCCGCCTGAACGGGTCGGTGCCCTTGCTCTCGGACGCGAGGCCGTACCGTTCGATCAGCTGGTGCTGGAGCCGGCGCACGTATGAGTTCTGGGGCGGCAGCTCGACCGGCTGGGCCGAGGACATCACCTCAGAGATCGCCTCCTCCACCTCCCGGAGCGCGACCTCCTCCCCGCTCAGCCGCTCTTCGACCCCGAAGATCTCCCGCAGCACCGCCTCGATCTGCGAGAGGGTGTTGCTCTTGATCACGTGGGTCGCGAGGCCCCGCGTGCCGGCGTCCCGGAGGCGCTTCGGCTGCCGCTTCTCCTGCGACTTGATCGTGAGGAGCACGTCCGCGTTGTGAAGGGTGTCCGTGATCGCGGCCGGCACCCGCAGCTCGTGGATCGCCCGCTCCAGGCGGTTCCGGCTGACCGCGTACGGATAGATCCGCACCACTTTGTGCGGGGCGCTCGTCGGACGGCCGTGGGACCGGTCGCCGTTCGTCGCCGGCGGCGGCTCGTCGACGCTGCCGATCGCGATCCGGACCTCGCCTCCCGGCGTCCGCGTCCGGATCTCCGGCGTCGGCATCGCGCCGCGCAGGAACCGATCCACGACGCGGTCGACGTTGTGGTGGACGGCGAGCCGGTCCTTCTCCTGGATCTCGATGACGACGTCGAACGTCGGCGGCGCCTTGCGCTCGAGCACCGTCTTCTGGGTCCCGCGCCGCCGGGCTTCCTCGTCGCTCAGCGTGACGGCCTGAATGCCGCCGATCAGATCGCACAGCGTCGGGTTCTGGAGCAGATTGTCGAGGGTATTGCCGTGGGCGGTCGCGATCAGCTGGACGCCGCGCTCCGCGATGGTGCGCGATGCGAGCGCCTCGGCCTCGGTGCCGATCTCGTCGATCACGATCACTTCGGGCATGTGGTTTTCGACGGCTTCGATCATGACCGCGTGCTGCAGCTCGGGGTACGGCACCTGCATCCGGCGGGCGCGCCCGATGCCCGGGTGCGGAATGTCGCCGTCGCCCGCGATCTCATTGCTCGTGTCGACGATGACCACGCGCTTCGAGACCTCGTCGCTCAGCACCCGCGCGCTCTCCCGCAAGAGCGTCGTCTTGCCGACGCCGGGCCGGCCGAGGAGCAGCACGCTCTGCCCCGTTTCGATCACGTCGCGCACGATGTCCACGGTGCCGAACACCGCCCGGCCGACGCGCAGCGTCAGGCCGATGACGTCCCCGACACGGTTGCGAATCGCCGAGATCCGGTGCAGCGTGCGCTCGATCCCCGCCCGGTTGTCCTTCCCAAACATGCCGACGCGACTGGTCACGTGCAGCATGTCTTCGCGGGTCACGAACCGGTCCGACAGCCGCACCACGCGCCCCGAGAACCTCGCCTCCGGCTCCCGGCCGAGGTCGAGCACCACCTCGAGCAGCCCGTCGAGATCGGACTGCTCCTCGATCTGCCGGCGCGTCTCGGGAGGCAGCACCGCCAGCAGCAAGTCCAGGTTGTCGGTAATTTGCACTTGGTGGCCAGACACCACCACTTCTCTCACCATGCCTTTCCGGAGCGCACGCCTACGATCCGCACGGCTCCCAGGCTAAAAAGAGACAAGGAGGAGAGTCCGCTCGGCTCTCCTCCCGCTGAGTCAACCAACACATCCACATTTCATTTTCGCCTCCATTATATAGCGGCACTTTTCAGACTGCAACCACCAATACCGCCGCTCGCGCGCGCCCCGCCGGCGCGTCAAGGGCCTGCCACTCGGGGACCAGCCCGCCGCGTTCAGCGCGCCAGGCCGCGCGGGAAGGCCCGGCAGCAGGCGCACCACGGATCCGCGCCCGGCGTCAATCCACCGCGAACACCAGGCACTTCAGGTACCGGGTCTCGGGCATCGCGGGATGGACCGGGTGATCGCGCGCCTGATACCGGGTCTCGACGAGCCGGATCGAGCGCCGGGCGTCGCGGGCGGCGTCCCAGACGGTGTCGCGCAGCGCGGCTTCATCCACATGGTAGGAGCATGAGCACGTGACGAGCCAGCCGCCCGCCGCGACGAGCTTCAGCGCCCGGAGATTGACCTCTTTATAGCCGGCGAGCCCCGCGGCGACGGCGCCCCGCGTCTTGGCGAACGCGGGCGGGTCGAGTACGACGAGATCGAACCGCGCCCGGGCCGCGACCAGCCGGCGAAGCTCGTCGAACGCGTTGCCGGTGAGGAACGACACGCGGTCGCCGACGCCGTTCAGCGCAGCGTTGCGCGCGGCCATCGCGACCGCGTCGGCCGATGAGTCGATCGCGGTGACCGACCCCGCCCCGGCGGCCGCGGCGCGGATGCCCCACGCCCCCGTATACGCGAACCCGTCGAGCACCGTCCCCCCGGGCGCGAGCTCCGCTGCGCGCGCCCGATTCTCACGCTGGTCCAAGAAGAATCCCGTCTTCTGCCCGCGCGCGACGTCGACGAGGAACCGGACCCCGTCCTCCTCGATCTCGACCTCCGTCGAGCCGCCGCCGGCGAGCCAGCCGGTCTCCCGGGGCAGCCCCTCGAGCCGGCGCACGGCGGGATCGTTGCGGGCGAAGACCCCGCGGGGCCCGATGAGGTCGCCGAGGAGGCGCACCAGCATCGCTTTGCGGCGGTCCATGCCAAGCGTGAGGGTTTGCACGACGAGCAGATCGCCGTAGCGGTCGACGATCAGACCGGGCAGGAGATCTCCGTCGCCGAACACGAGCCGACAGGCGGTGGAGCCCCGCGCGACGCGCGCGCGCATCGCCACCGCCCGCTCCAGCCGGAGGCGAAAAAACGCCTCGTCGAGCGCCGCGCCGGGAGGCGCCATGAGGCGCACCGTAATGACCGATTGGGTGTTGAGCAGGCCGGTACCGAGTTCGTGCCCCGCCGCGGTGAGGACCGCCACCTCGTCGCCATCCTCTGGCGAGCCATCGATCCGGGCGATCTCCGCCCGGTACACCCAGAGGTGGCCGGCGCGGACGCGGGCCTCGGCTCCCGGCTGGAGCACCACCGCCGGACGCCGCCGCGGGACGGCGGCCGCGCGGTCAGAAGAGAGTGGTCTGCGCCGGCTGCCCGGCGCGAGGCGCCTCGTCGGCCCCCTCGAAGATGTGGAGCTCGCCAAACACGCCGTCGTAGCCGGGATGGATCAGGATACGCCCGTCCCGCACGCGGCGCAGCCCGTCGACCACGCGCGGACGGGTATGCCTCGCCACTTCGTCGAGCGGGACATCGAGCAGCACCGCGAACTCGCTTCCCAACTCCCGCACGAGGCGCAGATACTCCTCGCGCGCCGCCCCGGTCCCCGGCTGCACGCCGAGCGCCTCGGCGATGATCTCCTCGAGGGGAATCAGGCTCCGAAACGGCACCCGCGTGCCCGCGTCCACGCCGGGCGCGCGCCGCGCGAGCGCCTCCACGCGGGACATGACGCCCACCGTGATCGCCCGTCCGCAGGCGGGGCACTTGCCGCGCGCGGCCTTGGTCTCGTCGGGAGACAGCCGCTGCTGGCACGACCGATGGCCGTCGAAATGGTACTTGCCCTCCTCGGGAAAGAACTCGATCGTGTACAGGAACTTCTTGAGGTCCCGTTCGCGGAAGATGCGGAGAATCTCGTGGTAGTCGAGCTCGCAGTCAAGCACGTTGGCCTCGCGGCCGAGCTTCGCCGGCGAGTGCGCGTCCGAGTTGCTGACGAGCGCGAGCCGGTCGAGCTCCGGCAGGCGCCAGTTCATCGGGGGATCGCTGCTGAGGCCGGTCTCTGCCGCGACGATGTGCTTCGCCTGGTCGCCAAAGCACTCGGCCAGCGCGTCGAACCCGGAGTTCGACCCGTACAGCGAGAACCACGGCGTCCACACGTGGGCGGGAATCACCATGCACTCGGGCGAGATCTCCATCACGTACTCGACGAGCTTGTCGCTGGGCAGCGACAGCGTCGGCCGGCCGTCGGCCATCAGGCTGCCGAACCGGGCGAGCACCGCGTTGATCCGGTCCACGACCTCGAAGCCCGGGGCCAGGATGATGTTGTGGATCTTGCGCAGGCGGCCGCCCTGAGGATAGATATTGCTGACTTCAACGCTCAGCATGAAATGCTGCGCGCCGTGCGTGAACAGGCCCCGGCCGTTCGGCGTCAACTTCGCCTTGAGGTCCCGCAGCCACACCGGATGCGTGAAGTCGCCGGTGCCCACGAGCGTGATCCCCTTCAGGCCGGCCCATTTCGCGAGGGTCTCGACGTCCATATCCCGGCTGGTCGCCCGGCTGAACTTCGAGTGGAGATGAAGATCCGCGATGACGCGCATGGGGCGTGATTCGTGTCGCCGCCGGAGGCATCCTGCCTTGGATTCGCCGACCGTGGCGCCGCGCGGCGGAGATGCGCGGGTCGTTCGCTACATCTGCGAGAACATCCCGACAATGAGCGCCTTCGCGACGAGCGGCGCGACCGCGGGGCGGCGCAGGGTCACCCCCGCCAGTCCCCACAAGAGCGGGCCAAACAACTTGGATTGGAACTGCGTATCGCCGGCGTCGCCGATACTCGCGAGCAGCCGGGGACTCTCCGCAATCGCCCGCATCACCATATCGAGCTCCGCATCCGAGAGGCGGTTGATCGCGCGGCGGCTGAACGCGGTGAACCGCACTTCGCGGCCGATGCGGGCGCGCCACCCGCGCTCGTAGAAGGCGAGCGCGCCGGGATCGCCGCCGACGTACCGGGCCGCGGCGGCTCCCGCCACCCGACCCGCGGTCATCGCGTAGTAAATGCCGCCGCCGGAGGTCGCCTTGACCATGCCCGCCGCGTCGCCGACCACGAGCACACGATCCGCGCTGGTGGGCGCGTCACCGGCGAGGAGCGGAATCCGGCCCGCCACCTTGCGCTGAATGACGGCGCCCGCCATCCGCCCGCGCAGCGCCGGGTGCTCATCCAGGAGGCGCCCGAGATACCAGACCGGGGCCCGCGTCGCCCGCCGCGGGTCCACGGCGAGGCCGACTTTCGCGACGCCGTCGCCGACCGGCATCAGCCACGCAAAGAATCCCGGGGCCACGTCGTCGCCGAAAAACATCTCGGGTGTGTCCGGCTCGATCCCGCCGATGCCGCGGATTTCATACTGCAGTCCGAACGCGTGGCGCCGGGGAATCCGCACCCCGAGCGGCTCCAGCAGGCGCGGCGCGGAGCCTTCCGCGTCGATGAGGAGGCGCGCGCGGGCCTCAAACGGACGCTCGCCGCGCCCGCCGCGCACGACGACGCCGCCGTTCTCGCGCGCCGCCTCGGTGACCTTCACGCCGGTCACGAGCTCCGCGCCGTCGCGCAAGGCGCGCTCCGCCACCCACTGGTCGAACGTAATCCGGTCCACGGCGTAGGAATCGACGTGCCGGCGGCGCACACGGATCGCCACGCCGCTCGGCGAGTACAGCACCGCCGCGGAGACGGCGGTCTTCGCGAGGCTGCGCGGAATCTCGAGCTCGTCGAAGGCGTGGAAGGACAGCTTGCCTGTGCAGTGGCTCGGCACGCCGACGGTCGGGTGCTCCTCGACCACGAGCGTCCGCAGACCGGCACGCGCGGCCGTCCGGGCGGACTCCGCGCCGCCGGGACCGGCCCCGACCACGATCACGTCATAGTCAGACATAAGCAGCCACGGGGCTCTGTGGGTTCGTGCCGTTGCAGGGCATTTCCTTCCCTCCGCAAACGTATAGGAACGAGATGATGCTTCGCCGCCCCCTTGCGCTCGCACTGACGCTGCTGCTGGCTGGAGTCGCCGCCCCGAACGTCGGCATCGCTCAGCCGTCCACGCCGACGGTGCTTCGCGTGCCCATCGATGTGCCGGGTGCGCAGGAGCCGCACACCCCACCACAGTACAACCGCGGGGTCGCCCTGCGCTATTTCGCCGTCGGCATCTCGCCCCCGCACAGCGTACTCGTGCTCATTCCCGGGCTCAACTCCGGCCCGAACACGCTCGATATTCTCGCGCGGGCGCTCGTCACACGCGACCCCGGCGTCGAAGTCTGGGTGGTCGCACCCCGCGCGACGCTGCTCCAGGACCGGCGCGGCATCACGGCGGCGCTCGCCTATCAGAACCCGGACTTCGCGCTCGGCTACTACTACGGCAACCTCTCGATCGACGGGGTGACCTACCAGCCGCTGCCGGATTCCGCCGTCCCGTTCGCCGCGTACTGGGGCCTCGACGTCCACCTCCGCGATGTGCGCGCGATCGTCGAGGAGGCCCACCGGCGCTATCCCGCGACGCCGGTGTACCTCGGAGGCCACTCCCTCGGCGGCATCCTCGCGGCACTGTACGCCGGGTACGACTTCGGCCGTGTGCCGGGCCCGGAGGCGGTCCCGACCGACGACAAGGACCGGCCGCTGCCGGCGCCCGATGCCGGGGACCATGATATCTCGGGCCTGATCCTGCTCGACGGCGCGCCGCTGTCCGTGATTCCGCGCCTGTCGAGCTCGCAGTACCTCGAGGGCATCCACATCCCGCTCGTCCCCGACATCCCCGGGGTGCGCCAGCTGCTCGGGCGGGCGGGCCGCCACATCGGACCGTTCGCCGACATTGACAGCGTGGCGCATCCCAAGGACAGCGTCTTGCTCGACGTCGTGACGCTGTACGCCTACTACCAGGCGAGTCGCCCGAGCACACTGCCGTTTTACCCGCGCGGCCCCGGCCAACCCATCACCAATGAGGCCCAGTTCGCGGGCGCCTTGTCGGACCTCGCGCAGCCGGACCTGTTCATCCGCGCGTCCATCGGCACCCCGATCGGGATCTTCAACCGCATGCCCGATCCCTGGCACGTGAA
This sequence comes from uncultured Bacillota bacterium, assembly GCA_963787105.1. Lineage (GTDB taxonomy): Bacteria > Sysuimicrobiota > Sysuimicrobiia > Sysuimicrobiales > Segetimicrobiaceae > JAJPIA01. Next base: position 174,429 of record CAWBBU010000010.1, read on the forward strand.
TCCGGACGGGCTGCTCGACATGCAGAGCGGCCGGCCCGCGCCCGGACACACGCTCATCGAGTGGATGCCGTACGGCGACAACCCGCCGGCGGGCCACGTTGATCTGCGCGGGCTGGAAGCGGCGATCCTCGAGCCGGGGGCCGACTTCACCCAGTGGTACGTGCCGTGGCGCCTCGTGCTCGACCTCGGTCTGTCGTCGGGCCTCGACACGACCGACGCGTTCTCGCGGCGCTTCGCGAGCCTGACGCAGGTCCGCTACACCACCGTCCCGATTCTGCTGCTCGGCGCGGGCAACGGCCTGATCCGGACCACGCGCGCGGCGTCGTTCTACCTGTCGCACGTCTCGACGCCGGCCGCGGACGTGGAGGTCAAGATTCTGCCGGGACTCACGCACCTCGATATCGAGGACGCCGACATCAACCCCGCGGTCCCGGAGATTCTCAGCCGGATCGGCGGCGTGGTACACTAAGCCCGCGCGGAACCTCCGCGGCGGGCGACCCGCCGTTGAGGATCAGGAGGACGTGATGCGAAGGCTGACCGCGGCACTCGGCATCGTCTGCGTCTGTGTGCTCGCGCTCGCGCTCAACGGTGGGGCGACGGCGCCGGCGAATCCCGCGTGTCCGATCCAAACCTTCACCTATAAACACGCGGTCCTCAGCTTCAACGAGCACGGAGACATCACGCGCGTCCAGGTCGAGATCGCGGACACCGCGCTCGCCCAGGAATACGGCTTGATGTGCCGCACGTCCCTCTCGCCGAACTCCGGGATGCTGTTCTCGTTCTCGGACATGCAGCAGGACCCGTTCTGGATGAAGAACACGCTCATCCCCCTGTCGATCGCGTTCATGGACGCGCACTGGCACATCGTGACGCTGCTCGACATGCCGGTCGCGCCGGATCCCCTGAACGGCCCGTTCGCGTTCTACACCTCGAAGGCGCCGTACCGCTACGCCCTGGAAGTGAACGAAGGGTTCTTTGTGCAGCACGGCATCGACACGACAGCGCTGGTTGGCTTCCTGCCGCTCGGGTCCGTCGGCCACTAGTCTCCGGCGGCGCGCCGGACGCTGAGGCGGCCGGTGCGCCGCTGTCCCCCGCCTTCCCCGTCCCTGGCCGGAAAATCCGGCTGAAAATCGCCGATTTTGCCTCCAGAAGGCAATTTTTCTTGAATCGCGCGTTCGGGCTTTGGTATTATGAAGAACGCCGCGCCACTCTTTGGACCAGGAGGCTCCGTGATGAGCGAGAGTAGCGTTACTCTCCCCGCGTTTGGAGGGCTCGAATTCCGCCTCCTGTGGCTGGTGATGGCCAGCGCGGCGGTGGCGCTCGTGTACGGAGGCTGGGTGAGCGCCCGGGTGCTTCGCCGGAGCCCGGGACCCGTCTCGATGCAAGAGGTCGCGTCCGCGATTCAGGAGGGGGCTCGTGCGTATCTGCGGCGGCAGTTTGGCACGATGTCGCTGTTCATCATCGCGATCGCGATCGCGCTGTACTTCCTGTACCAGCCGATCTTTCAGACACCGATGCTGGCCGTCGGGATCGCGGCCGCGTTTCTCATGGGCTGCCTCGCGAGCTACGGCGCCGGGTTCGTCGGCATGAACCTGGCCGTCCGCGGCAACGTGCGGACCGCGTTCGCGGCGACGCGCAGCTTCAAGGACGCGTTCGAGACCGCGTTTCAGGCGGGGACGGTGTCGGGGATGTTCACCGTCGGCTTGGGACTCCTCGGCGCGACCATCATCTTCATCGTATTTCGGGGAGACGCCGCGCGGGTGCTGATCGGCTTCGGCTTCGGCGGCTCGCTCGTGGCCCTGTTCATGCGCATCGGCGGCGGCATCTACACCAAGGTCGCGGATGTCGGCGCCGATCTCGTCGGCAAGGTGGAAGTCGGCATTCCCGAGGACGATCCGCGGAACGCGGCGACGATCGCCGACAACGTGGGGGATAACGTTGGGGACTGCGCGGGCATGGCCGCGGACGTGTTCGAATCGTACGAGGTCACGCTCGTCGCCGCGATCATCCTCGGCGCGGGGACCTTGCTCGACCCCGGATTCCTCTCGGAATACGGCGCCGCCGCGTCGGGGTTTGCCCTCAAGCTGATCCTGTTTCCGCTGCTCGTGCAGGCGCTCGGCGTGCTCGCGTCGATCATCGGCACGTGGTCCGTGCGCGCCAAGGCGGGGGAGAATCCGATGGTGCCGATCACCCGCGGGCTCTGGGTCTCCGCGGGCGCGGCGGTCGTCGGGTTTGCCCTCGTGAACGCGTTCTATCTCCTCGACCCGCGCACCGGGAATCCGGACTGGCGGTTCTCCTTCGCGCTGCTCAGCGGCCTCGTGCTCGCGCTCTTCATTCGCTGGCTCACCGATCAGTTCACGAGCCCGGAGCGCCGCGCCGTGACGGAGATGGCCTACTCGACGAAGACCGGCCCCGCGACGTTCCTCCTGTCCGGCCTCGGCTACGGCCTCGAATCCGCGGTCTGGGCGACGCTCGCGATCGCCGGCACGATCCTCGCGTCGTTCACGATCTTCCAGGGCGACCTCGCCCTCGCGGGGTACGGCGTCGCGCTCGCGGGACTCGGCCTCCTGACGGTGACCGGCTACATTCTCGCGATGGACACGTTCGGTCCGATCGTCGACAACGCGAACGGCATCTACGAGATGTCCGGCATCGCGCACGACCCCTCCATGCAGGGCGGGGTCGACGCCGGCCACGTCGTGGCGCAGCTGGATCAAGCCGGCAATACCACGAAGGCGCTCACGAAGGGGTTCGCGATCGCGAGCGCGGTGCTCGCGGCGACCGCCCTGTTCCGCTCGTTCGTCGACCAGGCGCGTCTGACTATGACCGCGGACGATCTCGAACACGCCGTGCAGCAGGGGGGCACCGCGGTCGCCGCGGTGGTCCAGCACGTGGGCATCCAGGTCAACCTGCCCCTCATCTTCATCGGCCTCCTGATCGGAGGCGCGGTGCCGTTCCTCGTGTCGGCGTTCCTGATCCGCGCCGTCGGCCGCTCGGCGTTCCAGGTCGTCGAGGAGGTCCGCCGCCAATTCCGCGAGATTCCCGGGATCATGGAGGGCACGGCGAAGCCGGAGTACTACCGGTGCGTGGACATCGCGACGGTCGCGGCACAGCGCGAGCTGCTGTCGCCTGCGGTGATCGCGATCTCGGCCCCCATCGCGGTTGGCATGGGTCTCGGCGCGGCGCCGCTCGGCGGGTTCCTCGCCGGCGCGATTCTGACGGGGCAGCTGATGGCCGTGTTCCAGGCGAACACCGGCGGCGCCTGGGACAACGCGAAGAAGAAGATCGAGGACGGGTTCCTCGGCGGCAAGGGCACCGACTATCACAAGGCGGGCGTGATCGGCGACACCGTCGGCGACCCGATGAAGGACACGGCCGGCCCGGCCCTCAATCCTTTGATCAAGGTCATGAACCTCGTGAGCCTGCTGATCGCCCCGGTAACGATCGCCCCGATCCCGATGGGGGTCCGCGCCGCGGTCGTGATCGTGACGGTGGTGCTGATGGCGTGGGCGGTGGCGATCAACCGCCGCAGCACGTTCCGGGCGGAAGACATCGAAGCGGCTGCCCGCACGATGCCGCCGGCGGGCGCCGGCGAGTGAGCGAGGGTGGCGGGAGGATCTCGTGACGCGCCGCGGGGCGACCACCCCCAAGGAGCCTCAGACCAATGATCCAGTCCGGGAACTCGCCCGCAAGACCGCGGAGATCTCGGCGCTCAGGGAGATCAGCCGCGCGATCGGGGCGACGTTCGACGTCGACACCACCCTGACCCTGATCACCCGGACCACCGCGGAAGTCATGCCCGTCGATAGCTGCTCGATCTACCTGCTGGACGCCTCGCGCGAATACCTGGTCCTCAAGGCGACGACGGGGCTCGCCTCGGACGCGGTCGGCGCGGCCCGCCTCAAGTTTGGCGAAGGCCTGACCGGGTGGGCCGCGCAGCACGGCGAGCCGGTCGCCTCCACCAACGCCGTGCAGGACCCGCGGTTCAAGCTCCTGCCGGAGACCCACGAGTCGCTGTTCCAATCGCTCCTCGCGGTCCCGCTCACCGTCGAAGGCCGGACACTCGGCGCGATCAACGTCCAGACCACCGGCACGCACGCGTGGGGCGACGATGAGATCGAACTCTTGAGCATCATCGCGGATCTCGCGAGCGGCACGCTCGAAAAAGCGCGCCTGCACGACAGCATGCGGCGTCAACTCCTCGAGCTGCGCACGCTCGCCGAGGCGAGCGAGACGCTGACGTCTCCCCTCTACCTCGAGCAGATCCTCCGCCTGCTCGTGGAGATGGCCGCGCGCGTGCTGCAGGCGCCGCTGTGCACGCTGCTGCTGCTCGAAGGCGACGAGCTCGTGCTCGCCGCGTCGTACCCCGAGGTCCCCGGCGCGCGGCCCCGGCGGGCGCTGCGCGTCGGCGAGGGCATCCCCGGCGAGGCCGCGGCGAGCGGCCAGCCCATCGTCTGCCACGATCTGGCGGACGATCCTCGCTTCCGCACGAACGAGCTGCCGGAACCCACGCCCGTGCGGTCGCTCTTGTCCGTGCCGCTGCGCGTGCGGGACCACACGCTGGGCGTCGTCACCTGCTACACCGCGCGGCGGCACACGTTCACGCCGTCCGAGATCAGCATGCTGCAGACGCTCGCGAACCAGACGGCCCTCGCGATCGAAAACGCCAGCCTGGTGGTCAAGTCGGCGATGGTGCGCGAGATGCACCACCGGGTGAAGAACAACCTCCAGATGATCGCGATGCTGCTGCGCCTGCAGCTGCGCGACGGCCGCGAAGTCTCCGGCCGCGAGGTCCTCACGGAGACGATCAACCGGATCCTGAGCATCGCGGGCGTGCACGAGATTCTCGCCGCCGACGGGCTGCGCCAGGTCGCCGTGCACGAGATGCTCGAACGCGTCGCGCAGACCGTGCGGCAGACGATGGCCCGGCCCGGCCTCGCGCTCGAGATCAAGGTGAGCGGCGACGACCTCAGCCTGCCGAGCCAGCAGGCGACGTCGCTCGCGCTCGTCGTGAACGAGCTGCTGCAGAACGCCGTGGAGCACGCGTTCGAGGGCCGCAGCGGCGGCGCGGTGATGATCACGCTCAGCGCGGGGCGCGACGCGCTGCGCGTCGAGGTGCAGGATGACGGGGTGGGGCTGCCGGAGGGCTTCGCGCCCGACCGGTCCGCCGGCCTCGGCCTCGAGATCGTCCACACGCTCGTCGGCAGCGACCTCAAGGGCCAGATCACCTTCGGCGGCCCGGGCGGCACGCGCGCCGTGATCACGATGCCGCGGCCGCAGGGATCGTAGGATGACGGACGCGATGCGCATCCTCATCGCGGACGACGAGCCGGTCATCCGCATGGGCCTCCGCACCATGCTGGAGGAGCATGATTACACGGTGGTCGGCGAGGCGAGCGACGGCGAAGAAGCGGTGGCGCTCGCGGCCAAGCTCAACCCCGAACTGATCTTCCTCGACATCAAGATGCCGGGACTCGACGGGATCTCCGCGGCCTCGACGATCATGGCGCGGCAGCCTCGGCCGATCATCCTCCTGACGGCCTGGAGCGAGCGCGATCTCGTCCAGCGGGCGCAGGAGGCCGGGGTCCTCGCCTATCTCGTGAAGCCCGTACGCGAGGCGGAGCTGGTCCCCGTCATCGAGGTGGCGATGGCGCGCTTCGCCGAGCTGCGCGCGCTCCAGCAGGAGGTCGGCAGCCTCAAGGAGACCCTGGAGACGCGCAAGCTGGTCGACCGCGCGAAGGGCATCCTCATGCAGCGCGAGGGGATCGACGAACAGGAAGCGTTCCTGCGCATCCAGCGGCAGAGCCGCAACACGCGGACCCCGATGAAGGAGATCGCCCGCGCGATCCTGGTGTCGGACGAGATGCGCCAGCACACGCCGGCGCGCCCGGCGGGCCGGATCGAGGTGCGGACCCCCGCGGACCTCCTGCGGGTGCTGAGCTCCGTGAGCATCCTGCCGAGCTCCGGCGACCAGCAGGACTTCGTCGTCTCGGGCGCCGAGCCGCTCGCGTATCTCCGCTTCTCCCCCGGCATCGACGTCACCGCGGAAGGGTACGTGGCCGCGCGCACCGGCGAGGGCGAATACGGCTTGGGCGTGGCGTTCGGCCTCTCCCCCGCGCCGTCCGACGGCGCGACGCGCCACACGATCGCGTGCGTGATCCAGAACGCGGTGCGGCCGGGAGCGCTCGAGGCCGGCGGCACCGGACACAGCCAGTACGCGCGCCTGCTCGACGAGATGATCGCGACGCAGCAGCGCGTCACCGTCACCGGCTTGCTTCGGATGCTGCCGGACCACGCGTCCGTGGGGCATCCCGTGATCCCGCACCTGCTCGAGATCCACCCCGTGCGCACCATCGTGACGGAGCGGGGACTCACGTTCCCGCCGATCTCGGTCGATGCGCCCGGCGAAGCCGACTGGGCGCAGATCGACGCCGTGCACCCGATGCCCTTCCCGGACTTCCAGCCGTCCACGCGCGTCGCGTTCACGGGCGGCACCATGGCGTTCCGGCACGCCCCGGTGGTCGAGACCGCCTACGTGTACATGACGGGCCAGTTTTTCGGGGGACGCAGCCAGTTCGTCGACGGGCGCCCGTTCCTGTTCGCGTTCGGGGACGCGGCCGGGCGGACCCGCATCACCGCGGTCGCCGTGCCCGGGACGCCGGCCTACGACACGGCGCGCCGATGGCTCAGCACACCGCCGACCGGCCCGCTCACGCTCGTGGGGCTCCGTTCGCTGCACCTGCCGGCGCTGTTTGCGCCGGGCGGCGGGAGGATCGAGGTCTTCCTGTGCCCGGTGTTCCGGATCCTCCCCGGCACGGTGAAGGGCGCCGGGGTCCCGGCGCCGACCACCCAGTTCGAGTTGGTGCCGGTCGGCGGTCCGCAGGCCGCCCCGCCCGCGACGCGTCCGAAGCGTGCCGCGGCGAAGCCCAAGAAGCCGGCGCGGGCGAAGAAGGCCGCGCCGAAGCGCGCGCCGACCGCCTCGAAGTCGGGAGCCAAGCGCCCCGCGCGGCGCCGCCCCAGCCGCTGACCTCCCCAGACCGGCACGGCCCGCGATGCGGGCAGACCTGCCACGCTCAGCAGAGGCGCCGGCGGCGGCTCAGCTGCGGCGTCGTGCCGTCGGGAAGGCCGAGGCGTTCAACCATCTCCACGGGTCCGGCGACGCAGAACTCGGCGGCCGGCCCCAACACCATCTGCCGCTGCCACAGCGCGCAGCCCGCCGGCAGCGCGTCGAACGCCGCGATGAATTCGCGATACGGCGTGCGCTTCGGCTTCGCGAGCCACAGCACGGCCTCGGTCGCGCCGCGCGGGGCCGGACGCAGCGCGCGATAGACGCCGCCGGCTCCGCCGTCCGCGAGAGACGCCACGGCGTCGTGGTCGCCGCGCATCGACGCCGAGACCGCCGCCTCGTTCAGCACCCCGAGCGCGTCCCAGTCGGCCAGCTCGTACCAGTCCTCGTACCCTTCGCCGCCCGGGAGCCAGGATGCCCCGTCGATGCGGTACGCCGCGGATCCGAGAAATCCACGCGGCGGCGCCGCACCCAGCGTGCGGTGGAACGCGGCAAGGTGCGCCTCGTACCGCGCGGCGTCGAGCCCGTCCGCCGGGTAGTGCCAGAACACGTACGCGAGCATCGTCGGCGCCTCCGTGACTCCGTCAAGACCGGGGAACAATTTCCGGATCGCGCGTTCCGGCGCCTGCCGGACTGCGCCGCAGCACCCCGGGCGCGCCGCACGGCTGGGAGGCATCTGCGCGAAGCCCCTCGAACGTCGAGGGACAAAGGAGCGTGCGGGGCATGCCGGATGAGCGCGTCGAGGGGCCGGCCAGCCATCTGAGAGTCTGGATTCTCGGCGGGTTCCGGGCGGCGTCCGGAGCCCGGGAGATTCCGGCCGCCGCGTGGCCCCTTCGCAAGTCGAGGACCCTCGTCAAACTGCTGGCGCTCACCCCCGGCCACCGCCTCCACCGGGAGCAGGTCACCGAGTGGCTCTGGCCCGACCTCGAGCCGACCGCGGCCGCGAACAACCTCCGCAAGGCGATGCACGTGGCGAGACGCGTGCTCGAGGCCGACGCGCCCGCCCCGGTGCCGCGCGCGCTCTCGCTCCAAGACGACATCATCATGGTGCCGCGCGACGCGATGTGGATCGATGCGGACGCGTTCGAGCGCGCGGTGATCGACGCGCGGGCGCGCAACCAGATCGACGGGTATCAGGCGGCGCTGGCCCTGTACGGCGGCGAGCTGCTCCCCGAGGATCGGTACGAGGAATGGTCGGTCGGCCGGCGGGACGCGCTGCAGCAGGAATACCTCGCGCTCCTCAGCGATCTCGCGGCGCTGTATGAGGCGGAGCGGGCGTACGGGCAGGCGATCGAGACGCTCCAGCTGCTCCTCGTGGCCGACGCGGGCCGGGAAGAGGCGCACCGCGGGCTGATGCGGCTCTACGCGGCCACCGGCCAGCGCCTGCACGCGCTCCGTCAGTATCAGCTCCTGCGCGAGGCGCTGACCCGCGAATTCGACGCCGCGCCCGACGCCGCGAGCCAGCAGCTGTATGAGGACGTCGTCGCCGGCGCGGTGCCTCTCGCCGCTCCCGCGCCGGACGCGGCGCCGCGCCCCGCCGCGGACCGGCCCGCGCGAGGACGCACCAACCTCCCCCTCGCCCTCACGAGCTTCGTCGGCCGGACGCGCGAGCTCGCGGAGGTGCGGGAGCGCCTCGCGGCCAACCGGCAGTTGACGCTCGTCGGCGCCGGCGGCGTCGGCAAGACCCGCCTCGCGCTCGAAGCCGCGGCCGGCGCGCAGCCGGAGTTCCCGGACGGGGTCTGGCTGGTCGACCTCTCGGTCCTGCCTGAGGCGTCGCTGATCCCGCAGGCCGTCGCCTCCGTCCTGAATCTCCGCGAGGAGACCACGCGGTCGCTCGTCACGGCGCTCGGCGACTATCTGCTCACCAAGCGCGCGCTCCTGCTGCTCGACAACTGCGAGCACCTCGCGAGCGGATGCGTGCAGTTCGCGGAAGCGCTGCTCCGCCGCTGTCCCGACCTCCGCATCCTCGCGACGAGCCGAGAGGTCCTCGGCGTCGCGGGCGAGGCCGTGTACCGGGTGTCGTCGCTGTCGGTGCCCGCCGCGCGTCAGGCCGGCCGCGCGGAGCCCCTGCTGCAGTACGAGGGAATCCGCCTGTTCCTCGAGCGGGCCGCGCTGAGCCAGCCGGGCTTCGCGCTGACGCCCGAGAACGCGTCGATGGTCGCCGCGATCTGCACGCACCTCGACGGGATCCCGCTGGCGCTCGAACTCGCGGCGGCGCGGCTGAAGGCGCTTCCGGTGGAGGTCATCGCCGCGCGGCTCAACGACCGGTTCCGGCTGCTGACCGGCGGCACGAGGACGGCGATGTCGCGCCACCAGACGCTCCTCGCGGCCATGGACTGGAGCTACGATCTCTTGCCGGACACGGAGCGCGCCCTCTTGCGGCACCTCTCGGTATTCGCCGGCGGCTTCACGCTGGAGGCGGCGCAGGCCGTCGGCGCCGGCGACGCGCTGGACGAGGTGGATGTGCTCAACGTGCTCGCGCAGCTCGTGGACAAGTCGATGGTGCTGATGGAACCGCCGCGCTACCGCTTGCTGGAGACCGTGCGGCAGTACATCCAGACCAAGCTCCTCGAGTCGGGCGAGGCCGTGGTGGTGCGCCGGCGCCACGGCGCGTTCTTCGGGCGCCTGGCCGACGAGGCGGCGCCGGCGCTCCGGGGACCGGATCAGGCCGCGTGGCTCGACCGGCTCGAGAACGAGCACGACAACCTGCGCGCCGCGCTCGAGTGGTCGCTCGGCCAGCCGGCGGACGAGGCGGGCGTGCAGATGGCGGCGGCGCTGTCGGGCTATTGGCACGGCCGCGGCTATCTCAGCGAGGGACGCGAGTGGCTCGAGCGCGCGCTGCGTTCGGAACGGGCCGACCCCGTCGTACGCATGCGGGTGCTGATCGCGGCCGGACGGCTCGCCTTCGCGCAGGACGACTTCGACCACGCGGCCGCGGTCATGGAGCAGGCGGTCCCGATCGCGCGCGCGCAGCATGATCAGGAGGCGCTGATGCTGTCGCTCGCCTGGCTCGGCCACGCGACGTGGCATCACGGCCAGCACGCGCGCGGCGTCGCGATCTGCGAGGAGAGCGGGAGCCTGCGCGGGTCGGTGACGGATCCGTGGACGAGCGCGGTGGCCCTGGCCGAGATCGCGACGGTGGCCCTGCACGAAGGCGACCCCGGAGAAGCCGCGCGCCTGCTCGAGGAGAGCTTGACGTGTTTCCGCCGCGTCGGGGACACCGCGGGCATCGCCCAGTGTCTCTATCAGCTCGGGATCCTCGCGACCAACCAGGCGGAATACGCCCGCGCCGACGTGCTGATGGAAGAGGCGCTGGGACTGCAGCGTCAGCTCGGCCGCAAACCGGCGGTGGCGGCATCGCTCGGCAGGCTGGGGCGCATCGCGCTGATGCGGGGCCAGCACGAGCGGGCCGCCGGCCTCCTGGAGGCGGGGATCGCGCTGGCGGACGAACTCGGCAAGAAATGGGACGCCGCGTACCGGACGTGCGGCCTCGGGCTCGTCGCCCTCGCGCGCGGCGAGATGTCGAGGGCCGCGGCGCTGTTCGAGGAGAGCCTCACCGTCCAGCAGGCCATCGAGGACACGAGCGGAATCGCGGAGTCGCTCGCCGGGCTTGGGACGCTCGCCCGGTACCGCGGCGAGCACGCGCGCGCGAAACCGCTGCTCGAGGAGAGCCTGCGGCTGCTCGAGCAGGCCGATCACGGCGGTGACCTGGCGACGCCCCTGTTTCAGCTCGGCATGATCGCGTGCGCCGCGGGCGACCTCCCGGAGGCGGTCCGACTGATCCGCGACGGCCTCGAGCGCCGCCGGGCCCTCGGGGACCAGCGCGGGATCATCGAGTGTGTGGAGGGCCTCGCACGCGTCGCAGAAGCGGGCGGCCGCCTCGAGCCGGCGGCGCGCCTCCTCGGCGCCGCGGACGGGATGCGCCATGCCATCGGGACGCCCCGCTGGCCGGTCGACCAGCCGGAACACGAGCGCATTGTCGCCCGGACTCCGCGAAGCGCTCGGCGGCGCGGCGTGGGACGCGGCCGCCGCCCGAGGCGCTACCGACAGCCTGGACGAGAGCCTCCGGCTTGTCTCCGACCCGGTCCGCCCCCCAAACTGAACGCCCCCGGAACGCGTTTGGAAGACCCCCGGAACGCCCCGGCAACGGAGGCGCGGTACGCTGTCCCCGTAAGAAATCGCTCAACCGGCGGCGGAAAGGGGTGGACAATGGCACCAATGCAGCACAAGACTCTCAACGCGCCCGACGAGACGCGGTCGTTTCCCAAGGGCAAGTTGGAACTTGTCACGCTCGGCGGCATCACGTTTGGACGGGGCACGTTCGAGCCCGGGTGGAAGTGGTCGGATTCGGTGCAAGCCGCTCGTGAAGACGAAGAGCTGCGAAGCGCCGCACACCCAGTACCACGTCTCAGGGCGCCTGCGGGTGCGGATGGACGACGGAACGGAACAGGAGTTCGCGCCTGGCGATGTCTCGGTGCTGCCCCCCGGCCATGACGCCTGGGTCGTTGGAACCGATCCCGTCGTCGTCATCGACGTCACCGGGATGACCTCGTACGCCCGGCCCAGCTGAGGCGTCGCGTACAAGAATGCCCATCTGGGATCGTCGTCCAGGGCTGCACGGTACCGCACCGCCGCAACGCGGCGGACCACACCTAAAGGGGAGTGATGGAGATGGAACTCAAGCAGCTCGGCTTGGCGAAGGGGCAGTGGCTCGTGGCGAATTGCGGACGGTTCCCGAGTGAAAAGAATTGCCGGCTCCTGCTCATCGCCCCATCGAGCCAGCGCGCGGACCTCGTGGAGGCCGCGGCAACCCACGCCGTGGCGAGCCACGGCCACCAGAACACGCCCGAACTGCGCCAGGAACTCAGCGCCATGCTCGAGTCGATCGACGTATAATCCCGGTCTGACGTAAGGCGTCAAGGGCGTCCCGCACCCGGGGGCGCCCTTGACGCGTGGCGCCCCGCGACATCCACCGCGCGCGGCGTTCGCCGGTTGACTGGCCGCCCGGAGCATGGTATAAACGGGCTAGGTACCGTGACGTACCGAAGGCCAAGACGCCTCCTGATATCGATTTGGGGGGCGTTTTTGTTTTCGCGTACCGAATCTGTCCCGTGGGGACGCGGAGGTGACAGACCATGGCTGGCAAGGATATGGGCGCGCCGGAAGTCGTCGCATACATCAAGGACCACGGCATCAAGATGGTCGACTTGAAATTCGTGGATATGCCGGGCACCTGGCAGCACACGACAATCCCCGCGAGCCAGGTTGACGAGAAGACGTTCAAGCGCGGGATCGGTTTCGACGGCAGCAGCGTCCGCGGGTTTCAGGCGATCGAGGAGAGCGACATGATTCTGATGCCGGACCCCGCGACCGCACGGCCCGATCCGTTCACCGAAGTGCCGACGCTCTCGGTCATTTGCAACGTCAACGACCCGACGACGGGGAAGCCGTACACGCGAGATCCGCGCCATGTAGCCCAGAAAGCCGAGGACTACCTCAAGCAGTCGGGCCTCGCGGATACGAGCTACTGGGGGCCCGAGGCCGAGTTCTTCGTGTTCAGCAACGTCCAGTACGATGTGCTGCCCCAGCGGATGGGCTACAGCATCGACTCACCCGAGGCGATCTGGAACACCGGCCAGCCCGGCATGGGCAACCGGATCCGCTCGAAGGAAGGCTACTTCCCGGTCGCGCCGTCCGACACGCTGCTCGACCTGCGCAGCGAGATGTCGCTCGAGATGGAAGCGTGGGGCATCGAGGTGGAGATGCAGCACCACGAGGTGGCCTCGGCGGGACAGTGCGAGATCGACATCAAGTACAACACGCTCGCGAGAATGGCGGACTCGCTGATGAGCTACAAGTACATCGTGAAGAACGTCGCCCGCCGGCACGGCCTGACCGCGACGTTCATGCCGAAGCCCCTGTTCGGCGACAACGGGACCGGCATGCACGTCCACCAGAGCCTGTGGAAGGGCGGCGCGAACCTGTTCTACAGCGAGGGCGGCTACGCGGAGCTGAGCCAGGACGCCCTGTACTATGTCGGTGGGCTACTCACGCACGTGAACGCCCTGCTCGCGCTCAGCGCGTGTACGACGAACTCGTACCGCCGGCTCGTCCCCCACTACGAGGCGCCGGTAAACATCGCGTTCAGCAAGCGCAACCGCAGCGCCGCGATCCGTATCCCGATGTACTTCTCGGGCCCCGCCGCGGCCTCGAGCAAGCGGCTTGAGTTCCGCTGCCCCGACGCCACGTGCAACCCCTACCTCGCGTTCGCCGCGATGCTGATGGCCGGGCTCGACGGCATCAAGCGCAAAATCGATCCGACAAAGGCCGGGTTCGGCCCGCTCGACCGGAATATCTACGACCTTCCGGCGGACGAGGCGGCCAAGATCAAGAACGTGCCGGGCTCGCTCGGCGTCTCGCTCGACGCGCTCGAGTCCGACCACGAGTTCCTGCTCGAAGGCGACGTGTTCACGCGCGACCTGCTGGACACCTGGATCGACTACAAGCGCACCAAGGAAGTCCACGAGGTCAACATCCGGCCCGTGCCCTACGAGTTCTTCCTGTACTACGACGTGTAAACGGCCGGCGATTCGGATCCCTGAGCGATGGGCGAGGGCCCGCCGGCGGCGCCGGTGGGCCCTCGTGCTGCGCGCGCGGAACGGAACGACCCCGACCTATCGCCACAAACGCGGCGGATCGGTCCGCTCGACCGCATACTCCCGCACCCCGTGAAACGCGGCGAACCGCTCCAGAGCCGCAGCGAGGCGGTCGCGCAGCGTGCGGGTCGGCGCGATGCCCCGCTCAAGATGCAGCAGCCGCACGACAAGACGCCCCCGCTCCCGATCCAGCCATGGGTCCAGCCTGCCGATCAAACGGGCGCCGCTCAGGATCGGCATCGCGTAGTGGCCGTACCGGCGCTTCGCGACCGGCGTGTATCCTTCCCAACGGTACTGAAAGTCGAACAGGTCGGCGAGGCGTTCGCGCCGCCAGAGCAGGTTGTCGAGCGGCGGAAGGAAGCGCACCGCGTCCTCCCGCCCCGCGCCGTCGCGCACCGCGGCCTCCTGATGCCGGAGCGCGTCGATATCGCGCGCACGCACGAAGTACGGGCGCGTGACCGCCTCGAGCCGCAGCGGCACGATCTCCCCGGCACGAATCCGCCGCTCGAGCGCCTTCCGCCGCGCGGCGGCCGGCACGCGGCCCCATCCGAGCCGTGGATCGCGCCCGTCGAACACGCGGCACGCCCGGACGTACTTCTCGAACAGGGCATCGTTCGCATCCGCGGTCGTGAGTGCCCGCGCGCGGGCCCGCAGCTCCTCCGGGATCGCGTGCTCCGGCAGGGCGAAGTACCGCTCCGCCCCCTCACGCTTGGCGACCACAAGATCCCCCGCACGAAACAGGAGCGTCAGCGCATGGGACGTGGCTTTGGCGTCACCCCCCCAGTAGCCACGGATCCGCTCCGGCGACGCAAAGGCGCGCGCGTGCATGGGTCCGTCGTCCCTCAAGGTCGTGACGATCCTGCGCACGACCGGCTTGAGCGCCGCAATCTCCGGCGCGAGGTGCCGGCGATACCACCGCCGCGTCCCCTCGAAGATCGGGTAATCCTCAATGGGGATCGCGCAGATGGCGTTGGCCCAGTACTCGAACAGCCGGCCGCGCCGCAGCAGATCCCGCAGGGTGGAAGGCGCGTAGCCGGGCACGCGCGCCGCGAGCACCAAGTGCTGGTTGCGCTCCACGACCGCCACGGGATCGATCTGCACGCACTCGAGGTGCCGGACCTCGCGCAGCACCGCGGCCGCGGTCGCCGCCCGGTCCGGCGCCGCGCCGAGCGCGGCGGTCAGGTGCTGAACGTCCGCCAAAAATCCCGCGGCGCCGGCCGCGCTGACGGATAACGGCTTCCCCATGCATCCCCCCGCGGGCTCCGCGGCGGCGGTCCTCCGCGCCCGACGAGAGGGTTCGAACGCGGCGCCGACAACCCCTCGCCGCACCGAGGCCGGGTGAAATCGGACGGTGTTATAATGGAAGCTGGCGGGTGACGGACCCGCGGCGGGGGGAATGAGCATGACGCCTCGATTTCGGGTCGCGATGGCCCAGTTGAACGCTACGGTCGGGGACTTCGAGGGCAACACCCGGAGAATTATCGAGCGCCTCGAGGAAGCCCAGGCGCTCGGGGTGGATGTCGTCGCGTTCCCCGAGCTCGCGATCACCGGCTATCCTCCGGAAGACCTCTTGATCAAGACCGACTTCATCCGCGACAACCTTCGCTGCCTCGCCGAGATCGCGCCGCACGCGACGTCCGCGGCCGCCGTCGTCGGCTTCGCCGATTCCGGCGACCATCTCTACAACGCGGCCGCCGTGCTGCACGAGGGCAGGATCGCCGGCGTGTACCGCAAGATGCGTCTGCCGAACTACGGGGTGTTCGACGAGAAGCGGTACTTCCAGCCGGGCACCGACAGCCCGGTGTTTGTCATCCACGGCGTGCCGATCGGGGTCACCATCTGCGAGGATATCTGGGCGCCCGGCGGCCCGCTGCTGGCGCAGTCGCTCGCGGGCGCGCTCGTCGCCGTCAATATCAACGGCTCACCTTACTCGCGCGGCAAGTGGCGCCTCCGCGAGGAGATGCTGAAGACGCGGGCGCGCGACTACGCGATGGCGGTCGTCTACGACAATCAGATCGGCGGCCAGGACGAGTTGGTGTTCGACGGCATGAGCCTGATTGTCGGCCCGACCGGGGAGATCATCAGCCGCGGGCCGGCGTTCGAAGAAGCGCTCATCGTCGCCGATCTCGACGTCGAAGCGATCCGCGGCACCCGTCGGTACAACTCCATCCGGACCCTGGATGCGCTGCGCGACGAGGGGATCCGAGCACCGGTCTACACGCTCTCCACGTCGCCCGGCCCGGCGGAGCGCCCGGCGCTGCCGGACGTGCCGCCGCCCGCTCCCCTAGACGACGTGGAAGAGGTGTACCGTGCGCTCGTCCTCGGGACGCGGGACTATGTCCGGAAGAACGGGTTTCGGGGCGTCGCCGTCGGCCTGAGCGGCGGCGTCGACTCGTCCCTCGTGGCGTGCATCGCGGTGGACGCGCTCGGAGCCGACGCGGTCCACGGCGTCACGATGTCGTCGGAGTTTACGTCTGAGGACAGCCGCCGGTTCGCGGCCGCCCTCGCAGGCGGGCTCGGGATCCACACGCTCGAGCTGCCGATCGCCGCCATCGTCAAGGGTTACGAGGCCGCGCTCCGCGCCCCGTTCACCGGCCGGCCCGCCGACATCACCGAGGAAAACCTGCAGGCACGGACCCGCGGAAATCTCCTCATGGCCCTCTCCAACAAGTTCGGCTGGCTCGTGCTGACGACCGGCAATAAGAGCGAAATGAGCGTCGGCTACGCGACGCTGTACGGGGACATGGCCGGCGGGTTCGCGGTCATCAAGGACGTGCCGAAAACGCTCGTGTATCAGCTCGCCGCCTGGCGCAACGCCCGGGCCGGGCGCGATCTGATCCCGGCGGGCGTGATCACGCGCGCCCCCACGGCGGAGCTGCGCGCGCACCAGACCGATCAGGACACACTGCCGCCGTACGAGATGCTCGATCCGATTCTTGAGCGCTACGTCGAAGAGGACCGCTCCGCCGAGGAGATCGCCGCGGAGGGGTACGACCCCGCCGTGGTGACGCGCGTGATCGCCATGGTCGACCGCAGCGAGTACAAGCGGCGCCAGGCGCCGCCGGGCATCAAGATCACCCCGAAGGCATTCGGGAGAGATCGCCGGCTTCCGATTACCAATTGGTACCGGGGCACCCGCGCGCCGCTGGCCGCCCCGCCGGTCCGGTCGGCCGAATAACCGCGGGCCGCCGACGTCGGCCTCACCCCGCCCGACGCGACGGGTCAGGCGGGATCCCGGGACGCCTCGGGATCGACCAGATAGCGGAAACGGCTCTCGAATTCACTGGCACTCATGGCCCCGGCGCGCGCCAACGCCCGGATGCGCTCGGGGAGCGCGAAATCGTCCGCCTCGAGCCGAATCATGTACGCGCGCAGGGTGCGGTAGGTATCTGACGCCACGTCGACAAACCGCACCCGGATGCGTCCGGTCGCCGGATCCATGAGGTCCTCGGAATCGGAGCGGCACCAAATGGCCGCCCTGCACCGTCACGATCGCATCGGTGCCGCCCTGCAGCAGGAACTGGCTCGCCCAGTACCCGAGACTGCGGCAGTACTGAATATCGAACCCTCCCGGCGGCGCGCACCGCAGCTCGTACCCGAGCCCCTTCGCCACGATATCCACGTCGAGCCCGCGCGCCCGGACGCTGGCCAAGACATCCTGCTGGAGCGAACGGCCGAGCTCGAAGTCGGCGAGCCGGACGTTTCCGTAGGGGTCCCGCTCACCCGGCGCGAGCGTCCCGACATCGAGCCGTTCCAGCAGCCCCTCCGCGATCAGCGCCACACCGTGGTCGCGACCGTGCGCGCGTCGCTTGATGATGGCGCCTTCGAGTGTGTCGACGAGGTGCGGGATATCGACGCGGCGGTTCTCCGGAAACTCCTCGCCGATCACGCGTCAGCGTCGCGCCCGCGGCGCCGCCGATGCCGAGCGCGAGGTGCCCGGCGTGGCGGCCCATCACCGTCACAAAGTACCATCGGCCCGTCGTCGCGGCGTCGGTCATGAGGTTGCGAATGAGATCTTTCCCGACGTCGACCGCCGTCGTAAACCCAAACGTCGGCAGTTCGGCCGGCAGCGGAAGATCGTTGTCGATGGTCTTGGGAACGTGCGCGACGGCGATCCGGCCACCGACGGTTTCGGCGATCCGCGCAGCACCGAACGCCGTATCGTCACCACCGATGGTGAGGAGGTGGGTCACGCCGAGGCGTTCCAGCGCATCGGCGACAGACGCGCAGGGTCTCCTCCGACTGCGCCGCGTTCGCGCGCGACGTCCGGAGAATCGATCCCCCCTCAAAGTGGATGCGGGACACCGCGTCGATCTGGAGCTCGTCGACATGGTGGATGTCCCCCCGGATCAACCACCGGTAGCCGTCGCGGCAGCCGAGGACCCGCATCCCCTCGTTTCGCGCTTCGATCGTGGCCGCGGCGATGACCGCGTTGATGCCCGGTGCGGGTCCTCCGCCGACGAGAATCGCCAGTGTCTTCATCTCCGTCTCCTTCCTCTCAGCATCCACCCGCTCGTATCTTTCCCCGTACCGCCGGAGGAGGCCTCGTCGTGGGGGACGGACGGCGGCGGCAGATACGACATCCCGATTGGGTCATTTCGGACAGCGACATGGTCCTTGACTTCCCGGACCTCGCCGCGCAGGATGATCCCCGCCTAGTCCAGCCGATGGGCGGGACCTGCACGGGTTCATCATGCCGTGAGGAGAGGAGTACCGGGCGCGCGCTCGTAATCTTATCGGGCCTGGCCGGACGCCGAGGATTCCCTCGCGGGGACACGACATGCGTGCCGGCGGAGGAGTGGGGCGGATGAGACTCAAGGAACGGGTTGCGGTCGTCACCGGATCCAGCATGGGCATCGGCGAGGCCATCGCGTGGGCCTATGCCCGTGAGGGTGCGCGGGTCGTGCTGCACTCCCGCGCGGCGGACCGTGCCGAACGGGTGGCCGGCGCCTTGCGCGCCCAGGGCCATGAGGCCGTCGCGGTCTCCGGGGACGTGCGCGAACCGGCCACCGCCGGACGACTCGTGGATGCCGCGACCGCCCGGTGGGGACGCCTCGACATCCTGGTCAACAACGCCGGTACGTCGATGATCGGTGCGTCCGAAACACTCCCCGAGGAGGGGTGGCGGATGACGATCGAGACGAACCTCTCGGGCGCGTTCTTCTGCGCGCAGGCGGCGGCGCGGGCGATGATTCCCCGGCGGCGCGGCGTCATCCTGAATATCTCCTCGATCCTCGGCGAGGTCGGGCTGCCGAAGCGCGCCGCGTACTGCGCGAGCAAGCATGGACTCACGGGCCTGACCAAGGTGCTGGCCGCCGAGTGGGCGCCGCACCGCATCCGCGTCCTCAACATCGATCCGGCGTACATCAAGACGCCGATGGACGTGCACGATCAGGCGACCGGCGATTACACCGACGCGGATATCGAGCGGCGGACGCCGGCGGGCCGCTTCGGGACTGTGGAGGACGTCGCGCGCGCCGCGGTGTTCGCCGCCTCCGACGACGCCGACTACATTACCGGCTCGTGTATCACCGTCGATGGAGGCTGGGTCGCCTACGGTGGGTGGTAGACCCGAGGGGCCGGTCCAGATCCCGCGCCCGAATGGTGCCGGCGCCAGAACTCGGCGCCCACGAGCTGCGCGGTCTCTATCGACAGATGGTGCGGCAACGTCTCGCGGAAGAGCGGATCGTCGCGCTCTATCGCGGCGGGGCGGTCGTGGGCGCCTGCTTCACCGGCTACGGACACGAGGCCACCGCGGTCGGAGCGGCCTCTGCGCTCGGGCCCGACGACGTCGCGGCCACCCTGCACCGCGATCTCGGCGCACGCCTCGTCCTCGGGATGCCGCTGCGGTACTACTTCGCGAACTTCTTGGGCCGCGCCGGCTCGCCGACGCGGGGCCGGGAAGGCAACCTCCATATCGGGGGGCTCGGCCCGCGGATTCTCCTCCACACCGACTTCATCGGCGCGAACGTCCCTGTCGCGGCCGGCGCGGCGCTCGCGTTCGCGGTACGCCGCGAGGCGCGGGTCGCGATGGCGTTCTTCGGCGAAGGGACGCTCGCCACCGGGGAGTTTCACGAGGGGGCGAATCTCGCCGCGGTGCTGCGGCTGCCGCTCATCCTCGTCTGCTGGAACAATCAATTCGCCTACTCCACGCCGGTGGCGCGCGAGGTCGCCGGCCCCATCGTGCCGCGCATGGCCGGCTATGGCATGGCCGCGGCGGCCGTGGATGGGAACGACGTGCTGGCCGTGTACACGGCCGCGCGGGAGGCCGTCGAACGCGCGCGCGGCGGCGGCGGACCCACGTTCCTCGAGTGCTGCACGATGCGGATTCGGGGACACTCCGAGGCCGACAATGCCAGCTACGTGCCCCAGGCGCTGCTCGACGACTGGCGGGGACGCGATCCCATCGCGCGGTTCGAGTCCTGGCTTGAGGACACGGGTGTGCTGGACCGCGCCGGCATCGCGGGCGTGCGCGCCGACGTCCTCAAGGACGTCGATGAGTCGCTGGCGTGGGCGGAAGCGAGCCCGGCTCCCGACGCCTCTGAGCTGACCCGCGGAGTCTACTGCGAGGAGCAGCCATGGCCGTGATGACCTATCTGGAGGCGATCGCCGACGGCCTGCGCGAGGCGATGCGGGCGGACCCCAGCGTCATCGTGCTCGGCGAGGACGTCGCCGCCTACGGCGGCGCCTTCAAGGTGACCAAGGATTTGTTCGAAGAGTTCGGGCCGCTGCGGGTCATCGACACGCCGATCTCGGAGGCCGCGATCGTGGGGGCGGCGGTCGGCGCGGCGCTGCTCGGCATGCGGCCCGTCGCCGAAATGCAGTTCGCCGACTTTATCGCCGCCGCGTTCAATCAACTGACGAATGTGGCGGCAACCTCGGCCTACCGGGCGGGCGGCTGCGTGCCGCTCGTGGTTCGCGCGCCGTGCGGCGCCGGGACGCACGGCGGGCCCTTCCACTCGCAGTCCATCGAAGCGTACTTTTTCCACACGCCGGGGCTCAAGATCGTCATGCCGGCGACGGCCGAGGATGCGAAGGGGCTGCTGCTCGCCGCGATCGCCGACCCGAATCCCGTGCTCTTCCTCGAGCACAAAGCGCTGTACCGATCGCAGAAAGGCGACGTGCCGGGCGGCCTGGCACGTGTGCCGCTCGGCCGCGCGGCCCTGCGGCGGCAGGGCCGGGACGTCACGGTCATCACCTACGGGATGATGGTGCACCGGTGTCTTGAGGCGGCGGAGGCCGCGGCGGCCGAGGGGATCGAAGCGGAGGTCCTGGATCTGCGCACCCTGCTGCCGCTCGACGAGGAGGCCATCGGGGCATCGGTCGCGCGGACGAATCGAGTGCTGATCGTCCACGAAGACCGGCTGCGCGGCGGGATCGGTGCCGAGATTGCCGCCGCCCTCGGCGAGCGCGTGTTCACGTCACTCGATGCCCCGATCTGCCGAATCGGCGCACCGGATGTCCCGGTGCCGTACGCGCCGGTGCTCGAGGACGCGTACCTGCCCCACCGGGACCAAATCCGGGACGGCATCGTCAAATTGGCGCGCTGGTAGGCGGGGGCGGCCGCCGACAAAACATAGGCACCGGAAGACCGTACGGAAGCGTGTGCGGTTCGCATCGGACCGCACCACACGCACCACGGAGGTGAGGGCATGCGACGATGGATGGTCGTAGGCGTCTTGCTGATGACCGCGCTCGCCGTGCAGGCACCGGGCTTCGGAGCATCCGGGGCACCCGTCGAAGATCGGCGTCACGGTCCCGCTTTCGGGAAGCAGCGCCGAAGCGGGGCAGGACATTCTGAACGGCGCGCAGCTGGCGGTCGCACAGATGGGTGGCAGCGTGCTCGGGCGTCCGATCCAGATCGTCTCCGCGGACGATGCGTGCGACGCGCAGCAGGGCGTCACCGCGGCGCAGAAGCTCGTCGACGCGGGCGTCGTCGCGGTCGCGGGCGGCTACTGCTCGTCGGCCGCGATTCCGGCGAGCGGCGTGTTCCACACGGCGGGGGTCGGGTTCGTCGCGGACGCGTCGACCAACCCGCAGCTCACGGAACAGGGCTTCAATAACGTCTTCCGCGATATCGGCCGCGACGATCAGCAAGGGCCGTTCGCCGCGAATTTCATGGTCGCCTCGCTGCACGCGCACCGCATCGCAATCGTCCACGACAACACCGTCTACGCGAAGGGACTGGCGCAGGCGACGCAGACGGCGCTCCAGGGCAAGGCCGGGGTGCAGATCGTGTTCTTCGACGCGATCACCCCCGGCGATAAGGACTTCAGCGCGGTGCTCACCCGGATCAAGGGCCTGAAGCCGGATGTGCTGTACTTCACGGGGTACTTCGCAGAGGGCGGGCTGCTCGCGAAGCAGTTCAAGGACCTCGGCGTGCCGGGCCACTTCATGGCCGGGGACGCGAACAACGATCCGACATTCATCCAGGAAGCCGGCCCCGCCGCCAACGGCGTGATGGTGACGTCCTCCCCGATCGCGCAGTTCCTGCCGGGCGCCAAGACCTACATCGCGCAGTACACCGCCAAGTACGGCAAGGCGCCCGGTCCGTACTCCGCCTACGAGTACGACGCGACCGGCATCGTGATCACGGCTATCAAGCGCGCTGGCTCGACTGATCGCGCCGCGGTCGTCAAGGCGCTCTCAGAGACGAAGAATTACAAGGGCATTACCGGTTCGATCTCGCTCAACGCGAAGGGCGACCGCGCCGGCACGGTCTACATGGTGCTGCTGATCCAGAACGGCCAATTCACGGCGTATCATGGCATGTAGACAGACCTCTGCCCGCCGCGCGCGCGCCGCATCGGCCGCGAGGGCGAACGGGTAATGGACGCATGACGGGGCCGCCGTTCATAGGCGGCCCCGCCACGTCACCGGCGGTGATCCGATGGACATCGCACTCCAGCAGCTGGTCAACGGCATCACGGTGGGGGCGTTTTACGCCCTCGTGGCGCTTGGCTACACCATGGTCTACGGCATCATCCGCCTGATCAATTTCGCCCAGGGCGATTTGTATTCCGTGGGCGCCTTCCTCGGCCTCTCGATCCTGAGCCTCATCGCCGGCCTGGGCTCGCACAGCGCGCCGCTCGCAACCGTCCTGGGTCTCCTCGGCGCGATGGCGTTCACCGCGGTCCTCGGGGTCGTGATCTACCGCGTGGCGTACCGCCCGCTGCTCGGGTCGCGCCTGTCCATTCTCATCTCCGCGATCGGCGTTTCTCTGACCCTCGAATACACGTTGTACCTCGTCTACAGCCCGTCGTTCCTGGTCTACCCGCATCCGTTCGGGCGGGGCGGGCCGGCGCTCGGCAACGTCGTGGTCTCCTGGATCCAAATCGCTATCCTCGCCGCGAGCCTCGTCCTCATGGCGGCGCTCTATGCCCTCGTGCACCGCACCAAGCTCGGCCTCGCGATGCGTGCGCTCGCGATCAACCAGGACGCCGCGCGCCTGATGGGCATCGACGTGGACCGCGTCATCGCGACGACGTTCGCGATCGGCGCCGCCCTCGCCGCGTTCGGCGGCGTCGCCACCGGGCTGTACTACGGCCAGATCTCGTTCTTGATGGGCTTTCTGGCCGGGCTCAAGGCGTTTACGGCCGCGGTGCTGGGCGGCATCGGCAACATTCCCGGCGCAATGCTCGGCGGCTTCCTCGTCGGCATCGTCGAGAGCATCGCCGCGGGCTACATCTCGGGCCGCTGGACGAACGTCATCACGTTCGCGGTGTTGATTTTCATCCTGACGGTGCGCCCGCGCGGGTTGCTCGGCGAGCGGGTCGTCGAGCGGATGTGACTCCACGCCACCACGCCGCGGCGAGCCTCCGTCTCGGCGCGGCCGTTGCGGTCGGGATCGCGGCCCTCGCGCTGCCGCTGATCGCCAAGGGGTATGTGGTCGACGTCGCCACGCTGATCTGGCTCTACGTCATCCTCGGCCTCGGCCTCAACATCGTCGTCGGGTACGCGGGGCTGCTCGACCTCGGGTACGCCGCCTTCTTCGCAATCGGGGCGTACACCACCGCGATCATGATGGTCCACTACCATCAGTCCTACTGGCTGACGATTCCCGTCGCGGCGCTGCTCACCACGGCGTCGGGCGTGGTGATCGGCGCCCCCACGCTTCGGCTCCGTAGCGACTACCTCGCGATCGTCACCCTGGGGATTCGGAGAGATCGTCCGCATCACCGCCACCAATCTGGACTTCACGGGCGGGCCCGACGGCGTCTGGGGCGTGCCGAGGCCCGCGATCGGGTCGTGGGTCCTCAGCAGCGGGACGTCCCTGTATTACCTGGGACTGCTCTTAGCCGCCTGCGTCCTCGCGGTGGCCTACAACCTCGCACACTCCCGGCTCGGACGCGCCTGGCTGGCGATTCGCGAGGATGAGATCGCGGCCCGGGCGGCCGGCATTAACACCGTCACCTTCAAGCTCCGCGCCTATATGATGGGTGCCTTGCTCGGCGGCATCGGCGGATCGTTTTTCGCGGTCAAAGTCACCGCGGTCGATCCGACCAGCTTCACGTTCGTCCAGTCGGTGAACATCTTGATGGTCGTCGTCCTGGGCGGGATGGGCAGCCTGCCGGGGATCGTGCTCGGCGCGGCCGTGATCGTGGGCCTGCCCGAGGCTCTCCGCGCCTTCCAGACCCTTCGGGTGCTGGCGTTCGGCATCGGGCTGATCATCCTGATGCTTCTCCGTCCGCAGGGCCTGTGGCCGAGCCGTACAGGAGAGACCGCGCGGGAAACCACGCCGGCCGCGCCCCGGACGCCGGCGGCCCCTCGGACCTCGCGAAGAGGGCGCGCCCTGATGGCCGGTCCGTCGTGGGTGGGACCGGTCCCGATCCTCTCCGTCGACCGACTGACGGTGCGCTTCGGCGGGCTCTTGGCGGTCAGCGACCTGTCCTTTGATGTGCGGACCGGCGAGATCCTGAGCATCATCGGCCCCAACGGTGCTGGGAAGACGACCGTGTTCAACTGCATCACGGGGTTCAACCGACCCACGAGCGGCCGGATCGTCTTCAGCGGGCAGCCGATCACGACGCTCCGGCCTGACCTCATTGTGGCGCGAGGCATTGCGCGCACCTTTCAACTGATCCGGCTGTTTCCCGGCCTCGAGGTCGTCGAGAACGTGATGATCGGGCTCCACGCCCGCACGCATGCGGGCACGGTTGCAGCCGTGCTGCATACGCCAGGCCAGCGCCGCGAAGAAGCGTGGGTGCGGGAGGAGGCCCATCGCTGGCTTAGGTTCGTCGGACTGGAGGGCCGTGCGCGGCAGCAGGCCCGCACGCTTGCCTACGGCGATCAACGGCGTGTCGAGATCGCCCGAGCGATGGCGGCCGGACCTCGACTGCTCGTGCTCGACGAACCCGCGAGCGGCATGAATCCGTCGGAAAAAGATGATCTCGCCCACTTGGTCGCGGAGATCCGGGCGCTCGGGGTCACAGTGCTGCTCGTCGAGCACGACATGGGGGTCGTGATGGGGGTAAGCGACCGCGTGATCGTGCTCAACTATGGGGTGCGGATCGCCGAGGGCCCCCCCGGGGAAGTCCAGCGCAACCCGGCGGTCATCGAGGCGTACCTCGGCCAGGAGGACGAACCGTGACGCTGCTCGACGTCGGGGACCTGCGCACGGCCTACGGGGCGATCGAGGCCCTGCACGGCATCTCGTTTCACGTCGACGAGGGCGAGATCGTCGCGCTGCTCGGCGCGAACGGAGCCGGCAAAACGACGACGCTGCGCACCATCTCCGGCCTGCTCGCGCCCCGCGGCGGCATCATCCAATTTGCCGGCCGCCGAATCGACGGGATGGCGGCGCACCAGATCGTCCGCCTCGGACTGACCATGGTCCCCGAAGGGCGGTGGATTTTCGGCGCGATGACGGCGGAAGAGAACCTGCGGCTCGGAGCGTACGTCGAGCCCCGCCTCCCAGACGACGCGCTGGATCGCGTCTTTGCATTGTTTCCTCGCCTCCGGGAGCGCCGGACCCAGCTTGCCGGGACGCTCTCGGGCGGCGAGCAGCAGATGCTTGCGATCGCTCGTGCTCTGATGGCCAAGCCTCGCCTGCTGCTGCTGGACGAGCCGTCGATGGGCCTTGCCCCGGTCATCGTCCGGACGATGTTCCAAACGGTCGCGGCGATCAACCGCGCCGGCACGACCGTGCTCCTAGTGGAGCAAAACGCCAGCGCCGCGCTCCGGCTGGCGCACCGTGGATACGTCCTGGAAAACGGCCACATCGCGCTGGAGGGAACGGGGACCGAACTCGCCCGTCACGAGGGCGTCCGACGAAGCTACCTCGGGATTCGCGTCTCGCCCGGTGGCGCCGACCCATAAAGGACCGTCCTCTCGGGAGGCGCAGACTACGCGACGGGTGTGGCGAGTAGGTGTGGGCCAGCCGACGGCGCCACAGGGAGAGTCCGCGGAGACGCCGCACGCGCCGCCGGAGCGGCCGCAGAGACGCTGCCTCACGGCGCCATACCGGACGCCGTCCGTCTGCGTGCGGTGCGCCGCCGCTCCTCGCGCAGACTGATGCGATGGCTCGAGCCGCCCCATTGCCCCACCTTGACGACTCCCGTACAATAGTGACGCGGAGGAATTTTTAATGTCGCTGTCCGGCATACTCCCGCTTCTGCAGCGCAGACGGGAGTTTCTGTTCGTATCCGAGGAAATCGCCCGCCGCCGTCATCCGTGGGTCACGGGGCCGGCCGGCTCGGCGAAAGCCTGCCTGATCGCCGCCTGCGTGGCCCACGCGGGCACCCGCACGCCGGCATGGATCGTACTCACCCCGACCCGCGATCAAGCCGAGAAGCTCGCGGACGACCTCTCGGCGTTTCTCCCCGACCGGGGTCACGCAGTCCACGTCCTGGCGCCGTGGGACACGATCTCCCCCGAGGATCGTCCATCGGTCGAGGCCGAAGGCGCGCGGCAGCAGCTGCTCGAGGCCGTACGGCGCGGCGATCCGGTCGTCGTCGTGGCCGCGGCGGCGGGCGTGCTCTCGCCGCTCCCGGACCCGACCGGGGCGTCCGGGATGCGCGTGGCGCTCCAGGTGGGCGGCCAGGTGCGGCTTGAGGACGTGGCGGCGCGGCTGTCGGCGGGCGGCTACGAACGCGTCGACCTCGTCGGGGTCCCGGGCCAGATGGCGGTGCGGGGCGGCCTGATCGACGTGTTCCCGTCGACCGACGACCGTCCCGTCCGCATCGAATGGGTCGGCGATGAGGTGGAATCGATTCGCGTGTTCGAACCCGACACGCAGCGGACCGTGTCCACGCTCGACGCGATCACCGTGCTCGCCGCGCGCGTGTCGGGGCTCGACGGACCGGTGCTGCCCGAAGCCCTCGCCGACGCGGTGTGCGTGCTCGACGAGCCCGAGGAGCTCGAGCGCCAGGCGCGCGCCCTGTACGATCACGCCGCCGCCGCGTACCGGCGCGCGGTCGAGACCGAGCAGATCGCGCGCGACGTGCCTCTGCCCGTCGTCCCGTGGGAGCGCGTCGCGAAGGCGCTCGAGGGGCGCGCGGGGCTGTCGCTGTCGACGCTCCACCGGCCCGCCCGGGGCGAGGCGGTGGAGTTCGGATTCCGGGCGGTCGAGCCGTTCGCCGGCCAAATGGACGCCCTCGCCCGGCACATCCGCCAGCGGCTCTCCGACAAAGCCCGCGTGGTGCTCGCCAGCCGGCAGGGGCATCGGATGGCGGAGCTCCTCGCCGAACACGAGATTCCGTACACGCTGCTCGACGGCATCAGCGACGTGCCCGAACCTGGTCGGGCGCTCGTCATTCCCCACCCGCTCACCGAAGGGTTCGCGCTCGAGGATCTCGTGGTCATCACCGACAGCGAGATCCTCGGCTGGCACCGCCGCGCGAAGAAAGTCCGGTGGATGCGCGAAGGCGCGCGGCTGGAGAGCTGGACGGAACTCGTGCCCGGCGACCTGGTCGTGCACATCCACCACGGGATCGGCCTGTACCGGGGTCTTGAGCGGCTCGCGATGGGCGACGGAGGGCGCGACTATCTGCACCTGGAGTACGCCCAGGGCGACACGCTGTACGTGCCGACGGATCAAATCAACCTCGTCCAGCGCTACGTCGGCGCCGACAGCCAGACGCCCCAGATCAACCGGCTCGGCGGCACCGAGTGGGAGCGCGAGAAGCGCCGCGTGCGCGAGCGGACGCGCGAGATGGCGCAGGAGCTCCTGCAGTTGTACGCGGCGCGCGAGCGCACCGGCGGGCACGCGTTCGCGCCGGACACGCCGTGGCAGCGTGAGATGGAAGACGCCTTCCCGTACGAGGAGACGCCCGATCAGCTCCGGGCGATCGAGGACGTGAAGCGCGACATGGAAGCGCCGCGCCCGATGGATCGCCTGGTGTGCGGCGACGTCGGATACGGCAAGACCGAGGTCGCGCTGCGCGCGGCGTTCAAGGCGGTCATGGACGGGAAGCAGGTCGCCGTGCTCGTGCCGACGACGCTGCTGGCGCAGCAGCACGAGACGGTCTTCCGTGAACGGTTCGCGGCGTTTCCCGTCCGGGTCGAGATGCTCAGCCGATTCAAGACGCCGAAAGAGCAGAAGGCGATCATGGCGGCCACGCGCGACGGCCAGGTGGACGTCCTGATCGGCACGCACCAGCTGCTGAACAAGTCGATGACGTTCCCCGCGCTCGGCCTCGTGATCGTCGACGAGGAGCAGCGCTTCGGGGTCGCCCACAAGGAGCGCCTCAAGCAGCTCCGGACCCAGGTGGACGTGCTGACGCTCACCGCGACGCCGATCCCGCGCACGCTGCACATGTCGCTCGCGGGTCTCCGGGATCTGTCGCTCATGGAGACCCCGCCCGACGCCCGCCAGCCGATCCAGACGTTCATCCGCGAGGACGACCGGCCGCTGATCCAGGACTCGATCCGCCGCGAGCTCACGCGCGACGGCCAGGTCTACGTGGTGCACAACCGCGTGGATTCGATCGACCGCGCCGCGCGGCGCATCCGTGAGGCGGTGCCCGAGGCGCGGGTCGCGGTCGCCCACGGCCAGATGCCCGAAGCGCGCCTCGAGCAGATCATGCTCGACTTCCTCGGCGGCCGGTACAACGTGCTGGTCTGCACGACCATTGTGGAGATCGGGCTCGACATCCCGCGCGTGAACACGATCATCATCGAGCACGCGCACCTGCTCGGTCTCGCGCAGTTGTACCAGTTGCGCGGGCGGGTGGGACGCGCGGACCGCCAGGCGTACGCCTACCTCCTCTACCCCCGCGGCGCGCGCCTGACGCACGAGGCCGAGCAGCGCCTCATCGCGATGCGTGAGTTCGTGGAGCTCGGATCGGGCCTGCGCCTCGCGATGCGCGACCTCGAGATCCGGGGCGCCGGCAACCTGCTCGGCGCGGAGCAGCACGGCCATCTGGCCGCGGTCGGCTTCGACCTCTACATGCGCCTTCTGGACGAAGCGGTCCAGGAACTGCGCGGCGAGCGCGTGGAGGAGCTGCCGGAAACCACGGTGGACCTGGACGCCGAGGCGTACCTGCCGGACGACTACGTCAGCGCGCCGAGTCAGCGGATGGCCGCCTACCGGCGCCTGGCGGAGGCGCGCACGACCGAGGATCTCGACGCCGCGCTGGCCGAGCTGCGGGACCGCTACGGACCGCTGCCGGAACCGGCGCGGCGCCTGGGCGAGGTGATCCGGCTCCGCGTGCTGGCCCGCGGCGTCGGCATCGCGGCGATCTCTCGGGACGGCGACGGCGTGCTCCTGCGGCCCGCCGATCCGCAGCGTCTCGCGGGGCGCGCGCGCGCCAGGTTCGGACGCCCGAAGAGCGGCGCCCAGTGGACCTCCGACGGCATCCGGGTCCGCGCCGGCGCCGGGTTCGAGGAGTCGGTGCGCGCCGTGGCGGTGGTGCTGGGCGAGCTCTCCCGCGCGCTGCGCCCCGACGCACCGGCGCGACCCGCGGATGCGGCCCACCGTGAGGGACCGGCGCTGGCGGGCGTCCGCGGCGATCGGCGGCAGCCCGCGGGACGCGGCCCGACCCATGGCTGAGATGGACGGCCGGCGGACGGGGTTCGAGGAGCTCGTCGCGATCATGGCCCGCCTGCGCGCCCCCGGCGGGTGCCCGTGGGACCGGGAGCAGACGCACGCGTCGCTGCGCCCCTACCTGCTCGAGGAGACGTACGAGACGCTCGAGGCGATCGATGCCGGGGCGCCGGACCGGCTGCGGGAGGAACTGGGCGACCTGCTGCTGCAGGTCGTGTTCCACGCGGAGATGGCCCGGGAGGACGGCGCGTTCACGATCGACGACGTCGTCGGCGGCCTCGCCGAGAAGCTCGTACGGCGCCACCCCCACGTCTTCGGCGACGCGCGGGCGGAGACGCCCGACGCCGTCGTCACGCGGTGGGAGGCGATCAAGGCGACGGAGCGGGGCGAGGCGGCGGTGGCGCCCGGGGCCGACAGCCGGCCGGACGGCGCGCTCGGCGGGCTTCCCACCGCGCTGCCGGCGCTCGCGCTCGCGCAGCAGATGCAGGCCCGCGCGGCGCGCGCCGGGTTCGCGTGGCCGGGACTTCCGGAGGCCGCCGGCAAGGTGCGCGAGGAGCTCGCGGAGCTCGAGCGCGCGTCCGCCGGCGAGGCCCCGGAGCGTGTCGCGGAGGAGCTCGGCGATCTCTTGTTCACGGTCGCCAACCTGCCGCGCTATCTCGGGCTCGACGGCGAGCAGGTGCTGCGCGCGGCCTGCGCCAAATTCCGGGACCGGTTCTCGCGCCTCGAAGAGGCGCTGCGCGAGCGCGGCCGGTCGATGCGCGACTGCTCGCCGGACGAGCTGCTCGCGCTGTGGCGTGCGTCTCGATAAGTTCCTGCAGGTGAGCCGGCTCGTCCGGCGCCGGGCACTGGCCAACAGCCTCTGCCACGCGGGCCGCGTCACCCTGAACGGGCGCGCGGTGCCGCCGGCCTCGACGGTCCGGCCCGGCGACATCCTCACGATCGAGATCGCGGACCGCCGGATCCGCGCGCGCGTGCTCGCCACGCCCGAGCACGAGCGGCGGCCGAGCGAGATCGAATGGGTCGAGATGCTCGAGGGCGCACCCGCCGAGTAACGCCGGCGGATCGCGCGCGAGCGGAGGAGGGACGGACGTGTCGACGATCGCGGCCATCACGGCTCGGGAAATCCTGGACTCGCGCGGCAACCCCACGGTCGAGGCGGACGTGACGCTCGCGTCGGGTGTCGTCGGGCGCGCCGCGGTGCCGTCGGGAGCCAGCACCGGGATCCACGAGGCCTTGGAGCTGCGCGACGGCGACCGCGCCAGATACGGCGGCCTCGGCGTGCTGAAGGCGGTCCAGAACGTCCGGGACGCGCTCGGCCCCCTGCTCGCGGGACGCGATCCCGCCGCCCAGGCGGAGATCGACCACGCCATGATCGCGCTCGACGGCACGCCCAACAAGAGCCGCCTCGGCGCCAACGCGATCCTCGGCGTGTCGCTGGCCGTCGCGCGGGCCTCGGCGGCGGACCGCACCATGCCGCTGTTCAAGCGCCTCGCCGAGCTCGCCTCCGGCGGAAGCGACGCCTCGACGCTGCCGGTCCCGATGATGAACATCCTGAACGGCGGCAAGCACGCCGACAACGGCCTGGACTTCCAGGAGTTCATGGTCGTGCCCGTGGGGGCGCCGTCGTTCGCGGACGGGCTGCGGATGGGCGCCGAGACGTACCATGAGCTGCACCGCGTCCTGCACGATCGAGGCCTCGCCACCGGCGTCGGCGACGAGGGCGGCTTCGCGCCCCGCCTGCGGGACAACGAGGAGGCGCTCGAGCTGATCATCTTGGCGATCGGCCGGGCGGGGTACACCCCCGGGCGAGACCTCGGGCTCGCGATCGATCCCGCGGCGAGCAACTTTTTTCACGACGGACACTACGTGCTCGACGCCGGGAAAACGCGCCGCGCTCCCGCCGAGATGGTCGACTACTATGCCGACCTGATCGACCGCTTCCCGATCCTCTCGATCGAGGACGGGCTCGCGGAGGACGATTGGTCGGGGTGGACCGCCCTGACCGCGCGCATCGGGAGCCGGGTGCAGATCGTCGGCGACGACCTGTACGTGACCAACCCGGCGCGGATCGCCCGCGGGATCGCCGAGCGCGCCAGCAACGCCGTGCTGATCAAGCTGAATCAGATCGGGAGTCTCACCGAGACGCTCGACGCGATCCAGACGACGCGTGCGGCGGGCTGGGCCGCGGTCATCTCCCACCGCTCGGGCGAGACCGAGGACACCACGATCGCCGATCTCGCGGTGGGGACCGACGCGGGACAGATCAAGACCGGCGCGCCCGCGCGCTCGGAGCGCGTCTGCGAAGTACAACCAACTGCTCCGCATCGAGGAGGCGCTCGGCGCCGCCGCCCGCTATCCCGGGCGCGCCGCGTTCGCGCGCGACCGATAAACCGCCCGCAGGAAGGAATCGCGGCGGACGCCCAGAACACTCAGCCCAGCCATGGCCATGGATCGCCGCGCGGGAGGGGCGCCGCGGTGGATCGCGATCTCGGCAGGATGCGTCGCGGCGGCCCTCCTACTCGCACTCGTGTTCACCTACCTGCTGACCACGGAGCACATCCGGTCGGCCATTGCCCGCTTTAGCCGCGGCGACGGTCCCGCGCGCGCGGTGCACGGCATCCCCTACGCGGATCTCATCAATCGCACCGCCGCCGCCCACGCCCTGAACCCGGCCATTGTCGCGGCGGTCGTCGCCGCCGAAAGCGGCTTCAACGCGCGCGCGCGGTCGCGCAGCGGCGCGTACGGCCTCATGCAGGTCCTGCCCACCACGTGGCGCGAGGTGGATTCGGCCCAGGCCTGTCCGCCGCAGACGGCAAAGCTCACCGTGCCCCCGTGCATGGATGATCCCGCGGCGAACCTCGCGGTCGGCGCGTCGTATCTGCGCCGTCTCGTGGAGCGGTTCGACGGCAACCTGCTGCTCGCGCTCGCGGCCTACAACGCCGGCGCCGACGCCGTGGAGCAGCATCACGGCGTGCCCCCGTATCCTGAAACGACGCGGTACCTGCGCCAGGTCGCCCTCGCGTGGATCCATCTCGAGCAGGACGGCACGCTGACGCCGTTCTGGCGGGGCGTGCTCCGGTCGTTCGACGTATGGCAGCGTACCCGCGCGGCGCTCACGGGAACGTTCGCCCCCCGGCGGACCGCGCCGATTCCCGCGCGCGCGCTCCACGCCCGCGTGCCCCGATGGTGACGCGCGGGCACCGCCTCGCGGCCGCCCGCCTCCGCGCCCGCGAGCCAAAGGTCCGGCGCGCGCCGCCGTCCCGCCGGCGTCAAGTCCTGATGGCGTGCGCCGCGGTGGTCGCGGTGTGGGGGACCGTGGCGTTCGTGGGTCAGTACGCGCGGACGTACGCGCTCGCACGCGAAGCCGCGCAACTGGACCAGCGGCGCGACACCCTCGCCACGCGAAACGAGGAACTCCGCGAGGAGATCCGCCGCCTCCAGACCGACGACGCCTACATCGAGCATCTCGCCCGGACCGAGCTCGGCCTCGTACGGCCCGGCGAGATCGAATTCATGCTCGTCCCGAAGGGGCGTCCGGAGACGCCCGCCGCGGGAGGCCCGGGCTCCGACGCCGCGGATCCGAACGCCGGCGAAGCCGACCCGGGCACCGGCCGGGTCCCGCGGGCGGGCTGGTTCGACCGGCTGATGGCGCACGTGTCGTCGCTCTTCGCGCGGTTCCACCGCTAGCCGCGTCCGGCGCCCGCCGCCGGACGGTCAACCGGCCCGCGGTTCCGCGCCGCGCGCCGGCTCCTCCAAGCCGATACGCCTCGCCGGAGACGATCCGCAGGAGACGTCTTGCGGTGCCACGAACGATGTCGCCACGGCGGCCGCTCGGCGACACATGTCCCCCACGCACGCGCGGCCCGCTCGACGGCGAGTGGCACCGCAGACGGTCGGTGGAGGAGGCGGATGATGGTGCGCATCGGGCGGATAGGGATCGTGTTGGTGATCGCGGCCGCGCTCGCGGCCGGTCAGTTCAGCGCCGCGACGGCGGCGGGGTACAAGTC
The DNA here is from genome assembly GCA_963787105.1 of uncultured Bacillota bacterium. GTDB lineage: Bacteria > Sysuimicrobiota > Sysuimicrobiia > Sysuimicrobiales > Segetimicrobiaceae > JAJPIA01. Next base: position 208,143 of record CAWBBU010000010.1, read on the forward strand.
CGTGATCCAGTTCGGCGTCAACCTGGCCGCCACCGACCTCGATCCGGTCACGCAGGACCAGAACCCCAATATCTGGGCGTTCATGCAGATCTACCAGCAGCTGATACGGGTGAACGTCGCGGGCGACGGGTTCACCCCCGACCTCGCCGAGAAATGGTCCGTCTCCTCCGACGGCAAGACGTGGACGTTTCTGCTGCGGCAGGACGCGAAGTTCTCGAACGGCGACCCGGTCACCGCGGACGACGTGGTGTGGTCGCTCCAGCGGGCGCACGACCTCAACGGGCCGTGGCAGTGGGCCCTCGATCCCGTGCAGGCGATCACCGCGGTGAACGACCACACGGTCACCATCACGCTGAAGCAGCCGTGGGCGCCCTTTCTCTCGGACATCTCTCTGTTCTCGAACAGCATCCTCCCCGCGAAGGTGTTTCGCGGCGCGACGGCCGACGCATTCTCGAACAAACCGGTCGGATCCGGCCCGTTCATGATGACGGCGTGGAAGAAGGGCGACGAGATCGACATGCAGGCCAACCCCTACTACTACGTGAAGGGGCTGCCGCGGACGCACGAGCTGCACCTCCGCTACATCCCGGACGACAACGACCGCATGATCGCGCTCCAGGCGGGCGAACTCGACGGGATCGACTATCCGCCGTTCGCCCAAGTGTCCGTGCTGCAGCGGGATCCGCGCCTCGACGTGCAGCTGAACCCCTCGACGGCCGTCTTCATGGTGCTGCTGAACGTGACCGCCGCGCCGCTCAACAACGTGAAGTTCCGCCAGGCGCTCGCGTACGCGACCGACCGCGCCGGCATCGTGAAGGCGGCGTGCTACAACAACTGCACGCCGGCGACATCGTTCCTCCCGATCACGACGCTGTACTTCGACAAAAACCTGAAGGCGTACACGTACGACATCGCAAAGGCGAAGCAGCTGATCGCCGAGTCCGGGGTCGCCACGCCGGTGACCCTGACGGTGATCGTGCCGTCGGGCCAGAACGACGCCGACACCTCGGCGACGCTGCTGAAGAACATGTGGGCGCCGATCGGCGTCACCCTCAACCTGGTGCCGCTCGACCCCGCCGCCGCGCGCTCGCGGATGATCGCGCTGGACTATCAGGTCACGCTCCGCGGCTGGACGAATGACGTGCCCGACCCGTCCGAGCTCGCGTCGTACGAGTTCGACTACACGACGTCGAAGTCGTACCACACCGGATACCAGTCCGCGGCGATGAGCAAGCTCGTCCAGGACGGCATGACGGCGCTGAATGCGAACACGCGGCGCCAGATCTACTACCAGATGCAGGAGTTCGCGATTCAGGAGTCGCCGCTGATCTGGCTCTACTACGCGCCGTACACGATTGCGATCAACAAGAACATGCACGGCTTCGTCCAGATGGCGACCGGGCCGTGGCTGTTCCAGAACGCGACCGTCTCGCAGTAGCCGGAGGAGACCCACCGGATGCTGCGCTACGCGCTCGGCCGCCTCGGCCAGATCGTGCCCATCGCGCTGCTGGTCACGATCTTGATCTTCCTGCTGATCAAGCTGGTGCCGGGCGACCCGGCGTCGGCGATCCTGGGCGACCGTGCGTCCGACGCCTCGATCGCGGCCCTCCGGCACCAGTGGGGGCTCGACCGTCCGATCTGGCAGCAGTACGCCATCTACATGCGGAACCTGCTCACCGGCAACCTCGGGATCTCGCTGCGCTATCAGACGCCGGTGACCGAGATGCTGCCGCCGCGGGCGGCGGTGACGTTCTTCCTGGTCACCTACAGCCTCGTGCTCTCGGTGCTGATCGCGGTGCCGCTCGCCGTGGTCGCGGCATTCTACCGCAACCGGTGGCCGGATCAGGTGATTCGCGCCGCGATGGCGCTGCCGCTTGCGGCGCCGCAGTTTTGGGTCGGGATCCTGTTCCTGATCGTGTTCTCCCTGAAGTTCGGCTGGTTGCCCGCGACCGGCTACGGAGACGGCGCCCTCGGCCACCTGAGCCACCTGTTTCTCCCCGCGCTGACGCTGTCACTCGTGTTCGCCTCGGTGCTGTGCCGGAATCTCCGCTCGTCGCTGGTGGACGTGATGTCGACCGCGTACGTGGACTTCGCCCGCGCGAAGGGACTGCGCCGGCGGGCCGTCCTCTTCCGCCACGTGTTCCGCGCGGCGCTGCTCCCGATGGTGACGCTCATCGGCACCCGCCTGTCATTTGCGATCGGCGGGGCGGTCGTGATCGAGACCGTGTTCGCGATCCCGGGGCTCGGCTCGTGGATGGTCGACTCGATCTACTCGCGCGACTACGTCGTGGTGCAGACGCTGACGCTGATCTTCGCCTTCGGGACGATGCTGATCAACCTCGCGACCGACCTGGTCTACCCGCTGTTCGATCCGCGGCTGCGGATGGGCTGAGGCCGACGCGGACCCCGTGGGCGACGCGATGTGTCCACTATCCCGTAGGGGCGCCCGCGTGACGACGCTCGCGAGAGATCTCGCGCCGGCCCGAGGGATCCGGGTGCGCGTGCCGCTCGGGATCGCCGTCGGCGGCGGGATGGTGCTCGTGCTGCTGGCGGCGTCCGCGCTCGCCCCGGCCCTCGTCGCGTACGACCCCTCCGCCCAAAACCTGAACGCGATGCTGCTGCCGCCGTCCGCCTCGCACTGGTTCGGCACTGATAATTACGGCCGAGACGTGTTCACCCGGGTGCTGTACGGTGCCGCGATCGACCTCCGGATCGGGATCCTGGCGGTGATCTTCCCGTTTGTGTTCGGCGGCATGGCCGGCGGGGTCGCCGGGTACGTCGGCGGCTGGGCGGACGCCGTGGTGATGCGCGCCGTCGACGTCATCTCCGCGGTGCCGTTCACGGTGCTGGTCATCGCGATCGTGGCGTTTCTCGGGCCGTCGGAGGGGAACATCATCGTCGCGATCGGCGTGACCGACTGGATCATCTTCGCGCGCCTCGTCCGGGGCGAGGTCCTCCGCGACAAGCAACTGGAGTACGTGGACGCGCTGCGCGCGCTCGGCTTCAGCCGCTGGCGGATCATCCTGCGCCACCTGCTTCCGAACGCGATTCCCCCCGCCGTCGTGTTCCTCGCCTCTGACGTCGTGCTCGTGATCCTCACCACGGCGGCGCTGGGGTTCCTCGGGCTCGGCGTCCGCCCGCCGGCGCCGGAGTGGGGCCTCATGATCTCCGAGGGGCGGATGTTCATCTACAATGCCTGGTGGGCGGCCGCGATGCCGGGCTTCGCGTGCATGTACGCCGGCATCGCCTTCATCCTGATCGGCGACGGCCTCTCCGATCTGCTGCGGATCCGCGGCCAGTGACCGAACCGGCGCTGTCGGTCGAGGGTCTCAGCGTCGAGATCCCCACCCCCCGCGGCGTCGTCCGCGCGGTGCGCGACGTGACCTTCGAGGTGGCTCCGGGCGAGGCGATCGCCCTCGTCGGCGAGTCGGGGTCGGGGAAGAGCATGACGTGCCGCGCCGTCATGCGCCTGCTGCATCCGCCGGCCCGGATCACCGCGGGCGCCGTCCGGTTCGGGGGCCGCGACCTCGTCGCGCTCGCGGAGCCGGAGCTCGAGCGGATTCGGGGCCAGGGCATCGCCATGATTTTCCAGGATCCGACGAGCGCGCTGAATCCCGTGCTCACGATCGAGCGCCAGGTCGGGGAGGTCCTGCCCGGGGGCGCCGGACGGCGGGGGCGCGTCGTGGAGCTGCTGCGCCAGGTCGGGATCCCCGACGCGGAGCGGCGTCTTCGGGCCTACCCGCACCAGCTCTCCGGCGGCCAGCGCCAGCGCGTGATGCTCGCGATCATCCTCGCGCGCCATCCCACGGTGCTGCTCGCGGACGAACCGACGACCGCGCTCGACGTCACGATCCAAGCGCAGATCCTGGCGGAACTGGGCCGCCTCCAGCGCCAGCTGTCGATGGCGCTCGTGCTCGTGACGCACGACCTCGGGGTCGTCCGCCAGACGGTGCACCGGGTCGCGGTCATGTACGCGGGACAGATCGTCGAGCTCGCGCCAACCGACGAGCTCTTCGCGCAGCCGCGGCACCCGTACACCGCGGGGCTGCTCGGGTCGGTGCCGAGCGTCGACCGCGCCACCCCGCTGACCCCCATCCCGGGGACGCCGCCCGATCCGATCGGCCTCGCTGAGGGATGCGCGTTCGCGCCCCGCTGCCCGATGGCGTCCGCGGAGTGCGTCGCCGCGGCGATCCCGCTCAGCCAGGTGGCGCCGGGCCGCGTCAGCCGGTGCATCAAATCGGAACAGATGGGGAGCGCACGCAGTGCCGGGGCCGCTGCTTCGCGTTCGTAACCTCATCAAGCACTTCCCGCTGCCGCGGTCGCCGCTGGATCTGCTTCGGCGCAGGGCCCCGGAACGCGTCCACGCGGTGGACGGGGTGTCGTTCGATCTCGACCGCGGGCGGACGCTTGGGCTCGTGGGCGAGTCCGGATGCGGGAAGAGCACGCTCGGCCGCTGCATCCTGCGCCTGTACCGGCCGGACGGCGGAGCAGCTGTGGTACGAGGACGTCGACTTGGCGCGCCTCGACGAGCACGGCCTGCTGCCGTACCGGAAGCGGATGCAGGTCGTGTTGCAGGATCCGTACTCGTCGCTCGACCCGCGGCAGACGGTCGGCAGCGCGCTGCTCGAGGTGCTCTCGGTCCACGCGATCGGCGCCCCGCAGGAGCGCCCGGAGCGGGTCGCGCGCCTCCTCACCCAGGTGGGACTGCGCCCGGCCGACGTGCGGAAGTACCCGGGCGAGTTCTCCGGGGGACAGCGCCAGCGGATCGGCATCGCGCGCGCGCTCGCCGTCGGACCCGAGCTGCTCATCGCCGACGAGCCCGTGTCGGCCCTCGACGTCTCCATCCAGGCGCAGATCCTCGACCTGCTGCTCACGCTGCGGCGTTCCCTCGGCCTCACCATGGTCTTCATCTCACACGACCTGCGCGTCGTCCGCTACCTGAGCGACGAGGTCGCGGTGATGTACCTCGGCAAGATCGTGGAACACGCGCCCACCGCGGAGCTGTTTGCCCGCCCGCGCCATCCGTACACCCTCGCGCTGCTGTCCGCGATCCCCGAGGTCTCCGGCGGGCCCGCCGCCGCGGTGGACATCCAGGGCGAGCCGACCAGCGCCGTGCACCTGCCCGGCGGGTGCCGGTTCCATCCCCGGTGTCCGTGGAAGGTCAGCCGGTGCCTCACCGAGGCCCCCGAGCTGCGCGAACTGGCGCCCGGCCATTGGGTCGCGTGCCACGAGGCGCAGGCCTGACTCGAGCGCGTCCACCGCGCGACCCGGCGTGTTCGGTCGCGATCTGAGCTCCGCCGCACTTGACAAACGAGGCCTCTCGCGCTCTACTATACCGATAGGTTATTTATCCATAAGGTGAAATACAGTGATGTCGACGGATACCCTGAGCACGACGTTCGCGGCGCTCGCCGATCCGACACGACGCGCGATCCTCGCGCGGCTGATCATGGGAGAGGCCTCCGTCACCGAGCTGGCCCGGCCCTTCCAGATCACCATGCCCGCGGTCTCGAAGCACCTGAAGGTGCTGGAGCGGGCCGGGCTGATCGCGCGCGGCCGCGAGGCGCAGTGGCGGCCGTGCCGGCTGGACGCGGGTCCGCTGAAGGACGTCGCCGACTGGGTGCAGCCGTATCGCCGGTTTTGGACCGAAAGCTTCGATCGTCTCGACGCATATCTCCGCGACGTGCAGCGAAAGGAGCAGCGCCATGTCGGCAAAGGACGCCGCCGGACGCCCCGGCGCAAGCAAGGACGCGCCTGATCTCGTCGTCACCCGCACGTTCAAGGCCCCGCGCAGCCTGGTGTTCCAGGCATGGATGGATCCTGCGAGCGTGGCGCAGTGGTGGGGACCGCGCGGGTTTACGAACCCCGTCTGCGAGCTCGACGTGCGGCCCGGCGGCGCCATGCGCATCCACATGCGCGCGCCGGACGGGACCGTATATCCGATGGCGGGCACGTACGAGGAGATCGTCGAGCCCGAGCGGATCGTCTTTGTCGGCAGCGCGCTGGACGCAAACGGCCGCCCCCTGTTTGAGGTGCGGCACACGGTCGACGTTCGCCGAGCACGGCGAGAAGACGACGATCACGGTCACGGCGCACGTCCTCATGACGACCCCCGAGGGCGCACCGCATCTCGAGCGGAGCGGAAGCCGGATGGACGCAGCAGCTCGAGCGTCTCGAGGCGTATCTCGCCGCCGCGTGAGGCGCGGCCGCGGCACGATGTCCCACGAGTTCCGACGGAGGTGACGGCGTTGGACACGACACACGGTTCGATCGAATACACCGCCGACCGAGAGATCATCGCCACGCGCGTCTTCGACGCGCCGCGCGATCTCGTGTTTCGCATGTGGACGGATCCGGCGCACATCGTGCACTGGTGGGGCCCGAACGGCTTCACCACCACGATTCATGAGATGGACGTGAGACCCGGCGGGATGTGGCGCTTCATCATGCACGGCCCGGACGGCGTCGATTACCCGAACGAGATCCTCTACCGCGAGATCATCGCACCGGAGCGCTTGGCCTACGCGCACGTGATGCCGGCCTTCGAGGTGACGGTGACGTTCGCCGAGGGACGCGGCCGGACGACGGTGCGCGTTCGCATGCTCTTCGGCACCGCCGCTGAGCGCGACGCGGTCGTCACACAGTACGGGGCCGTCGAGGGCCTGCACCAGACCCTGGGGCGCCTCGACGAGTATCTGGCCGCGAAGGCCGCCGGCAGACCGGGGCGCTGAGCCGCGCCAACACTCGGCGGCGAGCCGCCAGAAGGAGATGCGTGATGCACCGGACACTGTGGGTGGTACAGGGACTGCTCGCGCTGGTGTTCGTGCTCACCGGCGCGATGAAGCTGGTCATGCCGCTGAAGGTGCTGACGGCGGAGCTGCCGCTGCCGGGCGTCTGCGTGCGGCTCATCGGCGGAGCCGAGGTGCTCGGGGCGATCGGTCTGATCCTCCCCGCGGCGCTCCGCATTCGCCCCGGCCTGACGCCGCTGGCCGCCGCGGGCCTCGTGATCATCATGGCCGGCGCGACCGTGTTCACGCTGGCGACCGGCGGCGGCGCGCTCGCGGTGATTCCGCTGGCGATCGGATTCCTGTCGGCGTTCGTCGCGTACGGCCGGTGGCGGATCCGGCCTTCGGGCGAGCGCCCCGGCACGGCGTCCTCGTCTCAATCGCTGTCGTTCGAACGCTGAGGCGCGTGATACACGGGAGGCCTGCGAACCACCGCCCTCGGGCCGATCCAGCAGTCGCGGTTCAATTCGGCACGCAAGGAGGCGTCGTGATGAACGTGGACCCGTACCTGTTGTTCGACGGCCGGTGCGAGGAGGCGGCGGAGTTTTACCGGGCCGCCCTGGGAGCTGAGGTGACGATGCTCATGCGCTTCAAGGACTGCCCCGATCCCCAGGCCCTGACGATGATCCCGCCCGGCTCCGAGAATAAGATAATGCATATGAACCTGCGCATCGGCGAGACGACCGTGCTGGCGTCGGACGGCCGCTGCCTTGGGCGTCCGAATTTTCAGGGGTTCTCGCTAACGCTCACCGCCGCGAACGACGCCGAGGCCGAGCGGCTGTTCGCGGCCCTGGCCGATGGCGGGCAAATACAGATGCCGCTTGGGAAGACGTTCTTTTCGTCTCGCTTCGGGATGGTGAGCGACCGCTTCGGGGTGCCGTGGATGGTCATCGTGGCGGCGTAACGCGGGGTTCACCGTTCCCCGCGAGCGCAGCCTCGCGGGACGCGCAGTGCCGCCGGCGGGCGCCCGGGAAACGTGACAATTCCTTGACACCCCTGCCCGGGCCTCGGTATAATACGGTCTGCGTCTCTAGCCAGGGGGAGGATTCGGTTGAACGTATGAGCTTGGAGGCAGGTGCGGTTCTTGAGGGCGTCGTCGTAAAGATCACCCACTACGGTGCGTTCGTCGAACTACCAGACGGTAAGAGCGGACTCGTCCACATTTCCGAGATCGCCGACACCTATGTCAAGGACGTGCGCGACTACCTGAAAGAGCAGGAGCGCATCAAGGTCAAGGTGCTCGGCTACAACGACAAAGGCAAGCTTGATCTCTCCGTCAAGCAGGCACTCGAGCCCGCGGAACGGCAGGCCCGCGCGCGATCGAAAGCCACGTTCGAAGAAAAACTCACCCGGTTCATGAAGGAAAGCGAGGAACGGCTTCTCGATCTGAAGCGGAACACGGAGGCCAAGCGCGGCGGACGCCGGCGCTGAGTCTCCCGGAGGCTACTGCACGCCCAGCATCCAGGCCACATCCTCGAAGGTCTGCCACAAAATCTCGTCGGTCTGCAAACTCCGGCTGTGCTCCCGGATGTCCCCCAGTTCACCCAACTGCTCGAGTTCATCCTGCATCCGCTTGAGCCGGTTCCGCAGCCCGAGCACCCGCTGATCCAGCGTCTCCTCGGGCAGCAGGCTCTGCACTTTCTCGAGCGCGTCACGCTCGACCTTGCGGGCGAGCCGGTCGACCTCCATCGGTTCCAGGCGAGAATACACGACGAGCCCCCGCCGCTCTTCGAGCGCCGCGCTGACCACGGTTTGCAGCTCCTTGACGACCTGCTCGCTCATCGGTTGGTCCCCTCGAGAGAAGAGTTCGCCTCCGTCACCCCGCCGCCTCCGTTCGTGGTGCCATCCGCCGATCCGGCATAGCGAAGCAGCGCGCGGAGCGCGTGCAGCGTCACCTCCACGTGATAGGCATCGCCGTCTTCCGAGATCCATGACCCGTCCGGCTGACACGCCGCGCGCAACCGCGTCAGGCTGTCCGCGACGAACGGCACGTCCGCGCCGACGCCGCTGTCCCCAAGCACCCCGAGCGCCTGCGCAAGCGCGCCCGGACGCCAGTGGTCCGGCGGGACGGCGGCAAGCGCGTCGAACGCCCGCGCGACCGGCGGGGACCCGGGTCCTTCCACCATGTGGAACAGCGCCGCCGCGAGCCATGTGGCGCGGAGAAACCCGACGAACCGGCCGCTCGGCGCCTGGTGCGTTCGCAGGTACGCCGCGGCGCGCATGACCGTGTCGCCGCGCTCCTCCGCACGCGCGAGCCAGTAGCCGATGAGCGCGGTCGATGCCACCCGCACTCGGAGGTCCCCCGGGACGAGCTGCGGCGGCGGGTTGTACCGGAACAGCGCCGCGGGCTCGTCCCACGCCCCTTCCGGGCGCTGCGCGGCGAGCAGGAACACCAGCGCGCGTTCCGCGTGGAGACTGTCGAACAACCCCAGATCATCGAGCCAGGCGAGCGCCGTCGCCGTCGTATCCACCGTGGACGGCCGTCCCTGCACGAAGCCGTAGGGAAACCCCCCGTCCTCGCGCTGCCTGGCTTCGAGGCCGCGAATCACCTTCGCGTCCGGCCGCGGCCTGCCGAGAATCCCCCGCAGGCGCGCGCGCTCCAGCTCGCTGCCATTGTGGTCGACGTAGGCGATCGTGCGGCCCCAGTCGATCCACACGGCGCGCCGGCGGGTCTACGTCAACCATTGTCCGAGCGGCGCGATCTCGACGCCGGCGCCGGTCAGCGCCTCCCGCGCCGCGCGGACGAGCCGCGGCGCCCCGGGCGTGTCGCCGTGAAAGCAGATCGTGTCGGGCGCAAGGCGCACCACCCCGCCGTCCGCGGCCTCGATCGTTCCCTCCGTCGCCATGCGCACGACCCGGCGTGCCACCGCCGCGGGATCGGTCATCAGGGCCTCGGGATGGCTCCGGCGCACCAGCGTCCCGTCCCGCTGATAGCCGCGGTCGCCAAACGCCTCCCCCGCGACCCGCAGACCGGCGTCGCGCGCGACGCGCTCCATGACCGAGCCGCAGAGCGCGACCAGAATCAGGGAACGATCCACGCTCGCCACCGCGTCCGCGATCGCCTGGGACTGCGCCTCGTCGTTCGCGGCCATGTTATAGAGCGCCCCGTGGCCCTTCACGTGCTGGAGCGTCGCTCCCTGGGCGCGCGCGAAGGCCCACAGGGCGCCGATCTGGTAGATCAGGGTCGTGCGCAGTTCATCCGGCGAGAGGCGCATGTCGCGCCGGCCGAACCCCGCGAGATCGGGAAAGCCCGGGTGCGCGCCGAGCCCCACGCGGTGCGCGAGCGCCAGGCGGACCGTGCGCTCCATGACGAGAGGGTCCCCGGCGTGCACGCCGCAGGCGATGTTCGCGGACGTGATCACCGGCATCATCTCGGCGTCCTCACCGATCGTGTAGACGCCGAAGCTCTCGCCGAGGTCGCAGTTAAAATCCACGATGCGTCCCATACCACCCCCCGGGCGTCCGTCTCATCCTCTCTTTGTGCCCGTTCGAAGGAAGCCCTCCCCTCCGATCCGAACTCTCCTCCGTTCGCCTTGTGCGTGACTACCCACCCGAAGGGAGGACCTCCACCGCCGCACGCCGGAGGGCCCACCATGCCTGAACGCATCGGATTTATCGGCATCGGCCGCATGGGTCAGCCCATGGCCGCGAACCTCGTCCGCAAAGGCTTCGACGTCACGACACTCGCGCACCGCCGGCCCGAGCCGGCCCAGGCGCTCGAGGCCCTGGGCGCGCGGATTGCCCCGTCGCTCGCGGCGCTGATCGCGGAGTGCTCGGTGATGATCGCGTGTCTTCCGACGTCGACCGAGGTCGAAGCCGTGGCCCTGGGGCCGGGCGGCATCGTCGAGGCCGCCCGAGCGGGCAGCGTCTTCATCGACATGGGCACGAGCCGGCCCGCCTCGACGCGCATGCTCGCCGAGCGCCTCCGGGCGCGCGACATCGCGATGCTGGACGCCCCGATCACGGGGGGCACCCGGGGCGCGCGCGAGGGGACGCTGACGATCTACGTCGGGGGCGCGCCGGACGACCTGGCCCGCGTTCGCCCGGTGCTCGAGGCGATGGGGACGACCATCGTACACATGGGCGGTGTCGGCACCGGGCACGTCACCAAGATCCTCAACAACATGCTGTCGCTGTCCTCGATGGCGCTCCTTGCCGAGCTCCTGCCGCTCGGGGTGCGCGCCGGCCTCGACCCGCAGCGGATGATCGACGGGCTCGCCGCCGGCACGGGCGCGACGAATCAGATCCCGGGCAGAGGTGCCAGGATTTTGAAGCGCGAGTTCGAGGCCGCGTTCCAGATCGTGCTCGCCCAAAAGGATCTGCGGCTCGCACAGGAGCTGGCGCAGGAGTACAATTTGCCGACGCCGGTCGCCGCGGGCGCGTATCTGTCGTATACGCTCGCCCGCGGCCTCGGCCTTGAGAACGAGGACACCGTCGCGCTGGTCAAAGTCTTCGAACGGATCGCGGGGGTCGAAGTCAAAGGCGCATAGCCCGGAGGTTCGCGGCCTCAGGCCGGCCGCGCGCGCGGCGCCATCGAGGACCACGCGAAGAACGCGCCCGCGGCCAGGACGCCCGCGGCGGCGTAGAAGACGGCGCCGAGACCCGCGCCCACGACGAGCGCACCGACGGCCGGGCCGCCGATGCCGGCCAGATACAGCGGGAGATACACCAGGTTCAGCGTCGCGGACCTCCGGTCCGCCGGAATCTCGGTCGAGAGCATCGCGAACACCATCGCGCTGACGGCCGCGCCGCACGCCGCCGCCGCGCCGCTCGCGACCGCCAGCCACATCACCGTGGGCGCCGCCGGCAGGGCCGCGAACGCCACGCCCGCGCCCACCAACGCGCCGATCATCACCGGCCGGAACCCGACGCGGTCGCCGATCATGCCGGCGAGGGCCGAGATCACACCGCCGAGCAGCGCCGCCGTGCCGACGACCAGCGCGATCGCGCTCGCCAGGCCGGCGGGGCCCGCATGCACCCGCTGCGACCGCGATCGGCAGAAACGGCCACGCCATCATCCGGGCAAACAGCGCGCAGCCGAAGAGGCCAAACAGCCGCCGAGTGACGGGGTCGGTGAGCACGCCGCGCATCGCCGCACGCGCCAACTCAAGCACGCCCGCGGTCGGCACCACCGACGGCCGCACCTCCCGGAGGCCGAACGTCAGCAGGATCGCGGTCCCCAACGACAGCGCGGACGAGAGGCCGTACACGGCGGCGAGCGGCGCGTGCAGGCGGTCCAGCAGCAGCCCGCCGACGGCCGGACCTGCCGCGAACCCGATCGACGACATCGATCCGAAAATCGCGACGGCGGTGCCAAGACGGTGACGGGGTGTCGCGTCGCGGATCGTCGCGAGCATCACCCCCGTGTTTCCCAACTGAAATCCCACCAGGAGAAGGCTGGCCGCGAGCTCCCACGGCCGCCGGCTCAGCGCGATCAAGCCGAATACGAGCGCCTCCACCACAGCACTGCGCGCGATGACGAGCTTCCGGCTGTACTTGTCCGCGAACGCGCCCCACAGCGGCACGAGCGGCAGCCCGAAGATGAATATGAGCGCGTTCAGCAGGCCGACGAGGCGCGGAATCGCCCGCGGCGGCAGCCCCATCGACTGCAGGTCGAGCGGGAGAAAGGCGGAGATCTGGCTCACGCCCATGGTCTCGACCACCGACGTGATCGAAAAGATCAGCAGCACCGCGATCCAGGACTGCCGGGGGATGCTGATCGGACCGTCGTGCGCGTCCACATCGTCTCCTCATCCCTGACGTACCGCGCGGATGCTTCGATGATGCGCGGCAGCGCGCGGGACACCTCGGTGCGCCGACGCGGGGGAACGCGCGGCGGTGGAACGCCGGTTAGGTGGCGGCCAGATCCTCGTCTAGGAGATCGGTCACAAACATATGGCCGGGCGCGTGGGTAATCATGAGATCAACCTTGGCCGCCATCGCGACCGCCTGCGGCGTGACGCCGCACCCCCAAAACATGGGGACCTCGCCGGGCTCGATGCGCGGCGGGTCGCCGAAATCCGGCCGGGACAAGTCGCGGATCCCAAGCACGGCCGGATCTCCCACGTGCACCGGCGCACCGTGCGCCTTCGGATACCGGCCGGTCACCAACACGGTCCGGGGGACCGCCGCGGGAGGCAGCGGTCGCATCGTCACGACCATCGGACCACGCAGCACGCCCGCCGGCCGGCACGCGACCGAGGTCACGTACATCGGGACGTTCTGATGGTCCTCGATGTGACGCACGGGCAGCCCGGCGCGCTCCATCGCGTGCTCGAACGTAAACGAGCATCCGAGGAGAAACGCGACCAGATCGTCGCGCCACAGCCGGGTGATGTCGGTCAGTTCCTCTTCGAGCCGGCCGCGGCGGTACACCCGGTACCGCGGCACATCGGTCCGAAGATCGGCCCCGGGCGCGGCGAGCGACGGCTCGGGACTGCCCGCATCCGCAACGTCGACCAGCGGACACGGCTTCGGATTGCGCTGGCAGAACACCAAGAAATCATACGCGATCTCGCGAGGCACGACGACGAGGTTTGTCTGGGCATACCCGGGTGCGAGGCCCGCGGTCACACCGGTCCACTCGCCGCGCCGGATGCGGAGCCGCAGCTCGCGGGGCGACGCGCCTCGAAGCGCATCCGTATCGGTCGTCGGCGGCATGGCTCGGTATTCCGCGCTTGTCCGGGGCGGTCCTCCCGCGGCCGCGGACCCCGCGCCGCACGGCAGGGACCGTGCCCGCTCGGTCGGAACCGGTAGGACCGTGGTCACTCCCTCTGGGACTGCCGAGGTCGGGCGCGCGCCGCGCGTGCACTACGGCTGGGTGATCGTCGGGGCCCTCGCCGTCACCGAACTGGTGTCGTGGGGCATCATCTACTATGGGTTTCCGGTGTTCCTCCAGGCGATGGAGCGCGACCTCCGGGCGTCTCCCGTCGCCGTCACGGGGGCGTTCTCGCTTGCCCTCGCCGTAAGCGCCGCCGTCGCGATCCCGGTGGGGCGGTGGCTCGACCGCAGCGGGCCCCGCGGGCTGATGACCCTCGGGTCATGCCTCGCCGCCGCGCTCACCTTCGCGTGGTCCCGAACCGAAACCATCGCCGGCCTCTACCTCGTCTGGGGCGGCATGGGACTCGCCATGGCGATGACGCTGTACGACCCGGCGTTTGCGGCGGTCGTGCAGTGGTTCACCCGACATCGCGACCGCGCCCTCCTGACGGTCACGTTGGTGGCCGGGCTCGCGAGCACCATTTTCATGCCGTTTGAGGCGGCGCTGCTCGTCAGGGTCGGGTGGCGCACCGCGGTCGAAATACTCGCGGTGATCCTCGCGGGGGTCACGATCCCGCTCCACGCGCTGGCGCTGCGCGCCGCCGCTCCGACACTCCCGCTGACGATGGAGCCGCACGCCGCGCCGCCGACCGTCGACGGGGTGACGCTGCGCGCTGCGCTGCGCACGTCGATCTTCTGGGCCCTGAACGTCGCGTTCGCGGCGTCCGCGTTCACGAGCGTGACCGTCACCGTGCACATGATCCCGTTCCTCGCACAGCGCGGGTACGGGGCGACGTACGCCGCCGCGGCCGTCGGCTGGATCGGCGCGATGCAGATCCCCGGCCGCCTCCTGTTCGTGCCGATCTCCGCGTGGATCGGCCCCCGGGCCGTCACCGGATCGGTCTTCCTCGCCCAGGCGGCGGGCATGGCGCTGCTGCCGTTCGCGGGACACGTCCCGGCGCTGATTCCGGCGATCCTCCTGCTCGGTGCGGGCAACGGGATGGCGACCCTCGCGCGTCCGGCCGCCGTCGCCGAGCTGTTTGGGCGCCGCTATTACGCGAGCGTCAACGGCGCGATCGGCACCGGCTCGAACGGCGCCAGAGCGCTCGCCCCGGTCGGGGCCGCGCTGCTCGGCGCCTGGCTCGGGAAGCTACGCCACGCTGTTCTGGACGGTCGCGACCGGCCTCGCCCTGACCGGCGTCACCGTACTGGTCGCGGAGATGCGGACCGGCTCGCGGCCGGACGGTCTCACCGCCCGGCCGAGAGGCTGACGCGGAACTCCTGAATCGCCTCGTTGACTTCGCGCGGCCGCTCGAGATGGACCGCGTGCCCGGCGCCCTCGACCACCACCAGGCGCGATCCGGCAAGGTGGGCTTGCAGAAACTCCGCGAACTTGGGCGGTGTCATGCGGTCCTCGCTCCCCACGATCACCAGCGCCGGCAGACGAATCGCGTCGAGCGTTTCGATCACGTCGAACGCGTCGCACGCCTCGAAGTCGCCGACCGTGACGGCCTGCGGCACCGCGAGCATCGCGTCCCGCAGGCGCCCCGGGAGACGTTCGTGCGCGGACGGGCCAAGCGAAAGTCCGACGATCTGGTCCACGGCCGCGGGGTAGTCGCTGCGCAGGAGCGCGAGCAGGTCCGGGTGCACGCGCAGCCGCGCGCCGGTGGCCACCAGGACAATGCCGTCGAGGTACTGAGGATATTCGAGCGCGTACCATAACGCGATGGCGCCGCCCATCGAGTGACCCGCGAGCACGACCGGCGCCCAGCCGCGACTGCGGGCGGTTCGGCGCAGCCACTCGCCGTATTCATCGATCCAGCGGCACCCCGATCCCGACCCGGCGTGCCCGGGCAGATCGGGGATGACCGCATCCGGGAACGCCAGCTGCTGAAGATCCCAGCTGTGCGCGCTGCCGCCCGCGCCGTGGACAAAGAGGAGGCGCGACAGCCGGGCGTTCGCCCGCTGGTCGGCGGCGCCGGTGGCCCGCGGCTCCGGCGTCACCCGCCGCGAACGAGCGGGACCACGAATGGGTTCGAACGCTTTTCTTCGCCGATCGTGGTCTCGGGCCCGTGCCCTGGATAGCAGACCATGTCGTCGGGGAGCGGCAGCAGGACGCGCGTGATCGAATCACACAGCACATCCATGCTGGCGCCCGGAAGATCCGTGCGTCCAATGCTGCCGGCGAACAGCGTGTCCCCGACAAACGCGAGGCCGTCCCCGATCAAACACACGCCGCCCGGGCTGTGGCCGGGCGTATGGCGCACGACGAGGCTCAACGCTCCGACCTGCAGCCGGTCGCCGTCGGCGAGCCAGCGCGTCGGCACCGGAGACGGAGGTAGATCGACCCCAAAGAGCTGACGCGCGCGCGCGGGGCCCTGCTCGAGCACCTCGCGCTCCCCCTCGTGAATCCAGAACGGAGCGCCGGTCGCCTCGCGGACGGCGTCGACCGCCTGCACGTGATCGAAGTGGCCGTGGGTATTGACGATCGCCACGACCCGGCTGCCATACCGTCGGACGGCGGCAATCACGCGCTCCGCTTCATCCCCCGGATCGATCACGAACATTTCGCCAGCGGCGGCGTCGCCGAACAGATAGCAGTTCGCCTGGACCGGGCCGACCGGGAACCCTTCGAGGATCATGATGGCGTACCCGTCCTCACCGCGCACATCACGGCCGCGTGCGCGGTGTCGGGGCGCACGCGGCCGGTGCGTCGCCGGGCGACGGACGCGGCGCTAGGCGCGCGCGCCCACTTTCGCCGTGCTGAGCGCGTTGATGATCTCGCGGCAGAACGCCGGCAGATCCCCGGGCGTCCGGGAGGAGATCAAGTTGCCGTCGACGACCACTTCCTTGTCCACGTAGTGTGCGCCGGCATTCATGACATCGTCCTTCACCGCACTCACACACGTCATCGTGCGGCCTTTCAGAATCCCGGCTGAGATCGGTACCCACGCCGCATGGCAGATCGACGCCACCACCTTGCCCTGGCCGAACGCCTCACGGACGAGCCGCAGCATCGCCTCGTGCCGGCGCATCCGGTCCGGCGCGAACCCACCGGGCACGATGACCGCGTCGAAGTCGGACGCCTTCGCGTCCTCCATCGACATGTCGGCTTTCGCGGGATAGCCTTCCTTGCTCTTGTAGCTCTCGCCCGACTTCGGCCCAACGATCGTCACGTGCGCGCCTGCCTCACGAAACCGGAGGACCGGGTACCAGAGCTCCAGATTTTCGTAGTTGTCCTCCGCGAGCACTGCCACCTTTTTGCCGCTGAGTTCCATCGCGCCATCCTCCCAGGAATCGTCGTCACCATGCATTATCAACTCCCAGTATAGGGACGCTCCCAGATCAGGGTCAAGATTGCGGGGGGTTCCTCCCGAAGCCCTGAAGATGACCGCCTGTTTCTTCCGCAATCATCCTTTCCAACGCCTCTCGCGACACCCTCACCATGATGGTCGTCGAAGGCAACTCGACTAACGGAAAAGCGCCTTCTTCATGTGCAGTTCTTCGAGAGCCCTCTGGGCCTCCTCGCTGAGGTTGGCCTTTCCGACCTGGACGGTCACCTTATGAATCTTGCCGGTGAACTCGTTATCGCCCGCTTTGTAGTCATCGCTGACACACGTATAGAGGTTCTCACCCACGTCCGTCGTTTCCGCGCCAAATGCGAACGGCTGAGTATGCGCGACTCGCCCTGTGCCAACGTCTTCACCGTTGACAAAGATCACACCGTTACCGCCTGCGCCCAAACCGCCATCGTAAGCGAACTCGAAGCGAAGCACCACCCGCCCTACCGGCAGGCGAGCGGGGCCGGCGATCTTGTAAATCTCGCGACCGAGATAGTTCCAGGCAAACCGGGGTGCGCCGTCCTTGACGTAAAGGGCCCAGCCGCCCATCTCCCCGCCTTGGGCGATCACCACCCCTTCTGCACCGGCCTGCGGGACTTCGATATCGGCCGTAACCACGAACGAGCGGTTCTTGATGTTGATGAAGCCATTCTCGGGAATTCCCTTCATTCCCTCATAGACCGTGATCTCACTGCGACCTCCCATCAGATCCGGACGCCCCGCCAGTGTGGCGTTGAAGCGCTCCCAAGCGCGGTCGTCAAGCGGGAGCACGTTATACTTGACGGCCTCTTCCAGGAAGACTCCCTTCAGCGTCGCAAGTTTGTCGGGATACTTCGCGGCAAGGTCGTGCGCGCAACTAAAATCTTCGTCTACGTGGTAAAGCTCCCACTTGTCGTCTTCAAACGTAGCCCGCGGCTTGGGCTCCCACGGTGGGCGGTGCACCGTGGTGGCGAACCAGCCGTCCTGATAGATGCCCCGGTTGCCTGCCATCTCGAAGTATTGCAGGGTGTGGCGCGACTTCGCGTCGGGATTATTCAAGGTGTCTAGCACGCTCACACCCTCGAGAGGTTTCTGCTGGACGCCAAGCACGACGCCCGGCTCGGGCAGGCCAGCCGCCTCCAAGACCGTCGGGGCAATGTCAATCATGTGCATCCACTGCTGACGCAGGCCTCCCTTCGCCGTGATGCCCTTCGGCCAGTGGACCACCATGGACTGGCAGACGCCGCCGTACGAGGCTACCTGGTGGCCCCAACCAAAGGGCGTGGCGCCGGCGAAGGCCCAGCCATTGTTGTACAAAGGATGGGACTTAGGGCCGCCAATCTCGTCGAAGTTCTTTAGCGCAACGTCCAGCGGCTCCGGAAGCCCGTTGAACACGGACAGCTCGTTGAAGGCGCCGTTGAGGCCGCCTTGGAAAACGGACCCATTGTCGCCGGTGATGTAGAAGATTAGCGTGTTGTCCATTTCGCCGAGGTTCTCGATCTCGTCCAGAAACCGCCCGATTTCGTAGTCGGTCACCTCGGCAAAAGCGGCATAGATCTCCATATACCGCGCAAAGACCTTTTTCTCGTCGGCCGTCAAGTCGTCCCATTCCTGGATTCCCGGCGGCTTGGGCGCCGCATCGGTGCCCGGAGGCACGACCCCCAGCTCGATCTGCCTGGCCAAAGTTTCTTTGCGCACTTGATCCCAGCCCTGATCGAACTTGCCCTTGTAGCGGTCGCGCCATGTCTCGGGCACGTGGAATGGCCCGTGAGTACCAATTGCCGAGTAGTAGACGAAAAATGGCTTGTCGGGGGCCAGCGAACGCTGCGAGCGCAGCCAGACGATAGCCTGGTCGGTGATGTCGGTACTCGCGTAGTAATCGGCATCGGGATGCATATCGACTCTGGTCATGTTGTCGTGAATGACCGGATGAAAAAGGTCGGCCTCGCCGGACATGAAGCCGTAGAACCTCTCAAACCCGCTATGCACCGGCCAGCGGTCGAAGGGTCCGACAGCGCTGCCTTCCCACGGTGCCAGCTCGTGACACTTGCCGAACATGGCAGTGTTATAGCCGTTGAGTCGCAAGATCTCGGGCAGATTCGTGACGCTGCTGGGGCGCACCGCAGTGTACCCCGGAAAGCCGGTGGCAATTTCCGAGATCACGCCGAAGTTGGCGCTATGGCTATTGCGACCGGTAAGCAGCGCTACGCGACTGGGCGAGCACAACGGCGGGACTTTGAGATTATTGTAGCGCAACCCGGTCTTGGCCAGACGGTCCAGCGTCGGCATCTGGATCGGCCCTCCGAAGGTCGATACGTCGCCGAAGCCCATGTTGTCGAGGAGGATCACGACGACGTTGGGCGCACCTTTCGGCGCCGCTACCTCAAACCGCGGTGGGGCTGTAGCGTCGTGCGCATCAAGCGTGGTAATTGGCGGATACTGAGGCGCTGGGATGGGTAGCACGGTACGGTCCATGGAGGTCGTTCCGTCGCTGCTTTGGGCCTCTGAACGGTTAGTCATGATCTTTTCCCCTTTTCTTCATGGCTCCGACCGAAGTGATTTGTGCGCAACGGAGTTGCTCTCAACATTAAGCGTGAAACCGAATTTCCATTATCTGCGCCTGAACCCCTGCTGGTGAAGAAATCCATCTGGCTCGTCGGGGGATCAGTGTGGTAGCGACATCGCCGCACACGGGGAACGCGGCGGTCCACTGAGTAATCTTGAGTTCACTGAGTGGGGACAGCACGCTCGACGCGGCCCGGCATCGTGGTGACGCGTTCGTGCGGATCCCGTTGCCGGAGGCCGCATGATGAAAACCGGATTAGGGGGGACCGGGCAGGATGATCCCTGTCAGTGATATATTCTGGAAGGTCATCAACCGGCCCGATGGGCTCAACGATCCCCACGCGGACGACATCTATTCCCTGAGTGGGTGCGTCTCGAAGAATTTCGCCAGTTAACATTAACCGCCCCAGTGTCCGAGTTCCACGCGCGCCCCCGGGGTCACAACGTGCAGGTGTGATCCTGAAGCTCTTCCCCGCTCCCCGTGTCGCCGGTCGCCGCGTTGGCGCGGTCGTCAAGGATGATAAACCCATCGCGGCCGTTCGAGAACGTCGCGCCGACGACGACGAGCGTATGATACCCCATCGCGTCCCGCGCGCCGGGCACGCCCGCGGCCAGCAGCGTGAAGGGATTGACCTGGAGCTGTTCGCCTTCGACCTTCATCGCGAGATAGTGGTGACCCGCCAGGGGCGTGCCGAGGGGCGCCCAGGTCGTCCGAATCGTCGGTTCGGCGGTGCGCAGCGCGTTACGGACGTCAGAACGCACACAATCAATGTGCACGTGTAGTTGATTCTGCGAACGGCCGTACACCGAGTTGACGGCGAGGCTGATGTCGTCGCGCGGCATCGTCTGATGCACGACACCCTCGACGTATGTGCGTGACTGCCACGCCAGGCCGAAGTAGTTAGGCGCGTCCGGCGCGAGGATCGCGGGGCTCTCGATCCCGGTGATCTTCGCGGTCGGCATGAGCAGGAATTGCGTGGCGCCCGAGATGTCCTTCAGCAGCACATAGCCGTGCTGTTCTCCCCCGGTGAGGTTCACCAGTGTGCATGGATCCGGCTTCCCATGCAGCTGCTGGTCGGGCACGCAGAGGTTGTGGAGAATGTTCCACAGGGCGTCCGAATCCGCGTGGGCGGCGGTGAACGGAATGAGGAGGAGTACCGCGCATACCGCGAGCCGTGCGGCCGCGACCCGACACGTCCGAGCAAAGATGGCTCTGGGCACAACGATCATATGATCCGCCTTTCGTCGTCCGACACCGGTCATGCAAGAGAGGTTTGCCGCGGGTCGACAAAATCCCGCCCGCACATCCGCCGTCTGGAGGCGTCATGGCGCTCGCACTGAACTTTGTCGTGAGCCTCATCGGCATGGCGGCGTTCGCCTACGGGAAGAAGACCGATCGCCTCGTGCCGGTGTTCGGCGGCGTCGTGCTGATGATCTATCCGTATTTTATCGCCAGCGCGGCCGCGCTGGCGGTGATCGGCGCCATTCTGATTGTTGCGATCATCTACCTACGCGACGCCCTCGACTGACGGCGCCAGTCCGCGGATTGGCGGCCGAACCGGCGACGCGCCCGGCACCGTCCGGGTCCGTCACCGTCCGACCCGGGCTACAGCGCGTCTCGAAACACCACCATCCCGAGACAGATCACGGCGCCGAGTGCGACCATCGCGACGGGATCGTACACGACGTACGGGTAGACCATGAGGGCAATACCGCCCCAGATCAGCACCCGTCGGTGCGCTTTCTTGCCGCGGCGATAGGCCGCCCAGCCAATCCCGCTGACGACCGTCCCGATCAACGCCCACAAGAGCACTGTCGGGGTGAACAGCTGCCGCAGCAGCGTCGCCGGATCGCCTAACTGCTGGAGTTGATCCATCGGATGTTAGAGTACCATCTCAGCCCGAACATCGCCTTCCGCGCCGCCGGTGGCGCGCCCGGCAGGAACCGAGCGCATCGGCGCCAAACCAGCGGCGACGAGATGCCGAGGCTCCCCGATCGCGCGCCCATCGGATCGCCGGCCCGCACCGCGCCCCCCACCCATGCAGCGCCCGGGGAATCGCCGGCGGCGCTTCGCGCGTCGGTCGCCGGGCAGACGCGGCCCCGATCGTGAAGACGCTCGCCGCGTGGTGGCAGGCGACCCGCCCCTACTCGTTCACGGCGTCGGCGACACCGGTGCTCGTCGGCTCGGCCGTCGCGGCCCGGGGGGGCCAGTTCTCTCCGCTGCTGTTCGCCATCACGCTCGTGGCATCTGTCGCGATTCACGCCGGGACCAACTTGATCAACGATTACTATGACCATGTCCGCGGGGTGGACACGCCCCAGTCGATCGGCCCCGGCGGTGCGATTCAACGCGGTCTCTTGTCGCCCGACGCTGTGCGCACCGGCGGGTTCGCGCTCCTCGGGTTGGGGAGCGTGCTCGGTCTCTGGCTTGTCGCCCTCGTCGGCTGGCCGATCCTGATCGTCGGCCTCCTCAGCGTGCTCGCGGGCTACGCGTACACGGGCGGCCCGCTGCCGCTCGGGTACGTGGGGCTTGGGGACCTCGTGGTGTTTATCTTCATGGGGCCGGTGATCGTGCTCGGCGCCTACTACGTGCAGACCCGGGGCGTGTCCGCCGGTGCCCTGTGGTCGTCGCTCCCGGTCGGTGCGCTCGTCACGGCCATTCTCGTCGTCAACAACCTCCGCGATCTCACGGGAGACCGCGCGCGCGGCAAGCGTACGCTCGCGACATCGATCGGCTCGATCGGTACGCGCGCCGAATACGCGCTGCTCGTCGCCGGAGCCTACGCCGCGGTGATCGCGGGCGTGCTGCTCGGGCGCCTCCCGCTTCTGGCGCTGCTCGATCTTCGCCACCATGCCGCTCGCCGCCGATACCTGGAGGCTGGTGCGCACCGAGACCGACCCGAGGACCCTCACGCTGGGGGCACTGCGGGGGACTGCCCGGCTCCACCAACTGGTCGGCGTGCTGCTCGCCGTCGCGTGGTTGCTGCCGTTCCCCGTGTCGGGCTGAACCCGACCGCCTCACCCGCTCGTTCGTCGCGTCCAGATGCCCCGTCCTCGTCAGGCAATACCCTCTTGACACGAATTACTCTGTAGTATAGAGTACTCTATACCAACACACCACGACGACGCTCAGGAGGGGATGCCGATGTCGGTCTCACGGGAAGACGCGGCCGCGACGCTCCGGGACCTCACGCGCGCGGAAGCGCGCAGCTCAGCGCTGTACGGCTACCAGACGAGCATGCCGTATTTGATCATGTGGGGCGTGCTCGCGATCGCCGGCTATACGCTGGAACGTCTCTTCCCCCAGCCGTGGTTTATCGTGTGGGGCGCGGTCGATGCGATCGGCTTCGGCGTCTGCCTCTCGCCGAGACTCGACCGTGCGCTCGCCTGGCGCGTGTTTGCCACCACCGCCCTGGTGTTTCTCGTCTGCTATGCGATCGGGTACCGGGTGGCCGCGGCCTACCCGCACTATGGCAACGTCGCCTTCTGGCTCGCGACCGCGATCGGCATCGGAGCCAGCGTGCTCATCGCGCGCACCTCGGGACGTGCGGTCCCAGGCGGCTGGCGCATGTGGATGATCTTCGCGGCGGTGTGGCTGTCGTACGCGGCCGTGTTCTCGATGATGGCGCCGCTGCCCCACCGCGCCGCCGAGGCCGCAGCACCGCTCCTCCTGGCCACCGTGTTCGTGCTGTGGGGCATCGTCGCCGAACGGGCACGCTATGCCGCCGCCGGGCTCGGCATCGGAGCGCTGACGCTCGTCGTCTATTTCACAATCCACGCGCAGTTCGCGCTCTGGATCGCCGCGGTCCTCTGCGGCTCGCTGGTCCTCGCGGGCCTGTGGATGCGGCGCGTATGACCGTCGAACGGCTCGACGAGATCATTCATCAGCCGGTCCGTCTCAGGATCATGGCGACGCTGCGGGCGCTGCCGGCCGGGGAGCAGATCGAGTTCGTCAGGCTGCGGGCCATCGTGGGTGCGACCGAAGGCAATCTCGGCGCGCACATCGCCGCCCTCGAGCGCGCCGGGTACGTGGCGGTCGCGAAGGACTTCGTCGGCAAGAAGCCGCGCACCAGGGTGGCGATGACCCGCGAGCGGCCGCAAGGCGTTCGACGCGTACGTGACCTATCTGCGCGGCATCGTGAACGGCGACGCGGCGGGCAACGGGGCGTAGCGCCAGCGCAGGCACCGATCGACGGGTCGGGCGGGCACCCAGGAAGGACCCCCGCCCGAGCGGTACTATGAGGTGCGGGCGCGTCGGCCCGACGTACACAATGGCGCAGGTCGTGCGATGATCACGCTGTTCCGCATCCTCTGGGTCCTCACGCTGCTCTGTCGCGCACGCACGCTCTTCGTCACCGCGGGCGCGCGCCGCCTCGCGCTGGAAGCGATCGTCGGCATCGGCGCGTGCGGTGCGGTGCTGCTGGTCGCGTGGTCGGCGCTCGGGCTGTGCGTCGTGTTCGGCGTGCTCGCGCTCGCCGGCGTCGCGAACGCCTGGCCGGTCGCGGAGTTCTGCGGCGCCCTGTCGGTCCTCAGCTTCTGCCTCGTGGTGCTCATGGTGCGCCTGCTGCGCCGGACGGGACTGTGGGCGTTCGTCGGCAAGCTCCGCGCTACGCCATCAAACCCCCGATAATCGCGCCGAGCAGCAGCGGGCCGGCGTGCAGCAGCAGCAGAGCCGCGGCGCCGAAGCCGACGAGCGCGCCCAGCAGCGGGATCCCGGTGAGCGCGGTCCCAAAGAAGAGGAGCGCGGCCCCGAGGCATACCGCCGGAAGGATCACCGCGAGAATGGCGCGTCCGACGCTCCCGGCCTTTCTGCCGCCGACGATCCCCGCGATCAGCGGGCCGATCACCGGCAGCCAAAACAGCAGGATCGAGATCAGAAACATCCATCCCATCGCGCCGAGCACGCTGCCCCGCTTGACGTCCGCGACCTCGCTCATCGGTCCCGCCTCCTCGTCGTCTCTTGGGTGGTCACATCAGCCTGATGACACGGACACCCGCGGCCACCCCGCTTACTCCCGGCGGCGCGCGACGACCCGGATCGCCAGCACGGCGCCGGCCGTCAGCAAGAGCGCGCTCGCGAGAAACGGCGCCTGCGGGCCCAGGCGATCGTACAGCGCGCCTCCGAACGTGGGCCCGACGATGAGCCCGGCCCCTTGCGCGGTCTCGGACGCCCCCATGACCATCCCCGTGCGCCCCGGAGGCGCCGCTTCGCTCATGAGCGCCAGCCACGCCGGAGACGACAGCGCGTAGCTCGCGCCGAGCAGCACCGCCGCGACACCCAGGACGATGGGGTGGCCGCGCCCCGCCCCGGGCACGAGCCACATGCCGGCGCTCGCCATGCCCATCCCCCACACGACCATACGGGCCCGGCCGATGCGATCGGCCACCCGCCCGCTGGGAATCGACGCGGCGGCGATGCCGAGCACGACGACCAGGAACACGATGCCGATCGCCTGATCGCTGAGGTGCACGACCTCGTGCGCGTAGATCACGAGGATCGGCGCGAGCAGCCCTACGCCGATCATCTGAACGAAGGCGACCGCGAGCATCGCGCCCAATTGCGGCGATGCCCGCACGGCGTCACGCAGGCTTCGGAATGCACCCGCATCGCGCGCGTCGGTCGAGACGGAGCCGCCGCGCCCGGCCGGCGCTCGCTCGTCTCCGAGCACCCGCGCCGCAAGCGCAGCAGCCGCGAGCAAGAGACCGCTCGCCAGATAGAATCCCGCCCGGTCGCTGCCGAACGCCCCCGAGACGACCAGCCCCACACTTGGCCCGAGCGCGAGACCGGACAGGAAAAACATGTTGAGCGTGCCCATCCCCGCCGCCCGGCGCCTCGATGCCGTGCGGTCGACGATCGCGGCCGCGGTCGCGGGCCACAGCGCGGCGCTGCCGGTCCCGTCCACCAGGCGCAGCGGCACGAACAGCCACGGCACGCGCAGGACGGTCATCACGAGCGGCGCGGCGCTCGCCAGCAGGAGACCGCCGACCACGACCGGACGGCGTCCGACGCGGTCGGCCACGTGACCCCACGTCGTCTTGCACAGCGTCTCCACCGCCGCGAAGGCGGCGACCACGAGGCCGACCAGGGTGGCGCTGACGCCGAGCCGTTCCTTGAGGTAGAGGGGCAAGAGCGGGACCACGGTCGCGAGCCCCAGCTCGGCCACTCCGACCACCGCCGCGATCGCGACCAGCGGCCGGCCTCCCGGCTCATGCCGAGCGGGACCGCGCGCGCGCCAGCACCGCCTCGCGCGCCCGTGCCTCGAGCGTGTCCGGGAGCGGGGTGAGCACAAGATCCGGCTGACGCCGGGCGAGCGCCTCGAGGATCAGGCGGTCGGCGAACGCCGGGTTCTTCGGCAGCAGCGGGCCGTGCAGGTACGTCCCGTAGACGTGCCCCGAGACGGCCCCCTCCCACCCGTCGCGGCCGTTGTTGCCGAACCCGGACACGACGCGGCCGAGAGGCCGCGCCCCCGGGCCGAGATACGTGCGCCCGCCGTGGTTTTCGAATCCGACCATCACGGGCGCATTCCCGTCGGGCTGAATGACCAGATTGCCGATCAGGCGCGGCGTGTCAGGGCCGGCGTGCTCCGACCACACGTCCAGCAGGCCGAGCCCCGGCAGGTCCTCGCCCTGCTGCCGGCCGGTAGAACTGTCCGACGAGCTGATAGCCGCCGCACACCGCGAGCACCACGGCCCCCGCGGCAGCCGCGTCCGCGAGCGGGCCGCGCTTCAGCCGCAGCAGATCCTCGGAGGCGATCCGCTGCTGGCGGTCCTCTCCGCCCCCGATGAAATACAGGTCCGCGGCGTCGGGCGCGATCGGATCGCCGAGCCCGACCTCGACCACGCTGACGGCGATGCCGCGCCGCCGCGCGCGCGTCGCGAGCACGATGATGTTGCCGCGGTCTCCGTAGAGGTTCAGGAGATCGGGGTAGAGATGGCAGATGCGCAGCGTCGGCATCACGTCTCCCAAAAACCCTTCACCGCCCCCCACCGCTGCAGCACGCCGCGCAGCGCGAGCATCGCGGTGTACGTCGGCAGCACGTACAGCCGCCCGGACGTCGCGAGCGACAGCGCGCGGCGCAGCGCCGCGTCGTAGCCGTGCTCCACCTCGATCGCCTCCGCGGGCACGCCGGCGTACTCCAGGCGCAGCGCCATGTCCTCCGCGCGAATGCCCGTCACGACGACCCGGTCCACCCGGCCCGCGAGCATCTCGGCGTCCACGTCCCACAACCACGAGACGTCCCGGCCGTCTGCCGTGAGATCGTTGATCGCGATCAGCGCGACCGGGAGCGGGCCCTCGGCCAGCACCGTCCGCAGCACCTCGTTGAAGCCGGCGGGGTTCTTGACGAGCAGGAGGCGCACCTCGCGCCCATCGACCGTCGCCCGCTCGGCCCGCCCGAACGCGGGCGCGAACGAGGTCACCGCCGCGGCCGCGCGGTCGAGCGGCGCCCCGAGCTGGAGGGCGGCGGCGATCGCGGCGAGGACATTGTAGACGTTGTAGATACCCGGCAGCACCGTCCGCACGCGCGCGGCGCCGCCGGATCCCGCGTCGACCGTGAACTCGGCGCCGTCCGGCCCGAAGAGCACGAGATCGCGCGCCACGAGGTCCGGCGCGGGCCGCTCGACCCCGCAGGTGGGACACCGGTACCGGCCCATGTGTCCGAAGTACGTCACCGCGTAGTCGTACGCGCCCCCGCAGCGGTAGCAGTACCGCGCCTCCGCGGTGTGCTCGACGACGGGCCGCGCGTGGCGCTCGTCCTCGATGCCGAACGTCACGAGACGGCCCGGGAGCGCCCGCACGGCATCGATGACCAGCGGATCGTCCGCGTTCGCCACGGCCACGAGGTCCGGCGACAGCCCGGCGCCGGCCTCGCGCCACCGCCCGGCGATGTAGTCGATCTCCCCGTAGCGGTCGAGCTGGTCGCGAAACAGGTTCAGGAACACCGCGACGCGGGGCGCGAGACCGGCGACGACCCGCGGGACCGTCGCCTCATCGACTTCGAAGATCCCGAGATCGCCGCGGGGACGTCCCAAGAGATCGGCGTGCTCGACGAGTGCCGAGGCGATCCCCGCCGCGAGGTTGGCGCCGGCGCGGTTGTGCACCGGCCGGTGTCCGAGGTCGCGCATGATGTGGGCCAAGAGATGCGCGGTCGTCGTCTTTCCGTTGGTGCCGGCGACCACCACGGTCCCGAGCGGCAGCCGGCGCGAGAGGAGCCCGACGACGCGCGGCTCCACGGCCCGAGCGACCCGGCCGGGCATCGTGGTGCCCCCGCCGCGCCGCAGGGCGCGGCTCAGCGTGGCCGTCGTCTTGGCCAGCGCGATCGCAGCCGACAGGCGCACATCAATCCCGTCACCCCGGCCGGTCGTCAGGTGGCTGTGTCCGCGGCTGCTCGGCAACGAGGCGGTCCCCGGGGCTAGCCCGGCGGCGTCAGCAGACCCTCGTTGATCCGGTTGGTCCAGTTCGCCGTCGCGATCGTCGCCACGAGCTCGACGATCTCGGCGGAGCCGAGGTGGTGCCCGAGCGCCTCAAGATCGGCCGGGTCGATATTGCCCGGCCGGGTCGTCAACAGGTCGGTGAACCGCAGCACCGCCAGTTCGAGCGGGCTGAACAACTCCGCGCGCCGCCGCCCTTGCGGCTCCTTGAGCGCCGCGATCTGCTCGTCGGTGTAGCCGCGCCGTCTCGCTCCCGCGGCGTGGGACAGCGCGCACCGGTAGCACCCATTCAGCAGCGAGGCGCGCAGGTACACGAGCTCTTTGATCTTGGCCGCAAGCGCCCCGTCCGCCCAGATCGCATCGCTGAGGGCCGTGAACGCCGTGAGAATCTCGGGCGCGTGCCCCAGGATCTTGACGAAGTTGGACGGCCGGGCCCCATTCCGCTCGATCGCCTCGTAGATGGCCCTCGCGGCGGGGGAGGCCTGTGCCTTCTCGAGCGGCTCGATCGCCATGCGTGTGCTCCCTTCGGGGCGGCGTCGGGCCGCGCCGCGCGACGGGCGGCCCGGTGTCGTCTTCATCCTCGCGGCGATCGTTCCCTTGTGGCGGCGCGGCCGGACGAGGAAGATCGCCCGCGCGGTGCGTAGTAGAACGCCGCGGAGCCCGCGCGGCCACGATGCGCGCATGCGGGCGAGGGAGGGAGCACCACGCGCACGATCGTCATCGTCGGCGGCGGGGTCGTCGGGAGCTCCATCGCGTACTTTCTCTCGAGCCATCCCCGGTTCTCCGGCGAGGTCGTCGTGGTGGAGCGCGACCCGACATACGCGCGGGCGTCCTCCGCGCTCTCCGCGAGCGCGATCCGGCAGCAGTTCTCCACGCCCGTCAATATCGACCTCTCCACGTTTGGGGTCGAGTTCCTGCGCCGCGCGGGCACGCTGCTCGCGGTCGACGGCGACCGGCCGGATGTCGGCCTCAACGAACCCGGCTACCTGTTCCTCGCCACCGAGGCCGGCGCGCCGGTGCTCCGGCAGAACCACCGCGTGCAGCGGGACCGCGGGGTCGACGTGGCGCTGCTCACTCCCGGCGAGCTGGCCGCGCGGTTTCCGTGGCTCACGACCCGCGACCTCGCCGCGGGGTCACTGGGTCTCTCGGGAGAAGGCTGGTTCGACGGCTACAGCCTCCTACAGGCGTTCCGCCGGAAAGCGCAGTCGCTCGGGGTCCGGTACGTGACGCGGGCGGTGACCGGTTTTCGGCGCGCGGGCCGGCGCGTCACGGGCGTCGTCCTCGACGACGGCGCGGTGCTGCCCTGCGACGCCGCGGTCAACGCCGCCGGCCCGTGGGCCGCGCGGGTCGCGACGATGCTCGACGTGGAGCTTCCGGTGCGCGCGCGCCGCCGGTGCGTGTTCGTGGTCGCCTGCCGCGAGACCCTGCCGCGCTGCCCCCTGGTCATCGACCCGTCCGGCGTCTGGTTTCGGCCGGAGGGCCAATTCTTTCTCAGCGGAACGTCCCCGAAAGAGGGTGAACCGGATCCCGACGACGCGCCGCTCGAGGTCGACGAGCGCCTCTTCCACTCCCCGGTGTGGCCCGCGCTGGCCGCGCGCGTGCCGGCGTTCGAGGCGCTGAAGCTCGTGCGCAGCTGGGCCGGGTACTACGAGTTCAACGTGTTCGATCATAACGGCATCGTCGGGCCCCACCCCTCGCTCGAGAACGTCGTGTTCGCGAACGGGTTCAGCGGGCACGGCCTGCAGCAGTCCCCGGGCGTCGGACGCGGCGTGGCCGAATTCATCGTCGACGGCGGCTACCGGAGCCTCGATCTCACGCCGCTGTCGTTCGCACGCATTGTCGAAGGACGGCGCCTCGTCGAACTGAACGTGATCTAACCAAATACTCCGCGATCTCGTACGCGACGGGAGAGAACGCCGATGGCGACGGACCTGACGCCGGACGAGATGAAGCAGTTTGTCCGTGATCACTTTGAGGAGGCGGTGAACAACCGGAACGCCGCGGTGATCCGCACCAACATGACGCCGGACTTCTACGATCACGACGGACCGGGCGGCACGCCGACCGGTGTGGACGGTGACGAACGCCTGCTCACGGCCATGGCCGCGACGATGCCCGATCTGCGTGTGACGATTGAGGACATGGTGGCCGAGGTCGATAAGGTGGTGTGCCGCAACACCTGGCGCTGGACGAATCCCGCGTCGGGGACGCGGATGCGGTTTCACGGCTTTGTCATGTGGCGATTCGAAGGGCGCAAGATCGCGGAGCGCTGGGCCACCGTGACCCCGCCGGCCGAGGACCGCGCGTCGGGCACGTGAACGACGCGCGGCGGTTCGCGGATCAGGACAGCAGCAGCGCGAGATCCTCCCGCGTGAGGGTGCGGATCAGGCTGTTGTCCGCGGTGATGATCGACTCGGCGAGCGAGCGCTTCGACTCCTGGAGCGCCAGCACTTTTTCCTCGACGGTGTCGCGCGCGATCAGACGGTAGGCGAACACCGGGCGCACCTGGCCGATGCGGTGCGTCCGGTCGATCGCCTGCGCCTCGACCGCGGGGTTCCACCACGGATCCAGCAGGAACACGTAGTCCGCCGCGGTCAGGTTGAGGCCGAGCCCGCCGGCCTTGAGGCTGACGAGGAACAACCGGCAGTCCGGGTCCTGCTCGAACGCGGCGACGCGGGCCGCCCGGTCGTGCGTCCTGCCGTCCAAGTACGCGTACGGCACGTGCTCCCGGTCGAGCCGGTCGCGCACGATCGCGAGAAACCGCGTGAACTGCGAAAACACCAGCGCCTTGTGGCCGCCCTCGATGACCTCCGTGAGGCGCGCGAGCAGGACGTCGAGCTTGGCGCTCGGCTCGCCGGCGCGCGCGCGATCGATCAGGCCGATGTGGCACGCCGCCTGACGGAGCCGGAGCAGCGCTTCGAGCACCATGATCTTGGAGCGCCCGAGGCCGTCGCGCTCGACGCGGGCCAAGAGCGACCGCCGGTAGTGGCTGAGGATCTGGTCGTAGGCGGCACGCTGCGGCGCCTCCAGGTCGCAGTACAGGGTCTGCTCGAGCTTGGGCGGGAGCTCGCGGACGACCTGTTCCTTCGTGCGGCGCAGCACGAAGGGGCGCAGCCCCTCGGCCAGGAGCGCGCGCGTCTCCGCGGACGGATTGCGCAGCTCGGCGCTCCGGTGGCGAAACGCCGACGACGCGCCCAGCATCCCGGGATTCAGAAACTCAAAGAGGCTCCACAGCTCGCCGAGATGGTTCTCGACGGGCGTGCCGCTGAGCGCAAGCCGATGGGCGCCGCGCAGGAGCCGCGCCGCCTTCGCGGTCGCCGTCGCCGCGTTTTTGATCGCCTGCGCCTCGTCGAGGATCACGTAGTCGAACGCGAACCCCGACAGCGCGGCGGCGTCCCGGCGGAGCGTGCCGTACGTCGTGAGCACGAGGTCGTACCCTCGGTAGTGGTCCCCGGGCTCGGCGCGCCCGGCGCCGGTATGGTCGAGGACGCGCAGCTCGGGCGCGAACCGCGCGGCCTCCTGCTTCCAGTTGAACACGAGCGACTTCGGGACGACGACGAGCGACGGCCCGGCCGACTCGCGCCGGCGCGCGAGCAGCAGCGCCAGCACCTGCACCGTCTTGCCCAGCCCCATGTCGTCCGCGAGGCAGCCGCCGAACCCGAACTGCTGTAAGAAGGTGTGCCAGCCCAATCCGTCCCGCTGATAATCCCGCAGCACGCCGTGAAAGCCCGCCGGCGGGTCCGCGGGCGCGACGCCCGCAAATCGCTCGAGCGCCTGACGCGCCTGCGCAAACCCCTCGTCCCACGACGCCCCGGGCTGCGAGTCCAGCAGCGCATCCAAGAGGCCCGCCTGGCTGCGGGCAAAGCGGAGCCGGTCGCCGTCGTGGGTCCCGAGCCCGGCGAGCAGCCCATACCGCGCGAGCCATTCCTCGGGCAGGACGCCGAAGGTCCCGTCGCCCAGCGCCACGACCGTGTCGCCGCGCCGCGCCGCGGCAAGCACCGCGGGCAGCGAGGCGGAGGCATCGCCGAACGACACCGCGCCGCTGAGCTCGAACCAGTCGATGCGGGTCGCCACCTGCACCGTGACCGCGCCGGGAGACCGATACAGGCGGCCCTCCGCCTCGACCCGCCACCCTTCGCGCACGAGGTCTCTCGTCGCGCGCGGGAGCAGCTTCGGGGGAAGCTCCCACGCGGGCGTGCCGTGGTGGGGCGCGGCCGTGGGGCGGAATCCCAATTCGAGGAGGCGGGACTCGGCCCGCTGTTCGGCCGCGGCGTCACGCACGATCAGCCGGCGTTCGCCGCGCTGGAAGCGCCCGCGTCCGGGCGCGCCGGCATCGACCAGCACGCCCGCGTAGTCGAAGGACAAGGCACCCCACAGCACCTGCGCATGCCGCTCGCGGGGCGCCGCGCGGACCGCGAGCCTCGGCGACGGGCTCGCCGCCACCTCCTCGTATCGCAGCTCCGGGGGGAGCGCCAGCGAAGGGAGCGCCGGCAGGCGCACCAGTCCGGCGAGCCATTCCTCGGCCTCAGACGCGGGAACCGAGATCGGTCCGCCGCGGCGCAGTTCGGAGATCCACGCAAATGCGCCGGGGTGTGCGAGCCGTCCAGCGCGCCCGCCGCTGAAGACAAATCCCGCGGGCAGCATGAGATCAATCCCGCCGAGCGCCATCTGCTCATCCCCGCGGCGGAGCGAGGCGGACGCGGTGTACCCGCGGGCCGCCTCGTCCGGGGCGACCTCGAGGTGCAGGTCCCATGGAGCGCCATCGTCCCACTCCACGGGTGCCTCGTGCCCGGTGGCGAGGCGCAGACGCAGGCGTCCCGTCCGGGCCGCGAGCGGAATCAGCGTCCCCTGCAGCGGCGCCGGAATCACGTGGCGGGTCGACAGCGCGCGCCGCAGGCTCCATTGGTAGTGCCACGCGTAGCCGTAGGCGTCCGCCGTCCCGACCATGAGGCCGAAGATCTCACGGTCGGCGGGATCGGGCAGATCGTCGATGTCCCCGCTGACCGCCGGGACGCTCGTGAAAATCTGCCATCCGCCGTTCGCCTTCCTGCGGCGCGTGTGAATGTGCAGGGTGAGCCCCAACCCGCTCGGCGCCGGGGCGGTGTCGAGCACATAGACGATTTCCCGGTCCGCGGGCCACCCCGCCGCCGCGCGCCCGGCATCGGCGCCCATCGCCTGCTCGAGCGACGCGAGGCGTCGCTTCCACGACGGTCCCGCCGACGGCCGGCCCACCGCCCGGAGCCGGCGCGACGCCGGGCCGGTGCCGTCCGATGGACGCTGCGCCCGCGCCGCCCACGCAAGCGCGGCCGCCACGCAGTGCTTGCAGAAGTCGCCGTCGCTCGCGCGCGGGCAGGTGCACGCGTATTCGAGCTGGCCGCCCTCGACCGCGAACGTCACGTCATACACCCGCGTCCCGCGCACGGTCGCGCGAACGGCCGACGCGTCGCCGGACACCGACAGCACGCGGCCGTCCGCCTCGTACTGCTGCCCGCGATGAAACGACAGATCGTCGGTCATCCGACGCAGGGAGCGGACATCGAGCGCTTGGACGAGCGAGGACACCATCACTCACACTTCGACGCGGCCCTCGCTCCGTCCCGTCGTCGCCCGCGTCGCGCACGGGATGTCCGCCGCGCGGGGTTCCCAACCGGCCGCGGGCCCGGGGATGTCCGGCGAAGGTTCGTGACGGAAAGGCGTGGAATCGGTCAAGCAGGGACTCACCGGCTCGAGCGGTGGGCGACCGCGACCGAGGAATCTCCGCGCGGCGTCCCGTGCTCAGGACGCGCCTGGCGCCCGACGTGGGGAGACGTGCTGCGGATCACATCGTCCAGGTGTCGTGCTGGTTGAGGGAGGCGCGGTCATGCGGGAAGAGCACTCACGGATGCGCACGAAGGGCTCGTCTCGATCGAACACGCGTCGGTCCCCCGTCCCCCGGCGCGTCGCGGCGGTGGCCCTCGCCCTGCTGCTCGGGATCGTCACGCTCGGAAGTGGAGACTTGCGCGACGGGGCCGCTCGGCGCGGCGGCCGCCACGCCGAATCTCGGCACGGTCGCGCTGCTCGACGCAGGGATCGGGATGATCTACGCGCCCGGCGACATCGCCGCCGCCAAAGGCTATTTCAAGCAGGAGGGACTCGACGTCAACGTCAGCGTGGTCAACTCCGGCGCCGGAACCGATGCGGTCGCGGCGCTGATCGGCGGAAGCGTGCAGTTTGCCAATGTGGGACTCACGCAGGTGATCGACGCGGTGGAGCAGGGCAGTCCGCTGGTGGCCATCGCGGCGTCGACCACCGAGTTCTCGGTCGGCTTCGTGATCAGCAAAGAGGCGGCGGACAAGGCGGGGGTGACCTCAGCGACGCCATTGCCGCAGCGCCTGAAGGCGCTGAAGGGACTCCGCATCGCCATCTCCGCCCCCGGCACCGCGACCGACCAGTTTACGCGGTACGTGGCCAAGCTGGCGGGCCTCGACCCCGACCGCGACATGTCGCTGGTGACCATGGGGGGCGTCGGGACGATGCGCGCGGCGTTCAAGGAGCGCCGGATCGACGGATTCGTCCGGTCGTCGCCGGAGCCCGAGGCGGCGGCGATCCAGGACAACGGCTTTATCCTGGTCGCGCAGACCCGCGGCGAGATCCCGCAGCTGCGCGGGATGCTGTTCGGATCGTTCGTGACCACGAAGGCCTATCTGGCGGCGCATCCGGGCGTCGTGCGCGCGTTTGTGCGCGGCCTCGCGAAAGGCGGAAAGTTCCTCACCGCCCAAAGCGACCAGGCGAACGCGCTGTTCCGGGGGATACGCGGCGGTGATACGCCGACGGACATCTGGAACGCGTCGTGGGCCAACAACTATCCGGCGATGGCCAAGGATCCGGTGATCAGCCGCCACAGCGTCGACGTGACCTACCAATTCCTGCAGGCCGTCCTCGGGTCCGCGCCCACGGTGAAGTTCGATGACTTCATCAACACGTCGTTCGCCCAGGACGCCGACGCCTCGCTGAAGACGTGGACCCCGTAGAACGAGCGCGTCGATCGGTGTTGCTCGCCGCGACGCGCGTACCTCGTGCGCACGCATGCACGATCACAAGGAGGCAATGATGACTCGTTCGGTCCCCTGGCACCGGCCCGGTCAATGGCGCGTGAACCCGATGTATTGGGAGTCCGAGGCGCTCGCGGAACGCGCCGGCATGCCGGCCGAGGTGCATCTCATCGACAGCACCCTGACCGAAGGCGACGACTGCGTGGGGCATCAGCTCAACTGGAACACCCGCCTCGAGCTGATGCGGCGGCTCGACGCCATCGGCATGGCGGAGATTACGCTGCCGAGCCATTCGACCTCCGAAGAAGAGGCCGATCTTGCGCGGGCGTACCACCGTCTCGGGTGCCGGACGCCGCTCGCAGCCAAGGGGCCCGGACTCGACATGCCGCTCCGCGGCGACTGGCGGGGCGTGATCAACCGGAAGGTCGACCTCGGCGCGGAGACGATCTGTCCGATCTTCCGGTATTCGTACGCGGACGTGATCTCCGATTTCGAAGGGGACCTGAACCCGCAGGCGATCGTCGAGGCGATGGGCGAGGCGGTGCGCTATGCGAAGCAGCAGCGCGTCCGGGTCGTGCCGTGGATCGAGGACTCGATGCGCGTCCGCGTCGACTTCGTGTGCGAGTTCTCCCGCGCGATCGCGAACGCCGGCGCGGACGGCGTCTACATCGTCGACAGCCGGGGCAACAGCACGCCGCTGGCGTCCCGGCTGCTGATCCGCCGGGTCAAAGCGGCCGTCGGCGCGTGCGACGTCTGCGTCCAGCATCACAACGACCTCGGCGTCGCAACGGCGAACGCCATCGCCTCGGTCGAGGGCGGGGCCACGTGGCTCGACGTGACGGTGAACGGCATCGGCGATCGCGGCGGCACGGCCGCGCTGGAGGAGGTCGCCGCGCTGCTGGAGATGTACGGCGTGCGCACCGGCATCCACCTGGACGGCTTGTACGACCTCTGCTGCTTTGCGCGGGACGCGTTCGGGGTCTCGGTGTCGCCCTGGAAGTCCATCGTCGGAGACAGCTGGAACAAGGAGGAAGGCCTCGGACATCTCAGCGGAGCGGAGGCGTCGGTATCGGAGGCCACGATCGGCATCGCCCCGGAGGTCGTGGGACGGCAGATCGAGTACGCCATCGGCGGGAAGATCCTGTTCGGACGGGAGCGCAGCAGCGCGCATACGAACGACCCGGTATTTCTCCGGCGGCTGATCAAGGAATGGGGCCTGGAGATGGACGACGCGGGATTTGCGACCATCCTCCACCGCGCGCGGGCGGCGGTGTCGACGTCCTACGTCCGGCACTACATCACGGTGGATGAGTTTCGCGAGATCTGTGAAGGGGTGCTGCGCCGCTGAGGGTCGCGGCCCAGCCCCTCCCCTAACGCCGCCGGGTGCGCCTCAGACGGCTCGCCCGGCGGTGTGCCCCTCCCGCACCGCGTCCGCGATCCGCCGCGGCATGTACGCGTCCCCAATGCAGCGCACGTCGGGAAGGGTGCCCTTCAGCGCCAGGTACAGGCCGTTGCGCGCCGAGCGGCCGCCGACGTGCACCAGGCTGTCCACGTCCGGCAGCGTCCACTCGCGGCCGCTGTAGTAGTGGGCAAGCCGGACGTCGCGCCCGTCCACGCGCGCCAGCCAGGACGTCGGCACCAACTCGACCCCGAGACGATCCAGGGCGCCGATGGTCGAGGTCAGCGAGGTGGTCGGGATCTCCCGACCCACCTCGAAGAACCGCGTCACGAGGTGGACCCGCGCCCCGCGCTGGGCCAGGTACTCCGCGATCGCGCACCCCTCGTAGTACCCGTCTTCGTCCAGCACGACCACGTGGTCCCCCGCCGCCGCCGTATGCCGGAGAATCTCCACCGGAGTATGCACCGGCACCATGCCGGTGTCCCCCAGCCGGTCGTGCACCTCGGCGGCGCCGCACGCCACGATGACGGCGTCCGGACGCTCGGCCCGCACCTCGTCCGCGCCCGCCTCCACGCCCAGCCGCACCTCGACCCCGGTGCGCGCGATCTCGTCGCCGAGAAACTCGGCGAGCCAGCCCATATCGGCCTGGCTCGGCACGACGGCCGCGTCCACGACCTGCCCGCCGAGCCGCGTCTCACGCTCGAACAGGGTCACGCGGTGTCCCCGCATCGCGGCCACGCGGGCCGCCTCCATCCCGCCCGGCCCTCCGCCGACCACCACGACGCGCCGCGGCGTGTCGACGCCGCCGCAGCGTGTCGCCGCCCCACTCCAGCTCCCGACCGGTGACCGGATTCTCGACGCATGCGATCGGCCGGCCCGCCCCGGTCCAACTCCAGCACTGGTTGCATCCGATGCAGCGCCGGATTTCGGCCGCGTGACCTTCGAGGGCCTTGCGCGCCCAGTGGGCATCGGCCAGGAGAGGCCGGC
The DNA here is from genome assembly GCA_963787105.1 of uncultured Bacillota bacterium. Lineage (GTDB taxonomy): Bacteria > Sysuimicrobiota > Sysuimicrobiia > Sysuimicrobiales > Segetimicrobiaceae > JAJPIA01. Next base: position 245,419 of record CAWBBU010000010.1, read on the forward strand.
ACAGGCCGATCAGGTCCGCCTGGCCGGCGTTCAGGATTTGCTCGGCCTGCGCCGGCTCCAAGATCCGCCCGCAGGCGACCACCGGCACGCCCGGATTGTCCGCCCGAATCCCCGCCGGAAACTGCACGTGCGGCATCGGCGGATCGCGGCGGTCCGGCGTGAACTTGGCGATGCTCTGGAAGTTGGCCTGGCTGATCGACAGGTAGTCGATCAGCCCGGTGGCCGCGATCAGCGCTGCCGCGGCCCGCGCTTCCGCGAACGTCAACCCGTCCTCGGTGAACTCCTCGGCGCCGAGCCGGAGGCCGACCACGAACCCCGGCCCGCAGGCCTTCCGAATCGCGCCGAGCGTCTCAAGGTGAAACCGCACCCGGTTCTCGAGCGACCCGCCGTACGCGTCGGTGCGGAAGTTGCTGCCCGGCGACAGGAACTGCTGCAGCAGATGTCCCTGCGCGCCGTGGATTTCCACGCCGTCGATACCGGCCTCTTGCATGTGCTTCGACGACACGACCATCCCCGCGGTCACCGCCTGGATCTCGTCCACCGTCATCTCGTGGGGCGTGCCGCCGCTGAACGGGCACGGCACGGACGGACGGCCCCTGGAGGAACGGGATCGCATCGGTGCGGTGCTGGCGGCCGCTGTCATTCAGCTGCCCAAAAATCGGCACGCCGCTGCGGTGCATCGCGTCGGCCAGCACGCGCAGCCCCGGAATGGTGTCGCGCCCGTACGCCACCGGCTCCGCGTGGCGCGCGGCGGGGCGCGGCTGGCTCAGCACGATCGAGCCGACGCCGCCGCGCACCCGTTCCTCGAAGAACGCCACGAGCCGGTCGCTGACCTGGTTGCGGTCGTGAAGCAGCGTGCGCGTCGCGAGGTGCATCACGCGGTTCCGGACGGTGACCGCGCCTATCTTGCAGCGGGCTGAACAGGGTCTCGAACATCGGCACGCTCCTTCGTCACACTGATGCCGGCGGACCGTCCGTGCGGGCGCCGACCGGGACTCGCGTCCTTACTTCACGATCTCCTTGTTCCAGCGCTCCTGCCACGCGTCCGACTGCTGCGCGATCGCCTCCCAGTCGGGCGCGATCGCCTTCTTCATCACGTACGGCGGATAGTAGAGCGACAGCTGCGGGGAGATGCGCACGCCCGCGACCGGCGGGAACGCCACCCCGGCGTCGCTGTAGGGTTCCTGCTGCTCGGGGGCGAGCAGGAAGTTGAGGAACGCCTCCGCCAGCTTCTTGTGGCGGGTCCCCGCCGCGATGCCCATCGAGTTGCCGATGGCCACGACGCCGTCTTGCGGGTAGTCGATGTCGATCGGCGCGCCGCTTTTGTTCAAGGCACCCAACCGGTCGACCGATTCCACCGCCACCCACGCCGTCCCCTGGGCGAGCATCGTCGCGACCTGGTCGTGGGACGTCCAGAGGGTGATCGCGTTCTGGCGGACCTTGGCCGCCGCCGCGAAGCCGGGATCGATGTTGCGTTCGCTGCCGCCGTTCACCCGCGCCAGCGCCACGAGCAGGACCACCCCGGCCGACACGCTGAAATTCGGCATCAGCAGGTGACCTTTGTACATCGGATCCGCGAGCTGGTTCCAGCGCGTCGGGATGGTGTGCGCGAACTTCGGGTTGTACCCGACCGCGATGGCCGACAGCTGGTAATCGAAGAACGGGTAGCTGCCGTCCGGCAGCCGGTCCCACTGCGCCGCCGGCACCAGCTTGCCGAGGTTCGGCATGTCGGCGACCGTCATCGGCTCGACGAGCTTCTCGTCGCGGGCGATGACGGGACCCGGCTCGCCCATCGTCCAGACGTCGATCTGCGGGTTCGCGCGCTGCGCGCGCAGCTTCGCCAGGATGTCGAACGTCGAGCCTTCGACGATGGAGATTCTCGCGTTGTACAGCTTCTCGAACGGCTGCACGACGAACCGTACGAGATTGTCCTCCTGCGCGCCGCCGGGGATGGTGATCACCAGCTGCTCGCCGTTGAAATTCTGCGGCGCCGCCGCCCCCCACCCCGTTCCGCCGATCAGAATGACGAGCAGGCTCGCCGCCGTGAGGCCGACCACGTGCCTGCGGAGACGCATGCGCATCGTCCCACCCCTTCGTCGTGATGCTTTGGCCGCCGCCATGCTATTTCACGATCTCCTTGTTCCAGCGCTCCTGCCACTCGTCCGCATGCTGCGCGATCTGCTCCCAGTCGAGCGCGATCGCCTTCTTCATGACGTACGGGGGAAAGTACTGCGACACCACCGGCGATAGACGCACGCCCGTGACGGGCGGAAAGAAGATGCCGGCCTGGCTGAGCGCGCTCTGCTGTTCGGGCGCGAGCAGAAAGTTGAGGAGCCGCTCCGCCAGCTTCTTGTGGCGGGTGCCCGCGGCGATCCCCATGGAGTTCCCGATCGCCACGACGCCGTCCTGGGGGTAGTCGATGTCAATGGGCGCGCCGCTCCGGTTCAACGGACCCAGCCGGTCCACCGATTCCACCGTCACCCACGCCGTCCCTTGGGTGAGCATCGTCGCGACCAGGTCGTGGTTGGACCACAGCGTGATGGCGTTCTGCCGCACTTTCGCCGCCGCGGCGAACCCCGGATCGATGTTCCGTTCGCTGCCGCCGTTGATGCGGGCCAAGACGACGAGCAGCACCACCCCCGCCGCGACGTTGATGTTCGGCATCAAGAAATGCCCCTTGTACATCGGGTCCGCGAGCTGATTCCAGCTCGTGGGCACCGTGTGGGCGAAGTTCGGATTGTACCCGACGCCGATCGCGGTGAGCTCAACATCGAGAAATGGGTAGCTGCCGTCGGGGAACCGCATCCACTGCGATGCCGGCACCAGCTTCGCGAGGTTCGGCACGTCGGCCACCGTCATCGGCTCCACGAGCTTGTCGTCGCGGGCGATGACCGGTCCGGGCTCGGCCATCGTCCACACGTCGATCTGCGGATTCCCGCGCTGCGCCCGCAGCTTCGCCAAAATGTCGAACGTCGACCCTTCGACGATGGAAATCTTCGCATTGTACAGTTTCTCGAACGGCTGGAAGGCGAGCCGCGTGAAATCCTCCTCCTGCTTCCCGCCCGGAATCGTGACCACGAGCTGCTCGCCGTTGAAATTCTCCGGCGCGGCCGCCGCCCATCCCGCCCCGCCGATCACCATCACGAGAAGGACCGCCAGGCTGACACTGAACACGCGACTACCGAACATCGTACGCATCGTTCCGCCTCCTCGCGGCGCGCTACCCGCCGTGCGACCGTCCCGAGAGAAATCGCGTGAAGCCGATCGTCCGGTCGAGCGTGAGCACGACCGTGCCGGCCAGCAGCACCAGCAGCGTCGACACCGCGGCGATCAGCGGGCTGCTCGACCCCTCGACATAGTGAAAGATGCGCACCGGCAGCGTGGTCGTGAGCGGACCGGCGAGAAACAGCGAGACGACGACCTCGTCGAACGAGGTCAGAAACGCGAGCACGGCGCCGGCGACCAGGCTGCCTCGGATCAGCGGCAGCGTCACGGTGGCGAACGCCCGGAACGACCCGGCGCCCAGGCTCCGCGCCGCCTCCTCGATCGACCGATCGAACGCCTCGAGCCCCGCGGAAACGATCAGCACGACAAACGGCAGGATCAGCACGGTGTGCGCGATCGCCAGGCTCAGAAACGAGCCTTCCAAGTTGACGTGGCTGAAGGCGATGAGCATGCCGGTCCCGGTGACGATGCCCGGCACCGTCACCGGCGCGACCAGGCCGCTCTTGACGAATACGGCGGCCCGCGAGCGCCCGGCGGTGAGCGCGAGCGCCGCCATCACGCCGATGGTGGTGGCGACGAGCGTGGCGACGACCGCGAGTTCGAGGCTGATCCGCAGCGACTCCACGAAATCGGCGTTGGCGAAGAACGCCTGATACCAGCGCAGCGAGAACCCCTGCGGAGGAAAGAGCAGGTACCCGCCCGCGTTGAACGACTCGATCATCATGATGACGATCGGGGCGAGGAGAAACGCGATGACGCCGGCGTTGAACGCACCCCCGAGGACCGCGCCCGTCGCCGATCCGCGGCCGCCCCCGCACCCGGCCCTCGGTCATCGCACCGGCGCCCATGCGCGCGCCCTCCGCATCAGCCAGGCCTGCGCCGCGACCAGCAGCAGGATGAACACGATCAGAAACGTGCTCATCGCGGAGGCGAACGGCCAATTCATGGCGTTCGTTGCTTCGCCGAAGATCTCGCTGGCCATCACCTGGGTGGTGGCGCCGCCCACGAGCACCGGCGTCGCGAACGCGCTGATCGCCAGCACGAACACGAGGAGCGCGCCGGCGGCGAGTCCCGGCAGGCTCAGCGGCAGCACGATGTCTCGAAACACACGCCAGCGGCTCGCGCCGAGGCTCTGCGCGGATTCCTCGAGCCCCGGGTCGACGTGCTGCAGCACCGATGACAGCGTGAAAATCATAAACGGCAGCAGCACCTGGGCGAGCGCGACGATCGTCCCGGTCATGGTGAACAGGAGGTGCGGCGCGGGCAGCCCCACCGCGGTCGCCGCGGCGTCGAGCGGCCCGCCCTGCATCAGCAAGATCGTCCAGCCGTAGCTGCGGACGACGACGCTGATCATCAGCGGGGACAAGATCACGAGCACGAGCAGGCCCCGCCACCGCGCCCGTCCCCGCGCCAGCACGTAGGCCAGCGGATACGACAACAGCGCGCAGAGCACGACGACGGCGAGCCCCATGCCGACGGTCTGCGCGAAGATCGCCCGATAGAACGGATCGCCGAAAAATCGCCCGAAATTGTCGAGCGTAAACGCGGGCACCACGGTGGTCGGCGGCACGAACCGGTCGAAGCCGGCCGACACCATGAGCGCGAGCGGCACGACAAAGCACACCAGGACGGCGGTCACGCTCGGCGCGAGCAGGAGGACCCAGCCCAGCCGCCCGGCGCGAGGACCGCGGACCTCGCCGGCGCGCGGGGGCCCGCTCACGCCGGCATGATCACGTGGCACGCCGCCGCACTCCACTCGAGGATGACGCGCCCGCCGTCGAGCGACAGCTCCGGACCGGCCGAACTGCCCTCGCGATTCTGCGCGATCACGCGGATCTGGGTCGCGCCGACCTGCACGATGTATTCGATCCACGCGCCGAGATACTGCACGCTGCGGAGCTCGCCCGCCACGCGATTGCGGGCCGTGCGCGGCGCCGCCGCGCCGTCCTCCGGGACGAGCGAGATCGCCTCGGGCCGCACGATCACGACGACCGACGCCGCCTCCCGCGCCTCGGGCGCGGCGGCCGCGATCTCAAAATCGGCGGTGCGGATGAGCGCGACCGGTCCATCCCGCATCGTGACCACGCCGTCCCACATGTTCTTGGCCCCGAGGAACTCGGCGACAAACGGGCTGTGCGGCCGGCGGTAGACGGTGTCGGGCGGCCCCACCTGCTCCGCCCGTCCGTGATTCATCACGATCACACGGTCCGACAGCGCGAGCGCCTCCTCTTGGTCGTGCGTCACCAGGACGGTCGTCACGCCGACCTCGCGCTGCAGCTGCCGGAGTTCGCTCCGCATGGTCAGCCGGAGCTTAGCATCCAGGTTGCTGAGCGGCTCGTCGAGCAGCAGCACCGCCGGTCGAATCACGATCGCCCGCGCCAGCGCGACGCGCTGCTGCTGTCCACCGCTGAGCTGGTGGGGGTAGCGCGCGTCGAGCCCGTCGAGCCGCACCAGGTCCAGGGCCTCGCGCACGCGTTGTGTGAGCGCATCCCCGCGGATACCGCGCAGCCGAAGGCCGTAGCCGACGTTCGCCGCGACCGTCATGTGCGGGAACAAACAGTAGTGTTGGAATACGAGCCCGATGCCGCGCCGGTCTGGGGGCAGCGTCGTGACGTCGACCCCGCGGATGAACACGTCTCCGAGATCCGGGGACACGAACCCGGCCACGATCCGAAGCGTGGTCGTCTTGCCGCAGCCACTCGGTCCGAGAATTGTCACGAACTCGCCGCGTCCGACCGCGAGCGACAGCCGGTTCACGACCGGCGCCGCGCCGAACGACTTCGTGACGTCGCGCAGCTCGAGGTCGACCGGTGCGTCCGCGGCACCGCTCTGCCGCGTGATTCCGCTGTACGGCTGTGTCTCCGCGCGCATAGGCACCTTCTTCGTGGAAGAAAGCCCGCAGTGACGAACGGGGCGGTCCTCGGCGTAGGGTCCGGCCGGGTGTTCCGTTCTGCGCTCCCGAACTCCTCCCGCCCACACGCGGCCGCGGCACCGCCGCGGACACGCGCGGGCAGCGGTGCCGTCGTCACGGCGGTGGCGGAGTCGCGACACCTAGAACGCAGACTCAGAGGGCTCGCGGGTCCAGCGGCGCAGCGGGGACTGCACGCGCGCCGCGCAGGTGTCAGACGATCAAGCACACTTCGAGGGACGCAAGAAACTCCCGGATCTCACACTGCGCCGCCTGCACCGCCTCGCTGGTCTCGGCAAACCATACGCCGTCCACCAGCACATAGTGGCGCTCGAGGATCGCCACGATCGCGCGGTCGATATCCATCGCGTCGCCGGCGGTTGGAAACCCTACATTAATGTCGATCCCCAGCGCATGATACGCGTAATCTCCGCCGGGCTGGGACGACAGGATCGAACGAAAACACGGGTGCGGGCACGACACGTACGCACGGGAGGCTCCCCCGGCGCGATCTCGTTCGCAGAATGGGCAGTCCGGGGACACGCGAATCACCTCCGGTCGGCGCGGCGTCCCTGCAGCCGTTACCTCGAGTGTTCCCGAAGCGCGGCGACGACAAACCCCGCGGCCGCCGCGCAGAGCGCCCTAATCTCGATCATGCATTATACGAGGACCCGTGGAGAGCGGCCCAGCTCCTCTTACTCGCTCCGGACGACCCTCATCCGCGTCCCCAAGCATTGTTGTGGCGGATCCAGCTAGGCATGAACGATGCACCAGAAGCGTTGTCAACGCCGGGTGGTCCCCCCAGCGAAACCACCTCCCCTGGCCGCTGACCATTAACTTGGAAAGATACTTTCATCCCACGTTCGCCGACCAGTCGGCAGTTCCGACTAGTGGTGCGTACCGCACGACGTCGAATGAAGACTTGGCACGCGCCAAGGTTGTCCCCGCGCAGCACGTTACTTCTGGCTGGCGACCCGCGCGACTTGCGCCGCGGAGATGCCCTCGAGGGCAAGTCCAATCGGTCCTCCCTCGGCCAGTAAACGCTTAAGGCGCTGAGTAAGTGCGAGCCGCGTGTAACGCAAGGTCAAGTCGTTGTACTTCAGCAGCCCTTTGGCCAGCTCGCGCGCGCGCGGCATCAGCTGAGCTTGCGGAAGCACCTCGTTGACGGCCCCAAACTCGAGCGCCTGACGGGCCGAGAGCTTCTGCTGCGTCATGAGAAAATATCGACCGCGAATCGATCCGATCACCTCGGGCCACAAGACGTGGACGCCGTCGCCAGGGACGATCCCAAAGTTGAGATGCGGCAGGTCCTGAAACTCGGCGTCTTCGGAGGCGAGTATCATGTCGCAGATCAGGGCGTACTCGGTATGAACTAGGCACGGACCATTGATCGCGGCGATCATCGGCACCTCGATGTTGAGCATGTGCTCGAGGATGCGCCGCCCTTCCTTGAAGATCTTGTCGTAGCCTTCCGGGGTGAAGAAATCGAAGCCGTCGGCGGTGATCTCCTTGCAAAATGCATCGCCGGCGCCGGTGAGGATCACCACGCGGTTGTCGCGATCGTTGCCGACGTCGTAGAACGCCTCCACCAACTCCTCGTGTGTATGTCCGTTGAAAATCAGCGACTGCCCGTTGGTGTGGAGCGTGATTTCGAGGACGCCGTTCTCCCGGTGAAAGCTGAGATTCTTGTATTTGCTCTCGTAGTGCATGGCGGTCTGCCTCTCCTATTTGAGGAGGAATGGAGTTCCCACGACTCCGCCTATGCGGATGGTTTCCACAACCTGAAGCGAGCTGGTGTCGATGACTTGGAGCCCAGTCTCGACGCTCGCGTAGAGATACTTACCGTTCGGATCTGGGGTGATGTATCCGTTCAACGTTGGCTTCGACTCAAGCGCAATCGTTCTCACCACCTCCAATGTGGCTGTGTCTACGACGACGACCTTCGCATCCTCGGACCCAAAGAAGAAGTTGTACTTTCCGTCCGGCGTGAATTCGTCCCACACCGCGAGGAAGTCCAGCGGGATGCTCTTGATGACCGACCGCGCGCCAGGTCCACGAAACTGATCGAGAACCCCTTCCCCGTTGGGACTGCCGGAGGACCGAGGTGATGGTATTCCGCTCCGTGATGACCGCTGCACTCGACGGACGCGATGTGGTTGTCCGGCCAGATCGTGACCATGAAGGATCCGGTCCCTTCGCCAGTCGGAACCGTACCAATGACTTTCCACGTGTGCGGGTCGATTATCGTGAGCGTGTCGGAGTCCATGTCGGGCTCGCAGCAGTACTTTCCGTCGGCGCTCACCATCATGTCCCAAGGATGGGCGCCGACGTTTATCGTGGCGACCTCCTCAAAGGTATTCGTGTCGTAGACGTGGAGCTTGTTCTCCGAGGAGACTGGTACAACCGCAAACTTGCGATCCGGCGTGAGACCGGGGGTGTGGGCAACGTTCTGGCCAAGAGAGATCGTTTTGGCGTTGGTGAGGGTCTTCGGGTCCACAACGTGGACGCCGGCCAGCGCAGAACCGTCTTCCTCGGCCGAGGCAACGCTCCAGACGCGACCTAAGTGATCAGGATAGTGATTGTCGAAAATGAGATCGTGCGTCCCGGGAGGGATCCTGGGAGCAGTGACAATAACCTGCCAGTTCGAGGGGTCGATGATCGCCGTGCCGTTTGCCCCGACGACATAGAGATAAGGATGGCCTGAGCTTGCTTCAAAGGCCAGCGACGCAGCCGAAGGATGGCCAAGCGATTTCGTCATGTTGGCGGGCTTCGACGATTTCATTTCTGCACTCATATCGCTCTCTTTCATTCGTGGTCCTCTGAAGTAAGAACATGCGGTCTTCCAACTCAGGCGCCCGGCCGAAAACAGATCTGATTTAGAGCTGGGATTTCCAGGTTGACACTTGCATTCCTTCGTCGGTGAAGCCGGGTTCGTTCTTTGCCACCGGAGCCCTCTCCGACGGCCCCACGAAAGCCGGTTTGTGACCGCGAGGTTCTCAGTGCGCAGCCAAATCGGAAATCCGGGCTAGTAGGTCGCACGCCCTCCCGAGATGTCGAACACGGCGCCGGTGGAAAAGGAGCACTGTCGCGACGCCAGCCAGGCCACCAAGTTTGCGACCTCGTCAACCGCGCAGAACCGCCCGAGCGGGATCTTGGACCGCATGTACTCGATGTGTTCCTTGGTCATTTGCGCGAAGATGTCCGTCTCCACGGCCGCAGGCGTGACGCAGTTGGCCAGCGCGCCCGTGCCTACGAGCTCTTTCCCAAGAGACTTGGTGAACCCGATCACCCCCGCCTTCGCCGCGCTGTAGGCGGGCGCGTTGGGGTTCCCCTCCTTGCCGGCGATCGACGCGATGTTGACGATGCGGCCGTAGCGCCGCGCGAGCATCGCCGGAATAAGCGCGCGGCAGCACAGAAACATGCCGGTCAGATCGATGTCGAGGACCTGCCGCCACGCGTCCAGCGGGTACTCCCATGTGGGCGCGTTTGGACCGGCGATCCCGGCGTTGTTCACGAGAATGTCGACCGCGCCGAATCGCGCGAGCGTCGCCACGGCCGCCGCCTCGACGGCGGCGGGATCGGTGACGTCGACGGCCACGGCGTGCACCTCACCCAGCGGCCGCAGGCTCGCGGCCGCCTCGTCCGCCTTCAGACCATCCACATCCCACACGCTGACCGCCGCGCCGTCGGTCAAGAGGCGCTTCGCGATGGCAAATCCGATCCCGCGCGCCGCGCCGGTGACCACCGCCCGCTGTTCCGAAAGTTCCGCCATGATCCCCTCCTTGTATGCTCCGTCCGGCGAGCGGCTGGTGCGCGCCGGTCCCGATGCGTGCGCGGACGTCCGTCTTCTGTCACGCCCGGCGCTGCCAGCGAACCGTCGGCCCCTCGTCGCCCCGCGTGCGGACCCGCTGCACGCGTCCGGCGTCGTCCAACACCCACAAGTGCGCGTGCGCCTCGGTCAGCGCCAGGACTCGGTCGCGCAGTCCCAGCCGGCTCCAGGGGGTCGACCAGGTCATGGCGCTGGCCACCTCGTACGTCGACGGCGGCTGATCGGATCCGCCCTCCCGCACGACGCGCTCGGCGTCGGCCAGGCGTCGGGCGTGGTGCTCGAGAATCTCCGCGATTCTGCCATCGAGGTTGTCGATGGGATCGCCGTGCCCCGGCAGCGCTCGGCGCACCCGCAGGCGGCGCACGCGGGCGAGCGCCTCCAAATATCGCTGCAGCGGATTCGACAGCTCCCCCGGCCAGACGCCGACGTGCGGGGTTTCGTGCGGCAGCACAAGATCGCCCGTAAACAGAAGCTCGGCATCGGGCTCGTAGAAGACGAGGTGCCCGGGCGTGTGCCCCGGTGTATGTAGGGCCTGCGCGCGGCGCGCGCCGACGCGCATCGTGTCGGCATCCGGCAGCTTTGTGCGCGGCAGCGGCGGCACCGCGTGCGCGCGCTGCGCGCGGTACCACGCGGTGACCTCCTCCGCAAACGGTTGAGGCGCGCCGTGGGCCGTCCAGTGGGAGGCCGCCTCAGCGAGCCGCTCGGTCCTCCCCGGCACGTCGCGGTCCCGCTCGTCGTACCGGATCCCCGGCGTCGCGCCGTCAAGCTCCGTCACGCCGCCGTAGTGGTCCGCATGCAGGTGCGTCAGCCAGACCTCGCGCACCTGTTCCGGTCCGCCAATGGACCGAAGCCCCTCTCGCAGCAGGTCCCGGCTCGCACCTTCGTGGCTGCCCGAGTCAATCAGCACCCACCCGTCGCCGGCCCGCATGAGATACGCGTTCACCTCGGGGAGGCGCGGGGACGGTAGCGGAAGGCTGACGCGCAGCACGTCCGGGGCGACCTCGCCTCTCTGTCCGATCGATCGGTGATCTGCGCTCTCCACACACACCTCCCACGTGCGGCACGTGCCCGGCGGGTTACGCGAGGGCGCCGCCGGCCGGGACGATCACCCGCCGGCCGACGGCGGCCGGTCGGCGCGGGGCAGCCGCCGCAGCTCGGCCACAGTCGAGGCCACCCGGTCGCGGTGCACGTACAGCTCCTCGGACATCGGCAGAATGACGCCGTCCACGAGGCCCCCCAGCCGTTCGCGGATCACCGCGGGCAGTCCCTCGTAGGTGGCGGCGGCGCAAAAGCGGTCGAGCATCTCATCCGTGACGACGGACGCCAGCGACGACCAGCGTCCCGCCGCGATGAGCTCGCGGAGCTGTCCGAACGCATCGGTCCACCCGTGGTGTTCCAGGACGGGGAGATACGACCGCGTCGAGGCATAGTGCCCGATGCGGTAGCGCACCTTCTCGCGCGCCGCGTCGACCTCGGCCTGGGTCGCGCCCGTCGCGATGAAGCCGCCGGCCATCACCTCAAACCCCTCCAGCGATCGCCCCCGCCGGGCCGCCCCCGCGCGCAGGTTCGGCCAGATGACGTCCCGGATGTACTCCGGCGTCACGAACGAGTGCAGGCGCACCCCGTCGCAGATCTCTCCCGCCAGCTGCACGTTGTAGGGGTTCATCGCGCCGATCTGGACCTTGATCGGCGGTGCGTCGGTTGGGCCGAGCGAAAACTCAGGGGTCATCAGCGTGAAGGAGTAGAACTTGCCCTCGTGCGCGAGCGGCACGCCCCGCTGCCACGTGTCCCAGATGGCGCGCAGCGACTCGACGTAGTCGCGCAGCCTCGGCCCGGCAGCGCCCCACTCGCTGCTGAACCGGTGCTGAATGTGCGCGCGCACTTGCGTGCCGAGCCCGAGGACGAACCGATCCCCCGACAGTTCCTGCAAGTTGCGCGCGAGGTAGGCGACGACCATCGGGCTGCGTGCAAAGGCGATCGCGACCGCGGTGGTCAGGCGCACCCGCTGTGTGTGGGACGCGGCGATCGTCAGACCGACAAACGGATCGCGCGTCACTTCGGAATGCGCGACGCCGTCGAACCCCACCTCCTCGGCAAACGCGGACAACCTCGGCAGCCCGTCAAACGGCACGTTTCGGAGATTGGCCTCGGTGAACATGACTCCCCCTCACGATCGGTGATGCGTGTGCCTCCGGCTGAACGGTCCCCGTGCGCCTTCAGACGGCGGTCGTTCGCCCCGCGCGCAGCGCGTCGGCGACCGCCGGCCACTCAAGCGCGGCGCCGTCGATCACCGTATGATGCGCGCTGCCCAGGAGATCGGCGGCGCTGTGCGCGTCGCTGCTCGCGACCACCGCCGCGGAGGTGCGGTCCACATCAAAATCGCCGTACCGGCTGTTGAATCGCTCGATCGCGTCGACGTCCGTCCGCCGGCGAAGGCGCTCGAAAAACGGATGGGGCAGCAGGCTGATCGCGCCGGCGGCGCGGATCTGCGCGATCGTCTCCCCGAGCGGCTGCCACCCCGGAATCGCCGCACGCACCCCGACCGCCACGAGATGTCCGCCGTCGGTACTGACCTCCATGCCCGGCACGACCAGGATCGGAAGACCGCGGGCGGCGGCGTACTCCTCAGCCAACAGACCCGGGCGCAGGTCATCGTGGTCGGTCACCGCCAGGCACTGGAGCCCTGCCTCGACCGCCGCCTCGACGAGCGCCGCGACCAAATCCCCGGTCGAGGGCCCGAACCGTCCGTCACCCAACGCGTGCGTGTGGAGATCCGCCCGAATCAGCATGGGAGCCGCCGCCGTGCCGCGCGATCGGTCCGCCCCGCGGCGGGCGCCCTCGACGCGGCCGCGCTATGCGCCCTTGGGCACCGCGGGCACAGCGACCGCCGGCGTGGCGGCCGACATTCGCGGATCGTCGGTGTCGAACTCGGGACCGTCGAAGCGCACGACCTGCGCCGGCTTGAACTTCGCCGCAAATGCGTCGAGCGGCTCGAGAAAATTGATGGCCGGCGTGCGGTAGTGCATCGGGACGATCCACCGCGCGCCGAGCCGCGTCACGATGTCGAACGCTTGGTCCGCGCCAGATGTCGCGGCGCCGCCCACCGGCATGAAGACGAGATCCGGGCGGCCGATGGCCGCGGCCTGCTCCGGACGCAGGTCGCGCTGGCCGAAGTCCCCAAAGTAGGCCACACGGACTCCGCCGAGCGTGAACACGAAAATGATGTTCGACCCGCGCTTCGTCCCCGCCACGTCATCGTGCTCGGAGGCGATCGCCAGCACCTGGCCGATCGGCGACTCAAAGGTGCCCGCCCTCGAGCGGAACGTCGCCGGGGACCCGCCGACCACGTCGGCGCCGTTGTGGTCCCAGTGCTCGTGCGTCACGAGCAGCACCTGGGCGCTGGCGCCTCGAATCGCGGGATAGTCAAACTGCCGGCCCTTCTTGTTGGTTTCGGTCGGCTCCGCAAACGGATCGATAAACACCGACTGCGTACCGCTCTCCAGCCGAAACGTCGACTGTCCGTACCAGCGTCCTTTCATGCTCTCATCCTCCACGATCCTGAGTCGCGGCCGTCGGGATCCGACCATCCCTGACCCGAGGCAGCGCCCACCGCCTATGCACGCTCACACTCCGTTGACGATACCACGCGGCGTGGACGACCGTGTCGGCCTGCCGCTCCGCCGTGCCGACTCCTCCGGACCGCGCGCCCGATGCGTCCGGCGTCACTCGCGCGGCGCTCACGCGCGCAGCAGCGCGAGCAGCGGTGCGACGTCGGGGAGCGTCTCCAACCGACCGGCCAGATCCAGCAGCCGATCCCGCGTGTCGTCCGAGATACAGCGGCCTGCGACTTTCCGGAACTTCGCCGTCACGTCTGCCGGCGGGATGGGATGCCCGGCGCTTCCCCGGGTCTTCCCGATCCCACGGTGCACGACGCCGCTCCGGAGCTGCACCTCGATCCGCGTCTCGCGCTGAGGCTTGTGGCCCGCCGCATCCAGCGCGGGCTCGTGAATCGTCTCGATCCGCGCCGTCAGGTCCAAGACGCGCGGATCGGTCAGCTTCGCGTCCGTGAACTGATCGACAAAGACATCGTCCTCGAGCAGCAGCATCGACACGCAGTACCGAAGGTTCATCTGCGCCGACGTCACGGTCGTCGGCACCCACGGAAATCCCACGGCTTTGTAGGCACCCTCGTTCAGCCACACGCGAATCCGCTCGATCTCATCGACGGCGAACGGATGGTCCCGCCGAAGGTCGCGCAGCGCTTCGAGCGTCGGATGGATCGGCACCCGGCACGCCCACATCTTGAAGTGCGCGCGGGGCGTGTACCACTCCGTCCCGAGCCCCTCCGCGAGCGCCTCGAGCCGGTACGTCTTCCGCGCCCCGCTGAACGCCGCGCAGAACCCGCCGTACTCGCACTCGAAGATGTTGGGGACGTTCGTGAACCCGGCCGCCGCCAGCACCGCCGCCAGTGTCCCGCTCTGCGCCGATTTCCCCGCCAAGAGGCGCTTCCCCATCCCGCCGTGCTGCACCGCCATCAGCCCCGCCGTCTGCTGCCCGGCGTGCCCCAGCGCGTGCGTGACTTCCGCCCCGTTCAGCCCGAGCACGCGGCTCGCCGCCGCCGCCGCCGCGAACGTCCCGATGATGCTCGGGCCGTGGAATCCCATCGTCACCTGGGGCTCGCGCCCGAGGCAGTTCTGCACGCGATTCGCGGTCTCGGTGCCGGCGACGACCGCCGTCAGCAGGTCCTTCCCCGACACCCCGCCCCGGTGCTCCGCGAGGGCGCACCCCGCCGGGAGCACCACCGATCCGTTGTGGCCGGTCCCAAAGTCGTCGAGCTCGAACCCGTGCACCGCGGTCCCGTTCGCCAGCGCGGCGCTCGGCGCCGACAGCTTGACCGCCGTGCCCCACACCGTGACGTCGCCGGGGGCTTCGACGCCCTGCAGCGCGGCGCGCAGGCGTACCGACCAGGGCAGTCCCGCTCCAAGCAGCCCGCATCCCAGGCTGTCCAGCACCAGAAGCTTCGCGTGCTCGACCACCGACAGGGGAATGTCGTCAAACGCCACGGTGGCGATGAACTGAGCCAGCGCCTCGGTATATCCGCGCACCACCGTCACGTCCTCCCCACGTCCGCCGCCGCGTTCCGGGACCCGGCGATTACCCTTTCGCCGCGTCGGCCCCTTGGCCGGGATTGCGCTGCCCGCTCAGGAAGCGGTTGACGCCCTCGCGCGACGCCTGCGAATGCTCCCGGATCGCGCTATTCACGTACCCGCCGTACCCGATGCCCTCACTCCATGGCATCAGATCCAGCGCCCGCAGCGCCTTCTTGCTGTAGTCCAGCACGACCGGATCGAACTGCGCGATGTGCCGCGCCAGCGCCTCCGCTTCCTCCAAGAGGCGCTCGTGGGACACCACCGTATTCACGATCCCCCAGCGCTCGGCCGTCGCGGCGTCGATCCGCCGCGCCGTGAGGATCATATACGCGGCGTGCTTGGGCAGGATCCGCCGGATCGTCGCGGGACCGGCCAGCGCCGGAAACGTACCGAACCCCATTTCCGGCATGCCGAACTCCGCCCGCTCGGACGCGATCGCCAGCTCGCAGTTGTTGATCAGCGTCAGCCCGCCCCCAAGCGCGAACCCATTCACCGCGGCGATCATGATCGCCGGATGCCGCCGGATGATCTCACTCGTCTCCACCCACAGGTTGCCGCCGTGCGCGTAGACGCGCTCGGCGCCCTCCATCCGACGCTCCCGCGACTCGGCGAGGTCGATGCCGGCGCAGAAGGCGACGCCGGCGCCCGTGAACACGAGGACGCGGCACTCAGCGCGCGCGTCCTCCAGCGCCGCCCGGATTTCCATCTGAAGCGCCCGGCTCAGCGCGTTTCGCTTGTCCGGGCGATTCAGCGTGATCACCCCCACGCCGTCGTCCTTCCGGAGCAGGACGAGCTCTCCGTATCCACTCGTGGCCATGTGCGGATCTCTCCTCTCGCGTCGCGGGCCGCGCGGTCCCTGGACCGCGGGCACTCGCAGGGTTAGGGACGGGGGCGGCGTTGGGACGCGGTCACGACCCGCCGGTCCCCTGACCGGGGTTTCGCTGTCCGCTCAGGAAGCGGTTGACGCCCTCGCGCGACGCCTGCGAGTGCTCCCGGATCGCGCTGTTCACGTACCCGCCGTACCCGATGCCCTCACTCCAGGGCATCAGCTCCAGCTCCCGCAGCGCCTTCTTGCTGTAGTCCAGCACGACCGGATCGAACTGCGCGATGTGACGCGCCAACGCGTCGGCCTCCTCCAAGAGCCGCTCGTGCGGCACCACTGAGTTCACGATCCCCCAGCGTTCGGCCGTTGCGGCGTCGATCCGGCGCGACGTGAGGATCAAATCGGCGGCGTGTTTGGGCAGGGTCCGGCGGATGGTCGCCGGGCCGGCGATGCCCGGAAACGTGCCGAACCCCACCTCCGGCATGCCGAACTGCGCTCGGTCCGACGCGATGGCCAGCTCGCAGTTGTGCACCAGCGTCAGCCCGCCGCCGAGCGCGAACCCGTTCACCGCGGCGATCATGATCGCCGGATGCCGATGGATGATCTCGTTCGTTTCCACCCACACGTCCCGGAGCGGCACGGGACGGGGTCCCTCGGGGGCGCGGGCCTCGCCGGCATCTGGGCCGCCGGGGGACCGATGCAGCATGCGGAGCTCTCGCGACTCGCTGAGATCGATCCCCCCGCAGAACGCCACGCCGGTACCCGTCACCACGACGACCCGGCAGTCCGCGCGCGCCGCGTCGAGCGCCGCGCGCAGCTCGGCCTGCAAAGCCCGGCTGAGCGCGTTGCGCTTCTCGGGGCGATTCAACGTGATTCGTCCGACACCATCGTGATGCTCAAAGAGAACGAGCTGTCCGTAGCCTGCCGCGGTCATTGTACTGCCTCCCCTTCCACACATCCGTCCGCGGGTGCGCGCGCCGGGTGGGGTGCGGCGGAGGTTCATTTGTACGGAACGGTCTCACGCGGCACGCGGAGTATGCCCATCCGCATTCCCAGCGAGCGCCTCAAGCGGGAGTGACTATACACCCGAGCGGCTCGCCCTCGTCCGGGTCCTCCGCGCGTCGGAGCGGCGGCGTGTATCCGAAACGGCGCGGGCTCAGACGCGGAGGAGCGCGATCAGCGGTGCGACATCCGGCAACATTTCGATGCGGTCGTACAGGTCGAGAAACTCGTCCTGGACCGTCGTGGAGAGACAGCGGCGGCCGATCTTGCGAAACTTCTCGATGACGTCGGCCGGCCCGATCGGATTCTCCGGGCCGCCCCGCGTTGCGCCCACCGTCTGCAGGATCTGTCCGCCCTTCAACTGAACCTCCACCCGCTCCTGCCGTTGAAAGTGGCCCATCGCATCGAGGGCAGGATCGTAGATCGTCTCGATGCGGCGGACCAGGTCCAACACCGCCGGCGCCGCCAGCTTCGCGTCGGTGAACTGGTCCACGAACACGTCCCCCTCGAGCAGCAGCTGTGCTACGCAGTACTGTAAGTTCATCTGCGCCGACGTCACCGTCGTCGGCTCCCACGCGAACCCCACCGCCTTGTACGCGCCCTCGTCCAGCCACACCCGGATGTGCGCCACGTCCTCCGCCCGCACCCCGTGCTCCCGCTGCAGCCCCCGCAGCGCCTCGAGCGCCGGGTGGATCGGCACCCGGCACGCCCACATCTTAAAGTTCACCTGCGGCGTGTCCCACCGCTCCCCCAGCCCGCTCACCAGCTCCTCCAGCTTGTACGTCCGCTGCCCCCCGCTGAACGCCGAGCAGAACCCCCCGTACTCGCATTCAAAAATGTCCCGCACGTTCGTGAACCCCGCCGCCGCCAAGACCGCCGCCAGCGTCCCGCTCTGCGCCGCCTTCCCCGCGAGCAGGCGCTTCCCCATCCCGCCGTGCTGCACCGCCATCAGCCCCGCCGTCTGCTGCCCCGCGTGCCCCAGCGCGTCCGTCACCTGCGCCCCATCGAGCCCCAAGACCCGGCTCGCCGCCGCCGTCGCCGCGAACGTCCCGATCACGCTCGGTCCGTGAAACCCCATCTTCACGTGCGGTGCCCGCCCGATCGTGTTCTGCACCCGGCTCGCCGTCTCGACGCCCGCCACCACCGCCGCCAGCAGCTCTTTCCCGCTCACCCCGCCCCGGTGCTCCGCCAGCCCCAGCCCCGCCGTCAGCACCACTGATCCGTTGTGGCCGCCCGCCCCCACGTCGTCCAGCTCGAACCCGTGTACCGCCGTCCCGTTTGCCAGCGCGGCACTCGGCGCGGACAGCTTCACCCCCGTCCCCCACACGCTCACGTCCCCCGGCGCCTCCACCCCTTCGAGCGCCGCCCGCAGCCGCACCGACCACGGCAGCCCTGCCCCCAGGACCCCGCACCCTATACTGTCCAGCATCATCAGCTTCGCGTGCCCCACCACCGCCGTCGGGATGTCCTGTACCGCACCCCCGCGATCCACGCCCCCAGCCGCTCCGTGTACGTCCGCTCCGCCATTGCCTTCACCCCTGCCTCACCCGCGTGGCCTGCACCCGCGCTACTCCGTCACCGGGACGAGAAACTTTCCGTCGCGGATCCTGACCTCGCCGTCGACGGTCACGGTCGGTTCCAGCATCACGCCGTCCATGTGGATATTGCTCTTCACGGTCCCGCCCACGTCGATGTTGGTGCCGAGGCCGAAATGCATGGACCCGAAAATGTTCTTGTCCTCGCGCTGGACGCCCGTCACGACCGCCCGCCGGTTGATCCCGATGGACGCCTCCGTCGGAAACTGGGTGGCGTTGTCGTCGCCGTACGCGGCCAAATAATCCCGCAGCGTCCGCGCGTCGGCGGCGCCGTCGATCGCCGTGATGCGGCCGTCGCGGACCGTCAGCTCGATCGGACTCTGGAGACGGCCCAGGTGATGCATGCTCAGGTCGATCACGGCTTTGCCGTTCGCGCTGCCCTCGACCGGCGGAACGTTGAACTCTCCCGTGGGGAACAGACACGCATGAAGAGGACTGCGCGCCCGCCCTTCCTCGGTCCGGCGATACACCTTGAACGGATCGTACTCCGGACCTCGAAGCGGAGGCACGAAGATACGGCCTTCCACGGAGTAGGTCAAGTCCATGCCGAATCGTGTCGTCACCCGGACCTGCCGAGGGTGCGGCCCGAACACGTTCTTCGCCACGAAGTGCTTCATCCGCGCGATCTCCAGGTAATCGGCGGTGACGGCCCCGGCTTGAAAATTCTCCAGCCGGAGTCCCCCGTCCATGCAGATGCACGGCACGCCGCCCACCATCGCCTCCATGGACGCCGCGCTGTGCAGCATGCCGGTCGACGCCAGCAGGACGTTCAGATCGGACGTCTTCATCGACGCGCACACGGCGCGCGGAGGATCGTAGTAATCCGCCGGCCGCGGTGCGAACAACGCGAGCGTGGGCTCCGCGCCGAGGTCGGCGACGATCGACATCACCGCCTGCCAGACGCGCGGGTCGTGCGCGGTGTCACTGAGGATCAGGATCTGCTGCCCCGCCGAGACATTGGAGAGAAACGGCTTGCGAAGATACGCGAGCGTGCCCGTCAACATCGTGGTGGCTCCTGTCGTTCGTTCTGCGGCCGTCGCGGCCGGCGGCCCTCTGCGCGGCGTTCCGGGACCCATCTCGTTTCGGCTTCGTGGGCGGCCCGTGCCATCTCCTCCCGAGCATGATCGCACCGCCGGGATCAACGATGCGACCGGAAGATTCTGCACGTGCATGGGTAGACTTCGACGACATGACCGCGACGAGTCCGTCACGCGACGGCGCGAGCGAGGCGCGCGACACCATACCACACCCGGGTCGGCGGTCGCTCAGGCCGTTCGGAGTCTCTCCGCGAGCGTGTGATCCGCGGACTCGGCAGTCGAGTCCGCTAGCAGCGACGACACTCCGGCCGGTTAAGACAGAGGCATGCGTCTCCGCGGGGGCGTGTCCGGGGCATCAACGGTTCACGCTCACCCGCATGAAGGTCGCAGCGATCGAGGTACCGCCGGCTGTGCCCGTGTTATGTTCGTTCGCCAGTTCCAGCAACTGGTGGTGGAGCTCCTTCACCTTCCCGCTCTTTTCCGCCGCGTCAAACGCGTTCATCGTTGGGCCATAGAATTGTCGAAGAGATTCGACGAATTCTGCCGGGCTCTTATCGGGCGACATGAAGTGGTACGTGTCCTTGACCATGGAGATGTTGTCCCGGGGCACTCCGGCCTGACCAAAACGTTCGATGATGTGAGTCTCCACGCCCCAGGTCATGGGACTGACGAAGCCTTCCGGAGGCGGAGGCGTAAACGATGCGCTGATCTTCAGCAGCTGCGACACGAAGACGTTGGGTCGTTTGGGATCCAGTTGCCCATCACGATGCGGCCACCCGGCTTTGTGACCCGGACCATCTCCTTGGCGACGTCGAAGGGCTTGGGCGCAAACATGGCGCCGAATACGGAGAGGGTCAAATCAAACGAATGGTCGCTGACCCCTTCCAAGTTGCACGCGTCTCCCTCTTGAAATTTCAGCCGGGTGAGACCCGCCTCCGCGGCCCGTTTGTTCCCGGCCTCAACGAGGTTCTTGGCGATGTCGATTCCGATAACGTCGGCCCCCAGACGGGCGAGGGGAACCGCCGTCGTGCCGTCTCCGCAGCCGAGGTCCAGAACGGCCGGAGGCGTGATCCCGAGAGACTTCACGACTGCTTCTCCAGACTGACGCATGAAGGCGGCAATCTCGGTAAAGTCGCCTTTCTCCCACAACTGCTTGTTTGGATTCATGACCGCCTCCATGTTCGTGATGCGTTGGTGAACTCGCTCGCACGCGTTACAACCGCACGTTGTAATACCAGGCGCGAGCTCGCAGTCCTTCACACGATCCCGACCGTGACCGTTCAACATCCCCATGGATGGAACAGCCGACCGGAATTGCCGGTGGCTGTTCGGCGCGCTGCGCCGCGGCGTGTAGGCTGTAGGCCGCCCCGCACTCCGCCGCTCCCTCACGCTCCCAGCCAGTCGACCAGCGCCTGCGTTACCTCGGCCGGCCGTTCGAGCGTGGACAAATGGCCGCAGTCGGGTACAGTGACGAGCCGCGCGTCCGCGATCCCCGCCGCGATCTCCGCGGCCCGATCGGGCGGCGTGGCCTGGTCCGCGTCCCCGACCAGCACCAGGGTCGGACACCGGATCGCGGCGAGCCCGGGCCGCGAGTCGGGACGGCCGAGCAGCGCGGTCTGCTGCCGGATGAACGCCTCGGGACCGGTCTCCTCCGCCATCAGCCGTACGAGTCCCCGCAGCGTCTCGTCGTGCGCACGAGCGGGATGGACCCAGACCGGGAACTGCGCGTCGGGGATCTCGCCGAACCGGCCCTCCCGCGTCAGGGCGATCTGCGCGCGGCGACGCGCACTCTGCTCCGGCGTGTCCG
>CAWBBU010000011.1:0-97690 GCA_963787105.1 uncultured Bacillota bacterium
GAGACGATGCTGCGGCTTGGGGAGATGGTCGACGTGCCGCTCGACCGCCTCCGCGACATCGGCCGGGCGGACCTGGCGCGCAATCGCGCCCGGCTCGAGACCGCGGCCGCGCGCCTGGGCCCGGGGACGCCGGTCGCGGATGTCATCCGCCGGCTGTCGCGCGACCATCCCGCGGCGACTCAGCTCGTGACGGAGGCGGCGCGCGTGCTCGAGGAGATCCGCACGTTCGTCATCACGAGCGGCGTCGTCTCGATCGCATCCGACGTCCGGTGCCGCGTCGAACCCACGCCGCCGTTTGCTCGGTGGGCGTTCGCCATGATGGATACGGCGGGTCCGTTCGAGGTGGCGCCCGAGTCGTTCTACTACGTCACACCGCCCGACCCCGCGTGGACGCCCGAAGCCACGGAGGAATGGCTCTCGAAGTTCGACTACGCGACCCTGCGCGACGTCGGGATCCATGAGGCGTATCCCGGACACTACGTGCACTTCCTCGCGATCCGCGACGTGCCGCGCCGCCTCCGCCAAGTCCTGACAAGCTACTCCTACGTCGAAGGGTGGGCGCACTACTGCGAGGAGATGATGCTCGAGGCGGCGACCGGGACGGAGACGACCGGCTGCGCGTAGCGCAACTCTCCGAGGCACTGCTGCGCAACGTCCGGTTTGACTTCGCGATCGGGATGCATGCCCGCGGGATGACGGTGGCCGAGGCAACGCGGAGGTTTGTCGAAGACGCGTTTCTGGAGCCGCTGCCCGCGGAAAAGGAAGCCGTGCGCGGGACGTTCGATCCCGGGTATCTCAACTACACGCTCGGCAAACTCATGCTGCTAAAGCTCCGCGACGACCTGCGCGCCGTGCAGGGGCCGGCGTTCACGCTCCGGGGGTTCCACGACGGGCTGCTCTCGCTCGGAGCGCCGCCGATTCCGCTCGCGCGCCAAGCATTCCTGGGACGCGCCGGTAACGTGCTCTAGACGCGCGCATGCCGTCTCCTGAGCCTAGCGAGCCTCGTCCCGCGGTGGCACGGACGGCGGCGATGGCGCGGGACCGCTCTCCCCCGAGGCCGCGCGCGCGGCCTTGAGCGCCTCCGCCTTTGCCTTGGCGGCGGCAATCCGCTCCTCGCGGCTCACGTCCGTCCCGCCCGGCGCCGGGGCGCCAGCCGCCGCGCCCGCGGCGGCGGGACTCTGCGGGGCGCCCGCCGGCGCCGCCACGACAGGCGCCACCACGGGAGCCGGCTCCTCGCCGAGGAACTCTCGACGCAGATATCGCTCGACGCCGTTTCGGATCCGTACCAACTGGTCGGCGTTGCCGGCCCGCGCCTCCTCCACCCATGCGCGGTCGAGGCGGTAGGTCACAAGGCGCTTGCCCTGGGTCACGTAGACCACGTAGTGCTCGAAGGTATCCTGCAGCACCAGCGTACGAACACCGAGTCCCAGCCGGTCGGTGATCGGCACCACCTGCCCGAGGAGCCACGTTTGAGATTCCGTAAGGGGGCGGCTCGTCAGCGTCTCCGCCGGGGTGCGGCCGGCCAGCGGATCGACGAGTGCCAGTTTGCTCTTTGCCGACGCGGCCCACCGGCGCTTGAACGCATCCAGCAGTTCGTCCTTGACGTCGCCGAGCGCCACGAGGGTCGAAAACCCCCAGATCGTCAGGACCGCGAACAAGAGCGACCAGTAGGTCAGAAACTTGCTGAGGTTCATCGCCCCGCCAGAGGCTTCTTGAACTTCGCCCGCAACTCATCTTTGGCGTCGACGAGCGCGACGATGATGGAGAATCCCCAGATCGTCAGAACCGCGAACAGGAGTGACCAGTAGGTCAGAAACTTACTGAGCGTCATGCACGCCCTCCCACATGCGGGTCGTCAGTCGATCCTCCCGCGCGCCGCGGGCCGGTAGTCGTATTGGCGTCCAGGGCGCGCGGCTCCTTCCTGGCGGCCGCCAGCGCCGCGCGTAGGTGCGGCTCGGCCGCCCGAAGCGCCCGCGCGCGGTGGCTAATCTGGTTCTTCTCGTCGAACGACAGCTCCGCCATCGTGCGTCCGTCCGCGGTGGCCACGAACAGCGGGTCGTAGCCAAAGCCTCCACGACCCCGCAACACCCGCACCACCCGTCCGTCGCAGACGCCCTCGACCACGTCGACGGTCCCATCGGGGCGAGCGACTGCGACCGCCGCCCGGTAGCGGGCGGCCCGACGGCCGTCGGGCACCTCTCCTAGGCGCGCGAGAATGTACGCGTTGCGGTCGTCATCCGACGCGTCCTCGCCGAGGAATCGGCGCGAGCGGGGCCCCGGCGCCCCATCGAGCGCGTCGATCTCGATCCCGGAGTCGTCGGCCAGCGCGACACATCCCGTTGCGACCGCAGCGGCACGCGCCTTACTGACCGCGTTCTCGGCGTAGGTCTCCCCGTCCTCGGGAAGCTCGCCGATCTCCGGCCAGCCATCGAGCGTCAGGAACTCGGCGTCCAGATGGCCGCACACCGCGCGGATCTCGCGCGCCTTCCCGGCGTTCCTGGTCGCCAGCACGATCCGGGCGCGCGCGGTCACGGGGTGGTCAGCGCGTCGCCGAGCGCCTCCCGCTGTTTGGCGATCAGCGTGACGATCCCTCGCTCGGCGAGCGTCATCAGCGCCGCGGCCTCTGCCTTCGTAAATGGCCCGCCCTCGCCGGTGCCCTGCAGCTCCACGAACTTGCCGGACTCGGTCATCACGACGTTCATATCGACGCGGGCGCGGGAATCCTCCTCATACGTCAGGTCCAGCGTGGGGATATTGTCGATGATCCCGACGCTCGTCGCCGCCAGAAACTCTCGGATCGGGAGCTTCGGCACGGCGCCGGTGCGCTTGAGGAGCAGCAGCGCGTCGACCAGCGCGACGAACGCGCCGGTGATCGCGGCGGTCCGGGTCCCCCCGTCCGCCTGCAGCACGTCGCAGTCGATCTGGATCGATCGCTCGCCCAGCTTCTCGAGATCGATCGCCGCGCGGAGCGAGCGCCCAATGAGGCGCTGGATCTCCTGGGTGCGGCCGCCGACCCGGCCCGTCGCCGCCTCCCGCGAGTTGCGTTCGTGTGTCGCCCGCGGCAGCATCCCGTATTCGGCCGTCACCCATCCCTGTCCGCGGCCGCGGAGGAACGGCGGCACGCGTTCCTCGAGGCTGGCCGTGCACACCACCCGGGTATCCCCGAGTTGCACCAGCACCGAGCCCTCGGCGTACTTGTTGTACTTACGGGTCAGGACCAGGGGCCGGAGTGCGTCCGGTCCGCGGCCGTCGCGGCGCGCCATCGTGGACTCCTTTGAATGCGTGGGGTGGCCGTACCTTCGGGACCGAGGCGCCGGAGCTCCTCCGGCGCTAGATAGGATGAACGAGCCGGCGACCCGCGTAATACGTGGGTTGCCACCAGGACGGAGGCCTATCCACATACGGGGGTGCCGGCTCATGGATCAGCATAGCATAGTCGTCGGTCTGGATGTCCACAAAGGGAGCATCACGGCCGCGGTCCTGCCGCCAAACGTTGCGCGGCCTCAGGAGACGTGCACGATCGAGAACCACGCGCGGGCCGTGGAGCGCTTGGTGAAACGGATCACGAAGAACGGGAACGCGGTGTTTGTGTACGAAGCGGGACCGTGTGGATATGCGCTGCAACGGCAGCTGCACCGCCTGGGCTGCCAGGCCGCGGTGATCGCCCCGGGCCTGACGCCCGTGCGTCCCGGCGATCGGGTCAAGACGGATCGGCGTGACGCGGAGAAACTGGCGCAACTCTATCGCGCGGGGCAACTCACGGAAATTCGGGTGCCCACTGGAGAAGAGGAAGCGGCGAGAGACCTCGTCCGGGCGCGCGAAGACGCCGTGGCCGACCGGCTGCGCGCCCGACATCGGCTGAGCAAGTTTCTCCTTCGGCAAGGACGGCTGTACGACGGCAAGCAGGCGTGGAGTCAGAAGCATTAGCGTGGCTCCGGCAGCAACGGTTTGAGTTGACGTTGGCCCAGCAGACATTTGATGCGTATCTCCGCGGGGTCGAAGAAGCCGACGCCCGGTTGATGAGTTTGACCACCCAGGTGCTCGAACTGGCGCAACGGCCAAGCTATGCGGCGCTTGTGCAAGGCCTGCGCTGTTTGAAAGGCGTCGACACCTTGACCGCGATCACGGTGATCGTCGAGACCCAGGACTTCCGGCGCTTTGGGCACGCGCCGCGCGTACATGGACTTCACCGGCATGGTGTGCGCCGAGAACAGCAGCGGAGACAGGACCCGACGCGGGTCTATCACGAAAGTCGGCAACGCGCATCTCCGCCGCGTCCTGGTCGAAGCGGCCTGGAGCTACTCGCATCGCAACAGTACCGGCGCAACGATCACCAAACGACGCCACGGCTGTCCGACGGCAGTGGTGCAGATCGCCCGCCGGGCGCAGGACCGGCTTCACCGCCGGTACTGGCGCCTGACCCAGCGCAATAAGCCACGGCCAGTCGCGATCGTTGCCGTGCGCGGGAGTTGGCAGGATTCGTCTGGGCAATCGCGCGCAGCGTGTCGAGCACCACCGCGGCGTAGGGTACCAAGAACAGATTCCGAGGATCGACGGACGTGTTCTGGACCTGGAGGCGAAGCAGCGGTCAGGAGCATCCTCGAGTGGTCTATGTGGCGGACAGGCTGACGTCTGTGCCGACCCACGTTCCTAGATTGAGGCAGCTCCCGACGAATCACAATCATGTGCGCTCTGCCCGCCTCGCGCGGGTAACCGCCGAATACGCATGAAAATGTCAAGTCTTTTCCCGTGCACCCTTCCCGCGGCGGGCCGCTACCATCGTTCGATACGCCTCTTCAGCTTGTCGCAGGGGTTCGCGCTCTTGGTCGGATGTCTGTTGAGTGCGAATGCGGACGATCGATCGCCCGCGCTGGTGAGGCGCCCCCGCTTTCAGCTGGACCTGGCGGTGCTTGTGCGCGGTGAGACTCGGAGGTGTCCAGCGGTACTCGCTGTTATGGGTAAGCAAGTGCCAGGCCAACACCGCCAATTTTCGCGCCACCGCAACATAGGCGATCTGCTTTCCCCGGTGACCACTGATGCGCTCGTGGAATGCACGCAGAGGCCCCGCCACGCGAATGGTCGCATGCGCGGCCTCCACCAACAGACCACGGGCGTGTGCCTGTCCTTGCCGACTGATGTGTCCGGTAAAGGCTGGACGGTTTCCCGATTGGCGGACGCGTGGGTCGAGCCCAAGATAGCCCACCAGGTGCGTTGGGCGCGGGAACCGCGTGACATCCCCGATTACAGCCACGAGCGCGACGGCCGTGGTCAAGCCGACTCCTGGGATGGTCATCAGGCGCAGCACCCGACGGTCCGCAAGCGCGGCTTGGGCGATACGTTCAACGGCCCCGTGGAGCTCGGCTTCCAAGGCGTCGAGCAATCGGAGCATACTGTCGACTTGATGGCGCTCCTCGACGGGCAGCAAGACATCGGCCAACCACGCGCGACCGGCTTTGCCGAACAAATCAGTGAAGGACTGCGCAACAAGGTTACGGTCCAAAATGGCGTGAATCCGATTCCGCAATCGGGTTCGCTGCTGGACCAACGACTGGTGGTTCGCCACTTGACGCCGCGACGTCTGCGTGGCGGGATCCGGGGCCCAGACCGGTGGAATGAAATCCGCGGCAAGCAGCTGCGCCAAAATCGCGCTATCCACGCGATCGGTCTTGATCTTGGCACTCGCGATCGCTCGCGTCCGCATCGGGTTGGAGACGATCACTTGACCGGCGTGCGCGCGGAGCAGCTCAGCAATCGGCCATGTATTGATGCTGGCTTCCAGCACGACGCGATCCGTCGAATTGAGCGTCTGAGCGAATGTGCGCAGGGCCGCCGGCGTAGTCGGGATGCGTTCGAGGTGTCGAATCGGTTGGCCGGGCTCGAGCACGGCAATCTCAGCGAAGTGCTTGTGGACGTCAAGCCCTATCGCGCGCATGTCACCCCCCTTTGGGACACACCTGGGCAACACGACACCTACGCATTCGCGCTCGCAGCGCAACCGGGTCAGTCGCAGGGGCGGCCAGATATCAGAACGGACTCGTGGTCCATATTCGGCGACGGCCTGCCCTCAGGTAGTGTCCCCTCGTGCCCCAGAGCCCGGCTCTTCTATCTTACACGCAGCCGGGCACGAGGCACTCTCTTTTCATAACCGATATCAGAGTGATTCACTGTCGCAAACGCTTCGCTTCCAGGACCCGAATACGCCGTCCATCCTCTGGGGTGACGGAGGTTCGTTCATGCCTTGACCTACACGGCGCTTGACAGGCTCGTTCATATCAGTGGGACGTGGCTTGGGACTGCTCCGCGAGGTAGTTCTCGATGCCGCGGACGATCGCGTCGGCGATCCGCTGCTGCACCGACGGGTCGCGCAGCATCGTCTCCTCCTTTGGGTTGCTGATGAACAAGGTCTCAATCAGCGCCGACGGCATCGGCGTGTTCACGATCACGTAGAAGCGCTCGGTCTGCACTCCGCGATCGGGCTCCCCGAGCGCGCGCGCCACTTCTGTCTGCACGGCCGCGGCCAGCGCCTGGCTCTGCGGCGTGTCGTAGTACGTCGTCGTGCCCTGCGCGCCGCGGTTGACGCTCGCATTGGCGTGAATGCTGAGGAACAAGATCCCGCCGTCGCGCTGGGCCAGATCCGGACGGTCTTCCAGCGCGACCGAACTGTCGTCGGTGCGGGTCAGGACGGTATGGACCCCCTGGCGCTCAAGCGACTCCCGGACCAGCTTGCCGATCGCGAGCGTCACATCCGCCTCGTGCAGCCCGGTCGGGCCGATCGCCCCGGGGTCCTCGCCGCCGTGGCCGGGATCGATCACCACCGTCGGCACCGTAGGCATCGTCGGGACTGCGACGCCGGTCCGCCCGGGCGCGGGCTGGATGCGCGCTCCGGTCCCGCCAAACGTCACCATCAGCGTCCGGCCCCGGTCACTCGAGGCGGTCGCGTACGCGACTTTCTGGTTCAGGTGGACAAGAATCCGGGTCACATTCGGGCGGAGCTGGAATTGGGACACCACAATGTTCCGGATCGAGGTGGTGCCGATCTCGACGTCCTTTCGCCGGTTGAGAAACACGCCGCCCGAGATATCGATCGCGAGGCGATCCGGGTACACCCACTGCGCGACCGAGTAGGTGATGTGCTCGGAGGCACGGACGACGAGCCGGCCCGCCGCCTCGTCGTACGTGACATCGTTCACGTGGAACGCGCCCGGCCGGTCGGCAAACTGCGGCAGCGGGGGCAGCGCGAGGGGCTCAGGGACTCCCGCGGGGAGCGCGGCGACAGGGGTTGTCCCGGATCCGGACGCGTCCGGCGCTGCGCTCGGGGACGGCCGCGCGGCGGTCACCGGCGGGCGCGAATCCCGCAGCGGCGCCGTGGGGACCGGCGGGACATACGCCACGGCGGGTGTCGGAGGGCGTGAGTCCCGCAGCGCGGCGGGGGCCGGCGGCGGCACGTACGCGATGGTCGGCGTCGGAACGCGTGAGTCCCGCGGCGGCGCAGTCGGCGCCGGGGGGACGTACGCGACCGTCGGCGCGGGCGGCCGTGAGTCCCGCAGCGCGGCGGGGGCCGGCGGCGGCACGTACGCGACGGTGGACGTCGGAACGCGCGAGTCCCGCGGCGGAACCGGAGACGGCGGCGGAACGACCGCGATGGTGGGCGTGGGAATTCGCGAGTCCCGCAGCGCCGGAGACTGCACGGGCGATGCCGCCGCCTCTGCACCTCCGGGCGGCTCGGGGAAGCGCGCCACGACGACCGGTCCACCGCCGGAATCCGCGCCCGTGCCGAGCGCGTCGGGCCCTAACACCAAGCTCACGGTCCCGGGGGTCGTCGTGACCCGCGCCGCGAGTGGACGGGCAAGATCGAACACTAACCGCGTCACATAGGGATGGATCTGGAACTGGGCCGCCCGCATGCCGACCACCGGTCCGGCCCCGATCACCCGGTCCGGCTCGGTCAGGTGAATCACCGCGCTGGTGAGGTCGATGACGATCCGCTCCGGATTGTGGAGCACCCGCTCGTCCGCGCGCACGGTCCCGGTCGTCGCCACCGCGACCACGACGGCGCCCGCATCGGCGTGCCACGTGACGCCGATGATTTGGGACGTGGCCTCAAGCGTGCCCGCGGCGGGGGCCTCTCGCACGAACGCGCCGAGCCGGCGTAGGATGGACGCGACGGGTCCGATCAGGACCCCGTTGCGCACGACGGGGGGGACGGGCAGCGTCCAGGACACGCCGCCCGACGTTGCGGCGGCCTGCCCCGCGACCAGTTGGACCGTGGTACCGTCGGCGCCGGTCACCACCAGCGTCGCGGTGCGTGGATCCCACGCCGCGGAGGCACCAAACGCCTGCACAACCGGCGTGATCGGCGCGACCAGCACGCCCTGCTCCCGCTGCACCGGGACGGAGACGGGCACATCGTTCACGACGATGCGGGCCGGCGGCAGTTGTGCGGACGCGGTCCCGAGGCCTGCGGCGAGGGACAGGACGAGCGCGAGCGCGGCCGAGAACAGCTTCATCCAGTCCTCCGACGAAAAATGCGACCTAAGTCTACGCCGCGGGGGCCGTATTCGCGCCGCGCGCGAGAATTCCTCCGTCCCGGGACGGAGGGCGCACGACTCGTGGCGGACGTTACGAGACTTTGCGGGGATCGAGCGCGTCCCGGAGCCCGTCGCCGACGTAATTAATGGAGAGGACGGCGAGGCAAATCATCAGGCCCGGAAACAGCGCCATGTGCGGCGCGAGATCGAGGTAGTTCTGGGCGTCGTACAAGAGGCGCCCCCACGACGGGATGTCCGGGGGAAACCCGAGTCCGAGGAACGACAGCGTCGCCTCGGCGATCATCGCCGTCCCCACGGACAGCGTCGCCGACACGATCACCGGACTCAGGGTGTTCGGCAGAATGTGGCGGAAGATCTGCGAGACTGGGCCAACCCCGAGGCTGCGGGCCGCCTCCATGAACTCGCGCTCCTTGACCGCGAGAAACCCGGCGCGCACGAGGCGCGCGGTGGGCATCCAGTTGAGGCCGCCAAGCACGATCACGATCAGCCAAAAGATACCGAGCTGCGGCCCGAACGCCTTCGCGAGCCCGTCGCGGTATAAGTAGAGGACGAGCAGCAGCAGCGGCAGACTCGGCAGCGAGATAAACACGTCCGTGAGCCGCATGAGCACGTGATCCGTGGTGCGCCCGAAGAAACCCGCGACCGCGCCCACCAGGGTGCCGAGCGAGATCGAGACCAGCATGGCGGCGAAGCCCACCGCGATCGAGATGCGCCCGCCGTACAGGCACCGGGCCAGCATGTCTTGGCCGAGGTCGTTGGTGCCGAACGGATGCGCCCACGATGGGGGCAGCCGCGCCGCGTGGAAGTCGATCGCGCCGATCGGCACATGATAAATGATCGGCCCGACAATCGTCGCGGCGGTGAGAAACAGGAACATCGCGCCGCCGGCCATCGCGAGGTGGTGCTTCCGGAACCGCCGCCACGCGTCGCCCCACAAGGTGCGCGCGGGGCGGCGGAAGGTCCGCACGGCCGCCGGCGCCGCGGGCTGGCCGACCGCGTTCGGGCGCACGCTAACCATAGCGAATCCTGGGATCAAGGAGGCCGTACAGCACGTCGGCGATGATGTTGAAGACCACGACGAGAATCGCGTAGACGAACGTGATGCACATCACGACCGGCGTGTCGCTGTTCTGGATCGCGGTGATGAGGAGCGATCCGATCCCGGGCACGCGGAAGATTTGCTCCGTGATCACCGCGCCCGTGAACACGGCCGGCAGTCCGAGCGCCAGCAGGGTCACGACCGGGATCAGCCCGTTCCGGAGCACGTGGCGCACGATCACCTTTCCGGACCGGAGCCCCTTCGCGAGGCGCCGTCCGGACGTAATCCTGCTGCACGTTGTCCAGCATCGAGGAGCGGACGAACCGCATGAGGGTGGCGGACGTGAACAGCGCCAGCACGACCACCGGCATGACCGATTGCTTGAGGATCTGCAGCGGGTCCGTGACCGTGGTGTTGTAGATGAACGGCAGCCAGTGCAGTTTCACGCTGAACACGATGATGAACAAGATCCCCGTGAAAAACGTCGGCAGCGAAAATCCGATGAACGCCAGCGTGGTCGCGACCTGATCGAACACGGAGTACTGCTTCACGGCCGAGAGCACGCCGATCGGTATCGCGAACAGGACCGCGATCACGTACGACGACCCCACGACGGCCAGGTCGGTCGGCAGCCGCTCGGAGATCAGTTGGTCTGCCGGGACATGACTTTGGAACGAATAGCCCCAGTGCCCCTGGACGAAGGACGTCGCCCACTTGATGTACCGAATGTAGACAGGATCATCCAGCCCCAGCTGATGGCGGATGTTCATCCGCACTTCCGGCGGGATATCCGGATTCGCGGCAAACCCGGCGAGTGGATCGCCGGGCGCGAGCGCGAGAATCGCGAACACGACCATACTGATCAAGACCAGTGTGGGGATCGCGTGGAGCAGCCGCCGCCCGATGAAGTGCGTCATCCCGACGCCGCGCGCCCTCTCGACGTCTCCGTCGTCAGCCCCTGCGCGTCCAGTCCGCGATGTTCCAGGTCTCGTCGTCAAACGCGGTCATATTCGGGCCGGTGTCGAGCGTGTTCGCGCGGGCGGACACGCTCTTCCGGTCGATCAGCGGAACGGTCGCGAGCTGGTCGATCACCCGGTCGTTCATCTTGACCCACAGATCGTGGCCCTTCGCCGGATCGAGCTCGGACTGAACCTGGTCGTACAGGTCGTTGTAGGTCTTGTCCACCCACCGCGTGCACGCGATCCCCGACCAGTTATTGGACTTCTGCGGGATGTCCTGGGCCGCGTCGCCGGTATAGAACCGGGCCATGTAGGCGATCGGGAACGGCGAGCCGAACGTCGTGGTAAACATCTCGACGTCGGTGTAGAAGTGCGCCCAGGTGTCGTTGTTCCCGGGTCCGCTGCTGAAGAACACGCCGGCGTCGACCGACTTGAGGGTCGTCGCGACCCCGATCTTGTCCCAGCCGGCCTTGACGATCTCCTGTTCCTTCTGCCGCAGGCTGTTGACGCTGGTCTGGAACACCACCGCGAGGCGCACCCCGCTTTTCTGCCGCACGCCGTCGGGCCCGCGCTGCCACCCCGCCTCGTCGAGAATCTTGTTCGCCTGGTCGGGGTCGTAGGTGATCTTCGTGTTCTTCGAGGCCAGCGTCGTCGGCGTCGTCAGCGTATTGGCGGTGGCGACCCCCTCCTGCCCGTACAGCTGGTCGGCCATCGTCTGCCGGTCGATCGCGAGCGCGAGGGCCTGCCGCACCTTCATGTCGGTGAGGAACGGGTGCGGGGCCTTCACCGACGACCGTTCGCCGTCGACGGTCTTGTTCGGGTCGGTGAAGTTGAAGTAGACCTGCTCGACGCCGCCGCCGGCACCGATCAGCAGCTGGCCCTTCCCGCCCTTCGCGATGTCCTGCAGCACCGGCCACTCGACCTGAAGGTTCCACGCGTAATCGTACTCGCCGGTCTGGAACACGGCGCGCGCCGCGGACGTCGCGTCTCCGCCGCCCTTCATCTGGACCTGATCGAACGCCGGCTTGTTCGGGTCGCGGTAGTAGGGGTTGATCTTGTAGACCACGAGATCGCCCGGCCGGAAGCTGTCGACCGTGTACGGCCCCGTGCCGAACGAGAGCAGGTTGAACGGCGCGTTCCGCGCGTTGGTGCCGATGTACGGGTCGAGCGCGTGCCGGGGCAAGATCATGCCGTTCTCGCCGACGAACGGCTGGTACCATCCGGGGGTCGGCGCCTTGAACGTGATCTTCACCGTCAGCGGATCCAGCGGCTCGACCTTCGCCACGGAGACGTAGCTGCCGTACGTGGTCGCGCCGGTCAGCTTGTTCGAGACGAACTGGTAGGTGAACACGACGTCGTCGGACGTGAACGCACGGCCGTCGGCCCACTTGATGTTGGGCTTGAGCTTGTAGACCACCGACTTGCCGTCCGCCGCGACCTGCCCGTTCGCCCGGGACGGCACGTTCGCCGCGAGCACGGGCGTAAAGTTCCCGGCGGAATCCGCGGACAGGAGCGCCTCGTTGACGATATGCGCCGCGTGATAGTCCTTGGTGCCCTGGGCGAGGTGCGGGTTCAAGATGGTCGGCGCCTGCCAGTAGAGCAGCTTGAGGGTGCCGCTCCCGCCGCGCCGGCCGGGCGCGGCGGCCCGCGCGACGCCTGTGGCGGCCGCGGACAGACACCGTCCCGACCCCCGCGGCCGATAGCCCGAGCGCCGCCAGTCTCCGAATCGCCTCGCGGCGGGTCACCCCGCCGGTCCTGAGGTCACGCACGATCCCACGAAACGCGTCCCGTTTCATCGTTGTCCTCCTTCAGGAGCGGATGAAGACGATGACGTTCCCTGTCGCGCGTCACCCGCGAACCGCGGCGGCCGTGTCCGGCGCGCCGCGGCTCGCGTGGTGGGGCCGGCTAAGCCTTCCGCGTCCAGTCGGCGATATTGCGCGTCTCCGAGTCAAACGGGGACATGTTCTGCCCCACGTCCAGGCTGTTGACGTGGCCCGAGACGAGCGTGCGGTCGATGATCGGCATCGAGGCCGCCTGGTCGATGACCCGGTCGTTCATCTTAATCCACAGATCGCGGTTCTTGTTGGGGTCGAGCTCGACGAGCGCCTGATCATACCAGTCGTTGTACTGCTTGTCGATCCAGCGGACGACGTCGATCCCGGCCCAGTTGTTCACCTTCTGCGCGACCTGCGTGGACGGATCCTTGGAGTACCACTGCGCCATATACGACGCCGGGAACGGCGAGCCGAACGTGTCGGTGAACATCTGCACGTCCGTTTGGAAGTGCGCGAGCGTGTCGCCGTTGCCAGGATTACTGCTGAAGAACACGCCGGCGTCCACCGATTTGAGCGTGGTCGCGACCCCGAGCTGGCCCCAGCCCTGCTTGATGATCTCCTGCTCCTTCTGGCGCAGGCTGTTGACGCTGGTCTGGAACACCATCTGCAGCTTCACGCCGCCCTTCTGTCGAATCCCGTCCGGCCCGCGCGAGTACCCGGCCTCGTCGAGGATCTGGTTGGCCATCGCGACGTCGTACACCATCTTCGTGTTCTTCGACCCGAGGCTGGTCGGCGTCGTCAGCACGTTGGCGGTCGCGTTGCCCTCCTGCCCGTACAGCTGCTGCGCGATCGTCTGACGGTCGAGCGCCAGCGCCAGCGCCTGGCGGACCTTGAGGTCCGTGAGAAACGGGTGCGGCGCCTTCAGCGACGACCGCTCGCCGTCGACGGTCTTGTTCGGATCGGTCATGTTGGGGTAGATCTGCTCCACGCCGCCGCCCGCGCCGACGAGCACCTGGCCCTTGCCCTCCGCGACCATCTGCTGCAGCACCGGCCATTCGACCTGCAGGTTCCACGCGTAGTCGTATTCGAGCGTCTCAAAGACCGCCCGCGCCGCCGACGTGGGGTCCCCGCCGCCCTTCAACTGGACCTGGCTGAAGGCGGGCTTGTTGGGATCGCGGTAGTACGGGTTGACCGAGTAGACGACCTGGTCGCCGGGCCGGAAGCTGTCCACCATGTAGGGTCCGGTGCCGAACGACTTGAGATTGAACGGGGCGTTGCGCGCGTTGCTGCCGATGTACGCGTCGAGCGCGTGGCGCGGGAGAATCATCCCCTGCGCGCCCACGAACGGCAGATACCACGCCGGCGTCGCCGCCTTGAACGTCACCTTGACCGAGACCGCGTCGAGCGGCTCGACCTTGGCGACGTTCACGTAGCTGCCGTAGGTGTTGGCCGCCGTCTGCTTGTTCTGCACGAACTGGAACGTGAACACGACGTCGTCGGACGTAAACGGCCGTCCATCGGCCCACTTGATGCCCGGGCTTCAACTTATAAATGACCGTCTTGCCGTCCTTCCCCACCTGTCCGTTCGCGATGGACGGCACGTTCGCGGCGAGCACCGGCGTGAACGTCCCCGCCCCGTCCAGCGTCATCAGCGGCTCGAGCACGATGCGCGACGCCTGAAAATCCTTCACGCCGTCGGCCAAATGCGGATTCAGAATCGTCGGCGCCTGCCAGTACAAGAGCTTGACGGTCCCCTGAGAACCGCGGGTCACGGCACCCGCCGCGCGAGCCGCTTGCGGCGCGGCGGCGGAGAACACCGCGGCGATGCCGCTCGCGGAGATGCCGAGTGCCGCGAGCCGCGTGATCGCCTGACGGCGGTTCAGCCGCCCTGTCCGAAGGTCACGAACGAGCAACTGAAGATCATGGTTGTGCATCCATTGTCCCTCCCCTGCGTTTGGTGGTCGGGCCGCGCGGGCGCCTGTCGGGCGCCCACGTGACATCGGGGTCACGTACGGCTTCTGTCTGTACGTGCGTAATTAGCGGAGGGTTCGCGGTGTTGCTCGGAACTCCTCCGCCCCGGACGCGATTCGACGCACCGCGCCGACGACCCGGCTGGCGACGCGGCCGACGGCGCGCGGCAATCCCGCGCGCCGCCGCGTACGAACCCCACGATGGATGACGTCCCGGCAGCCGGCGGCGAAGGTCCCGATCACGTCCTCGCCCAAGACTTCGTGGACGCCGGCGCGGGCGGATGGCGTCGGACCGCGGGAGGCGCACCATGCTGCTGGCGGGAGACATCGGTGGGACCAAAACGGCGCTCGGGGTCTTCTCACCCGAGGGGGGCGCCCGCGCGCCGCTGGCCGAGGCGACGTTTCCGAGCGCCGGCTACGACAGCCTGGAGGCGATCGTCCAGGCGTTTCTCACACAGCACCCGCATCCCATCGACCGCGCCAGTTTTGGTGTCGCGGGGCCGGTCGTCAACGGCGCGGCGAAGATCACGAATCTGCCGTGGACGATCGACGAGACGCGTCTCCGGCAGCTGCTCGGCGTCGACCGGGTGCGGGTCGTCAACGATCTCGTCGCTATCGCGAGCGCCGTGCCCGCGCTTGACCCGGTCGACCTCCACACGCTCAACGCCGGCCGGGCGGTCCCGGAAGGCGCGATCGCGGTCGTCGCCCCGGGCACCGGCCTCGGCGAGGCGTTTCTGACGTATGATGGCGGCCGCTACCGCGCGCACCCGTCGGAAGGCGGCCACGGCGACTTCGCGCCGCGCGGCGCCGTTCAGGAGGGCCTCCTCGAGTCGCTCGCACGGGACGGATCGCACGTCAGTTACGAGCGTGTGTGCTCCGGCATTGGGATCCCGCACCTGTACGCGTACCTCAAAGCGGCCGGGACCGCGCCGGAGCCCGCGTGGCTCACTGAGCAGCTCACCGGGACGGCCGATCCGACGCCCGCGATCATCCGCGCGGCGACCGAACACGCGCCGCCCGCGGAGCTGGCGGTGGCGGCGCTCGCGCTGTTCGTCTCGATCCTGGCGGCCGAGGCCGGCAACCTGGCCCTGAAGGTGCTGGCGACGGGCGGCGTCTACCTCGGGGGCGGCATTCCGCCCCGCATCCTGCCCGCGCTCGACCGGGGTGAGTTCATGGCGGCGTTCCGCGACAAGGGCCGGCTGTCGTCCCTCTTGGGCGCCATCCCGGTGCACGTCATCACGCGCCCCGACGTCGCGCTCACGGGAGCCGCCCGGGTGGGCCTGGATCTGTGACGCGCGCCCGCCGCGGAAAGCAGGGGCCGCCGCGCGCGTGGCCAAATCAGTGTGGAGCATCCTCGCGCAGCACCATCCACCGGAGGTGAGTCCGATCAAATACCGTCAGCTTGGACGTGCGGGAGTTCGTGTGTCGGTCTACGGGCTCGGCTGCAATGCGTTCGGCGGCCGCGCCGACGAAGCGGCCTCGGCGGCCGTCATCCATCACGCGCTCGACCACGGCGTCAACCTCCTCGACACCGCCAACATCTATACGCAGTCGCAGTCGGAGTCGATCATCGGCCGGACGCTCAAAGACCGGCGCGGGGACGTGATCCTCGCCACCAAATGCGCGGGCAAGGTCGGGGACGGCCCGAACGACCGCGGCATCTCGCGGTGGCACATCATGCGCGAGGTCGAGCGCAGCCTGAAGCGCCTTCAAACGGACTACATCGATTTGTACCAGATGCACAGCTTCGATCCGTACACGCCGATGGACGAGACGCTGCGCGCCCTGGACGACCTGGTGCGCCAGGGCAAGGTGCGCTACATCGGGTGTTCGAACTTCACGGCGTGGCAAGTGTGCAAGGCGCTCTGGACGAGCGACCGCCACAACTTCGTCCGCTACGACTCGGTGCAGCCGGCGTACTCGCCGGCCGACCGCCGCATCGAGCCGGAACTCGTGCCGCTGTGCCTCGACCAGGGGGTCGGCCTCCTCGTGTACTTCCCGCTCGCGGGCGGCATCCTGACCGGGAAGTACAAGCCGGGCGCCGAGCCGCCGCAGGGGTCGCGCGCGTTGACCCAGCCGCAGTTTCGCGAACGCTTGAACGAACGCAACCTGGCCCTCGCCGTGGCCATGCAGAAGCTCGCGGCCGAGGTGGGCGTCACCGTCGCGCAGCTCACGCTCGCGTGGGTGATCGGGCGTCCGGGTATCACGACGGCACTCGTCGGCGCGACGCGCGTGGCCCAGCAGGAAGAAAACCTCAAAGCGGTCGACGTCACGCTGACCCCGGAGATCACGAAGCGCATCGACGAACTCTCGCAAGAATTCGTCGCGTTCTAGCCGCACGGCCGGACGGCCGCGCCGGGCACGAGGGAGGCACCGCCGATGGACACACCGCAGATGCACGGGTTCCTCTTCTACCGGGTCCCGCCGGGGGGGCGGACCCCCGCGGGCGCAGGCCGCGCCCGGGAAGCGATCGAGGAGGCGTCGGGCGTCTCCGGGATCGCGGGGCTGTACACGTACAGCCTCGTCGGGCTGCGCGGGGACGCCGAGCTGGGATGTTGGCTCGCCGCGTCCGATCCGGACGCGTTTCAAGCGTCCGCCTCCGCGCTCGCGCGCGGGGGGCTGGAGCTGGCATGGAGCCTGTGGGGATTCGTGCGGCCGTCGCAGTACACCGGCCGCGACGGCACGAACGTGGTCGTCCCGGGCTCGCGCCGCCGCTTCCTGATCGTGTACCCGTTCAGCAAGACGCACGAATGGTACCAGATGGCCCCGGAAATTCGACGGACGATGATGATGGAGCACTCGCGGTTTGGCCACAGCTTCGAGGAGATTGAGCAGCTGCTGCTCTACTGCACCGGGCTGTCGGATTGGGAGTTCGTCGTGGGCTATGAGACGGATGACCTCATCAAGTTCCAAGAGCTCGTCACCGGAATGCGGAGCACCGCGGGCCGGCCCTACACGCTCCGCGATACCCCGACGTTCACCGGCCGGCACGGCTCGGTCGACGACACGCTGCGCCGCATCTTCGGCTGAGGAGGTCCCGCGCATGGACGTCGCGCGCGTCTACGATGTGCAGCTGGAGGCCCGCGAGAAGTTGCTGGGCTGGATGCGCCCACTCACCCAGGCGCAGTATACGCAGGAGTTCCCCTTCGGCCTGCGATCCATTCGAGGCACGCTGATCGAGATCGCCCGTGTGGAATTTTATCTCACCCAGCGCCTCGAGGAGCAGCCGCTGCCGGCCGAGTGGCCGTTCACCGAGGCCAAGCAGCCGACCCTGTCGGGATCTCGAGTCGCCCTGGGCCGCGCAGTCGGCCGCCACGCGCGCCGTATTCGCCGCCACGACCGATTGGGATCGCGAGGTGACGACACGGCAGGTGCGGGACGGCCGGCCGGTCCGGCTGACCGCCGCCAAGGGCGACATCGCGGTGCAGCTGCTCTTGCACGATGTCCACCACCGGGCGCAGGCCATGGCGATGCTGCGCCAGTTGGGCGTGGACGCCCAGAATCTCGACTACATCCGATTTCGGCAGCGCGTCGAACCGGACGCGCGGTAGCCGCGCCGGCGCGGCCTACGCGACCGGATCGTCCCACTCGGCCGCGGCATCCTCGACCGCGTCGTAGATGGGGAAGAGCTCGCCGACCCCGGACGTGTCGAGCAGGCGGCGCGCGGGCGAGCCCGGGGACGCGACCAGCGCCAACCGGCACCGGCGCGCGCTGACGCGGCGCCCGGCCTGCAGCAGCGCCTGCAGGCCGCGGCTATCCATATACGTGACCGACGACAGCGACAGCACCACCAGTCCGGAGGCGTCGGCGGCCGCGTCGGCGAGCATCGTCGTGAACCGGACGGCGTTGAGCTGATCGAGGTCCCCTTCGAGCGACGCGACGGGCACGCCGCGCACGAATCCGACGACGATCTCCGCCAGGTCATCGACCCGCCGGCGCGCGGTCGGACGCTCCTGGGGCGCCTCGGCCACCCGCGCCGACGGCGGCGAGGCCGGGCGCCGGCGCACCGGCGCCCGCGGGGGTATCGCGATCGTCAGGCGGACCACGGTCCCCGTTTCGGTCGTGGTCACATCCATCGCATCCACGAGGCCGCGCATCAGCGTGATTCCCCGGCCTCCGCGGGTGTCCGCGCGCTGCGGCCGCCACCGGCCTCGATCCTCCACTTCGACCCGAAGCAGATCCCCGTCGCGGCGCGCCCGCAGGCGCACCGTCCCGGGGGTGATCCCGTACGCGTGCTCGATCGTGTTGTTCACGGCTTCACCGGTCGCGATGACCAGCGCCGACGCCCGGGGCGCGTCGACCCCGAGGCTGTCCATCAACTGCTGCACCGCCTGGCGGATCGGGCGCAGGCTCGCCAGCGCGGCGGGAAACACGAGGTCCAGCCGCTCGAGCGGGGCGGCGTCGAGCGCGACCACCACGACGGCGATGTCGTCCTGCGCGTGCCGGCCGCCGACCAGGCGCTGGAGAAGAGCCGCGGCCGGATCGCCAGACGGCGCCTCGAGTTCACCCTCCACCGCGGATAAGAGCGCGGCGTGCCCCGCCACGGCGTCGCGCGTCAGCTCGACCAGCCCGTCGGTGTACAGCACCACGAGCGAGCCCGGCGCGAGGTCGACGGTCCACGTCGGCGCGGGCTGCGCTTCGAGAAACCCGAGCGGCAGGCCGCCCGTGGCGAGGGCATGCGCGCGCCCGTCGACGGCGACGATCGGGGCGGGATGCGCGGCGGTCGCGTACGTCAAGGTCAACGCGATGGGGTCCAGGATGCCGAAGACCGCGGTCGTCATCGCCTCGTCCGCGTAACTCAACCGCAGCACATCGCTCACGGCGCCCAGGACCTCCGCGGG
Organism: uncultured Bacillota bacterium; assembly: GCA_963787105.1. Taxonomy (GTDB): domain Bacteria; phylum Sysuimicrobiota; class Sysuimicrobiia; order Sysuimicrobiales; family Segetimicrobiaceae; genus JAJPIA01. The sequence continues at coordinate 19,134 of CAWBBU010000011.1, forward strand.
CGCGCGGTGCTCGAGCGCCGCCGCGCGAATCGAGTGCCGGACCTGTCCCATAACCACCGCGGCGTCGACCCCGTGGCCGACGACGTCGCCGATCACGATCGCGAGGCGGCCGTCCGGCAGCCGAAACGCATCGTACCAATCCCCCCCGATCTCCGCGTCCGGGCTGGCCGGCGCGTACGTCGCGTGCACCCGCAGCCCGGGAATCTCCGGCAGCGTGCCCGGGAGCAGCGCGCGCTGGAGGGTCTCCGCCACCCGATGCTCATGCGCGTACAGGCGCGCCCGGTCGAGCGCCTGCGCGCACTGGCGGGCGATCGCCAGCAACAGTGCGCGGTCGCGGTCCGTGAACTCGAGCGGCGTCGGAAACAAGAACAGCATCGCGCCAAAGGGCTTGCCGGTCGTCTGCAGCGGCAGGAACGCGCGGGCGCCCGTGGGGCGCGGCAGCGCCACGAGCCCTGGGTAGGCCTTGACCATCGCGTCGAGCGACTCGAGAAACATCGCGGTCCCATCGCGCAGCACGTCCCGCATCGGTGTCTCTCGGTCCTCGAACGAGATGCGTTCCCACCGACGGGTGAGCGCGTCGCCGAGCCCGAGGTCACGGATCGACTCGAGGGTCCTGCCGTCGGCGCTCAAGAGCGAGACCAGCGCCGCGCTCGCGCCGATCGCCGGCAGCGCCTGGTCGATCACGACCCCGGCCACGTCTGCGGGCGTGAGCGCCTTCGAGAGCCCGGCGGTAATCGCTTGGAGGCGTTCGACGGCTTGGCGCTGGGTCTGCTCGGCCTGATGCAGGCGCGCGTTGTCGACGGCGACCGCCGCGCGGCTCGCCAGCTCCTCGGCAAACGCCAGATCCGACCGGGTATACCGGCGCCCCGACTCGCCCGACATGAACGCCAGCGCGCCGAGCACGCGGGTCCCGATCGCGAGCGGCACCACGATCATGGAGCGGCAGCCGAGTTCCCGCATGACGGTCAGCACGCGGGCGTCTCCGACACTGCGGGCCAGCACCTCGTCGGTTACGTCCTCGTACATCACGGGCCGCCCCGTCCGAATCACCTCGGTGGCGAGCCGACGCGCGCCGAGATCGGTCGGGAACTCCTCGCGCAGGGCTTGGACCAACGCTCTCTTGGCGGGATCCCGATGCGCGACCACGAGGCGCCGGACCCGGCCGTCCTCGCCGACGAGATCGACCGTACAGAGGTCGGCGAGCGTCGGCACCGCGAGCGCCGCGAGGCCTTCCAGCGTGCGCTGGATATCGAGCGAGGATCCAAGCACGTTCGCGGCTTCCACCAGGAACTGCTGGTGACGCTCGGCGCGCTTCCGGCCGGAAATATCGCGGACGACCGCGGACGCGCCGGTCACCGCGCCCGAGGCATCCCGCAGGGGCGAGGTCGCGACGGCGACGTCGATCGGCGTCCCGTCCTGTCTGATCGCAACACTTTCGTAGCGCTGGATCGGGTTGCCGCGCCGCAGGATCGCGAGGCGCTCCCGGATGACCTCGTCGCGGCCCGCGGGGCCAAGCATGGCGACCGCCTTGCCGATGGCCTCGTCGGCGGGATAGCCATACAGCCGCTCGGCGCCGGCGTTCCACGTCAGGATGATCCCATCGAGCGACTCGCTGAAGATGGCGTCGTCCGCCGACTCCACGATCATCGCCAGCCGGCGCGACGCCGCCTGCGCGATCCGCAGCCGCGCCGCACCTTCGACCGTCGCCGCCAGCGCTGACAAGAACAGCAGGAGCACCGGCGCGCTGTTGGAGCCGAGCGCCCACGAATACGGGGGCGGCAGGATCAGGTACCACGCGCCGAGGACGGCGATCAGCGCGGCGACCAGCCCGGTGCCGCTGCCGCAGTAGTACGCGACCGCGCCGACCATCGGCATATCGGCAAATAGGAACCCGTCGATCGGGAACGCGGTATGCAGGACCCACACGAGAAGGACGACGACGCACGCCACGACCAGTCCGAGGATGTTCCCCCAGCGCGTGGCGGCGGCCGTGGACGCCGCGGACCTCACGACACTCGCCAGTCGCATCGCATCCTACCTCAGACGGTTGGCACGCCAACGCGCCCGCCGGGGCCGCGCGGCGTCGAGCCATGTTCGCCGCGGGACGGAGGCCGCCCTGTCAGGATGCTGCGATGCGGCCGGACGACTCGTCTGCCACCCGTCTGCGAACTCTCGGTCGGCGAGATCCCCACCTGGGGCGTACCCCGCGCGGCGGGACTCAATCCCGAATGAGGTCGACGTTGGGATCCGAACGCGCGTGCGCACCCGCATCGAGGCGGGCCGCACGGCGTCAGCGATCGGCGACCGTATGCCGCTCCAGCCACTCCGCGGCGCGGCGGAACAGGTCGATCCGGTGGCTCGGCCGGCCGTTGCCCCGAAAGGCGTGGCTCTGGCCCGGGTACCGGACGAACTCGGTGGACACACGCCCGCCCGCGAGCAGCCCAATATACCACTCCTCGCCCTGACTGATCGGACACCGGTCGTCGGCCTCGCCGTGGACGACGAGCGTGGGGGTCGTGACGTGCTCGATGTAATGAATCGGGGAGAGCCGCCGGAACAGTTCCCGGTGCCCGACCAGATCCCCGCCGACCTCGCGCGGCATGAACCACGGTCCGATGTCTGAGGTGCCGTGGAACGACTCCGCGTTCACGAGGGGTGCGCCGACGACCGCGGCCTTGAAGCGGTCGGAATGCGAGGTGGTCCACGCGGTCATGAAGCCGCCGTAGGAGTACCCGCTGACCGCAAGGCGTGCCGGATCCGCGGTCCCGTCCGCCACGAGCGCGTCGACCGCGGCGAGCTGCTCCGGCAGATCGAACTCCCCCCACCGCCCGACAATGCCGTCCTGAAACGCCCTGCCGTATGAGCCCGACCCGGTTGGATTCAGCGCGAGCGCCGCCCACCCGCGGGACGCGAGCAGGAACATGTGGAGCGCGCCGCCGGGAAAGGCGTTCCCATGATAGCTGTGCGGTCCGCCGTGGATCTCCACCAGGAGCGGGGCGGGACGCCGGCGATCGGTCGGGAAGACGACCCACCCGTCGAGCTTGCCCCCGTGCGGGCCGTCGAACTCCCGATGCTCCACGCGCGGCAGCGCCACCTCGGACAGCCAGGCGTCGTTGAGCCGCGTGAGGCGGCGCTCGTGGGTGCCGTCGCGATCGCACGCGTAGACGTCCGCGGGCGTCTGCCAGTCCGTCGCGGAGAACGCGAGCCGGTGTGAGCCGACCGACAGCGCCTGGATCTGCCTCGCCCCGCCGACCACGGGCGCCACGGTCCCATCCGCCACCGCCACGCGCGCCGCGTGCACGCACCCGGAATCGGCGATCGGCACCACGAGGGTGCGGCCGTCCGGCGACCACGCCGGGGGAGACGTCGCCTCCGGCTGGCGCGCAAGCGCGACGGCACGATCGTATCCCGCGGTCAGCGGACGCGCGGGCCCATCGTCCGGCGATACGAGCCACACGCGCACCATCGCGTCCCCGAGGCTTTGGTCCTGCGAGTCGAGCGCGTAGAACGCGATGGTCCGGCCGTCGGGCGACCATGACGGCGCGACCGCGCGCCCCGCGGCGTCCGACAGGCGCCGCGCGTGCCGGCCGTCCTGGTCCATCACCCAGACGTCAAACGCCCGGAGATCCATCGGCCCCGTGCGCGCGCGCACGTACGCGATGCGGCGGCCGTCCGGCGACCACGCCGGCGTCCCGTGATCGGCCTCCCCCGCTGTCAGCGCCGTGACCGCGCCCGAGTCGAGCGCGGCGACGAACATCTGCGATACCGCGTCGAACGTGTATCCCGATCCATCGGCCTTGTACGCGCCGCGCGTCACGACGCGGGGACGCTTCGTCCATCGGTCCCGCGCCGCGCGGTCGTCGGGCGGCGCGTCCTTCGACACCCGCGCGCAGAACGCCACGCGCGACGCGTCCGGCGACCACGCGGCGGCTCCGGCGCCGCCGGCCAGCGAGGTCAGGCGCCGGGGCTCGCCGCCGCCGACCGGGAGCAGATACAGCTGCCCGGGCTTGCCGTCCCGATCGGAGAGGAACGCGAGCCACCGCCCGTCGGGCGACCAGCGCGGCGCCCAGTCGCGGCCGGGGCCCTGCGTCAGGCGCACCGGCTCGCCGCCGTCGGCGGACACCAGGTAGATCGCGGACCGATAGTCATCATGCTCGAGATCGACGACCACGCGCGTATAGGCGACGAGCCGGCCGTCCGGGGACAGCGCCACGTCGGGCGCCCCGACAATCGATGCGACGTCCTCCGCGCGCAGCGCGCGTCCCGCAGTCGGTGCCGGGCCTCCGTTGGATCCAGTCATCGGTGCATCTCCTCTCCGTGTCGGATCGCGCCCGACCGGCTAATGTCGCGCGCGCGTCTTGAGGAACGCGAGCAGCGCGTCGAGCTGTGTGGGCGTCAGGTTGCCGGCGAACGCCGGCATATTCGTCCCGCCATTGAGGATCCGCCACGTCATTTCGGCCGGCGACAGGCGGTCCGCGACGTACGTCAGGTCCGGCCCGCGCTGACCGCCGAGGCCGGCGATGGTGTGGCACGCCTCGCACGCCTTGTCGTGAAAGAGCACGGCGCCCGCGACAACCGGGCCGCCGGAGGCGCCCACCACGGCGGCCGGCAGCGGCGGCGCGTCAAAATTCGGCGACCACGGCGACTTGGCGCCCGCGATCCACAGGGTCGCGATCATCATGCAGACGACGAGCACGCTGCCCACGGCCCACGGCCGCCGGGACGAACTCCGCTCGCCCCGGTTCGAGACGAAGGGGATGAGCACCAGCACCGCGCCCGCCACGAGCGGGCTCACGATCATGAAGGCGTTCTCGAGCGCCGGCGGCATCAACGCGAGCGCGCCGAAGTACCACAAGAGATACCAGTCCGGCCGTGGGTCGGCGGCCAGGATCGTCGGATCGGGCGGCTTGTCCAGCGCCGGCGCGCCGAACACCACGGCCGCGAGCACGACCGCGGTCACCATGCACATCCCGAACACGAGATCGCGCCATGCCGCGTCCGGCCAGAATGGCTCGCCCTCCCGCTCCAGCATCGCGGCGTACCACGCGCGGTAGGTCTTCGGGTCCACGGGGCGCCCCACCCGCGGCGGCTCCGAGATGCCGTGATGGAGCACCAGCCACAGGTGGATCCCGATAAAGACGAAAATGATCGCGGGAATGAAAAAGACGTGAAACGCGAAGAACCGGCTGAGCGTCTGACCGCCCCAGGTATCGCCCGCCAGCACGAAGTGCGCGATCGCGCCGCCGATCGCCGGAATCCGCCCGGCCTGCTCCGCGACGACCGCGACCGTCCACACCGCGGTCTGGTCCCACCGCAGCAGCTGGCCGGTGAACGCGATCGCGATCGTCACGGCAAACAGCACGACCCCGGTGAGCCAATTCGCCTCCCGCGGGTACTTGTAGGCGCCCATCAGAAACGTCCGGGCCATGTGCAGCCCGATCAGCAGCACCATCGCGGACGCGGCCCAGTAGTGAATACCGCGCAGCACCCGCCCGAACGGCGCCTGCGTTGAGATGAACTGCAGCGTCTGATACGCGTCGTTGGTCGACGGAATGTAGGCGAGGGCGAGCGCGATGCCGGTCACGACCTGGATCAGAAACGCGAACAGGGTCGCGCTGCCGAACACATAGTACCAGCGGGAGTCCGGCGGCACGGGGTGCCGCAGGACCGGTCCCATCACCTTGGACAGACCGGTCCGGTCGTCCAGCACCTCCCACACGCGTCGGAGCATCCGCATCGATGGCCGCCGTCAGTCGGTCGTGATCGGAAGCGGGCTCGTCAGGATCTCGACCTGCCCGTCCCGCACGCGCACCGGATAGCGCGGCAGCGGGAGCGGCGGCGGACCCGCCGCGACCATGCCGTCGCCGTAGTAGACGCCGCCGTGACACGGGCACATGAACAAATTCGCGTCCGGCAGCCAGCGCACGGGGCACCCGAGATGCGTGCAGTTGACCGAAAACGCGGTGAACGTGTCCTCGCTCTCCCGGCGGAGCCAGGCGGCGGTCCGTGCGACGACGCCCGCCCACGGAAGCGGCGACGAATCGGCGAAGGTGACCTCGGTCGTCGTCCCCACCCGGAAGCCGGTCGCCGGGCCGACCGGACGCCACACCTGCTGCGTCGTCTCAAACAGCGGCGCGACGAGAAACCCCACAAATGGGATCCCGATGATCGCGGCACCCCACACACTGAGCCCCAGGCTCAGTCGTGTCAGGAACTCGCGCCGGCGTACGACCGCCGGGCTCTCGTCGTGCGCGGCGCCCGCGCAGGGGTCACTCATGGGGGGCGCCCTCACGCCGGATCTCGTTGATCCAGCCCACCGTGGACAGCACGAGCAGGGAGAGACCGACCGCGAGGATCAGGTAGGACGTCACGACCGCCCAGAAGATGAGAATCGTCCCGAACGCGCCGACCACCGGCCACACCGTCCGCCGCGGGAGGTGTGCCGGCAGTGGAACGTTCCAGCCCTCCGGGCCGTCGGACGCCGCCTCGTGCCGCGGGCCGTCGTGCTCAGACGCCATGGAGATCGCCTCCGAGTATGCCGTCGCCGATGCCGCCGGCGGACGCCGGAACCTCGTCCGGCCTCCGCTCGCCTTCGCGCCACCACCAGCCGAGTGAGGCCAGGATCGCGGTGAGATACACGAGACCGCCGGGCGCCCACATCAGGAGGCCGCCGAGCTGCTGGTCCGCCTCCGGCGACAGCCCCCACGCGTTCCGGAGCAGCGGCAGAATGCCGAGCGGATCGGCGGGATGCAGGTAGGCCGGGTAGAGGCCGGGCGGCGTGACGGTCAGCACGATCCCGAGCCCGCTCGAGACCAGCGCCGCGGCGAGCAGATACCCGACCGCCCCGAGCCGCGGCATGCGGGATTCCGCGAGCGGCGCGCACACGGGCCACCAAAAGATCACGCTCGCCGCGAGAAAGCTCACGTGCTGGAAGACGTGCACGCGCTCGTTGGCCAGCGCGGCGTTGTAAAGGCTCGGCCAGTGCCAGACGAGGACCGCGCCCATCCCCACGGTCCACGCCACCAGCGGATGACGCAGCACCCGCTCGAGGCGGCGGAGTGCCGGATGACCGAGGAGGACGCGGACCCACGAGGCGGGCACGCCCAGGATCAACAGCGGCGGCACCACCAGCACGAGCAGCATGTGCTGCAGCATATGCGCGCTGAAGAGGTAGCGGTCGCCGAGGAGGTCGAGCGGCGAGAGCAGCGTCAGGGCGAGCACGGCGATCCCGGAGAGAAACCAGCCCGTCCGCCCGCGCACCCACCCCCCCGCCAGGCCGACGTATCCCCCGACGGCGAGCGCGCAGCCGATGACCACGGACGGCTGCCACGACCACGCCGCGGCCAGGGCGCGCCACCCGGTCATTTGACGATCGCCCACACGTAGATCAAGCTGTACAGCACGATCCAGACCGCGTCGACGAAGTGCCAGTACAGCGCGACGCACTCGACGCCCACCGAGGTCCGCCCGCGGAACTGCCCGACGAGTGCCAGGACCAAGAGCGCCCCGAGCAGCACGAGGCCGAGAAACACGTGCAGCCCGTGGAACCCGGTGAGGGTAAAGAACGTGGCCCCGAACAGGTCCCGCGACACCGTGACGTTCGACTGGATCAGGCCCCACCACTCCTGTCCCTGGCCGAACAGGAACAGCGCGCCGAGGACGATGGTCGCGGCGAGCCACCCGATGAACGCGCCCCGCCGCCCCCGCGCCTGCTCGCGCATGCCCCACCACAGCGTCACGCTGCTCGCGATCAGGAACGCGGTGTTCAGGCCGGCCCGGTCCGGGTGCAGCACCTGCGCGGCCGTCGGGCCCGGGGACGGGTTCACGTGGTAATAGATGTACGAGATGATCAAGATCAGGAAGAAGATCGCCTCGGACGCGATAAAGAGCATCATCCCGAGCTGCGCGGTCGGCATCGGGAACGGCCGCGTGCGCTGCGCCAGGTCGCGCCACCACACCGGCCGGTGCGACTCGGCCGGGTGCGCGAGATCCCACAGCGGCCGCCGGCCCCAGATCGGCGGGACGCGGTCGAAGTTGTGTTCCGGCGGGGGCGACGTCGTCGCCCACTCGAGGCTCCACGCGCCCCAGGGGTTGTCGCCCGCCGGGGCGCCGGCCCGCAGGCTGCGCACGACGTCGATCAGGAAGATCAGCACCGACAGCGCGAGGATGTAGGACCCGATCGTCGAGATCATATTAAAGAGGCCCCAGTACGGCAGATCCGGGTAGGTGAACACCCGGCGCGGCATGCCCATAAGCCCGAGGACGTGCTGGATCATGAACGTCAGGTTGAACCCGGCGAACATCAGCCAGAACACCCACCGGCCCCACCGCTCGTCGAGCATCCGGCCGGTCATCTTCGGGAACCAGTAGTAGAACCCGGCGAACAGCGCGAACGCGCTGCCGCCGAACAGCACGTAGTGCATGTGGGCGACCACATAGTACGTGTCGGTGACCTGCCAGTCGATCGGCACGGCGGTGAAGCTCACCCCGGTAATCCCGCCGATCGTGAACATGGCGAGAAACGCGAGGCAGAACAGCATCGCGGTCGTGAACCGGATCGCACCGCCCCACAGCGTCGCGCACCAGTTGAGGATCTTGATGCCGGTCGGAATGGCGATCAGCATGCTGGTCAACGCGAACACGGCGTCCCACTCGAACCCGAGCCCCGTCGCGAACATGTGATGCGCCCAGACCGCGATGCTCAAAAATGCGATCGCCGCGGTCGAAGCGGCGACGAACTCGTAGCCGTAGATCGCCTTGCCGCTGAACACCGGGAGGACCTCGGAGATGATCCCGAACGCCGGCAGGACCATGATGTAGACTTCCGGATGGCCGAACGACCAGAAGTAGTGCTGCCACAACACCGCGCGATCCCCCGCCCTGGGGCGCGAACACGTGCGCGTTCAGGATGCGGTCGATCAGCAGCGTCACGAGCGACGCGTTCAGCACCGGCAGCGCGAACAGCACCAGGACCGAGTTGACGAGCACCATCCACGTGAACAGCGGCAGCCGCGTGAGCGTCAGCCCGGGGGCGCGGAGCGCCACGATCGTCACCATGAGATTAATGGAAGCCGTGATCGTGCCGATCCCGGTGGCGAGCAGTCCGAGCGCCCAGTAGTCTTCGCCGCTCGTCATGCTGAACGGCCGCTCGCTGAGCGGCGCGTAGCTGAACCATCCGGCGTCCGGGGCACCGCCGGCGAGATAGCTGTAATACAGCAAGAGACCGCCGAAGACCAGGAACCACAAGCTCATCGCGTTCATCCGCGGGAACGCGATATCCCGGGCGCCGACCTGCAGGGGGACGAGGTAGGTCGCCAGCCCGATCAGCATCGGCATCACCACGAGAAAAATCATCGTGGTGCCGTGCATGGTAAACACTTCGTTGTACGCCGCCGGGCTGAGGAACGTGTTCTCGGGGCGGATCAGCTGCGTGCGCAGCAGCAGCGCCTGCACGCCGCCAAGGACAAAGAACACCATGGTGGCCATGAGGTACATGAGCCCGATCTGCTTGTGGTCGAGGGACGCGATCCACGCGTACCAGCCCGTGTCCTCGGACTCCACCGGGGCGACGAGGTCGCCCGGCAGCGACAGGTCGCTCATCGACGCGTCTCCAGATACGCGACCAGCACCTGGACCTGGTCCCGCGTGAGGTGAAAGTTCGGCATCCGCGCCCCCGGCTTGAGCGCATCGGGGTTCGCAAGCCAGCGCGCCAGCGTCGCGGGGGTGTTCGCGATGCGGCCGGCCGCGAGCGTTTGGCGCGTCGCGAAGTGGGTCAGGTCGGGCCCGATCGCCACGTCGGCGGCGTGGCAGCTGTCGCAGGTCATCGACGCGTACAGCCCCATCCCGGCCACCGCTTCGGGCGCCGCCGGCGCCGGGGCGGGCTGCCGCTGCGCGGCCTCCCACGCCGCGAACGCCTGCGGGCGTCTGGGCGACGACGAGAATCCGCATCCACGCGTGCTCGAGGCCGCAGAACTGCGCGCAGGTGCCGAGGTAGTCGCCGGGCACGTCGGCCTGGAGCCAAATCTCATTCGGGTGTCCGGGAATCGTCTGAATCTTCGGCGCCAGCTGCGGCACCCAGAACGTGTGGATCACGTCGACCGAATCGACGCGCACCAGGAGCGGCCGCCCGGTGGGGATGTGCACCTCATTCGCGGCGACGACCCCATCCTGCGGATAGCGGATCTCCCACCACCACTGGTGGCCGATGACGATGAGGTCGGGCTGGCGGGATCCCGCGGTCGGATCGACCGCGCGCATCACGCGGAGCGTCGGGACGAGGATGACGAGGAGCACGAGCGCCGCGGCCCCGGTCCAGACAAACTCCCAGACGTGGTTCCCGTCCTCGTGGGACACCTCCGGGCCGCCGGGACGCGCGCGGAACCGGATCGCCGCGATGACCACGAGCCCCGCCACGACCACAAAGACGGCCGCCCCGAGCCACAGCACCAACTCGAAGAGTCCGCGCGTGGCGTATGCCGCGGGGGACGCAGGATTGAACGGGGAACTGATCATCGGCCGCTGTCTGCCCTTGTGCGCTGGCGTGTGCCGGCCCGCCGTCCATCAAACACACGACCCTTACACGAGCCGCCGCGGCGTTCCTTCTCCGCGCGCGCGATACACGCACGCGGGACCGGCCGAAGGCCGGTCCCGCGCAACGTTCAGTCCGACGGGGAGACGCGCCCGCCGTTACGATCCGGCCGGCGTCTGCTCCAGCGTCACGGTCACGTACTGCGTGTGGCCCTGGCGCAGCACCATCAGCAGCATCTTCGAGCCCACCTTCGCCGCGTGCACTGTCGTCACGAGGGTAGAGGGATCCGGCGTGGGATGCCCCTCGGCCTGCACGATCACGTCGCCGCGCTGGAGGCCGGCCTGGGCCGCGGGGCTGTTCGGCGCCACGTCCGCGACGAGCGCGCCCTTCGTGTCCACCGCCAAGCCGAGCTGCGACGCGATGTCCGGCGTCAGCGGCTGCAGGTACACGCCGAGATACGGCCGGGTCACGTGACCGGTCGCGATCAGCTGGGCCATAATCCCCTTCGCGGTGTTGATCGGGATCGAGAATCCGATCCCCTGCGCGTCCTCGAACTTGGCGCTGTTGACGCCGATCACCTGACCCCGCGTGTCGACGAGAGGTCCGCCGCTGTTCCCCGGGTTGATCGGCGCGTCGGTCTGAATGAACGTCTCCTCGGGACCGTTCGGGAGGGTCCGGCCCATCGCGCTGATCACGCCGGCGGTGACGGTGAAGTTCAGGCCGTACGGATTGCCGATCGCAATCGCCCAGTCACCGGGCTCGAGCGACGACGAGTCCCCGAGGGGTGCCACGGGGAGTCCCGACGCCTGAATCCGCACGACCGCGAGGTCGGTGGCCGTGTCCGCGCCCACGACGGTCCCGGCGAACGTCCGGCCGTCGAGGAGGGTCACGGTCAACTTCTGCGCGCCCTGGACCACGTGCGCGTTCGTCAAGATGTAGCCGTCGGGACTGACGATCACGCCGGATCCGATCGCCTTTTCCTGCGTCGGCCCGGACGGCATGCCGGGGAACCCTCCGAAGAACGGGGTCGTCCCGTTGCCGCCGGAGGACTGCACGGTCTGCACCGTGCTGATGTTGACGACCGCGGGCCGCACCTTCGCGACCGCGGCCACAAACGGGCTCCGCACGCCGGTATCGGGCAGGGGCTGCGCCACGACCGCCGCGGCCTCCACGGCGTGCGGCGCGCTGTGGAGCGACAGCGCCGCCCCGGCGCCGCCGCCGACCGCCGCGACGAGCGCGACGATCACGAGCAATTCAGCGTAACGTAATTTAACCATTCCTTCGTGCCTCCCAGCCCCCAAGATTCCGAAGCGCGGTGTCGGGGTGCTGCGTGATCGATTCGATCTTGCGCTTCGGGACGATGCACACGGCTCTGTGTTCGAATCTCCACAGAAGAACGGGGCCGACATCTCAGAGGTTCCGTTCCCGCGGACGAATTTTCGGCGCCGCGGACGCCCACACAGGGGCGCCGTCCGGGACCGGGAACCGGTGGGCATACAACTCGACGGGGGCCGCACGCCTGCGGGGCCGGCGGTCTCGGTGAGGTGCAATGGAGCGGGTCGGCCTGGGCATCGGATTTGGCTTGGTGACCGGAGGGATCCTGGCCCTCTCGGCGATCGCCTTTACCCTCCAGTACGCGGTCAGCCGCATCCCCAACCTTGCGTACGGTGAGCTCTTGACCTACGGGGCGTACGCGGGCTACGCGGCCACGCGGTGGACCCACAACCTCGCCGTGGCGGCGCTCGCGGCAACCCTGACCGGGGGTGCGATCGGCTGGGCGATCAACGCCGGCATGATCGAGCCGTTCCTGCGCGCGCGCGTGCGGACCACCGCGATCTTCATCGGCACGCTCGCGGTCTCGCTCGTGCTCCAAAATATCATCCTGCTCATCTTTGGCGGCGCGAGCCTCGCGTACGCCCTTCCCCCCGAAGATTCGCAGCAGGTCGGACCGTTCATCTGGACGCATCGCGACGAGGGGAGCATGGCCGCCGCGCTCGTCGTGATGGTGCTGCTCTACCTCCTGCTGCGGCACACGAAGTTCGGGAAGGCCCTGCGCGCGATCGCGGACAACCGGGAGCTCGCCCGGATCTCCGGCATCCGGGCACACCGCATCATCCAAGCCACCTGGTGCCTGGGAGGGCTCGTCGCGGGATTCGCCGGCTTCGTGCTCGCCGTCACCCTCGGCACGCTGACGCCCACGTTCGGCTTCACGTTCCTCTTGGTCACGATGGCGGCCGCGGTCGCGGGCGGGCTCGGCCGGCCGCAGGGCGCGCTGGTCGCGGCGCTCCTGATCGGCATCGCCATGGAAGTCAGCGCGCTGTATCTCGACGCGGACTACAAGCTCTTCATCGCGTTCGCGCTGCTCGTCGTCGTCCTGCTGGTCCGTCCGGCGGGCCTGGTCGCGGGCGACGGAGGCGGCGCCGCCGCATGATCGCCTACCTCACCGCGCTCGCCACCGAGGGATGCATTTTCTCGATCATGGCGCTCGGCCTGAACGTCATTTGGGGCTGGGCCGGCGATCTCGATCTCGCGTTTTATGGCTACATCGCGATCGGCGCCTACATGGCGATGGTGACCAGCATCGGCCGCCTCCCCGCCCCGGCGCAGTATGTGCTCGGCTGGTCCCTGCCGTTCCCGGCCGCCGCGCTGATCGGGACCGCGAGCGCCGGCCTGCTCGCGCTCGCCATCGGGGCCGTCGCCCTGCGCCGGCTGCGCGCCGTCTACTTCGCGATCGTGACGTTGAGCGCCGTTCTGATGCTCCAGACCATCATCAGCGACGATCCCGCGCTGTTCAATGGGTTCGACGGCCTGTACGGCATGCCGCAGCCGTTCAACGACACGCTGCACCTCGCGCCCCAGGCGTACGCGTTCTTCTTCCTCGCCTTCGCGGTCCTGTGCCTCGGCGTCGTGTACGTGCTGCTCGAGCGTCTGTCGCGGAGCCCGTTCGGCCGCGCGCTGCGCGCGGTGCGCGAGCAGGAACAGGCGGCCGCGGCCTTCGGCCGCAGCGTGTACGCGCTCAAGCTCACCGCGTACGTGCTCGGCGCGGCGTTGGGCGGCTTCGGGGGGGCGCTGCTCGTCGCGTCCCAGGGCGCGTTCAATCCGACCGCGTGGCCGCCGATCGAAACACTCGACCTGTACGTCGCGATCTTCATCGGCGGCATGGGCAACGTGCGCGGCGTCATCCTCGGGGTGTTCCTCGTGCTCGTGGCGTTTCAGGAAAGCACCCGCTTCGTCCCATCGCTCTGGGGCAACCCCAACGTCTCGGTGGCGGTGCGCGAGATTCTCTTAGGCGTCATGATCTTGGTCGTGATGCGGTACCGCATCCAGGGACTCTGGCCGGAACGCGCGCGGCCGCGGCACGCCCCGGCGCGCCCGCGGGCCGGCGCCCGGCCCGTGCTCCTCGAGGTGCGCGGGCTCTCGAAGCACTTCGGCGGCGTGGAGGTCGTGCGGAACTGCTCGTTCGAGGTCCGGGAGGGTGCGGTCGTCGGCCTGATCGGACCGAACGGCGCCGGCAAGAGCACCGCCGTCGATCTGATCACAGGGTTCGCGCGCCCCGACGCGGGGATCGTGAGGTTCGCGGGCCGGGAGATCCAGGGATGGGCTCCCGACCGCATCGCGCGGCTCGGCCTGATTCGGACATTTCAGCTCCCCCACGAATGGCCGGGGTTGTCCGTGCTGGACAACATGATCATCGCGGCGCCGGCGAAGGGCCGCGACGCGATCTGGCGGCCGTTCTTCGCCGCCGGATCGCTGCGGCGCGCCGAAGCCGCCGACCGGGAGCGGGCCCGCGACCTGCTGGACAAGTTCGGGCTCGGGGAGCACGAGGAAGAACTCGCGGGCACGCTGAGCGGCGGCGAGAAGCGGCTGTTGGAGTTCGCGCGCATCGCGATGGCCCAACCCCGTCTCATGATCCTGGATGAGCCGATGGGCGGCGTCAACCCGGTGCTCGGCGCTCGCATTGCGGATGCGATCGCGCACCTCGTCGCGCTCGGCGTCACGGTCGTCATCGTCGAGCATGACCTCGCCTTCGTCGAGCGGGTGTGCGACGTGGTGATCGTCATGGCGCTCGGGGCGGCGATCGCCGCCGGTCCGCTGTCCGCCCTGCGCGCCGATCGCGCGGTGATCGACGCGTATCTCGGTGAGGCGGCGGTCCATGCGTAGCGCGCCGGTCCTCGCGGTCCACGGGCTGACCGCGGGCTACTTCGGCCCGCCGATCATCCAGGACGTCGAGTTCCAGGCCGAACGCGCCAAGATCACCGCGCTCGTGGGTCCGAACGGCGCGGGGAAATCGACGCTGCTGCGCGCCGTGGCGGGCGTGATCTGTCCCAACCGCGGCCAGGTGCTCTTGGACGACGTCGACGTGACCGGCGCGGCGCCGGAAGCGCTGGTACGGTGGGGCATCGTCTACGTCCCCCAGGTCGCGAACGTCTTCACCGGGCTCACCGTCCAGGAAAACCTCGAGATGGGCGGCTACGTGCGCGGCCGCGGTCTGCGGCGCCGGATCCGCGATGTCTGCGGCCTCTTTCCGGCGCTCGGCGCGGCCGTCGCGGCGGCCCGCCGGCACGCTGAGCGGAGGCGAGCGCAGCATGCTGGCGATTGCGCGGGGCCTCATGGTCGAGCCGTCGGTGCTGCTGCTCGACGAGCCCGCGACCGGCCTCGCCCCAATGCTGCAGGCCGCGCTGTGGACCCATATCGAGGCGGTGCGGGATACGGGCGTCGCGGTCGTGGTCGTGGGCCAAAACACGCGCGGGACCCTCGCGCACGCCGACTGGGCGTACGTGATGGCGCTCGGAAAAAACTGCGTCGAGGGCACCGGGACGGACCTGCTGCGGAACAACGCGGTGGTCGACCTCTACGTCGGCCACCTCTCATGACGCGGGCCGCGTCGGGGCACACGCCGCCCCGTCCTGCGCGCTTGGTGGAAGCGGGTGGGAGCAGCATGAGAACCACGACGGGGATCCTGTGCGCCGCGGTGGTCGCGGCGGTCTTGGCGCTGACGCCCGGGGCGTCGGCGTTTGTGGGCGCGCCGATCGTGTTCGGGATGCTCGGCCCGTTTACGGGGTTTGAAGCCGACCTCGGCACCGCGATCGTCCAGGGCTCCAAAGCGGCGCAGGCGGCCGTCAACGACGCGGGGGGCATCCTCGGCCGAACGCTGACCCTGGTGCCGTCGGATACGGAAGGCGACCTGCAGGACGCCGAGGGCGCGATCAATTTTCTGATCGGCCCCAGTCATGCCGTGGTGATCATCGGTCCGGAAACGATGGAGTACTACACGGTGCGGCCGATCTTCACCCAGGCACAGATCCCGGATCTGATGCAGGGTGGTGACGTCTCCCTCGACCACGAGACCGATCCGTACTTCTGGCGTGACAGCCCGTCCGACTCCGTGCTCACGGTCGCCATGGCGCTGTACGCGCACCGCCAAGGGTACACCCGGGCGGCCATCGTCATGGTCTCGGAGCGGTCGGCGCAGACCATGAAGATCCCGCTCACCACCACGTTTGCCAAGCTCGGCGGCCAGATCGTGGCGGATGTCACCGTCCAGCCGGGACAGACGTCCTATCGATCCGAGGTGCTCCGGGTGATCGACGCGAAGCCGCAGGTGATCTTCACCGAGACCGATGCGGTGACCGCCGGCGTCCTGTTCGCGAACTTCAGACAGCTCAACAACCTCGCGATCCCGTTCGTCGGCACCGACGTGACCGCGGGGGACGAGTACTTAAGAGCGATCACCTACCCGGTGGCCCACGCCCACCTGACCTCCGTCTACGGCATCTCCACGACGGGCCGGGGGACGTTCGAACAGTACTACGGACAGTTGTATCCGAATCGGGAACCCCTCGCCAACGCCAACTACGCGTACGACGCGGTCATCAGCGCGGCGCTCGCGATCGACCAGGCCGGCTCCACGGACGGGCCCAAGATCAACGCCGCGATGACGATGGTGACGAATCCCCCGGGCACACCGTGCCCAGACTACGCGGCGTGTCTCAGGCTGCTGCGGACCGGCACGAAAATCAAGTACGAGGGCGCGAGCGGCGACCTCGTCTACAACCAGTACCACAACGTGTTCGGGCGGTTCGGCGCGCTGCGCGTGGACGCGCAGGGACGGCTCCAGTGGGTCGCGGTCATGAGCGAGGAAGACCTCGCGGCGGCCGCCCCGTAACCGATCCGACGCCGGCCGGACGCACGTGCACCCCGTCCGTAACGGACCGGGCGCGACGGTTCCGGGACCCACGTTGACGCCGAACGGGACGCGGCCCGCTCAGCGCACGGCGTCGGGGCCGAGCAGCAACACCGGGTGCTCGAGCAGGCGTTTCGTCTCGACGAGGAACGCGGCGGCGCCCACCCCGTCCGTGACCCGGTGGTCCACGGAGACCGTCAGGGTCATGATCGGCCGCGCCACGACCTCGCCGTCACGCACGACCGCCCGATCCTGGATTCGCCCGACCGCGAGGATGCCGGCCTGCGGTGCATTGATGATCGCCGAGAAGTTCGTGATCTCGTACATGCCGAGGTTGCTGACCGAGAACGTGGCGCCCGAAAACTCCTCCTGCCGGAGGCGGCGCTGGCGCGCGTCTTCCGCCAGGCGGTGCGCCTCCTTGCTGAGCGCGAGCAGCGGCAGCCGGTCGGCGTCGCGCAGGACCGGCACCACGAGGCCGTCGGGCAGCGCGACCATCACGCCGAGGTGAACGCGCCGGAAGCGCCGGAGCATGGTGGGCGAGACCAGGGTCGCGTTAAGGTCGGGCCGCGCGCGCAGCGCGAGGGCCACGGCTTTCAACACGAGGTCGTTGATCGACAGCCCGGCCGCCGCGTCCCCGGACGACTCTTTGAGCTGAGCGCGCAAGTCGACCGCCCGGCGCATCTCGACGTCGGTGCTCGCGTAAAAATGGGGAGTCGTCTGCATGCTCTGCGCGACGCTCCGGGCAATCGCCTGGCGCATCCGCGACAGCTCAACGTCCTCGTAGTCGGGACCGCCCGCGTCGGGCGCGGCGCTGGCGGCCGCCGGCGGGGCAGCGGGCCGCGGGCCTTCCGCGGCGGCGGCCTCCACATCTCGCTCGACGATCCGGCCGCCCGGTCCGGTCCCGGTCACCCGAGACAGATCGACCCCCTTCTCCTCCGCGAGGCGCCGGGCGATCGGCGAAATCTTCGCCCGGCCGTCCGGCGGCGTCGACGGTCCGGCCGCGGGGGCGGGCGCGCTGGGTGCGGCGGCCGCGGGTGGAGGCGAGCTCGGCGCCGCCGGCAGGGGCAGCCTTCACGGCGGCCGCCGCAGGAGCCGCGGACGCACCGCCGCCACCGTTGATGTGCGCGATCACACCACCGACCGGCGCCTGCTCACCCGCCTGCACGAGGATATCGGAGAGCGTTCCCGCCGTCTCCGCCTCGATTTCGACGTTCACCTTGTCGGTCTCGATCTCGGCGATCACCTCGCCGCGGGCGACGCGGTCGCCGACACGCTTGCGCCACGCGAGGATCTTCCCCTCGGTCATCGCATCGCTCATCTTCGGCATGATCACGTCAGCCATCGCTCACCTCGCGCCGGCCTACCCGATGGTCCGGCGGATTGCCTGCGCGATCTTGACCTCGTTCGGCTGCGCCAGCCGCTCGAGATTGCGCGCGTAGGGCATGGGCACATCTTCGCCTGAGACGCGCACGACCGGCCCGTCGAGGCTGTCGAAGCATCGCTCGTAGATCTGGGTCACGATCTCCGCCGCCACGCCGAACAGCGCCTGCTGCTCCTCGACCACGACCGCGCGGTGGGTGCGGCGCACGCTGTCGGCGACCGTGTCCATGTCGAGCGGCCGCAGGGAGCGCAGGTCGATCACTTCGCACTCAATGCCGTCGGTGGCGAGCTGCGCCGCGGCGGCCATCGTCGCGGCACGCATCCGGCCATGCACCACGACCGTGACATCGCGCCCTTCGCGCGCGCGGGCGGCGCTTCCGAACGGCACCAGATAGTCGCCGTCCGGCACCTCGCCCCGCGTCCCGTAGAGCGAGGCGTTTTCGAGAAACATCACGGGATCGCTCCCGCGGATCGCCGAGCGAAGCAGCCCGCGCGCGTCGGCAGGGGTCGCCGGGGCCACCACGATCAGGCCGGGGAAGTGTCCGTACAGCGCTTCGAGCGCCTGCGAGTGCTGCGCCGACAGCTGCACGCCGGTCCCGTTCGGACCGCGGATCACCATCGGCACGCTGACCTGTCCCCCAGAGAAGTAGCGCACCTTCGCGGCATTTTGGATGATCTGGTCGGCGGCCGGAAGCGAGAAGTTCCAGGTCATGACTTCGATCACGGGATGCAGCCCGAGCATCGCCATGCCGATGCCGGCGCCGACAAAACCGCCCTCGGCGATCGGCGTGTCCACGACGCGCTTCGAACCGTAGCGCGCGAGGAGCCCTTCGGTCACGAGAAACGTCCCGCCGTACACCCCGATGTCCTCCCCCATCAACAACACGTGGGGATCTCGGTCCATCTCCTCGATGAGGGTCGTCTTGAGCGCGTCGCGATAGGTTAGCTCCGGCACGCGGCGCCTCCCGACCCGGCAGGCCGTGCGGCCGCCGTCATGACCGGCGCGCCTCCACCGGGAGCCCGGCGTAGATGTCCGTGTACAGCTCCTCGGCCGCGGGGTCCGGGCTCGCGTCGGCGAATGCCACCGCCTCTTCGACCCGGCGGTCGGCCGCGGAGTCGATGTCCGCGACCTTGGCGTCGTCGAGGGCCCCCTCGGCACGCAGACGCTTTTCGACGATCGCGATGGGGTCGCGCCGTCTCCATTCCTCGATTTCGTGCTTCTCGCGGTACGGCTGGATCACATCGGCGGCGCCGTGCGCGGCGTAGCGATACGTGAGCGCCTCGACCGCATGAGGCCGGCCGGTGCGGCGCACCTCGTCGATCACCCGACGGGCGACCTCATACACGGCGACGGGATCCATGCCGTCGCACTGTTCGTTCGGGATCGCGTAGGCGTCGAAGCGGGACGCGAGCCGCGTCTCGGCCGAGGACCGCGGCACCGAGGTGCCCATGCCGTACAGGTTGTTCTCCACGATGAAGACCACCGGGCACAGCCCGTCCCGGCCCCACAGCCCGGCCATGTTCGCGCCCTCGTGAAACGCCCCGGTATTCATCGCGCCGTCACCGAGAAAGCACAGGCAGACGCGGTCGCCCGGGTCGTAGCGGAGCGCGTACGCCGCCCCAACGGCCAGCGGGATGTGGCCGCCGACGACGCCGTAGCCGCCATAAAACCCGTGCGCGACGTCAAAAATATGCATCGAGCCGCCCTTGCCTTTGCAGACCCCGGTCGCCTTTCCATAGAGTTCGGCCATCACGGCCCCGGGGTCCGTGCCGCGCAGAATGGGATACACGTGGTCGCGGTACGATCCGAAAATGATGTCGTCGGCCCGCAGCGGGGCCAGAAACCCGATCGCCACGGCTTCCTGACCGCTGTACAGGTGCAGGTATCCGCCCACCTTGCCGCGCCGGAAGCTGCGTTCCGCCTGTTCCTCGAACCGTCGCACGAAGACCATCTTGCGATACCACTCGAGCAGCGTCTCGGTATCCACGGCGCGACTTTGGGTCTTCTTCATCGACACCCCACCCAGTACCATCGTCGGTCCATCCAGTACACCATTGTACCCTTTCGAGGTATTCCGCCGACGGGCCGCCGGCCCCTCTTGGAACTTTCAAACCAGGACCTCGCCCCGGTGAGGCGAAGGAAGACAGCCGGGCGCCGGGCCCCGTGGGGGGAAACCGCGCGTGGGGCCGGCGCATTCCCGCGCCCAAACCGGTTGCGGGACCGGCGACGATGCGACATGATGGAGACGCGCACAGCGGCCGCACGAACGGCACACGCCTTCCAACAGCCAGCGCGGATAGCGCACCGGGCATCGACGCGGGGAAGCCGTTGACGGGCGCCCGCGCCGGCCGAATCCACCAACACGCGACCCACCGGGGTGGCCAGGATGCACACGAAGGCGCTTGACCCACGGCGTCCGCAGGCGAGTTCCGACCGGCCGCCCGCGTCGGCGGGGCCGCGACAGGAGTCCGGCCGATGACCGAGCGCATCACCACCCTGTTTTGCGACATTGGCGGCGTCCTGCTGACGAACGGCTGGGATCACGGGGGACGGCGGCGCGCGGCCGAGCGGTTTCAGCTCGACCAGGCGATCATGGACGAGCGGCACCACTTCGTGTTCGATACCTACGAAGAGGGCAAGACCACGCTCGACGACTATCTCCAGCACGTGGTCTTCTACGAACCGCGGACGTTCTCGCTCGCCGCATTCAAGGCGTTCATGTTTGACCAGTCCCAGGCGCTTCCCGACATGCTGGAGTTTCTCCGGCGCCTCAAAAGCCGGCACCACCTCAAGGTCTTCGCGCTCAGCAATGAGGGGCGCGAACTGACCGTCCACCGCGTCCGTGCGTTCCGATTGGACACGGTGATGGACGCGTTCGTCTGCTCCTGCTTCGTCCACGTGCGCAAACCCGACCCCGAGATCTATCGGATCGCGCTCGACCTCGCGCAGGCGGCGCCGGAGACGGTCGCCTATCTCGAGGATCGCGCGATGTTTGCGCAGATCGGAAGCGAGCACGGCCTCCACGCCATCCTGCACACCGACTTCGACTCGACGCGCGCGACGCTGGCCGCGCTCGGGCTGACGCTGCCGTGAGCGTCGCACCGGCCGGGAACGGGCACATGGGCGGCGCCGGGAAGCCGCAGCAGCCGGTGGTCGTCGTGATCTTTGGCGGGGGCGGGGATCTGACGTGGCGCATGCTCGTCCCGGCGCTGTACAACCTGTTCCTCGACGGGTGGCTGCCCGACCGCTTCGCCGTGATCGGCTCCGACCGCAAGTCCATGGACGACGACGCCTACCGCCAGCACCTCCGCCAGGGCGTCGATGAATTCTCGCGCCGCGGCCGCGCGGAGGACGCCTCCTGGAATGAGTTCGCGAAGCGGGTCGGATTTCTGTCGATCGATTTCGCGCACGCGAGCGCGGCCGAGACCCTCACCCAGCGTCTCGACGCCGCGGACGCGGCGCTCGGCGGCCCGGCGATCCGGGTGTTTTATCTCGCGGTGCCGCCGAGCGTGGTCTCAACGATCGTCACCCGCCTCGGACCCGCGCTCGCGCCCAGCGCCGACCGCGTGCGCATCGTCGTCGAGAAGCCGTTCGGACGGGACCTCGCCTCGGCGCAGGCGCTGACGAAGACCTTGACCAGCGTCCTCGCCGAGCGCCAGATCTACCGGATCGACCACTACCTCGGCAAAGAGACCGTCCAGAACATCCTGGCGTTCCGGTTCGCGAACTCGCTGTTCGAGCCGATCTGGAACCGCCGGTACATCGACCATGTCCAGATCACGGTCGCCGAGGATGTCGGGGTCGAGCACCGCGGCGGATACTACGACACCGCCGGAGCGCTGCGGGACATGCTGCAGAATCATCTGCTCCAACTCCTGTGCCTCATCGCGATGGAACCGCCGGTCTCATTCAACGCCGACGAAATCCGCAGCAAGAAGGTCGACGTGCTGCGCGCGATTCAGCCCATCGATCCCGCGCGCGTCGGCGAGGTTGCCGTCCGGGGGCAGTACGGGCCCGGGGTGGCCGCGGCCCAGCCGGTCCCGGGGTACCGGGAGGAATCCGACGTGCCGCCGGACTCGACGACGGAGACGTTTGTCGCGGTCAAATTCTTCGTGAACAACTGGCGGTGGGAGCGCGTGCCGTTCTACCTCCGAACCGGCAAGCGGCTGCCGGCCAAGGCGTCCGAGATTTCGATCCAATTCCAGCCGGCGCCTCACCAGATGTTCCCGCCGTCGGCGATGGTGCACTGGCAGCCGAACCGACTCGCGATCCGCGTGCAGCCGTCCGAGGGGATCCTCCTGCGATTCCAGGCGAAGTATCCCGGGCCGGTGATGCATCTCGAGCCCGTGGACATGCTGTTTTCCTACGCGGGCGCGTTCCGGGTCCCCTCGCCCGAGGCGTACGAGACGCTGCTGCTGGACGTCATGCGGGGGGACGCGACCCTGTTCATGCGGGACGACCAGGTCGACGCCGCGTGGTCGGTCGTCATGCCGATTCTCAACGCGTGGACGGCGGAGCGGCCGACCGACTTTCCGAATTATGCCGCCGGTACGTGGGGCCCCGAGGCCGCCGAGCAGCTGCTGGCCCGCGACGGCCGGCGCTGGCTGCTCCCCACCACGCTCGAACCCCGCGACTCCGACCCCGGGTCATGAGCGCGCAGGCGGCCGCGGGACAGCCTCGCGCGTGGTGGTCGTACGTCGAGCCGTGGGCCGGCGCGTACGCGCTCATGGGCTTCACGGTATCGGGGGGCCTCCCCATCCTGCTGCCACTCGCGGTCGCCCGGGCGGGAACCGCGGCCGACGTGGGTCTGGTGATGGCATCGCTCAGCCTCGGCAACGTGATGTCCCCCCTCTGCGGCGCCCTCGCCGACCGGTACCGGATCCACCGCATCCTGCTCGCGCTCGGGGTGCTCACGACGGGCATCGCGGTGACCCTGTGCGCCTGGGCCGCCGACGTCGGTCCAAGAATGGGGTTGGCGTTCGCGGCCGGCTGCGGGGCGGCGGCGGCCTCCACCGTGGCGTACCTGTTCGTCGTCGAAGCCCATCCGCGGGCCGAGTGGACGCATCGCTTCGGCGCGCTCCAGCTCGTCTACGTCGCAGCCCAGGTGGTCGGCCTGACCTTCGCCGGCGTGATGAGTCGGATCGATCTTCGCGCGGGCTTCATCGTCGACGGGGTCCTGGCGATCACGGCCGCGGGTCTCGCGTGGCTCAGCACGATGAGCCGGCGGTATGCGACCGGCGTCACGCTTCACGCGGCCGCGGATCCCTCCGACCCGCCGATCCCACGGCACCCGCCGGTCCTGCTCGTGGAACACGCGCTCGGCGTGCACCGCGGGTGGCACATCCCGAGCCGGGCGGCGGTGCGCGGCCTCACCCGGTCCCCGTTTGGCATCTTCCTCGCGGTGTGGGTCCTCGCGTTCACCGGCAGCTCGACGTTTTTCGCGCTGTACCCGGTCTTCATGGCGCGCGTGTTCCACATCGATTCCGGACGGTCGTCGCTCGCGTACGCTATCGCGGTCGGCCTGTCGCTGACGCTCTTTGCCCCCGCGGCCCGGTGGGCCGATCGGCTCGGCGCCGGCCGGATGGTGCGCGTCGGCCTCCAGATCCGCTTCGCGGCGCTCCTCGCGATCGCCGCGCTCCTGGTCATCGCCGCGCTCAGCGTGCTTGGGATCGAGGCGGGTGGCCTCCTGGCCGAGATCGCGTTCGGAGGACTCGTACTCGCCTGGGCGCTCTTGGGGGTGAGCGGTCCCCCGCTCGCGGCGAGACGGTGCCCGGTGGGCGAAGGGGAAGGCATGGGGCTGTACAACGCGGCGGGCGCCACCGGCGGCGTGCTTGGCGGGCTGCTGGCCGGCTGGACGGCACAGCTCTTCGGCTACGGGGCGATCCCCGTCGCCGGCGCCATCTGTCTTGGCGCGGCGCTCCTGCTGACCCGCACCGACCCGACGTGGATACGCAAGCTGTCCATCCCGACGGTCCCAACGCCGAGCGGATAGGCGCCGCGAGATACCGGACGGAGGAGTCACCCCTATGCTGACCGCAGAGTACGCGCCGGGATGGCCCGGCATTCCGGCGAGGTGGACGTCGAGTGCGAAGACCGGCGTCGGCACCGCGCCGACATTCTCGAGCCGCGTGTGGTTCACGCTCAGCCACGGCATTCTGAACGAGGTCTACTGGCCCAGCCAGGACCAGGCGTGTATCCGGGACATGGGCTTGGTCGTGACCGACGGGCGCGAGTACTTTTCACAGGAGAAGCGGCACGCGGAGCCCCGGGTCCAGTATCTCGCGGACGGGGTCCCGGCGTACCGGCTCATCAACACCAGCTTCGACGGGCGGTACCGGATCGAGAAGGAGATCGTCAGTGACCCGGCCCGCGACGTCGTCCTCCAGAAGACGCGCTTCACCGCGCTCCAAGGGACGCTGGCCGACTACCGGCTGTACGTCCTGCTCGCGCCGCATCTCGGAAATCAGGGTGCCGGCAACACCGCCTGGGTCGGCGACTATAAGGGCGTCCCGATCCTCGCGGCGTCGCGGAACGGGCTCGCCCTCGTGCTCGGCTGCTCGGCGCCGTGGCGCGCCCGGTCGGCGGGGTTCGCCGGCGTGTCCGACGGCTGGGAGGACCTGCTCCAGCACAAGCGGCTCACCTGGTCGTATCAGCGGGCCGAGAACGGGAACACGGCGCTCGTCGGCGAGATCGACCTCGTGGCATGCGGCGGGGAGTTCCTGCTGATGCTGGGATTCGGCGACACGCCCGAGGAAGCGGCCCTGCACGCGCGCGCCAGCCTGTTCGACGGCTTTGACGTCGTACGGGATGACTACATCACCGAGTGGCAGGCGTGGCAGCGCACGATCACGGGGATGCGCGACAGCACGGACACGCGCGCACCCGCCGCGCCCGGGGAGACCCGAACGCAGGACGTGTTCCGGGTGAGCGCGGCGGTCATCAAGACCCACCGATCCAAGGTGGTGCAGGGCGGCGTGCTCGCGAGCCTGTCGATCCCGTGGGGGTTCGCAAAAGGCGATGGAGATCTCGGCGGCTATCATCTCGTCTGGCCCCGCGACCTCGTCGAGGCCGCGGGGGGCGGGCTCGCCGTCGGCTCCATCGCCGGCTTCCGCGAAGTGCTGCGGTACCTCACGCTCACCCAGGAAGCGGACGGGCATTGGCCGCAGAACATGTGGCTCGACGGCCGCGCCTACTGGAGCGGCGTGCAGCTGGACGAAACCGCGTTCCCGATCTTGCTCGTGGAGCTCGCGTTTCGGACCGGAGGGGTCCACCACTGACGGACCGCCCGCGCTTATGGCCCATGGTCCGGAAAGCGGCGGCGTTTCTCGTGCAGAACGGCCCGGTCACCCAGCAGGACCGCTGGGAAGAAGACGGCGGGTACTCTCCGTTCACGCTCGCCGTCGAGATCGCGGCGCTGCTCGTCGCGGCCGACTTCGCCGAGGTCGTGGGCGACGGGGAGATCGCCCCCTATCTGCGCGAGACGGCCGACATCTGGAACGCCAACATTGAGCGGTGGACCTACGCCCAGGACACGGATCTCGCCCGGCGCCTCGGGATCAGCGGGTATTACGTCCGGATCGCCCCGCCGGAAACGGCGGACGCCGCCTCACCGCTCGAGGGCTTCGTGCCGATCAAGAACCGGCCGCCCGCCAGCAGCGACGCTCGCGGTCACCGAGCTGATCAGCCCGGACGCGCTGGCGCTCGTGCGGTTCGGGCTGCGCGCGCCGGACGATCCTCGGATCCTCAACACGGTGCGGGCGATCGATGCGCTCTTGCGCGTCGAGACGCCGTTCGGGCCGGCGTGGCACCGCTACAATGGCGACGGCTACGGCGAGCACGAGGACGGCGCCCCGTTCGACGGCACCGGCATCGGCCGCGCGTGGCCGCTCCTGACCGGGGAGCGCGCGCATTACGAGCTGGCCGCCGGCCACCGCGACGTCGCCGAGAGCCTCATGCGCACCATGGAAGCCTTCGCCAACGAGAGCGGCCTCTTGCCCGAACAGATCTGGGACGCCCCGGACATCCCCGAACGCGAGCTGTTCTTCGGGCGGCCGTCGGGATCGGCGATGCCGCTCGTCTGGGCGCACGCGGAGTACCTGAAGCTGCACCGCTCGCTGGAGGACGGCCGGGTGTTCGACATGCCGCCGCAGCCGCAGGCGCGGTATAGCGGTACCTCCCCCGTCCCGCCGCCCGAGGTGACCGTGTGGCGGTTCAATCAAAAGGCACGGTCGGCCGTGCTCGGCACCACGCTGCGTATCGAGACCCTCGCGGCCGCCACGGTGCACTGGACCCATGACGGCTGGCAGACCGTGACGGATTCGCCGACCCGCGACACGGGGCTCGGCGTCTACGTCGCCGACCTGCCGACGACCACGTTCGGTCCCGGCGTCGAGATCGAGTTCACGTTCTTCTGGACGGTGGCCGCAAAATGGGAAGGCGTCAACTTTAGCGTCACGGTCGCGTGAGAGACTCCCGGGGAGGCGAGAGGCGCCGATGGAAATCACCCTGAAGGGCAAGCGGACCGTCGTGACCGGGGCGAACTCCGGCATCGGGGAAGCCATCGCGATGGAGTTCGGCGCCGCGGGGGCGCGGGTCGCGGTGAACTATGTGGTCCATCCGGAAGCCGCCGCCCAGGTCGTCCAGCGGATCAAGCAGGCGGGCGGCGATGCCCTCGCGGTCGAGGCCGACGTGTCCGACGCGGCGTCGGTCGCGACGATGTTCGCGACGCTCGACCGCGCATGGGGCGGCGTCGACGTGCTGGTGAACAACGCGGGGATCGACGGCCCGCGGGCGGTCGCGATGGGAAGCCGACCTGGCCGCGTGGCGCCGGGTGCTGGACATCAACCTGCTCGGCGCGTACACGTGCGCCCGGGAAGCGCTCCGGCGCATGGTCCCCGCCCGCGCGGGCGTGATCGTGAACCTCACATCGGTGCACGAGCGGATCCCGTGGACGGGCTACAGCGCCTACACGGCGAGCAAGGCCGGACTCAGCATGCTGACGCAGACGCTCGCCCAGGAGGCGGCGCCGTCGGGCGTGCGCGTGGTGGCGATCGCGCCCGGCGCGATCCAGACGCCGATCAGCCAGGACGTGTGGAGCAATCCGGAGACGCTCGCGGACTTGCTGAGCAAGATCCCAATGGGACGCATGGGACGGCCCGAGGAAATCGCGCAGATGGCCGTGGTCCTCGCGTCGGATGTGGCGGGCTACGTGACCGGGACGACGGTGTTCGTCGACGGCGGCATGGTCGACTACGCGGCGTTCATGCACGGCGGCTAGCGTCGGGCGCCGCCGGCACGCCCCATACGGACGGCTCAGCGGATGTCGTGCTCCGTCACGAGACTTTCGTACGGTTCGGTCATGAGCGGCGACGAGATCATGAAGTCGGCGGACGCGCGGTTGCACGCGACCGGGATGTTCCACACCACCGCGATCCGCAGCAGCGCCTTCACGTCCGAATCGTGCGGGTGCGACCCCAGCGGATCCCAAAAGAACACGAGCGCGTCGATCGCGCCCTCGGCGATGCGCGCGCCGACCTGCTGATCGCCGCCGAGCGGCCCGCTCCGCAGCCGGGTCAGCTCGAGGCCCAACTCCTCTTCGAGCAGCTTGCCGGTCGATTCGGTCGCGTACAGCGCGTGGCGCGCCAGCAGCCCTCGGTTGAACCGCGCCCACGCGAGCAGTTCGTCCTTGCGGTCGTCGTGGGCAATCAGTGCGATGCGCTTTTTCACGCCCATCGGGCGCGTGGTATATGCCATGTCCGTCTCCTACGCGGGTCCGTCGTGACGCCGACGCGGCGTCCGCCCGCGGGCGTACCGGAAAACAAAACACCAACCGTCTGTGCACGGTTGGCGGCGCGGCCCGCTGGGTCCCCGTTGCGTCTCACACACGAAGTATACCATTGCCTCGCGCACGGATCAATGCGCCGAATCAGATCCTCTCCAATCGTACGCGTGAGCCAGTCAAGTGGTACGGCCGACGCATCACGAAGCCCCGCGCGTGCTCAACGACGCTCGTCGGTGGGGGACACGTCCCGCAGCCAGCGATCAAACCACCCGACCAGGCGGTGCAGGAGATCGCGCTGGTGATCGCGCCGCCTGGATCCCATGAGGTTCGCCCGGGTAGGTCACAAGTTGGACCTGGGCGCCACACGTTCGCAGCGCGCGCTCAAAACCAATCGCCTGGCTCACCGGGATGCGCTTATCGTCTTGGCCATGCAAAATGAGCAGCGGCGTCGTGACGTGCTTCGCATGTGTGACCGGCGAGCGGAGCTCACGGGACAGAAGCGCCTGCACCGTCCCACGGCCGGCCGCCGGCCAGCGCCGCCTCAAATGTCGGGAGGTCGCTCGTCAGCACTTCCATGCCCCAGTGGCTGATCCCGGCTCCCATGACGCCGGCCTTGAACCGGTTCGTTTGCGTCACGCCCCAGGCGGTCAGGAAGCCGCCCTGGCTCCACCCACCGATACCCAAGCGCCGGTCGTCGGCCAGGCCTCGCGCCACGGCTGCGTCCACCGCGGCCAGGACATCGCCGAATTCGGCACCTCCAATATCGCCACGAGCCATGGCGGCGAATGCCTCGCCGCGGCCCAACCCGCCGCGATAGTTCGGAAGCAGCACGGCGTACCCATGCATCGCGAGCAACTGGCCCCACACCAAGTGAAACCCGCTGCCCGAACGGTCGTACGGGCCGCCGTGCGGAAGCACGACTGTCGGCCACGGTGCGGAGGACGGTCCGGCTGGGCGAATGAACTGGCCGTCGAGCGCCAGCCCGTCCGACGCGGTGTAGTGGAACGGCTCCTGTCGGCCGAACACGCGGTCGCCGAGGCTGGCATGGTGGCGGGTCACGCAGGTGAGCCGGCCCGGCCGACCGACGTGGAGCTCGGGCGGCGTGTCGCCCGCACTCTGAATCACCGCGAGCGTCGGCGCGCCCGCATTCGCGGCGACCGAAAATTCGTGGATGTCCCCGTGTGGGAACGCGTAGAGCAACTCCCGCTCACCCGTGGTCGGATCTAAGCACTCCAACCGGGTCGTCATACCCTCGGCGATCGCGATGGCGACGCGGTGGTCGCCCGCCACCGGCCGACAGCCGCTGGCGCAGTACGTGTCGGTGATCGTCGGACCCAGCACCACGGGCGGGTGAGGATGTCCTGCCGGACCGGTGCGGTCTGCCGCCGCATCGATGCCAAACACGGTCAGCGATGACTGCGGACCGCGGGCATGTGGAGCGACGCACAACACGGGTTGCGACTCTGACGACCATGTCAGATGCGAAGGATTCGGGATGGTGCAGAGGTAGACCGGTGCTCCACCGGAGGCCGGGATCACGCCAATCATGGTTTGGAGGCGAGCCGTCGGGCTCGGGCGTCGGGCCGGCAAGAAACGCGAGCCGACGGCCATCGGGGCTCCACGCCAGCTGCGTGATGTGGACATCACCGGTGGGCAGGGTCGAGATTGCTCCGCTCTTCAGATCAAGCACACGGAGCCGCAGATACCGCCAGTCTTGGCCATACACGTGAGCGGCGGCGTCGCGCGTCTCGTCGTCGGCGATCGGCTCATCAACGGCGATGAAGGCGATCCGCGACCCGTCCGGAGACCAGGCCAGTTGATCAATGCCTTTCTTCTTGCGCTCGACCAGTACGGCGGCCTCGCCGCCATCCACCGGGATACGGAAGAGCGACTTCACGCCGGGCGCGAGGCGATCTGAGAGAAACGCGAACGCCCTCCCGTCCGGAGCCCAGCGGGGGGTGTCATCACACCCCCCTCCCCACGTGAACTGTCTGGCAGGAGTCGAGCCGTCGGCGGGAGCCATCCAAATCGTGGCTGCTGGGTGCTCCCCTTCGCGAAAGTATGGCGCGTTGACGTACACGACCCACCGCCCGTCCGGGGACAGCTGGGGGTCTGTCGCTCGAGTAAGTGACACGATCGTCTCGATGAGCGGATTCGTTGTCACCGAGGTATCCCTATCGACGGCATCGAGGTGCGACCGTCTCGCCTGAAGAAGGCGACCGTCGCGCGGCGGGGCGGGAACGGTCTCGCCGTCGGCGATGCTGTGTGGCGTGGATCATCGGTATCTCGGCGGGAGCGCCACCGCACCCGTCTCCAGCAGCGACTTCAGGTTGGACAGGATCTGCGGCCAGCCGCCGGACACCGCGCCGATGAACTTGGAGTCCGCGCGGTCGATGCTGTGTGTGACCGTCAATTTGACGGCCTCGCCGGTCGGTTCGAGCTCCATCGTGCACACTGACCACCCTTCCGCGTGAAGCTCCGGTGTCAGTTCGTGCCGCCAGCGGATCGCGAGCCGATGCGTGGGCTCAAACTCGACGACCTCGCCGGCATCGACCACGCGGCCATCCGGACGGGTGAGGCGCCAGGCCCCGCCGACCTTCCAATCGGCTTCGGGACGTATGCCGAGCCAGTACTGTTGCGCGAACTCCGCGCTCGTGAGGGCAGACCAGAGTTTTTCAGGCGTGGTGCGGATGTAGGTGACATACACGAATCGACTGGCGGCTGCGCGCGTCATTGGTCATCTCCTTCGAGGTGCGTCTTGAGCGCCGAAAGTGCGCGCAGGCGTCGTTGTTCAAATTTCCTGATCCAGCGTTCGGCCATCTCGTTGATGGGCACCGGGTTGATGAAGTGGAGTTTCTCCCGGCCTTCGCGCTTCCACGAGACGAGGTTGGCCTCCGTGAGAATCCTGAGATGCTTGGCGACCCCTTGGCGCGTCATCCGCAGGCCCCGACAGAGTTCGTGCAGCGTCTGTCCATTCCGAGCGTGCAGCCGATCCAGTAATCGGCGACGGCTGGCGTCGGCCAAGGCCCGAAAGACGGTGTCATCGCTCATCCTAGGCACAGATCATCATGTCGTTGCCTGTTACTATAGGGAACCCAATGGTTGCCTGTCAAGTACGGGTTTGATGACGCGTGGCGTACGGCACCCTGTGGACGTTCGCGAAGACGCCGGAAGACGATACACACGCCAACACCCACGGCCGGCAGCGCCTCCGCTTCGCGTCGCGTCCCGGAGCACATGCTATACTTGGCGGGCACATCACCCTGACACGATCCGAAAGGGGGCTATGCGCAGTATGGAACGTCAGATCGTCTCTCCACCGGGGCGACCCCGCCCGACCTCTCCGTATTCGTGGGGTACGCGCGTCGGGAATTTGGTGTTCACGTCCGGACATACCGGCAGCGATGCGTCGGGGAAGGTCCCGTCCGATATCGGCGAGCAGACACGGAACTGCATCGCGGGGTGCAAGGCCGTCCTCGACGCCGCGGGCTCGGGCCTGCAGCACGTGCTCAAGGTGACGATCTTCCTCACCGATATCAAAGAGTTTGCAGCCATGAACGAGGTCTACCGCGCCTCGTTTCCCGCCGGCGACCTGCCGGCGCGGAGCACCGTGGAGGTCTCGGCGCTCGCGCGTCCGGACCTGCGCGTCGAGATTGAAATGACCGGGTGCATTCCCTAGCGGTCGCCAGAGCGGATCCTCACGTCGCGGAGGGATGTCTTCTATAGAAGGCATCCCTCCGCCGTGCCCGATCGAACATATGCCCGGTACGCGAGACGCGGGGGCCTATGCGAACGTCCGACTCCCCCGCACGATACGGGCCGCGATCCGGAACAGTCGAGTACTCCATTAGGACGGACCCACCGGGAGCACCTCCAGGAGCTCACCGGCAGTGATCACGGTAGCCTGGCCCGGAAACACCGTGTCCACGAGACAGCGATGCACGTCGGGGTCGCGGTCGGCGCAGCAGTCCTTGACGACGATCAGCCGGTAATCGGCATCGGCCGCGTGCCGGACCGTCGAGAGGACCACCCCGCTGGTCGCGATCCCGAAGAGGACAGCGTGTCGATCCCATTGGCGCGGAGAATCATCTCGAGGTCGGTGCCGGCGAACGCGCTCACCCGATGTTTCGTCACGAGGATGTCGCCGGGCGCGGGAGCGACGGCCGGGTGCACCTCCGCATCGGGACCCGAGAGGAATCGTCCGCCTTCCTTCAACGCGCTGAAGCGCGCGTTGCGCGGACTGATTTCAGGGTATCCCGGACGAAACCCGACCGTGATATAGATCACGCGGAAGCCCCGCATCGCGGCGCCCGTGCGAGGACCTCCGCCGGCGCGCTGCAGCAGCGCGTCCTGCCCGGTCGCGTATCCCGCGACGATCCCGGTCTGATAGTCCATCGCGAGGACGGCGAGCGCGCGCGATCGATCGTGAGCGGCACCACGTCACACCTCCTCTCGGCGGGCGGCCCGCGGCGCGGTGCCCGCGAGCCTATAGGTCCGCGAGGAACCGCGTAAACCATGCGAGGCGGGGAGCGATCGCGGAGACGAGAATGTGTTCCGTGTCCGCGTGGGCACCGTCGCCGATCGCGCCGAGGCCGTCGAGCGTCGGAATCCCGAGCGCTGCGGTGAAGTTGCCGTCGCTCCCGCCGCCCGTGCCGGTGGCCGCGAGTTCAATCCCTTCATCCGCCGCGAGGCGCTTGGCGAGCTCGTAGAGCCGCCGCGACGCCGGCGTCTCCTCCATCGGCGGACGATTGAGCTCTCCGTCGACGCGCACGGTCGTCCCGGGAACAAAGGTCGGCCGGCTTCGGATGCGCGCATCGGCCCGGCGCGCCTCATCCATCGTGCGTACCCGCAGGTCGACCTCGGCCTCCGCGGATGCGGCGATCACGTTTGAGCGGGTCCCGCCGCGCACCACGCCGACATTCACCGTCGTGCCCTTGGCGAGGTCGTTGATGCGGTCGAGGTCGATGACCTGGTGTGCGAGCTCCAGCACCGCACTGCGGCCCTTCTCAGGATCAGCGCCGGCGTGCGCCGCGACGCCCTGCACCGAGAGCCGGTACATCCCGACGCCCTTCCGCCAGACTTTGACGGCCCCCTCGGTCCCGAGCGCGGGCTCGAGCACGAGCGTGCACTCCGCCTGCGCCGCCAGCCGCTCGAGAATCGGACGCGACGTCGGGCTGCCGACTTCCTCTTCCGTGTTGACGAAGAACACGAACGTCTTGTCGTCCGCGGCGCCGCTCTCCACGACCGCGCGCAGCGCCCACAGGGCCTGCACGTCGCCGTATTTCATGTCGAAGCAGCCCGGCCCGGTCATCCGGTCGCCGTCGATCCGGCATGGCATGCGCTGGAGCGTCCCGACCGGCCACACCGTATCGACGTGGCCGAGCAGGAGCACGCGCCTCGGCCCGCGCCCGACGCGCGCCTCGAAGTGATCGCCCCAGCGGGTCTCGCGATGCCAGACAATCTCCGCGCCCGCCGCCTGCGGCGAGCCGGCCCGCCAGGTGCTGGCCGACGCGGTCGACGGCGGCCTTATCCGTCGTCGGCGACTCGAGCTCGACAAGCGCCCGGAGATCCGCCAGCAGCTCCGCGAGGTGCGCGTCGGCGAAGCCGCGGTAGCGGGTCACGCGGGCACCTCCGTGGGGTACGCTGCGGCGTTCAGGCTGCGCAGCTCGTCGACGTTGCGCGGGGACATGCCGCGCCGGCCCGACTCCAAGTCATGGATCAACTCGATCAGCCGCTCGTTGAGCGGCAGCCCGAGCCCGTGCGCGCGTCCGATCTCCACGACCGGCCCCAGCTGCATATCCACCTCGGTGCGGCGGTGCCGCACCGCGAGATCGCGCCAGATGCCGCTCTTCTGCTTGAGCGACGCGCGGTTGAGCGCGACGAGCTGCGCCACGCTGCGCCGGATGCCCGCCCAATCACGCGGGGCCGCGAAGCGCATCGCCGCGGGATCGTACCCGTCAAATCCCTCGCTCCGCACCCCCTCGGCCTCCGCGACCCGCACCACCTCCGCGGCGAGGTTGGCCATCAGGGGAAGGTTGTCGGGGACGCCGAGGACGTCGGCCATCGTGGCATCCACCGTCGCGGTCGCGAACAGCTGCGAGGCGTAGCCGAGTTTCCCCCACAGGTATCCCCAGATGTTGTCGGTCAGCGTGGTATTCGGCAGGAACGCGCTGCGCAGCGCGTCGCCGAGCGCCTGAAGCCGCGGGGTCATGCGGCCGTCGAGCTCGCCGAGGTACAAGGCACCCGCCCCGCTGTACTCCACGCGGCCCGGGGCCTGATAGTCGGCGCCGAAATTCACAAACGCGCCGATCGTCCGCGCGGCCCCGATCCGCGCGGCGATCACCCGCTCGTTGAGGCCGTTCTGCATCGAGACGACATAGCTCTCCGGCCCGAGCAGCGGCACCACCGGCTCGAGCGCCTCCGCGGTGTGGAGCGCCTTGACGGCCAACAGCACCGCCTCGGGGGCCCGGCCGGCAAGGGCGCCCGCGAGCGCGTCCGGCGTCACCGCCGGCACCTTGACGCGCACCTGGAGCCGGCCTTCGATCTCCAGCCCATCCCGCGTCATCGCGGCGACATGTTCGGGGACGCTGTCGACGAACAGCACGTCGTGCCCGGCCCGCGCCAGGTGCGCGCCCATCGTCCCGCCGATAGCCCCTGCTCCGACGATCACGAATCGCATCGAAGTCACCTACCAGCCGATCGCGTAGCCGTTGCGCCGCGGATCGGCCGCGCCGCCTATCCAGCCGGTCTTCCGGTCTGTGAGGATGCCCTGCACGCCGCCGACCCGCATCGACCATGCGCCGAGCGGCTCGACGGTGTATCCGCGCGCCGCCATCGAGGCGCGCGTGGACTCCGGCAGCCGCGACTCCATGCGGATCGCCGCGGCCGGCAGCGGGTCGCCGACGTCATCGACCCACCGGAACCTCGGGGCGGCGATCGCGTCCTGCAGGTTGAGCCCAAAATCGATGAGATTGACGAGCACCTGGACGGTCGTGATCAGAATCCCGTACGAGCCCGGGGTCCCGACGGTCCCCCAGAACTGCCCGTCGCGGAAGAGATGCACCGGCGCAATCGGCCACTCGTGCATCTTGCCCGGCCCGATCAGATTGGCGTGTCCCGGCGTCACCGAGAACCAGTGGGCGGCGTTGTTGAGGCACACGCCGGTGCCGGGCACGACGACCCCGCTGCCGAAACCGCTGCCGAGACTGTTCGTGATGTTGACCGCGAGCCCGCTCGCGTCGACCGCGGCGAAATGCGTCGTCGACGCGCTCGTTCCGCCCGCCCCGCCGACGGCCACGTGGCCTCCGTCGCGCACCCGGCCGAGCCGCTCGCCGACGAGGCGCCGCAGCTCCGCGATGTGCTGCGGGGACAGCACGCGCTCCACGTGGTCGGGCACGTGGTCGGGATCCCCGACATGCCGGTCCGTATCGACGCGGGCGGCCCGCCCGGCCTCCGCGATGAGGCCGATGTGCTCGGGGCCGAGGTGTTCCAATTGGCCGAGGTCAAACCCGTCGAGGATGCGCAGCGTCTCGAGGACCTGCACGCCGCCGGTGGGAATTGGCGACGCGTACACGGTGACGCCGCGGTATGACGCCTCGAGCGGGCGCGTCCATTTCAGCGTGCCGGGATACGCCCGCAGATCGTCCTCGGTGATGAGGCCCCCGCCGTCGCGCATCGTCTCGGCGATCTTCCGTCCAAGCGGTCCGTCATAGAGGTAGCCGGGTCCCTGCGCGCCGATCGCGCGAAACGTCGCGGCGAGGTCGGGCTGCCGCAGCAGCGATCCGACTTCAGGGACGTTGCCGTCGTGCAGGTATACGCGCCGCGCCTCAGGCCCCAGCCGCGGCACGAGCTCGTCAAACTCGCTGCGATCGAACGGGGTAAACGGGATCCCGTGCTCGGCGTACTCGATGGCGGGCTCCAAGACCTGCGCGAGCGACATCGTCCCGTGGTCCGCGAGCACCCGGGCCCAGCCGGCGAGATTGCCGGGGACCGCGGGCGCGATGCAGCCGCCGTCGGGCGGCGTCGTGCCAAACCGGTCCGGGGTGGCGGCCGCCGGGGCGCGGCCGAGAAAGACCAGCGCGCGGGGCGTTTGGCCCGGCAGCGTCAGCATGAGCGCGCCGCATCCCGCGAGCCCCGACATATAGGGCTCGGCCACGCTGATCGCCGCGGCCGCGGCCACGACCGCGTCAACCGCATTCCCGCCCTGGGCGAGCATGCGGACCCCGGCGAGCGACGCGAGCGGATTGGCCGTCGCCACCATCCCGCGCCGGCCGTACGCGATCGGGCGGAGACCAAAGCGCGTCGCAAACGTCTCATGCGGCATGACGACACCTCCTCGGGGCTGGGACAGCGACACAACAAACGAAATGGATCGGCTCTTCTGGGTTTGGACCCGCGCGCGCGATCTCCTGCCCGGGCACGACTGTGCGCTGACACGCGAAGAGGGACGGCCGCCGAGGCCGTCCCTCTTGCCAGACAATCGAACGGTGGTATCGCTATCGCACGACGCGAACGTTCGCGGCCTGCGGGCCCTTCCGGCCTTCGGACTCCTCGTACTCGACCTTGTCGCCCTCGTTCAACGACTTGTAGGGTACCAACATACTTGACTCACTGGGAGTCAAGATGCCCTTTCGGGGGCCAGGGTGCACCCCACCGCGCGCGTACCGAGCGCGAGAATATTGAGCGCCGCGTTGTGGTCGCGACCACACACCAGGCCACACGCCGGACACCGGTGCGTCCGCTCGCCCAGCGTTTTGGGCACATGCGCACCGCATCCGGCGCACCGCTGGGTCGTGCCGCGGGGATCCACCGGGACCGCCCACCTACCAGTCTCTTCCACTTTGTAGGTGAGTTGTCCGAGGAGTTGGCCCCAGGCCGCATCCAAAACCGACTTCGCGAGCCGCGATCGTGCCAGCCCGCGCAACCGCAGCTGTTCGAAGGCGATTAGGTCATAGGTCTGCACCAACGTCTTAGAGACATGATGGCAAAAGTTCGCTCGGCGGTTGCGGATGCTCGCGTGACACCGGGCGACGTCTGGCGTGCTCGCGTCCAATTGCGCGACCCGCGCCGCTTGCGAGCCAGCGCGCGCTGGGCCCCGGCCAGGACCGCCGCGCTCTGCTCGAGCCAGCGCGGATTCTCGACCAAGCTGCCGTCGCTCAGGGTCACAAAGGCGCTCAGCCCGAGATCGATGCCGACCGGGCGGGTGACCGGCCGCTTCGCCGGCGCCGGCCCGATCTCGCAGACGATCGACACGCTCCAGTACGGGCCATGCTGGACCAGCGTGCAGTACCGGGGCGTCCCGCGCAGCGGCCGAGACCGCCGGAACCGGAAGCCGCCGAGCTTCGGGACCACCAAGACGTTTCCTTCGACGCGCACGCCCGAGACGGCGAGAGAGTGATAGCGCTCACGCGCGCGAAAGCGGGGATAGCCACACCGCTCGCCCGCTCGGACTCGCCGGAAGAAGCCCCGGAACGCCCGATCGAGTCGGCGCAGCGGCTCCCGCGCCAAATCGACCGGCAGCGCGGCAATATCGGGATACATGTGCCGGAGTTCCGTGAGACTCCGGGTTTGGTCCTGGTACCGAATCGCCTTCCTTTGGCGCCGCCACGCCTCCGTCCGCTCTTGGAGGGCCGCGTTGTAGAGGTCACAACACAGGTCCAGAGCCCCGTCAAGTACGGCCCGCTGGCGGCGGGTGGGGCGGAGACGGTACCGGATTGTGCGCAGCATGGGCACCGCCCTCCATCGTCGGCGCGACCGCCAGACGGTCGCCGCGCGCACACGACCCAACAGGTGCCCGCGAGCGCGCACCTCCCCGCACCGGGGATCTGGTGCGCACTGATGGTAGACTATCATAACATCTATACATATACAAGTATCTCGAGGCCGACGTCTGGGCATCCCACGCCGACAGCGATAAACCAGGTATCAGTTAACCTCCCCGCCTAAGTGAGCCAAGTATGTTATTGCCCAATCATGCCGCGAGATCAATGCGGCGGAACCGGCCATACGTGCTGGCCGTGGACACACGTCACGGGTCCAGGTCGAGGCGCGCTATCGAGACACGTGGGCTTGCGCGGCACCTCAAACACAAGCAGGGCGTCGCCGACCGGCCGTTCATGTCCGTCGGAGGGCGAGTTCACCACGGTCGGCGCCGATCGCCACGGAAACCGCACGACCATGGTGACGGAGCCGCCGCTGTCAAAGGCCATGGCTTGATCGACGCCGAGCCACTGTAGATAGGAAGCGAGCTCGGGCTGCGTCATGCCCACGCTCAAACGCTGACGGCCATCGACGCCGACGATGAGCAGCGTGTGACCGTCGCGCAGAATGCCGACGCCGAGCACGGGATGCCGGACGTTGCGTTCATGCGGGGCCGGGGAGTGCGGGTCGTCGACGACACGTCCATGCTCCACGAGGAGCGGACCGCCGCCGATCGCCAAGTGCGACACCCGCCAGTCCGGGGTGGTCGCCAAGTTCAGCTGCGCGTCGGCGCCCGCCGTGACGTGATCGCGGAGCCAGTCCGACGCCCGGCCGCGCCCGACCAGCAGCATTTCGCCCTTCGGAAATGGCGCGTAGTAGGCTTGCCCCGGCCAGACCTGCTTGATGCGGTACGGAGCGCCCGCGGTGGGAGCGGGATCTGTCACCAGCGAGAAGCCCGAATCCGCCGACGACGGCTGATCTGGATCGCTCGGAGCGAGCTCGACGACCGTCTGACGCACACCCGGGTCCGGAGGTGGAGCGCCATAGCCGCGCACGTTCGACAGCGCCGTGATGCCATCCCGGACGAGTCCCGTGTTGAAGCCGGCGATCCAGTACGACAGGTGGTCATCCGGCAGCACGAGAGAGCCATCCCATCCGTAGCGGACAATCGCCGCTGTGCCGTCCTTTCCGACCGAGAGCGCGGTCCGGCTCGACGGACTCCGCAGCAGCTTCCCATTCCGGACGACGATGTTCAGCGGCATCCCGGAATCGCCGATATCAAAGAAGTCACCGTTCACTCCGGCGACCGCCTGCATGCGCCCGACCATCGACGAGACCGTCTCGTCCGGACTGATCAGCTGCTCGTGGGCCAAGCCGAGGCCGAGGCGGACGGTGGGGACGCTCAGATCGATTCGAAGTCGGTACAGGCGGAGCGGTCCGTGTGAGGTGAGCAGGCGATACCGGCTGAGCATCACGCCGGGCGCGACCGCCATTGAGGTGCCGACCGACGCGCGAACGGTGCGCCACCACGGCGCCGACGCGGCTGACCCGGGAGCGGCCATGAGGCAGGCAAGGAGGCCGGCGCACAGCAGGCCGAGGAGGCGGCCTGCATTATCACGAGTGCGACCAGTGCGTCGATTCACGCGGCGATGATCTACCCGACTCGTCTGCGACGTTGGATGGTAGTTCAACGCCCGCCTCACGGCTCCTGCTGCTCCCGTCTTCACGAACGGTATTTGCGCGCCAAACCCCTCACTCATGAAGACGCCGCCCGCGGCGTTCTGTCTCACGCACCGTCGACCCCGGCCGGCCCCGGAACCCACGAGGCCCAACAGGGGACGGGCGCCGACCGCGCGAAGAACCGAGCGACCGCGCACAAGGAGGGCCTCAACTCATGCAGACACGACCGGCGGGCGCACGGACCGCGTTGGACCGGCTCACGGAGGAGTACACCGCCCGTCGCCCGCGCTCCCGCGCGCTGTACGAACGGGCCTGCCGGGCGCTGCCCGGCGGCGACACCCGCACGACGATCTACTTTCATCCATTCCCGCCCTACCTCGAGCGCGGCGAAGGATGCCGGATGTACGACGTGGACGGCCACGTGCTGCTCGATCTCCTCGCCAACTACACCTCGATGATCTGGGGATACGCCCACCCCGCGATCGTCGAGGCGATCCGGCGCCAGGCCGGCCTCGGCAGCTCCTTCGCAGCGCCCACCGAGGATCAGGTGCGCCTCGCCGAGCTGCTGCGCGAGCGGCTCCCGTCCCTCGCGAAGGTCCGGTTCACCAACTCCGGGACCGAAGCCGCCATGAACGCGATGCGGGCCGCGCGGGCGTTCACCGGGCGCCCCAAGATCGTGAAGATCGAGGGCGGCTATCACGGCAGCTCGGACTCCGCGGAGATCAGCGTACGCCCGGATCCGGCCGCCGCGGGCGACGCGGCCCAGCCCGACTCGGTTCCCGCAGCGGGGGTACCCGCGTCCGTGGCCCGCGACGTGCTCGCCGCGCCGTTCAACGACGTCGGTGCCGTCGAGGCGATCTTGCGCGCGCACCGCGGCGAGATCGCCGCTCTCATCGTGGAGCCGGTGATGGGCGCGGGCGGCGTGATCCCGCCCCGGGACGGCTTCCTCGCCTCGCTGCGTCGGCTCACCGAGGCGATGGACATCGTGCTTATCTTCGATGAAGTGATCAGCTTCCGCCTCGGCTACCACGGCGCGCAGGGACGCTTCGGCGTCCGCCCGGACCTCACCGTGCTCGGCAAGATCATCGGCGGCGGGCTCCCCGTGGGCGCGTTCGGCGGCCGGGAAGACATCATGGCCCTGTACGACCCGCGGCACCCGGGCGGGCTCGCGCACGGCGGGACGTTCAACGCCAACGCCTGACGGTCGCGGCGGGCGTGGCCGGACTGGCGCTCCTCACGGCACCCGAGATCGACCGCCTCAATACCCAGGGGGACGAGCTGCGCGCGCGCCTGCAGGCCCTCTTCGACGCCTCGCCGGTCCGCGCTCGGGTCACCGGGATCGGATCGCTCCTACAAGTGCACTTCACCGCCGCCGAGATCGCCGACTACCGCGACGGCGCGCAGAGCGACGCGGCGCTGTCGACCCCGTTTCACCTCGCGCTTCTCCTCGAGGGCGCGTTCGTGGCACCGCGCGGGATGATGGGGCTCAGCCTGCCGATCCGGAGTGCGGAAGTCGATGAAGCCGTGGGCATCGCCGGGCGAGCCTTGGCCCGTCTCGTGGACGCGGCCGCGGCGCGCTGACGGGCCCGAGGACGGCGAGGCCCCGCCCAGGCACATGATGCCGGGGGGCTCGGCCGGGCCGGGACCCTCGAGGATTGCGAAGACAGATTGCCCGCGGGCCCGCTCGGCCCGGCTCGCGGCTTCAGGGAGGCGCCATCGTGGGCATGCCGGCACGACCGTTGTCGATCTTTGTCAGCGCGTCCAATGCGTCCGGGACCCCGGGCGCGGTGGACCCGCGCGTCGCCCGGATCCAGGCCGCGGTACCCGGGGTCGAATGCCGGGTGTTCCGTCAGGCCGCCGACATGGCCCCGCACATCCAGGACGCCGATGTGGTCCTCGGGTTCGTGGGACAGGACCTGCTTCCGCGCGCCGCGCGGCTGCGGTGGATCCACTCCCCTGCGGCGGGTCCCGACGACCTGCTCTATCCGGAAATGGTCGCGAGCGAGATCCTCGTGACGTGCTCGAAGGGCAACGGGGCGATCCCGCTGGCCGAATACGCCGTCATGATGATGCTGATGCTCAGTCGCAGCGCGGTGCGCGCCGTGCACGCGCACGACAACCGCCGGTGGGATCACTTTACCCACCCTGAGCTCAACGGCCAAACCTGCGGGATCCTCGGCCTCGGCTACTCCGGGCTCGACCTCGCGCTGAAGGCCAAGGCGTTTCACATGCGCGTCCTCGGCGTCCGGCGCACCGATCAGCCGGCGCCGAACGTCGACGAGCTGTTTCCCAGGGCGCGGCTGCGGGAGTTCCTCGGCCAATCGGATTTCGTCGTCGTCACCGCCCCGCGTACTCCGGAAACGCTCGGGATGCTCGGCGAGGCGGAGTTCCGCGCGATGAAGCCGAGCGCCTACTACATCTGCTTCTCGCGCGGCGGCATCGCCGACGATGCGGCGCTGCTGCGCGCGCTCACCGAGGGCTGGATCGCCGGCGCCGGGCTGGACGCGCACAGCGAGGAGCCGCTGCCTCCCGACAGTCCATTCTGGACGGCCCCGAACACGCTGGTGACGTCCCACAACGGCGCGACGAGCCCGGCGACCCCGGAACGCGGGCTGGAAATCTTCATCGACAACCTCAACGCTATATCGCCGGCCGGCCGCTGCGCAATATCGTGGACAAGCGCGCGGGATACTGAGCGGCGGGCCTGGGAGGCGTCCGGATGCGGATCACGGACCTGCGAGCCACGGTCGTCAAGGTGCCCCGGTCGGACTCATTGTTTTCGGGCGGCGCCGGCGTGCGGGGCGTGGCGCGCCGCGCCCCCGACTCGTCGTATCAGATCATCGACCCGTATCCGACGGTCTACTCCACGATGGTCGAGACGCTCCTGATCTCGATCGAGACGGACGCCGGGGTCACCGGCCTCGGGGAAGGCCAATGCCCCGTCGCGCCGGAGGCCGGGGCGGTGCTGGCGGAGCGGCTCATTCGGCCGCTCGTGCTCGGCGAGGACCCGCTCCAGCGGGACCATCTCTACGCGCGCCTCTACTCGTCCATGCGCGGTCGGGGCCACGGCACAGGGTTCTTCGTGGACGTGATCGCCGGCGTCGACAACGCCCTCTGGGACCTCGCGGGTCAGGTCGCGGGCGAGCCATGCTGGCATCTGCTCGGCGGCCGCTCGCGCGACCGGATCCCCGCCTACCTCTCCGGCCTGGTCGGCGAGACGCGCGACGACCGGGTGCGGGAGGCGTTGGGCTACCGCGACCAAGGGTTCCGGGCGGTGAAGATCTTTGCAGGGCACGGCGTGGACGAGGATCTCGAGGAGGCCGCGGCGCTGCGGGAGGCGCTTGGGCCCGACGTCGCCCTGTGCGTCGATCCCCAGTGGATGTACGATCCCCCGACGGCCATCCGCCTCGGCCGGGGTCTTGAGCGCCTCGGCGTGACGTTTCTCGAGACCCCGGTCGAACCCGAGGATGTCCGCGGAACGGCGGCGGTGGCGCGCGCGCTCGACCTCCCCGTCGCCGGGGGCGAGTGCGAGCGGACGCGCTATCAATTTCTGCCGTGGTTGGAGTCGGACGCCCTCGATATCGTGCAAATCGATGTCGGGCGCTGCGGCATCACCGAGGCGCGGAATATCGCGCGCTTGGCGGGCGCGTACCACCGGCCGCTCACCCTGCACCTCGGGGTGGGGCTGTTCGGGTACATCGCCGCATCGCTGCAGATCGCCGCCTGGGCGCCCGAGCTCCTGTTCGTGGAGTACCAACCGCAGATGGCGGCGATCGCCGCCGAGCTGCTCGAGGAGCCCTTCACCGTCGAGGAGGGCGCGTTTGTCGTGCCGCACCGGCCCGGCACAGGCGTGCGGGTGAACCAGGCCGCGCTCGCGCCCCACATCGTGCGGCCGCGCGGCGGCCGGTGGCGGGACGTCGGTGAGTGACGGACAGGACAGATCCAACCCCGGGGAGGGAAGCGCGATGGCGGAATCGCTGCGGGAACGTGCAACGCGGGAATACCGGTACGACGCCCTGACGTGGCAGGAGATCAACGAGGCGGTTGAGCTCAAGAAGGTGCTGGTCCTGCCGATCGGCGCGACCGAGCAGCACGGACACCACCTGCCGCTCGAAACGGACACGAAGCAGGTGCACGCGGTCGCCCTCGAGGCCGGCCGCCGCTCCGCCGAGGACCTCCTCGTCCTGCCCGCGGTCGCCTACGGATATACCCATCACGTCATGGATTTTCCGGGGACCGTGACCGTCGAGCCGAGCACCTTCATCCGCCTGCTCGTCGACATCGGCCGCTCCGTCGCGTACCACGGGTTCAAGCGCATCATCATGCTGAACGGACACGGCTCGAACCAGCCCCTGGTCGAAGCCGCGGCGCGCCAGGTCACGCTGCAGACCGACGGCGCCTGCATGGCGGTCGACTGGGTGCGGCTCGGCGGCGCGTATTGGAACAGCATTCGTGCCTCCGGGATGGGCGGCAGCGCCCACGCGTGCGAGATGGAGACGTCGTTCTTCTGGCACGTGGACCCGGACGGCGTGCGCGTCGACCGGATCACCGGCCAGATCCCGAGTTACATGACGCTGCCCGGCGCCGACCGGTGGCACTATCGCGACGCCACGCTCGGCTCGGGCGCGGCGGGCCTGATGGACTGGACGTCGTCGTTCTCCGCGACCGGATCGAACGGCCTGCCGCAGCTCGCCACGCCGGAGAAGGGACGTCTCCTGTTCGAGCACGTCGTCGGCGAACTGATCGAGTTGGTGCGGTGGTTCAGGACCCGGCCCGACCTGACGCGCGTGGACCACCACGCGCGGACACCGACGTTCGGGCTGCCGTTCGACTTCTGAGCGCGCCGCTCCGCGGCGCGGCGTCATCGGAGCGCCGCGCCGAGTCCGAGC
Source organism: uncultured Bacillota bacterium (assembly GCA_963787105.1). Taxonomy (GTDB): domain Bacteria; phylum Sysuimicrobiota; class Sysuimicrobiia; order Sysuimicrobiales; family Segetimicrobiaceae; genus JAJPIA01. Next base: position 63,276 of record CAWBBU010000011.1, read on the forward strand.
ACGCCGACGACCGCGAGGAAGCCGAGCACCAGGCGCTCGAACCCCCGGTCCGACAGCCGGTGGGCGACGAGCATTCCCGCGGCCAGTCCGACCGCGAGCGCCGGAAGCAGCTTGGCGGCGAGCAGGACGGTGGCCCCATCGATCGTGCCGCCGACCGCGAGCACCACCACGCTGGACACGCTTGAGAAAAAGACATACACGAGCATGTTGCTGCGAAACTCGCCTTTCGTGAGTCCGCGCGCGATGAGATAGAGCGCGACCGGCGGGCCGCTCAGGCTGGTGCTGGTGGCCAGCATCCCGCTCAGCGCGCCGACGAGTACGGTCTGCACGAGGCTCGTCCCCAGGCGGGGCCGGAGACGGGCCAGCATCGCGAGCGCAAACACTGCCGTGAGCGCCGCGATCGCAGCCTTCAGCGCCTGCGGTCGCGCCCACCACAGGAGCGCGAGACCGATCGGCATCCCGCAGAGGCTTGACAGATACAGCGGGCGTACGACCCCCCACTCGACGGTCCGCCGAATCGCCGGCTGCAGCACGAGGAGGCCGCTCGCGCAGGTCCCGAGCAGCAGCGTCAGCACCACCACCCGGGGCGCCGGATACACAAACGTCAGCAGCGGCGCGCTCAACAGGTTGAATCCAAACCCGGTGGCCGCGGCCGCAGCCGCCGCGAGCGCGATGACCACCACGGGGCCCGTCACGAGCCGGCCCCCGGGCGCCGCCGGGCCGGCGAGGGGTGTGGTCACGCGGCGGGCGGCGACGGCAGGAGATCGGCGTCGGCGACCAGCCGCCGAAACGTGCGCGCCGTCTGCTCGTCCCATCCGCTTCGGATCGGCCCGCGGATGAACGGCGACCGGATCGTCCCGCGGAGCACGAGCAGCTCCTTCACCGCCCGCTGGCCGCCGAGATGGGTCTCGAACGCGATCAGCGGCAGGTATCGCGCGAGCACCTCCGCGGCCTGCCGGACGTCACCCGCGCGGTACCAATCAAGCACCCGCACGAATACGTCTGGCAGCAGGCTGCTCGGCATGGTCCCGGCGGCGCCCTGCTCCAGCTCCTCAAGGAACACAATGCCGCCCGTGCCGCCAAAAATCGTCTGCACCGCGCCCGCGCCCAATTGCCGCATCTGGCCGATCTTGACCGGCGCCCGCATGGACTCGACTTTGAAGCAGGTGAGCCGGTCCACGGTCCGGGCGAGATCCACGAGAAACGGAGCGGGCATCGTGATGCCGCTCAGCGGGTGGTCCTGCAGAATCAAGGGGACCGTCGTCGCGTGCGCGAGCGCTTCGCTGTGCCGGCGAATCCCATCGAGGTCCGACAGCCACTGGCCGAAGAACGGCGGGAGAAACATCACGGCGTCGGCCCCGAGCCCCTGCGCCTCACGCGCGTAGCGCACCGCGCCGATCGTGCTCGGATGGTTGCAGGTCGCCACTACCGGCACCCGGCCTGCGACATGCCGGACCATCGAGGCGATCAACTGCGGCCGCTCCGCGTCGGTGATCGCGTAGCCCTCACTGGCGTTGGCCAGGACGACCACGCCGTGGACGCCTGCCGCAAGCAGGTAATCGATCGTGGCGAGCTGCCCGATCTCGTCCAACTCCCCACGGTCGTCGAAGATCGTAGGGACGATGGGAAAGATTCCGTCGAGCGCGTGGTCCGTCGTCATCGGCTGCAGAATGGTTCTCCCCGACGCGGTACTTCCCCCGGTGCAACTTTTTCCGGGACGGGCGCGCTCAGGAGGCTGTGGGGTGGCCGAGCGGCCAATCCGGCCGTCAGAACAGGGGCGAATGTTGTTAGACGGCTGGTAAAGAATTGGTTTGGCTGCCCTAATATGCCGATCGGACGTCTGGACAGCGAAATACCGGCATCGGTGAGATACGGCGCTTGCCTGATTGACTGGACTGGAGGACTGGCTATAATTGTTGATGAACTCGGTATACAATAAATTAGGCGGCCCTAACCGGACGCCGAGACCTGGAACCGGGGGTTCAGGCATGGCTCTGCAGCGCCTGAATGCGAAGTCGGTGCTTATCGGACTGGCCTCGCTCATGGTCGTCGGCATCTTCGTTTGGCAGGGGCTGACCGCCCACGGGAACCCAGACCCGACGGACAAGCACCTCACCCCGGTGGCGGCCGTGGTCGACACCGGGATCTTGGTATTCCGCGAGGGCCTGGAGTCGATCCTCGTCCTGTCCGCGATCACCGCAAGCCTGTCCCGCACCGACCGGCGGTGGGGTCAGCCGGTGGCGGCGGGAGCCGGGCTGGCGTTTCTCACGACGATCGCGACGTGGTTCGTGGTCGTGGCGATCCTCGCGGATGTGAACGCGCCCGAACTCGCCCTCCAGGCCGCGACGGGCCTGCTCGCCGTCGTCGTCCTGCTCGTGATCATGAACTGGTTCTTCCATAAGGTGTACTGGAAGGGCTGGATCACGCAGCATACGCGGACGGAGCGGGCACTGCTGGACAACCCCGCTACGCCGGGCGCCGTGATCTTCCGCGGGCTGATGCTGCTCGGCTTCGCGTCGGTGTACCGCGAGGGGTTCGAGGTGGTGCTATTTCTTCAGAGCCTGCGACTCCAGGTGGGCACCCACATCGTGCTGATCGGCAGCCTGATCGGCATCGCGCTGACCGGCATCGTCGCCACGCTCAACTTCGTCTACCACCACCGTCTCCCGTACCGCAAGATGCTCATCCTCACCGGCATTCTGCTCGGCGGCGTGCTGCTTGTCATGGTCGGCGAGACGGTCCAGGAAATGCAGCAGGCGGGCTGGATCGCCACCACCAAACTCCTGCACTTCGAACTGCCGGACTGGATGAACGTCTGGTTCTCGCTCTATAACAGCCGGGAAAGCATCACGGCGCAGCTGCTCGCGTTCCTGTTCGTCGTGGGATCGTATCTCATGGCCACGCGCGCCCGGGTCGGTCGGGCCGCTCGAGAGGTCGTCGCGCGCCCCAACTGACGTCCGGGGAGCGCGGGTCGCCCAGCCCGCCCCGACCGCCGCGCCTACGGGGCGTCCCAGATGCGGTGAAACTCGCGGGCGTACGCGTCGGCGACGGGCACGCTGTCGAGAATCACGAGATTCTCCCAGTTCCGGTCCTCGGCGCTGTACGTCCAGTTGAAGCTCCCGGTGAGCACCCGCGTCTCGTCGACCACCGCAAACTTGTCATGCAGGATCCCCGACGCACCGTCGATGCCGGCGCGGATGCGCGCATGGGCCCCGAAGAGTTGCGCCATCCGGTAGCTCTGACTCCCGCGATCGTGGGACACGCTTCGATCCATCAAGAGCCAGACATCGACGTGCCGGTGCGCCGCGGCGATCAGGGCGTCGGCGATCTCCGTCTCGGTGAATTCATAGATCGCGGCAAGAATCTCGCGCCGCGCCGTTCCAAATGCCCGCACGACCGCGTCCCCGGGCCGGTCCTGGGGGCTGAAGTACACGGTCACCGTGCCGGGGGCCGTCGCCGATTGGCCGAGCGCCGGCGGCGCGGCGCTCACCACGCACAGCACGAACACGATGCCTATCCAACGCGAGACGCTGCGGATCACACGATCAACTCCCTTGGCCGCCTGGGATCTGCCCACACGTCCGTCCATTGTTACGCGGTGCAGGCCATGGTCCCTGTCCCAGTCCGAATGGTGGCCGGGGTCCCGCGCCCGCGACGCCGCGCACCCGCAGGAGGGATTCGTGCCAGGTAATGTAATAGGGGGGCCGTGTGGGGTCTACCGCATCACAGCCTGAAGGAGGTGACGAACCATGGAACCGCGGAACGACGGGCGCAAGGATCCGCAAGGTCATACGGAGGGACGACGTGCGGCGGGCGGGATGCGGCTGTCCCGGCGCGCGTTACTGCGGACCGCCGGGACGGCCGGACTGGCCGCGGCGGCCGTGGGCGCGGCGCCGGGGCTCGTGCAGTGGAGCGGCGCCGCCCCCGCGCAACTGAAGGGCACCTCCCTCTCGATCCTCCAGGGGACGTACTTCATCGGCGCCGCGCAAGACCTCTATAAAAAGCAGGCGCAGGACTGGGGGCAGACGAACGGCGTCACAGTCGCGACGGACTTCCTCAACTGGCCGGACCTCCAGCCGAAGATCTCAGCCGCCATCCAAGCCGGCGGCTACGACATCGTGGAACTGTGGCCGGCGTGGAACTACTTGTACGCGGACAGCCTCGTGGACCTGACCGATCTCGCGACGGCGGTCGGCCGGGCGAACGGCGGGTACGAACCGTTCGCGGCGAACGACGCGAAGGTCGGAGATCGCTATCTCGGCGTGCCGCACGGCCAGTCAAACGACGCGCTCAACTACCGGATCAGTTGGTTCCGGGAGGTCGGTGTCGACTTGCCGGACCCGGCGATACAGGCCAAGAGCGGCAAATGGCCTGACTGGACATGGGACCAGTTCTTCGCGATCGGCAAGAAATTGAAGGCGAACGGACATCCGTTCGGGCAAGCGCTCGGTCACAGCCTGGGCGACCCGCCGAGCTTCGTGTATCCGTACATGTGGGGCTACGGCGCGATGGAAGTGGAAAAGGACGGCAAGACGGTCGCGTTCAACAAGCCGGCATTTGTCGATGCCATGAAGCGGTTCATCCAAGCCTACAAAGACGCGTACGACGAGACGGGACTTTCCTGGGACGACTCGAGCAATAACAAGGCGTTCCTCGCGGGCCAGCTCTCGGCGACCCTCAATGGGTCGAGCATCTACGCGGCGGCCAAGCAAGACTATCCTGACGTCGCGAAGGACATGAACCACACGATGATCCCACGTGGACCGGCCGGCCGCTTCGCGAATCTGGGCACCCGTACCTTTGGGATCCTCAAGAACTCCAAGAACGTCGACGGGGCACGCGAGTTCCTCACGTGGTGGTTTGCCGACAAGCAGTACGGGGACTGGCTCCGGGTCCAGGGGGGGTATCAACTGCCGAGCACCAAGGTGTGGGAGAAGGACCCGATGTGGGGAACCGACCCAATCATGTACGCGTTCAGCCAGGAGCCTCGGTTCGGCCGCGACCAGGGATGGGCCGGCCCGCCGAACGCGAAGTCCGGTCTCGCGTTTTCGAAATATATCATCGTGGACACGTTCGCGAAGGCCGTGCAGTCGGGCGACGCCGCCGGCGCGATCAAGTCGGGGGCCGATCAACTGCAGCAGATCTACGGCGGCTAGAAGGCGCGGCGGCCCGCTCTGAGGATTCCTCGGGGCGGGCCGCCAACCTCGTTGCCGGAACCCCACGCCGCCGCGCTGGGCGCGGAGGCCGTTGCCGCCGGACGCCGGGCCCCGGACCCGCGCGCCGTGCTCGACCGTGAGCAAAACCTTGGGTGGATGCTCATGCTCCCGGGGCTCCTCCTCCTCGTGGTCTTCATGGCGTACCCGTTTTTCCTCGGGCTCTGGCTCTCGCTCACCGACAGCACCATCGGGCATGCCGGGCGCTTCATCGGTCTCGCGAATTTTACGGCGCTGCTGAAGGACAGCATCTTCCAGCAAACCGCAAAAAACACGTTCATTTACGCGCTGGTGACCGTCCCCTTCAAGCTCGCGCTGGGCTTGGGGCTCGCTCTCGTGCTGAACACCGCGATTCCATGGCGCAACGCGATCCGGGCCGCCGTCCTGATGCCGTTCATCGTGCCCACGGCGCTCAGCAGCTTGGGATGGCTGATGCTCTTCGATCCGATCTTCAGCCCATTTTCATGGCTGTTGAAACACTGGGGACTGATCAAGCAAAACATCAACTTCCTCGGGACCCCGGTGCTCGCGATCTCGTCCGTCATGATCGCCAACATCTGGCGGGGGACGCCGTTCTTCGCGATCACGATCCTGGCGGGACTCCAGGCGGTGCCGGCGGAGCTACACGACGCCGCGGCGATCGACGGGGCGGGGCCTTGGCAGCGATTCTGGCATGTGACGCTGCCGATCATCCTCGGCGTGATCCTGGTCACCACGCTGTTTTCCATCATCATGACGTTCGCGGACTTTCAATTGATCTACGTCCTCACCAAGGGCGGCCCCGCGAACGAGACCCACATCTTCGGCACCTACGCCTACCAGGTCGGCCTCAGCGCGACGGAGATCGGACAAGGCGCGGCGATCGCCTTGTACATGTTCCCAATCCTCGCGCTGCTCGCCGTTCTGCTGCTGCGCTATCTGCGCCGGGAGGTCCAGTAAGATGGTCGGACGCGCTACGCTGGGGCGCCGCGTGCTGACGGTCTACGTGCCGCTCGCGCTGTTTTTGGTGTTCCTGCTGTTCCCCTTCTATTGGATGTTCATCGTGTCGATGAAGCGGCCGACCGATCTGTTCAATCTGCATTTCAACCCGTTCGGGATTCAGCACTTCACGCTCGGGAACTACGGCTATCTATTTCGCGACACCGAGTTCGCCACGTGGGCGAAAAACACGCTCATCGTGTCGACCGCGGCCACCCTGCTCTCGCTCGCGTGCAGCGTCCTGATCGGCTACGCGCTCGCGCGCCTGCGATTTCGCGGCGGGGGCGACGGTCGGGGTGGCGATCTTCCTCGCCTATCTCGTACCGCCGACGCTCCTCTTCCTGCCGCTCGCGGAGGTCGTTGCGAAGCTGCACCTCTACAACACCTACTGGGCGTTGATTTTGACCTACCCAACGTTCCTCATTCCGTTCGGGTCGTGGCTGTTGATGGGATATTTTCGGACGATTCCCGCGCGAGATCGAGGAATGCGCGCTGATCGATGGAAGCAGCCGGCTCGGCACGCTGTTTCGGATCGTGCTGCCCCTGTCGATTCCCGGCGTGCTGTCGGCTGGGATCTTTTCCTTCACGCTATCGTGGAACGAGTTCCTGTACGCCCTCATCTTCATGTCGTCCGGCCCGCTCAAGACAATCCCGGTGGGCACCGTAAGCGACCTCATCAGGGCCGACGTCCTATTTTGGGGACCGCTGATGGCCTCCGCTCTCCTCGGCTCGGTGCCGATTGCCGTGATCTACACGTTCTTCGTGGATCATTATGTGTCCGGCCTGACCGCTGGCGCCGTGAAAGGCTAGACCGCCGCTCCGCGCCGGGCCCACGTACAACAGAGGAGACGACGGGACGCGCACCGGAATCCCTGAACGAGCACTGTCGAAATTCTGCGGTGGGAGGACATGATGACCACGGCACGGCACGGGCGGTGGACCGAAGTAGGCGCGACGACCCGGCGCGACCGGGACACGCACAGAGCTGCACCCAGCAGCCGGTCGCGACCGCCGATCGCGGGACGGGGACGCGGTCGATGACGAGCAATCAGGCCAAGGCCAAGCTCCGCGAGGGCGGCATCGCGCTGGGGACGATGGTGTCGGAGATGCGCGACGAGGAAGTGGCGTACGTCCTGGCGGCCGCAGGGTTCGATTTCTTCGTGCTCGATACCGAGCACGGGTCGGCCAACATGGAGACGGTCCAGCGGCTCTGCCGGGCGGCGCGCAGCGCGGGCATCGCGCCGCTCGTCCGTGTCACGGAGATCGGCTATTCGTTCATCGCGCGGACGCTCGACGCCGGTGCGCTCGGCCTCATGGTGCCGCACGTCGAAACCGCGGACGACGCGCGCACGATCGTCCAATACGCCAAGTTCCCGCCGGTCGGAGAGCGGGGATTCGGTCTCAGAAGCGCCGTGACCGACTACTCGGGCGCCTCGGTGCCGGACACGATCGCCTGGTCCAACGCCGAGACGATGCTCATGCCCCAGGTCGAGAGCCAGCGCTGCCTCGACAATCTGGAGGAGATCGCGGCGGTGCCGGGCATCGACGTCCTGCTCGTGGGGCCGACCGACCTCAGCATCGCGCTCGGCGTGCCCGGGCAGCTGCTGCACCCCAAGATGGAGGCCGCGTACCGGCGCGTGGCTGAGGTCGCGGCTCGTCACCACATCGCCGCCGGGGTCCATCCCGCGGACATCAAGGTCGTGCTGCGCGCCCGGGAGCTGGGCATGCGGTGTCTCATGTACTCGGCCGACATTCGCCTGTTATGGCTGGCCGCGCGGGAGGCGGTACAGGCACTCCGCGCCACATCGTGACGCACGGTTGAGCAACGGCTGCGGGACCTCGCGGCGGACTCGCGACGTCCGAGCGCCGCGTCACTCGCAGGCGGGCCGGCTGGGCGTCCGAGGTTACCCCATATAGCTCCCGCCGTTGACGTCGATCGTCACGCCGGTCAAGTACGAGGAATCGGGACCGGCCAGAAATACGACGACGCGCGCCACGTCGTCCGCGGTGCCAAACCGCCCCAAGGGAATGCGCGCGATAAAGCTCTCGCGCAGCTCGGCGGACCAGTGGCGCGTCATCTCCGTGGCAATCGGCCCGGGCGCGACTGCGTTGACCCGGATGCCCTGTGGACCGTACTGTCTCGCCAGGGTCCTGGTCACCCCGATGATGCCTGCCTTGGTTGCCGAATAGTCGACCCCGGTCGCGATTCCCCCCAGCCGGGCCGCGAGCGAGGAGATGTTGATGATGGCCCCGCTCCCGCGGCGCACCATGCCCGGCAGGCAGGCCTGGGTCACAAACACCACGGCCGTCAGGTTGATCCCGATGACGCGATCCCACTGCTCGTCCGTCAGGTCCGCGGTGGCGACCTCGCTGATCACGCCGGCATTGTTCACGAGAATGTCGACGCGGCCGAACGCCCGCGTCGCGGCATCGACCATCGGCGCGATGCTCCGACGTTCCGAGAGATCGGCCGCGACCGCCACGGCCTTCCCGCCGGCGGCCACGAGCGCCCGCGCGGCGGCGTCCGCCTCGCCCGCGAGGCGATCCGCGATCACCACCGCCGCACCGGCGCTGCTCAGCCGTTCCGCGCACGCGCGCCCAATCCCGCGCGCGCCACCCGTGACGAGGGCTGCCTGTCCGGTCAACACGCCGTCGTGCGCCATGCGCGTCCTCCCTTCCTCCGAGGCGGGGATCTCAGTCGCGGCGCGCCGCCCCGCGCACCGCAGGACCGCTTCGCGGACGCCACGAAAGCTCCTGGAAACAGGCCGTTCGCCAGGCCGCACGACCGCGGGGGTCTCGCCATTTCCCGTCTCGAGTTCGGCTTCTGCGTGCCGCTGTTCGCCAATCCCGGCGCGGCGTTTTTTCGCACCCCGGCATGGACCGCGCTCGATCCGGCCGCGGCGGTCGCGGCCGCCGTGGAGTCGGAACGGCTCGGCTACGACTCGGTGTGGGTCGCCGATCACCTGATGCACGGGTACGACGGCGGCATCCTCGAGGGATGGACAACGCTCTCGGTCATCGCCGGCCGCACCAGCCGCGTGAAGTTGGGCCCGATCCACCTCGCCCAGCCGTTTCGCGCGCCCGCCCTCGCCGCCAAGATGGCCGCGACGCTCGACGCCCTCTCCGGCGGCCGGCTCATCTTCTTCTACGACTGCGGCTGGCAGGAGCCGGAGGTGCGCGCGTACGGCCTGCCGTGGCCGGCCGACGACGAGCGAATCGACCGGATGGAGGAAGGCCTCACGCTGATCGACGCGCTCTGGCGGGCCGATGACGCCGCTCACCTTCGCCGGGCAAGTATTTCACGACCGCGGGCGCCATCTGCCGTCCGCGCCCCCGGCAGCAGCCGCGTCCGCCGGTGTGGCTCGGCGAGGCCCGGACCGACCGCTGGCTCGACGCGATCTGCCGCCACGCCGACGGCTGGAACAGCACGCCGGCGAGCCTCCCGCGGCTCGACGAAAAGCTCGGCAAGCTCCGGGCCGCCTGCGGCCGCGCCGGCCGGGATCCGGCCTCGCTCACGCTCTCGCTCGAGACGCAGGTGCTGATCGCGCCCACGGAGGCGGACGTCAGGGCGCAGGCGCGGGCCATCGCCGCGCTCCCGCCGTCGCCGCGCGGGACGATTCGCACCGACCTCGTGGCGGCGCTCGAGGGCAACGACCCGCGCCCCATGACCGACCTCGTGGACGGCTGGATCGCCGGCACGCCCGCCCAGGTGATCGAGCGCCTCCGCGCCTACGCCGGCCGCGGGGTGTCGCACTTCATGCTGTGGTTCCTGGACTTCCCCTCGCACGCGGGGATGCGGCTGTTCGCCGAGCAGGTGATGCCGGCGCTGCGGACGGCCGGCGCATGACCGGACGCCCGCGGGTCCTTCTCTGCTGCAATGCGACCGTCCGGGAGGAGTATGCCGCCGGCGAAGGCGTCGCCCGGCTCGAGGCCCTCGGCGACTGGGAGTGGCTCCCCTCCGAGGGCGTGTGCACGCGGCCGGGCGTCTACGGCGGCCCGTCCGAGGATCCGGCCGACGCCGAGCGCCTCCGCAGTCGCATCGGCTCGTTCGACGCCCTGATCGTGTGCCACGGGGCGCCGATGATCGACGCGGCGATGCTTGAGGCCGCGCCCCGGCTGCGCATCATCGGCGAACTCGAGGGCGATCGCTTCGCGAACCGGATCGACGTCGAGGCGGCCGCGGCGCGCGGCGTGCGCGTGGTGGACACCACCCACGGCTCGTCGCTGCCGGTCGCGGAGTGGGCGCTCGGGTTGATGCTGATCGGGCTCCGCAACGCGGCCGAGCACTACCGCCGGCTGATCGGGGGCGAGGAGTACCGCCGCGCGCGCACGGACTCCGGCTTCCGACGCGGCGAGCTGACCGGCCAGACGGTCGGCCTGATCGGGCTCGGCCACATCGGGCGCCGCCTGCTCGAGCTGTTGGCGCCGTTCCACTGCCGGGTGCTCGTCTCTGATCCGTACGTCCCGAACGAGCTCGCGCTCGCCGTCGGGGCGCAGCTCACCACCCTCGATCACGTGATGGCCGACGCCGACGTCGTCGTCTGCACGGCACCGCTCACGCCACGGACGCGGCGCATGATCGGCGCCCGCGAGCTCGACCTGCTCCGGCCGGACAGCGTCTTCGTCAACGTGTCGCGCGGAGCGATCGTCGATCCCGACGCCCTGATCGCCCGGGCGCGGCGCGGGGATATCCGGGTCGCGCTCGACGTCTTCGATCCGGAGCCGATTCCGGCCGGCAGCGCGATCCGGACGCTCCCGAACGTCTTCCTGAGCCCGCACATCGCCGGCGTCACGGCGGAATGCCGGCCGCGCTTCTTCAGCTTCATGGTGGACGAACTGGAGCGCTTCTTCGCGGGCCACGAGACGATGTTCGATCTCACGCCGCGCGTCCTCGCGAACCGCCGCGGCAGTTCGTCCGCGTCGTCGTAGCCGGCGAGTCCCGACCCGCTCCGCCCGCGCGCCGCCTCAGCCCTTGAGCCCGGTCATCGCGACACCTTCCACGAAGAAGCGCTGCCCGAACACGTACAGGAGAAAGATCGGGAGCAGCGACAGCGCCACCGCGGCCATCAGGATGTGCAGCTCGGAGTTCATCTGCCCGGACAGTTCCGCGATCACCAGCGTCACGGGACGGAGCTCCTGCGACTGGATGACGATCAACGGCCAGAGGTACAGGTTCCAGGCGGTCAGCGCGGTGATCACGCTGTACGCCGTGAGCGCCGGCTTCGAGAGCGGCAGGTACACCTGCCAGTACACGCGCAGCGGGCTCGCGCCGTCGACCGTCGCCGCGTCGGCGAGATCGTCCGGGATCGTCAGGAAAAACTGGCGGAACAGAAACGTCCCGAACGCGCCGTTCGCGAGGATCGGCACGATCAGCCCCTGATACGTGTCCTGCCAGTGGAGGCGCACCACGATCAGGAACGTCGGAATCATCGTGACCACAAACGGGATCATCATCGTCCCGAGATAGCCGAGAAACAGCACGTCCTTGCCGGGGAACCTGAGCCGGGCGAACGCGAACCCGCCCATGGTGGTCACGAGCCCCTGTCCGAGCACCACGGTCCCCGCGAAGATCGCGGAGTTGAGAAACGACCGCAGGGTCAGGCGGTCCAGCGCGTCGGGATAGTTCGACCACATGATCGGGTGCGGGATCCAGCGCGGCGGGTACAGAAACACCTGGGACGCCGGCTTCAGCGACATCGACAGCATGTACAGGAGCGGCACGAGCACGAGGAACCCGCCGGCCACGAGCACGGCGTACATGAGCCCCCGGCCCGCGCGGGCCCGCTGCACCGTCGACATCAGTAGTGCACCCAGTACTTCTGCATCGCCCACAGCCCGGCCGTGAAGCTGAGCACCACGACGAACAGCACGTACGCCATCGCGGACGCGTACCCCATCTGAAAGTACACGAACGCGGTGCGCCAGATGTTGTACACCATGACGTTCGAGGACTCGAGGGGGCCGCCCTGAGTCATCACGTTCACCATGTCGAACGTCCCCAGCAAGAGGTTGATCGCGGTCACGATCAGGACGAAGAATGTCGTCGGCGTCACGAGCGGCCACACGATGTGCCGGAACACCCCCCAGGCGCCGGCCCCGTCGATCCGCGCCGCCTCATACAGCGTCCGGGGGACGCTCTGGAGCGCGGCCAAATAGAAGATCGTGTTGAGCGGGACGCGGTTCCAGATCGCGGTCAGGATGAGGGACGGCATCACGAGCCGCTGATTGAAGAGCCAGTCCTGCGGCGGGATCCCGAACAGGCCGACGACCTCGTTGAACGCGCCGAACTGCTTCGCGAACGCCCACTTGAAGATCGTCGCGGTCACGACCGCCGACGTGACGAGCGGCAGAAAGTAGAGGCTCCGGAACAACCCCATGCCCCGCAGCGGCGCGTTCAGCAGCACGGCCAGCCCCAGCGGCAGCAGGACCGTGACCGGCAGCGTGCCCGCCACGAAATACGCCGAGTTGCCGACGACGATGTGGGTCAGCGGATCGGTGAAGAAAAAGTGCGTGTAATTTCCGAAGCCGATGAACTTCGGCGGCTCGATCATGTTCCAGTTGAAGAAGCTCGCGCCGAGCCCGAACAGGACGGGGAAAAACATAAAGCCGAGACACAGCAAGAGATTGGGCCCGAGGAACACCAGCGCCCACAGCCACTCGCGGCGCCGCCGCCCGGACGCGGGCCGCGGCTGCACCCGAACGGCGGTTACCTCTGCCATGTCGCCCGCGTTCGTGCCCTGCGACCCTGCGGCGCTAGCTCTTCTTCAGGGTCTTCAGGACGTCGTTGAGCGCGGTGTTGATGCTCCCCGCCACCTGCTCGGGCGTCGACTGGCCGAGCGTGATCGCGGTCAGCCCATTGGTCACCGAGTCGCGGAACTCCCCGGTCGAGTAGAACGGCAGCCGCGGCGGCGTGATCCCGTACTTGAACGAATCGACGAACACCGCGTTGTCGTACGGTGGGCCCGGAAGATCCCGCCAGAACGCGCTATTGTAGTAGCGCTTCTCCGCCGGGACGGTGCCGTAGGAGGCGGTCATGATGCGCATCCCCTGGTCGCCGTACATGAACTCCAAGAACGCCCAGGCGGCGTCGGGGTTCTTCGCCTTGGTCGTGAGCGCGTACCCGACCGTGCCCTCCCCGGTGACTCGCCGCACCCGGCCCTTCGGGAAGTGCATGACGTCAAAGTCGTCCTTGAGGTCCGCGCGCAGCGTGGTGCACCAGAGCCGCTGGAGGGGGCAGATCGCCGCCCGGCCCGCGGCAAAGACCGTCCCCGAGTTCGACATCGTCTGGAGGACCGTCAGCGGCGCCCACCACCCGGCCTTGATCGGATCGGTGAGCTTCCGGATCGCCTCGATGCCATAGGGGGTGTCGATCTCGGCGTGCGAGAGATCGTCCGAGACGATCTTCCCGCCCTCGGAGACGATCATCGGCACGTACGTATACCACTGGTCGACCGACATCGCGGCCCCGTACACCGCGACGTTGTCCTTGTCGAATCCGGCCTCATCGCCGCGCCGGCCCTTCGTGTCGACCGTGAGACGCCGGCACATCACCAGGTACTCGTCCCACGTCCACTTATTCGGCTCTTTCGACGGATCGAAATGCGGGACGGTCACCCCGCCCTCTTTCGCCATGCGGAGGTTCACGTAGGGGACGATGATGTCGCCCTCTTTCGGGAGCATGTGCAGCTGGCCGTCCACCATGCCGAGATTGAGGAAGGTCGGATCGAAGTCCAAATACGGGAACCCAGTCTTCTTCGCGAACGGAATCATATCGCGCGTGATGCCGGCGCGCTTGAACGGCGCCGCGAAGTTGTCGTTGGTCTGCACGATGTCCGGCAGCGTGCCGGCGACCAGGTAGGTCAGCAACTTCTGGTCGTACGCGACGTTCGCTTCGGCGGTGATCTTCACGGTGATGTTGGGATTGCTCTCGGTGAACTTCAACCCCAGGGCCTGATAGATCTTGACGTCGGCCGGGTTGGTCTGGGTCGTGAGGAATGTCACCTCGTACTTTTGCCCGGCGGGTACGGGCGAACTCGAGGCGGCGGCGAGCTTGGTCTGGGCGCTCGCGGGCTTCTTCGGCCACGTCGACAGCACGGCGCCCGCCGCACCCGCGAGACCGGCTTTCAGCACCTTCCGACGGCTCAACATGGAGCGTGATCGGCGCATACCAGCCTCCCGTACTGCATCCAAGCAGTTCCCGGGGGTTCTTCAGTCGGGAGGGAACCTCCTGCGCCCCGCGACCGCGTGAGGCCGCCGCGCGCGCCCGCTGGAGGAGTGCGCGGGAAGCGCACCGCATTCTCAGGTAGTCGCGCCACCACGTGGAGGAATTGGATGGAAGAGATCGCCCTCGCGATCGTCGGCTGCGGAGGCATGGGCACCCGGCACCTCTTGGGGGCGAAGGAGTACGGCGCGACCGCGCGGGCGCTCGGGGCCATCCCGGCCTTCCGGGTCGCGGCGCTGTGCGACCCCAACGAACGCAACGCGAACCTCTTAGCCGACACCGCGGCCGCCGAACTGGGCGCGCGGCCTCGAGTGTACCCCAGCCTCACGGCACTGCTGGACGGGGCGCCGGAGGTGACGGCGGTCGACATCACGACCGAGCCGCACCTCCACCATCCGCTCGTCTGCGAGGCGCTGGACGCCGGCAGGCACGTCCTGGTCGAAAAGCCGCTCGCGCTCACGGTGACCGGCTGCAACGACATGATCGCCGCCGCCGCCCGCGCGGGGCGCGTCTTGTCGGTGGCGGAGAATTACCGGCGCGACCCGCTGGTGCGCCTGACGCGGGCGCTGCTCGACGCCGGTGCCGTGGGCGCGCCGTGGATGCTCGTCGACGCCAGCGTCGGAAACGGCGGACAGATCGTGATCACCCCGTGGCGGCACCGCCGGGCCCGGGGCTGCACGCTGCTCGACGTCGGCGTCCACAACGTCGACCTGATGCTGTACTACTTTGGACCGATCCAGCGGGTGTACGCGGAGCTCGCGCAGTTCGACCGGGTGCGCCGCCGCGACGCGGGGGGCGGCGACGGCGGCGACCGCGGCAGTATCCGCGCGATCTACGCCGCCACGTCCCCGGACATGCCCGCCGAGGTCATCCCGGACGTCGAGGACAGCGCTGTCGCGTCCCTGCGGTTCCACAACGGTGCCGTGGGAGACTGGATGCTCAGCCACGCCGGCCACGGCCAGAGCTGGCGCAAGAAAGCGCTCTACGGGAGCCTGGGATCCCTCGAACCGGCGCCGCCGCGCAGCGGGCGCGGCCCGAAGGTCTTTCTCGACGGCCTCCGCGAGCCGGTGCCGGACGCGGAGCTCCTCTCGATCGCGAAGGATTTCGCGGTAGACGAGACCACGGCCCACCTCTTTGGCGGCGCGCGTCTGACCCAATACGCGTTCGAGTACGCCGCGATCGATCGAAAAATCACCGCGACCGTCCTGGCCGACTTCGCGCGCGCGATCGCGACCGGGACCCCGCCGGAAGTGGGCGGCGCGGAAGCCCGCCACGGCGTCGCCGTCGTCAACGCGCTGTTTGAGTCGGCCGCCCTCCACCGACCGGTCCTGGTCGCCGACGTCGAGCGCGGGGACCCCGCGGTGTCGTCATGGCAGCGCGAGCTGGACCGCGAGCTGGGGCTGGCGTAGGCGATGGCGCCCGCCGCGATGCGTCTCGGCTTCAGCGCCTGGGCGATGCAGCAGCAGCCGGTCGCCGAGCAGATTGAGATTGTCCGGGCGGCGGGGTACGCCAGCATCACGCTCGTGTCCGGCCCCGACCTGGGACTGGACGCGCACACCGCGGATGCGGCGGAGCGGCGCGGCATCCGCGAAACCCTCGACCGCGCGGCGCTCGAGCTGTCCGCGATCACCGGCCATGCGGACCCGCTGGCGGCGGACCCCGCGCGCCGGGCGGACAGCCGCGCCCGCATCCGCGCGACCATCGATCTCGCGGCGGACCTGGCCGGACCCGGCGGCGCCCCGTGCGTCGTCACCATGGGCCGCGGCACACCGGAGCGGTACGAACAGGACCGGGGCACGCTGGCGGAGGCGTTCGGGGAACTGGCGGCGCTACGCGCAGCGCCGCGGGATCGTCCTCGCGCTCGAGCCGCACGTCGGACAGCTGATCGACCGGCCGGAGCGGGTCGCCTGGCTCGTCGCGCAGGTCGGCTCCCCCCACTTTCGGCTCAACTTCGACAACAGTCACTTCGAGGTCATGGGCTACGATCTCGACGACTACCTTCCGCAGCTGCTGCCCGTGGCCGTGCACACCGAACTGAAAGACCAGCGCGGCCGTTTCCCGGATCACGAGTTCGTCGTCCCCGGCGAGGGCGAGTTTGACTACGCGCGGTATCTCGGCGCGATGGAGCGCGCGGGTTACCGCGGCTGCATCACGGTCGAGATCAGCAAAATGGTCCAACGCCGGCCGGGCTACGACGCGCGCGAGGTGGCGGCGCGTTCGTTTCGCACGCTCACGGAGGCCGCGGATCGCGCGGGCGTCACGCTGTTGACGAGCGCACGGACCTAATCGGGCCCGGCGAGCGGCCTACGTGACCAGCCCCGACCGCGCGCGAGGGTCGAGCGCCTCCCGGGCGCCGTCCCCGAGCAGATTCGCCGCCAGCACGGTCAGCATGATCGCGAGCCCCGGGAACGTCGCGAGCCACCACGCGGTCGCGAGGTACTCGCGCCCCTCGCTCAGCATGCCGCCCCAGCTGGGAGCCGGCGGCTGCACGCCGAGTCCGAGAAAGCTCAGCGCCGCCTCAAAGATAATCATCAACCCGACCTCGAGCGTGGCGACGACGATAATCGGCGACAGGACGTTCGGCAGCAGGTGCCGCGCGAGGATCCGGGCGTCGCTCGCCCCGAGCGCGCGCTCGGCGTGGACGAACTCCTGCTCCCGCACCGCGAGCGTCTGCGCATACGTCACGCGGGCGTAGCGCGGCCAGCGCGTGCATCCGAGCACCAAGATCAAGTTCGTGAAGCTCGGACCGAGGACGGCGACGGTCGCGATCGCCAGCAGCAGAAATGGCACCGACAGAATGACGTCCGCGAGGCGCATGAAGACCGCGTCCACGGCGCCCCGGTAGTAGGCGCTCGCGATGCCGGCGAGCACGCCCGCGACGCCCGCCATCGCGACGGCGACGAACGCGACCGTGAGCGACACCCGCGCGCCGTAGATGATGCGGGACAGCACGTCGCGGCCGAGCGAGTCCGTCCCGAGCAGGAAGGTGGCGCCGTGGGCCGCGGTGCCCGGGGGCATCAGGCGGACCAGCAGATCCTGGTGGAACGGATCGTGCGGCGCCAAGAGCGGCGCCGCGAGCGCGCTCAGCCCGACCGCGCCCAACACCACGGCGCCGCCGAGCCCCGGAACCCGCCACGGCGGCCGCGCCATGCGCCCCTAGCCCAGCTGGATCCGCGGATCGGCGACGCTGTAGAGGACGTCCGCCACAAGGCTCGCGAGGACGAACACCACCGAGCCGACGAGGACCGCGGCCTGGACCAGCGTGTAATCGCGTGCCGCGATCGCGTCGAGCAGGAGCCGCCCCACCCCCGGCCACGCGAACACGCTCTCCGTGATCACCGCCCCGCCGAGCAGGTTGGCGATCTCGATCGCGACCACGGTGATCACGGGGATCGCGGCGTTCCGGAGGAGATGCCGGACGGCGACCCGGCCGCGCGACGCGCCCTTCGCACGCGCGGTGCGCACGTAGTCCTTCGTCGTCTCCTCCAGCACCGAGGCCCGCACCATGCGCGCGAACGTGGCGGCCGGCAGCGCCGCGAGCGTGATCGCGGGCAGCACGAGGTGCGACCACCCGCCGGTGCCCGACGGAGGCAGCCAGCGAAACTGCACCGCGAACGCCAGAATCAGAAGCAGACCGAGCCAAAACGCCGGCATCGCCTGACCGAGCAGCGTCATCGTCATCACCAGCCGATCGAAGCCCCCGCCGCGCGCGAGCGCCGCGGGAATGCCGATGCCGAGCCCCACCGCAAGCGCAACGACGAGCGCCGTGCCCGCAAGCTCGGCCGTCGCGGGGAACCGCTGCTCGATGACCGACATCGCGGGCTCATCCTGCCAGATGGAGTCCCCGAGATCCCCGTGCGCCAGGTGCCACACGAACGCCGCGTATTGGACCGGCAGCGGGCGGTCGAACCCCAGCTGGTGCCGGAGCCGAACGATCGCGGACAGCGGCGCCCCCTGCGGCACCATCAGGAGCGTGGGGTCCCCGGACAGGTGGAGCACCACGAAGACCAGGCTCGCGACGCCCCAGACCACGAGCACCGCCTGCGCGACGCGCAGCAGGAGAAACCGCGGCATGGCCCCGCTATGCGGGCCGGGTCATTTGGCCAGATGCATGTCGAAGATGAACATCTGCTCGTCCGGCGTCGGCTTCCACACCAGGTCTTTTCTCGCGCCGTACAGATCGTACACCTGCCAGAGCGCGACCGCCGGCACGTCGGTCTGGAGGATCATCTGCGCCTGGGCGTACAGCCGCGTGCGCGCCGTCGGATCAAGCGTCACGCGTGCGTCGTCCACCGCCTTGTCGAACACGGGGTTCGAGTAGCTGGACCAAATCGACCCGGTGTGGAACAGCGGATACAAGACGCCGTCGGCGTCAAGGCAGGCGCACGACCATTGGCCGAACCGGATATCGCCCCAGTCGTGCTGCGGCCCTTGGATGCGGCGCAGGTAGGTGGCGAAGTCGTAACTCTGAAGCTTGGCGTTGATGCCGGACTCGGCCAGCTCCCCCTGAATCGCCTGGACGATGCGCTGGTCGTACTGCGGCGACGTCGTAAACGTCAGCGTGACGCCCGAGGGGTAGCCGGCCTCGCCGAGCAGCGCCTTCGCCTTCGCCGGGTCGTAGGCGAACCCGGGCAGATTCGCATCGTAGCCGAGATGCTGCGGGGTCAGGAGGCCGTTCAGCTTCCGGGCCTGCCCGGCCAAGAGCGCCGTGATCAGCTCCCGGTCGTTGAGCGCGTACGCGATGGCCTGGCGGACCTCCCGCTTCGCCGTCGGACCGCCGCCGAGCGCGTTGAACGCCAGATACGCGACCCGTTCGGTCGGCCCGCTCAAGACGGCGAGCGCGGCGTTGCCCTTGATCTGCGGCACGCTGTCCGGGGTCAAGCCGACGATCAGATCGGACGTGCCGGCGATGAGATCCGCGATCCGGGTCGCGGGCTCCGGCACCGAGTGGAACCGGACGGTGTCGAAGAACGGCTTGCCGCGCCAGTAGGACGCGTTCGCGCGCAGCGTGATGAGATCGCCCTTGGCCCAGCTGACGAAGACGTACGGGCCGCTGCCGACGGGCTGGAGGTTAAACTCCGCGTTCCCCTTCTCCTTCACATAGGCCGCCGGCACGATGCTCAGGTTGACGAGCTGCGCCAGCAGCGCCGGGTAGGGTTTCGCGGTAACGATCTGGACCGTCAGCGGTGCCGTCGCGCGGACCTCTTGGATCGCGCTGTAGTTCCCGTACTGGGGGCTCTTGAAGTTCTGGTCGAGGATCCGGTCGAGGCTCGCCTTCACGTCCGCGGACGTCAGCGGGTCGCCGTTTTGGAATTTGATCCCCGGTTGAAGCGTGAACTCCCACGTGGTCGGCGTGACCGCCTTCCAGCTCTTCGCGACGCGCCCCGTAATCTGCCCGGTCGCGGGATCGCGCGACAGGAGCGTATCGAAGATGTTCCGGTACACGTCGTAGCTGTTCGGATCATATTGGAGTCCCGGGTCAAGCGTCGCGGCGTCGTTCCCCTGGTCGATCGTGATCTGCCCGGGGACGGCGCCACCCGCCGGTCCGCCCGAGACGACGAGGCCGCCGAGCAGGGCGGCGAGCGCGAATGCCGCCGCAGTGTGAGACGTTCGTGCGCGCATGCATATCCTCCAGTGGTCTGGCATGCCAACCGTCGAGGGAGCCCGCCGCGGCCGACACGCCGGCCGCAACCGATGGCGGAGTATTGTCGCCGCCGCGGCGAAACTCCTGTCCGCCGCCGTGATGATGGGTCCGTGCGCGGAGCCGCGGCGGCGCGATCGGACCGTCCGCTGCCACATTCGGTGCGGGGCGCCAGCCGTCGACGAGCGGGCGCGCCGTCGAACGGTCCGGCGCGCGATCACCCCGATGACGCGGGTCGGAAGCGGTCGATCTGATCGTGATCCGGAGGATCGGCGCCCGCACGCGTGCACGTCAAGGTGGCCGCACGCGTCGCAAAGTCCAGCGCATCCCGGATCGCCTCGACCGGCGCGGCGGCAAGCGCATCGCGGGAGACATACCCCATCTCGGAGAGACGCACGAGCAGTCCCGACGCGAACGCGTCCCCCGCTCCCACCGTGTCCACCACGGAGACCGTGGGCGCCGGGAGCCGAAACTCCGCGGCGCCGATGCGCGCATAGCACCCACCCGCGCCGAGGGTCACCACCACCAGCACCGGACCTTCGTCCACAAACTGTGCGGCGGCCTGCTGCACCGATCCCCCGGGCCGCCACCACGCGAGATCGTCCGCGCTCAACTTCAAGATGTCGGCGGCGCCCAGCGCCCGCGCCAGCACGGCGCGGTAGGCGTCGGCGTCCCGCACCAGCGTCGGACGAATGTTGGGGTCGAACGAGAGAAGACGCGCGGCCGCGAAGACGTCCGGCCACCGCGAGCACGGTCTCCGACGTCGGGGCGGTCAAGAGGCCGATCGAGCCGAAGTGCAGCACGTCCGAGCCGTCGATCGCCGAGGGCAGTTCGTCGATCTGGAGCAGCGTGTGCGCGGGCTCGACACCGTAAAACGCGTAGGACGGCGACGTACGGCCGGGCACGACGAACGCCAGCGCACTCGGGGCGGCGGAGCGGACGAGAAAGCGCGTCCCGACCCCCTCGCGCTCGAGCGCCCGGGTGAGACGCCGTCCGAAGTAGTCGGTTGAAATCTTTCCCGAGAACTCGGTGCGGGCGCCGCCGCGGGCCAGCCCGACCGCGACATTGCACGGCGATCCCCCGAGATGCATCGTAAACCCGGACGGGTCGTCCGACCCGTCGGACGGGGTGAAGTCGACGAGAATCTCCCCGATGGTCGTGAACAGGACGCTCATCCGGACCGACCACGGCCGACGCCGCCGCGCTGGACCCCGCGCGCCGCGCCGATCGCCGGTCCGGCTCCCACCCGAGGACCCCTAACGCGCGCGCGCGGGCCTGCCCACGCTAGAGCACCGCGCCGGGTTTCATCGCGTTCAGCACTTCCTCGCGCAGGTGTTCCCACAGCCGGTTGCAGATGTCCGCGAACTCGGCGGAGTGCCGCATGTCGAGATTGCGGGGCCGCGCCAGCGGGACGGGCAGTGCGGCCGTAATTCTGCCCGGGCGCGAGGACATCAGAATCACGCGGTCGGAAAGGTAGACGGCCTCTTCGATCTGGTGCGTCACGAACATGACGGTGCGCCGGCCGTCCCAGATGCGAAGCAGCTCCGTCTGCATGATTTCGCGCGTCATCGCGTCGAGCGCGCCGAACGGCTCATCCATCAAGAGGATCTGGGGTTCGACGACCAGCGCCCGCGCGAGATTGGCGCGCTGACGCATCCCGCCGGACAGCTCGTAGGGATAGCGGCGCGCGAATCCCGCGAGGCCCACGAGCTCGAGGTAGTCGAGCGCGCGCCTGCGCCGAGCATCGCGCGGCATCCCGGAGATCTCGAGTCCCAACGCAATGTTCGCCTCGATCGTGCGCCACGGATAGAGCGAATCCGACTGAAACACAAACCCGCGATCCGGACCCGGCGCGGGGCTGTCGACGCCGTTGACAACCATCCGGCCGCTGGACGGCCGTTCAAGCCCGTCAACCATGCGCAGCAGCGTGGACTTGCCGCACCCGCTCGGTCCCACAAAGGACACGAACTCGCCCGGCGCAATGGAGAATGTGCAGTCCTCCAACGCGAGGAGCGACTGATCCTGGCGCCGGAATTCCTTGCAAATCGCGTGCGCCGCAATGCTGCCCGCCGTCTGCGCCGCGGGCGCCGCGCCCCACACCGCGGGATGCGCCTGGGCGGTCACGTCGCCCCCTTGTCCTGCGCGGCCCGCCACGGCGCGATCCACCGCTCGAGGCTCACCAGCGCTTGGGTCGCGAGGATGCCGAACCCCGCGAGCAGCACGATGCCGGCGAACATCCGCCGGGTATCAAACACCGACGCGGAACTCGAGATCGCATAGCCAATGCCCACCGTGCCGCCGAGCAGCTCCGCCACGAAGACGCCGACCACGGCGCGCGCCACGCTGATGCGAATCCCCGCGAGGATAAAGGGAACCGCCGTGGGCAGCCGCACCTTGGCGAGCATCTGCCGCGGGCGCGCGCCGAAGGACCGGGCGACGTCGAGGTATTGCGTCTCCACCTCTCGCACGCCCGCGGTCGTGTTGATGACGATCGGAAAGACGGATACGAGCATGATGATCGCCACTTTGGAGGCCAGTCCGATGCCGAGCCAGAGAATAAACAGCGGCGTCAACGCGAGCAGCGGCGTCGAATACAACGCGGCGACGAGCGGGTCCGCGAGCCCGCGGATCGTGGCGTTCAGCCCAATCGCGATCCCGAGCGAGACGCCGATGACGATCGCGAGGGCGAAGCCGATGCCGAATGCCTGCGCGCTCGCGGCGATGTTCCGGCCGAGATCGCCCGCCACGGCCCACCGGACGAGATACACCATCACCTCGCTGAACGGAACAAGAAAGATCTTCTCCTTCACGATGAACCGGCCGACGAACTCCCAGAGCGATAAGACCGCGATCACGGACACGACCCCGAGGAGCCGCGCGCGCATGCGGCTGCTCACGGACGTGCGGTCACGCGCAACACGGGGAGGCCTGCGACGGTCAGCTGCCGGCTCTACGGAGGTAGCTCATGTCCACGTAGAGGCTCAGGTTCGCGGACGCGGCGGGACGTCCCGCCTGCTGGAGCACCGTAAACAGCGTCTGCATCATCTCCGGCGTGATTCTGCCGTCCCGCGTCATGAGACGGCGGCCGATGACCATGAGATACGTGCGTTCGGCGAAGTCGCGCGGAATATTCGAATTCTGCATGAGCAGACGTGATCGCGTCGTCCTTGTTCGCCGGATTCCAGAGCCAGCGCTGCGCGTCGCGCACGGCCCTCGCGTACGCCACGACCGCGGCGTCATTCCCCGCCGCGAACCGCGTGTTCACCTGGTGGGCACTGATCAGATAATCAGGGATCGCGTCGTTCACGTAGCCGAGCACGTTGAACCCGGCGGCCTGCGCTTGAAAATCGAGCGGCTGCGCGAGCAACGCGCCCGACACGGCCCCGGTGCGCAGCGCGCCGTACCGATCCGCGATGGGAATGATATTGTAGTCGTTCGGACCGAGCCCGTTCTTCTGCAGCAGCGCGCGCAGCACCACCGTCGTCCCGGTTTGGAGGTCCGTCGCCGCGATCCGCTTGCCTTTCAGCGCCGGGTACGAGCGGATGTCGGCGCTCACGGCGAGCGCGTGACCCGCAAAACTCTGCCCGGCAATGAACTTGAGGGGGGCGCCGGCATCGATCGCATACACGCCGGCATCCGTCGCCGCCGACACGAAATTCACCGACCCGGCCACGAGCGCCTGAATCGCCGGCGCCGGTCCGGCGAACTCGAGAAACTGCGGCACCAGGTTGTTCTGCCGGAACATGCCGCGCTTGTCCGCGATCTGGAGATCCCAGAACAGCGCCAGCCCGAGCGCGGCCGGCGTGCCGATCTTGATCTGGACGGGCTGCGCGGGCATCATCGGCGTCGCTGCCGCGCCGCGCGTGGTTGACCCGGCAACGCCGGCCACCAGCATCGGCGCGGCGAGGACGACGACTCTCCGTGTCAGCTTTCTCACGTCTGTGCCCCCTCGCACCCGGCGACGGCCGCCGGGTCCTAGACCTGGAAGAACCGCCGCTCGAACTCCATGTGCGTCGCCTGTTTGTTCATGAAGAAGACGGGATCCGCCGTCCCGAGCTCGGCGTAGTGGAGGATCAGGTGCTCGACGTTCACCGGGCGCACGTGCGTGTGCGGCGGATGATGCGGGTGCAGCACGATGATCTTCACGATCTCCGGGTCAATACCGGCGTTGTACGACTCGACGCCGCTCCAGATCGCGTGCAGAAACGTGTTGCCGAGTTCGGATCGAACCGTGCGGTCGCCGGCCGGCTCATATTCAATGACCTTCGACACGTCATGCAGCAGCGCGAGCGTAATCACCATCTCGAGCCTGGCCTGGTGGCCGAAGTCACGGTGCAGGGAGTGCACCATCGTCTCGGCGTTTGTCGCCACGGAATTGATATGTTTGATGAGCGACCACTTAGGTCCCGGCGGCAGCTCGTCGTACATCGGGCAGTCCTCAAGCTTCTTCCATTATTCTTACTTCGATGCCACACCCGCAGCCAGATCGACGCGATGGTCCGGCGCAGCGCCGGATCGGAGAGCTTTTCGAACGACGGGAACAGGCCGTAGATGTACGCGTACTCTTGTTCAGTGCCGGCAGGATTGCGTCTCTGCTTCCTTAAGGCTCATCTTCGACTCCTCCAGACGACACGATCCGGGCGTGACCGGCACACTTCCGGGCGCGGCGCACGCTCCGCGGTCCCCATAGTAACCCGGCGCAAGGTTCAACGGGTGTTCGGGGCGCTCCTCCGTCGTCCCGTAATACCGTCCGCGCGTAACAAGCTCGCGCAGCTTCATGACTGCGCTTCCCGGACTGGTGAGGACCCGGCCCCCGATCGCTGCGCAGACGGCGCCTTCGGCCCGCGCCATAGAAAACTGTGCCAGCAGGACCGCATCGAATCCCCGCAACGACCTCGCGGCATCGACGATGAGCCGGTCGTGTTCCCCAGCACTCCCCGCCTGCAGCGCCCGCAGCGCATCCGGCACATAGATCGTTCTGATCGTCGCGCGCGACCCGCGGCCCGCCGCCGTCGCGCGAAATTCATCCTCGAGCGACGCGACGCTCTCCTCGAACGTCACGAGCATTCCGATCCGGTCGCCCGCGGCCACCGCTGCGTCGAACATCGCCGCGTTGGGCCTCAGCACCGGGATCGGCGCCTCCTGGGCCGCCGCCTCGATGGCGGCACCGAACGCCGAACAGGTAAACAGAATCCCGGACACGCCTGTGGACACGGCGTAGTCCGTAAGCACCCGAAATCGCGCCGCCATCGCGGGAGTCAGCCGGCCGTCGCGCTCCAGGTCGCCGCTTAGCGAGTCGTCGAGGATATTGAAGTACTGCGCATCCGGCCACACCTGTCGAAACGCGTCATGCGCAGGTGCCATCGCACTAGCCACAGCATGGATCAGCGCGATACGAGTCGCCCCCGCCGTGGCACCGATCAACGAGGCCGTGGTTCGATCCGAGTCAGCCATGGCGGTCCGGACTTTGCTTGCGGGTGGTCGAACCCCTTCCCCGCAGATGTACGGTGTGTCCCATGGTCATGGACGATCGCCACGAACTCCGCGCTCGGACGCGCACCCGCGTTCGATATGGCGCTCGAAGGGAGTTGAACCTCCGATCCGCGTGTATCAATGTTGGGAGACCCTCGTTACGTGACTTGCCCGCGACTGCCGTTCGCGTTCTCGCGTTCCCCCGACACTTCTGAAGTCAGGGAGGCGGTGTGGTCGTGTGGTCCAGCGACGAACGCCAAATACTCGATTCGAGGATCCGGCCACCGGAAGCTCGAGCGCCCACGGCCTCCCGGCACGAGCCGGATGTCTATCGTCGGGCCGCGGATCTCTGAGGCAAGGTCTTCCACCGGCACCGCCCGGTACACGCCCGCGGACCAATGCAACGACACACGCCCCGAGTGAGGGCGAGCCCAGAGCGGGGGACACCTACGACAGCCTCAATGGCCGGCTCGAGGCATCCGGTGGCGAGCATCCGCCGGCGATCCCACGCGAGCCCGGGCGCCTCCGACGCCATCCGCACGAGACGCATGTCGTGCTGTTTGGCCAGGTCGGAGACCGTCTCGAAATTCCCCATGCCACCCCGGCCCAGGGTCTGAGTGGCCCCAAGCCACAACTCTGCAATGCGAACGTGTTGGAAGATAACCGCCAACAGATCTGCGGCTCCCGCCTCGAGATCGCGCCTGAGAAACCTGACACGGAGCACGGCGTCGATACCCGCGGCCAGAATCAAGCGAATCGATACCTCTGGGTCGTTGTAGGGCGGGAAGTGTTCGGGACCGTTCAGGAGCATGACTGGGTTCGGATGCAGTAGAACGAGGAGCGAGGAACACGAGATGTCGCGCGCTCTCTGGCGGAGATCCTCGAGCATCCGCAGGTGTCCCGGTAAGAGAGGGTTCCACACGCCGACGGCCACCACGGCCGGACTTGTGACCTGTCCGTACGGACGGGACCGCACGGTTCAGTGACGGAATCCGCTCCGGCTGAATTGCCGGGGCAGGTGTTCCGGATCGCCGAGCCGCACGAGACACGCGCCGATCCCAGCGTACCCGACCATGTAGCCGGGGGTAAACGCTGTCGGCGAGTCCGAGGGCCACAGGAGCATGCCGTTCCGCTCGGCGGCGAAGGCCTCAAGCAGCTGCGCGAAGGATCGCACCCCAGCGAAGTACGACCGTTCTCCCGTCGCCTGCGCGGTGTCCAGCAAGAATTCGATGCTGCCTGCGAGCCCGTGACACTGGGTCGGACCGGCCCACCGTCCACTCGAGATCACCGTCTGTGCCGCACGGTGCGCAAGTTCGGCGGCGCCCAGAAGCGCGTCGATCCTCGCCGCATGCAGAAAGAACTGGCCGATGCCGGCCGCGCCATGGCACCAAAACGGACCCGCCGGCGTCTGTCCGTCCTCCGACACGGGCCAGTCCAGCCCTCGGTCGTGCTCAAGCACCGGAACCGCCAGGCTCTTGATCCAGCGCCCCGCCCCCTGCGCACCCGCCAAGAATTTTTTGTCGCCCGAAGCCTCGAACAGGTCCAGCAATGTGTCTCCGATGCCAGCCGCCCCGTGCGCCCGCCCGACGTATGCGCGTCCGCTCAGGCCGCCGTAGCCCGCGGGGATCGTCCACCGCAATCCATCCGCCCCGGCCGTCTCCGCGCGCTCGAGCAGCATCTCACCGGCCTCCACCGCCTGCCGCAGGTGCTCGGCCGCACCGGTCTCGTCCCACAGCACGAGGTGCAGCCAAATACGGCCAGCCGTCCCATTAAGAAGTCCGGGGACGCGTGCGGCAGTTGCGCGATTTGTTCTCCACGGTCTACCGCCGCCGATACGAAGTCCGTGGCGCGGAGTACCTGTCCCGCGCGGAGCAGCGCGGCCGCAATCCCGGCCTCGCCGACACAGAGTCCCGGCAACGGCGCCCCCTCTGGGCGCGGCGCGCTTGCCAACCAGCGCGATCCCTCGGCCAGAACGTCGCGGTGCCGCGGATCTCCCAACGTCGCCACAATCTCGGCGAGCATCAGTAGTGCGCCGGCGACACCGTCGTTCAGATCCCGGTCCACGAGGCTGCCGCGAGCGCTCG
Source organism: uncultured Bacillota bacterium (assembly GCA_963787105.1). Lineage (GTDB taxonomy): Bacteria > Sysuimicrobiota > Sysuimicrobiia > Sysuimicrobiales > Segetimicrobiaceae > JAJPIA01. The sequence goes on from CAWBBU010000011.1 coordinate 90,885, forward strand.
CGTGCACACTCAGGCGCACTTCCTCGCACAACGATTCACCGAGCTTGCGCACGATCTGGTCGTCGCGGCCCGGCACGAACGCCCCGTGCGCCTGCCTGGGGCTCGGGCGACCGCCGTCAAACTCTCGGTGTACGGCGTCCGGTGCGCGCTCGTCCTCGATCGCTTGCAACGCCGCGCCGAGTTCGTCCATCGTCTGGAATCGGGCGCGCGGATCGTGCGCTAAACACCGGCCGATCACGTCGGCGAGCGCCGGACTCACCTTCGGGTTCATGAGGACGAGGGGGCGGTCTAACAGCGAGAACGGACGTGGGGCTTGGGACGGCTCCGCCCCCGACGACACGAAGTAGAGGAGCGCCCCCACACTGTAGATATCGTCGGTCGCGGCGGGCGCATCACCGGCGCGCTGCTGCGGCGAACAGTAGCCGCGCGTTCCCATCCCGTTCGGCGCGGTCGCATCGCCAGACCAGGATGCGATCTCGAAATCGACGAGACGGAGCGTACCGCGCGGGGTGACAATCACGTTGTTCGACTTCAGGTCTCGATAGATACAGTGGTGCGTATGGATGGCGCCGAGCACCTCCGCCAACTGGCGGCCCCACGGAATGACCGTGTCCTCCGACGGAAGAACCCCCCGGCCCAACACGCCCACGACATGCTGCTCGAGCGTCGTCCCCTCGACATCTTCCATCGCCAGATAGAGATCCCCACCGTCTTCGATCAATTCCAACGGCCGAGGCGACAGCCCCAGCGGGCCGAGGTGAGCAAGAACGCGGGCCTCGTGACGCAGGCGCTCTTGCGCGTCCCGTCCGTCGCCTCCGACCGACGCATCGCGCTCGGCCTTCTTCAGCACGCAACGACATGGCGTCGCGGTATCGACGGCGAGATAGATCCCGCCGCTAGGCGACCGATGGAAGACCGACACCACCAGAAACCGATCGCCGATTACGTGTGCGTCTCGCGGGTCGTCGGGTGCCGTAGCGACCCGGGCGCCGACAAACGGGTCGACCGCCCACGGCGGCGCTTGATAAAACGGGACATGTGCATCCGGGACCAGTTCGCCCTCAGGCGAGAGGAGCGCTGGTTCGATGCTACCGAGCAGACTCTGCATACGCCGGTGGCCGAAACTGCCGTATCGGTAGTGCACCAGGCTGCCTGGCACGAGCGGCCGGTCGGAAGGAATTCGCGGTCCCCGCAGGCCCACTGTCGCCGTGTGAAGTCTCGCGGCGATCCGGACGGCCTGTGCGTCGTTCTCGGGGTAGACCGTCAGAAACTTGCCGATTTGGCTCCGTCCCAAGTCGCCCTCATTCAGCAAATCCAGCAGGCGGCCGGAGGCGATAACTTTGAACGCGATATCCTCACTGAGCAGGACTGGAAGTACTCGGTCCAGCACCGCCTGCGCCGCGGCCCAAATGGCGGAGACGTGCACCTTCCACCCCTGCTCCACCATGAGGCGGCGCGCCCCATCAACCCGGATCCAGACGTCTTCGGGATTCACGTCGGCGCGACGCCCGTATGCGGCGCACGCCTCGCTTACACACGGCACAAGCGAATCATCGGTCGGCAACGTGACGCGATGGTCATCAAATCCTGAGTAGCCCCCCGCAGAATACGCGATCAGGCTTCTCATCACCTCAAAGCTTGTCAGTCACTTCGCAGGTAAAGACACACGTCAAGAAGCACGTGTAGCTGCACTTGACGACGGACGCGTGGCCATCAACGACGAGCTCTCGGGCGGCATCCTCGGCGACCTTCGCCGACAGGCCTGCTTTCTCGAGCGTGGCCTGCGGGTGAGCCTTCAATTCCTCCCGGAAGTGTGCATCCGCCAAGGCGAGTCTGACGACGCGGTCAGCGGTGGCACGTGCCTTCTCTAATTCCGCCTCGTGCGGCACCATCTATGCACCTCCCAGTGGCGCCTGGTCGACCTTCGGTATCGACGATGTGCGGGAGCAGCTGTATATGCACGACCAGAGACACGTAATCACACACGCGGCCAGCAAGACCACGCCGTCAATCTCGATTTCCCGCCCGATATCTTCGATGGCACGCTCTGACATGCCGGCTCTCTCCAGCACCGCCTTCGGGTTGGTCTTCAATTCCTCCCGGAAGTGTACGTCTGCCAGCGCATGCCGAACGACCCGGTCCGCGATGGCGCGCGCCTTCTCCGCTTCGCCCTCTTTCGGTTTCATCTCCGCACCCCCCGAGTGTGACCCGTCAGACTCGCCCGCAGGTCGAGGTTGAGTTGCCGGGGCCGAACTACCTTTGCGTGGCATTCCATTTTGGCGCCTGCGCTCCTTCCGGTGGTGGGACCCACTTGGTCTCAGTCGTCGCACACCACCGTGGTCGCGCATGCTCACGCGGGTCGCCACAGGGATCGTCCGCCGCAGGTCTCGGTGGGAACCAGGTGGTCCCGTCGGATCGCCACACAGGCGATCGCGAACCCGAAGGGTCGGTCTCCGCCGCGGCCGCGCGCTCCGCGCTGGATCCTCGACAAACCCCATCTCAACACCCACCTCTGGGTGGGGGCGTCGCGCAGGCCCGTTTTATACTATTAAAGTTGCCCTCAGAGGCCGTCCCCGCCCATGTTGGGCGGTACGCGGTCCCCGTCGCATGGCGCGTGTGTGCCGGAAAGGGGGGCTCGGACAGGGCAGGATCGCTTCACGGAGTGGAGGGTTTAGGCCGGCGGGATCGTCGAACGGCCGCCGAGCTTGGGCGGAGAACTAAAACAACGACATCGAGTTGGCGAGATGATCACAAACCCAACTGAGAAAGGTGTTGAAAAATGCCCGCAAAGAAACCCAATATCCTGATACTCTGGGGCGACGACATCGGCATCTCAAACATCAGCCGCTTTAGCGACGGCCTGGTGGGATACCGTACCCCCAACATCGATCGCGTGGCCCACGAGGGCGGTGTGTTCACCGACCACTACGGCCAGCAGAGCTGCACCGCCGGGCGAGCCTGCTTCATCACCGGTCAGAACCCGATCCGCACCGGCCTCACCAAGGTCGGCTTGCCGGGCGCTACCGTCGGCCTGCATCCGGAAGATCCGACCATCGCCGAGTTGCTGAAACCGCAGGGCTACGCCACCGGCCAGTTCGGCAAGAATCATCTGGGCGACCGCAATGAGTTCTTGCCGACCGTGCACGGCTTCGATGAGTTCTTCGGCAACCTCTATCACCTCAACGCCGAGGAAGAACCCGAACTGCCCGACTATCCCAAGGACCCAAAGTTCAAGGCCATGTTTGGCCCGCGCGGCGTGATGGATTGCAAAGCGACCGATAAAGACGATGCAACCGTCGACGCACGTTGGGGGCGCGTCGGAAAGCAAGTCATTAAAGACACCGGTCCGCTCACCAAGAAGCGCATGGAAACGATCGACGAGGAGATCACCACCCGCGCCCTGGCGTGGATGGAAACGCAGGCCAAGGCCGACAAGCCGTTCTTCCTCTGGTACAACTCGACGGCCATGCATTTCAGGACCCACGTCGCGGCGAAGAATCTCGGCAAGAGCGGTCAAGATCCGTATAGCGACCGCATGGTCGTGCATGACGAACAGATCGGCATGATGCTCAACAAGCTCGACGAGTTGGGCATCGCCGACAACACGATCGTCATGTACTCCACCGACAACGGTCCGGAGAACGACACCTGGCCGGACGGCGCCAACAGCCCATTCCGTGGGCAGAAAGACTCCAACTGGGAGGGCGGCTGGCGCGTGCCGGCATTCATCCGCTGGCCCGGCACGATCAAGCCGGGGTCGGTCTTCAACGGCATCGTGTCGCACATCGATATGTTCCCGACGCTGCTGGCCGCCGCCGGTAATCCCGATGTCACGAAGCAACTCCTCGACGGCTGCACCGTGGGCGGCAAGAAGTTTAACGTCCATCTCGACGGGTACGACATGACCCCGTACTTCTCGGGCAAGGTGGCCGAGAGTCCAAGAAACTCTATTATGTATTTCAGCGATGATGGTGACGTCATGGCGCTCCGTGTTGGCGACTGGAAGTTCAATCTGGCCGTGCAACGCGCCAATCAGCTCCAAGTGTGGGCCGAGCCATTGATAAAGCTTCGGGTGCCGCACATCGTCAGCTTGCGTCGTGACCCCTACGAGCGAGCCGACTTTAACTCGAACACCTACTTTGACTGGATGGTCGATCACGTTCCCCAGATGTACCAGATGCAGGAGGTGGTCGCGGCGCAGATTGCCGACTTCATCAAGTTCCCGCCACGGCAGAAACCTGCGTCGTTCAACCTGGACTGCGGTGCTGGCGCAGGTCAAAACGGCGCACGCCAGCTAGGGACCTCCGCGGTCCGACGCAGAGCGTTTCCATACCGGGTTGAATAAGCCCGGTATGGAACGCTCTCGGCGTTCTTGAACGACGTCGAGTGTCGACGAACCGGGCGGCTCTCTGATCGCATCGCGCAAGGCGTTCTGGTCACGGCGCTTGGGGACGGGGCCTGATGTTGAACAGCTCTGGCCTCCTTTTCCCACCGTGACCGTTACCGCTTCTAGCGAACGAAGCATGACGTCGAATCGGGATGGGTGCGATTTCAGCATGGCGACGATGCAACGCAGGTGACCTGAAGCGACGGCGTGACCCGTCCCTTACCAAAGAAGACGAAACGCGGTGTTGAGTGTTATGAGTACGAATTTTGGTGGTCCCAGCCGGAGTCGAACCCTCAACCAGCGTTCCCGGCCGATCCTTAGCGGCCGCGAAAGAGCTTCTGTTGTCAACTAAGGAGGGTGTGCCGGGTGAGCCACAAGAATCGCCGCGCCGCTGACCGCTCCGCCCGCGTTGGCCGCGCACGGGGTCCGGGCGCTCGCGGGGCCGTGCGCGAGGTGATCGCAGACGCGCTTCGCCACCGTCGCGCCGGGCATTTGCGCGATGCTGAGCGATGTTATGGCGAGGCTCTCGAAATCGATCCCAACCACCCGGACGCCCTCTCCGGGTTGGGCGAGCTGCTCATGGCGGCGCAGAACTTTGAGGGCGCGTTGCTGGTGTTCGCACGCGCGCTGTCGGTCCATGAGACCGAAGAGGTCAAGGCGATGTTCGTCGGGTGCCTGCGGCGGGCGCGCCACATCCCGAACATCCCGACAGTACGCGATCTTGTGACCCGCGCAATGTCCGAGCCTTGGGCCCGGCCGGCCAGTGTCGCGTACGCTGCCGTGCATCTTATCAAAGAGGAAACGGCTGTGGGCGAGGGCATCCGTCGCGTTCGGGCCGTTTGGCCGCGCCGTTTGACCGAGGGCGACCTATTCGGGGCGGCCCGAGCCGCGGCGATCGCCGACGATCGGCTGCTGCGTGTCGCGCTTGAGGCCGCACCAGTCTGTGATGCGGATCTGGAGCGGTTTCTCACGACGCTCCGGTCCGAGCTCCTCGAGACGGCCTCGACGGACGCTGGCGCGAGGCCGCAGACCGACGCGGTGCTCGCGATGTTCTGCGCGCTCGCGCGCCAGTGCTTCGTGAACGAGTACGTCTTCGCGCTGGCCGACGGGGAACTTGAGCGGGCACAACGACTGCGCGACCGCGTCGAACACGCGCTACGGTCGCCTGCTCCTCTGCCACCTCTGTCGGTCGCCGCCGTTGCCGCCTATTTTCCGCTTCACTCGCTTGACGGCGCCGAGACACTGCTCGCACGGCCATGGCCCGCGCCGATCGACCGTCTGCTCACCCAGCAGGTCCGGGAGCCGCGCGAAGAACTGGAATTGCGCGCCACCATACCGCGGCTCACCGCGATCACGGACGATGTGTCACTGAAGGTGCAGCAGCAGTATGAAACGCACCCCTATCCTCGCTGGCTCATCGTGCGAGCCCCGAGCCGCTCGATCTCAATCGATGCGTATCTGCGCGGGCGTTTTCCCGAGGGGCCGTTTCAGCTGTGTGAACGGCGCGGCGCCGTCGAGTATCTGATGGCAGGCTGCGGCACAGGGCAGACGGTGGTCGAGACCGCGCGCCTGATCGCGCCGATCAAGATTCTCGCGATCGACCTGAGCTTGACCAGCCTCGCGTATGCTAAACGGAAAGCCGCGGAGTTCGGTCTGTCCGACATCGAGTTCGCACAGGCCGACATCCTGGAACTTCCGTCGTTGGGGCGCAGTTTCGACGTGATCAATTGTAGCGGCGTGCTGCACCACCTGGCGGACCCCTTCCGCGGCTGGAAGATGCTAATTACGGGGCTTCGGTCGGGCGGGTTGATGCGCGTGGCGGTCTACAGTGAGGCGGCGCGTCGCAACAACGGGGCGGCGCGCTCGTTCATCGCCGCGCACCCCTTTGCGCCCACTCCCGCCGACATCCGTCGCTGCCGGCAGGAGATCATGGATCTCCCCGATAGCGACCCGGTACGGCGGGAAGCGAGAAACTCTGACTTTTTCAGCATGAGCGGCTGCCGAGATTGGCTGTTTCATGTTCGCGACCGACCGCTGATGCTGCTTGAGATCGCTCAGTTCCTGGCCGACAACGCCCTGGACTTCATCGGCTTCGAGGTCGCATCCGGGGTGGCGGCACGCTATTCGGCGAGATTTCCGCACGACCGCAGTCGTACCGATCTCGGATCCTGGCACCGCTTCGAACAGGAGAACGCCTCGACGTTCATCGGCATGTACCAGTTCTGGCTCCAGAAGCGTTAGGAACGCCGCGGGCCGCGATCGATCGCGGGTCAGACCGCCCGTGTGTGCTGTATCGGCCTCCCACAGCTCCGTCCTAACCTTCACGCTCCGACTCCCGCAGCGCCTTCCGCGCCTCGTACTCTCGTGCACGTTCCTGGTCCACCTCATGTTCGGCGCGTATCCATGCGTCGTGGGCATC
>CAWBBU010000012.1:0-180826 GCA_963787105.1 uncultured Bacillota bacterium
CGCCGTGACACTCGGCGGGGGCGGCCGCCTCTCCACGACGGCCACCTTCGCCTCGGCCCGGGCGTTCACGCTGGGCGCCGGCGGCGGAGTATCAGTCCAATCACGGGGACGCTGACCCTGTCAGGCGTCATCGGTGGGAGCGGTTCGTTGACCGAGCTCAATTCGGCTCCGGGCACGCTGGTGCTGACCGCGACCAACACGTACTCCGGCGGCACGATCATCGACTTTGGGACGCTGTCCGTCGGTGCGGACGCCAACCTGGGTGCCGCTTCGGGCGCGGTGACGCTGAACGGGGGGACGCTGGAGACGACGGCGACGTTCACTTCGGCGCGCAACGTGACGCTGGGCGGCGGCGCGTTCAGCCCGAACAGCGGGACGACGCTGACGCTGTCGGGCGTCTTGAGCGGAGCAGCGGGACTGACGTTCAACAGCAGCGGGGCACGCTGGTGCTGACGGGGGCCAACACCTACACGGGCGGCGTGACGGTCACGGCCGGCACGTTCGACGTGAGCGCGGACAACAATCTCGGCAACGCGGCGAACGCGGTGACGGTGAACGGCGGCACGCTCGAGAGCTACGGCGACGTTCACGTCGGCGCGGGCCGTCACGCTCGGCGGCGGGGCGATCAGCCCGGACAGCGGGACGACGCTGACGCTGTCGGGAGCTGCTGAGCGGCAGCGGCGGGCTGACGCTGAACGGGGCGGGGACGCTGGTCCTGTCCGACGCGAGCAACAACTACACGGGCGGGAACACGCTGACGGCGGGGACGCTGAGCGTGGGGGCGGACGCCGATCTGGGCGCCGCGGCGAACGGGGTGACGTTGAACGGCGGGGCGCTCGCGACGACGGGGACGTTCACGTCGTCGCGGACGGTCACGGTCAATGCGGGCGGCGGGACGTTCACGCCGAGTGGCGGGACGACGCTGACGCTGTCGGGGACGCTGACGCGGCAGCGGGGCGCTCGCGCTGACCGGCGCGGGGATGGTGCTCTTGACCGGGACGGCAAGTGGCGCGACGGGGACGTTCACGGTGACGAGCGGAGAGCTGGAGGTCGGGAGCGCGGGCGTGCCCGGGGTGACGTACGGCGGGAACGTGGCGGTGCAGGCGGGCGGGACGCTGGCGGGGCACGGGACGGTGAGCGGGAACGTGACGAACGGCGGGACCGTGGCGCCCGGCGGGACGATCGGGACGCTGACGGTGAGTGGGAACTACACGCAGGGCGCGGGCGACACGCTGTCGATTGAAGCGAACCCGACGACGGCGAGCGAGCTGGTGGTGAGCGGGTCGGCGTCGCTCGCGGGGACGCTGGCGCTGACGTGGGACGCGGGGACGTACACGGCGGGGACGGTGTACACGCTGCTGACGGCGGCGGGCGGGGTGACGGGGACGTTCGGGACGCTGACGCAGGGTGGGGTGAGCATCGGGCAGCTGACGCCGGAAGTGAGCTACCAGGCGAACGCGGTGGAGCTGACGCTGTAGCCGGGGGCGTGCACGGGGCCGGATCCGCTGGACTGTGAAGTGCCGACGGGCGGGACGCTGCCGTGGGCGACGCAGATCACGGCGGCGACGCTGGACCTGAACACGCAGAACCCGAACAGCGGGACGATGGTGCTGTCGAACGCGGGGAACCAGCAGACGACGACCAACGTGACCGCGGGGATGCTGAGCGTGAGCGCGGCGGGGGATCTGGGGGCGGCGCTGGGCGCGCTGACGCTGGGCGGGACGCAGACGGGCGGCGGGGCGACGAACGGGACGCTGCTCGATGACGACGGGCCTCACGTGGGCGGGGAGCATCACGACGGCGGGCGCGGGCGGGACGCTCTTGGTGAGCACCGGGCAGACGAGTACGTTGTCGGGGAACGTCGCGAACGCGGCGGGGCTGACGGTGGGGGACGGCGGGGACCACGGGACGCTGACGCTGTCGGGGATCATCAGCGGGACGCGGCGGGGTGACGGTGGGCGGGGGCACGGTCGTGCTCACGGGGACGAACACGTACACGGGCGGGACGACGGTCACGGCGGGGACGCTGGAGGTGGGCGCGGACAGCAACCTGGGACGCGGCGGGGGCGCCGTGACGTTGAACGGCGGGACGCTGGAGCTCACGGCGGGCACGTTCGGGAGCTCGGCGCGGCCGATCGCGGTGCCGGGGACGGGGACGCTGAGTGTGGGACCGTTCACCACGACGTGGTCGGGCGTGATCTCGGGGAGCGGGACGCTGACGCTGCTGGGCGGGGGCACGACGACGGTGTCGGGGACGAACACGCTGACAGGGACGCTCACGGTGAGCGGGGGAGCGCTGAGTGTGGGGAGCCAGACCAACCTGGGAGCGGCCTCGGCGACACTGGCGCTGAGCGCGGGGACGCTGCTGGTCAATGGCGCGGGGTTTGGGACGGCGGCACAGGCGGTGACGGTGAGCGGGGGGAGCACGGTCAATAATGGTGGGAATGCGGCGGCGTTCTCGGGTGTGATCTCGGGCAGCGGGGGCCTGACGCTGTCGGGGGCGGGCACGACGACGCTCGAGGGGACGAACACCTACACGGGTGGGACGACGCTGACGGCGGGGACGCTGAGCGTGGGCGCGGACGCGAACCTCGGGAACGCGGCCAACACGCTCACGCTGAATGGCGGGACGCTCGTGAGTACGTGCGACGTTGACGTCCGCGCGCGGCGTGACGCTCGGCGGTGGGACGATCAGTCCGAACGCCGCAACGACCCTCACGCTCTCCGGAGTGCTGAGCGGCGGTGGCGGGCTCCTGCTGAACGGGGCCGGGACGCTGACGCTCACGGGCACGAACACGTTCACGGGCGGCGTCACCGTAACGAACGGCACGCTCAGTGTGAGCGCGGACGCGAACCTCGGGAACGCGGCGAACACGGTGACGCTGAACGGCGGGGCGCTCGCGAGCACGGCGACCGTCACCTCGGCGCGCAGCGTGATCCTCGGCGGCGGCGCGATCAGCCCGAGCGCCGCGACGACGCTGACGCTGTCGGGTGTGCTCAGCGGCGCGGGCGGCTTGACCCTCAACGGGCTCGGGACCCTCGTCCTGTCCGGCACGAACACCTTCACGGGCGGCGCCACCGTGACGAGCGGGACGCTCAGCGTGAGCGCCGACGCGAACCTCGGGAACGCGGCCAACACGATCACGCTCAACGGCGGGACGCTGCAAAGCACGGCGACCGTCACCTCGGCGCGCGGCGTGACGCTCGGCGGCGGGACGATCAGCCCGAACGCGGCGACGACGCTGACGCTGACTGGGGTCCTCACCGGCGGGGGCGGGCTGCTGCTGAATGGGCCCGGAACGCTGGTGCTCACCGGCACGAACACGTTCACCGGCGGCGTCACGGTGACGAACGGCACCCTCAGCGTGAGCGGGGACGCAAACCTGGGCGACGCGGCCAACACGCTGACGCTCAACGGCGGCACGCTCGCGAGCACGGCGAGCATCATCTCGGCGCGTGCGGTGACCCTCGGCGGCGGCGTGATCAGCCCGAGCGGGGCGACGACGCTGACGCTGAATGGCGTGCTGAGCGGCGGAGGCGGACTCGTGCTGAACGGCGCGGGGACCCTCGTGCTCTCAGGCGCGAACACGTTCACCGGCGGCGTCACGGTCATCGCCGGGACGTTGAGCGTCGGCGCGGACGCGAACCTGGGCAATGCCGCGAACTCCGTGGCGTTGAACGGCGGGACCCTCGCGATCAACAACGCCGGGTTCGGGACGTCGGCCCGCGCGATCGCGCTCGGCGGCGGCGGGACGCTCAACAACGGCGGAAACGCGGCGACCTTCTCCGGCATCGTGTCCGGGAACGGCGGTCTGACGCTGTCCGGGACCGGCACGACCACGCTGTCTGGGACAAACACGTATACGGGCGGGACGACGCTCACCGCCGGGACGCTCGACATCAGCGCCGACGCGAACCTCGGCAACGCCGGCGGCGGCGTCGCGCTGACGGCGGGACCCTGGAGAGCGCCGGCACGTTGACCTCGGCCCGGGCCGTCACGCTCGGCGGCGGGGCGATCAGCCCGGATGCCGCGACGACCTTGACGCTGTCCGGGGTGCTGAGCGGCGCCGGCGGGCTTACGCTGACCGGGGCCGGAACGCTGGTCCTTACCGGGACGAACACGTTCACCGGCGGGGCGACGGTCACGGCGGGCACGCTCGAGCGTGACCGCGGACGCGAACTTGGGCGACGCCGCGAACACGGTCGCGCTGAACGGCGGAACGCTCGAGACCACCGCGACGTTCACGTCCGGCGCGCGCGGTGACGCTGGGCGGCGGGGTCTTCAGCCCGGAGTAATGGGACGACGCTTGACGCTGTCGGGCGCGCTGAGCGGCAGCGGCGGGCTGACGCTCAACGGCGCCGGAACGCTCGCTCCTGTCTGATGCGGGCAACAGCTACACGGGCGGGAACACGCTGACGGCCGGGACGCTGAGCGTCGGGGCCGATGCCGATCTTGGGGACGCGGGGAACGGCGTGACGCTGAATGGGGGGGCGCTCGCGACGACGGGGACGTTCACGTCGGCGCGGACGGTGACGGCGGGCGCGGGGGGCGGGACGTTCACGCCGAGCAACGGGACGACGTTGACGCTGTCGGGGACGCTGAGCGGGAGCGGGGCGCTGGCGCTGACGGGCGCCGGGATGGTGCTCTTGACCGGGACGGCGAGTAGTGCGACGGGGACGTTCACGGTGACGAGCGGGAAGCTCGAGGTCGGAAGCGCCGCGACGCCGGGCGTGACGTACGGCGGGAACGTCGCGGTGCAGGCGGGCGGGACGCTGGCGGGGCATGGCACGGTGAGCGGGAACGTGACGAACGGCGGCACCGTGGCCCCTGGGGGGACGATCGGGACGCTGACGGTGTCGGGGAACTACACGCAGGGAGCGGGCGACACGCTCTCGATCGAAGCGAACCCGACGACGGCGAGCGAGCTGGTGGTGAGCGGGTCGGCGTCGCTCGGGGGGACGCTGGCGCTGACGTTCGACGCGGGGACGTACACGGCGGGGACGGAGTACACGCTGCTCACGGCGGCGGGCGGGGTGACGGGGACGTTCGGGGCGCTCACGCAGAGCGGCGCGAATATCGGGAATTTGAGCTTGTCGCTGACCTATCAGGCGGACGCGGTGGAGTTGACGCTGCTGTCGGGCGCGTGCAGCGGGAGTCCGGTGCTGGACTGCGAGGTGCCCGCGAACAGCGAACTCGTGCTGTCCGCGCAGATCACGGCGACGACGCTGGACCTGAATACCGTCAATCCGAACAACGGGACGCTGACGCTCAGCGCGGATAACAACCAGCAGACGAGCACGAACGTGATCGCGGGGACGCTGAGCGTGAGCGATCCGGGCCAGCTCGGCTCGGCGGCGGGGGCGCTGACGCTCGGCGGGACGCAGACGGGCGGCGGCGCGACCGTCGGGACGCTGCTGATGATCGGCGGGGATCAACTGGGCGGGGAGCGTGACGACGGCCGGGGCCGGCGGGACGGTGCTGGTGGCGAACGGGCAGACGAGCACGCTGTCGGGGACGGTCGCCGAACGCCGCGGGGCTGACGGTGGGAAGCGCGTCGGATACGGGGACGCTGACGCTGTCGGGGACCGTGAGTGGGGCCGGCGGGGTGACGGTCGGCGGCGGGACGCTGGTGCTGTCAGGGACCAACACGTACACGGGCGGGACGACGGTCACGGCGGGGACGCTGCAGGTGAGTGCCGATAACAACCTGGGCGGGGCCGGGGCACTGACGCTGAACGGGGGCCGTTCGCAGACGACGGCGACGTTCGCGTCGGCGCGGGCGGTGACGCTGGGCGGCGGGCGTGATCAGCCCGAACACGGGCACGACGCTGACGCTGTCGGGGATGCTGAGCGGGCCGGCGGGCTGGCGTGAATGGGGCGGGAACCCTGGCGCTCTCCAACGCCGAGCAACAACTATACCGGCGGGGTGACGGTCACGGGCGGGACGCTGAGCGTCGAGCGCCGACGGGGACCTCGGGCGAGCGGGGAACTCGGTGACGCTTGAACGCGGGCACGCTGGCGACTACGGCACCGCTCACGACGGTGCGGACGATCGCGCTAAATGGCGGCGGGACGCTCGACAACGGGGGGAACGCGGTGACGGTCTCGGGGGTGATCTCCGGGAACGGCGGCCTGACGGCGGTCGGGCGCGGGGACGACGACGCTCGGCGGCGATCAACACGTACACGGGCGGGACGACGGTGACGGGCGGGACGCTGAGCGTGGGCAGCGACAGTAACCTCGGGAATGCGGCGGGCGGCCTCACGCTGAACGCGGGGACGCTCGCGATCAACAACGCGGGCTTCGGCAGACTCGGCGCGGACGATCGCGCTGAACGGCGGCGGGACGCTCGACAACGGCGGGAACGCGGTGACGTTCTCGGGGGTGATCTCCGGGAACGGCGGGCTGACGGCGGCGGGCGCCGGCACGACGACGTTGAGCTGGGTCAACACGTACACGGGCGGGACGACGGTGACGGGCGGGACGCTGAGCGTCGGCAGCGACAGTAACCTCGGGAACGCGGCGGGCGGGCTCGTGCTGAACGCGGGGACGCTCGCGATCAACAATGCGGGCTTCGGATCGACGGCCCGGACGGTCGCGCTGAACGGCGGTGGGACGCTCGAACAACGGCGGGAACGCGGTGACGTTCTCGGGGATGGTCTCCGGGAACGGCGGCCTGACCGCGGCGGGTGCGGGGACGACGACGCTGAGCGGAGACGAACACGTACACGGGCGGGACGACGGTGACGGGCGGGACGCTGAGCGTCGGCAGCGACAGCGAACCTCGGGAACGCGGCGGCGCGGGCTCGTGCTGAACGCGGGAACGCTCGCGATCAACAACGCGGGCTTCGGAACGACTGCCCGGACGGTCGCGCTGAACGGCGGCGGGACGCTCAATAACGGCGGCAACGCGGTGACGTTCTCCGGGGTGATCTCCGGGAACGGCGGCCTGACGGCGGCGGGCGCGGGGACGACGACGCTCGAGCGGGACGAACAGGTACACGGGCGGCACGACGATCACGGGCGGGCACGGCTGAGCGTGGGCAGCGACAGCGAACCTCGGGGCCGCGGCGGGCGGGCTACGTGCTGAACGCCGGGACGCTCGCGACGACGGGAACGTTCACGTCGGCGCGGACAGTGACGGTGGGCGCGGGCGGCGGGACGTTCACCCCGAGCGGCGGCACGACGCTGACGCTGTCGGGCATGCTCAGCGGCGCCGGCGCACTCGCGCTCACGGGCCCGGGGACGGTGTCCTGACCGGAAACGGCACCGGGGCGACGGGGACGTTCACGGTGACAAGCGGGACGCTGCAGGTCGGGACGAGCGCGACGCCGGGGGCCGCGTACGGCGGGAGCGTGGCGGTGCAGGCGAGCGGGACGCTCGCGGGCTACGGGACGGTGAGCGGGAACGTCACGGATGCCGGCACGGTCACGCCGGGCGGGACGCCGGGGACGCTTGGGACACTGACGGTGACCGGGAACGTCACGCAGGCGGCCGGCAGCACGCTTGCGATCGAGGCGAATCCGACGACGGCGAGCGAGCTGGCGGTCGGCGGGGCGGCGTCGCTCGGGGGGACGCTGGCGCTGACGTTCGATGCGGGCGCGTATACGGCCGGGACGGAGTACACGCTGCTGACGGCGGCGGGCGGCGTGACCGGGACGTTTGGCGCGCTCACGCAGAGCGGGGCGAACATCGGCTTCCTCACGCCGGAGTTGACGTATCAGGCCGACGCGGTGGATCTGACCCTGGTCGCAGGGCTCTGCGCGGGCAGTCCGACCCTGGACTGCGAGGCGCCCCGAACAGCGACGTTGCTCTGGGGGACGCAGATCACCGCGACGACGCTGGATGTGAACACGCAGAGTCCCAACACGGGCACGTTGGTGCTGTCGGCGGCGAACAACCAGCAGACGAGCAACAACGTGATCGCCGGCACGCTGAGCGTGAGCGCGGCGGGCAACCTCGGGTCGGCGGCGGGCGCGCTGACGCTGGGCGGAACGCAGATGGGCGGCGGCGCGACGACCGGGACGCTCCTGATGACGACGGGGATCACCTGGGCGGGGAGCATCACGACGGCGGGGACGGGCGGGACGCTGCTGGTGGGCACCGGCCAAGCGAGTACACTGTCGGGGAATGTGAACGACGCGGCGGGGCTGACGGTGGGGAACGCGTTGAATACGGGGACCCTGACGCTCTCGGGCGTGGTGAGCGGGGCGGGCGGCGTGACCGTCGGCGGCGGCACGCTGGTGCTGAGCGGGACGAACACGTATCAGGGCGGCACCGCGGTCACGGGCGGCGGCACGGTGAGCGTGAGCAATGACGCGAACCTGGGCAACGCCGCGGCGGGCCTGACGCTGGATAACGGGACGCTCGCCCTGACGGGCAATCTGGTGTCGGCCCGCGGCGTGACGCTGAACGCGGGCGGCGGGACGGTCAACACGAACGGGTTCACGGGGACCGTGTCGGGAGTCGTCGGCGGCGCTGGCGCGCTCACGGTGACGGGCGGCGGCACGCTGGCGCTCGGTGGGGCGAACACCTACATGGGCGGCACGACGGTGACGGGCGGCAGCACGGTGAGCGTGAGTAATGACGGCAATCTGGGCGCCGCGGGCGACGGGACTGACGCTGGATAACGGGACGCTCGCGCTGACGGGGAATCTGGTGTCGGCGCGCGGCGTGACGCTGAACGCGGGCGGCGGGACGGTCAACACGAACGGATTTACCGGAACGCTGTCGGGCCTCGTCGGCGGGGCCGGGCGCGCTGACGGTGAGCGGGGGCGGCACCGTCACGCTGAGCGGCGCCAACACCTACGGCGGCGGTACCACGGTCGGCGCGGGAACGACGCTGGTGGGGACGACGACGAGTCTGCAGGGGAATATCGCGGACGGCGGGGTGGTGACGTTCAATCAGGCGGGCGCCGGGACGTACGCGGGGATGCTGAGCGGGTCGGGCGCGCTCACGGTGAGCGGGGGCGGCACCGTCACGTTGAGCGGGGCGAATACGTACGGGGGTGGCACCACCGTCGGGGCGGGCACGGCGCTCGTCGGGACGACGACGAGCGTGCAGGGCAATATCGCGGACAGCGGGACGGTGACATTCAACCAGGCGAGCGCGGGCACGTATGCGGGGGTGCTGAGCGGTACCGGCGCCCTGACCATCACGGGCGGGGGCACCGTGACGCTGAGCGGGACGAACACGTACAGCGGTGGGACCACGGTGACGGGCAGCACGGTGGCGGTCGCGAGCGACGCGAACCTCGGCGACTCCTCGGGCGGGCTGACGCTGAATAACGGAACGCTGCAGGTGACGGGCGCCGCCTTCACCTCCGGCCGCGCGGTGGTGCTGCTCGGGGCCGATCAGATCAATACCACCGGGAACGCGGTGACTGACCGGCCCGCTCAGCGGCGCGGGAGCCCTCACCGTCGCCGGCGGCGGGACGCTTACTCTTGCGGGGACGAGCACGTATACCGGTGGCACGACGGTCAACGCGGGAGCGCTCGCTGTCGGCAACGACGCGACCGGCAGCATCCTCGGTCCCGTGACGGTCAATGCCGGGGGCACGCTCCAGGGCTACGGGACCATCACCGGTGACGTGATGAACCCTGGCGGCACGGTGATGCCCGGCGGCGCGAATGGCATCGGGACGCTGACGGTCACCGGCGCGTACACGCAGGGGCCGAGCGGTACATTCGCCGCCGAGGCGTCGCCGAGCGGCGCGTCCGAACTGACAATCGGCGGGGCGGCCTCGCTGGCCGGAACGCTGAGCCTGACCTTCGATCCGGGTGTGTACACGCCAACCCAATACACGCTGCTCACGGCCGCCGGCGGACTGAGCGGGACGTTCGGCACCGTGGACGCGATGGGAGATTTGCTGGTCTCGTACACCCTGAGCTACACCGCGAACGCGCTGGTACTGACAATCGGAGATCCGCTGACGTTTACCGATTTCGCACAGACACCCAATCAAATCGCGGTGGCGAGCATTCTCGATGCCGCCATGCCGACCGCGAGCGGCGATCTCGCGACCGTGTTCACCGACCTGTCCGGGTTATCAACGGGGGACCAGCTGCGCGCGGCACATGGACGCGCTGACCGGGGTGGTCTACACGAGTCTCCCGACCGCGACCGCCGAGGACACGTGGTCGGCGATGGGCTTGGTTTTCCAGCACCTCACTGACGTCCAGAGCGGCGCCACCGCCAATGCTCCCGCGCTGACCGCGCTCGCGCCGGAGTTGAGCGGTGCAGGCGGGCCCGGTCACGTGGGGAGGCGCACAGCCGGGGGATCCGACCGGATGGCTGACGCCGCTCACGAGCACCCAGACGCTGCAGGGCACGGCGAACGCGCCGGGCTTTACCAACCAGAGCACCGGTCTCCTGCTCGGGTACGATCACGCCGCCACCTCACACCTGACCTGGGGGTACACGGTGGGGACGTGGAAGTCGTCACTCGACCTCGCGAACGGCAACGGGACGGCGGATACGACCACCGTCGTCGCGGCGACGTACGGCGCGTACACCAGCGGGGCCTTCGAGGCGCGCGGGCTGATCGGCTACGGGGTGAATAATTACCAGACGACCCGGCCGATCAACTTCGGGGACCTCTCACGGACCGCGACGGCGTCGGGGACCGGGAACGAGCTCATGGCCGGGCTCGAGGCCGACTACCGGATCCAGGCGGGAGCGGTGACCGTGCGTCCCACACTCGGTCTCCAGTACGTGCATCTCAACCAGCCACAGATGACCGAATCGGGCGCCGACTCGCTCGACTTGAGCATCAGCTCTACGACGGCGGATTGGCTGCAGGCCCTCGCGGGCGTTCGGCTGGAGTACGGGCAGACGACCGCCGCGGGCACGCAGATCACCTATACGCTGCACGCCGAATACACGACGCTCGCGACCGAGCCCGTCCCGCAGATTCAAACCGTGCTGCTTGGCGCGGTGGCGGCGGGTCCGTTCGTGACGACCGGCATCACCGCCGCTCCGAACGCCGTTGGAGTGGGCGCGCGGGTCACGCTCCACGCGTCGGACCGGTACGATTTCTACGCCGGCTATGATGCCGCATGGAGCAGCAACGAAACGAACCAGACGTTCAGCGCCGGCCTCGTCATCCACTTCTGAGCCCCGCCGCGCGGCGCTTCAGCCGCGTGTCTCGCACGTACTGTCGCGAACGCTCACCGGGTTGCACGCATCGGTACGGCGCTGAGCTGTAACGCACCCCGGTGAGGGTGCGCACGATCGTGCGCACCCTATCTTCACTCCATGCTCTGCCATCCATAGCAGAGGTGTCTGCCGAGGATTCGCGCCAGGAATGCCGAACAATTGATCGAACGCCTTGGGCCGTATGACACAGAAAGAGGTGTTCACGAAGGCCAACGGCGGTCAGTTCAGGTACCTTCCTACTATATATAGGGACCCCTGCCGTATGGTACCGTAGCGGGTGTCGCAGACCAGTACGGACCAGCGTTCGCAGGGAGGATGGAGACTTCTAGACAGCGCCCACGGCTCGATCAGAGCAAACCTGGGGTAACCCAGGGACGCAAAGCCGCCGGACCTCTTGGGGGTCAGCGGGGCTGCCGAAGCCGGGGATGGGATGCACGCTCCGGCTCTTTTTTGTGCGTGCGGCGGTCTAGGGGGTCGCGCAATGTCGAACCGAAACCGAGCGAGCGTCTACCATATAGATAGAGATGTTTTGGGACGCGCGGCCCATCCGGGCCCCGGGGGCGTGCCGACGGTGTCGGCTCCCATCGCCGGCCGGCTGGCACCCTTCGCCCGCGGGCGTGGCGAGACCCGATACGCATCCGATGTGACGTTCACATCGTCGTGGGTGGAGACACCCGCGACCGCACGACCGGCGGCCCGCGTTGGGGAGAGGTAGCATTCGGAGTTTGTGGATCCCCACGTGGAGGGATGCCTGGTGCTCGGCGGTCATCGTCGCGCTTGTGGTGTCGCTCGCGGCCGCGGGCATGGTCGTCCCGGCGGACGCGCAGAGCTGCGTCTCGAACGGCATGGGCACGACGGACTGTGAAGTGCCGACGGGCAATTTCACGTACAACACGGCGATCAGTGACACGAATCTCGTCATCAACACCACCAACCCCAACAACGGCACGCTGACGCTCGGCGGGACCAACACTCAGACCAATACGACGATCGACGCCGGTCAAGTCGACGTCAGCAGCGCCGCGAATCTCGGCGGGTCGGGAGCCGGGCTCACCCTGACAATCGGCGGCTCCCAGTCCGGAGGCGGCAACACGTTCGGGAACGTGCTGGAGACCACAGGGTTTACCTGGAACGGCAGCATCACGACCGGCGGCACCGGCGGGGATCTCAGCGTGACCTCGGGCCAGTCCGGGACGTTTGCCGGCAACATCAATAACGCCGCCGCACTGGATGTGGGAAGCAACGGCACCGGCACAGTGACGCTGTCGGGGATCATCAGCGGCGCCGGAACGCTCACCTTGCAAGGCGGGACGCTCGCCCTATCCGGGACGAACACCTACACGGGCGCGACGACGATCACGGCCGGGACCCTCCAGATCAGCGCGGACGCGAACCTCGGCAATGCGGCCGAGAGCTTCACGTTGAACGGCGGCATCCTCGAGGCACAGGCGACCTTCGCCTCGGCCCGCGGGGTGACGCTTGGCGGCGGCACGATCCAGCCGGACAGCGGGGATACGCTGACGCTCTCGGGACTGGTGAGTGGCAGCGGCGGGCTCAAGCTGAACGGGGCGGGCACGCTGATCCTCTCCGATGCCAGCAACAGCTTCACGGGCGGCATTACGATCACCGCCGGTAACCTGAGCGTGGGCGCGAACGGTGATCTCGGGAACGGCCAACGCCGTGATACTGAACGGGGGCGCGCTCGTCAGCAATGCGACGTTCACCATCGCGCGGAACGTCACGGTCAGCGGCGGGTCGATCAGCCCAGGCGCGGGGACGGTTCTGACGGACAACAACGGGATCACCGGGTCCGGCGGGCTGATCGTGAACGGCGCCGGCCAGCTCACGCTGGGGCAGAACAACAGCTTCACGGGCGGCGTCACGGTGACGGCCGGCACGCTCTCGATCAGCGCGGATAACAACCTCGGCAACGCGGCCAACTCCGTGACGCTGAATGGTGGAGCGCTGCTGCTCACGGGGAGCACTGCCATCAACTCCGCGCGCAACTTCACCCTGGGCGGCGGCGTGATCACGCAGAACGATAACAGCACAGTGACGCTCTCCGGGATCCTGAGCGGCAGCGGCGGGCCTGACCCAGAACGGGCCATTTCGGTTGACGCTCAGCAACACGAGCAACAGCTTCACCGGCGGTGTGACGGTCACCACCGGACAGATTGCGTACGCCTCCGACAGCGAGCTTGGCGACCCGTCCAACTCGATCACATTAAGTTCGTCGGGCAGACTCTACATTCAGGGGAGCCTGTCGTCGGCCAGGAACGTCACGCTCGGGACGGGCGGCGGGAACATTAGCGTGGCGACCGCAGCCAACACCGTCACCTGGTCGGGGATCATTAGCGGGAGCGGCGGCTTAACCACATCTGGGGCAGGCGGGACGTTGATACTCACTGGGACGAACACGTATACGGGCGGGACGATCTGGAGCCCCGGGACCGGAACGCTCTCGATCAGCGCGGACGCCAACTTGGGCGCCGACTCGGGCGCGTTAACGCTGACCAGTGGTACGCTCCAGACCACCGCCTCGTTCACCTCGACGCGGGCGCTGTCCGTGGGCGGGGGGACCGTCAGCCCAAGCAGCGGGACCACGCTGTCGCTGTCCGGGCTGGTGAGCGGCGCGGGCGGGCTCATTCTGAACGGGGCAGGGACGCTGCTCCTGTCCGACGCGAGCAACAGCTACACGGGCGGCAACACCATCACAACCGGCAACCTAAGTATCGGGGCGAACGGCGATCTCGGGGCCGTGGCCAACATCGTGACCCTGAATGGCGGAGCGCTCGAGGCAAACACGACGTTCGCTTCGGCGCGAAACGTCACGCTCGGCGGCGGCGCGTTCCAGCCGGACGGCGGCGTCACATTGACGCTGTCGGGTCTCCTCAGCAGCTCCGGCGGGCTCACGTTGAACGGCGCCGGGACGCTGATCCTCTCCGACGCGAGCAACAGCTACACGGGCGGCAATACGATTACGGCCGGCAACCTAAGCGTGGGGGCGAACGGCGACCTTGGCGCCGCGGCCAATGCGGTGACGCTGAACGGCGGGGCGCTCGAGGCGAGCGCGACGTTTGCCTCCGCGCGGGCGGTGACGCTGGGCGGCGGTGCATTCCAGCCGGACAGCGCGGTCACGCTGACGTTGTCCGGACTGCTGAGCGGGAGCGGCGGGCTCACGCTGAACGGCGCCGGGACGCTCATCCTCTCCGACGCCAGCAACAGCTACACGGGCGGCAACACGATCACCGCCGGCAGCCTGAGCGTCGCGGCGGACGCCGACCTTGGGGCCGCCGCCAACACGGTGACTCTCAACGGCGGAGCGCTCGTGGCATCGGCGGGGTTCGCGTCGGCGCGCAACATCACGCTTGGCGGTGGCGCGATTACGTCGAACGCCGTTTCGCTGACCCTCTCCGGCGTCCTGAGCGGCACGGGTGGACTGACCGCAAACGGCACCGGGACGGTAGTCCTCTCCGGGACGAGCAACACGTTCACCGGCGGCGTCAACATTGCGAGCGGAGAATTGGACATCTCGTCGGACGCCAACCTCGGCAACGCCAACAACTCGGTGACGATCAGCGGCCGGTTGAGGACCACCGCGACCATGTCCTCGGCGCGGTCTTTCATTCTGGGGGCCGGCGGCGGGATCATCACCCCGTTCAACGCGTCCACGTCCCTGACCCTGTCCGGAGTCGTGAGCGGCGGCCCGCTGGCGGTACTGAACGGGGCCGGGACGCTCATCCTCACCGGCACGAACACGTACACGGGCGGCACGACGATCCAGTTTGATATCCTCTCCGTCGGCGCGGACGCCAATCTGGGCAACGCCTCGGGCGCCCTGATCTTCAACGGCGGCGGACAACTCCAGACGACGGCGACGTTCAGCTCGGCCCGCGCCGTGACCCTCGGCGGCGGTACGTTCGAGCCGGGCAGCGGGACGACGCTGACGCTGTCGGGCCTGCTGAGCAGCAGCAGCGGGGTGACGCTGAACGGCGCGGGGACGCTGCTTCTCTCCGACGCGAGCAACAACTATACCGGCGGCAACACGATCACGGCCGGCAACCTGAGCGTGGGGGCGAACGGCGACCTCGGCGCCGCAGCCAATGCGGTGACGCTCAACGGCGGGGCGCTCGAGGCGAACGCGACATTCACCTCCGCGCGGGCGGTGACGCTGGGCGGCGGCGCGTTCCAGCCGGACAGCGGGGTCACGCTCACGCTGTCCGGGTTGCTGAGCGGCAGCAGCGGGTTGACGCTGAACGGCGCCGGGACGCTGATCCTGTCCGACGCCAGCAACAGCTACACCGGCGGCAACACGATCACGGCCGGCAATCTGAGCGTCGGGGCGGACGCCGATCTGGGCAACGCGGCCAACACGGTGACCCTCAACGGGGGGGCGCTGGAGGCGAACGCGACGTTCACGTCGGCCCGAAGCATCACGCTGGGCGGCGGTGCATTCCAGCCGGACAGCGCGGTCACGCTAACGTTGTCCGGACTACTGAGCGGGAGCGGCGGCCTCACGCTGAACGGCGCCGGGACGCTCATCCTCTCCGACGCCAGCAACAGCTATACCGGCGGCAACACGATCACGGCCGGCACGCTGAGCGTGGGGGCGGACGCCGATCTGGGCAACGCGGCCAACACGGTGACCCTCAACGGTGGGGCGCTTGTCACGACGGCGACGTTCACCTCCGCGCGAAACATGACGCTCGGCGGAGGAGCGTTCGGTCCGAACGCCGCGACGACGCTGACGCTGTCGGGTCTCCTGAGCGGTAGCGGAGGGCTCACGCTGAATGGCGCCGGGACGCTCATCCTGTCCGACGCGAGCAACAGCTACACGGGGGGCAGCACGATCACGACGGGGACGCTGAGCGTCGGGGCCGATGGCGACCTTGGGGCGGCGGCCGGCGCGGTGACCCTCAACGGCGGGACGCTCGCCACCACGGCCACGTTCAGTTCGGCCCGCAACGTGACACTCGGCGGGGGCGCACTCAGCCCGAACAGCGGGACGACGCTCACGCTCGCGGGCGTGTTGAGTGGATCCGCGGGGCTGACGTTCAATGACAGCGGCGCCACGCTGATTCTGTCCGGGACCAACACCTTCACGGGCGGCGATACGCTCACGGCCGGCACGCTCAGCGTGGGCGCCGACGCGAATCTTGGTGCCGCCGCAAACGCCGTGACGCTGAACGGCGGTACGTTCGTGACAACAGCGACGTTCAGTTCGGCGCGCGCGGTGACGCTCGGCGGGAGTGCGCTGAGCGTGAACAGTGGGACGACGCTGACGCTGTCGGGGGTCGTGAGCGGATCGGCCGGGCTGACGTTCAACAACAGTGGGGCCACGCTCGTCTTGTCCGGGACCAATACCTTTACGAACGGCGACACGCTGACGGCCGGCACGCTCAGCGTGGGCGCCGACGCTAATCTCGGTGCCGCCGCGAACGCGGTCACGCTGAACGGTGGCACGTTCCAGACCACCGGGACATTCACGTCGGCGCGCGCGGTGACGCTGGGCGGTGGCGTCTTCAGCCCGAGCAGCGCGACGGCGCTGACGCTGTCCGGGTTGGTAAGCGGCAGCGGCGGTCTGACGCTGAACGGCGCCGGGACGCTGATCCTGTCCGACGCCAGCAACAGCTACACGGGCGGCAACACCATCACCGCCGGCAATCTGAGCGTGGGCGCGACGGGAGATCTCGGCAACGCGGCCAACACGGTGACCCTCAACGGAGGGGCGCTGGAGGCGAACGCCACGTTCACGTCGGCCCGAAGCATCACGCTGGGCGGCGGTGCATTCCAGCCGGACAACGCGGTCACGCTGACGTTGTCCGGACTGCTGAGCGGGAGCGGCGGCCTCACGCTGAATGGCGCGGGGACGCTCATCCTCTCCGATGCCAGCAACAGCTATACGGGTGGGAACGCGCTGAAGGCCGGGACGCTGAGCGTCGGGGTTGACGCCGATCTGGGCGCCGGGGCCAACGGCGTGACGTTTAGCGGCGGGACACTCGCGACGACGGGGACGTTCGCGTCGGCACGGACGGTCACCCTCAACGCGGGAGGCGGCACGTTCACCCCGAGCGGTGGGACGACGTTGACGCTGTCGGGGACGCTGACCGGGAGCGGGGCGCTGGCGCTGACCGGCGCTGGCACGCTGCTCTTGACCGGGACCGCGACCGGCGCGGCGGGGACGTTCACGGTGACGAGCGGGGAGCTCGAGATCGGCAGCGCGGCGATCCCTGGGGTAACCTACGGCGGGAACGTGGTGGTGCAGGCGGCCGGGACGCTCGCGGGCCACGGGACGGTGACCGGGAACGTGACGAACGGGGGGACTGTGGCCCCAGGGGGAACGATCGGGACGCTGACGGTCACCGGGAATTACACGCAGGGCGCGGGCGACACGCTGTCGATCGAGGCCGACCCGACGATGGCGAGCGAGTTGGTGGTGAGCGGGTCGGCGTCGCTTGGCGGGACGCTCGGGTTGACGTTTGATGCAGGGACGTACACGGCCGGGACGGTGTACACGATCCTGACGGCGGCCGGCGGGGTCACCGGCACGTTCGGGACGCTGACGCAGAGCGGGGTGAGCATCGGGCAACTCACGCCGGAGGCCAGTTACCAGGCAAACGCGGTGCAGGTGACGCTGGAGCCGGGTGTGTGCACGGGGCCGGATCCGCTGGACTGTGAGGTCCCGACGGGCGGGACGCTGCCGTGGCCGACGCAGATCACGGCAACGACGCTCGACCTCAATACGCAGAACCCGAACAGCGGGACGATGGTGCTGTCGAACGCGGCGAACCAGCAGACGAGCACCAACGTCACCGCGGGCACGCTCAGCGTGAGCGCCGCGGGCAATCTGGGTGCGGCGCTGGGCGCGCTGACGCTGGGTGGGACACAGACCGGCGGTGGAGCGACGAACGGGACGCTCTTGATGACGGCGGGGCTCACGTGGGCGGGGAGCGTCACGACGGCGGGCGGCGGCGGCACCCTGCTGGTGGCGACGGGCCAAACGAGCACGCTGTCGGGGACTGTGACGAACGCGGCGGGCTTGACAGTCGGGGCCGGCGGCGACGCCGGAACGCTTACGCTCTCGGGCGGCATCAGCGGGAGCGGGGCCGTGGCGGTGGGTGGCGGAACGGTCGTGCTGTCGGGCACCAGCAGTTACACGGGCGGGACGACGGTGACGGCGGGAACGCTCGAGGTGGCCGCCGACAACAACCTGGGCGGGACGCGGCGCCGTGACGCTCAACGGCGGGACGCTCGAGACGACGGCGACGTTCACGTCGGCGCGGAACGTGACGCTGGGCGGCGGCAGCATCAGCCCGAACGCGGCGACGACGCTGACGCTGTCGGGCGTGCTGAGCGGCGGTGCGGGCCTGACGCTGAACGCGCCGGGCACGCTCGTGCTGTCCGGGGTCAACACGTTCACGGGCGGGGTGACCGTCACGACGGGCACCCTGGACGTGAGTGCCGACAACAATCTGGGTGCCGCGGCGAACGCGGTGACGCTGAACGGCGGGACGCTTGCGACGACGGCGACGTTCGCGTCGGCGCGCAACATGACGCTGGGCGGCGGGGGCATCAGCCCGAACGCGGGGACCACGCTGACGCTGTCGGGCGTGCTGAGCGGTGGTGCGGGCCTGACGCTGAACGCGTCGGGCACGCTGGCGCTGACAGGAGCGAACACGTTCACGGGCGGCGTGGCCGTTACGACGGCACGTTGGACGTCAGCGCCGACGACAATCTGGGCGCCGCGGCGAACGCGGTGACGTTGAACGGCGGGACGCTCGAGAGTCTGGGACGTTTACCTCCGCGCGAAGCCTGACACTCGGCGGCGGGGTGCTCAGCCCGGACGGCGGCACGACGCTGACGCTGTCCGGGGTGCTCGGCGGCACCGGCGGCCTGACGCTGAACGGGGCCGGGACGCTGGTGCTCTCCGAGCGAGCAACACCTACACCGGCGGGAACACGATGACAGCCGGCACGCTCAGCGTCGGCGCGGACGGCGACCTCGGCGCCGCGGCCAACGTGGTGACGCTGAACGGCGGGACCCTGCAAACCACGGCGACGTTCACATCGGCGCGGACCGTGACGCTCGGGGGCGGCGTGCTCAGCCCGAGCGCGGCGACGACGCTGACGCTCTCGGGCGCGCTCGAGCGGCAGCGGCGGCCTGACGCTGAACGGGGCCGGGACGCTGGTGCTCTCTGACGCGAGCAACAACTACACCGGCGGGAACACGATCACAGCCGGCACGCTCAGCGTCGGAGCGGACGGCGACCTGGGCGCCGCGGCGAACACCGTGACGCTGAACGGCGGGGCGCTCGAGGCGACGGCGACGTTCACGTCGGCGCGGAACATGACGCTGGGCGGCGGGGCGTTCAGTCCGGACGTCGGAACCGTGCTGACGCTGTCGGGCGTGCTCAGCGGCGGCGGCGGGCTGACAATGAACGGCGCCGGACAGCTGCTCCTCTCGGGGATCAACACGTACACGGGCGGGACGACCGTGACAGCCGGAACGCTGCGCGTGAGCGCCGACGCGAACCTGGGCAACGCGTCGGGTGGCCTGACGCTGAGCGGCGGGGGCCGCTGCTCGCGAGCACGTTCACGTCGGCGCGGACGGTGACGCTCGCGCGGGCGGCGGGGCGTTCAGCGGCTCGCGACAACGACGCTGACGCTGACGGGGGTGATCGGCGGGCCCGGCGGGCTGACGCTCGAGCTCGACAACGGAACGCTGGTCCTCGCCGGGGCGAACACGTTCACCGGCGGCACGATTCACGAGCGGTACGGGCATCGTGCAGGTGAGCGCGGACAACAACCTTGGCGGCACGGGCGCGATCACGCTGAACGCGGCGACACTCCAGACGACGGCGACGTTCACGTCGGCGCGGAACGTGACGCTGGGGGGCGGGAGCCTCAGTCCGAATGCGGGGACGACCTTGACGCTGTCGGGCGTGCTTGAGCGGCAGCGCGCGGGCTGACGCTGAACGCGCCGGGGACGCTGGCGCTGACGGGGACCAACACGTTTACGGGCGGCGTGACCGTCACGACGGGCACGTTGGACGTCAGCGCGGACAACAACCTCGGCAACGCGGCGAACACGGTGACGGTGAACGGTGGGACGCTCGAGAGCTCGGGGACGTTCACGTCGGCGCGGACTATCACGCTGGGCGGCGGGGTGCTCAGCCCAGATGCGGCGACGACGCTGACGCTGTCGGGAGCGGTGGGCGGGAGCGGTGGGCTGACGCTGAACGGGGCGGGGACGCTGGTCCTGTCCGACGCGAGCAATAGCTACACGGGTGGGAACACGCTGACCGCGGGGACGCTGAGCGTGGGGGCCGACGCCGATCTGGGGGCCGGGGCGAACGGCGTGACGTTTAGCGGCGGGACGCTCGCGACGACGGGGACGTTCACGTCGGCGCGGACCGTCACGGCCAATGCGGGCGGCGGGACGTTCACGCCGAGCGGCGGGACGACGCTGACGCTATCGGGGACGCTGACCGGGAGCGGGGCACTGGCGCTGACCGGGGCGGGGACGCTGCTGTTGACCGGGACGGCAAGTGGCGCGACGGGGACGTTCACGGTGACGAGCGGAGAGCTGGAGGTCGGGAGCGCGGGCGTGCCGGGCGTCACGTACGGCGGGAACGTGGCGGTGCAGGCGGGCGGGACGCTGGCGGGGCACGGGACGGTGAGCGGGAACGTGACGAACGGAGGGACCGTGGCGCCCGGGGGGACGATCGGGACGCTGACGGTGAGTGGGAACTACACGCAGGGCGCGGGCGACACGCTCGCGATTGAAGCGAACCCGACCATGGCGAGTGAGTTGGTGGTGAGCGGGTCGGCGTCGCTTGGGGGGACGCTGGCGCTGACGTGGGACGCGGGGACGTACACGGCGGGGACGATGTACACGCTGCTCACGGCGGCGGGCGG
This sequence comes from uncultured Bacillota bacterium, assembly GCA_963787105.1. Lineage (GTDB taxonomy): Bacteria > Sysuimicrobiota > Sysuimicrobiia > Sysuimicrobiales > Segetimicrobiaceae > JAJPIA01. Next base: position 21,077 of record CAWBBU010000012.1, read on the forward strand.
GGTGACGGGGACGTTCGGGACGCTGACACAGGGTGGGGCAAGCATCGGCCTGCTGACGCCGGAAGTGACATATCAGGCGAACGCGGTGGAGCTGACGCTGGAGCCGGGGGCGTGCACGGGGCCGGATCCGCTGGACTGTGAAGTGCCGACGGGTGGGACGCTGCCGTGGGCGACGCAGATCACGGCGGCGACGCTGGACCTGAACACGCAGAACCCGAACAGCGGGACGATGGTGCTGTCGAACGCCGCGAACCAGCAGACGACGACCAACGTGATCGCGGGGACGCTGAGCGTGAGCGCGGCGGGGGATCTGGGGGCGGCGCTGGGCGCGCTGACGCTGGGCGGGACGCAGACGGGCGGCGGGGCGACGAACGGGACGCTCTTGATGACGACGGGGCTCACGTGGGCGGGGAGCATCACGACGGCAGGCGCGGGCGGGACGCTCTTGGTGAGCACCGGGCAGACGAGTACGTTGTCGGGGAACGTCGCGAACGCGGCGGGGCTGACGGTCGGGGACGCGGGCGACCAGGGGACGCTGACGCTGTCGGGGACCGTCAGCGGGAGCGGCGGGGTGACGGTGGGTGGGGGCACGGTCGTGCTCACGGGGACGAACACGTACCCGGGCGGGACAACGGTCGCGGCGGGGACGCTGGACGTCGGCGCGGACGGCAATCTGGGGAACGCGGCGGGGGGCCTGACGTTCAACGGCGGGACGCTGCTGCTCACGGCGGGCACGTTCGGGAGCTCGGCGCGGCCGATCGCGGTGCCGGGGGCGGGGACGCTGAGCGTGGGACCGTTCACCACGACGTGGTCGGGCGTGATCTCGGGGAGCGGGACGCTGACGCTGCTGGGCGGGGGCACGACGACGGTGTCGGGGACGAACACGCTGACAGGGACGCTCGACGGTGAGCGGCGGGAGTGCTGAGTGTGGGGAGCCAGACCAACCTGGGAGCGGCCTCGGCGACACTGGCGCTGAGCGGGGGGACGCTGCTGGTCAATGGACGCGGGCGTTTGGGACGGCGGCACAGGCGGTGACGGTGAGCGGGGGGAGCACGGTCAATAATGGTGGAAATGCGGCGGCGTTCTCAGGTGTGATCTCGGGCAGCGGGGGCCTGACGCTGTCGGGGGCGGGCACGACTGATGCTCGAGGGGACGAACACCTACACGGGCGGGACGACGCTGACGGCGGGGACGCTGAGCGTGGGCGCGGACGCGAACCTCGGGAACGCGGCCAACGCGCTCACGCTGAATGGCGGGACGCTTCAGACGACCGCGACGTTCACCTCCTCTCGGGCGATCACGCTGGGCGGCGGGGCATTCAGCCCGAACGCGGCGACGACGCTGACGCTGTCCGGCGTGCTCAACGGGGTGCGGGGCTGACGCTGAACGCGCCGGGGACGCTGGCGCTGACGGGGACCAACACGTTTACGGGCGGCGTGACCGTCACCGCCGGCACGTTGGACGTCGAGCGCGGACAACAACCTCGGCAACGCCGCGAACACGGTGACGGTGAACGGTGGGACGCTCGAGAGCTCGGGGACGTTCACGTCGGCGCGGACTATCACGCTGGGCGGCGGGGTGCTCAGCCCAGATGCGGCGACGACGCTGACGCTGTCGGGAGCGGTGGGCGGGAGCGGTGGGCTGACGCTGAACGGGGCGGGGACGCTGGTCCTGTCCGACGCGAGCAACAGCTATACGGGTGGGAACACGCTGACCGCGGGGACGCTGAGCGTGGGGGCCGACGCCGATCTGGGGGCCGGGGCGAACGGCGTGACGCTTTAACGGCGGGACGCTCGCGACGACGGGGACGTTCACGTCGGCGCGAACGGTCACGGCCAATGCGGGCGGCGGGACGTTCACGCCGAGCGGCGGGACGACGCTGACGCTGTCGGGGACGCTGAGCGGGAGCGGGGCACTGGCACTGACCGGGGCGGGGACGTTGCTGCTGACCGGGACGGCAAGTGGCGCGACGGGGACGTTCACGGTGACGAGCGGAGAGCTGGAGGTCGGGAGTGCGGGCGTGCCGGGCGTCACGTACGGCGGGAACGTGGCGGTGCAGGCGGGCGGGACGCTGGCGGGGCACGGGACGGTGAGCGGGAATGTGACGAACGGGGGGACCGTGGCGCCCGGCGGGGACGATCGGGACGTTGACGGTGAGTGGGAACTACACGCAGGGCGGCGGGCGACACGCTCGCGATTGAAGCGAACCCGACCATGGCGAGCGAGTTGGTGGTGAGCGGGTCGGCGTCACTCGGCGGGACGCTGGCGCTGACGTGGGACGCGGGAGCGTACACGGCGGGGACGATGTACACGCTGCTGACGGCGGCGGGCGGCGTGACCGGGACGTTTGGCGCGCTCACGCAGAGCGGGGCAAGCATCGGCCTCCTGACGCCGGAGTTGACGTATCAGGCCGACGCCGTGGACCTGACTCTCGTGGCGGGCGCGTGCGCGGGCGCACCGGTGCTGGACTGCGAGGTACCGTCGGGCAGCGCCCTGTTGTGGGGGACGCAGATCACCGCGACGACGCTGGACGTGAACACGCAGAGTCCCAACACGGGCACGTTGGTACTGTCGGCGGCGAACAACCAGCAGACGAGCAACAACGTGATCGCCGGCACGCTGAGCGTGAGTGCGGCGGGCAACCTCGGCTCGGCGGCGGGCGCGCTGACGCTGGGCGGAACGCAGACGGGCGGCGGCGCGACGACCGGGACGCTCCTGATGACGACGGGGATCACCTGGACGGGGAGCATCACGACGGCGGGGACCGGCGGGACGCTGCTGGTGGGCACCGGCCAAGCGAGTACACTGTCGGGGAACGTCAACGACGCGGCGGGGCTGACGGTGGGGGACGCGTTGAATACCGGGACCCTGACGCTCTCGGGCGTGGTGAGCGGGGCGGGCGGAGTGACCGTCGGCGGCGGCACGCTGGTGCTGAGCGGGACGAACACGTATCAGGGCGGCACCGCGGTCACGGGCGGCGGCACGGTGAGCGTGAGCAATGACGCGAACCTGGGCAACGCCGCGGGGGCGCTGACACTGGATAACGGCACGGTCGCCCTGACGGGCAATCTGGTGTCGGCCCGCGGCGTGACGCTGAACGCGGGTGGCGGGACGGTCAACACGAACGGGTTCACGGGGACCGTGTCGGGAGTCGTCGGCGGGGCTGGCGCCCTCACGGTAACGGGGGGCGGCACGCTGGCGCTCGGCGGAGCGAACACCTACATGGGCGGCACGACGGTGACGGGCGGCAGCACCGTGAGCGTGAGCAATGACGGGAACCTGGGCGCCGTGGGCACGGGACTGACGCTGGATAATGGGACGCTCGCGCTGACGGGGAACCTGGTGTCGGCGCGCGGCGTGACGCTGAACGCGGGCGGCGGGACGGTCAACACGAACGGATTTACCGGAACGTTGTCGGGCCTCGTCGCGGGGCCGGGCGCGCTGACGGTGAGCGGCGGTGGCACCGTCACGGTGAGCGGCGCCAACACCTACGGCGGCGGTACGGTGGTCGGCGCGGGAACGACGCTCGTGGGGACGACGACGAGTCTGCAGGGGAATATCGCGGACGGCGGAGTGGTGACGTTCAATCAGGCGGGCGCCGGGACGTACGCGGGGATGCTGAGCGGGTCGGGCGCGTTGACGGTGAGCGGGGGCGGCACCATCACGTTGAGCGGCGCGAATACGTACGGGGGTGGCACCACCGTCGGGGCGGGCACGGCGCTTGTCGGGACGACGACGAGCGTGCAGGGCAATATCGCGGACAGCGGGACGGTGACATTCAACCAGGCGAGCGCGGGCACGTATGCGGGGGTGCTGAGCGGTACCGGCGCCCTGACCATCACGGGCGGGGGCACCGTGACGCTAAGCGGGACGAACACGTACAGCGGTGGGACCACGGTGACGGGCAGCACGGTGGCGATCGCAAGCGACGCGAACCTCGGCGATTCCTCGGGCGGGCTGACGCTGAATAACGGGACCCTGCAGCTGGCCGGGACTCTGACGTCGGCGCGAAACATGATGATCGCTGCCGGGGGCGGCACCGTCAACACGAACGGCTTTGTTGGGACGCTGTCTGGGACGCTGTCGGGCGCTGGCGGCCTGATCGTGACCGGGAACGGGACGTTGCTCCTAACCGCGGCGAACACGTACACCGGCGGGACAACCATCAATGGAGGCACGCTCGTCGTCGGCACGGGCGCGATGGGCAGCATCCTCGGGCCGGTGACGGTCAACACCGGTGGAACGCTACGCGGTGTGGGGACGATCACCGGGGCGGTCACGAACGCCGCGGGAATCGTGATGCCGGGCAGCGGAATCGGAACCCTCACCGTGACCGGCGGCTATGCGCAGGCGTCGGGCGGCACCTTTGCCGCCGAGCTCGCTCCGGGCGCGGCGGACAAGCTGAGTGTCGGCGGGGCGGCCGTGGTGGCCGGAACGCTGGCCCTCACGTTCGATCCGGGAACGTATACGATGGGACAATACACGCTGCTGAACGCGGCGGGCGGGCTGAGCGGGACGTTCGGCACCGTGGACGCCACCGGCAACTTGTTCGTGCAGTACACGCTGGGCTACACGGCTGACACGTTGGTGCTGACGATCGGTAACGTGTTCACTTTCAGCGACTTCGCCGAGACGCCGAATCAGATCGCGGTGGCGCAAGTTCTCGATGCTGCGGCACCCACTGCGAGTGGGGACCTCGAGACGGTGTTGACCGCGCTGACCTCCCTCCCAACGGCGGCCCAGGTGCGCGCGGCACTCGACGCGCTCACTGGGACCGTGTATACGAATCTCCCCACGGTCACCGCCGAAGACACATGGTCGGCGATGGACCTAATCTTCCAGCACCTCAGCGACGTGCAGGGTGGTGCCACCGCCGAGGCTCCGGCGCTGACCGCGTATGCGCCTGCGCTTGGCGGTCAGGCCGGTCCGGTCACGTGGGCCGGCGCCCAGCCGGGGGACCCAACCGGGTGGCTGACGCCGCTCACCAGTAGTCAGACGCTGCAGGGTACCGTCAACGCGCCGGGCTTTACCAACCAGAGCACTGGCCTCCTGCTCGGGTACGATCACGCCGTGAACCCGCACGTTACCTGGGGGTACGCGGCGGGGACCTGGCAGTCGTCGCTCGCGCTTTCGAACGCTAACGGAACGGCAGGCATCACCACCGTCGTCGCGGCGACCTACGGAGGCTACACCTCGGGTGCATTTGAGGCGCGCGGGCTGGTCGGATACGGGGTGAATAACTACCAGACGACGCGTCCGATCAACTTCGGAGATCTGTCACGGACCGCGACCTCGTCCGGGAGCGGTACCGAGCTCATGGCCGGCCTCGAAGCTGGCTATCGGCTGCAGGTCGGGGCCGTGACCGTACGTCCCATGGTCGGCTTGCAGTACGCGCACATCACGGAACCTGCATTCACCGAAACCGGTGCCGGGTCGATCGACCTCGGCGTGAATGCGGCGACGGCCGACTGGCTGCAGGGCCTCGCCGGCATCCGCCTCGATTATAAGCAGACCACGGCCGCGGGGGCTCAGATTACCTACACACTGCACGCGGAGTACACGACGCTCGCGACCGAGCCGGTGCCGCAGATCCAGACCGTGCTGCTGGGCGCGGCGGCCGCCGGGCCTTTCCTGACGACCGGGGTCACCGCCGCGCCCAACGCGGTCGGCGCGGGGGCCCGCGTCACGTTTCATGCCTCCGACCGCTATGACCTCTACGCCGGCTATGACGGGACCTGGAGCAGCAACGAGACCAACCAGACGTTTAGTGCGGGTCTCATCATCCACTTCTGAGATTTCTTGGATGCGACGTTCGCACCGTGACGGATGTTGACGCTTCCGGACTGCCTCCATATACTGGGGTGGTGCAGTGGGCCCTTAGCTCAGGTGGTTAGAGCGCACCCCTGATAAGGGTGAGGTCCGTGGTTCGAGTCCACGAGGGCCCACCATTTCAATCAGTGCAGAAGGTTTCCGCGCAGGTAGACGGTCCGAGCGTTTCGGGTTGTTCGCACCCCTGCGAGTCTGTTCGAGAATCTCTGACTGTCATCGTCATCCCCCTTCCCGCGAATGTGAGGACTTGGCCCGGCCCCACTTCTTCTCAGCCCGGTCAATTGCAGCGCTGAAGGCTTTCCAAGATCGCTCAGGCATCGGCAGGCGGTTAAACGCCAATTGTTGTCGCCACGTCAGCAGCTCGCACGTTGGACAGAACTTCGCAGGATAGGTCCGCGGCCTGAGAAACAGCGTCTTGCAAAGATTGCATGGGCGCACGGTCGCGCCGAATTCGGCTGCATGGAGCAATTCACACCAAGCGGCCGCATGGGCATCCCGGGCACGCCACATGGTTTCAGTCCTGAGCACGCGGGCGAGGTAATGCGCGAGGTTCCGCCCGGCAACGGTGTCCCCGTAGAGCATCGCCTGCCATTCGGCCTTTCGATATTTGCCGCCATCAGGGGCCACGGGAATAGTCTGTGTGCTGATACGATCCCAAGGCGCTTCAAAAATGCGGTCCAACGGGGCTTCGTAATGCAATCGGAGGACGACCGGAATCCGATTATGCCGCGGTCGAGCCCACTCCTTTAGCAAGAGACTGAATCGCAAGGGCTCCACTGATCGTCCGAGGCGTGCCCGGCAGACCGAGCGCCCACTTACCCGGGGTTTGTTGCAGGCGAGTGAACCACCCAAACGGCACCTCGCGGTCCGTGGTCACGTAGCGCACTCTTTCCCGCCCGTTCGCGCGACCAAAAAAGCACAACACGATCGGATAGCCCCGTAAATTGTGGGCCCCTGTTTTTGGGATTGCGTTCACGCGCTCGTTGGCCACCCGCTTGGGTTTCCGGGCCGTGAGAAACTGATTTCGCGGAGTGATGAACTGAAGGCATTGAGTTCTCCACGCACCCATTCTAGTATTGGTTAAAGAGCATGGTCAAGTCGAACGGAGTTTCGAGAGGAGTGAGAGCGTGAATAAGGTCCGAGAGCTTCGACTCGCCAGGGGCATCACACAGGTCGAACTTTCTCGCCGGTCCCGGGCACATCCGTCCGAACTTAGCCGCTTTGAGCGACACGGCGGATACCTTAGCCCGCGGTTGAAGCGAGCGATTTCACGAGTCCTCGACGTGCCGGTGGGCGAGCTATTCCCCGAGGAAAATCGCGAGATGGTCGCGGTGGGGCGCTGAAGCGGTGGTTGCAGTGAAATGATCAGGCCCAGGACTTTCCCGGGATGGAAAAGCCCCGGGGCCGTTGGAGCGGCGTCCGAGGCCGTTACGGAGGTCTTACGATGGTCACTTTACCAGATCGCGTGCGGAAATCCTGCAAGCGGGGCAACGTTCGTCTTGCCCGTGTTCGCACTCCGGCCGGTGCGATCATCGGCCCGATCATCCTCGAGGAAGGTGAGCGCGTGTTCGTGCGCTCAGTCCAACAGCGTCATCTCTTTCGGGAACTCGACGGCTGGAGCCTCGGAGAGTATGCCCTCGAGCAGCTTCTCCGTTGGCGCGTGGGAATGATCCGCTATCGGAGTCCCGAGGGCATCTATGAAACGCCGGTCTCGATCTTTACGGCGTCGGCCATCCCGCGCGAGTTTGAACCGAATCCCGAGCGCCAGCACATCCTTCCCCGGCACTTGTGGGCGACTCGGCCGGCTGAAGTAAAGACGGTGAGCAGCATGGATCGCGTCAAGCAGATGGCACTTCCGGGGGTCGTGTGATGCCGAGTCGCATCCTCCGCGAGTCTATTCGGACTAGCCCGACACTGGCACAGGTCAGCCGGGGTGCTGAGTGCTTGTTCCTTCGCGTGACCGTGACAGCGGACGATTACGGTCGGTTCAAGAGTGACGCCCGGATTTTGAAAGGCGCGTGTTTCCCCCTCGTTGATAGCGTGACGGTCGGGGAGGTTGAAGCCTGGATCGACGAACTGGTCCGCGTTGAGCTTGTTGCCCTCTACATCGTTGACGGTCAGCGGTTTGGGCACCTCCCAACCTGGTTCAAGCATCAGCGACCCCCCAGATCTAAAATCTCGAAGTTTCCCGACCCCCCGCCACCCGCGGACACTTGCGAGCATTCGCCCGGCACTTGCGACCAAGTGTCGCCCGAGGGTATTGGGTCTAGGATCTTGGGTATTGAATCGGGGGTAAGGGGGAAGGAGCACGCCGTCGCGTGCGACCATTCCCTCCTAGAGTCCATCAGACAGCGGGGCACTCATCCCCGACTCATCCCTGACGGCCTCAAAGAGATCTGGAACGAGATCATTCCACGGCCGCGAGTGATAGAGATGACGGCCAAGCGCGTCGAGGCCGCACGCCGGCGAATCGCGCAGCATCCCGATCGTGATTGGTGGCGCACGCTGTTCCAGAAGGTCGCGGGCACGCCGTTCCTACGGGGCAAGAACCCGCGCGGATGGACGGCTTCGCTCGACTGGATCCTCGAGAACGACACGAACGTTATGCGGGTGCTCGAGGGTGCTTACGACGGCGAACGGGCCGCCACGGTCGAGGGCCGCGCGCTCGAGGTTGAAGCCGCTCTTTTGGCTGACGGAGTAGACGGGGCGCAGCCGTTGCTGGAGGGCCAGCACCAATGAGCCCAAGGGGATTTGGGCAGGTCGTGTCGATCATCGAGTCCGCCTATCGTCTCGAGCTCACACAGGCGCAACGGGACGTGTGGTTCACGCTTCTACGGGACGCGGACGACGCAGCGGTCAAGCGCGCGGCCGTGCAGTGGTGCGGTCAGGAGCACTTCCCCCCTGTGCCGGCCGATCTGTTGCAGGTTCCAGTTTCGGACCGCGCCGTGCCGACGGTCGCGCAAACTAGGGCCATGCTTAGCGCGCCAGCGGTGTCCACCCGGGAAATGTCCCTTACGCAGTGGGCGGCGTCCCTGTCGCCCGAGGAACGCGAGCAGCTCGCTTCAATCATGCCCGCGCTGTCACAGACCGTGAGCAACGTCTGACGGCCGGGCTCGATGTGCTCAGAACAAGACCACGGCTCCTTGAGGGATAGATGCTCAATCTCACTCAGAACACAGCAAGAACAGTGGGACTGAAGCCCTGGAAGCCTGGACAGTCCGGGAATCCTGGCGGGAGACCGGCGGTGCTCAAGGAACTCCAGGAGCTCGCGCGGACGCACACCGACGAAGCGATCATGGCGCTGGTGTCGGTCATGCGCGACAAACGCGCACCTGCCGCCGCACGGGTCTTTGCGTCCAACTCTATCCTGGACCGCGGCTGGGGCAAAGCACCGCAGTCTGTCGAGGTTAGTGGGAGCTTGCTGACGCGGGAGACCATGATCGCGATATTGATGGAGTTGTCGGATAATCAGCAGGATCGCCTGGCAGAGCACCTTCAGGCGCTCGCTGGCCGAGAAGAACCCTGAGACACCTCCTTAGTCTCGGTGGTGACCGTCGGGGCCTTACGGCGTAGCGCCTCCGCAGAGCGCAACCTCGGCAATCGCGTCTTGGGTGAGTTCGGCTACCCCAAGGGGTGGGTTGGCTCGAAATATACCATCGAGACGGGTGACCACCGAATCAAGGGAACTACACTGGCTCAGGAACGGAATGATGCGGCCTGGGTTTCGTCCAGTCACTGTCATGTTATTCACCCATGTGACCCCGTTTACGGCACCCTCAACGTAATAGAACTTTTCGGTTTGGTTCAGGCCGAACCACAAATCGCTCGCCGTCATCGCTATCGTTGCGCTGGCGCTTGTCAGGCAACCGATGAGGACACCGATCACTACGCCGACCAACAGATTTCGCATCGCTCATTCCTCCCCATCCTCTTGCCCACTCGAATAATGGGGTTAAATTCAGAAGAAACGCTTCGTGGCCACGCGTTGCGTTTGTCAGAACCGTTCCCCGATTGCAGAAACATCCCCTTCCCGCAAAAAGGAACGCAGCAGGTGGGCGTCGTCACCTCGTCGATTTCGGGCGCGTTATTCTCGGAGCAGCCGGTCCGCCGGCGAGTGTTGGTCGTGGTGCCGCACGAGGTCGGCGGTGAGCAGGTGGCTGTATCTCGCCAGCATCCGCCGGTCCTTGTGGCCGAGCATCCGGCGCAGATGCTCCTCGTTGGCCCCGTCTCGGAGCATTTCCGTTGTGAACGCGTGGCGCAGATCATGCCAGGATCCCCGCGACACCTTCAGCCCAGCCTTGGCCCGTAGGCGCTCGATGATTTGGCAGAGATTCCGGCGCGTGATAGGCAGACCGCGCTTGTCCACGAACAGCGCGTCACCTGCTAGTTTTTCGCGGGCCGTCAGATACTTCTTGAGCGTCCGGGTGACAACCTGAGAGAACGGGACGTGACGGAGCGGGGCAGGGCGACCGGGCCGGGCCTTGCCTTGGACGCGCAGGGTGCGTTCCTGCCAGTCAACGTCAGTGATTAGCAGCCGGCTGAGCTCGACACTCCGAAGCCCACAGTCGAACGCCACCTCGAGCATGGCCCGATTCCGCAACCCCTCAAACGAATCAGCCCGGCAGGCTCGGCGGAGCGCGTCTACTTCGCTGACGGTGAGCACGTAGGGCACTTCCTCGGGAGCCTGCGGCGTCTTGATATTTCGCGTGGGGTCCTCCAGGATTAGTCCCTTCCGCGCGAGCCAGCCGTAAAACACCTTGAGCACCTTTACCCGAGAGAAGCGGGTGTGTGGATTCTCAAACTCACGCCAGACGCCCGCGAGGTGCGCTTGGATGGCCTCTGCGTCCACGCGGAGCGGGTCCCGGTCCCCGAGCCACCGGAAGAACGGCCGGAGGCCGTAGCGATACCCCTGGAGCGTCTGCGGAGCCTTCCCGTCCTCGAGCTGCATCGCCAGCACGAAGCGTTCGAGGAGCGTGTTCTCACCCTTGCGGGTTTGTTCGATAGTTTCCGGCGCGGTGGAACCCTGATATTCTGCGGGTTCGCTCAGGTGGTTAGAGCGCACCCCTGATAAGGGTGAGGTCCGTGGTTCGAGTCCACGAGGGCCCACCATATCAATCTGGTCCAACCCGGAGACATGGGTGACACTTTGTACCTGAGACATAGGTAACACTTTCGGGCCGAATGGATTTCAAGCGGTTCGAGCACGCGTGTCTCCAGATCAAAGTAGCCCAAGGTCGCCGCGGTCTTTCTCGTCGTCGCGCTGGGCCTCTCGCTGATTCCCGAGTCCATGTTGGGGTTCAACCGAAGGGCACCGATCGACCCGCGGCCGGTTTCGCGCTGAGCCATCTGCACGATGTCTGGTTTATTATTATTGAGCGCAAAGACGTGCAGCGTGCGACAATTTCGTGTAGTCGGAATTCCGGTTATTGCCGTTTTGAGTCTCACCGATCCTCGCAGGCCCGCGTGATGCCAATCGGGCGCGGTGACGTTTAGAACAATGATGCGTGGGTACACCCCGTAGGGAACCGAGGTTTTCCCCATGCGGTATTGGCGGTTGATTGACCGTTGAGTCGTCTGAGGATCGCAGCGCGTGGCCGTCTGCGGAACCTTCGTGTACCGGAGGCCGTGCACTGCGTCCTCAGCGTCTAATCTCGCATGACCGAGTGCCTCGTCGGTTGATGCATGACGCCGGTTCCTGCTCGTCTCATCAGGTGACAGCGGACCCGTGCAAATCTAATCAGGGGATTTTGTCCGAAATTTTCGCCCGCGAGTTTGCGCGTTGATCGCCCGGGGGAAAATGTGTCAAGATGTGGATTCAAATTGAGAGGGGGCACTCCAATGTTGTGGACACTGTTCGTAATTCTGCTCGTGCTGTGGCTGGCTGGATTCAGCTTTCACGTCGCGGGTGGTCTCATCCATTTGCTGCTGGTCTTCGCGCTGATCGTCCTTGTGTACAACCTGGTCACCGGCAGTCGGGCAGCCGTCTAAAGGATCGAGCTCTTCTGAGCTACCCGGGTGGGTAGTGCGTTGGTGCATGTGCAACTGCGCAGAAAGGAGGTAGGGACTATGAACAAGGATCAGTTCAATGGCAAGTGGCGGCAGCTCCGCGGGGCCGTCAAGAAGCAGTGGGGCAAGCTCACGGACGACGAGTTGGATCAGATGTCTGGAAACTACGATCAGCTGGTCGGGAAGATCCAGGAACGCTACGGCATCGCGCGTGAAGAAGTCGAACGTCAGATGAACGAGCTCGACAAAGCGGCCGCGTCAGACGTGTCGAATCGATAGCTACACGGAACGAGCGGGCACCGGGCCTCCGGCAGCGTTGAAGAAACGCGCGGCGGCCCGGTGCTCTTTTGTTGGACCCGCCGTCGCCATCATTCCAGGGAATAGGCCGCCGCGTGACGATCGACGTTTAGTCGCCACGGGCGGAGTGCGCGTGTGCGCTCGGGCAACCCGTAACCTGCGGGATTCTGTTCGCGCGCTCCAACTCCCGCCGCCTGTCCGGTGGCGGAGTTCGGCAACGCGAAGGCGCCACGATCGGATCGGTGGTGACGGTTTTGATCCACCATTTTCGTGCTGCGTCCCGTGTGTTCGGCACCGGGTCCGCGTCGTGCCGTCATGCGCTTATCCGCGGCGCTTGAAGTACTGTACGGCGCGTTCGTGCCGTTCCGCCGCGGCGCGCGACTTAAATGTGCCAAGATTCCGGCGTTTGCCGGTCGCGGGATCTGGTTTCCGCGAGTACAACCGATACGATCCCGACTTCAACTTCCGAATCATGCCGACCTCCTGTTCCTGGCCGCCCCATGCCCGCGAGTTCGGCGGCCTACACCATCTCTCGAATCTTGTCTGACACGGCCGCCAGTGCGATCCGCTGTCGGTCCGGCTGACCCCGTATCGGCGATGTTGCGGATTTCGTCCCCGATGACCGTCGGCCCGCGGGCGTCAGGGTCGGGGTGAGGCCGTCTTGAGGTCGAGCAGTTCCAGTCCGGTGGTCGGGTCCTTCTTTCGGCCGAGGGTGCCGTTCAGAACCGTCAGGAAAATCTCGAGCGTGGGCCGCACTACGCCGGCGTTCAGGTGGCCGCTGTGTGTGCGCGTTGCGGCATCCGCGACGGCCACGTGCGTATGGATCACCAATGCGTCGTGGTCCCGGCCGATGCTGCCGAGCAGGCTGACGACTTCGACCTGCTCGTCGAGCGGCCGGCTCTTGTAGCGGTCCTCAGTGATGTCAAAGTAGCGCAAATCGACGCTCGCGAAGGCGCCGATTCCTTGGAACATCGCGCCCCGGATATCTTCCCTCGTTGCGAACTCGCGCAACACTGCCATGACTTCCTCGCCGGGATCCAAGCGCAACACGATGATCGCATCAAACTGCTGAACGTCCATCGTAGGGCGCTCCCCTTCCGGGCCGAGATCGCGGCGGTCGCGCGCGTCGGCGCGATGTTCGGGCGTGTGCCAAATAGTCGAGCCCGTCCCACGTTAGCGATTACCCCGCGAGGACGAGACCAAACGTTACTCCCGCCGAGGTTACCGTTCATCCGGGATGGGAAAAGTCTTCATGGCCGCGGCCGATGCGGGCCGCGCACGTTCAAAGGGGGGTGACGTGTTCATGAACCAGACGCAGAGGCATCGCATGGCCCAGCTCGTTCGGTGGGCCGGTCCGTTACTGGTAGTGGCGCTCGGCATGACTCCGGCGCTCGCGCAGGCACGGATACCCGTATTTGTCGGCATCACATCAATCTCACCAATTATCGCGTTGATCGCGGGCATCTTGATCCTGGTGCTGCCGAGCCTGCTGAACTACATCGTGGCCCTGTATCTGATCGTGATCGGTCTCATCGGTCTCATGGCACGCTGAGCGAGCTCTACGGGCGCAAGCACGGCCACTCCGTCTCCGGTGAGGTAGCGCCGCCGCATCGGTTCGGGCCGGTGACTCTCGGTGGGTTGTCCCAGGATCTGCTGCCCGCCGGCGTGATGTGCTCGACCGATCAGATGCCGGGGACCGAGCGCCTCGCTATTCGCGAGGAGGACCTGCCCCCGTCCGGGCGTAACACACGCCCGGACCAGCCGAGTGTGCCCGGCAGTCCCCGAGGTGCGCGGTTGGACGGGGGGAAAGCGCGTGGCGTCGGACATCGGACAGTTCGTGGCCGAGTTGAGCCTTGCGTTCGCCGCGTTGTTTCCGGTGGTGAATCCGGTCGGCGACGCGCCGATTTTTCTCGGCCTCACGAGGCGCTATCCGGCGGCAGTGCAGCGACTGCTCGCCCGGAAAATCGCGGTGTACGGATTTGCCCTGCTCGCGGGCTCGCTCTTGTTCGGGAGTGAGATCCTGGCGTTCTTCGGTGTCACCCTCGCGATCGTGCAGATCGCGGGGGGATTGGTCCTCGCGTCCACCGGGTGGCGTCTGCTCAATCAGCAGGACGATACTCCCACCGTCGCCGAGCAGCCGGCCACGCTCGAGGATGCGATGTCGCACGCGTTCTACCCGTTGACCCTTCCCATTACGGTGGGGCCAGGTTGCATTTCCATCGCGGTGGCGATTGGCGCGCATTTGCGGTACCGGCCGACCGCGGGTTTCGATCACGGCTACCCGCTCCGGATGGTGGCGGCGCTGGTGGGCATGGCGCTTGTCTGTCTGCTGGTCGTGTTGTGCTACGGCAACGCTGAACAGTTGACGCAGCGGCTCGGTCGATCCGGCACGACGATTCTGGTGCGTCTGTCCGCGTTCATTCTGCTGGCGATCGGGGTGCAGATCGCCTGGGACGGACTGAGCACCAAACTGATGGAGCTGCTGGCGCAGGCACCGGTCCGCTGACCGCGGGAACGCCGCGAGGACGTGTCGGGAGCCGTGGGGTTCGGACGCGCCGTCCCTTGCGCGGCGGACGTGTTAGACGCGTTTCCGGCGAGCGGCTTTGCGCTTGCGGCGGCGAGGCCGCTCCGCGGCTGCGGCGAGTTGGCCGAGCAGTCGCGTGCTGGCGCCACGGACCCGCATGCCGTATCGGGCCCGCCGGCGCATCGCCTCGCGTCGGGCCGCATGGCTGTCGTCCCACGGCTCAGGCGTCTTCATCGCACCCGCCGTTCACCGGAGCGGTAGGGCCGGGCCGCACCGCACCCGGCACGTGCATCCTCCGCCTGCGCGGTGCCATCGTCCGGGTGCACGGTTCTCGTCGTAACACAGAAGTTCCCGCCGTGCCGGTGCCGTTCGGCGCGATCGCTCAGTGGAAATCTCGGCTGCGGAGCGCTATGGGACGGCGGTGCACTCGCGGCGCCCACAGCGTCTTGGCGATGATGTGGACGACGTCGTCCTGCCGCTGGATCGTGCCGGAGACTCCGAGGAACACCGCGGTTTTGGCCAGGGTGACGAACTGTTCGAACACACGCTCCCAGACGACGAGGTTCACAAAGCCCGTTTCGTCCTCAAGCGTCATAAATGTCACGCCCGACGCGGTCCCGGGCGTCTGCCGGCAGATCACGAGTCCCGCGTACCGGACGCGCCGGCCGTTCGGGAGCGTACTCACGGCGTGCGCGTCGGGCAGCCCGGCGGCCCGGAGTTCTTCTCGGAGGGATTCCAGCGGATGCCCGCGGGGACTGTGACCGGTGGCGCGGTAGTCCCAGGAGATCTCTTCGCCGGGCGTCAGGGGATCGAGCGCGGGACTGGGCTCCTGGATGGCCAGCGAGAGCCGGATATCCCGCCGGCGCGAGAGCCCGTGGACCTGCCAGAGCGCCGTCCGCCGATCGGACGCGAACCCATCGAGCGCGCCCGCCTCCGCGAGCGCCGCGAACGCTCCCCGGTCGAGCCCGGCCCGCTGCACGCAGTCGTCGAGCGAGGCGAACGGCGCGGCCGCGCGTGCACGGACGAGGCGCTCGCCGTCCTGCTCGCCGAGGCCGTGGACGTACCGCAGTCCCACGCGCACGGCGAATTCCCCGGGGAGGTCCGGGCACGGCTCAAGCGTGCACTCCCACGCGCTGTGCCGGATCTCCACGGGCCGGATCGTGACGCTGTGGCGCTTAGCGTCTTCGATGATCGTCGCGGGGCTGTAAAAGCCCATGGGCTGAGCGTTGAGGAGCGCGCACGTGAACTCCGCGGGGAAGTGGCACTTGAGATACGCGGTCGCGTAGGCGATGAGGGCAAAGCTGGCCGCGTGTGAATTGTGCACGATCAGCTCGTTGGCGAGGAAGTTGTGGTCTTCATCGACATGCAGATCGTACGTGTCCTGGATGCCTCGCGGTGCGATCGCGGCGACGCGGTCCCAGGACACCTCGGGGCCACGACCGTGCGCCTCGACGCGCGCCGGTGCCGCCGCTCCCACGGCGTCGCCCGGGCGCATCGCGCCGAGCGGACGCCATCCGTCCGGCGTCAGGATCGGATGGTCGGCCGTCGCCGTGACTGATCGGCCGTGCGCCGTGCGAAGATGGAAGACCGGGCGACGTCCGCTCGCGGCGGCGCCGAGCACCCGGCGGACGCGCAGACGTAGGTCCGCGCCGCAGGCCCAGGTGCTGTCGAGACGGGCCCGCCCCCGCGCGACCTCCCCGATCGCGATCCGGCGTCCCGTGGCGGCGTCGATGACGCGGGTGTCCGCGGTCACACACTGCGGGAAGCCGTAGTCTCCAAACCCTCGAATTTGATTGAACACCCGCTCGGCGAACTCGGGCGCGATGCCCTTCGCCTGCATGCGCGTCATCAACAGATCGCGGTGCCGCTCGATGCGGCCCGACCGCCGCCACGCCGCCATGTCCCGCCGGAGCTGATCCGCCTCGCCCGGCGTGTAGTCGGCGGCGACCACGGCGAGGCGCATCACCTGTTCCTGAAAGAGCGGGACCCCGAGCGTGCTCTCGAGGACGGGGACGAGGGACGGGTGGGGATACTCCACCGGCTCCTCACCGCTGCGCCGGCGCAGGTAGGGATGCACCATGCCCCCGGTGATCGGGCCCGGGCGGACGATGCTGATCTGGACGACGAGATCGTAGAAATGGCGGGGGCGCAGACGCGGGAGCATCGCCATCTGCGCACGGCTTTCGATTTGAAACACCCCGACCGTGTCGGCGCGGCTGGCCATCTCAAACGTCGCCGCGTCATCGGGGGGCAGCGTCGCCAAGGACGATACGCTGCCCCGGTGCTCCCGCAAGAGGCGAAACGACAGGTCGAGCAGCGTCAAGGCGCCCAGTCCGAGCAGATCGACCTTGAACAGTCCGAGGTCCTCGAGATCCTCTTTGTCCCATTGGATGACGGTCCGGCCGTCCATCGTGGCGTTCTCGATCGGGACGATCTCCTCCACGGGATGATCGCCCAGGAGAAACCCGCCCGGGTGGATCGAGAGGTGGCGGGGAAATCCCAGGATCTCGCTGCTGATTCGGCGCAGGTGTTGGTGCGCGGGCACCTCGGGGTCCAGCCCGGCCTGCCGCAGCGTCTCGGGCGGGATGTCGCCGCCGTAGTCGAGGAGCCGGGCCAGTCGGTCGAGGGACGTCTCCGGAATCCCGAGCACTTTCCCCACGTCCCGCACGGCCGATCGCGGGCGGTAGCGGATCACGTTCGCGACCATCGCCGCGTGCGCGCGCCCGTACCGGTCGTAGACGAACTGGATCACCTCCTCGCGGCGGTTGTGCTGGATGTCCAGGTCCACGTCGGGCGGCTCGGCGCGCTCCCGCGAGAGGAAGCGCTCGAACAGGAGGGAGACTTTCGTGGGGTCGACGGCGGTGATCCCAAGACAGTAGCAGACCGCGGAGTTCGCGGCGGAGCCCCGGCCCTGACAGAGGATGCCTTCCCGGCGGCAGAACTGCACGATCTCCCACATCGTCAGAAAATAGCCGCCGTAGTCCAACTCGTCGATCAGCGCCAGTTCCTTGTCGAGCTGCTCTCTGACGTCGGCCGGCACCGCGCCGTGGTACCGTTCCCCGGCCCCCTCGGCGACCAACCGGCGGAGCCATGCGTGGGGGCTCGTGCCCTCGGGGACGCGCTCCTCCGGATAGCGGTACCGCAGGGTGCCGAGAGAAAATGCGCACCGTGCGGCTACCTCCTCGGTGCGGGCCACGGCGGCCGGATCGTCGTGGAACAGCGCCTCGAACGCGTATGGCGTCAGCAGGGCGTGTTCGGCGTTCGGTTTGATCGTCTGTCCCGCGCTGGCGAGATGGATCCCCTGACGCAGGCAGGCGAGCACGTCCTGGACCGGCCGGCGCGCCGGCGTATGATAGAGCACCTCGACCGCGGCGACGAGGGGAAGGGCATAGCGGGCCGCGCGCTCGCGCACCCGTGCTTCCTGCCGGGCCTCGGAGGCCCGGCGGTGGCGCGCGACGAGCGCGTAGAGCGCGTCGCCGAACGCGTCCCGCAATCGCCCGGCGGTCTCGTCCGGGGCCGCCTCGCCGGCCAGGAGGCTGCGGTCTCCGCCCCACAGCGCGAGGAGGCCGCGCGCGTGCGCGCAGAGTTCGTCCCAGACGACGGCGCACTCCCCTTTGGGCGACCGCCGCCGCCCCAGCGTGAGGAGCCGGCAGAGGTTCGCGTAGCCGTCGCGGTCCCGTGAGAGGAGGACGATCGCGGAACCGTCCGTGATCGTGACCTCGGCGCCGACGATGAGGCGGCACCCCGTGTCGCGCGCCGCCACGTGCGCGCGCACCATGCCGTGCACGCCGTCGCGGTCCGTGAGCGCGATCGCCCCCAGCCCGTGGCGGTGCGCTTCACCCACCAGTTCCTCGGGCTGCGAGGCGCCTTCCAAGAACGAGAACGCGCTCTTACACCAGAGCGGCGTGTACATCGAATTACTCCACTTGTCCGTGGAGAAACCAGCGGCGTCGGCGGCGGTCGTGATAGATCCACAGCATATGTCCGCGCCGGGTCCGTGCGAAGTGATAGGCGCGATCCGCCTCGCGCACCCACCAGCCGCCGGAGACGATGTACGGGCCGAGCAGTTCGTCCACCGATCCGTAGGCGGTGCCGAGGAGCAGCCATCCGTCATGGCGGGGGTCGGTCGGGGCGGCCCCGATCGGCTGCGGTCGCTGGAGGAGGCGGCGGACGAGCGTCCGCCGCGGGACGGATGCCGGGTGAGGGACGGCGAGCGTCGTGATCGGCTCCCACGCGATCCCAGCCTCGGGGAGGTGCCCGTCCCGCACCCGGACGCGCACCACCGCGTCGTCGCCCAGTTCGGCCCGAAGGCGCGCCAAGGCGCGATTGCCGGCGGCGAGATCGCGCGGGTGGATGTCTAAAAATCGGAGCTGCTCATGGGCCGCGGGGACGCTTTCCGCGGTGAGGACGATGTCGGTGATCCCGCCCTCCGCCGTCCGGGTCCCAGCGCCTGAGACGTGAGGCGCCGCGTCCAGATGGAGCCGGATGAGGTCCAGGATCTGGACCGGGTCGAGGGTGGGAGCGGCCGGCCGGATCCGTGCCTCGTGCCATTCCTGCCGGTCGAGTTTGATCCGCATCGTGAGTCCGGCGAGCGCTTGTCCCCGGGCCGCCAGCGCGGCCAGCATCGGGTCGAGCCGCTGCTTCAGCATGAAGAGGCAGCGGATGAGATCGGATTCCGGCGCGTCGAGCACCAGCTGCTCGCGCAGCGGCTCGACGGTGGCGGCCGGACGGAGGGGGGCCCGTTCTCGACCGCTTGCCGCGCGATGCAGCCGGTACGATTCGATCCCGAACCGCTCGAGCAGCCCGCTCTCCGGCAGGCCCACCAGGCCGCGCACGGTCGTCACGCCGAGCTTGTCGAGCGTGTCCCGGACCTCGGGGTCGATCGCGAGACGGACGAGCGGCACGTCCATGGTCGCGGCCCGTTCCTCGCGGGGATCGTGAAAGATCCGCACTCCAGACGACGCCTGCGCGAGCGCGTAGGTGCCGAAGCGCGTAAATCCGATCACCGCGTCGGCGTGAAAGCCCGCGTCCCGGAGGTCTTTGAGGACCGCCTCGGCCCATCGGGTGAGCGAGGGATGGAGTCGGTCGAGCCCGGCGAGGCCGGCCCAGAAGACCCCGGGCTCGTCGCCGGGCTCCACGTCTGGGGTAAACCGATGAAGCCGAACGGTGAGCGCCTCGCGGGCCTGAAGGGTCTCCGACGGGGCGACCGTCCCCGCTCTGAGGCCCGGGGCCAGCGCCAGCGCGGCGGCGTACCGCATTCCGGGACGCACGCCGGCCCGGCGGGCCTGCTCGTTGACCCTGAGGACCGGACTCTGGGGACGGTCCTCCTCGACGACGGCGGCCGGCGCACCGCGCCAGTCGGGGTGCGATCGGAGGAGGAGTTGGAGCGGAAACGCCGGGACGCTAACGCAGGCCAGCGGGTCCACGGCACAGCTCCTCAAACGTCCAGGGTCCCCGGCGTTTGTCCTTGACGACGTACAGCGAGCACCTGAAGGTATCCGGCGCCACGTGCTCGCGCCGCGTGCTGCCGCGTAGCGCAATCAATGAGCCGAGCGATGGTGCGTGTTCGTCCTTCTGCGTCACGAAGACGATCGCCGTGTGGTGCTGTTGCGCCAGTCCCGCGAGACGCGCGAGCGCCGCAGTCGGCAGAGTGGCGGAGTCATGCAGGTCCAGGACCAGCAGGCCGAAGGCGCCGGACCGTGCGAGCCTGTCGGCGCTCCGCGCCGCGGCGATGGTGCCGGGGACCCGAATGACCACGAGTGTCTCGAGGTCCACGCCGCTTTCGGCGACATCCATGGGATAGAAGACCCGGTCGGCGAGGGTGATCCACGCGGCGATCTCGCCACGCTGCTGGGCATCCAGGATGAGCCGCGCCGCCATGGTCAGGCCGGCGGTGTCCCCCAGGCCTGACAGCTCGCTCAATTGGCTCCCAAACGCGGCCAGGGTCAGCGCGCCTGGGGAGCGAGGTTCGGTGAGATGAGGAAACGACGATAGACGCGTCAGGAGTTCTCGCTCGGGAGCCGCCATTAACGCATCCGCTCTGAAGCCTGACCCTCGTGGCTCGACGTTGAGTCTCGGTGAGGGAGGCCCGAATCTAGCCCAGTGGATATATCGTACATATGTTCGGTATTAGTGCGCAAGGGGGATCTTTGGGTTGTTCAGTTCGGAGGATCTGCCAGGCCGCAGCGTCCTGTTTCGACGCTACGCACACTACTCACCAAGATCGAGATCTCTTACGGGAGATTATGAACGAAGGAGCCGGATCCACACCGGGCTCACGGTTCCAGCGGATCGAGCGGCTGTCCATCCTTTCGCAGTTCGAAGAAGAGATGCGGACCGGTGCTCCATCCCGTGCTGCCCACCCGGCCGATGACCTGGCCTCGCCGCACGCGGTCTCCCACATGGACGGCGTACGACGAAAGGTGCGAATAGGTGGTCGACACGCCGTCTCCGTGGTTGAGGATGACGAGCATCCCGTTCGCGGTCATCTCGCCGGTGAAGATCACCGCGCCGTTATCCGCGGCCTCGACGGGTGCCCCCCACGGCGCCGCGATGTCGAGTCCCGTGTGAAATTCCGGCGTATGAAAGATCGGATGAATGCGCCAACCATATCCAGAGCTGACGGTACCCTCAACCGGCCATGCGAGGCCGTCATTCAAAAATGAGGGCGTGGCGCTGACGTGCGTCCCTGGCGCCGCGCCAACGACGATGGCGTGAATCTGCTCCGATTCGGCGTTGAGCTGGCCGAGGACCTGGCGCTCGCGTTCAATGAGCTGGGTCTGCTGTGGATCCGCGGACTCGGTCGACGTCGGCGCGGCGGCATGGGGCACGGGGGATGGCGACCGGGCGGGCGCGGCCTCCGGGCCGTTCGACGCCGCGATCGGTGGGAGGTTCCACGTCTCGATTGCGACGCCCGCCGACAGCCCGCTTGGAAGCTGGCCGCGTCCCGGGTTCGGGTCGAGCCCGATTTGAATCTCAACGGGCGAATCGGCGTGTAATGGACCGCCCTTCGCGGTTGGTGCGGCGCCGACGCGCAGGACGCGGCCGAGCCAGACATGTCCCGCGTAGCCCTGTACTGTGACCAGCGCCGCGCTCCCTACGCGAATCTTCGGAATCGTGGCGGCGGCCACGTCCGCCGCCACCCAGGTCCGTCCCTGGATCGACAAGGCCATGAGTATCTGGCCGCGCCGCACCTCCTGGCCGGCAGCGGCGGTATTGTCCGTGACCCATCCGTCCACCGGCGCCCGGATGACGGTCTTGCTGAGGTTAGCTTTGGCCGCTTCGAGCGCCCGATCGGCGTCGACTGCCGCGATCTGCGCGGCGGCCAATGCCTCGGCCCCGAGCTGTGCCTCGGCGATGGTCGCCTCGGCTTGGCGCGTGAGCGGATTCTCGGGGACGACCGTTGTGCGCCGCACCGGTGCCGAAAGGGCTGCCGCGTGGACGAGCGCGAGTTGCGCCTGTGCCGCCCGTACGGCGGCGGTAGCGGCGTCGAGACGCGCTGACGCCGCGTCATTGGCCGTGGTGTCCGCGTCCACCTGCCGTGCCGGAATCGCGCCGTCTGTGAGCAGCGCTTGGTCTGTTGTAAGGCGCTGTTGCGCCCCCGTCTGGGTCGCCTGTGCCGCGTCGAGTGCGGCCTGCGCAGCCGCGAGCGATGCGCTGGCGTGGGCCCTCTGGGTCGCGTTGGGGGCGGCGGGCGTCGGGCCCTGCGGCGGGATGACGGCCGCTTTCTCGGCATCACGCACCGACGCGGCGGCAGCCGCTGCCTGCGCGCGCGACGCGTCATAGGCCTGCGCGTCGGCCGCCATTTCCTTCGGAGCGATGAGTCCCTGCGCCAGCAATGTGCGATCGCGATCGAGAGTCTGCTGTGCCGCCGCCACCCGCGCGTCCGCGATCTGCTCGACGCGGGTCTCCGCAGCCGCCGCCTGCCGCTCCGCCACCGTTACCGCGGTGGGGAGAGAGGACGGGGCCCGAGCGGCGGGCGGGTGTGCCGCGCGCGGGGGCATCGCGCGGGCGGTGGTCAACGCCGCGTGTACCTGGTCACTCGCGGTGCGTTCCTGCGCGGCCAGCGAAGTCAACGATGTCCGAACGCGGGCGCGCGCCGCGCTGCTCTGCGCCTCCGCGGTCGTCAGGTCGGATCGATCGCGTGCCGTGCTCAAGGCGATCAGGACGGTGCCGGCCGTCACGTACTGCCGGTCCACGGCGTGGACACTGACGACCGTCCCCGCGATCGGCGCGCGTACGGGGGCAAGCTCGCCGGCGGTGTGCGCGCGGTCGGCCACGACGAGCCCTTGGGACGGCCCCCGCACCGGACCGGTGCCGAGGAGCGCCGCCACCAACGCAACGCCGAGCAGCGCCGCCGCGTACCGAGCCGCCGTCCGAGGTGTGTACACCAACCTACGCATGTGCATGCCGGGCGTTCTCCTAACCACGACCATCCTGATAACGCGGGGTGAGGCCGGTCCGCGATGATCGACCCGTCGGGGCATCAGCCGCCGCAGCAGGGTGCCCCTCGATATTAGCATCCCGCGCTGCGCGGTGACCTCTCGCAGCACGCCGCGGGCCGCGGGCTCGAGCGCATCGGCGGACGCAACGGGCACGATCGCGGGCGGCAGGTGCGGCGCCCGGGCTCCCGAACCCAAGTGATGTGAATCCGGCGGGCCTCCAACCGGCGCCGAGGAAATGGTGAACACGATGACGTGCCCCGATTGTCACGCTGAGCTGACCCAGATGAGCTACAAAGGGGTCTTATTCGACGAGTGCCCGAACTGCCGCGGTCGGTGGTTCGATCGGGGGCAGCTGAAGGCCGCCAAGGATCGGGCCGACGAGGATCTAAGATGGCTGAACTTCGACCCGTTCGGAGACGACGCGGACCGGCACGCGGTCGCCGCCAAGGCGGACGTCGTCTGCCCCAAGTGCGGCCAGCGGATGGCGGCGCTTCAGTACCAAGCCTCGCGGGTCACGATCTACAAATGCCCGGCGGGCGACGGCGTCTGGTTGAGTCACGGGGAGTTTGCGGCGATCGTCGCCTATCTCGAGAAGATTGTCGACTCCGAGTCTGCCGGTGCCCTGGCGCACGACGCGGTCAAGCAGTTCGAAAAGATCGGGACCACCGAGGCGGACAAACCGTCCGAGGTCCGCGACTTTTTTACCGTGATGAAACTCTTGGAGATGCGGCTCGCCGTCGAGCACCCACGGCTCGCGCGCGCGGCCGAGAGGATCCAGGAGTATTCGCCGCTCAAGTAGCGATCGGTCGCGCATGCGACTGAGCGAGCGGCGCGGTTGGGTGCGAATCCCGTTTCATCGCCAGCGGCCCGAGCCGAAGCCCGGGCCGCTGGGAACCTGCCGCGCTCGCGGTCATCGCCGCGTGGCGGCCGAGTGGAGTTAGCGAATTCCGGTCGACGCCTTCGTCTTGTCGCCGATGATT
Source organism: uncultured Bacillota bacterium (assembly GCA_963787105.1). GTDB lineage: Bacteria > Sysuimicrobiota > Sysuimicrobiia > Sysuimicrobiales > Segetimicrobiaceae > JAJPIA01. The sequence goes on from CAWBBU010000012.1 coordinate 45,157, forward strand.
TCGCCGGTCGTCACGTGCGACGCCGTCGGGAGCACACCGGGATTCTTCGTCAACCAATCTGCTGCGACCCGGTTGGATTCCTCAGCGTTCGCCTTCGTGTCGAAGATGCTGGTGGCCTGGACCTTGCCGTTACCGCCATCGGTGAGGTAATAGCCCACGAAGCCTGGAACCGCGCTGATCATCGGAGCAAAATCGTCGCGGAAGTGCTGGCCCAACCCGCTCGTGCTCGAAACGTTCTCATAGTGCCGGACGCTCATGAACATATGCCTGACCTCCGTCCCCGTATGGGGAGCGTGACGCTATGGGACTTTCTCCTCCAAGAAATTTGGCCGACTGTGGGTGGACTGGCCGTGGACGTCAGGAAGAAGAACAATGCCAGTCTAGTTCGGCTCGAGCCGAGACGCGAATGGCGTATGGCACCTTCTCTGACTAAACTCACGCGTTCTGCTTCATTAGACACGTGCTTCCGACCCTCCAGCCTACCTCACAGGCGCGGGCCGAGGCCGTGCGCCGCCGGACGGAGATGGTGAGGTTCCCGCGTGTGCAGCGTGCGAGGCTCGCACTGGGCGCGGAGGCTCGCTCGTCCTGTGTTGCCTTGACCTGCACCGGGGAGGGTGGGATAGTGAGTGCGTCCGCATGGAGGCAGGGCCAGGCGAGCCGTTGCGCCCCCCCGGGAAAGGTCGCTGCCCTGTACCCCGCGGAAGGGCGCACGCGCGCAGTTGGGGCGCGTTGTGGGGCTGTCGACGTTCTAGGACCGTCGTCGCCCGGAGTGCGTGGGTCAGTGTCACCGGTCCGTTCGCGACACCAACGACATTCGCCGCTGTCCAGCGCCCGCGTCTTGACGTCGTGGAGGCGCGGGCTGGCGGCGTGTGCGTGGTGCCTCTTTGTCGTGGCGGTGTGGCCGTCGTCCGCCCGCCCGGCGACGGCCCCGTGCGCGACAACGCTTGCCGTGCTCATGGACGACGAGAAGTTTGCGACGGCGCTCGCCGCATTTCGCGTCGCGGGACTTGAGTCCGTGCTGTCAGAGGCACGCTCCGTCACGGTGTTCGCGCCGGACGCGCAGGCGTTCGCGAAGATTCCCGAGGGAGAGCTCCGTCGGGTGCTCGCCGATCGACGCCTCGTCGCGCCGGTGGCGGCGTATCATATCGTCAGCGGGACGGTGCCGCCGGATGAACTTCGCCGCGCACACGACCTGCCGACGTTGAACGGGAAGCCGCTTCGGGTCGCGGTGGCGGACGGCGCCGTGATGCTTGATGGGCGCGCGAAGGTGCGTGATCTCGGCACGCGCTGCGGCAATGGGATCGTGTACGAGATTGACACCGTGCTCCGACCGTAAGCCGCGCAATTGCCGACGGATCCCGAGCTTCGGGTGGCGCCGCGGCGCTCGAGCAGTCCTGGCACGCCGGCCGGTCCCCGTGATCGGTGTCGTTTTCCGTCCCCGCATCCCGAATCGCGTCGGGCGACCGTGACGAGCCACGTGCTGCTCGGCTCAATCGGGCGGCGCCGCGCCGTCCGCACGTGCGTTTCAAGCCGCGCAACGCCCGGGTAAAAGCACCGCGCATCAGCGTGGCAGGCGATCGTGGGACACCGGGAGAAGTGACCGCCCAACACGACGGCCGAGGTGCGTGATGAGGCCTGTATGGTCGGGAACCCTGGGATTCGGACTGGTGACGATTCCGGTGCGCCTCTTTGCCGCGGTTGAGAGCGCGCGAACCGTGCATTTTCGCCTGCTCGACCGCGCGACATCGAAGCCCATCAAGGAAATCCGCGTCAACCCGGACACCGGCAAGGAAGTGCCCTGGGATCACATCGTCCACGGAGTCGAAGTTGCCAAAGGCGATTTTCTGGCCCTGACCAACGAGGAATTGAGCGCGCTGCCCCTTCCGAGCGCCTCGACCATCGCGCTGACGGGATTTGTCCACCCGCACGACATCGATCCGCGCTACTATGAGCAGCCGTACTTTCTGGGCCCGGGCAAGGGCGGGCAGCGCGCGTACGCGTTGTTGCGCGAGGCGCTCGACGCTGCGGAGCGTGTCGGCATTGGCAAGATCGCTTTGCGCCAACGCGAGCACCTCGTCGCCGTGCGCCCGACCGCCCGCGCGCTCGTGCTCCACACCCTTCATTACGCGTCTGAGCTTCGAGAGGAGGCGGACATCCCTGACCTACCGGTTCGCATGACGCTCCATCCCAACGAGCGCAAGATGGCCCGTCAGCTGGTGGAGAGCATGGCGGCGGCGTTCGAACCGGCGGAGTTTCACGATGAGTACGCCGATGCGCTGCATGCGCTGGTCGAGGCGAAGCAGCACGGCGCCGCGCCGCACGCGCCGTCCCGCACGCGCGCTGCGAAGGTTGTGGATCTGCAGGCCGCGCTCAGGGCCAGTTTGAAGGGCGCCCACGCCGCGAGATCCTCCCGCCGACGGCGCGCCGCGAGCTGACGCATGGCTCGGGCCGCGCGCGACGCCGCGGTTACATGACGATCGGATCGCCCGCCCTTTACGAACTCCCGATCAGAATGCCCGCAAGAAACACCAACCCGCCGCCGACGACGACCTGGAGGACGGAGAGCCAAAAGCTCAAGTTGAAGTAGCGATTGCGGATGAACGCGATGACGATGAGCTCCGTCCCGACCACCGCGTAGGCGACGGACAGCGCGAGCGGAAGCTGCGAGATCAGGAACGGCAGCGTATGGAGCATCCCCCCGATCAACGTCATGATGCCCGTGATGGCTCCCCGCGCGAACGGGTGGCCTCGGCCGGTTTCCTCCCCGGTGTCCGAGAGCGCTTCTGAAAAACCCATGCTGATGCCCGCCCCGACGGCGGCCGCGGCGCCGACGAGGAACGCGGTGTGGGCTTTATGTGTGGCGAACACCGTTGCAAATAGCGGCGCCAGCGTCGAGATTGACCCGTCCATCAGTCCGAGCAGACCCGGCTGCACGACCTTCAGCAGGTAGGACGTGCTCCGCGTGCCGCCGTCGCCGGTGAGGTCGTCCGCGACTTCCCGCGCGATCTCGGGGACATGCTCTCCCAAATCCTTGCTCACCGACGACCTCCTCGGCGAATCGGACGGGCCGTGCCCGGTCGGTCAATACGCCCGTTTTACCCGGTCTCGCCGCTCGGTACGCCGCGAGTTTCTTGGGGTGGTCTGTCCGGCGGCGCGACGGTCTTAACCGATCGTTAACGGGAGTGTGAGATCCGCGCGGGGCGCATCCGCCGCGACCATGGCTGCCATTACAGCGCGCGGGGAGATCGCGCGGGCCGGGTCGAGCGACAGTTCAGGCCGGGGAGCCGGGTGGCGCGAGCGGGGGGAGCGATAGGTCGCGGGCGAGCGCGTTCAGGTCCTCGACGACGTTGTCGTCGAGCGGAATGCCGTCACGCCGGCGCGCGTCCGCCAGGTCGAACTCGATTTCACCCGGCACGTAGATCCGCCCGACCCCGGCGGCCGGCGGGACCGCGTGCACGGTCCGGACGTACGCATCGGCGTCGCGCACAAATTCGTCGAGCGGCCGGAACTGCGCCACATCGAGCGCCATGAAGACGTGGCCCACGTTCTGCGGACCCGGATTTTTGGGAAGCCCCATGCCGGTGACCTGCGACGACCATCCCGCCCCGGTGAGCACCCCGCACAGGAGATCGAAGACGACGGCGAGCCCAAATCCCTTATAACCTCCGAAGGGGAGGAGCATGCCGCCGTCCATGATCGCTTCGGGACGGTCGGTCGGGCGTCCCTCGTGGTCGACGCCCCAGCCGAACGGGACCGGCTTGCCCTGTCCGCGCGCGCGCTGCAACTTGCCCTGCGCCACCACGCTGGTCGCCATGTCGAGGACGACGGGTCGCTCGCGCCCCGACGGGAAGGCGTAGGCGATGGGGTTGTTTCCGACCACGGGGGCGGCGCCGCCGTCGGGCGGCATGAGCGGGATCGTGTTCGTCATCGCGACGCCGACGAACCCCTGGGCCGAGGCGCGCATTGCATAATAGGCCGCGGCGCCGAAGTGCGTCGAGCGGCTGACGCCGACAAAGCCGACGCCCGCGGCGCGCGCCTTCGCGATCGCGATGTCCATCGCGCGCACGCTCACCACCTGACCGAGGCTGTCGTGGCCGTCGACGTGCGCGAACGCCGGGCCCTCCCGCGTAATCGTGACGGTGGCCGCGGCGGGGACGATCCCGGCCCGGACCCGCCGGACGTACGTCGCCAGCCGCATCACGCCGTGGGAGTGGACGCCGCGGAGGTCCGCCTCGACGAGGGTGTCCGCGACAAGGTCGGCGTCGGGTGTCGGCACGCCCACCCGCTGGAACGCCGCGCTGGTGAACGCGGTTAATCGGGACGCGGCAATCGGCATGGTGGTCCTCCTGACCGGGATGGGGACGAGTTCGTGCGCAGCCGGGGCCCTTCCTACGCCCGCCGTGCCGCGCCACATTCTTGCGAGTCCGCGCCCAGACGGGGTATACTCGTTAGAGGGCCCGTTCATTGCCGGCCGATTAGTTGGGGTGGTTGAAGTGGATCAGCTCGAGGGGGCCAATCGTCGCCGACATCGCAGCCGCATACGCTGTAGTTCTAGCAGAGAGAGGACTACGTTGACCCAGCCACCTCGAGCGTCGGGTGCGCCCCGGACCGGGCCGAAGAAACAGCAGCGCAAGGCGCCACCTCACGCCGCGTGGCGTGCCGTCGGAAAGATCGCGAGGATGTTGGCGATCATGGCCGTCGCGGTGGCCCTGGTTGGTGCGGGGCTGTTCGTCGGGGCGGCGATCTCCATCGCCGGGCACCTCCCGTCCGTCGACGCGCTGTATTCGTCCCCGAGCGAGGCCACGCGCATCTACGCCGCCAGCGGCGAATTGATCGCCAGTCTCTACCAGGAAAACCGCGACAGCGTTACGCTGGCGGCCATGCCGGTCGCGCTGCAGCGCGCCGTCGTGGACACCGAGGACGCGGACTTCTATCGAAATCCCGGGATCTCCGTCCGCGGAATTTTGCGGGCCGGGGTGCGGAACATGGTCGAAGGCGGCTACGCCGAAGGCGGCAGCACGATCACGCAGCAGCTCGCCCGAAACTTGTTCCTGACCAGCCAGAAGTCGCTGACGCGCAAGATCGCCGAGATCATGCTCGCCGTGCAGATCGAGCGGCGGCTGACGAAGGATGAGATCCTCCAGCGCTATCTCAACCAGGTGTACCTGGGTGAGGGCGCGTACGGAGTCGAGACGGCGGCCGAGGTGTACTTCGGCAAGCCGGCCAAGGACTTGACCCTCACCCAGTCCGCGATGCTCGCCGGCCTGATCCGCGCGCCGTCGCTCTACTCGCCGTACGAGCACCCCGACCGGGCGCACGATCGGCTCGGCGGAGGTGCTGCAGCGCATGGTCGACCGTGGAGACCTCACGGACGCCCAAATGCGCACCGCGCTCGCTTCCCCGCTCGGCTCGCGGCGAAGGGAAACGGCGGGCTGATCGGCGTCCGCGCCCCGTATTTTGTAAGCTACATCCTGCCCGGTCTGATTCAACGATACGGCGAGGATGAGCTGTACAAGGGCGGGCTGCGCATCTACACGACACTCGACCTCGATCTCGAGGCCAAAGCCACGGCGGCGCTCCGGGCGGGGATCGATGCCGCGCAGCGCCAGCATCAGAACGTCAGTCAGGGCGCCATCGTCATGATCGACCCGCAGACGGGGGCGGTGCGGGCGATGGTCGGCGGGTACGATTTTCGCACGAGCCAGTTTGATCGGGCGTGGCAGGCGCACCGCCAGCCCGGATCGGCCTTCAAGCCGTTCACGTACACGGTCGCCCTGATGCAGGGGATGCCCCCGTCGCGCCTCGTGCTCGACGCGCCGATCGAATTTCCGATGCCGGACGGCAAGGTGTGGAAGCCGCTCGACTACGACCGGACCTATCATGGGTGGATCACGGCCCGCTACGCGGTGGAGAATTCGATCAACACCGCCGCGGTCCGGGTGGAACAGCAGGTCGGTCCGCGCGCGATTGTGAAGCTCGCGCAGCGGATGGGCATCCAAAGCCCGCTCGAGCCGACGCTGTCGCTGACGCTCGGGGCCTCCGACGTCACCCCGCTCGAGATGACGAGCGCCTACGGGGTGTTCGCCGACAACGGCATCCGTGCGGATCCGATGCCGATCCTCAAGGTGACCGATCGACAGGCAAAGTGCTCGAGGAGCATACGCCGGTGCGCACGGTCGTGTTGAGCCCCGAGGTCGCGTACGTGATGACCGACATGCTGAAGGGCGTGATTTTGCGCGGCACCGGCGTCGCGGCGAATATCGGGATTCCGTCCGCGGGCAAGACCGGCACCGCCGACGACTACCGCAACGCGTGGTTCATCGGATACACGCCGTACCTGGTCACGACCGTATGGGTCGGCAACGACGACGACTCCGCCATGAACAAGGTGACGGGCGGCGAGGTGCCCGCGGGTATTTGGGCGGCGCTGATGAAGCAGGCGACGGCGAAGATGCCGCACGATGATTGGACCCAACCGGACGGTGTCGTACAGGAGGCGGTCTGCGGCAGCACCGGATTGCTGGCCGGGCCCGGTTGTCCCGACCCCCGCTCGGATCTCTTCATTAAAGGCACGGAACCGGCGGTGTACGTGCCTCCGGTGACGCCGGCCGTCACGGCCGCGGCGACCACGACGCCGCCCGCGACGGTGGATGCGGCTCAGCCCGCGGGTGGGACGGCGCCGCCGGCGGAGGCCGCGTCGGACGGACCGCTCAGTGTCACGCTGTCCGCCCCGGCGGACGGCGGCCAAGTGGCAATGCCGTTCACGGTCCAGGGGACCACCCAGCCGGCCGCGACCGTCCACATTGTCGTGCAGGCCCAAGGGTCTTCGGCGGGGACCGCGGGGGCCCAAGTCGCCGACGTGTACCTGCGCGCCGATACGGCGGGTGCCTTTGCCTTTCAGGTGAGGCCATGGACGGCGTCGCCCGCGGGCACCTACGTGGTGACGGTGACCGCGTCGCTCGGGCTGCAGAGCGCGACCGCGACGGTGACAGTGAAGCCGCAGTAGGGGCGGGTTCACGCGGATGTCGGCGGCCCCCGCGCCTTGCGCGCGACGGGGCCGCCGGGCTATAGTAGGGGCGTATGTTCGCGGACTGGGGGACGGTCCGCCGCCGAGGGGGTTCAGCGTGTCCGGACACTCAAAGTGGCACAACATCAAGATCAAAAAGGGCAAGGTCGACCTGCAGCGCGGGAAGCTGTTCAGCAAGCTGGGCCGTGAGATCATCATCGCCGCCAAACACGGCGGGGGGGATCCGGCTGGCAACATGCGGCTGCGCGCCGCGATTGACCGGGCGCGCGAGGCCAGCATGCCGAACGACAACATCAGCCGGGCGGTCGCCCGCGGGGTCGGTGGGGCCGAGGGCGAGAACTACGAAGAGGCGACCTACGAGGGCATGGGGCCCGGGGGCGTCGCGGTGCTGATTGAGGTCCAGACCGACAACCGCAACCGGACCGTGTCGGAGATCCGGAACGTTCTGACCAAGGCGGGCGGGTCGATGGGCGCGTCCGTCGCGTGGATCTTCGAGAAGCGGGGGGTGATCACGATCCCGCGCACCGCCGCGTCCGAAGACGAGGTGCTGGCGAAGGCGATCGACGCCGGCGCCGAGGACATGAAGACGGTCGACGACGAGTACGAGATCACCACGGCGCCCGAGGACTTTGCCGCGGTGCGGAAGGCGCTCGAGGACGCCGGGTACAAGCCCGCGTCCGCCGAGATTACGATGGTGCCGAAGCAGACGGTGCCGCTCGCCGGCAAGGAGGCGCAGCAGGTGCTGCGGCTCATGGACACGCTCGAGGATCACGACGACGTCCAGCACGTGTACGCGAACTTCGACATTCCCGATGAAGTGCTCCAGCAGGTCGGATGACCGGAGGACGTTGATGGGACTGCGCGAGAACGTGCAGAACGGCTACCAGATGATTTGGACCACCGCCCAGAAGAACGTGGAAGCGATGCCCGACAGCGGCATGGAGTTTACCCCGGCGGGCCTCGATACCCGGCCGTTTCGCGCGATCGCCATGCACATGGCGAATATCAGCGTGATGTTCGGGGAGAACATCGGCAAGAGCACCTGGGAGCGGATCGTCACGTATCCCATGGACAAGCCGATGCCCAAGGCCGACGTGTTGGCGGCGATGCGCCAGGCCGGCGAGCGGTTTCTCGCGGGCCTCGCAAAACTGACGGACGAAGAAGCGGCACGCACCGTCAAGGTGCCCTGGGGCGCCGAGATGCTGCAGGGTGCCGTCGTCGCGGTCAACGTGCCGCACCTGTTTTACCATAACGGGCAGCTCTCGATTTATCTCCGCATGCAGGGGGTCCAGCCGCTGTTTCTCGCTCGTTAGAGCTCCGAGACCGCGCCGCCGGAGGAATGTCCGCTCAGACGGCGAACGCTGGTTCGTGGGTCCGCGCCACGGACGCAGGCGTGATTCAGGCCGACTCGGAGCAGTGTGCATGCGCATTCTTGGAATCGATCCGGGACTACATCTCACCGGGTACGGTATTGTAGAGACGACGGGGCGCGGGGTCGTCCTCGTCGAGGCCGGATTGATCCGCACCAACGTCCGGGCGTCCCTTCCCGATCGGCTCCACGAGCTCTACGCCGGCGTGAGCGACGTGCTGGCCGACGGCCGCCCCGCGGCGATCGCCCTCGAGGACGTCTTCGCGCACCCCGCGTTTCCCAGGACGGCGATCATCATCGGGACACGTGTGCGGTGTCATCGGCCTGAGCGCGGCGCAGGCGCGGGTCCCCGTGGATACGATCCCGCCCGCCGCGGTCAAGCGCGCGATGGTGGCGTTCGGGCAGGCCGGCAAGCGGCAGGTCCAGCGCATGGTCCGGGTGCTGCTGGACCTCGACGACGAGCCGAGCTCGCACGTGGCCGACGCGCTGGCGCTCGCGCTCGTCGGGGCGTCGCGCCGGGGCGCCGTGCTGGGTGCCGCGGCCGGCGTCCGGGGGTCCGCGTGATCGCGTTCCTCCGCGGCCCGATCATCCGACGCACCGATGAGTTTCTCGTCATCGAGTGCGGCGGGGTCGGGTACGAAGTGCATCTCCCTGGGTTTCTTCGGGATCTCTTGCGCAGTGATCCGCAGCGCATCGGTGAAACGGCCGAGCTGCACGTGTCCTACCACGTTTCGACGAATCAGCCACGGCCGCTCTTGGTGGGGTTTCTGCGCGAGATCGAGCAGGAGTTTTTTGAGCGGTTCATTACGGTCGACGGCCTCGGCCCCACGAAAGCGATGAAGGCGATCGTGCATCCGGTCGAACAGGTGGCGGACGCGATTGAGCGCAAGGACGTCGGATTTCTCCGCCGGCTGCCCGGAATCGGCGGGCGGACGGCCGAGAAGATCGTCGCCGCGCTTCACGGAAAGATGGGCAAGTACGCGCTGCTGCGCACCGAGGCGGCCGTCCCGGTCGAGGCGGCGGCCGAGGATTTCCGTGAGGAGGTGCTCGAGGTGCTCACGGGACAGCTTGGGCACCGCGGCAGCGAGGCCAAGCGCATGGTCGATGAGGCGCTGCGGCGCAACCCCGCGATCGCGTCCGCGGAAGATCTGTTCCAGGAAGTGTACCGCGCGGAGCGGGGGGCGCCGGCGTGACCCGCGAGCGTGTCGCCGGCGGGAAGCCGACGCCACGGCCCAGTGGAACGGTGCCGCCGCCGGCCGCGGGGGGAGAAGACGAGCAGCTCATCCGCAGCCTGCGGCCCAAGCGGCTCGACGAGTGCATCGGGCAGGCCCGCGTCATCAGCGGCCTCAAGATCGGCCTCCAGGCCGCGCGCGATCGGGGCGAGGCGCTCGACCATGTGCTCCTGCACGGGCCGCCCGGCTCTGGGCAAGACGACGTTCGCGAATGTGATTGCGACCGAGATGGCGACGGGGATCGTGACCACCTCGGGGCCGGCGCTCGAGCGCGGCGGCGATCTGATGGGGATCCTCACGAACTTGAATCGGGGAGACGTCCTGTTCATCGACGAGATCCACCGCCTTCCGCGCGCGGTGGAGGAGTTCTTGTATCCGGCGATGGAGGACTTTTGCGTCAACTTCGTCATCGAGAAGGGCGCGCACGCGCGCTCGCTGCGCTACACGCTGCGGCCGTTTACGCTCGTCGGCGCGACGACGCGGGCCGGGCTGCTGTCGTCTCCGTTGCGCGATCGGTTTGGGATCACCCAGCACCTGGACTTCTATCCCGTGGAGGATCTAACGCGCGTGGTGCACCGTTCGGCCTCGATCCTCGGCGTGTCCGTCACCGACGAGGGGGCCGCGGAGATCGCCCGCCGCGCGCGAGGCACGCCGCGGATCGCGAACCGGCTCCTGCGCCGTGTGCGCGACTTTGCACAGGTCCGCGCCGACGGGGCGATCTCGCTGGCACTGGCGCGGGAAGCGCTTGAGTTCGAGGGCGTCGACCCGCTGGGGCTCGACGGCCAGGACCGTGAGGTGCTGCGGACCATCATCCAGGTCTACGGGGGCGGTCCGGTCGGGATCGAGGCGCTCGCGGCCACGCTGAACGAAGAGGTGGATAGCCTCGTCGAGATGGTGGAGCCGTACCTCTTGAAGATCGGGTTCCTGACGCGCACCCAGGCGGGCCGTCGGGTGACGGCGCAGGCGGCGGAGCATCTCGGCCTCGCGGTGCCGGAGCACGGCGGCCGCGGCCAGGGCTCGTTGTTCTCGTAGCCATGCCGCAGATCGGACGCTTCCTCATCACGCTCGGCGTCTTCTTGATCATCCTGGGGGGACTCACGATGGTCTTGGGGATGCTGCCGAGGTTCCCCGGTGACATCTACATCCAGCGGAAAGGATTCACGCTGTACGTGCCGATCCTCGGGAGCCTGCTGCTGAGCATTGTGCTCACGATCCTCTTGAACCTGTTTTTCGCGCGCCGATGATGCGCCCGCTCCTGTGCCTCGCGGTCGGGGCGGCGGTGGCCGCGCTCGGCGGCTTCGCGCCGGGGCCGGCGAGGGCCACCGAGATGATGATCGTCCGGGTGGCCGTGCAGGTGGATCAGCCCGCGGTGATGCTGAACGCGGACGGCCCGGTCCAGGTTGTGGCGCGGGACACGGGGTCGGCGGTGACGCTCGCGGGGACCGCGTGGACGGTGCTCCCGTCGGCCAGCGGGTTGACCATCGCCGGCACCGCGTTCGGCGAGGTCGTGCGCGTGTCGGCGGGCACCGGGCTGCTGCGCATCGCCGGCAAGCCCTATCGGGGGACGATTGAGCTGCAGCGCAGTCCTGCGGGCCGCGTCACCGCGATCGACGAACTGCCGCTCGAGGCCTACCTGTACGGGGTGATCAAGGGGGAGATCGATCCGGCGTGGCCGCCGGCCGCCGTGCAGGCGCAGGCGGTGGCGGCACGGACGCTCGCGGTCGAGCGCATCGCGGAGGTTCACGCGGGCGTCACCGGATACGATCTGACCGCTACCACCGACGCGCAGGTCTACCTCGGCGCCGCGGCCGAAAATCCCGCGGCGACGGCCGCCGTGGACGCGACCCGGGGCCTGCTCGTGACGTATCAAGGCCAGCCGATCTTCGCGGCGTACCACTCGAACTCGGGCGGCCATACCGAGGACAGCGAGAACGTCTGGGGAACCGCCTATCCCTACCTGCGCGGGGTCGCGGATCCGTACGCGCTCAGCGCTCCCAGCGTGGAGTGGATGGTGACGCTGCCGCTCGCGTCGATCGAGGCCACGCTCCAGCGGGCTCAGGTCGCGGTGGCCGGACTCGGCGACGTGTCCCCTGGGCGCGAGACCGCGTGGGGGCGGGCGATCACCGTGCGCCTCACGAGCGGCGACGGCTCGGTGCAGGAGATCAATGCCAATCGCTTCCGGCTGCTGGTGGGCGCCGGCGTCATTCGCAGCACCATGTTCACCGTGACGCGGGACGGGGCATCGGAGGCGTTCTCCGGCCGGGGCTCCGGGCACGGCGTGGGCCTCGACCAGTGGGGCGCGCGGGCGATGGCGGCGCAGGGCGCGACCTTCGAGCAGATCCTCAAGTTTTATTACACCGGTGTGGACATTAATCAACTCTACTGATGGGGCCGGGGCCTGCCGCCGTGTCTCCCCGTCGGCGGACGCCTCGATCGCATTCGCCGTCCCGGTGCGCCTACGGGATCGGGGGCGCGATGGGAGCGTGATCGAAGTCACGCCGGTGGATCCGATGCTGAACACGCCCCGAAGACTCGACGGGTCCCGAGTGCTATGGGTCCGCGCCGCCTGATCCTGGTGGTCGGCGCGGCGGTGCTCGCGGCCGTGAGCGCGGCGGCCGCGCAGGTGTCGCTCGGTCAATCGGTGACGGACCTGAGCGGCCGCTTCACGTTGCGCGTCCCCGCCGCGTGGCAGGTACGTAGGGACGCGGCCGGCCCGGCCGCGGTGGTGGCCTCGGCGCCCGCGCAGAGCGGGACGCGCGTGTCCGCCAGTCTCCAGGTCGTCGTGTCGCCGCTCGTGGGATCGAGCACGCCCGCGCAGCTCGCTGCGGTCGCAGAGGGGGCGCTCAAGAACTCCGTGCGGCACTATGCGGTCGTGCAGCAGGGGGCGACGACCGTGAACGGGCGCCCCGCGTACTACCGGTATTTCACGGGGGATCGGAACGACGGGGTGGGGCTGTATCAGGTGCAGACGTACGTGACCGTGGACGAGACGGGATTCGTCGTGACCGGGACCACGGGAAACACTCCCGAGCAGATTCGGAGCGACATCCCGCTCCTGGTGCAAATCATCAACACGTTTCGGCCGCTGTCACTCTCCGCGGCGCTGATCCCCCTCGATGCGCCGGGTGCGACCGCGACGGTGGCCAACGGGATCAACGCGGCGGGCGCCGTCGTCGGCTTCTTCACGGATCCGAGCCGCCGCGTGCACGGGTTTCTGCGCGCGCCCGCAGGAGCCTTCACCACGATCGATGCGCCAGGCGCGCCGACGACCGCCGCCTATGGGATCAACGGGGCCGGGCAGATCGTGGGGTTGTTCGGGGACACCCGCTCGACGCACGGGTTTGTCCGCACGCCCGGGGGTACGGTGACCGCGATCAACGTGCCGGCCGCGGCCGTGACCATCGCCTACGGCATCAACGACGCTGGGCAGATCGTGGGCGTCTACGAGGACGCGGCCCGCCACCAGCATGGCTTCGTGCGCAGCCCGGGCGGCGTCCTCACGACGATCAACGCCCCGGGCGCGGCGGGAACGGTGGCGTTCGGAATCAACGACGCCGGGCAGATCGTGGGCGTCTTCGGGGACGCGAGCGGCAAGTTCCACGGGTTCGTGCGCGCCCCTGCGGGGACGTTTACCACGATCGATGCTCCTGGCGGCGTCGGCACGCGCGCCAACGGCATCAACGATGCCGGGCAGATCGTCGGGCGCTTCGAGGACGCGACCGGACACCAGCACGCGTTCCTGCGCACGTCCGGAGGCGTCTTCACCACGCTCGACGCACCGGGTGCCACGGGAGGCACGCACGCGCAGGGGATCAACCACGCCGGCGCGATCGTCGGCGACTTCGCGTCGGCCGCCGTCCACGGCTTTCTGATGCCCTGACCGCGAGCGGGGCGTCGATCGCCTCAGGCAGACGGGGCCCGCGACTCCTGTCCGAAGACGATCCGGTGGCCGTCGGTCGTGGTGACGACGATCTCACGCATCCCGTACGGCCGGTCCGCCGGTGCCGAGGATTCCGCGCCTCGCGCGGTGATCTCCGCGTAGAGGGCGTCGACGTCATCGACATCCACGTAGCCGAACCAGCGGTGGGACCCGAGCTCCGCCGGACGCAGATCGCGCGGACAGTGGCCCAGCATCACCCGCACGCCGTCGCGCTCGACGAGCCGCCAGTCCGCGGCGTCTTCCCAGCGAACCCGGAAGCCCAAGACATCCCGGAAGTACCTGGCACTCCGATCGAGGTCGGGCACCGCCAGCACGAACGCCCACGGGGCGAGTCTCGGCCGGACGTGCGCGTCCGCGGTCATCGCCGCGGCCCGCGGCGGCGCGATCGGGCGCCGGGGTCCTCCCTCAATGCGCGGAGGAGGACGCGGCTCTCGGGTTCGGCAGCGGGGTGAGCGTGCGTTCCAGCTCCGCCCGCATCGGCTCCAACATCGGCGGCAGCGACAGCGTCTCGCCGAGATGCGCGAGCGGCTCGTCCGCGGTGAACCCAGGGCCCGGCCGTGGCGATCTCGAAGAGCACGCCGCTCGGCTCGCGGAAGTAGATCGAGCGGAAGTAGAAGCGATCGATAATCGGCGTCGCGTGGCCGCCGGCCCGGATGACGCGCTCGCGCCATGCTTCGTGCTCGTTCATCGGCGAGGACCACGCCACGTGATGGACGGTGCCCGCGCCGCTGCGCCCCATCCCGGGCGCCCGATCGTACGTGTACGTCGCGCCCCGGGTGGCGCCCCGGACCTCAAACCGCTCGGCCCCATCCTTCCGAAACCCAACCGCCTCGTCGAGGAACCGGCGGCTCGCCTCCGGATCCCCCGCGTAGGCGCGCACGCCGTCGAATCCCTGCAGCGCGTACTCGATCGGGATCGCGGGGTGCATGGCCACGAGCGGCGCGTCGTCGACCGTTGAGACGCGGAGCTCATGGCCGAGTCCCTCAGGGTCTTCGAAGCGCAGGCCGCCGTCCTCCCGCCGCGCCGCGATCCGCTCATTCCGCAGCCGCGCGGTCCAGAACTCGAGCGCGTCCGGATTTCCGACCCGCCACAAAATGCAGTGCACCATGCCGTCGCCCGCGCGCCCGCGCGGCGCCCCCGGGTACTCGAAGAACGTGAGGTCGGCGCCCGGGCTGCCGAGCTCGTCCGCGTAGAACAGGTGGTACGCGGTCGGATCGTCCTGGTTGACGGTCTTCTTGACGAGCCGCAGTCCGAGGACGCGCGTGTAGAAATCGAGATTGGCGCGCGCGTCGCCCGTGACGGCGCTGACGTGGTGGATGCCGTTGAGGGTCATGAGGTACCTCCCTGATGGGGGACGTTCGTTCCCCTCGTACTACCGCGCGACGGCCGTGTTTATTCCGACCACCGCGGGCGGCGGCGGTCAGCGGCCGAGGCCGTCGAGGACCGCCATATCCTCCGCGGAGAGCTCAAAGTCAAACACCTCGGCGTTTTCGCGAACGTGGTTCCGCTGGCTCGATTTCGGCAGCGGGACGGTCCCCTTCTGGAGCGCCCACCGCACGAGAATCTGCGCGGGGGTCTTCCCGTACGCCCCGGCGAGGGTGGCGACGCGCTGGTCGTCGAGACGGTGGCCTCTCGTCAGCGGGCTGTACGCCTCCACGACGATGTGCTCTCGGGCGCAGTACTCGAGGAGCTTTGCATCCCACCCGAACGGGGAGACCCGCACTTGATTGACCGCGGGACGGACGCGGGCGGCCCGGAGGATATCGGCCAGCTGGCCGACCGAGTGGTTGCTGACGCCGATCGTCCGGCACCGGCCGTCGCCGACGAGCGCTTCCATGGCTTTCCAGGTGCGGGTGACAAGGCCCGGTGTGGCCCAGTGTACGAGATACAGGTCGATGTACTCGAGGCCGAGCCTCGCGAGGGTCGCGTCGAACGCGCGCCGGACATTCAATTGATCGGTCGGCCACAGTTTGGTGGTGATCCAGATCTGCTCGCGGGCAAGACCGCTCCGGCGGACGGCCTCGCCGACCCCCGATTCGTTGCCGTAGAACTTGGCCGTGTCCACATGACGGTACCCGGCCTCAAACGCCCACGAGACCGCGTCGATCGTCGGCGCGCCGTCCGGAATCTCCCAGACCCCAAGGCCGAGTACCGGAATCGCCGTCCCGTTGTTCAGCGGTATCGTGGACTGTGCCGAGTGCATGTTGCCCCTCCCCGACCGAGTGACCTCGACAGCATTATACGGGTTGTTTGGAAGGAGTCCGTGGGCACGGGACGAGCGTCCGGCGAGCCACGAAGGCCTTCACACTGAATTGATCCCGTGCCCTCGTGATGTCCGGTATTTGCCCCGTGCGGGCATATAAAACTTTTGGAGTAGGTCTTTTAGTGCACGTCCATGGCCGGATATCCCATGGTTGTGGGCATGCACCGATCGTAGTCTGGATTCAGCGAATCGAGCGCCGCTCGGGGTGTAGAGAGTGATCAGACGCATGTTGCATGGGGAGGAAGCCGGCTACTCGCTGATCGAGCTGGCGGTAGTCTCGATCATCGTCGGGCTGGCGGCGAGCATCCTCATGCCGTCGATCCAAGGCTATCAGGGGAACGCGCAGACGCGCACCGTCGCGATGCAGGCGGTCGCCCAGTTCCGGCAGGCGCAGATGTCCGCGATGGCGCTCGACGAGCAGATCAACGTGATGTTCGATCCCACCGCCGATCTGCCCTCGCGCGGCAACGCGCAGGGATATGAGTTCTGCCTGCCGAGCGCGGCTTGCAGCTTCTCCGCCACGTGGTCCACGTCGGATCCGGCGATGATCAAGAACGTGATCCCCAATTCGGTGAAGATCACGGCGTACTGCTACCGGGGGGCGTTTACGCCAACCGGGCAGTACCTCAACTGGTCCGGCGTCTGCCCCGGCGCGGGGGCATCCATCGAGGCGCTGTGTTTCGACGGCGGCGGGCAGAAGTTCTACCTGACCATCCAAGTCGCCACTGGGGAAGTGAGTCTCAGCGCAAAGCAAAGCGGGTCGTGCCCGTAGCACCCGTCTTGCGCCCGCACGTCACGCCTTCGGTCCGCTCGCCACACGTAGAGATTCCTCGCTAACCGGCATCGGGAGTCCGCGGCGCGGATTTGCCGGACGCGCGTTCCGTTCTCACACCAACCCGAACATCAGGGGCCCGGCCGCGGAAAACGTGCGCGCCGGTCCCGACCGCCAACTCCGAGTTGCTACGATAGGCGCATGCGGCTTGCGGACTTCGACTACATGCTTCCCCGCGACCGGATCGCGCAATCGCCCGCCGTGCCCCGGGACAGCGCGCGGCTCCTGGTCCTGTCCCGCGCCGATGGCGCGATGGCGCACCGCACGTTTCGGGAGCTTCCGGAGTTCCTGCGGTCGGGTGACGTTCTGGTGGTGAATAACACGCGCGTGCTGCCTGCGCGCCTGCGCGGCCGCCGGGACACCGGCGGAGCCGTCGAGCTGCTCCTCCTCCGTGCCCGGGACGATGGCGCCTGGGAGGCGCTCGTGCGGCCCGGACGGCGGGTGCGCGACGGGCAGCGCCTCATCTTTGGCGACGGCGCGCTCGAGGCAACCGCCGGGCCTCGGACCCCAACCGGGTCGCGCCTAGTTACGCTGACGTGTCAGGGGTGACCTTCAGACCGTCCTCCGAGCGATTGGGGAGATGCCGGTGCCCCCCTACATCGAACGGCGGCTCGACGATCCTGAGAGCTACCAGACGGTGTACGCGGAGCGGGACGGTGCCGTGGCGGCGCCGACCGCGGGACTCCACTTTACGCCGGCGCTGCTCGAGGCGGTGCGCGCGCGTGGCGTCGATCTTGCGGTCGTGACACTGCACGTGGGCCTCGGGACATTTCGTGCGGTGGAGGTGGACGACGTGACCGCGCACCGGATGGAGGCCGAATGGTACGAGGTGCCCCAGGCCGCCGCGGACGCGGTGAATCGGGCCCGCGCGCGGGGCGGACGCGTCGTGGTCGTGGGGACCACCGGCGTGCGCACGCTCGAGTCGGTGGCCGAGGACGACGGCACGGTCCGGGCCGGGAGCGGCTGGACCGTGCTCTTTATCACGCCGGGGTTTCGGTACCGGACGACGGACGCCCTGATCACGAACTTCCACCTGCCGCGGACGACGCTCCTCATGCTTGTCAGCGCGTTCGCGGGCCGTGAGCGCGTGCTGGCGGCGTACGAGGCGGCGGTGCGCGAGGGGTACCGCTTCTACAGCTTCGGGGACGCGATGCTGATCGTGTAATCCGATCCGCCGCGGCGGAGGAACTTGCGCAGGGCCCGTCTTGGCGTCGACGCGACCTCCCGCGCGTGCTCGGTCGGGCCGACCTCAGGAGGTGCGCAGCACGCGGACGGTTGATGGGCCGCGTCAGCGGTCGCGGAACACGACGGACGCGTCCGTCATTCGCCGGTGGAACGCTTGCTCCGTCGCGATGGTCTTCGCCCCATAGAACAACTCATCGAATCCGTACCACACCGCGTACCAGCCGCCCGGCTCAAGCACGACGGTCAGGCACGCGGCGGCAAAGTCGTTGTGGACGTAGGTTCTGACCAGCGCGCTCGCCAACAGCATCGCCGTGCCAATCAGCGCCAGTAAGGTCCCATGGGAGTGGGCGTGCTGCCGCTGTGCCTCAAGCGCGTCCGCCCGCTCGTCGAAGTGTCGATGCAGGCGTTCGCGAATCACCGCCTCGTCCTGGGCGCTCCGCTCTGAACTCGGCATGAAAAACTCAAGCTGCGGCGCCGCCTTCGATCGGTCGAGGCGCGGTTTCGCGATTTCCGTGAGAAAGTCATCCGACAGCGTGCGCTCGGCGTACGGGCGTGGATCGAAATGGGAGAAGAGGTCGTCGTAGGTGCGGAGCCGGATCGCGATGATGCGCCGATCGCCGGAGGCGTCCGCCGGTCCTCCGTGCGCCTCTGGGGTGCTCTTCGACACGCAGCTAGGCGCGCCGGGTCCAGCCGCGATCCTCGGCCACCCACTGTGCGAGCGGGCGTCCGAGGTAGTCCTTCCCGTCCACCTGGTAGCCGGCGGCTTGGAGCCTCAGCACCGCCTCGGCGTAGTAGCGATAATCAACCTGCCAGACCCCGCGCAGCGGGTTCTTGTACAGGCCGAGGCCGCCGAGGATCTTGGCGAGGTTGGCGTCCTCGGTGGCGTCGCATGTGAACTCGACCGCCTGCGTCAGCGTGCCAAACGCGCGGATCTCGGGGTGCTGCGGCGCCACGACCGGCGCACCGCCGGGGTTGCGCGACGCGACGAGCGGTTTGAACCCGCCCGGCGCCGGGGCCGCTGTTTTGGCCGCGGGACCCGCGGCGGGCGTGGGGGAGGCGGCGCGCTCCGCCTTCAGCGCCTCGGCGCGCGCTTTGGCCGCGGCGATGCGTTCCTCGCGGCTCGGGTCTCCGGCCGCGGCAGGGCTCGGTGCCGGCGGCGGTGCGGGCGTGTTCGGTGTCTCGTCGGCCATGTCGCTCTCCCGAGATGGTCTCTATGCTCTGCATTCTACCCGACGGCGGAACGGCGCGCGAGGGTCGCCGCTGGGCGCCTGTGCGGCGGCGCGTCCGGATCGCGTGCTATACTCCACCCGTGGCCTTTCGCTTCACGTTGACGCACGTCGATCGCGACACCGGCGCCCGGGCGGGCGTCCTCGACACCCCGCACGGCTCCGTTGAGACGCCCGCGTTCATGCCCGTCGGCACCCACGGTACCGTGCGCGCGCTCACGCCCGAAGAGGTCCGCGGTGCCGGCGCCGAGATCGTGCTCGCCAACACGTTTCACCTGATGCTGCGGCCCGGCGCGGCGCTGATCGCGAAGGCCGGCGGCCTGCACGCGTTCATGCACTGGGATGGCCCGCTCCTCGTCGACAGCGGCGGGTTCCAAGTGTTCAGCCTGCCGCACCTCCGTCAGGTGAGTGATGAGGGCGTCACGTTCCGCTCGCCGATCGAGGGCACGGTGGTGCGGCTCACGCCCGAGCGCGTCACCGAGATCGAGGAGGCCCTCGGCGCCGACATCATCATGCCGCTCGATGTGTGTCTTGGGTTTTCCACGAGCCCGCGCGACGCCGAGGAAGCCCTTCGCCGGACGGCGGCGTGGGCGGTGCGCGCCCGGACGGCCCAGCGGCGGACGGACCAGACGCTGTTCGCGATCGTGCAGGGCGGGTTCGAGGCCGATCTGCGAGGGCGGGCCGCGGATGAAATGGCGGCGCTCGAGTTCCCAGGGTACGCGGTCGGCGGCCTCTCGGTCGGCGAGCCGCGGCCGCTGACGTACGATCTCGTGGCCGAGGTGACGTCCCGTCTTCCGGCCGACAAGCCCCGCTACCTGATGGGGGTCGGCGTGCCGCCGAGCGTGATCGAGGCGGTGGCCCGGGGGGCCGATATGTTCGACTGCGTGCTGCCGACGCGGGTCGGCCGCAATGGGATTGCGCTGACCCCGGACGGCCGCCTGAACCTCCGGCACGCCGCGCATGCCGACGCGCTCGCCCCGTTGGAGGATGGGTGCCCATGCCCCGCATGCCAGGGCTACTCGCGCGCGTACCTGCGTCATCTGTTCAAGGCGGGGGAGATGCTGGGGCCCCGGCTCGTGAGCCTGCACAACCTGACGTTCATGGCGCGCCTGACACGGGCGATGCGGGCGGCGATCCTCGAGGACCGGTTCACGTCGTGGAGCCGCGGCGTGCTCGACCGGTATCGGACCGCGTGGTGAGCGCCGCGCGGAGGCATCGGGGAGGGAATCGTTTTCCCGTGCGAGAACATGAGTGCCTTATGTTGTTCCCGGGGACGCGCGCGCGATGACGCCGCAACTGGTCCAGTTGCTGCCGCTCGTGGCATTTTTTGCGCTGCTGTACGTCATGATGATTCGCCCGCAGCAGGTCCAGCAGAAGAAGTACCGGGAGATGCTGTCGCGGCTCAAGAAGGGCGACCGCGTGGTCACGCGCGGCGGGCTGTTCGCGGTCGTGCTCGAGGTCAAGGACCAGCAGCTCACGCTCGAGCTCGCTCAGAACTTGCGCGTGCGCGCCGAGCGCAGCGCCGTGCAGGCCGTCGTCAACAAGGGAGGGAGCGGCGCCTAACGCGGCGCCGACTCCGGGATGCCCGATCCGCAGGGCGCGGCCGCGAGCGTGACGCCGGAGCTCCGCCGCCGGCCGGTCACGTTGGACGAGGTGAAGCGGGACCGCGAGGTCGACGTGTACATCGCGAAGGCGGACGAGTACACGGGGGCGATCGGGTACACGGAGCACGGGCTGCGCCACGCGAACTTGGTCGCGAGCATCGCCTCGAATATCCTGCGCCTCCTCGGCCGCGCCGAGCGGGCGATGCAGCTCGCGGCGATCTCGGGGTATCTCCACGACATCGGCAACGTGGTGGGACGCGTGAACCACGAGCACACCGGCGCGCTGCTCGCGGCTGGCATCCTCGACCGTCTGGGGATGGACCCGTTGGAGCGCGCGATTGTGATGGGCGCGATCGGCAACCACGAGGAGCAGACCGGCGAGCCGGTGAGCGAGGTCGGCGCCGCGCTGATCATCGCGGACAAGTCCGACGTGCACCGGACCCGGGTGCGCAACCCGGAGCCGCGGACGTTCGATATGCACGATCGCGTGAATCACGCGGTGGAGCACTCGTTCCTGCGCGTGGACGGGCGCGCGAATACGGTGACGCTGGAGCTCACGATCGATACGGGTCTCTCACAGGTCATGGAGTACTTCGAGATCTTCCTTCCGCGCATGGTGCTGTGCCGGCGCGCGGCGGCGTTTCTCGGCTCGCAGTTCAAGCTGCAGATCAACGGCACGAAGCTCTTGTAGACCCACGAGTCCGAAGCAGAAGGAGGACATGATGGCGATTGTATTGTACCGGTGTCAATCCTGCGGTGAGCTGCACGAGGCCTCGGTGCGGCCTGGAGGCGGCTCGGTGTACCTGCGGTGTATTGTCACGCGCGCGTGGGCGTGGCACGAGCCGTCCAACTTTCTAGGCGCGACCGCATCCGCGCCCGCCGCGGCCTCACGGCCTGCACCAGCGCGGGCGAAGGCCGCGCCCTCGCGCAAGGCCGCGGCACCGAAGCGCGCGGCGCCGAGCCGCAAGCCGGCCGCACGGAAAGCCGCGCCGCGCAAATCCGCCGCGAAGGCGAGCACGAAGAAGGTCGCCGCGAAGCGCCGCAAGGGCTAGCAGCGAGGTGTTGGGACGGTCCGGCGGACCCCGGTCTCCGGGGATCCTCCGGACCGTTCGTATGTTCTCCCCCTCACAATTTCACCGAGAATTTTCGCCTAAATCCAATCCGAACGCACAGGTTTTGCGTAGTTAGTCATAGAATTCCCGAGATTCGTGAGGGGATCCAAGCCTGGTGAGCGGACGATGAGCGAGTGGCTAACCTTGGGCGAGGCCGCGCGGCTCCTCGGAGTCGACGAGACCACCCTTCGGGGCTGGGCGGACGCCGGGAAGGTGCGGGTCTACCGGACACCCGGCGGGCACCGCCGATTCAATGCGTCCGATCTCGCCGGTCTGCTGAGTTCGGCGGAGCCGAATCCGACGAGTCCGGACGCGCTGAGGGAGAGTCTCCTTCCGTCCGAGGGCGGGGAATCTGCACGGGAATGGATGACGTCGCGGCCATGGTTCGCCGGCATCGACGCCGAGGCGCGCGGACGGGCGCGCGCGCAGTGCGCCAAACTGATGGAGGCGCTGGCCACGTATCTAGAGACGGACGACGCGTCCCGAGCTGCGCAGGTGTCGAGCGCTCGCCTTATCGGGACCGAGCTCGGACGGGAGGTCGCGCACTGGGGTCTGACGCCGTCGCAGTCCACGGACGTGTTTCTGCACTTCAAACGCGGCGTCACCGAGATGCTCGCGGCATCGCGCCGCGCCGGGTCCGGACAGATTCGCTCGATGCGCGACGCCGACGCGTTTTTGGGGGACGCCCTCCAAGCCATGATGGAGGCGTACGAGGAGCGACGCCCTGTCTAGCAACCATGGAGAGAGAGGACCGGCGGTGGCGCCTGTGACTCACGGCGTGCAGGAGTACTTGGTCGTTGGCGTGAGCCACCGCACCGCGGACGTGGCGCTGCGCGAGCAGTTCGCGGTGGACGCCGCCCGGTTTCCCGCGGTGCTCGATGCGATCCGCGCCTGTGACGGCATCGATGAGGCGGTCTTACTGTCCACCTGCAATCGCGTCGAATGGTACCTGGCCGGGCAGCGGCCGGAATCGGCGGCGGCGGCGGCGATCGCCTTCTTCGGAGCGGCCGGGTCCGACGCCGCGTCCGCGGTGCGGGTACGAGCGGCGTGGACGCGGTGCGCCATACCTTCCGCGTGGCGGGCGGGCTCGAGTCAATGATCGTCGGGGAGTGCCAGATCCTGGGTCAGATGCGCTCCGGCTTCGGGGCGTCGCAGGCTGCCGGGTCGGTCGGCCCATCGCTCGACGCGCTGTTTCGCGCGGCGCTCGCGGCGGGTCGGCGCGTGCAGCGGGAGACCGAGATCGGGCGCGGGGCGGCATCAGTGCCGGCCGCGGCCGTCGCGCACGCCCGGCGTCTCTTAGGGTCGCTCGCCGATCGGCGCGTCCTCGTGATCGGCGCGGGCAAGATGGGGGAAGTGACGGTCCAGGCCATGATGGAGGCGGGGGCCCGCACGGTCGTCGTGGTCAACCGGACGGAGGCGGCGGCCCGCGAACTCGCCGCGATGTTCGGCGGGACCGTGGCGCCCTTTGACCGGCTCGCAGACGAGCTGACGCGCACCGACGTGGCGATTGTCAGCACCGGCGCCGGCGGCGTCATTTTGGACGCCGCGACCGTCGGCGCGGCCGCGGCCGGACGGACGGCGCCGCTGGTGATCGTTGATATCGCCGTCCCGCGCAACGTTGATCCTGGGGCCGGCGCAGTTCGGGGCGTGCATCTCTGTGATATCGACGATCTGATGGAGACGCCCGACGGCGCCGGTCGGGACAGCGTGCGCCGTGCCGAGGCGCTCGTCGAGGACGACGTCCAGGGATTCGTACGCGCGCGCGCCGCACGGAGTGCCGCCTCGGTGATCGCCGCGGCCCGCGCGGACGCGAATGCGATCCTCGAGCAGGAGTGGGGCCGCGCGCGGGGACGCCTCGCGTCGCTCACCCCGGAAGAAGCCGACGCGGTGCGGACGGTCCTCCAGCGCGTCGTCAACAAAGTGCTTCACCGCCCGATCACCGCGCTGACGGCGGCCGCGGAGTCGGGGCACCTCGCCGGCGCACCCGCGGGCGCCGACGCGGGGGACGGCGGGTGACGGGCGCGCTTCTGCGCGTCGGGACCCGCGGCAGCCAGCTCGCCCTTCGGCAGACCGGCCTGGTCATCGACGCCATCCGGCGGGTCGCGCCCGGGATTGAGCTCGAGACGACGATCATCACCACCGCGGGCGACCGCGCGGTGGACGTCCCGCTCGAGCGCCTCGAGGGCGTCGGATTCTTTGCGAAAGAGCTCGAGGCCGCGCTCGTCGACGGGCGCTGCGATCTTGCGGTGCACAGCGCCAAAGATCTTCCGACATTACTGCATCCGGATCTTACGCTCGGCGCCGTGCCGCGGCGGACGGAGCCGCGGGACGTCCTGATCTCGCGGGGCGGGGAACGGCTCGCGGAGCTGCCGCCGGGCGCGCGGGTGGGGACGAGCAGCCCCCGCCGGGCGGCGCAGCTCAGAGCACGCCGCCCGGATCTTCGGCCGATGCCGATCCGCGGCAACCTCGACACCCGCCTCGCCAAGCTTGTGCGCGGCGATTGCGAGGCGCTGTGCGTCGCGGGTGCCGGCTTGGTGCGGATGGGATGGCAGGACCGCATCACCGAGTGGCTCGCGCCCTCGGTCATGCTGCCGGCTCCCGCGCAGGGTGCGCTCGCGGTGGAGATCCGCGGCGCGGACGTCGAGCTCCGGCGACTCTTGGCGCCGCTGGATGACGCGCCGACGCGTGAGGCCGTGGCGGCGGAGCGGGCGTTCCTCGGACGGCTCGGGAGCGGCTGCCGCGCGCCCGCCGCCGCGCTCGCGGAGGTGGGGCCGGCCGGGCTCGTACTCGAGGCGCTTGTCGCCCGCGAGGACGGGACCGCGGTGCGGCGCCACCGGAGCGGCGGTCCCGTGGGCTCGGCCGAGTGGCTCGGGATGGCGGTCGCGGACTATCTGCTGGCGCACGCCGGCGGCGTGCTCGTGGAGCTCGCGGGCGCGCACCGGACCCCGACGATCGGCGGGCTGGGCGCGCCGTGAGCACCGCGTCCGGGCCGCTCGCGGGCCGGCGGATCCTCATCACGCGGGCACGTGAGCAGGCGGGAACCCTGCGCACGCTCCTCGAGGCCGACGGAGCCGAGGTGCTCGAGTTTCCGACGATCCGGGTGGAGCCGCCGGACGAATTTGGGCCCCTCGACCACGCGATCGCGGAGCTCGATCGATACGGGTGGGTCGTGTTCACCAGCCGGAACGCAGTGCGGGCGGTTTGCGACCGGCTGCGGCAGGTGGGGCAAGGGCCGTCGGCGCTCGGACGCGCGAAGCTCGCGGCGATCGGGCCGGGCACGGCCGAGGCGCTGCGGGAGGTGGGGCTCCGCGTCGATCTGGCACCCGGCGAGTACGTGGCGGAAGCGCTCCTGGACGCGTTTCAGGGCGTGGAGCTGGGCGGGGTTGCAGTACTGCTGCCGCGCGCGGCCAGTGCCCGCGGGGTGCTGCCCGAGGGACTTCGCGCCCAGGGCGCCGCGGTGGATGTCGTCGCGGCCTACCGCACCGTCGTGGAGCGGGATCATGCCCCCGAGGTCCGGCGGCGTCTCGAGACGGAACGGGTGGACGCGGTCACGTTCACGAGCTCGTCGACGGTGGCGCACTTCGTCGAGCTGCTGGCCGGTGACGTCGAGCGGGTCGTGGGTGCGGCGCTCATCGCCTGCATCGGACCGGTCACGGCGGCGACCGCGCGTGCGCTGGGACTGCGCGTCGCGGTGGTCGCGACAGACTACACGATCCCGGGGCTGGTCGCGGCGCTGCGCGACGCCTTGACCGGCGCGGCCCGCACGTCCGCGGGCGGCTGAGCGCCGTCCGCGAGAGGAGGAGTACCGCGATGTCGTTTCCGCAATCCCGGCTGCGCCGCCTTCGGCGCACGCCGACGCTGCGCGCGATGGTGCGCGAGACGGTGCTGGACCCGACCGACCTGATCGCTCCGCTGTTTGTGAAGGAAGGACTGTCCCGGCCGGTTCCGCTTGAGGCGCTGCCCGGACAACAGCAGCACACGCTCGGGAGCCTCGTCGAAGCGTGCGGGCGTCTCGCGGAACACGGGGTGCCGGGCGTCATGTTGTTTGGGATCCCCGCGCGCAAGGACGAGGACGGCTCGGCGGCGTGGGACCCGGACGGCATCGTCCAGCAGGCGGCCCGGCGGCTGCGCGCGGAGACCGGGGACCGGCTCGCGCTGATCGCGGACCTGTGCATGTGTGAGTACACCGCCCACGGCCACTGCGGCGTGCTGCGCGGCGAGGCGGTCGACAACGATGCGACGCTCGCCGCGTACGGGCGGATCGCGGTGTCCTATGCCGAGGCCGGATTCGACATCGTGGCGCCATCCGGCATGATGGACGGCCAGGTGGGGACGATCCGCCGGGCCCTCGACGACGCGGGATACCCGGACGTGGCGATCCTGGCCTACGCGGCCAAGTACGCGTCGGCGTTCTTTGAGCCGTTCCGGCACGCCGCGGAGTCCGCGCCGCGGTTCGGCGACCGGCGGTCGTACCAGATGGATCCGGCCAACGTCGAGGAGGCGCTGCGCGAGGTGCGATGCGACATCGAGGAGGGCTGCGACCTCGTCATGGTCAAGCCGGCCCTCCCGTACCTTGACGTGCTGAGCCGCGTCAAGGCCGCGTTCGGCATGCCGACCGCGGCCTACCATACGAGCGGGGAGTACGCCATGCTGAAGGCGGCCGCGGCACAGGGGTGGCTCGATGAGGACCGTGCGATGCTGGAACTGCTCGTCTCGATCCGGCGCGCCGGTGCCGATTTGATCCTGACATACTGCGCGGGCGCCGCCGCGGAACGGCTGCGCCGCGGATGACCGACGGGGGCGGGACGGACGTGCGGGCGATGAGCTCGGAAGCGCTGTATGCCGAGGCGTGCCGGCTGATGCCCGCCGGCGTGAACAGCCCGGTGCGGGCGTATGGGGCCGTCGGCGGCACGCCGCCGTTTGTGGCGCGGGGCGCCGGCTCCCGGGTCTGGGACGTCGACGGCCATGAATACGTGGACTATGTCGGGTCGTGGGGGCCGCTCATCGCCGGCCACGCGCATCCGGCCGTGGTGCGGGGCGTGATCGAAACCGCGTCGCTCGGCAGCAGCTTCGGCGCGCCGACCCCGCTCGAGGTCGCCCTGGCGCGCGCGGTGATCGATGCGGTGCCGTCGATGGAGCGGATCCGAATGGTGAGCTCGGGCACCGAGGCGACGATGAGCGCGCTCCGGCTGTCGCGCGCCGCGACGGGCCGGCGGCTTGTCGTGAAGTTCGATGGATGTTACCACGGCCATGTCGATTCACTCTTGGCCCGCGCCGGCTCCGGGGTGCTGACGTTCGCGCGGGCGGCGGTCGAGGGCGGCGCGTCGCCCGACAGCGTGCCGTCGAGCGCCGGCGTGCCGCCGGAGGTGGCGGCGCTCACCCTCGTGGTGCCGTTCAACGACCCCGAGACGCTCCGCGCGTTGTTCGAGGCGCGCGGCTCAGAGATCGCGTCGGTGATCGTCGAGCCGATCCCCGGGAACATGGGCGTCGTGCTGCCGCGCGCCGGTTTCCTGGAGCTCTTGCGCGACGTGTGCCGGGACGCCGGGGCGCTCTTGATCTTTGATGAGGTGATCACCGGATTCCGGGTGGGGCGGGGGGGCGCGCAGGCGCGCTACGGGGTGCGTCCGGACCTCACGTGTCTCGGTAAAGTGATCGGCGGCGGGTTCCCCGTCGGTGCTTACGGGGGACGCGAGGACGTGATGCGCCAGATCGCGCCGCTCGGGCCGGTGTATCAAGCGGGGACGCTGTCCGGCAACCCGGTCGCGATGCGCGCGGGCCTCGAGACCCTGCGGCTGCTGGATGAGGCGGCATACCGGCATCTCGACGAGCTCGGGGCCGCGCTCGCGGACGGCCTCGCGTCCGCCGCCCGCCGCGCCGAGACCCCGCTCGTCGTGAATCGCGTCGGGTCGATGCTGACGCCCTTCTTTACGGATGCGCCGGTGACCGACGTCGCGTCGGCACAGCGCGCGGACGCCGGCCGGTACGCGCGCTTTTTTCACGGGCTCCGCAGCCGCGGCGTGATGGTGCCGCCGTCGCAGTTCGAGGCGTGGTTCGTCTCGTTGGCTCATACCGACGCGGACGTCCGGCAAACCGTCGACGCCGCCGCCCTCGCGTTCCGCGCCTGACGCGGCCGCTCCGGCGTGACGCTTTCAATTTTTAGCTGGATCATCGATCTGTGCTGGCTCGGTCTTCTCGCCTATCTGATTGCGGCCGCGAGGGGCGTGAAGCCGGACGCCCGCGCGCGCCCGGGGCAGAGCGTCGGTCTGCTGATTGCCGTGCTCGTCGCCTTCGCGCTTCCGTCTCTCCCGGTCTTCCATGTCCTCCACACCGCCTCCGCGGACCCGGTGGTGCGCGGCGTCGGCGTCGCCCTGTGCGGGGCCGGCATCGGAATCCTCGTCTGGGGGCGGCGACATCTCGGGCGGAATTGGAGCCAGACGGTCACGACCAAGGAGGGCCACGAACTGGTCACGTCGGGTCCCTACCGCTACATTCGGCATCCGATATACGCCGGGGGCCTGCTCGCATGCGCCGGCTCGGTGCTGGGCGGAGGCGGCGTGTGGATCGTCCCGCTCGTCATCCTCGGGGCCATATTTCTCTGGCGAGTCGGCGCCGAAGACGCGCTCATGGCACGGATGTTTCCGGAGGACTATCCTGCCTACAAACACCGGACGAAGGCGCTGATCCCGTTCGTCTGGTGATCCTCGTGCCGCGCGCGCGTCCGCCTGGCATCGGACGTCGGCGGGGCGCGCCCGCGGACGGCACCGTCCCCGGCCGGGCATAGCCCGGGCCGCCCGGTCGTTCTTCCGGTCGGTGACCGAGATGCCGATGCGCGCCCTGATCATCATGCCCGTCTACAACGAAGCGCCCACCGTGGCCCAGGTGCTCGATGAGGTGCGGCGGCACACGGACGCGGACATCCTCGTCGTCAACGACGGGTCGACCGATGGGTCGGGGGAGATTCTGGCGCGGTATCTGCCGGCGATCGAAATCCTGACGCACGCGCAGAATGAGGGGTACGGGCAGTCGCTGATCGACGGCTTTCGGTTTGCCGTCTCGCGCGGCTTCGAGGCCGCCGTCACGATTGACTGCGACCTGCAGCACGAACCGCGGATGATCCCCCAGTTTCTCGAGCGCCTCCCCGGGTTCGATATCGTGTCCGGCAGCCGGTATCATCGTGATGAGCCGCCGGGGCAGGACGAGGCTCCGGCCGACCGGCGGCGTCTCAACGAGGAGATCACCCGGATCATCAACGAACTCACGGGATATCACCTCACCGACGCATGGTGCGGCTTCAAGGCGTACCGGGTCCCCGGATTGGCGCAGATGCGCCTCGACGAGCGGAGCTACGGGCTGCCGCTGCAGGTCTGGCTGCAGGCCGCGCGCCTCGGCCTAACCGTGACGGAGATTCCGGTCCCGCGGATCTACAAGAACCCCGACCGGCGGTTCTGGGGCGGGCTCGACGATCCCGAGACCCGGCGCACGTACTACCTTGCGATCATCGACCGTGAGATGAGCCGGGCGAGCCTGTAGGCCGTTGCCGGCGGTTCCAGCGGGCAGGCGGGGAACGTGCGCGTCCGCGGTTGGCGATGCGATGCGCGCGTGATGGGGGGAAGCGATGGCGGAAGACAGGAAGGTCGCGGTCGTGACCGGCGGAAACCGCGGGCTCGGCCTCGAGACGTGCCGGCAGCTCGCCGAACGCGGGTACCGGGTCGTGCTCGGCAGCCGCGACCTGTCGAAAGGCACCGCCGCGGCGGCGCCGCTCACGGAGCGCGGCCTTGCGGTGGTGCCGATCGCGCTCGACGTCACCGACGCGGCCGATCTCGACCGACGCTGCGCCGAGATCACGGCGCGCTTCGGCCGCGTGGACGTGCTCGTCAACAACGCCGGCGTCTCGCTGGACCCCGGGCGCAATGTGCTCGAGGTCGAGGTCGACACGTTTCGTGCCACGATGGAAACCAACTTCTACGCTCCGCTCCGCCTGTGCCAGTTGATCGTCCCGGAGATGGTGCGCCACGGCTACGGGCGCGTCGTGAACGTGTCGTCGCGGTTGGGCCAGCTGACGACCATGGGGGAAGGGACGCAGGTCCGCTCGCCCGCCTACGCCGTCAGCAAGGCCGCGCTGAATGCGCTGACCCGGCTCGTCGCGGTCTCCGCGAAGGAGACGAACGTGCTCGTGAACTCCGCGGCGCCCGGGTGGGTGCGAACGGATATGGGCGGGCCGGCCGCGACGCGGTCCGTGGAAGAAGGGGTCGACACGATCGTATGGCTGGCCACGCTGCCGGACGGCGGGCCGTCCGGGCAGTTCTTTTACGACCGCGCCTCGATCCCATGGTAGCGGCGCGTCGTCGAGGCACGCCGTGTACCGCGGGGATGCGGCGCGGGCGGCCCGCATCCCGGTGAGGTGAGCGGATGGCAGAATTTCTCGTGATCGGGTCTCATCCCGACGACGCTGAGATCGGGATGGGCGGCACGGTGGCGGCGCTCGGAGACCAGGGGCACCGGGTCACGCTGCTGGATCTGACGAACGGCGAGCCGACGCCGATGGGCACCCCGGAGCGGCGCCGGGCGGAGAGTGAAGCCGCCGCCCAGGTGCTCGGCGTCGCGCAGCGGATCACGCTGCCGCTGCCGAACCGCTATCTGATGGACACC
The DNA here is from genome assembly GCA_963787105.1 of uncultured Bacillota bacterium. Classification (GTDB taxonomy): domain Bacteria; phylum Sysuimicrobiota; class Sysuimicrobiia; order Sysuimicrobiales; family Segetimicrobiaceae; genus JAJPIA01. The sequence goes on from CAWBBU010000012.1 coordinate 75,596, forward strand.
GTCGAGAACCGGACCGCGGTGGCGGAGGTGATCCGGGACGTCCGCCCGGCGATTTTGTTTATCCCCTACTGGGTCGACGCGCACCCCGATCACCTCGCGGCGGAACGGCTCTCCGAAGCGGCCCGGTTCTACGGGAAACTGACGAAGACCGAGATGCGGGGCGAGCCCTTCTACGTGCCCCGCATTTTACATTTCTTCTGTTCGCACTACCGTCTGCACGTCGAGCCCGCATTCGTGCTCGATATCTCCGGCCAGATCGACCGAAAGCTCGACGCCATCGCCTGCTACCGGTCCCAATTTAATGAAGACCGGGGCAACCTCGGGGCGCTCGGCAATATCCGCGTCGTCAACCAATATTGGGGCAGCCGCATTCGCTGCGCCTACGGCGAGCCGTTTGCGAGCAAAGAAGCGATCGGCCTCCGTACGCTGGGAGACCTCTTGTGAGTGCCGACCCGTCGTCCGCCGCGACGCTCGACTACGCGATCCCGGAGCGCTCCGGTGAGACGCTGATCGTCCCGCCGCTCGAGCGGGTCCCGGCGCTCCTGACCGAGAGCCGCGCGGTCCGGTGGGAGGGCGCGGATGTCCTGGGCGTGCCCCTCGGGGAGTTCCGGCGTCGGACGCGGGCCCGTGCGCTCGCCCTCGCCGGTGAGTACACGGGGACGGCGGTCCCGGACGACACGCGACCGCTCGTGGTGATGGGCCACCAGCCCGTGTTATTCCATCCGGGCGTGTGGTTCAAATATCTCTTGCTGACGCGCATCACGGGCGCGACGGAGGCGTTGGGGTTGCACTTGATCGTCGACACCGACGCCACCGGGCCGGTCGGGGCCGACGTGCCCGACGAGCACGATCGGCTCGTCCGCGCGCACGAGACCCTGGTCGATCTCGAGGCCGATGTCCCGCTCGAGGCCGCGCCGGTCCCTGACGCGGCCGCGTGGCGCGGGTTCGTCGAGCGCATGCGCGCGCATCTCACGACCGTGCGGCTTCCGTCTCTCGCGGCCCGCTTCGACGCGTGGGCCGACGGCGCCGTCGACGCGGGGGCCGCTCACCTCGCTCGGCACGTGGCTCGCGCGGATGCGGCGGCGGTACGAGGCGCGGGCGGGGGCGCCGGGCTATCTCGAACTCCCGATGTCACGGCTCGCGGACACCCCCGAGTTTCGCGCATTCGCGCTCCATCTGCTGCGCGCGCCGGATGACCTCCTCGGCACGTACAACGGCCAGCTCGAGGCCTACCGCGCGGCCCACCGTCTGCGCTCGTCGGCGAACCCGTTTCCGAATCTGACGACCGCCGCCGGCCGGGTCGAGGCGCCGTTTTGGGTGGTGCGCGGCGGCCGCCGACGGGAGCTTCAGGTGTCGCGCGCGGATGGACGTCTCGTGCTGACGGTCGGATCCGAGACGATCGCGACGATACCGGCCGACGCGTCGGGCGTCGAGGCCCTCGCGGAGCAGGGCGTGGCCCTGCGACCCAAGGCGATCGCGCTCACGATGTTCGCGCGGCTGTGCCTCGGGGATTTGTTCGTCCACGGCGTCGGCGGCGGTCGGTACGACCGTGTGACCGATGCGATCGCCGAGGAACTGTTTGGCTGCCGTCCCTCCCCGTATCTGGTGGCGACCGCGACGCTCCACCTGCCGCTCGCGGCGGAAGCGGCCGGCGCGGAGCGCCGCGCGCTCGAGCGGCGCTTGATCGACCTCCGCCACAACCCCGACCGCTATCTCGACGGGGCCACCGACGCGCAGCGGCGCTTCGTCGACGAGAAGTGGGAGCTGATCCGGGCGGTCGACACGATGCGTCCGGGACCGGACCGGCGCGCGGCGACCCGCAGGATCCGTGGGATCAACGAGGCGCTCGCAGCGGATCTGGCCGCGGAGGTCGCGGGGGTGGAAGCCCGGCTCGTCGGGCTCGGCGCGTCCGACGGCGAGAGCGCAGCCGAGTCCCGAGACTACCCGTACATGCTCTTCGATCCCGCCGACGTCGCCGCGCTCACCGGAGCGTCCCAGTCGCCGGCCTGAGCGGACAGGGCCCCATGCCGGGTCCCGCCCTCGCGGCCGACGGCGTCTCTCGATCGTACGGACGCGAGCGGGTCCTCCGCGGCGCCACGCTCGCCGTCGAGCCGGGTGGCGGCCTCGCGATCCTCGGGCCGAACGGGTCCGGCAAGTCGACGTTGCTGCGGGTGCTCGCGGCCTCACTGCGCCCCTCGGAGGGGCGCGTCGAAGTCCACGCCCGTGATCCGTTCGTGGATCCCGACGCGCGACGCGCGATCGGGTTCGTGGGGCACGAGCCGATGTTGTACGGCGGTCTGTCCGCGATCGAGAATCTCCGTCTGTTCGCGGCCCTCTACGGCGTCGTCGACACGCGCGCACGGGCCGCGTGGGCGTGCGACCTCGTCGGCCTGCGCCGCCGCGACGAGCCCGTGCGCGTCCTCTCGCGCGGCCTCATGCTCCGGGCGGCCCTCGCGCGGGCGATCGTGCACCGGCCGACGATCCTGCTGCTCGACGAAGCACTGAGCGGCCTCGATCTTGACGCCGCGGCCCGCGTGACCGAATTTCTCTTGGCGTTTCGCCGCGACGGCGGCGCCATCGTGTTCGCCACGCATCACCCGCGCGAGGCCCTGCGCGTCGCCGACCGCGCCCACGTGCTCGTGCGCGGTCGGCTCGGCCCCGCGCAGCCGCTCGATGGGATGGACGCCGCCGCCCTCGAGACCTGGTATCGCGCGGCCGCCGGCAGCGGGGACCTGCGGTGAAGACCGTGTGGCTGTTGGCGTGGAAGGACCTCGTGGTCGAGGCCCGCACGCGTGAGCTCGTGAGCTCGATGAGCCTCGTCGCGTTCCTCGCCGTCGTCATCCTGGGCGTGGCGGTGGGGGCCGATCCGGCGGCCGCGTCGGTCGTGACGCCCGCGGTGTTGTGGGTCACCGTGGCGTTCGGCGCGACGCTGGGGCTCGCACGCGCACACGCGCTTGAACAGGAGCGCGACGCGCTCAAGGGGATTCTGCTCACGCCCGTGAGCCGCGCCGAGGTGTTTCTCGGGAAGTGGGTCGCCAATCTGATCCTCATCCTGATCCTCCAGGCGGTCGTGGCCGTTGCGACCGCGGTGTTGATTAATCCCGAGGTCGCGCGGCACGGGCTCCTCATCGCGGCCTCCCTCGCGCTCGGCGCCGTGGGGTTCGCCGCGGTCGGGACGCTGCTCGGCACGATCACCTCGACGACGCGGCTGCGCGAGGTCCTGCTGCCGATTCTCTTGCTCCCGGTCGTGCTGCCCGTGGTGATCGTCTCGATCGCCGCGATTGCACTGGCCCTCGATGGAGCGGGATGGCGGGCGGTCGCCGGACCGCTCAAACTGCTGGCGGCGTACGACCTGGTCTACGTCATCCTTGGGGTGTGGCTGTTCGAGTACGTGGTGGGGGAGTGAGGCACGCGCGGACAGGACCTGTCCGACGCGCGGCGAACCCTGGTCGGCATCGACCGGCGGCCCCCCATCCGGCCAGCTCGGCACGCGACTCGCGGAGGTGATGCAGGCATGCACAGGCTCATGCTGCTGCTGGCGTGCGTCTCCCTCGTCTGGGCAACCCCGTCACTGGCGGCCGGTCCCACGACCTACGACGGCGCATACGCCGGCAGTATTTCCTGCGATGCGCTGCCCGGACAACAGGCGCTCGTGAACGAGCATTTTCCGCTGGAATTCAAGAACGGGCAAGCCCAGTACGCGCGGGATGTCCGTCGAGCGAACACGCTCGACCCGAGTCGGGGTGAGCGCGCAGGGGAAGGGTCTCGTGTCTTCCGACGGGGACGTGACGCTCACCGAGACGGCACAGGGGCAAGGCTGGGGCTTCACGGCGACCTATCGAGGCCGGTTTGACGGCACGGCGGCCAAGCTGTCCGGCGCGCAGCAGTGGCGCCTGGCGAACAACGGCGGGCCTTATACACGGCCGTGTACGATCACGCTGTCGTCCGCGAAATAAGTCCGGAAACGCCCGTAAAGGACTGTCTGCCGCGTGACTCTCCGGCGGCGCACGACCGCCGACGGCCGGAAGATGCCCGTTGAGCGTGGCGGATATTCGTTCTGCCGCCGATCACCTGACCCGATCGGGCAGTCTCTCCGGCTCCGGCGGACCTCACGGCTTGACCGAACTCCCCCCGGAGCGTGCTATAGTATTGTTATGGTTCACGTGATCGATAACATATGACAAAAAGCCGTATTTCTGTGAAATCAACCGTGACCATCACGGACGTCGCCCGGGAGGCGGGCGTGTCGACTCAGACTGTGTCGCGCGTCCTGAACAACAAGGGCGAGATCAGCCCCGCGACGCGTCAGGCCGTCGAAGACGTGATCGATCGGCTCGGATACCGGCCGAACGCGATCGCGCGGAGCCTCGTGACGCGGCGCACGTTGAGCCTCGGGTTAGTCGTGCCCGATATTACGAATCCGTTCTTTCCAGAGATCGCGCGGGGCGCCGAAGAGATCGCGCTTGCCGCCGGCTACAACGTCTTTCTCTGCAACACGATCGAGCAGCCTGAGCGCGAGATCAGCGTGCTGCGGTCGCTCGAGGAGAAGCGTGTCGACGGCGTCGTCGTCTGCAGCTCCCGGCTCCCCGATGAACAGCTCCTGCCCGTGCTGCGCCGGCAGCAGGCCGTGGTGCTCGTCAACCGCATGGCTCCTCCGGACGTGGCCGGGACGGTCCGCGTGGACGACGTGAACGGGAGCGAGCAGGCGGTCCGGTACCTGCTCGCGCGGGGCCGCCTGCGGGTCGGGATGCTGTCGGGCCCGCCGACGTCGTTCAGCGGCAGGGAGCGGCGGCAGGGATTCGTGCAGGCGACGCGCGCCGCGCAGGTGGCGGTCGATCCCTCGTGGATCGTGTCGTGCGCGCCAACGTTCGACGGGGGCCAGCAGGCCGCCCGTGCGGTGCTGTCGAGCGGTCGCGTCCAGGGGCTGGTCTGCTACAACGATCTCGTCGCCGTGGGTGCCCTGCAGGCGTGCCGCGATCTCGGCGTGCGCGTCCCGGATGACATCGCGATCATCGGGTGCGACGACATCCCGCTGGCGAGCCTCGTGACGCCGGCGCTGACGACGGTGCGAATTTCCAAGTTCGAGCTCGGTGCGGCCGCGGTGCGTATGCTGCTGGACCGCATCGAAGGTAGGAGCGACCGCTCGGACGTGATCATGCAGCCGGAGTTGATCGTGCGGGCGAGTGCGATGTAAGCCCGCGGGCACGGGAGGCGGCACGGTACGCGCACGACGATTATGACCGGGGGGTGTGACATGACGAACGACGCACAGGGTCTGAGCCGAAGGAACTTTTTGATCGGGGCAGGGGTGGCGGCGGCCGGGGCCGGCCTGCTGCCGGGGATGCAGGGGATCGCGACCGCGGCCTCCGCGGCGCTGCCTCCAATGCCCACCCGGCCGCTGGACTTGACCATCATTGACGTCGCCGGACAGCTGCAGCTGACGAAGGCGATCATCGAGGATTACGCCAAGTCGCACGCGCAGTACGTGGGCCGGATCGACTACGAGACGGCCACGGCCCCGGAGCTTCCGGCCAAGATCAAAGCGCAGCAGCAGGCGAACCAGGTGCAGATCGACATGGTGCTCACCGGGTCGGACGCGCTCTCAGGCGGCGTCGTGCAGGGAATTTGGACGACGCTCTTGCCCGACTACCAGGCGAAGTTCCCGAACATCATCGGCAACTATCAGCAGCCGAAGGCGCAGGGGCTGGCGCAGGGGTACGGCATCCTCGACGTGTTCGGCAACTACGGCCCGACCTTTACGTACAACCCGGCGAAGCTGCCGACGGTGCCGAAGACGACCGACGACCTGCTGGCGTGGGCGAAGAGCAATCCCGGACAGCTGATCTACGCGCGGCCCGCGAACTCCGGGCCGGGCCGCTCCTTCATGATGGGGCTGCCGTATCTGCTCGGCGAAGCGAACCCGCGCGATCCCGCGACGTGGACGAAGGTGTGGCCGTACTTCGAAGAGCTCGGCAAGTACATCCAGTACTATCCCACGGGCACCGCGGGGACATACCAGGAGCTCGGGCAGGGGGCGCGCACGATTGCGCTCTCGACGATGGGGTGGGACCTGAACGTCCGAATCCTCGGCGTCGTGCCGAAGAACTTCGGTGCCTTCACGCTGGAGAAGCAGCACCTCATCGCCGATACCCAGTATGTGTGCGTGCCGAAGGGCATCGCACCCGAGATGCTCGGGCTGGTGCTCGACCTCACGGCGTGGATCCTGCGGCCGGACCAGCAGGCGAAAGTGTACGACAACGCGTACTTCTATCCCGGGCCGGCCGTGAAGGGCGTCTCGCTGTCGATGGCGCCTAAGGATAGTCAGGACGCGATCGGACCGGTACGGCGCGCTTCGTTCGATGCACTGATCCGGACCAGCCCGATCGAGATTCCGCTTGATCCAGACAAACTCGTCGCGGGGTTCCAGATTTGGGACCAGAGAGTCGGCGCGAACAAGCTGAAGTAATGCCACGTAGACGCGGCGTCCGCGCGGCGCCCCGCCCCGGCCCCCGAGCCGGCGGCGGGGCCGCCCGCTGGGCGGATCGGGCGCCTCCGCATCCGAGATCTGGGGAAGCGGTTCGGGGAGGCGGCGGCCCTCCGCGCGTTTGACCTCGACATCCACGGGGGCGAGTTCATCAGCCTGCTCGGCCCGTCGGGCTGCGGCAAGTCAACGGCGCTCAACTGTATCGCGGGGCTGCTCGAGCCCGACGCCGGGACGATTGTGCTCGACGACCTCGACCTGACCCGGGTGCCGACCGAACGCCGCGGGTTTGGGATGGTGTTCCAGAACTACGCGCTCTTTCCGCATATGACGGCCGGGCGGAACGTCGCGTTCGGGCTGGAGATGCTGCGGGTCCCGCGCGACGCGATCGCGCGCCGCGTGACGCAGGCTCTCGCGCTGGTGCATCTCGAGCATCTCAGCGATCGCTACCCCGCGCAGATGAGCGGCGGCCAGCAGCAGCGCGTCGCGCTGGCCCGCGCGCTCGTGGTCGAGCCGCGGCTCCTGCTCCTCGACGAACCGCTCAGCAACCTCGACGCGAAGCTCAGGCTGGAGATGCGGTTCGAGATCCGGCGCCTCCACCAGACGCTCGGGCTGCACGACGCTGTACGTGACCCACGATCAGGAGGAAGCGCTGTCCCTGTCCGACCGCATTGCGCTGATGCAGGACGGGACGATCCAGCAGATCGGCACGCCCGAGGAGGTGTATCTGGGGCCGCGGTCCGCGTTCGTGGCCAACTTCCTCGGCTACCGCAACCTCCTCGAGGTGACCGTCGAGGCGCAGCAGGACGGGCGGGTCGGCATTCTCCTGCCCGGCGGCATCAGGCTCTTCGGGACCCCGCACGGAGCCCTCGCAGCCGGCGCGGGGGCCGTGGCCGCGATTCGCCCGGAGGACGTCGAGATCTTTCCCGCGGGTCACCCGGCCGATCAGGGCGTCCCGGCGCGCGTCGAGTTCGCCGAGTTCCTCGGCAACATCTTCGAGTGTATGCTCGACGTGGGGGCCGGCGTCCATCTGATCGCCCGGACCCCGGAGCGCTGGCCACAGGGTGGCGCGGTCGTCGCGCGGCTCGCTCCGGACCGGCTGCTCGTGTTTCCGCGGACGTAACCCGGTGGCGCCGGCGCAGATCTCGCAGCCATCCGCCGGTACCGCGGCGCGGCCCGCGCGTCCGGGCTCACGCCCGCCGTGGATGGGCCTGGTACCGCTCCTGCCCGCGCTGCTCGTCGTCCTCGTGCTGTTCATTTACCCGTTCATCTACGGGGTGGCCCTCTCGCTCCATCCGATCGGAGCCGCCGCGAAGGGCGGGATGTTCGGGGACTACGCCGCGTTCTTCGGCGATCCGCGGGAGCGGCAGTCGATCTGGAACACGCTGCGCCTCGCCGTGCCGGTCACGGTGCTCGACCTCCTGCTCGCGCTCCCGCTGGCCTATCAGCTGAGACGCCCGATGTGGGGCCAGCGGATCATCACCGGGATCCTCGTGGTGCCGATGACCCTCGGCACCGTGCTGATCGCGGAAGGGATGATCGAGTTCTTTGGCCCGGCGGGGTGGTTCAACAAGACGCTGCTGGCCCTGCATCTCACGCGGATGCCGGTGCAGCTGGTCCACAACTACACCGGGGTGTTCATCTCGCTCTTGATCGCGGACTTCCCCGCGGTGTTCCTGATTCTCGTCGGGTTCGCGTCGGGCATCGATCCCAACCTGGAGCGCGCGGCCCGCGTGCTGGGCGCGGGCTGGTGGCGGCGGCTCACGCGCATCGTCCTGCCGCTCTTGGCGCCCGGCATCGCCGCGGCGGCGGCGCTGTCGTTCGTGGCCACGTTCTCCGTGTTTCCCTCCGCGGTCCTGGTCGGGGAGCCGGCCGGCACCACGCGCGTGATCGCGCTCGCAGCGTGGGAGGCGGCCTACGAGCGGTACGACTACGCGCAGGCATCCGCGATCGCGATCGTCATGGCGGCGATTGAGCTTGCCTTCGTGGCCCTGGTGCTCATGCTCCGCAGCCGGGCGTACCGCGGTCCGTCGATCGGCGGGCGCGCGTGAGCCTGACCGCGGCGCGGCCCGTGAGACGGACGGCGGGGGACCGGCCGGTGTGGTGGGTGTACGCGCTCGTGGCGGTGTTCGCCGCGCTCGTGCTCGGCATCGTCCTGTCGGTGGTGTTGAACTCGTTCGCCGCGACGTGGTTTGGCGGATGGCTGCCCGATGCGTACACCACCAAGTGGTACCGGTTCGCCGTCGCCGAGTTCGGGCTGGCGCAGGTGCTGTGGGTCACCGTCGAGGTCGGGCTCATCGTGACGGCGGTCGCGCTCGCGCTCGGGCTGCCGGCGGCGTATGTGCTGGCCCGGCGCCAGTTTCCGGGGAAGGGCCTCGTGCTGCTCGGGCTCGTCCTCCCCGTGATGGTGCCGCCGATCACGTACGGGATTCCGCTCGCGGCGATGATCTACCGCGCGCGGCTCGGCGGGTCGCTCGCGGGCGTCATCATCGTCAACATCGTGCCCGCGCTGCCGTTCGTGGTGCTGATCATGACGCCATTTTTCGAGCAGATCGATCCGAACCTCGAGCGCGCCGCGCGGACGCTCGGGGCGCGCGTCACGACGGTGTTCGCGCGCGTGCTGCTGCCGCTCGCGCTGCCGGGCGTGCTCGCGGCGGGGCTGCTGATCCTGGTGCGGACGATCGCGCTCTTCGAGCTGACGTTCTTGGTCTCCGGGGCGCGGAGTCAGACCATCGTGGTCGCGTTGTATTACGCCGCCTTCGCGGCCGGGATCCGCCCTGGGCAGTCGATCGACGCGATGGCGGTCGTCTACATGGTGCTGAGCCTGGTGCTGCTGCTCACGGCCCTCCGGTTCGTCAACCCCGTCAACATGGTGATGCGCGTCCGCCGCTGACGGCGCTCCCGCTTCGCCGGGTCGCCGTCGGCCCGCTTCGGCGGGAATCGAGACCTGAGCCGCCGCACGCGCGCGGGCAGCAGATGTCTCGGACTTCGCTCACGCGAGCCAGGATTTCTTTAGGAACATCCGCCGGCCCGAGAAGGACTGCGTGTATCCGTGCACCCGGACGGACAGCGCTTCGATGTTGAACTTCAGTAGTACCAATACGTCACGGCGTCGGCCAGCAAGGTGCGCTGGGCCTGATCGTAGAGATCGATGCGCTCCGCGTGATTCGCGGTCGTTCGCGCTTGATCGAGCAGCGCGTCGAGGTGTGGGTTCCGGTAGGGACCCGCGTTCAGCACGCCGGTCGAGTGGAAGAACGGGTAGAGATATCCGTCCGGATCGGCGCGGAACGTCCACGCCGTGGCCGCGAGGTCGAAGTTGAGCCCGACTTTGAGGAACGCGCCCCACTCCATCTGCTGCACGTTCACCGTGACGCCGATCGCGCGCGCGGCGTCCTGCAGGACGAGGGAGGAAGCGACAAACTCGGGATACTGCGGCGAGCAGTTCAATGGTGACGGTGAAGCCACCGGGGTGTCCGGCTTCGGCGAGGAGCCTGCGGGCAGTTGCGAGGTCCGGCTTCTGGTAGGGCAACGTCTCAGGGGCGAGCGCCCACCCGTCGAATCCCGTCGGCAGCGGGCCGGTGGGAATCCCGGCCCCAAACACCGACTTCTGGATCACGTCCCGGGTATCAACCGCCATCCGGAGGGCGCGGCGGACCCGCGCATCGTCGAGCGGTTTTCTTGAGACGTTGATGCGATGCGCCGCGGCCCACGCGAATGGCGCCTGCAGCACCGCGACCGCCGAGGTCCGCCCACCTGCCGGACGCCCTCCGGGCTCAGCACCGCGTACTGCAGTTGGCCGCTGCGCAGTCCGCTTAGGCGCGCCGCCTCTTCGGTCAGCACCTTGAATTGAAGCTCGTCGAGGTACGGCAGCGGGTGATCCCAATACTGGTCGAAGCGTGTGTATGTCAGGTGGTCCTGCGGAACGTACTCGACCAGCTTGAACGGGCCGGTGCCGACGGCCTGTACCTTCAGGTTTTCCCGCTCGGCGATCCCCCGCGGGACGACCCCCGACGCGCGCAGCGACGCGAACTCGCTCAAGAGGCCGTAGTATGGCTCGGTGAGCGTGACCTGAACCGTAAGCGGGTTGATGACCATGACTTCCTTGATGACGGCGAACACGTTCTGAAACGGGGAGGCCGTCTTGGGTCCAGTACGCGGTTGATGCTGTACTGGACGTCGTCCGCGGTCATCGTCTGCCCGTTATGAAATCGCACCCCCTCTCGGAGGTGGAAGGTGTATGTCATCCCGTCCCCGCTGATCTCCCAGCGCGTGGCGAGGGCGGGGACAACGTTCATCCGTTCGTCATAGGTCGTGAGGCCTTCATACGCGTGCTCATACCCCTGCAGCGCCGAGAGGTTCGAGTTCGTATGCGGGTCCAGGCTGATCGGGTCGACCTCCTGCGCCCCGAACAGCGTGCCGCCGCGTTTCGGCGTGCCTACGGGCAGCACGGCTGCGAGCGCGCCTGCGCGCGGCGGCCATCCCGCCACAACGGCGCCGGTGGCGAGCCCCGCACCGAGGAATCGTCGGCGACTGACGCGGCGCGGACCGTCCTGGGCTGTCATCGGTGCCCTCCACGCATGGCGGATGTGGTGCGCTACCGGGGCGCGTCCACGGACGGAGCTGCCTTCGGAGCGCTTGGATCCCGCTGCGCCCCGTCGACCGGGATGTGGGCCCCGTTCACCCAGCCGGCACGCGGGGAGAGGAGAAACGCCGCGACGTCGGCGACCTCTTCGGCCGTGCCGAGCCGCGCCCACGGAAACTCGTCGCGCACGAACGCCTCGAACCGTTCGGGCTGCTGCCGCTGGACGCGTTCCCAACTTCCTCCGGGGAAGAGGATGGATCCCGGGCTGAGCGTGTTGATCCGGATTCGCCGGGGCGCCAAGTCCTGGGCGAGCGCGCCGGCGAGGAAGATCTCGGCCGCCTTGGCCGCGCCGTATTGGGCACGCGGGCCGGGCTTCCACCCGGAGATCGACGAGATGATCACGATGCTGCCGCGGCCATCGTCCGGCATGTGGGGGACCGCGGCCTGCACCGCGCGGACCGCGTGGCCCACGTTGAGATCGAACGTGCGGAGCCATTCGTCGGGACTCGCGGCGAGGGAGTCGCCGCCGACCGCGCCGCCGACGTTCGCCACCACGTGGTGAATCGCCCCGAACGCCTCGACCGTCGAGGCGATGAACTGCTGGAACGCCGCGTTGTCGGTCACGTCCGCCACGCGGGCGTGGACCCGCACCCCGAGCGTCCGGAGTTCGGCCGCCGCCTGCTCCACGCCCCCCGCATCGCGCGCGCACAGGGCGAGGTGGCAGCCCTCCGCGGCCAGCGCCCGGCAGATCGCTCTGCCGATGCCCCGGGTGCCGCCGGTGATGACCGCAAGATCTCCCGTCAGTCCAAGATTCATGCGCCTGTGTCCTCGCCTGCGGCGGCCAGCCGGTTCACCGCCCGCACGGGCTGTTTCCGACGTTCGCGATGCCCCCGGACGATCCTGCCGGTGCGACCCATCGGGCATCGTCTGCACGGCGGCGTCGAGGGCTCGCCCGAGCGCGTCGTGGTGCGCCGTGTGCGCGTTCGCGGTGCGCTCGGAATCCCGTCGTTGAAACCCCCCACCGCGTCTGTTATCGTTAAAATGGATATCATGAGTGATCCACGAATGCCTCGGGATCGTCTGACGCCCTGCTCGCCTGGGCTGCTTCGCGGTGATGCTGCTCGCGCTGTTCGGCGCCTTCGTCTACGCGAGCGGGAAGCGGTCATGGGAGACATTCAGCGCATCTTCTACGTGCATCTGCCGCTGGCGTGGGTGGGCTTCGTCGCGTTCGGCCACGCGGCATGGGCGGGGGTCCAGTATCTTCGCACCGGGCGGCGCGAGTGGGATATCGCGAGCGCGTCCGCGGCGGAGATCGGCGTGCTGTTTGCGACGCTCGTGCTCATCACCGGCTCCCTGTGGGCGCGCCCGGTGTGGGGCACGTGGTGGACGTGGGACCCGCAGCTCGTCACGTACCTCATCTTGTGGTTGATCTACGTCGGCTATCTTGTGCTGCGCGCCGCGGCGGGCGACGACCCGCGTCAGGCGAGGTTCGCCGCCGTCTTCGCGATCGTCGGATTTGTCGACGTGCCGCTCGTCTGGCTCTCGGCGCGCTATCTCCGCGCGCTCAGCCCGGTGATCTTCACGACGCACCAGCGTCGGGCTCGCGCCGTCGATGCTGTGGGCGCTCGTGATCGGGCTCGTCGCCTGGAGCCTGGTGTACGCTTCTTGTTTCGCATCGCGGATTCGCCTCGGCCTGCTCGACGCCCGCGTGCAGGCGCTGATGGATGCCCGCGCCTAGCCCATGACGTATCTCTTCTGGGCGTTCACGGTCGTCTGGGTCGGGCTCTTCGCCTATCTCTACGGGCTCGCGCAGCGGAGCCGCCGGCTTGAGCGCGAGCTCGACGCGCTGCGCGACGAGTCCCGCGCGGCCGCGCCGCCGAGCGGGGCGCCCCGGTGAGTGTGATGGGGCCCGGGGCGTCCGACCCGCGTCCCGGGCGCCTCGGACGAGGCGCGCGGCGCACGGCGGTGTTTGTGATCGGCACGGTCGCGCTCGTCCTGTCGCTCGCGTACCTCGTGTACGGGGGCATTCAACAGGGCGCCACCTACTGGGTGACGGTCGGCGAGCTCGAGCAGCAGGCCCCCGGCGCGCTGCCCTCTCGGGTCCGCCTCGGCGGGACGGTGGAAGCCGGCACCATCCGGTGGGACGCATCGCACCGGCATCTCACGTTCATGGTGACCGACGGCCAGCACGCCCTGCCGGTGGCGTACAGCGGGGTGGTGCCGGACATCTTCGCGGAGGGCCGTCAGGTCGTGGTCGAGGGGACGCGCGACCCTGGCGGCACGTTCCAGGCGACGACGCTCCTGGCAAAATGCCCGACGAAGTACAACGCGGCCGATCCGGCGACGTCCCAGTGACGCCTCGCCGCCAGCGGAGCGCCGCGCGTGGCTGACCTCGGCCGATTCGCCCTCTTCGGCGCGCTCGCGCTCGTCGTGTACGCGCTCGTCACCGCCGTCATCGGCGCACGCCTGCGGCGCCGGAGTTTGTCCGGAGCGCCGTGCGCGCGCTCGTCGCGGCCGCCGCGCTCGAAGGGCATCGCCGCCCTGATTCTGTGGGTCGCCCTCGGCGCCCGCGACTACCGGTTCGCGTACGTCATCAGCCACGTCAGCAACGCGCAGCCGCTGATCTACGACCTCACGTCGTTCTGGGGCGGCATGGAGGGGTCGTTGCTCCTCTGGGCGCTCTTCTTGTCCGGGTACACGCTGCTCGCGGTGCGCGGCGTCGGACGCGTGCGGCCGACGCTGGTCGGCTGGGTGACCGCGGTCTGCGCCGGCGTGTCGACGTTTTTCCTGTTCATGCTCGCGTTTGTCACCCCGCCGTTCGTGACGGTCCCGTTCCCGCCGACGGACGGCAATGGGATGAACCCGCTCCTGCTCAATCCGTGGATGGCGATTCATCCGCCGACGCTCTACCTCGGCTTCGTCGGGCTGACCGTGCCGTTCGCGCTCGTGCTCGCGACCCTCGCCGCGGGTCCATCCGGCGACGGCGGGGTGCTGCTCTCGCGGCGGTGGATGCTGTGGGCGTGGTACTGCCTCAGCATGGGGTTGATGTTCGGGGCGAAGTGGTCGTACGTGGTGCTGGGGTGGGGCGGATACTGGGCGTGGGATCCGGTGGAGAACGCCGCGCTGATGCCGTGGTTGGTGGCGACGGCGTTCCTGCATTCGGTACAGATTCAAGAACGCCGCGAGATGCTGACGAAGTGGAACGTGGTGCTCGTGATCCTGGCGTTCGGGCTCTCGATCTTCGGCACGTTTCTCACGCGCAGCGGCGTCCTGAGCAGCATCCACTCGTTCACGCAGTCGTCGCTCGGCACGTTCTTCCTCTCGTTTCTCGCGCTCGCGATGCTCGTGGCGTTCGGCCTGGTGGCGTGGCGGTGGGACGATCTCAGAAGCCGGAACGAGTTGGACGCCACGGTCTCGCGCGAGAGCGCGTTCCTCCTCAACAACGTGCTGTTTCTCGCGGTGGCGTTTTCGGTGTTCCTCGGCACGGTGTTTCCCATCGTGTCCGCGGTCCTGACCGGGCGCGCGATCAACGTGGGCCCGCCGTTTTTTGACCACATCGTCGTGCCGATCGCGTTCGGGATCCTGCTGTTGATGGGGATCGGACCGCTGATCGCCTGGCGGCGCGCCTCCGCTCGACAGCCTCCGGCGCGACTTCATGGCCCCGGGCGCGGCGGCCGTGGTCGTGGGGCTGGGGCTCTTGCTCGCCGGGATGCGCCAGCCCGGCGCGGTCTTGGTCTTTGCGCTCTGCGCGTTCGTCGCGGCGACCATCGCGCTCGAGTTCGCGCGGGGCGTGCGGGTGCGGCGGGCGCACCGGACCGAATCCGCCGCGCGGGCGCTCCTCGGCCTCGTGGCCGGCAACCGCCGGCGGTACGGCGGGTATGTGGTGCACCTCGGGATTCTGCTGTTGTTCTGCGGCATTACCGGGTCGTCGGTGTTCGCGACGCAACAGATCGTGACGCTCCGTCCGGGGCAGGGCGCCGCGGTCGGCGAGTACCAGATCCTGTTCGACGGCCTCACGCAGGCCACGCGGAACGGTGCTCTGTCGATCGGCGCGGATCTGCACGTGTACGAGGGCGCGCGGGACCTCGGCACGTTTACGGCCCGCCGCAACCTCTTCCTCACCAGCCAGGACTCGACCACCGACGTGGTGCTGCGCAGTACGCCCCGGGACGACCTCTACATCACGCTCGTGGGCTGGACGCAGGACGGGCGCGCGACGATCCGCCTGCTCGTCAACCCGCTCGTGTCCTGGATGTGGGCCGGCGGCCTCGTGCTCACCCTCGGCGCGGTGGTCGCCATGATTCCCGAGCGCCGCCCGGCGTTGGACGACGTCCCGGTGCCCGCCGGGGCGGTGAGCGCGGGGGGCCCGTGATCCCGGCGGTCTTGGTCGTGATGGCGCTCGTCACCGCGGTGTTCGTCCTGGGACCGCTTGCGCGTCCGGAAGCGGCCACCGGCGCCGGAGACGGACGTCGATCGGCTGCTGCGCGCGCGGGAGACGGCGTACCGGGCGCTGCGCGAGCTCGAGACGGATCGGGAGGCGGGCAAGATCGCCGAATCCGACTATGCGGCGCTCCGCGTCCGCGTCGAGACCGAGGCGGTCGCGGTGCTCCACCGCCTCGACGCCCTCGCCGCGGCGTCCGGGCCGCGGCCGGACCCGGGGCCGAGTCCGGGCGGGAAGGGCCATCCTGAGGCGGCCGCGGGGGATCGCGGGAAGCGATGAGCGTCCTTCATGGAGGGGGGCCCGCTGGGCCCTCCTCTTCTGCGCGGCCGCGTGCGTGGCCGCGGGACCGGCGTCCGCGTTGTCTGTCGGCGGCGTGGGGGGTGGGATGATTCGCGGGCGCGTGATCGATCGGACCTCCGCGGCCCGCGCGGTGCCGCGGCAGCCGGTGCGCCTGGAGATCGTCGAGCGCGGCTCGACGTCGGAACGCCTCGCGGCCACCGATGCGCGCGGTGCGTTCGTGTTCCCGGATCTGCCGGTCGGGGGCGGCATCCCGCGCGTCTTCTTGGTCGAGACGCAGTACCAGGGGGTGCCGTACCAGACGCGCGTGGAACTCGCCGCCGAGACGCCCGCGCAGTCGGCCGACCTCGTGGTGTACGAGTCGACGCGCGACCACGCGGCGGTGCGCGGGACGATCGCGTTCGCGGTGGTCGAGACGAATCAGGGTGCGGTGCGCATCAGCGTGATCCAGCGGCTCGTCAACACGACCCGCCGGGCCGTCGTGGGGAGCGAGACCGATCCTCTCGTGTTTCCGCTGCCGCTCGGCGCGGAGGCCGTCGAGCTGATCGGTGGATGGCAGCACCCGCAGGTCGCGCACGGCGCGATCACCGATGCGATGGCCGTGCCCGCCCGGGGTGCTGCAGGTCGGCTATGCGTACGGCCTCGAGCCGCGCGCTCGACGGTTCACCCTTGATTGGGCGCTGCCGTACGGCGCGACCGACGTCGAGATGCTGATCAACGATCCCGCGCTCCGGGTGTCGGGGGTCGGGGTACGAGGTGCCGGCGTGCTGTCGGAGTCCGGCCGGCACTTCGCGCGCTGGGCCGCGGGTCCGATCCCGCGCGGCGGCGAGATCGCGTGGACGTTTGACGGGCTCGCGGGGCGGGACGACCGGTGGCCGGCGATCGCGGCGGCGGTGCTGTGCGTGCTGCTCGGGGGCGGACTGGCCGCGGCGCTGCGGCGCCGACCGACGGAGGCGTCCTGAGACCGGCGTCCGCGGCCTCCGTATCTCGGTCGGCCGGGAAGGAGTGCGTCGCGGCGCCGTGGAAACACAAATCCCCGCGAGCGTTTTCGCTTGAAGCCGCGCCGGCCGGTAGGATCCGACGGCGTTATCGCGCGTCGTGGACACCGGCCCGGTACCTGTGGGCATGGAAGAGAGGATCGGCATGCTGAGACGGTTATGGGTGCGTCCTCGGGCAACGCTGCTGGTGCTCGCGGCCGCGGTGGCGGCGGCGGGATGCCAGCCGCAGGTCAGCGTCGACCGCTCGAGGACATCCGTCGCCCTTCCGCCGACCCAGGAGGTCGAGATCGCACTCGTCGCCGACGAACAGGGGCATCCGATCATCGCCCGACGCGGTCGAGGGGAAGCAGGTGTTCGACGCCAACTGCGCCGTTTGCCACGGCATGACCGGGAAAGGGAACGGGCCCATGGCGCCCACCCTCGTGGAGCCCCAGCACGACGTGCTGGCCGCGCTCGTCGGTCTGTTCGGCGTGACGGTGCACCGTCCGAACGTGCCGAGCGGCCCGGCGGACTTCACCAACCGCGATCTCGAGAGCGTGATCACCCCGGCGATCATGTTTCAGACGGTGACCCAGGGGCGCGCGTACACCGCGATGCCGGCGTTCGGGCCGCAGGCGTCGTTCGGCGCGAACCAGGCGCAGCCGCTGACCAACGCACAGCGCTGGGACGCGAACGTGTATGAGATGATGTTCCGCACGTCCCCCGAGGCGCTCAGCGCCTCGAAAGGGCTCTACGAGGCGCAGTGCGCGGTGTGCCACGGGACGAACGGCGACGGCAAGGGGCCTCGGGGCTCCGAGATGGGGGCGGCAGATCTGGTCCTGGGCGCACGGGACGGGACCGGGGATCTTCACCGACATCAACTACATGGTGCAGCGGAACGGGGCGGACCTGGCGAACGAGATCAACGACGGCAACGGGCTGATGCCGAGCTACCAGGGCAAGCTCACGCCGGCGCAGGTGAACGGCCTCGTGGATTACATTTACACCTTCTTTTACAAACACCCGCCGATTCAGTAGCGGCGAGCCGGCGGCGAGCGCACGCGGGAGGGGCGAATCGATGAAGCTTGAGAGGCGGGGGCTGATCAAAACGCTGGTGGCGATCCCGGTCATCGGGACGGTCGTCGCCCTCTTGTCCCCGCTGTTCCGTTACCTGAAGCCGAACGACGGGCCGTGGAACATCTTCACGATCAAGCCGGACCTGCCGGCGGGCGGCGCCCAGGTGGTCGGCAAAGTGTCGCAGCTCGCGAAGCCGTGGGACTCGTTCTACTTCACCTACGTCCAGAAGTTCGTGCAGTACGATCCCGAGGGCGAAGAGGCGAGCAATGTCCCCGGGGTGGCGATCCGGCTGCCGCAGAAGGTGACGTTCACGAACGCCGAGGGGTTCACGGGGTTCCAAGGCGAGACCGACATCGTGCTGTTCTCGCGGATCTGCCCGCACCTCGGCTGCATCTACAACTACGTCAGCGACTACCATGAGGTGACCGCGGCGTACGGGGGGTTCCAGCCCCCGAAGTTCGAGGACCACGCCCTCATGGCGTGCCCGTGTCACTTCAGCATTTACGACCCGCTGTACCCCGGCAACCCCGGCAACGTGATCTCGGGACCGGCGCCGCGGGGCGCGCGCTACTTCCAGTTTCAGATCCAGGGCGACAACATCGTCGTCACCGGAGCCGAGGTCGGCGCGATCGCGAAGCGCCGGCCCGGACCCGACGGCCCGCAGGCGCCGCGCGGCGACGCGTGAGCCGCACGACGTAGGACGGGAGGGTGGCGGTGGAGGCGGTCCTCGCAAATCTCAAGGAGTGGTTCCAGGATCGCAAGCAGCACCTGGACCTCTTCGACGAGACGAAAACCGGGAAGCAGGACAACCCGCTGTACATCCTCGGGGATCTGGTCTGGCTGTCGTGGATGGCCGTGATCGTCTCCGGGATCGTGCTGATGCTGTGGTACATCCCGACGACGACCGGGGCGTACCGCTCGATCCAGCACATCACCCTCGACCTTCCGTTCGGCTGGCTCGTGCGCGGCATCCACAAGTACGGCGGCGACATGCTGATCACGGTCCTCACGCTGCGGATCTACCGCATGTACTTCGCCGGCGAGTATAAGAAGCCGGGCGAGCTGTCGTGGATGATCCTGTTCCTCTCCCTCGTGCTGGCGATGGTCTCGGGAGTGACCGGATACACGCTCGAGTGGAACCAGCGCGCGTTCTGGGCGGCGAAGGTCATCCTGACCGTGCCGACCTACTACGACCAAATTCCGCTCGTCGGGAACCTCGGGCTCGGACACGCGATCGCGTACATCTTCCTCGGCGGCCCGGCGCTCGGCCAGGGCACGCTGACGCGGTTCTACGCGATCCACTTCGGCATCTCGATCATCGCGGTGATCATCATCGAGATGTTCGTGTACCGGACGCGGCGCCGGCACCTCAACCTCTCCGCGTTCGCGATCGTGCTGGTGCTCGTCTTTCTCGCGTTCGTGAGCTTCATGAACCTGGCGGACGTCGGCGACTGGGCGAACAACAACCGCACGCCGCTCCCGGTCCTCTCCGACTGGTACTTCTTGGCGCTGTACCAGGTCGTGAAATACATGCCGCCCTTGTGGGCGGGGGTGGCCCCGGCGCTGTTGATCGGCTACGGCATGCTGGTGCCGTTCCTCGACCGGACGAAGGAGACGCGCGCGACCGAGCGGCCGTTCTTCTTCGTCATCGGCCTGCTCGCGCTCGCCTACTGGATCGGATTCAGCGCCCTCATCCTGTTGAACACCGCGGTCATTTCGCGGGATCCGCCGATTATCTGGGCGGTCACGGTGGCGGTGTGCTTGATCGCGTTCGTGTGGGAGATGGCCTACCGGCGGCGCAAGGCACAGCGCGCCGCGGCGCAGGCCGCGACCCGCGCGGCGGCACGGCCCGCGGGAGCGGCCTAGGATGCGGCGGAAGTATCTCTTCTACGTCCTGCTCGCCGCGGCGACCGTCGGGCTGAGCGAGTTCTTGGCCGCATGGCGGACGTGGCGCGCGGCGCCCACGCTCGACGCCGCCTCCACGGTGGTGGGTCTCGCGGCGGGTCTCGTCGCCGTGATGCTGTGGCTCGGATTCCTGCTGCTACGAGGTGGATCGCGCGGCGGGGCGCATTCGCCGCCCGGTGGCCCTGTACGAATGGGCGCTCGCGCGGCGCGCCGACCGGCCGGCGGGATGGACCGGCGGGAGTGGGCAACGGAGAGGGCGGGGGGAGGGGAACGGCATGAGCGACCGCGCGTCCGCGTACACGATGTGGATCGTCGTGCTGTCGGCGCTGAGCTTCGTGTGCGTCCTTGGGATGGTGTGGGGCGAACTGATGAATCGCCACCACGTGACCGCGGTGCTCATCGGCGTCGTCCTGCTGGCGTACTCGTTCATTCTGCTGCTGTTGCGCAAGGGGGGATTCACGGGTGTATAAGCGGGCGCTCGGCCGGCTGCTCGACGCGACGCTGCGGCTCGATACCGTCGTCGGGCGGGTCTACCCGGACGATTTCAACCCGCTGTACTACACGGGGGGCCTCGCGAACCTGTTTCTGACGATCCTCGTGCTGTCCGGCATCTTCCTGTTCTTCTATTACGTGCCGTCGTTCGACGACGCGTACACGTCGGTGCAGTTCCTGACCGTGAACGTGCCGTACGGCCAGATCATTCGCGGGATTCACCGCTACGCCGCGGACGGCTTCATCATCGTCATCCTGCTGCATTTCTTCCGCAACTGGTTCACGGAGCGGTTCCGGTTCTCGCGGGACGAGCCGTGGATCAGCGGGATGATGCTGCTCGCGTTCGCGGGCTTCATCGGGGTGACCGGGTACATTCTGGTCTGGGACCAGCGCAGCGAGGCGCTCGTCGCGATGACCGGCAACGCCGCCGCCCACGTGCCGCTCGTCGGCGGGTGGCTGCGGAGCGCGCTGTTCGGGGGCGCGGGGCTGACCGATCTCCTCCTGCCGCGCATCCTGTTCCTCCACGTCGGTCCCGCGGTCGCGCTGTACGTGTTCCTCTGGTGGCACTATACGCGCATCCGGGCCCCCAAGGTGTGGCCGCCCGCGGTGTGGACCCTGTTCGCGCTCGGGTTCATCCTGCTCTTGACCGGGTTGATCCCCGTGACCAGCCAGCCGGCGGCCTCGGCGCTGCAGGCGCCGTCCAACTTCGCGGTGGACTGGCTGTTCTTGAGCCCGTACTGGGCGCTGCGGATCCTGCCGCCGCTCGTGCTGGTGGCGCTCGGGGTCGTGCTGATCGCGTACGGCCTGTACATCCCGTACCAGCTGCCGGAGACCCGCGCCGAGCTCGGGATCAAGGACTCCGGGGTCGCCCAGGTCATCGACGCGAACTGCACCGGCTGCGAACTGTGCTATTACGACTGCCCGTACAACGCGATCGTGATGGTGCCCTCGCCGAGCCCCGGGGTGACGAAGGCGGCGCAGGCCCGGAAGCTGCGTGCCATCGTGCTCGAGTCCCGCTGCGTCGAATGCGGGATCTGCATCGGCGCGTGCCCGTTTGAGGCGCTCGAACTGCCGGGGTTTCTCCAAGTGGACATTCAGAAGAAGGTGTTGAGCGCATGCCGGAGCTAACGGGCGCACCCGCAACACCGCAGACCGCGCCGTCCGCGCGCGGTCCCAAGATCGTGGGGTTCTTGTGCGACTGGGCGGTCGCCGCCGACGGACTCGTCGGGGAGGACGGCACGATGCGCGATCTGCCGAGCGTGACGCTGATCAAGATTCCGTGCTCCGGGTTTACGCGTCCCGCGTGGCTGGAGTTCGCGCTGCGCAGCGGCGCCGAGGGGGTGTTCGTCTGCGGGTGCCCGCTCGGCGATTGTTTCAACCGGTACGGCAACAACCTGATCGGCGACCGCGTCGAGCAGCTGCGGCGCCGGCTCGAGCGCCAGCGCATCAATCCTGAGCGGATCGGGGCGATCTTCTACCGCCGCGACGCGCAGGCGGAATTCGTCAGCGCGGTCCGGGCGTTCGCGGACAAGGTCGCCGGGCTTCCCGGTCCGGTCCTGCCGCCTGCCAAGCCGCCGGCCGCCCCGCGCGGCCAGACCCCGGCCAAGCCCGCGGAGGCCCCGGCCCCCGAACAGGAGGGAACATAATGGCGGAACGCGCGCCGGCGGCGAAGCCGGAGGCCCCCACCGCGAGCACGGTGTACTGGCGGTACCTCGTGTTCTGGGTGTTGCTGTTCGCCTTCCTGTTCTTTGTGTCGCTGTACGGCATCGTCGCGGACGTCTAGCGCGGACGTCGCGCGCCGCGCGGCACCCGGCGTTCCAGGAGAACGCGCCCTGCGGCAAGAACAGACCACCCCCATGGAACTCGGCCAGATTTACGCGCCCGTCCAGGACGACCTCCACGCGCTGGATGCCCTGTTGCGGGCGGAGCTCGTGACCGACGATCCGTTCATCGGGGAGCTGGTCGCGCACGTCCTCAGCACGCACGGCAAAATGATCCGTCCCGCGCTCGTCTGTCTGAGCGCCCTTGCCGGCGCCACGGAGCGGGCCGACCGGCCGGCGGCGCGCCTCGACATCGCCGGCGCCGTCGAGCTGATCCACGTGGCCTCGCTCGTGCACGACGACGTCATCGACGTCGCGGATCTGCGCCGCGGGCAGGCGACCGTCAACTCGCTGTGGGGCAACCAAGTGGCCGTGCTGTTGGGCGATTATCTGTTCAGCAAGGCGTTTCATCTGCTCGCCCGGCTGCGCGCCGCGGAGCTCGCCGCGGCGATGGCGTGGGCGACGGTGCGGATGAGCCAAGCCGAGATCAAGCAGATCAAGTACGGGAACACGGCGCATACCGATGAGGCGATCTACTTTGACATTATCGAAGGGAAGACCGCGCAGCTGATGAGCGCCGCGTGCCGCTGCGGGGCGATGACGGCGGGCGCCGCCGACCGCGCGGTCGACGCCCTCGCGACGTTCGGGTTGGAGTGGGGGATGGCGTTCCAGATTACCGACGACGCGCTCGATGTCACCTCGAGCGCGTCGTCGCTCGGCAAGCCGATCGGCAGCGACATTCAGACCGGCAAGGTGACGCTGCCCGTCATTCACGCGCTGCGGCAGCGCGCCCGACCCCGACCGGCGCCGTCTCGAGACCGTGCTGGCCGCGAACGGCGACGGCCGCGACGGGGACCCCGAGGAGATCCGGGACATCCTGTCGCGCAGCGGTGCGGTGGACTACGCGCTCGGGGTCGCCCGTGCACGGGCGGCCCGTGCGGCCGCGGCGCTCGAGTCCCTGCGCGACTCGCCGGCGCGTCGCAGTCTCGCCGCCCTCGTCGAGTTCGTGACGGCGCGCACGAGCTGACCCGCGACGATGCCGGACACGGCGGTGGCGGACGGGCAGCGGCCCCCCCGGTCGGCCGAGGCGTCGGGACCGTTGGGGCGCCTTCGGGACGGCCTCTTTCGCCTGGCGGTGCACACCACGAGCGCGCATCTCGCGCGCCACGCGGGCGCGATTGTCGCGCGGTGGCACGCGTCGCTTCGGGACACGGTGCCTCGCTATCGCGACGCCGCGGAAACCTCCGCGTGGGGCGTCGAGGAGCTGCGGGTGCTGCTCGCGGTGGCCCGCGCCTGGACCGTGGGGGAGCAGGCCGAGGCGCGCGAGGCGGTGTTCCGCACCGCGCGCGCGGTCGCCGGCGAACAGCTGCGGGGCGGGTTTTCGCTCGCGGAGATCCAGCAGGCGCTCGCCCTGTTTCGTCTGGCCGTGCTGGGAGAGATTCAGCGCATGCTTCGCCGGCGTCTCTGGCTTGCGTTTCCATGGGACGTCATGCGCGTCGCGGACCGGCTGAACGAGGCGATCGATCTGGAGCTGCTGGCGATCGGCCAAGCGTATCTCGACGAGCGCGCGGAGGTGATCCGCGAGCGGGAGCAGGAGCTCGTCGCCGGGAACGAGCAGCTGCGGACCCTGCTTCAGGAGATGCACCACCGCATCAAGAACAATCTGCAGACCTTGGCCGATCTGCTCTACCTCGAAGGGCAGGAGGCGGGGTCGGCCGAGGTCCGCGACCGGCTGCGCGACAGCCTCGCCCGCGTGAAGAGCATCGCCACGGTGCACCGCCTCTTGTCGCTCGATCACATCGGCGAAGCCGACGCGCGGCGGCTCGCCGAAGCGATCGCGGCCACCGTCTGCCGCGACCTCGGGACGCCCCGGACCCAGGTCGAGGTCCGGGTGGACGGGGCGGCGGTCCTGCTTCCGAGCAAGCAGGCGACCTCGCTCGCGCTGGTGCTCGGGGAATTGATCGCGAACGCGATGGAGCATGCGTTCGTCGGGCGGCCGCACGGCGCGATCGCGGTGACCCTCGACGAGCACGACGGCGAGATTGGGCTGGTCGTCCGCGACGACGGCGTCGGCCTCCCCGTCGGGCTCGATCCTCAGCAGGTCGACAGCCTCGGGCTGTCGATCGTGCGCACCCTGGTCTCGCGGGACCTCGGCGGCCGCCTGCGCATGTGGGTCGACGGCGGGACGGTCGCGGAGGTCACGTTTCGCCGATGAGCGGCGCCGCGCGGATTCTGATCGCGGACGACGAGGCGATCCGTCTCATGGCACTCAAGCGGCAGCTCGCCACGCTGGGCATGGACGTCGTGGCCGAGGCCACGACGGGCCGCGAGGCCGTGGCGCTCGCGCGCGATACCGCGCCGGATCTCGCGATCCTCGACATCAAGATGCCGGAACTGGACGGGATCGAGGCGGCGCGGGCGATCACGCGGGCGCGGCCGATCCCGATCATCCTCCTGACCGCGTACTCCGATCAGGGCCTGATCGAGCGGGCGGCGGCGGCGGGGGTGTTCGCCTATCTCGTGAAGCCCGTCGGTGAAGAGGATCTCTTGCCCGCCATCTTGACCGCCCGGACGCGCTTCCGCGAGTTCCAGGAGCTGCGCGGCGAGGTCGCGTCGCTCGGCGACGCGCTCGAGGCGCGGAAGGTGATCGAGCGCGCGAAGGGCATGCTGATGGACCGGTTTCGCCTGAGCGAAGCGGAGGCGTTTCGCCGGATGCAGATTCAGAGCCAGCGCGAGAACAAGCGCCTGGTCGAGATCGCGCGGGCGCTGATCGAGTCGTTCCCCACGCCGTGAGGCCGCGTCCGCGGCGGACGCGCACCATTGGGGGCCGCGCGCCGTTCCCCGTGTGGATCGGGCTCGCCGGAAAGGACCCTCGCCGCGGTGGCCCCGCCGCCCGAGGACGGTCCCGGAGGCGATGTCGGGGCCCGCGGGAACGAAGGCCGCCGCCCGCGTCGCTTCGCCGATAGTGTATAATCACAGCGCGGAGGTGCGTCATGAGTGCAAAAGTGTGGGAGCTTCTTATCGTATTGGTGATCGTCATCCTGCTGTTCGGGCCGAGCCGGCTCGCCGGCCTGGGCGGAGCCGTCGGCAAGGCGATGAAGGATTTCAAGGACGCCACGAAGCCCGAGGACTCGACGTCCACGCCCTCCGATAAGGGCACGGGGCAGAAGAGCTGACCGCCGAGGCGGGACGCGTTCCAACGCGGCGTCGAAGGGACCCTCGGCGCGAAGGCGTCGAAGCCGGGGAGCAGTCGCTGGCTGCTCCTCGTTTCATTTGTCCGTCGGCCGCCGGCCCGCGGCGCGCGGCGGCGAGGGGGTGAGCGGTGGCACGCGTGGCCAAGCGCACGCGCGAGCCGTGGTGGCTCTTGGTCGTGATCGTGATCGCGGGGGCGATGCTGGGGAGCGTCTTCGCGGACGCGGTCGGCCAGTTTACGTATCTCGCGCCGCTTGGACACTCCGTGGCGTTCGGGGTCGATCCTCCCATCACGCTGGATCTGCGCGTGCTGACGCTGACGCTTGGGTTCACGATTCGATTGAACCTCGCGATTGTGGCTGGTATAATCGCCGCGGTCTTCCTGTTCCGCGTGTTGTGACGGCGAGGCAGGAGGGCGCGAGGGGTGGGGACGGCGCGGCCGCGGCTGGCGTCGACCTTGCCCCATTCTTGTTGTCTGGGGGCCGTGCGTGCGCCGTGCGGCGAGCGCGTCACACGGCTGGGCCCGCCCGGGCCTCGGGTGCGTCGATGGACCAAGAGCGGCATCGGATGCGAGACCTTCCTGAAGAGATCCGCCCGCGCGAGCGGCTGCTGCGCCAGGGTGCCTCCGCGCTGAGCAGCGCGGAGCTCGTGGCACTGTTGCTGCGCACGGGCACGCCGGCGCGGACGGCCCTGGAGGTCGCGACCGAGCTCATGGGGAAGCACGGAACGCTCGACCGGCTGGCCAGCGCTACCCCGACGGAACTGCGTGCCACGCGCGGGATCGGCGAAGTGAAGGCGCTGCACCTGCTGGCCGCCTTCGAGCTCGGGCGCCGGCTGCGGGCCCTGCCGCCGCGGACGCGGCCGGTCATCCGCCGCCCCGCCGACGCGGCGGCGCTCGTGATGGACGCCCTGCGGTTCTGCGAGACCGAACAGTTTTGGGTGCTGCTGTTGAACACCCGGCACGAAGTGGTGGACCGAATTGAGATCGCGCGGGGCGGCTTGTCCAGCGCGCCCGTGCACCCACGGGACGTGTTTCGGGCCGCCGTCCGCGGGGGCGCTGCGGCGGTGATTTTGGTGCATAATCATCCGTCGGGGAATCCGTCCCCCAGCCGGACGGACCTGGCGCTGACGCGCCGCCTCGACCGCGCGGGGCGCGTCATGGGGATCCCGGTGCTCGATCATCTGATTGTGGGAGACGGGCGGTATGTCAGCCTGAGGGAGCGCGGCGTCGCGTTCGGCTCCGCCCCTGGGGACGCGCCGTGACCAGGTGGGGCTGGGAGTTCCGGGCGCGAGGGGAGCGTGAGGGATGATCTTCGATAGTCTGTTCAGCCGGTTCACCCGGGATATGGGTGTGGATCTCGGCACCGCGAACACGCTCGTGTACGTGCGGCGTGAGGGGATCGTCCTGCGCGAGCCCTCCGTCGTCGCGAAGCGTGTGGACGGCGGCGAAGTGCTGGCGGTGGGCAACGAGGCGAAGCGGATGATCGGCCGCACGCCCGGCGATATCATCGCCACCCGCCCGCTGCGGGACGGCGTGATCGCGGATTTCGATACCACCGCCTCGATGCTCTCGTATTTCATCAAGCGGGGCCTGCGCGGGCGCAGCCTGATGCGCCCCCGGGTCATCGTCGGGATTCCGAGCGGGGTCACCGAGGTCGAGAAGCGCGCCGTCGTCGACGCGACGCTCCACGCCGGCGCCCGCGAAGCGTATCTGATTGAGGAACCGATGGCGGCCGCGATCGGCGCCGGGCTGCCGGTCTCCGAGCCGGTCGGCAGCATGGTCGTCGACATCGGCGGCGGCACCACGGAGGTCGCCGTGATCGCGCTCGGCGGCATTGTGACGGCGCGCAGCATCCGGGTCGCCGGCGACGAGATGGACGAATCGATCATCAACTACTCGCGCAAGGCGTATAACTTGTTGATCGGCGAGCGCACCGCGGAGGAGATCAAGATCAAGGTCGGGTCGGCGTACCCGCAGAAAGAGGAGCAGTCGATCGAGGTGCGGGGGCGCGATCTCGTGTCCGGGCTGCCGCGGACCGTACGGATGACCAGCACCGAGATCCGTGAAGCGATGGCCGAGCCCATCGCCTCGATCGTGGAGGCGGTCAAGATGACGCTCGAGCGGACGCCGCCGGAGCTCGCGGCCGACATCGTCGACCGCGGCATCGTCATGGCGGGCGGCGGAGCGCTCCTGCGCGGGCTCGACCGCCTGCTCGGTGAGGAGACCGGGATGCCGGTGATGATCACGGATGATCCGCTCTCGAGCGTGGTGCTGGGGACCGGTCGGGCGCTCGAGGAGATCGAGACCCTCAAGAAGGTCTTGATCACGAGCAAGCGGTAGACGTAGGGCCGCCGTGTCCTCGAACTCGCTGCACCGGCGCCGGCGCGTCGCGCTCTTCCTCGTGTTGTGCGTGGGCGCGCTCGCCGTGTTAACGGAGCAGCTGCGCGCCCCCGACCAGCGTCGGATCGGATGGGCGGGGCTCGCGGTCGAGATCGCGCTCGCCCCGATCACCGACGCCGCGGCGCACGTGGGCAGCACGCTCGCGGGCGCGTGGTCGGCGCTGCATGAGATCGGAAGCCTGCGCACGGAGAACGCCCGTCTGGCCGCAGAAGTCGCCGCGCTGCGCCAGGAGAATGCCGCGCTGCGGCCCGCGGCGCAGGAGAACGACCGCCTTCGGGCGCTCCTCGGATTCAAACAGCAGCAGCCGCTCGAGACCGTCGCGGCCCGGGTGATCGGGCGCGACCCGAGCGAATGGTTCAGCACCGTCCTCGTCGACCGCGGCAGCCGGGCCGGCGTGCGCCGGAACGACGCGGCCGTGACCGCGGACGGCGTCGTCGGCCATGTCATCGAGGTGGGCCCGGGGTGGGCGCGCGTTCTGCTGCTGCTCGACCCGCGGAGCGCGGTCGGCGTCGTCGTGGCGCGGTCGCGCGAGCCCGGCGTCGCGGAAGGTCAGGGCCAGCCGGCGCTGCGCATCCGATATCTGGCCCGGGACGCGGACGTGCAGCCGGGCGATCAGATCGTGACGTCCGGCTTGGGCGAGATCTATCCGAAGAACCTCGTCGTGGGGACGATCCTGGGGGTGAGCCGCGGGGCGGGGGACATGTTCCAGGAAGCGGTGGTCCGTCCCGCCGCGGATCTCTTTCACCTCGAAGAACTCCTGATCATCACCCGCGGCTCGATCCCCTCCGCGCAATGATCCGCGCGATCGTGTACGTCGCACTCGCCGCCGTCGCCGCGGTGCTGCAGGCGACGTGGCTCGCCGGGTTTCACCCGGGCGGCGGAGGCGTGGACGTCGTCCTGCTGGTGGTGATGTCGGTCGGCCTGCTGCACGGCCCTGAAGAGGGGACGCTGATCGGCGCCGGCGCCGGGCTGCTGCAGGACGTGATGAACGGCGTCCCAATCGGGCTCGGCCTCGCCGCCAACCTGTGCGCGGGGTTCTGTGCGGGCATCGGCGAGGGGCGGCTGTATCTCGAGGACATCTGGCTGCCCGCGCTCGCGGGGTTTGTCCTGACGCTCGTGCGGAACGCCGTGTGGCTCGGCGTCGGCCACCTGGTGGGGCTCGTGACGGTTGAGCCGCTGGCCGCCGCGCGAATGATCGTGCTCTCGGCGTGCTATAATGGCGTGGTTGCGATGCCGGTGTTTTACTGGTTCCGCCGGATGGATCGGGCGCTGGAGCGGACTTTCTCGCGCGCCCGCTGACCGGACGGTAGACCGGAGCCGCTTCTTCTGACGTTGAGACGCCGCGTGGTGTTGTGTCCTGTGCCGGGGACGCCGCGGACCGTCCGGGTACCCGAATCCGCCCGGCGGCGCACGCCGGTGGTTCCTCTTGCGGCCCCGATCGCCGAGGGGTCCCGGTCGCGGTGCGTCCGCGGGAGGCGCGGATAGATGGACCGTGATCGATTCGAGTACCGCCTCGCGGTCATCTTCGGCGTCGTCGTGACGCTCTTCGCCGTCCTCGCGATCCGCCTCTGGCAGGTGCAGATCGTTCAGGGTGACTATTTCGCGAGGCTGGCCGAGGAAAACCGGCTCCGGGTGACCCCGCTCTCCGCACCCCGCGGGGTCATCGTCGATCGCGCCGGCCACCCTCTCGTCGAGAACCGTCCCGCGTTTACCGTGGCCGTGCTGCCGCTGGAGTTTACGCACCCCGAGCGCGAGATCTCCCTCTTGGCCAGTCTGTTGACGATGGACCCCGATGAGGTGGCCCGGCGCGTCGCCTCGGGGCGCGACACGCCCTTCGCGCCGGTCCGGCTGCGCCGCGATGTGCCCGAGACGGTGGTGGCCGCCGTCGAGGAGAGCCAGATGGACCTGCCCGGCGTCATCGTGCAGGTGGAGCCGGTGCGGTACTACCCGTACCATGAGCTCGCGGCGCACCTGATCGGCTACCTCGGCGAGGCGAGCGATGCGGACCTGCGCGCCTCGCGTGCGGCGGGGTACGAGCCCGGCGAGCTCATCGGCAAGGACGGGATCGAGCGCGAATACGACCGCGATCTTCGCGGCCGCGACGGCGAGCTCCAGGCGGAGGTGGACGCGTTGGGGCGGCCGTCCCGGACGCTCCGGACGATTCCCGCCATACCCGGCAACACGCTCGTCCTCGGGCTCGACCTGGCGGCCCAACAGGCCGCGGAAGAAGCCCTCGGCGACCGCGTCGGCGTCGTGATCGCGCTGGACCCGACGACCGGAGCGATCCGGGCGTTTGCGAGCCACCCGACGTTCGACCCCAACGTGTTCGCGACCGGGATCCCCGTCGCCGCATGGAACGCGCTGCTGCACGATCCCCGCCAGCCGCTGATCGACCGCGTGATTCAGGCCGCCTACCCGACGGGCTCGGTGTTTAAGATCGTCACCGCGTCGGCGGCCCTCGATCTCGGGATTGTGAATCGCGACTCCGGCTTTTACGATCCCGGCTACTTCAGCTACGCCGGCCGGCGCTACCACGACAACGCCAACGAGTCGTTCGGCTCGATCAACTTCCTGACCGCGCTCGCGGTGTCCTCGAACGTCGTCTTCTGGACGATCTCGCAGCCGGTGGGGGCCGACCATCTCTCCGAGTACGCGCACCGGTACGGACTCGGCGAGCGCACGGGCGTCGACTTGCCGAACGAGATCCCCGGCGTGATCCCGAGCCCCGCGTGGAAGCGGCGGGTGCTCGGCCAGCCGTGGTACGGCGGCGACACGCTGAACATGGCGATCGGGCAGGGCTACGTGCTGGTGCCGCCGATCCAGGCGGCGCGGATGGTGGCCGCGGTGGCCAACGGCGGCACGCGTCGTGACTCCCCATGTCGTCGTGGAAGTCCGCTCGCCCACCGGGACGCTCGTGCGGTCGATCGCGCCGCCTCCGGTCGGCGAAGTGCGCCTCCGTCCCGAGACCCTCGCCACGATCCGCGAGGGGCTCGCGGCCGTGGTGACCCGGGGGACCGCGTCCTCGATCCAAATTCCGGGGCTGGCGGTCGCCGGGAAGACGGGCACCGCGGACAGTTCGCACGGCAAGCCCTACGCGTGGTTCGCCGGGTACGCGCCGGCGTCCGCGCCGACGCTGGTCGTCGTCGCGATGGTCGAGAACGCCGGGTACGGCGCCGAGTTTGCCGGCCCGATCGTCCAGCGCGTGTTCGAAGCGGCCTTCGGCCTGCCGCTGACGCCGATTCCCGCGGACCCGCCCAAGCCGTGAACGCCGTCGCCACCGCCGGGCACGCCGCCGCCGTCAGCGCCCCGGACGCGCGCGCCCGGCGTCTCGTCCGCTATCTCGACCCGCTGCTGATCGGCTCCACCGTGGCCCTCGTCGTGTTCGGCCTCGTGATGGTGTACAGCACCACGCGCTCCGGCCCGCACCCGCTCGCGTTCGTGGAAAGCCAGGCGCTGCATCTCATCGCCGGCGTCGTGATCGGCGTCGTGCTGCTCGCCGTCGACTACCGGGCAATCGCCGCTTCGGCGCGGTGGCTCTACGTCGTGAACATCGTGCTCTTGGCCGCGGTCCTTGTCCTCGGACGGACGAGCCTCGGCGCGCAGCGGTGGATCGCGCTCGGCCCGCTCGGCGAGTTCCAGCCGTCCGAGTTTGCGAAGCTCGTGATCGTGATCACCCTCGCGAAGCACCTGGCCGACCGGCCGGGACCGTACGGCTCGGTCCGGGACCTCTTGCCGTTCCTCGGGCACATCGCGCTCCCAATGATCCTCATCTTCCGGCAGCCGGACCTCGGGACGGCGCTCGTGTACGGGGCCATCTTCATCGGCATGCTGTACGCCGGCGGCGCGCGCCGTCGGGATCTCGCGCTGCTCGGCGCGGCGGCGCTCGCGCTCGCCCCGCTCCTGTGGCACCTCCTCAAGGAGTACCAGCGGCGGCGCCTGTTGGTGTTCCTGGATCCCTCCCTGGATCCGCTCGGGTCGGGGTACGGCATTCTCCAGTCGAAGATCGCGATCGGCAGCGGGCTGTTTTGGGGCAAGGGGTTGTTTGCCGGCTCGCAAAATATTCTGCAGTTCGTGCCGGAGAACCACACCGATTTCATCTTCTCGGTCGTCGGCGAGGAATTGGGGTTCGTGGGGGCGTGCCTTCTCCTCGGGCTGTTCCTCCTCTGGGTATGGCGGGGCACGCGGATCGCCGCGGCCGCGCGCGACCGGTTCGGCGCCCTGGTGGCCGTCGGGGTGGTGTCGATGGTCGCGTTTCACGTGTTCGTCAACGTCGGGATGACGGTCGGGATCATGCCCATCACCGGCATCCCGCTGCCGTTCATCAGTTACGGGGGCAGCGCCCTCATGACGATGCTGTGGGCGACGGCGCTCATTCTGAACATCGGCATGCGCCGTCAGAAGATCTTGTTCTGAGCGGAGCACCGCAAAGGAGCTCTCATCGTATGGTCAAGGAGATTCTCGCCAACGTGGACCCGTTCGAGGTCCGCGTGGCGGTGCTCGAGGACGGGGTCCTCGTGGGGATCATGCTCGAGCGCGGGGAACCGCTCGCGGGCAACGTGTACAAGGGCCGGGTGTCGAGCGTGCTGCCCGGGATGGAGGCGGCGTTCGTCGACATCGGCCTCGGACGCAACGCCTTTCTCCACGTGCAGGACGTCCGGTCCAACCGGATCGAGCCGTTCCGCGGGCAGGGCGGGGAGGAGCTCGAGGACCAGATCGGCCGCGGCCCGATCGCGGAGCGGCTGCGCGTCGGTCAGGAAATCCTCGTGCAGGTGACCAAGGAGCCGCGCGGTACCAAGGGCGCGCGCGCGACCACGTACGTGGCGCTGCCGGGCCACTACCTGGTGCTGATGCCCACGGTCACCGGCATCGGCGTCAGCCGGCGGATCGCGCACGAGCCCGAGCGGAAGCGCCTCCGGGCGATCGCGGAGCGGCTCCAGCCCGAGGGGATGGGGCTCATCGTCCGGACCGCCGCCGAGGGGATCGACGAGCGCGACCTCGCCGACGATGTGCGGTTTCTGCTGCAGGTGTGGGCGCAGGTGACCGAGCGGGCCGCGGCGAGCCGCGCGCCCGCGGTGCTCTACCAGGATTTCGGCCTGATCCGCCGGGTGGTGCGGGACCTGTTCACGGGGGACGTCGACCGGTTCGTCGTCGACTCACCCCGCGACTTCGAGCGCGTGCAGGACTTCGTCGGGGGCTTCGCGCCTGAACTGCGGGCGCGCGTCCAGCTGCACACGGGACCGGAGCCGATCTTCGACGCCAACGGCATCGAGCGGGAGATCGAGCGGGCGCTCCACCGGAAGGTGTGGCTCAAGAGCGGCGGCTATCTCGTGTTCGATCGCACCGAGGCGGCGACGGTGATCGACGTCAATACCGGCAAGTATGTCGGCAAGACGGATCTGGCGACCACCATTTTGAAGACGAACCTCGAGGCGGCCGCCGAGATCGCGCGGCAGATCCGCCTCCGGGACATCGGCGGCATCATCCTCGTCGACTTCATCGACATGGACACGGACAAGCACCGCGGTCGCGTCGTCACCGCGCTCACCGAGGCCGTCCGGGCCGACCGCACCAAAGTCCACGTGCTCGACCTGACAGCGCTCGGGCTTGTGGAGATCACCCGCAAGCGCGTCTATCAGGACCTCGAAGAGTTGATGCGGATGCCGTGTCCGTACTGCGAGGGCCGGGGACGGGTGCTCTCGCCGCAGAGCGCCGCGGTGCGCGCGCGGCGGGAACTGCGCCGCGCCGCCGCGACGACGCGCGCGACCGTGGTGGTGGCCCAGGTGCACCCCGATGTCGCGGCACTGCTCCAGGAGGACGCGGCGTGGCTCCAGGCGCTCGGCGCGCAGACCGGGGTGACGATCCTGGTGCGGGCGAAGCCCGGCATGCATCTCGACCGCATCGCGATCGCGCACGGCGATGCGGCCACCGCCGAAGCGAACGGACAGCCGGACGCGAAGCATGCGCAGAGTTTTTGGCTCGACCCGATCCACGGCGAGGGCATGGATCTTCCGGAGGACGAGACGCGCGAGCCGGTCGGCGTCGGCGCCGGCGGACCCGAGGCGGCGCCGGGATGGCTCGCGCGCGCGTGGCGGCGGCTCGTCGGGGGCGCGCGGCCGGAGCCGCCCGCGCCCGCGGTCGGCGCGTCACCGCGGCGGCGCGCGGGGGCTGGCCGCCCGCAGCGATTTCGCAAACCCTAGGCCGGAGTGACCGTCGGCCCTAGGTGTGGCAGGGATTCCGGTCCCATTTCCCAGTAGGGGCATTTTTGCATTGCAAGAAACTACTTGTATGCGGAGAAATCTAGTGGTATAGATACATCTAGATGCGCGCACGATTCCACCGAGACACCCAGGACGCGCGGGGGCCGGAGGCAGCGCGGCTGCGCCAACAGCGGGGCCTGCTGCGCCGTCGACATGCGCTGGCCGAGGCCGTGGAGGAGATGCTGCCGGGCTCGCTGTCGCTGAGCCACTTCCGGTGTGGCAAACCCACGTGTCACTGTGTGCATGATGAAGGTCATCCCGCCTGGTCGCTCACGTACATGCGAGAGGGGCGCAAGCGGGTCCTCCACATTCCGATGGCGCTGGTCGACGACATCCGCGCGCGGGTCGAGGCGGGCCGGCGGTTTCAAGAGGCCGTGCGCGAGGTCCTGGCGGCGAACGTCGAGTTATTGGTCCTCGCGCGGCGGCGGACGAAGTCGACGCGGCAGCCCCCCGCGCGGTGAGCCGCTCCCAGGTCGAAGCGTATCTGGAGAAAGTCTTCGGCTGGTCGGGCCTGGTGGCGGGGCTGCCGGAGGGGCGGCAGCATCCGCAGCACTCGTGTCAGAAAGTCTTCGACGCGGTCTTTTGGGGGGCGCTGGGGCGAATTGCGAGCGTTCATCAGTTGGAGTACGAATGCCGCGCGGGGCGCCTGCGCCATCGCATTGGCCCGATCAGTGAAGACACCTTCCGCTATGCGCTCGAGCGCCTGCCGGCGGCAGCGGTATGGGAGCTCGGCTGCGCGGTGGCCCGCCAACTGAAACGCAATGGGGTCTTGCGGACCGAGGCGACGCGGGGCTTGGTCGTGGCGGCGGTAGATGGGATCGAGGTCGCCCGGTCGTACGTACGCTGCTGCGACGCGTGTCTGGAACGCACGGTGGAGCGCGTGATCGACGGGGTCCGGCAGCCCGCGGTGCAATATTATCATCGGCTTGTCGCGGTCGTCGTGATCAATACGCCGTTTCCGATACCGCTCGGGATTCGGTTTCAGGCGCCGGGGGAAGGTGAACTCACCTGCGCGCAGCGCCTGCTCGAGGACCTCGTGATGCGGCTCGGGCGGCGGTTCGTCGATGTGCTGGTGGGCGACGCATTATATCTCGCGGCGCCGTTTGTCGCGGCCCTGGAAGCACTCGGCCTCGACTGGGTGATCACGGTGAAAGACAATCAGCCGGAGTTGGCGGCCGAAGTGGAGCGCCTCACGGCCGGTCCCCCGCAGTCCGAGCCGGGCGAGGTGGTGGCCCACTGGCATTGTCCTGATGTGTACTGGACCACCGCGGCGCGCTCCGTGCGGATCGTCAAGGCGGTGCGACGGGCCCAGACGCATCGGCTCCGGGTGCAGCGAGACGGGGAGCGCCGGGTCATCCGCAAAGAGGCGGTGTGGGAGCAACACACCAATGTGTATGCGAGCAATCTGGCTCTCGTCACAGCGTCGCCTGAGCTCCTGGAAGAGCTGGGGCGACGGCGCTGGCGCATCGACACGGAAGTCTTTCAGACCCTGACCACGGAGTGCCATCTCAAGCATCCCGCGGTGCACCAGCATCACCATCGGGCACTCGTGGTGCTGACGATGATTCGCGTGCTGGCCTACACGCTCTTGCTGGTCTTCTTCCACCGGCAAGTGCGCACGCACGGCCACTCGCGTGCGCCGAGTCTGTGCCAGGTCGCGAGTGCCGTCCTCCACACGCTGGCTCGCTCGCTCGACGACTCCAGCTGAGCAACCTCCGGGATGGACGGCGCGGAGTCGCTCCTCGGCTCCCCGGGCCGCGTCCTCCGCCGGCATAAATTTACGTCTGATCCGCCCCGCCGCCCGCTGCCGCGAGTCTCCGCAACTGTGTTCGAAGCTCCAAAACTGGGTGAAATTGACGATCCGGGAGGACAGTCGGTGACTCCGCTTGCGAAATCGATGTGGCCGCCCGCGCCGTCGTTGACACCCCTGGGGTCGCATGCTACCATCTTTTGGTCATCAACAGGTGGGGGCGTGCAATGTACGCGGTAGTCGAGGTCGGCGGCAAGCAGATGCGTGTAGAGGCCGGGCAGGTGCTCGAGGTGGACCGGCTGCCGGGCGAGCCTGGGTCGGAAGTGACCCTGGGCCGTGTGCTCATGCTCGTCGACGGGGACGCGGTCACGTGCGGCACCCCCGAGGTGTCGGGTGCGTCGGTGACGGCCACGGTGCTGGCGCTGCTCCGCACGCGCAAGCTGCTCGTCGGGAAGTTCCGGCCGAAGAAGCACTATCGGCGAAAGGTCGGACACCGGCAGCCGCTCAGCCGCCTGCGCGTGGAGCGGATTACCGCGGGGCCGGAGGCATAAGATGGCGCATAAAAAAGGCGGCAGCAGCAGCCGGAACGGGCGCGACAGCAACGCGCAGCGCCTCGGGATCAAGCGGTTTTCCGGCCAGACGGTTCCCGCGGGCTCGGTGCTCGTACGCCAGCGCGGGACCCGCTACCGGCCCGGCACCAACGTGGGGCTTGGACGCGACGACACGCTGTTCGCGCTCGCGACCGGGGTCGTGCGTTTCGAGCGGCAGGGTCGGGACGGCCGCCAAGTATCGGTCTATCCTGCGGACGCGTAGCATCACGGTAGGGTGGCGGCCCCGGGCTCGTCGAGACCGGGGCCCTTTGCTGTCCCTCGATCATGTTCATTGACCGCGCCCGCATCTCCGTCAAGGCCGGCGACGGCGGCAACGGCTGCGTCGCGTTCCGCCGGGAGAAGTTCGTCCCGAAGGGCGGTCCCTCGGGTGGTGACGGCGGCCGCGGCGGGAGCATCACGCTGCGGGCGGAACTCGATCTGAACACGCTGCTCCCGTTCCGCTACCGGCGCCTGTTTAAGGCCGGACGGGGCGCGCACGGCGAGGGCAGCGCGCGGGCCGGCCTGTCCGGGCGCGACCTCACGATCGACGTACCGCTCGGGACGATCGTGGTCGACGAAGCGACCGGCGAGCGCATCGCGGATCTCGTCGCCGCCGGGCAGGAGGTCGTCGTCGCGCACGGGGGCCGGGGAGGCCGCGGGAACTCGCACTTCGCGACCCCGACGCACCGCGCCCCGCGCGAGTTCGAGCCGGGGACCCCGGGTGAGGAGCGCTGGCTCTTGCTCGAACTGCGCCTGCTGGCCGACGTGGGCCTCGTGGGCCTGCCGAACGCGGGGAAGTCGTCGCTGCTCGCGCGGATCTCCGCCGCGCGCCCGAAAATCGCGGACTATCCGTTCACGACGATCGAACCGATCCTCGGGGTGGTCCCGCTGTCCGGCAACGCCGGGATCGTGGTGGCCGATATCCCCGGGCTGATCGAAGGCGCGCACCTCGGGCACGGACTCGGCCACGAATTCCTCCGACACATCGACCGGACGCGCGTGCTCGTGCACGTCGTGGACGTGAGCCAGCCCGATGCGGAGGCCGCCGTCGCGTCGGTCGAGCGCGAGCTCGCCCTTCATTCCCCGGCGCTCCTCGAGCGTCCCGTCCTGATCGCCGGGAACAAGATGGATCTGCCGGATGCGCGCGCCGCGTGGGACACGTTCGCCGCGGCGATGCGGGCGCGCGGGCGCGAGGTGCTGCCGATCTCGGCCGCGACCGGCGAAGGCATCCCGGCGCTGCTCGCGGCCGTCCAGGGCCTCTTGCGCCGCGCGGCTCCCGTGCACGCGCCGGAGGGGGTCCAGAACCCCGAGCACACGGCCCCCGAGCCGCGCACGATCGGATGAGGTGGTGGCGGTGAGCCGGATCGGCATCATGGGCGGGACGTTTGATCCCGTCCACTACGGCCACCTCGTGACCGCCGGCGAGGCCCGCTGGCAGTTCGATCTGGACGTGGTCCTGTTCGTGCCGAACCGCCATCCGCCGCACAAGAATCCCCGCGAAGTGTCGAGCCCGGAAGACCGATACTTGATGACCTTCCTCGCGATCGCGACGAACCCGCGCTTTCGTGTCTCGCGGATCGAGATTGACCGCGCGGGGCCGTCGTACACGATCGATACGATCCGGGCGCTTCGCCGGGGGCACGCGGGGGACGAGCTGTTCTACATCACCGGCGCCGACGCGCTCGGTCAGATTCTTCGCGGGGAATGGCGCGACACCGCGCGTCTCCTGAAGCTGTGCCAGTTTATCGGAGCCAGCCGGCCGGGCTACCAGCTGGATCAGGAGCATTGGTCCTCGAGCCATCATCGGGTGCGGCCGCACCTGGGACGGATTCACGCGATGGAGATTCCCGCGATGGCGATCAGCAGCACCGACATCCGGGGGCGCGTGCGCGAGGGCCGTCCGATCACCTACCTCGTGCCCGAGCCGGTCGAGCAGTACATCGCGACGCACGGGCTGTACGCGAAGCCCGCGTCGCGGGTTCGGAAGGGGGCCGGATAGTGGACGCGCGACACAAGGCACTGCTCGCGGCCGAAGCCGCGGAGGCGAAGCTGGCGGACCGCGTCGTCGTGCTCGATCTGCAGGAGCACAGCCCGGTGACCGACTTCTTTGTGATCGCGACCGGCAGCAACCGGATCCAGATCAAAGCGATTACCGAGGCGGTCGAAGATGCGCTCGGCGAGGCCGGCGAGCAGCCGGGACGGACGGAGGGCCGCCGCAGCGGCCTATGGGTGCTGCTCGACTTCGGGGACGTCGTCGTGCACGTCTTCGACCCGCGGGAGCGCGAGTTCTACAACCTCGAGTGGTTGTGGGGGGACGCCCCGATCGTCGAGCGGTGAGATGCCGGGGCGGGCTATCGACGCTCGCCTGCGCGTCTGGACCACGGCACGGCACTCCGATATAATGCAGAGGTCCCGCGGGTCCCGTCCGCGGGTTGGCGTGGGGCTGTAGCTCAGCGGGAGAGCGCCTCTTTGGCGTAGAGGAGGTCGAGGGTTCAATTCCCTCCAGCTCCACCAGATCTACCACGTGGGCGCGCGGGGCGTGCGCGATCGGCCAATCCTGGTGGTTGTGATCTCGAGGAATTTGCCCGGGTAGTCCGATTACCTCGATGTCGGTCGTGCCTCACGTTCGGCAGTGTCGGAACACACGAGGTAAGTTGTGAGGGATGTGGAAAACCGTTTGACGTGGGACGGGTGGCCGACACCGCGGTGATTGAGTTCGCGCCGTGCAGTTATCGAGCCTCGCGATTCGCATAGTGGGGTCCGCGCCCGT
Source organism: uncultured Bacillota bacterium (assembly GCA_963787105.1). Lineage (GTDB taxonomy): Bacteria > Sysuimicrobiota > Sysuimicrobiia > Sysuimicrobiales > Segetimicrobiaceae > JAJPIA01. Next base: position 114,628 of record CAWBBU010000012.1, read on the forward strand.
TGAATCCGTCCAGGTCCCTCGGGAAGGCGTGCGTGGGATCCTCATCGAATGTCGGTGATGCACGCTGCGGGGGCAGAACACGGCCGGCGAGAACACGTGGCAGGCTCCGATCGCGGACGTCGACCGCCGGTCCTCCACAGCACACACGGGAAAGACGAGGGCGCGCGGCGATTGTCGCAAGATGAGGTACCCCGCACACGATCCGCAAATGACCAAGACGGGATGGCGGGCGCTTACCGCCGCGCCGTTCTCGCGACCAAGATCTATCCTCCGCGCATCCGGCCACAATTGGTTCATCGGCAGCGACTGCTGGCCAAGCTCGAGGCCGGGTCAGATCGCGCGCTGACACTCCTCTGCGCTCCGGCCGGTTTCGGCAAGACCACCCTCCTGGTCGACTGGTTGAACTCGCGCGTATCTGCGCGGGATCGCGACCGCGGCGGTGGCCTGGCTTTCGTTGGACGCGAGCGACAACGATCCGATCCAGTTTCTCCGCGGCGTCGTCATGGCGCTGCGCGTGTCTCAGCTCCGGCGTCGGCACCGCGCTCCTCGAGACGCTTGGGTTCTCCCCGCCTCCGCCGCTACGGATGATGATGACTGTCCTCGTGAACGACCTCGTGGCCTCGGGGCGGACGGTCATGCTCGTGCTCGAGGACTATCAGGTCATCCAGGATCGCGAGGTGCACGACGCGGTCGCATTCCTCCTCGAGAAGCCCGCCCCGCATCTCAAGGTGATCATCGTGACCCGGGAGGACCCGCCCCTGCCGCTTTCGCGTCTGCGGGTGCATGACGGCGTGTGCGAATTGCGCGCGGCCGATCTCCGTTTCGTGCCAGACGAGGTGACCGCGTTCGTCCAGGAGGTGATGGGACGTCGGCTCTCCGCGGTCGACCTGGCAGCGCTGTCCGCGCGGACGGAGGGGTGGATCGGCGGGCTGCAATTGATCCTGCTGTCGATGCCGCTGGATGCGGCGGTCGTGTCCGACTTCATCGCCCGGTTGTCCGGCCGGCGCGATCTCTTTGGTTATTTGACTGAGGAGGTGCTTTCCCGCCAGTCGCCTTCCATCGTGGCCTTCTTGTTGCGCACGTCGGTGCTTGATCGGTTGAGCGTGCCGCTGTGTGCCGCGGTACTGGCGGAAGACGATGTGAACGAGACCCGATCGCGCCTCGATCACCTCGAGCAGCACAACCTCTTTCTGGTGCCCCTCGACGATGAACGTCGCTGGTACCGCTACCACCATCTGTTTGCGGACCTCCTTCGAGCTCGGCTTCGCCAAACGGACCCCTCGCTGTTCACCGACCTTCACCGCCGCGCCAGTGCGTGGTACGAGGCGCACGGGTTTGCGCGCGAGGCCGTTGAGCATGCCCTCGCAGCGCCGGACGTCGGTCGTGCGGCTCGCCTCGTTGGCGTGCACGGGCTGCGATCGGTCACCCACGGCGAGGCCCGCACGGTGCTCGACTGGTACCAGCGCCTCCCCGTCGGGGTGGTGCAGTCCACGCCTGGTCTCAGCGTCGCCTACGCCTATGCGCTGGTGCTCACTAACCAGCCGCACCGAGCCGAAGCGCTACTAGAGACGGCGGAGCAGCATCTTCCGCCCACTGACTCATCTGACGCCGCGCGTGGGATTCGCGGACGGATCACGCTGGTCCGGGCGCTCGCGGCCGGACCGCGAGGCGAGTTTGACCGGTCCGTGGTGCTGGCGGCGGAGGCGTACCACCTGCTCCCGGAGCACGATGTGGAGGGACGGGCGTTTGCGCAGGTATGGGCTGCGGGCGGGTTTTTGATGAGCGGCGACGTGACGGCTTCCAGCGAGGCCGCGCTGGCCGCCGCGACCGCGCACGCTGCGGCACTGGGGTTCCCACGCTTGGAGCGGGTCGGGCTAAGCGCGCTTTCTCGCCTGTACATGTTTCAAGGCCGACTGCACCGGGCGGCGCTGACCTTGAGTCAGGCTGAGGAGACATTCAGCGCCGCCGCGTCGGCGGGTCCTCCGATGTACTACTTCACCCATGGGGAGTTGCTGCGGGAGTGGGATGAGTTAGGCAAGGCCGACGGGCTGCTGCAACGAGGGGTCGAGTACATCTCCGCATTCAACCTTACCGACGGATGGACGGCCGTGCGGGGATACGGCTCGCTCGCGCGGCTCCGGCAGGCGCGGGGCGACAGCCGTGGCGCCACGGCGATCCTCGACGCATTCGCGGTCGTGGCGCGGCAGCGCGAGATGAACCCGCACCTCTCCGCCCATGCGGCCGCGGTTCGTGCCCACTTGTGGCTGATGCAAGGCAATTACGCGGCCGCGGCGCGGTGGGCGGCCGCGTGCGGGCTCACGGCCGGCGATCAGGCGAATTATCTCCGCGAGACGGAGTATTGCGCGCTGGCGCGCGTCCTGATCGCGCAGAAGAGTCACACGGTACTACCGCTGCTCGACACGCTCCTGCGCGACGCTGAGAGCAAGAACCGCGTGGGGAGCGTTATCGAGATCCTGGTCCTGGTCAGTCTCGCATTACGGGCGCTCGGGAACCGGACCGGAGCGCTCTCCAGTCTTGCGCGTGCCCTGGCCCTTGGCGAGCCCGAGGGCTATGTGCGGGTGTTTGTGGACGAAGGGGGCCCCATGGCCTCGTTGCTGCGCCGTGCGCGAGTGCAGGGGATCGCACCGGAATATAGTGCACGATTGCTCGAGATTCTCCAGAATCAGCCTCGCGATCCGAACCCGACGGAACCACACGGTTCGCGTTCGCCGAGTACCCCGGCCACCAACGTCCCCAGTTCGACACCGCTTGTCGAGCCACTCACGGAGCGCGAGCGGGAAGTGCTCAGGCTGGTGATCCTCGCAGACTCAAACCAGGAGATCGCGCGCAAGCTTGCCATCGGTGTTGGGACCGTGAAGACGCACCTTGGCCGCATCTTCGGCAAGCTCGGCGTACGAAGTCGGACTCAGGCGATCCTCATGGCGAAAGATCTGCATCTGGACTGACGACGATCGCTTCGGTTCGGATACACCAGAAAAAACCGGTTGTATCACTTTAGTCGGACGACCCCGGGTCCCGTGGTGGTCTATGATGCCTGTTGGGGAGGTCGAGTGGTCGTAGCATCGCGGCCTCTGGTACGCAGGACGGCTAGGCGTGCCGCATAGTCCATCGAGGCGCGGGAGACGCGGGGCGCTTGACCATGCGCCAACGGTCTGGCTCGGTCCCGTCCCGTGCCGCGGAGCGTTGCGGGAGGCACATTCAATGGAGCGCCAGTCCGGCGTCGCCGACGCCGACCGATGACGACACTCTCATCGAGAGTCGGAACGTGCTGCCCGGGCGGAACGGCGCGCGGGGCCGTGACAAGGAGACCACATGGGGATCCGGTATGAGATCCGCGTCCGCGGGCCCCTCGGCATCTCAATGGCCACGTGGTTTGATGGCTTCGTGGTCACCGAGGAGGCAGCTGGAGATACGATCATCACGGGTGACGTGGTCGACGAATCTGCGTTCTACGGGCTCATGAGCCGCGCGCGCGACCTCGGCTTGACGATTGTATCGGTGGAGCGCCGTTGAGCGGGACCGGACCGCACCAGTCGCAGGATCCCCGCGCGGCATCCGTGTTCCACCACGTCGGGTGCTCGCGGCGTGCGAACTCCGACGGTCGCGAGCCCGGGACCGCGCGTCTGGACGGGCATCGCGCGTTTCGGCACGAGAATGTTCCACGACTTAGGCGACCCTATGACTTTGGTCAGACGACTTTTGTCCCCGCGTGGGTTAGGCTGTGTACGCGGGTGACGCCAGAGGACATTCGGCAGGGGGCGACACTGGCGGTCGACCCGCTACAAGAAGATGTGCGAGAGAACCTCGGAGGAGGCACCGTGGCAAACTTAGTGACGCACTTTGAGATCTACGCCGACAAGCCGGGGCCACTCGCGGATTTCTACCGGGAGCTGTTCGGGTGGGAGGTCAACAAGGCCCCCGGGGTCGATTATTGGCGGATTCAGACCGGGCCGTCTCCGGCCGCAGGGTTGGGCGGCGGCATCACGTATCGCCCGACGCCGGGACCGCGCCACTGGGCGTACTACGTGCAGGTCGCATCGCTCGATGAGACGATCGCCGCGGTCGAGCGGCTCGGCGGGTCGGTCGTGCGTCCTAGAACCGCCGTCCCCAAAACCGCCTGGTTCGCGTTCGTCGCTGACCCGGCCGGTAACATCTTCGGCATTTGGCAAGCGGACCCGACCGCGTTTCCGCCGCCGGAGCCGGACTGACAGCCGGTGGCTACGCAGGCGCACGTCAGAAGTCTTGGGGCGACGGCCCTCGGTCGTGGAACGAAAACCGGCAGTGGTAGGGCAGTGGCAGGACGATATACCGTAAACTCTGAAGGGAGATGATGAGATGTATTTTACTGACGATTCGATCCTCCCGGAGAATATGCAGCCCCTGATTATTACGGTGGCTCCCTTCGGGCCACAGTGGCTCCCGGGCGACGCCGACATCCCGGTCACCTGGGATGAGCAGGTGCAGGTGGCGGTCGACTGTTACAACGCCGGCGCCACCATGCTGCATGTCCACGTGCGGAACCCGGCGACCGGAAAAGGGTCCATCGACTTCGATCAGTACAATTACTTCATCGGGAGACTCAAACAGGCCGTCCCGAAGATGATCCTGCAGGTCGGCGGCTCAATCTCGTTTTCGCCGAAGACCGCCGAGGCGAAAGCGAAGTGGCTCGACTACGACACGCGCCATATGCTCACCGAACTCGATCCGAAGCCCGAGTATGTCACCGTGGCGATCGGCACGACGCAGTGGGACATCATGTCGTTGATGAGCAAAGACGACGTCAAGGGGACGCATCTCGACGATCCGATGGTGCAGGCCGCGTGGGCCGGGATGATGGTGGACGCGGCTCCGGCCTTTTATCTCGAGCACCTCAAGCGGCTCCGCAAGCACGGGATTCAGCCCTACTTCGTGCCGGCCCACGTGCACCAGATTGAGATTATCGAACGGCTGATGCGGGCCGGCGTCTACATGGGCCCGATGAATACGGCGATCGCCGGATATGGCGGCGGCACGATCGGCCGCAACCCGTTCGACTGGATGGAGGCGCTCCGTCGCATGCCGCAAGGCGCGATCGTCACCTTTTGGTCGAGTATGCGCGGATTGATCTCGCTGTCGGCCATGGCGCTCGTCCTCGGGCAGCACGTACGGGTCGGCAACGAGGACAACCTGTGGGGGGCCAACCGCCAGCGCCTGACGTCGGTGCAGCAGGTCGAGGGCGTGGTGCGGATCTGCGAACAGTTCGGCCGCAAGGTGGCGACGGCCGAGGAGGCGCGCAAGATCATGAAGGTCGGTGTCTGGTACGACACCGTGGAAGAGACCCTGCGGAATCTCGGTCTGCCGCCGAACCGGAAGGGCGAGGATCTCGGCTTCCTAGTCTGGGAGACAGATGGGAAGAAAACGATCACGTTGAACGCCAGCGACTCGCACCCCATCGCCTACTGCATGGTGCCGCCCGAATCGGTGGATAAGGTGCGGTGACGCGCACACCGGATGTCCGCGGGTCCCGCCGCTGCCTCGCGGCGGGACCCGTGAATCTGCGCGTGACCAGGAGGCACGACCACCTCGGACGGCACTGTAGGCGGTAGGACGATCGTGGCACAAGCGCATACTCGGCGCGAGTCGAACGTCGAAGGAGGTGATCGATGGGAGCATTTGTCGAGGTGATGCGTCTCGAGGAGCTCCTCCCCGGGACCGCCACGTCCGTCACGGTCGCCGGGAAGGATGTGGCGCTGTTTAATGTCGACGGCACCGTCTACGCGATGGAGGACGGGTGCCTTCACCACGGATCCTCGCTTGGCATGGGCCAGCTCGAGGGCAAGATCGTCACCTGTCGGTCGCACGGGTGGCGGTACGACGTCACGACAGGCAGCACCGTGCACGTGCCGGGGTATGGGGTCGCAACGTTTCCGGTAAAGGTCGTGGACGGGAAGATCCTGGTTGATCCGGCCTGACGGTGTTCCCGCATCGCGAATGCGATAGGACGCCATCGGGCGCGCCGGCCGGTCACGCGCCCACGATCCGGAAGGCACACGCGGGCCGTCGGTCGCTCCGGGGCGTGCGCCGCTGGAAGAGGACCGGAACACGCGAAGCTCGATGATCAATCGCGCGCGACGCCGCCCCGCTGATCGGGAGAATTTTTTACAGGAGGCGTGACAGATGACGAGTCCACGTGCTGACGTGACACCGATGAGCGACGAGCCGCAGGCGAACGGGCCCTGGGATTCCACGGTCTCCATCCTGCGCGAATGGGATCCCGGGTGGACGGAAGCTTGCGTGAAGATGACCACGGACCCGTGGACCCGCGGCGTTCTCCCACGGAGGTTCATCGAACTCGTCAGTGTCGGGCTCAACGCGGCGTGTACGAACCTCAATAGGGACGGCACGCGCCGTCACATCCGCGCCGCACTCGAGGCGGGCGCGACACGCGAAGAGATTTTGTTCGTCCTCAAAGCCGCGTCGATCATGTCCATCCACTCGTGCAGTCTCGGCGCGCCTATTCTCCTTGAGGAAGCGAAGTTGGCAGGGGTGACGCCCGCGCCGAAGGCGGCGGCCGCGACGCCAGCCTGTGATGCGATGCGCTCGATCGGCCAGTGGAACACGGCATGGGATCCGTTTTACGAGCTCGATCCGGGATGGACCGACGCGTTTTTCGCAACGGCGATTCCCTTGTACAGGGGCGGCGTCCTGCCCCCCAAGGAAATTGAGCTGCTCAGCGTCGCCTGCGACGCGTCCTTTACGCATATGTACGCGCCAGGTACGCGGCGGCACATCAAGGCGGCGCTCAAGCTTGGAGCGACGATCGAGGAGATCATGGAAGTCCTCAAGCTCTGCGTCGCGCAGGGAATTCAGGCCTGTAATCTGGGCGTGCCGATCCTGGCGGAGGAATGCGAGCGTCGCAGCGGAGTTGGCAGGTGATGACGGTCGCGGAGACGCGTGAAGCCGGACCTTGGACGCGCACGCCGACGTCCCGCCGACGATGGACGTAACGGCGGCTAAGCCGATGCACGCGCTGTTGTGCGCCCTCCCCCCGGACGGGAAGAGGGCCCGGTGGGAGATGGCGCGACTACAGCCATACTGTCGCCTCACCGACGGACATGGGGCCCTGTCGGCGGACGGCTGTGTAACTCCGTTGGCTTTAAAAGGCAATAAAGTCAGCGTGTGTGGACGGCGGCGGACGCTGGTGGAATCGGGCGACACTCGTTTGGCGTAGAGGAGGTCGAGGGTTCAAATTCCCTCCAGCTCCACCGTCCCGGTCCCGCCCGCGGCCGGCAAACATCATCCCCCATCAACACATGTCTGTTACAATGGACAGCGAATACTTAGTTGAATGCGCGCGACGAGACACTTCCAGAGGGAGGCGATCACGTGGGTCTGATGAAGAAGATGTTCGCGGTGGGTGCGCTGCTGGCGCTGAGCGCGCTGGTGCTTGGGATGCCGATGTCAGGGTATGCGCAGTCCCCGCATATGGGCGGGGACGCGATGCTGGTCAGCCAGATCCAGACTGAACTGAAGACGGCCACGTTCCATTCCGGTGAACTTGCCCAGAAGGTCAACACGATCGCGGGCGTCCAACTGCATCTGCACCACGTCATCAACTGCCTCGAGGGGCCGAGCGGTCCGGACTACCTCGCCGCGGCCGGGTACCCGTGCCAGGGACAGGGCAATGGGATCATTCCGGACCTCAAGGTCGCCGTGATGCACATGGTTCCGGGTTCGACCGCCGCGCTGCAGGAGGCACAGACGTGCCTGATGCTCGCGCTGCAGTCCGTGACGTCGAAGGATATCAACGAGGCCCAGCCGTTCGCGCTCGTGATCTCGCGGCACCTGCAGACGGCGAGCCAGTATCTCAGCCAGTAGCCTTGGGCCCACGCGGACACGGCGGACGGCGCGCCCGGGAACGTTGAGACGGGCGCGCCGATGAACGCGTGCACGATCCGGGCCGTGGGGACGCTCCTCGCGGCGGCCGCGCTCGTGCTCAGCGCGCCAGTGTCCGGGCGCGCGGGGAATAACGGGCAGCTCCCGTCCGGTGTCGCGAACAGCCTGCTCGTTGGGCAGATCCAGGCCGAGCTGAAGACCGCGACGTCGCGTGCCCGCGAACTCGCGCAGCAAGGCACGACGCTGGCGGGCGTGCAGCTGTATCTGAATCACGTGGTGAACTGTCTTGAGGGACCGCAGGCCGGGTATGCCAATCCGTCCGCGAATCCGTGTCGAGGACAGGGCAAAGGGATCATCCCGGATCTCCAAATGGCGGTGCTGCAGAATCTTCCGGGTGCCCGCGCCGCGATGCAGGAAGCGCAAACATCCCTGACACTGGCGCTGCAGGCGCTGCAGCTTGCGGACGTCGCGAGCGCGCGCCCGGCCGCGGTGACGGTCTCGAAGCACCTCGAGACCGCGAACAAGTACATCGGCGAGTAACGCGATGCAGAGTCGGGTGCGGGTCTGGCGGCGTGAGCCGCCGGACCCGTCCTGTTATCTGGGCGCCGTCCGGCGAATGCAGGCGGGGACGCCCGGCGCCTTACTGACCGACGATCGCGGCGGTGTAGCCCGCGGTGCGCACACGGCGCGCGAGCGCCTGCGCGTCCTGCTTCGATCCAAACTCACCGTAGTACACGACGGTTTGCCCGGCCGCGGGCGATGTGAGGTACGCTGGCATCAGTCCGATGTCGGCGGCCGCAGTGGCCAGCCGCTCGGCGACGAGCCGCGTCAACGGCCCCGAGACGACGAAGTAGTGACGGGGCGCGGCGGCCGCCCGTACCGTCCGGGACGGCCTCGGGCGGCGGACCGCGCGGACGACGCGGGTGATGTGGCCGGCGGGCTGCGGGACCTCAAGGCGAAGATCCTCGCGGAGCACGCTCGCGGTGTCTTGCGGCGGTGCGGCGGGTGCGGGGCGCACCGCGGCGGTCACGACGGGCATCCGCGCGGGCGCGTCGGGGTGCGGCGCCGCGGCGTGGAGCCACCCGGCGGAGCCGAGCGCAAACCCGATGAGCAAGGCGACCGCGACGGTCGCCGCCGGGATGGCGAGATGGCCGTGGCGTGCGGCGCGTCCCGGCTGCGGGGGCAAGCGACGCAGCCATGGCCCACGCGGGCCGGCGGCCGCTCACGCCCGCATGGTCCGTTCGGGAGGCTCTCGTCGTCCCGAACAGCCGCCGTTCGGCGGCGTTGAGGAGATGTTCGAGGTTCGCGCCGTCGCCGGGCCAGGTGGCGGTGCCCCAGGTCATGCCGACCGGGGCGAGACTCCCGTCCTCGGTCTCGAGTTCCAAACGGCGGAGCCCGAGCGAGGCGAGCGTTTTTTGGGCTTCGAGCGCCGAGGCGCCGGTGAGCAGCACGAGAAATCCGTTGCCGCCGTACCGGATCGCGAGGTCCGCCGGCCGGATCTCCGCGGCGAGGATTTCCGCCACCCGCAGCGGCACGCGGTTCGCGCCGCCTTCGAACAGCGCGGCGTCGTCCCCGTCGGTATCCATGACCGCGATGGTAAAGGTCCGGTGCGTCCGGGTCCCCTCCGCGATCTCGGCCTCCACACGATCGGCAAACGCCCGGAGGTGGGCGACCTCGATCGTGCTGACGTGTTGCGCGAGCCCCGTCAGAGGGTCGGCCTCGGACACGTGGCGCAGCTGCCGCTGGAGGTGGTCCGCGACTTCGAGCGCGCCGGCGAGGTACCGGCCGACGGCAGTCAGGAGCGCCACGTCGGCCTCCCGGAGCATGTTCGGGCGCGCCCGGCCCACGGTGAGCACACCGATCGTCTGGCCGCGGACCTTGAGCGGGACGTAGAGCGCGCAGCGCACCCCGGTGCGTCCCGCGCCATCACCGGCATCGATCTCACCGCGCGAGACGAGGATCGTGCGGCCGGAGCGGAGGACGGTTTCCCACGGACCGCGGTCGGCCGGGATCGAGGCGCCGTCGAGGTTGGCGAGCAGTCCTGAGGCGGCCCGCACGACCAGGACGTCGTCCTGCGCGCCCTCCAGCATGGCGGCCGCGCAGGACTCATACCCAAGCTCGTTCCGAAGCGTCCGGAGTACCGCGTGGAGATAATCCGTCAGACTGAGCGCGTCGGCAGACTCCGCGGCCAGGCACTCGAGAAACGTCGCGAGTCTTGTGAGTCGGGTCTCAGGCGGCATGGCTTGCGCCTCCTCGGCGAACGTCGCCGAACCGCGAATGATCCCCCCAAACGTGCGTATGCCCACGGGAGCGGGCGCGTAGACGCGGCCGGGTGTCGGCCTCCGGCGCGTGCCGGCGAGACGCGAAGGATCTCACCGGCGCGCGGCCGTATAGGGGAGTCGTCGCGGCGTTCGTGCAGGGTGCGGGACCGTGCCGGCCCCGTGGCCGTCCGCGCCGTGGGGCTCGCGCAGCAGCAGGGGGGACTGACCATGGAGGCCGATGGCGTCGGGGGCGGACGCCGGTGCTGATCCACCCGCTCGTCGTACACTTTCCGATCGCGCTGTGGCTGACGAGCACGTTGTTTGACGTGCTGGCGCGGTGGCGGGCCGACCCCATGTTTCCACGCACGGCGTACTGGCTCGTCGGGCTCGGCCTGATCGGCGCGGCGTTCGCGATCGCGCTCGGATGGACCGATCTGCTCGCGGTCGAGGCGCAGGGCGTCGGGACGGCCGTCCTGATGAAGCACCGCTATCACAGCTGGGCGGCGTATGTGGCGACCGCGGCGTATCTCGCGAACTTCTTGTGGCGGTGGCGCACCGACAACCGGGCGGCGGACCGTATCTTGCCGCTCTCGGTCTTTGGCGCGGTGATGATCTCGATCACGGGCTATCTCGGCGGCGACCTGCGCAACGTCATGTAGGGCGGCGCGCGCGGCATCGCGCGCCCGGTGGGCAGGGCTGGCGTTCCGGCGGCACGAAATACGGACGGCGGTCCCGCCGTACTTCCTCACGTGGTCAGGTGGACCCGGAGCGCCGTATGAGCAGTCAGTACGACCCGAGAACGATCGAGGCCAAATGGCAGGCGCGGTGGCAGGCGGACGGCCTCTACCGCGTTCAAGACGATCCGTCGCGCCCGAAGTTCTTCTTCGTGACGATGTATCCCTATCCGAGCGGCGATCTGCATATCGGACATTGGTACGCGATGACGCCCTCCGACGCGAAGGCCCGCTACCTCCGGATGCGGGGGTACAACGTGCTGTTTCCGATGGGGTTCGACGCGTTCGGACTGCCGGCGGAGAACGCGGCGATCCAGCACGGGATCCACCCGTTCCAAGTGGACGATGGCCAACATCGAGCGGATGCGGGGCCAGCTGCGCTCGATGGGGACGATGTTCGACTGGACGCGCGAGGTCGTCACGTGCCGGCCCGACTACTACGTCTGGAACCAGTGGTTCTTCCTGAAATTCTACGAGGCGGGGCTCGCCTACCGCAAGCTGGCCGCCGTCGACTGGTGTCCGAACTGCAACACGACGCTGGCGCGGGAGCAGGTGGTTGGCACCGATCGTGTCTGCGAGCGCTGCGGCACGCCGGTGATCAAGAAGGACCTCGAGCAGTGGTTCTTCCGCATCACCAAGTATGCCGACGAGCTGCTCGACTTCAGCCGTATGGAGTGGCCCGAGCGGGTGCAGACGCTCCAGCGCAACTGGATCGGCCGCAGCGAGGGCGCCGAGATCGTGTACACGAGTGAGCGGGACGATCCGATCACCGTGTTCACCACGCGGCCGGACACCCTGTACGGCGCGACGTTTCTCGTGCTCGCGCCCGAACATCCGCTCGTCGATGCGCTGACGACCCCCGAGCACCGCGCCGCGGTCACGGCGTACGTGGAGCGCGCCCGCCGGCAGACCGAGATCGAGCGCCTCGCGGAGGATCGCGAGAAGACCGGCGTGTTCATCGGCGCCTACGCGCGGCATCCGCTGACGAACGCGCGGATCCCCATTTATATCGCCGACTACGTCCTGCTCACGTACGGGACGGGCGCGATCCACGCCGTGCCGGCGCACGACACGCGCGACTTCGCGTTCGCCGTGGCATACGGGCTGCCGATACCGGTGGTGATCGCGCCGCCGGACTGGGACGGCGCGCCGCTCCGCGAGGCCTACGTCGGCGAGGGCGTCATGGTCAACTCCGGCCCGTTCGACGGGACCCCGAGCGAGGAGGGCCGGCGTCTCGTCACCGAGGCGCTCGAGCGCATCGGCCGCGGGCGGACCGCCGTGACCTACCGGCTGCGGGACTGGTTGATCAGCCGCCAGCGCTACTGGGGCACGCCGATCCCGATCATCTACTGCCCGTCGTGCGGCGCGGTCCCGGTGCCGTACGCGGATCTGCCGGTGCTGCTGCCCGATGACTCGGAGTTTCTGCCGACCGGGGAGTCTCCGCTCAAACACGACGAGCGATTTTTACGGACGACGTGTCCGACATGCGGGGGCCCCGCGGAGCGCGAGACCGACACGATGGACACGTTTGTCGACTCATCGTGGTACCAGTTCCGCTACCTCGATCCCCACAACGCCGCCGCCCCATTCGGCGAGGCGCCGCTGCGGACGTGGGCGCCGGTGGATCAGTATACCGGCGGCATCGAGCACGCGGTGCTGCACCTCATGTACACGCGGTTCTTCACGAAAGCGATGCGCGACCTCGGGATCGTGTGGTTCGACGAGCCGATGCTGCGGCTCTTCAACCAGGGCATCATCCTCGGCCCCGACGGCAACCGGATGAGCAAGTCCCGGGGCAACGTCGTGAACCCCGATGAGTACGTGGGCACGGTGGGCGCCGACGTCGTCCGGGCGTACCTGATGTTCATCGGGCCGTGGGACGGCGGCGGTCCGTGGAACCCGAGGGGGATCGAGGGCCTTCACCGGTTCCTCCTGCGCGTCTGGCACCTGGTGCTCGGGGCCGCGCCCGAACGGCGGGACGCCGGGCCCGAGGCCACGGCCGCCCTGCGGCGGACGATCCACCAGACGCTCCGCCGGGTCACCGAGGATCTCGAGGGCTTCCGCTTCAACACCGCGATCGCGGCGCTCATGGAGTGCACGACCGCGCTGACGCGGCTGCGGGACGAGGGGGCCGCGGGTACCTCCGAGTGGGCGGCCGCGCTCCGGACGCTCATCCTGATGCTGGCGCCGCTCACGCCGCACCTCGCCGAGGAACTGTGGGAGCGGGTGGGCGGGACACAGAGCGTGCACCTGCAGGCGTGGCCGGCGTGGGATCCCGACGCGGTCCGGGAGGACCACGTGACGCTGATTCTACAGGTGAATGGAAAGGTCCGCGACCGGGTCACCGTGCCGGCCGGTTCGAACGACGCCCGGCTGCGCGAGGCCGCGCTCGAGAGCGAGAAGGTCCGGAAGTTTCTCGACGGCAAGGCGGTGGAGGACGTGATCGTCGTGCCAGGCAAGCTGGTCAACGTCGTCGCCCGGTAGGGGGAGCGCGAACCTTTTGGCGGCCCGTCCCGTTCTATCACGGTGATGGGGACGCCAAGCGCGCTGGTGTCGATGGCTCGCCCCCGGGTCGGGCAGGCACACTCGTATACCGCGGAGGAACTGGCGCGGTACGACGCGATCGTGCAGCGGTACGCCCGCCACGTCTACAACATCGCGTACCGGATGGCGGGCAACGAGGCCGACGCGCGGGATCTCACCCAGGAAGCGTTCCTCCGAGTGTACCGGGCGCTGCGGCGGGTCGAACCGGACGCACCGCTCGAGAGCTGGCTGTACCGGATCGTCAGCAACCTGCACATCGACCTGCTTGCGCAAGCGGCCGCGCCAGCGCGTCGAATCGCTCGACGCCGCGGTGGACACGCCGCGCGGGGAGATGCTGCGCGAGCTGCCCGATCCGGCGTCGAGTCCTGAAGCGATCATCGAGCGCGAACAGCTGGACGGGACGATCCAGCGGGCGCTCGGCACGCTGAGCGAGGATCTGCGCATGGTGGTCGTGTTGAGCGACATCGAGGGCTATTCGTACGAGGAGATCGCGATGTTCTTGAAGGTGCCGTTGGGAACCGTGAAATCGCGCCTGCATCGGGCGCGGCAGACGCTGCAGCAGCGGCTCGCGCCGTACGTCGAAGCGCGGCGGCGGGGGTGGGAATCATGACCCTCAACCACGACCGCGTCGAGCGCCTGCTGTCGTCGTACCTGGACAGTGAGCTCACGCCGGCGGAGGCCGAGGCGGTGCAGGAGCACCTCCTCGACTGCGCGGAGTGCCGCGACGCGTATGACGGGCTGCGCGCGACGAAGATCCTGCTTGGGGCGCTGCCGCTCGCGGAGCCGCCCGCGGAGTTCTGGGCGGCGGTGCGTGAGCCGCGGCCGTCGCGGTCTGCCCCGCCGGCTCCGCGGCGCCTGTTCTTCCGCCAGCGCCTCGCGTGGGCGTCCGCGGCCGCCGTCCTGGTGGCCGCCGTGGCGGTGACCCCGGTCGTGCGCGGGACGATCGACCGCGTCCACGCCTCCGAGATCGGCGTCGATCTGTACCTCCGCCAGCACGCGGCCCAGATGAGCGCCGAGCCGTTCACCGACCGGGCGTATCTCGGGCTCGCGACGGGCGACGCCGACCTGGTGCTGGCGGGCGACGCGACGCCGGCGGGCAAGGCTCCGTGATGCACGGCCGGCGGCTCGGCCTCGCGATCGTCGCGGCCTCGGCACTCGTGCTGGTGGCCGCGGGGGCGGACCGGGCCGCTCCGGCGCCGAACGTCCCGGTGTCCGCGGCGACGATGCTGACGCTCGCGCTCGAGGCGCCGGGCCTCATCGATTACGAAGGCACCAAGGTCGTGACCATGCCGCGCCAGGGCCGCACCGAAACGATCACCGCCGTCGAATCGCACAAGCGGCCGGATATGATGCGCCTCGAGTATCTGTCGCCGGGCGACGTCGCGGGACGTCTGATCGTGGACGACGGCCGCGCGTCGTGGCATTACGAGCCGAGCCACAACCTAGTGGTCGAAGGACCGACGATGGAGGCCGGCCTGTTCAACGGCGGCTTGGCGCAGCTGCGCCGCAACTATCGGGTGACCGCGCTCGGCACGGATGAGGTGATCGGACGCCCGGCGTATCTCGTGCTGCTCGACCCGAACACCCCGGGCGTGAGCCGCGAGCTGTGGGTCGATCAGGCGACCGGGACCGTGCTGCGCACCGAGGAGCGCGACGCGTCGCGCGGGATCGTGCTCACGACCTACTTCTCGCGCATCAGCTTCAGCCTCAATCTGCCGGCCGCATACTTCCAGTTTCGGGCGCCGGCGGGCGCGCGCGTGTTTCCGATGTTCACGGTCTCCGGCGAGGCGGCCGTCTCCGATCCGCTGAGCCACCGGGCCGGCGTCAACGCGCTCGTGCCGCCCGTGCTGCCGGACGGCTATGTGTTCACCGGCGCCGCGGTCAGCCGGTTCGGCGCCTTGACGTCGGTCTATCTCCGATACAGCGACGGCGAGAATTTGTTCTCGCTGTTCGAGGCTCCCGCCGGGTCGATCGGCCCGACCTCCGGGCAGACGATCCAGGTCGGGGCCGCGAGCGGACGTCTGGTGGACCTCGGCTACCTTCGGGTGCTGACCTGGGAGCAGGGCGGGCTGCACCTGACCGCGGTTGGGACGATGCCCGCGGACACGCTGGTCGCCATCGCGGGCCATCTCGTCGGCGATCAGGAATCGGCGCTCGTCCAATCGGTGGCGCAGACGGCCGCGGTGGATCCCGCGACCGTGCGCGCGCTGCGGCAGGAGGGCCTGACGTTTCCCGAGATCGTGCGCGCGGTGATGCTCTCGCGCGCCGTCGGGACGGACGTGACGACGGCCGTCCGGTACCTCACGGGCGGCATCGCCGGCACCGAGTTGGCCGGCAAGCTGGATCTCACCCAGGCCGTGTGGAAGCAGCGTGTCGCCGACGCGCTCGACCGCGCCGGCACGGTAGGACCGCATCTGACCGCACCGAACCCCTAATCGACCGCCGCGCAGTCCCGCAGGCGCGGGGATCACGAGGTGTCATCATACGGATTCCGCTGGCGCGGCGCGCCGCCGTGGTCGCGATCGCGGCGCTGATCGGCGCCGCTCTTCCCGCGTTGGGCCTCGGCGCGCCCGCGGGCCCGGCGCCGCTCGCGAAGGGCTGGGGCCGCGTCGTCGCGTCGGGCACGCTCGCGTCGGTGGACCCGGTCCACGGTCGGGTGCAGCTCGCGGTCTCCGGGACGGGGACGGTGGATTGGTTTGAGGGCGGCACCACCTGGCGGCAGGTGCCGGTGACCGGCACGCGGACGGTCCGGCTGCTTGCCGCGACGACGCTCGTGGACGCGACCGCGCACGCCTCCCGCTTGCCGCGGTGCGGCCGGGCGCGTTCGCGATTTTGTGGGGCGTGGCGAGCCCGACCGCGGATATGGCCGGGATGATCTTGGAAGTCGGGTCGTCGTCCCCGCGATCGGCGGCGGCCCTGAGCGCGGCCGGCCCCCAGACCGGTGTGGTCGTCGGCCGGTCGGGGTCGACGATCGAGCTCCTGTCCGGCGGCGGTGCGAAGCACACGGTGGTCGTCACCGCCGCGACCGCGGTCGCCGCCGGCGGCCGGACCGTCGCCGCGGCCTCGATCGTCCCCGACGATGTGGTGCAGGTCGTGGGCCTGATGAATTCGGACGGCAGTATCGTCGCGACACGGGTCACCGTTGAGTTTTCCGCGCCCGACTCCGCGCGGGTCTCCGGGCCGATCGAGCAGGTCGTGACGGCACTCGGGGGTCTCGTGGCCGCCGGCACGATGATCTCCACGTCGGCCGACACGTATTTCCTTCTCCAAAGTGGAGCGGCCGCGCCGCTGTCGGAAGCGGCGCCGGGACGGCTCGTCGTGGCGTACGGCATTCCCGTGGTCGACGACGCCACCCCGATCGGGCTGGCCGCGCGCGTGATCGTGCTGCGCTGAGGGCGCCGTCAGCGTCTCACGATTCGTGACACCAATCCCGGCCGGCCGCGCGCGGATCCCGGCGGGAGGTCGCTCCGGCCGGGAATCGAACCATATCGATGCGATTCGTCGGCGCGCCGCGCACGACCGGATGCGCGCGGCCGATGCACGACCGGACGTGCCATCCATCGTCAGACCCTGGTGGGTGTAGTGGGGCGGCCATCGGCATGCACGCATGTGTCGGCCGGCCGAGAGGAGGACGCGCGATGAACACGTTCGGGTCGCCGGTGAAGCGGATCACGCGCCGCAAACTCGTGACGCGCGCGGGCGCGCTGGCCGCCAGCCTCGCCGTCCCCGGCGTCGCCTCGGCACAGCAGCGTCGGTCGAGTGCGGATCGAGAACAGGGACTCGATCACGTCGTCGTGATCATGTTTGAGAACCGCTCGTTCGACCATCTGTTGGGCCGGTTGTACCAGCCGGGCGACGTCCGGTCATTCGAGGGCGTCATCGGCAAGGACCTCAAGAATCCGATCCCCGCATGGTCCGCATTCGGGGCGGACCGGAAGTTCGTGTCCTACGGGATCGCGCAGAACATGAACACGCCGAACCCCGACCCCGGCGAGGAATACCCGCACATCAACACCGACCTGTTTGGCATCCTGAATCCCGAGCAACCGCAACATGCCGCTCGAGAAAATGGTGGCGCCGTATAACGCGCCCGCGAACCCGCGCCAGCGGCCCACGATGGACGGCTTCGTGACCGATTACATCAGTGCGTTTACCGACGAGATGCGGCGGCAACCCACGTACGAAGAGTACGCCCAGATCATGATGGGGTATACGCCCGCGCAGATGCCGGTCGTCTCGGCACTGGCCCGCGGCTTCGCGACGTTTGACCACTGGTTCTGCGACGTGCCGTCGCAGACGTTCCCAAACCGCTCGTTCTTCCACGCCGCGACCTCATCCGGATACGTGCTCAATGCCACGCCTCCGGACTCCTTTCCGGTCCACAATACCGCGGAAACGCTGTTCGAGCGCCTGGAGGCGAACGGCCTGACCTGGCGAGTCTACTGCGACCCGCCGAGTCCCGCATCGTTCACCGGAATCATTCACGCGCCGCGGCTGCACAAGCGCTTCGCGACGAATTTCTTGACGGTGCCCGATTTCCTGGACGATGCGAAGAACGGACGCCTACCGACCTACTCGTTCATTGAACCGAACTTGTGGTACGGCCACAACGACATGCACCCGCCGGAAGCGGCGCCGATGGGCGGGCTGCCATTCGATGCACCGTCCTCTCTGATCGGCGGCGAGGCGCTGCTCGCCACGATCTACGACGCGATCCGGTCCGCATCGTCCTCCCGCGGGTCCAACTATCTCAACACGCTCCTGCTGGTCGTCTTCGACGAAGTGGGCGGCACCTACGATCACGTGCCCCCGCCACTGGCGCCGCCGCCCAATCCGGCGGCGCCCGCGGGTCAGATGGGGTTCACGTTCAACCGGTTGGGCGTGCGAATTCCGGCGATCGCGATCTCTCCGTGGATCCCCGAGCGCACTGTCGTCAACGAGGAGTATCACAACACGTCGCTGATTCAGACCATGCGCGGGCGGTGGTCGCTTGGACGTCCGCTCACGGCCCGCGACGCCGTCGCCCGAGACTTCCGCTCCGTCCTGTCGCTCACCACAGCCGAGATCCCCCGACCAATGGCCCACCGTGGTCCCGCGGCCGGTTCCCACATTCGATGCGACACTCTTCCCGCCGAACCGTCCGCTGTCGGACGAGGCGAAGGGACTGGTCTTCGGCGTGCTCGAGTTTGAAAAAGTTCTCGGCGCCCGGGTGCCGAACATCTCGCCGGACGCGGACATCACGGGCGGTCAGGCGATCGCGATGTTGCGTGAGATCGCCTTTAGCCTGTTCCCGCGTCTCCAGACCAAGAAGTAACGCCTGGGACGGAATTCGAGCAAGATTCCAGCGCGGGCGCGCGCCGGCGCCGTTCGCGCGGTCGGCGCGTGAGGGAGGGCCATGGATCTCGGGACGCTGCAGGCGCAGATCACGGCGACGTTCGGCGCGCGCGACCGTGCGCGCGGGATAGACGGGACGTTTCGGCGCTTGGTCGAGGAGATCGGTGAGGTCGCGAAAGATCTCCGCAGTGGGGACCGGGCGGCCCTCGCCCTTGAACTGTCGGACGTGCTCGCGTGGACGGTAAGCGTCGCCGCGCTGTGCGGCGTGGATCTTGACCGGGCCGCCGCGAGATACGCCGACGGGTGCCCCCGATGCGGCGTCTAGTCCGTGCCGGTGCCCGATGGATGGGCCCGCCGGACCGGCCGACCGGCCCTAACCGGCGTAGAGCAGCAGCATTTCCCTGACGA
Source organism: uncultured Bacillota bacterium (assembly GCA_963787105.1). Classification (GTDB taxonomy): domain Bacteria; phylum Sysuimicrobiota; class Sysuimicrobiia; order Sysuimicrobiales; family Segetimicrobiaceae; genus JAJPIA01. The sequence goes on from CAWBBU010000012.1 coordinate 133,805, forward strand.
GCGAGGCCGCGACGATCGGCGTCCGGCCGCCGGGATCCAGGGCCGGCGCCACCTCGACCAGATCCATTCCGACAACGTGGCATCCGGCGAAGCGCGCGCAGCGACTCGAGCAGGGCGGCGTACGACGCGCCGTCGGGTTCGGGATTGCCGGTGCCGGGAGCCGTACCGGGATCGAGCACGTCGATATCCAGGGTCAGGTACAGCGGCCGTCCGCGCAGCGTCTCGAGCAGCGCGGACGGGACCGCGACGTCCCGGGCGCAGTGCAGGCTGCGGCGCCGCGCGACGTCGAACTCGATCCGGGTGCCGGCGCGGATGCCGAGCTGCACGAGCGGGCACCCGTCGTCGAGCAGCCGGCGCATCACCGTCGCGTGGCTGATCCGCGCGCCCTCATACTCGTCGCGCAGGTCCGTGTGCGCGTCCCACTGCACGACCGTGAGGCCCGGGTATCGTGACGCGATCGCGCGCACGCCGCCGAGCGTGATGGTGTGCTCGCCGCCGAGCAGGAAGGGCAGGCCGGACGGCGCGGCGCGCTGAATCGCGGCGACCATCTCGACCGGGTCGAGCGCGTCCACGTCGAGGTTGCCGCGGTCGGTGAAGGCGACGTCATCCAGATCGCGGTCGAGGCGCGGGCTGTAGGTCTCGATGCTCTCCGACGCCTGCCGGATGGCGTCCGGCCCGAATCGGCTGCCGCGCCGGAACGAGGCCGTCGCGTCGTACGGCACGCCGATGAGCGACGCGCGGCCCGAGCCTTCGTCGGCGCTCCGTGCCGACAGAAATCTCACGGCGCGCGGAGCGCGTCGGCGAGGTAGGGCGGCAGGTCGAGCGCGGCGTGGTGCCCGCGCGCGGTATAGTAGCGCAGGCCGAATCCGTCCGTCCGGCGGGCGATCTCCTCGACCGGCACGTCGAGGGGATCGCGGCCGAGCGACCCCATCGTAAACGACCAGAGCACGCCCGGGTACGTGAGCACCGTCGCGGTATAGGTCCGCACGACGGGAAACACCGGGCGCAGATGCTGCTGGACGGCGGCGACGAGATCCTGCTGGTACACCGCGGACCCTGACTGGACGACCAGCACGCCGTCAGGCGTGAGCCGCCGGGCGATCTGGGCGTAGAACGCCGGACTGAACAGGCCGACCGCGGGTCCCTGCGGATCGGTGGAGTCGACGAGCACGACGTCGAACGCCGCGCCGCCGTCCTCGACGTACGCGATCCCGTCGCCGACGATCAGCTCGGTGCGGGCGTCCTCGAACGCGCCGCCGCCGATCACATCGAGGTACGCGCGGCTCGTCCGCACTACCGCCTCATCGATCTCGACGAGCGTGGCCCGCTCGAGGGGGTGCTTCAGCGCTTCCTCGAGCGCCCCGCCGTCGCCGCCGCCAATGATCAAGAGGCGCCGGGGCGCCGGATGGGTCAGGAGCCCGGGATGGGCGAGCATTTCGTGGTAGACGAACTCGTCGGCCTCGGTCGTCTGCACCGCCCCGTCGAGCACGAGCATCCGGCCGAAGCGCGGGCTCTCGTAGATCTCGAGGTGCTGGTAGGCCGTCTGCTCCTCGTGCAGGCGGCGTGTCACTTGGAACGTGGACGTGAAATCGAGGCAGCCCTGGTCGGTGATCCACGCCCCCTTCATCGCACGAGCCCGTCGGCCGCCGGCCAGAACAGCGCGAGGGCGACCGCGCAGCCGGCCCGCTCGACGGTGTGTTCCGCGACCACCACGACCACGTCCTCGAGCGGCAGCCCGCGCATGCGGAACCCCTCGACGACCATCTCGCGGACCGTGCGCTCCGCTTCCTCCCGCGACGTGTGGCCGGTGTATTCCATGATCACGCCGTGGTGCTCGCGGGCTACGCCGACGCCGATCGCGGCGCTGATCCGTTCGCCCGGGCGCGCGCTGGCCGCTTTGGCGTACACGGCCGGCATCAGGATGCCCGGTGGGTAGGCCGGGAGATCGATGATGCGCGCGCCGGGGGGCAAGATGCTCGTCACCCGCAGAAAATTGAGATCGGCGGCGCCGGCATCCTGCAGGGCGCGGTCGAACGCGTTGAGCTCCGTGCCGCCCTCGCCGTGCCCCGCGACTAGGGAAATCGCCTTCGGAAGTTGCCACATACGTCCACTATTCCACTCCGTGCGAGGCGCTCCTTCGCTCTGCGCGCGGTGAAGAGGAAATTGGGTGTTGCCGCGCAACGATAGCGGGAACAGTATGAGTGAGGACGCAGGCCGCACAACCGCGCCGGGCGCCGCCGCCCGGGCGATCAGGAGGTACGTGGTGCGCGCGTGGATCGTGATCGTGGTCGTGGTCCTTGCCGCGCTCCCGAGCCCATGGCTCGCGGAGCGGGCGTGGTCGGCGCCGGCGGCCCCGGTCGCGGGGGACGCGTTTGGGCTGGATCTGCCCCAGCCCGGCGCGCTGCCCGAGGGGGTGACATGGGGACGCGCGACGGCGGACTGGGCCGCGATTGAGCCGGCCCGGGGCACGTTCGTGTGGACGGAGCTGGACGCGCAGGTCCATGCGGCGGGCGCGGCCCACCTGCATCTCCTCGTGCTGCTTGAACACATGCCGCAGTGGGCCGCGCTCGAACCGACGGCGCCCCAGGCGGTCTGGCTGCATCAGCCTCCGAAGGAGATCGCCGACTGGGCGCTGTTCGTGCACGCCATCGTCCACCGCTACCTCGGCCGGGTGTCCGCGTGGCAGGTCGAGCCGTCGCTCGACCTCGTCGACTTTCGGGGCACGACCGCGGACTACCGCGAGATGCTGCATGTCGTGCGGCAGGAGTCGCAGCACGCCGATTCGCAGGCCCTCGTGGTGGCCGCCTCCCCGGGCGGGCTCGACCTGCCGTACACGAAGACGATGCTGACGGCGGCCGGCGGCGACTTCGACGCGATGATGCTGTACCCGCACGGCCGGCGGCCGGCGGAACTGCTGGAAGCGCTCGGCGTCATGCGCACGCGGCTTCTGTCCGGCGGGAGTCATCAACTGTGGCTGGACGGGACGGGGTCGGTGGAGCCGGGACAGATCGCCGCGGCCGCGCTGGCCGGCGGGGTCGTACGCGAATTCTGGCCCCGCCTCGATCCGGGCGTGGCCACCGCCATCCGGATGCTCGGCGGGGCCCGCTTCGTCGGCGCGGTCGACCGTGGACCCGAGATCGCGGTGTTCGTGTTCGAGAAGGCTGCCGGTCCGCTCGCGGTCGCGTGGGCGGAGTCCGGCACGCATGAGGTGCCGATCGCCACGACGGGCGCCGCCGCGCTCATTGGAGCGACGGGCCAGCCGATCGCGCCCTCCGGTGCTGCGGGGGTGGTGTCGCTCGGCGCCGCCCCGGTGTTTATCACGAACCCCGACCCCTCGCTCGTCCACGACGCGGCCGGCGCCGCTGCGCAGGGCCCCCCGTTGATCCCGGTCGCCCCCGACCGCGACTTCGCGAAGGCCCCGGAGGTGTCGGCGCAGCTCGCGGCAGTGAACGTGGAGCACGGCCTGTATAACCAGATGTTCCGGACCCTTCCCGCGGGGGCCGTGTTTCCGGTGACCGTCGACGGGATCGACGCGGTCCGCACCAATCCGAGCACGAACGCCGTGTACCTGTACTTTGACGTCGCGGACACGTACGCGTACTTCGACGATGGACGGTACGATCTGTTGATCACGGTCCAGGTGCACCGCGCCAGCGCCGCGCAGCTCGTGGGGTTCAATCTGCTGTACGATTCGATGACGGGCTACCGGTTCACGCCGTGGCAGTGGGTGGACGCCGGAGCCGGCTGGGCGACGTACACGGCGCGCCTGACCGACGCCGCCTTCGCGCACACCTGGGGCTGGGACTTTGCCATCAACGGGGCGGGCGACCAGAAAGAGCCGCTGGTGGTCCGCTCGGTCACCGTGACGCGCATCGCCCCCGGCGCGCGCACGCCGTAGGAGACGCGCCGAACGTCGGCGCGGCGGCGCGGTTGCCCGGTGCGCAGCCGGTCGTGTATAATGGCGTCATCGTTGCAATCGTTTAGGGGTAGTTGCGCTGGAGGTGGGCCGATTGACCGAGATTCGAGTTGGCAAAGACGAGACGCTCGACAGTGCCCTCCGCCGGTTCAAGCGTTCGGTCAAACGGTCCGGGATTCTTACCGACGCGAAGCGCCACGAGCACTACGAGAAGCCGAGCCAGAAGCGGCGCCGTCGCGCCGCCCGCCGCAATAAGCGCCACTAACAGCCCGGCCGGCGCGTGACCGCGGCGGCGCGCCCGGATCAGGCGGGCGGCCGCGCGTCCCGGTGGGTGGTGGCGGCCGCCATCGGCGGATCTCCCCGGTCGGTCGAAACCACCGTGTGCACGCAGGAGGGTGCGGGTGCCTCAGCCCCGGCGCAAGATGAAGCAGGCACATAGCGCCGGCGGCGTGGTGTTCCAACAGGACCCCGCCCGGGGCGAGGTGCGCCTGCTCCTCCTTCAGCACGAGACCGGCAAGTGGATGCTGCCGAAGGGCACGATCGAGCCGGGAGAAACCTCTGAGGCCGTGGCGCGCCGCGAGGTCGCGGAGGAAACCGGCATCCGCAACGTCCGCATGGTGTCCGACCTCGGCGAGGAGCGCTACGTCTTCTTCTGGAAGGCCGAGGACACGTACTACGACAAGACCGTCCACTACTATTTGATGGAATTTCTCGGCGGTGAGGACGCGACGCCCCAGCGTGAGGAAGGGTTCATTCGGTGCGAGTGGGCGACCTTCGCCGACGCGCTCGAGCGGATCAAGTATAAGGAGACCCGGCAGGTCGTCCGGCGCGCGCAGGCGGCGCTCGCGCGCATCGTGCCGTCGCTCGTGGTGCCCACGGAGGTGTCGGATGGTTCCGGAGCGGCCTGAGGGCGCCGCGCCGCGCGCGGCCGAGGCGGCGGGGTCCCCCGCGGCGCTGCCGTCCGACGCGGAGCGGGACCGGCTGGTGGCGGAGACGTTCGACCGCTACCGCCGCTATCTCAATCCTGGGCTCGCGCGCCTCTTCAAGTTCGGCGGATCGGAGACGGTCGAGTGGGCCGCGTCCGGGTGTCTCGTGTGGGACGTGCACGGGCGCGAATACGTGGACTGCGCGTGCGGCCCCGCAATCTTCAACATCGGCCACCGCCATCCGCGCGTGCTCGCGGCCGTGCGCGATCAACTCGATCGGATCCCGATGTCCGTGCGCACGATGCCGAGCGCGCCGCAGGCGGAGCTCGCCGAGCGGCTCGCCGCGGTGACGCCGGGCGACCTCCAGTACAGCTTCTTCTGCAACAGCGGCGCCGAGGCGGTCGAAGGGGCGCTCAAGCTCGCGCGTCTCGCGACCGGCCGCCCAGGGTTCGTCGCGATGCGGGACGGGTTTCACGGCAAGACGTTCGGGGCCCTGTCGGCGACCGGCCGCGAATACTACCGCGCGCCGTTCGAGCCGCTCGTCCCGGGATTTGTGCACGTGCCGTTCGGCGACGCCGCGGCCATCGAGCAGGCGATTGGCGCCGAGACGGCCGCGGTGATCCTCGAGCCGATCCAGGGCGAGGCGGGCGTGATCGTCCCCCCGGCGGGCTACCTCCGCGAGGTCCGGGCGATCTGCGACCGCCGCGGCGTGCTCCTGATCGCCGACGAGATTCAGACCGGGCTCGGGCGCACGGGGCGGATGTTCGCGGTGGACCATGAGGCCGTGACCCCCGACATCATGACGGTCGCGAAGGCCCTCGGCGGCGGCGTGATGCCGATCGGCGCATTCATCGCCCGGCCGGCGCTGTGGCAGGAGTTTCAGCGGCAGCCGTACATCCACTCGACGACGTTCGGCGGGAATCCGCTGGCCTGCCGCGCGGCGATCGCGACGCTCGCGGTGCTCGACGAGGAGCGCCTCCCGGACCGCGCGGAGGCGATGGGCCGGTACTTCTTCGAGGGCCTCACGGAGCTCCAGCGCCGGCACCCCTCGGTCGTGCGCGACGTGCGCGGGCGAGGGCTCATGCTCGGCATGGAGTTCACCCACAGCGACTACGCGCTGATGACGGCCGCGGAGGCGGGGCACCGCGGGGTGATCACCTTCTACACGCTCAATAACCCCGAGGTGATTCGCATTGAGCCGCCGCTTACGATCACGCCCGAGCTGATCGACCGGGCCATCGCGGGGCTCGACGGCGCGATCGCCGAGGCCTCGCGGGTGCTCGCGCCGGTGCGCGCGGCCGCGGACGGCGCGTGACCGCCCGGCCGCTGGCGCCGGGGACCAGCGCGGACGAGGTCCGCGAGACGTTCCTCCGCTACTTCGAGGCCCAGGGACATACCCGCGTGCCGAGCGCGTCGCTCGTGCCGGCCGGCGATCCGACGCTCCTGTTCACGAACGCCGGGATGGTGCAGTTCAAGGACGTGTTCCTCGGCATCGAGCCGCGGTCGTACCCGCGGGCGACGACCGCGCAGAAGTGCATGCGCGTCAGCGGCAAGCACAACGACCTCGAAAACGTCGGCCCGTCCCCCCGGCACCATACGTTCTTCGAGATGCTCGGCAACTTCAGCTTCGGCGATTATTTCAAGCGCGAGGCCATCCGGTTCGCGTGGGAGCTCGTGACCGGGGCGTTTGGGATCGCGCCGGACCGGCTCGTGTTCACCGTGCTGGCCGACGACGACGAGGCCGCCGCGGCGTGGGCGGCGCTCGGGGTGCCCGCCGCGCGCGTGCTGCGGATGGGCGACGCGACGAACTTCTGGACGATGGGCGATGTCGGTCCGTGCGGCCCGACGAGCGAGCTGCACTACGATCGAGGCCCGGATGCGTGCACATGCCGGCGGCCCGACTGCAGTGTGCAGCTCGACAACGGCTGCGGCCGCTGGCTCGAGATCTGGAACCTGGTCTTCATGCAGTACAACCAGGCCGCGACGGGCGAGCGCACCCCGCTGCCGAAGCCGGGCGTCGACACCGGGATGGGGCTTGAGCGGATCGTGTCGGTGCTCCAAGACGTGCCGACGAATTACGACACCGATCTGTTTCTGCCGATCCTCGACGGTATCCAGCACGAGATCCTCGGGGAGAGCGACGCCGAGCGCGCGGCCCACACGGTGGCCTACCGCGTGCTCGCCGACCACGGCCGCGCGATGACGTTCCTGGTGTCGGACGGCGTGCTCCCGGGGAACGAAGGCCGCGGCTACGTGCTCCGTATGATCATGCGCCGCGCGCTCAGGTACGCGCGGCAGATGCGCGGGGGCACGCCGCCGAGCCACGAGGCGCTGCCGCTGCTTCCGCGCGTGGCCGATCTCGTGATCCGGCAGATGCGCCGGGCGTATCCGGAGCTCGAGCGGGAGCGCGCCCACGTGCACGAGGTGCTCGCCGCCGAGGAGGCGCGCTTCGAGCGCACGCTCGACGCGGGCCTTGAGCGCCTGGACGCGCTGATCGCCGAGACGCGCGCGCGCGGCCTCGCGGTCCTGCCCGGCGCCGAGGTGTTCCGACTGTACGACACGTACGGGTTCCCGCCCGACCTGACGCGCGACGTCGCGCGCGAGCAGGGGCTCGAGATCGATGATGCGGGGTTTGCCGACGAGATGACGCGGCAGCGTGAGCGGTCGCGCGGCGCCGTGGCGTTCCGGTTCGACGCGCCGGACCGGTCGCTGTACACGGAGCTCCGGGATGCGGTGGGGGAGACGGTGTTCGTCGGCTACGACACCCTCGAGGCCGACGCGCGGGTCCTGGCGCTCCTCGCGGGCGGCCGCCGCGTGGACGCCGTCGACGAGGGGCAGGACGTTGAGGTGGTGTCGGACCGCACGCCGTTCTACGCGGAGTCCGGCGGCCAGGTGGGGGACACCGGTGAGATGCGCGCGCCGGGCGGTACCGTCGCGATCGCCGACACGCAGCGTCCCGTGCCCGGGCTGTGGGTCCACCGCGGCCGCGTGACCCGGGGGGGCGTGCGCGTCGGTGATCCCGTGCATCTGGCCGTCGATGCCGCCCGCCGGGGAGACATCACACGCAACCACACCGCCACGCATCTGCTGCACCGGGCGCTGCAGGAGGTGCTCGGCGACCACGCCCGTCAGGCCGGCTCGCTCGTGGCGCCGGACCGGCTGCGGTTCGATTTTGTCCAACCGGCCCCGGTGACTCCGTCGGATCTCGCGCGGATCGAGGATCGCGTGAACGAGCAGATCGTGGCCGCGCTTCCGGTCGTGACCACCGTGAAGCGGTACGATGATGCGGTCGCGTCCGGCGCCATGGCCCTGTTCGGGGAGAAATATGGCGATGAGGTGCGTGTTGTCACGGTGGACGACTACAGCCGCGAGCTCTGCGGGGGCACGCACGTGGGCAGGACATCCGAGATCGAGCTGTTTCTGTTGACCGGAGAGGGCTCGGTCGGCTCGGGCGTCCGGCGGATCGAGGCGGCGACTGGGCGCGGCGCCGTCGAGCGGCTGCACGACGCCGAGGTGAAGCTGCGTGAGGCGGCCGCGGAGCTGCGGGTCTCGCCCGACGCGCTGCCGGCCCGGGTGGCGCAGTTGAGCGAGCGCCGGCGTGCGGCCGAACGGGCGGCCGAGCGGGCCCAGGTGGGCGCCGCGGTGCCCGATCTCGAGTCGCTGGCCCGCGCCGCGCGCGACGTGGACGGGATCGCGGTGGTTGGGGCGACCGTCGCGGGCGCCACACAGGGCGCGCTCCGCGCGCTCGGCGACCGCCTCAAGCTGAAATTCCCCGCGGGGGTCGTGGTCGCGGCGGGCGGCGCCGACGGGCGCGTGGAGATCGTGGTGATGGCAACGCCGGGCGCGGTCGCGCGCGGCGCCGCGGCGTCCAAGGTCATGCAGGCGCTGAACCGGCGGCTCGGCACGCGCGGCGGCGGCCGACCTGAGCTCGCGCAGGGCGGCGGCGGCGATCCCGCCCGGTTGGCCGAGGTGATGGCGGCGCTCCCCGACATCGTGCGCGAGGTGCTCACCGCCTCAGGGGTGCAGCGGTGACGCCGGTCCTCGGCATCGACCTCGGCACGAAGCGGATCGGCGTGGCGTTGAGCGATCCGACCGAGACCCTGGCGTCGCCCCTCGGCACCGTACCCGCCCGATCAAGCCGGGCGGATGTGGCGCACCTCGCGGCACTCTGCACGGAGCACCACGTGACCGGCGTGGTCGTCGGCTGGCCGCGCAACATGGACGGGACGCGAGGGCCCGCGGCCGAGCGGGCGGAGGAGTTCGCCGAGCGGCTCCGTGCGGCAACCGGGCTTCCGGTGCATCTTTGGGACGAGCGCCTGTCCACGGTCGCAGCCGAGCGGGCGTTGATCGATGCCGGCGCCCGGCGCCGGCGCCGGCGGGACGTCCGAGACCGGGTCGCCGCCGTGTTCTTCTTGCAGGCCTTCCTTGACGCCCGGGCGAGGCGTCTTACAATCGACGCGTCAGGGTAGATGAGGTACAATAGGGCCGTGGATAGGGGGGACGTCATGACAGGGCGTCGCGCAGCCGCATCGCGCGGCCGGCTCCGGCTGTTTGTGCCGGGATTGCGCCGCGGGTACTCCGCATCAACGTCGTCCCATGGCGGTGTGTCCAGCTTCGGCCGCATGGCGTCGGCGGTGTGCATGCTCACCGTCTGCGTGCTCACCGGCGTGGCGCTGCCGGGCGGGGCGGCGCTGCCGCTTCCAACCGCGCCGGCCCCAGCCATGCCGAGCATCCCGGGTGGCTCGGAGCCGTCCAACGCGGCCAACCCTGGCATCGAGCCCGGGATCTCGATCGGCCCGGCGTCGCTCGGCATGCAGGCCGATCAGCTGCGCGCTGCGCTCGGAGGCTCCATCCCGGGACGTCCCGGCGAGTTGGTCTTCCCCCGGTGGCGAATCACCGCGACGATGTCCGCCGGGAGCGCGACGCAACTCACCACCACGAATCCCACCCTGCGGACACCGACGGGGGCGGGGGTAGGGACGGCCGAAGCGCAAGCGGTGCCGCTCGTCGGTGACTTCAACACCGCGATGACCCGGACGCAGATCGGCGCCATCACGTCGGTGCTGTTCCCGTTCCAGGGTGTCGGATTCTTGTTTCAGAATTCACGCGCGACCGCCGTGTACGTCGTGCAGCGCATCCCGCTCGTGCCCTCGGTGACGGCGCCGCGGGCCGGTGAGCCCGGGACCCCATCGGGTACGGCCGCGGCCGCGACGCCCGAGACCGGCGCGCCCGCTCCAAGCGCCGCGCCGTCCGGGAAGGCGGCGCTCGATGTCCGCGGCCTCGCGGAGACGATCAACGGGGCGGGCGTCCTGCAGGTCACGGGGCAGGTGGCCAATGTCGGCGTCGGGCCATCCGGCGCGGTGACCTTGGTCGTCGACGTTTACCCGGCAGAGCGGCGCGCAGATTCAGCAGCAGGTGGGCGTCCCCGGTCCGGTTGCACCCGGTGCGACGGCGCCCTTTGCCGTGACCGCGGTCATCGGCACCGATCTGATCACCCGCTACGCGATCGTAGGAAACGCGGACTCGGGAATCGCGGAGGTCGGGCGCGCGATTCCGTTCTCGGAATACTCCGCGTTCGCCATCCGGCAGGTGCAGGTCAACGTGGCGTTGGGCGCCCCCGTCGGGACCGGCAACGGCGTGCAGGCGATCGTCACCATCACCAGCACCGGTGCGATTCCCGCCGTCTGGGTGCGCGACGTGACCGTGCAGATCCCATTTTCGAACGGGGGCTCCACGACCGTGCATCTCACGCCCGGACAGTCGCCGACGGTGGTCGTGCCGTCGGTGCCGGGAGTCGGTGTGAACAACGGGCAGCTGTTCGGGGCCCCGCAGATCGTCTCCGTCACGCTGGGCACGAGCTAGCGCAACGGCCGGAGCACGCACGGCTGGCGCAGGCGTACAGGTGATCGCGGGCCGCACGGCGTATCGTAGGCGTCGGAACGCGCCGATGCGGTGCGGGCGCGGCTCGATATCGTAGGGTGCCGTCGGGGCGAGGAGCTCCGGGGGCGCATAAGGGGGAGACCGGGATGACAGCGCGGACTTGGGTGGCGAGGGCCGCCGGGGCGGTACTGCTGGTGTGCATCGTCTCGCTCGGAGCATCGGCGCAGACGGTGTCGGGTCCGCCGCCTGGCTTTCCGGGTCATCCCGCGAGCCCGCCACCGTTGATCGTGCCAGGCCGGAGTATCGGGAATTGGAACCTCAACAGCACCATCCAAGATTTTATCGGCGCGTTTCAAGCCGAATTTCCGCTGAACCTCAGCCAGCCGTCGCCGACGTTTCAAAAGAGCCTCTGGTATCACGAGTGGCACGATCCGAATCCCGACCTCATCGCGCTGACGCCTCCCGCGTCGATGACGCTCGTCGCGCTCGGCACCTTCGATAAGGCCTACCGGACGCCAGAGATGATCGGCGTCGGTTCCACCGCCCAGCAGATCAATGCGGCGTATAACGCGCCGCAGATTACGCTGCGGCCCGGTGTCGGCCCCGAGACCCTGATCTATAACGATCTCGGCATCGCGTTCGACCTGACCTACGACGCGATGGCCAAGGGCTACAGTGTCGTCGAACGGGTGTACGTGTTTCGCGTAGGTCAAGCCGCATCGGTATGGGTGGTGCCATGAACGGGAGCGGTGAAGCGCGCGGCCCCACGCCTTGACAAACATGGGGGGGCTGTGATTAACTGCTCGTAACAGAATAGTTCCTACGAATCCGTAGGGGCAAACCCGGAGAGATCCGGGGACGCAAAGCCACGGGACAGGTCGGGCACGCCGCAGGTGGGCGGGCTCGGCAAGTCAGCCGGGTTGTCGGATCCGTGATCGGGTCCCTCCCGTCTCGTGTACCGCGCGGAGGGGCTTTTTTATCTCTCCGGAAGACGCGGGCGTCACGCGCGGCGGGTGAAGGCTTGCGGGTCGACATACCTCCGGGCGGAACGCTCGAGACCGAACTGTACTAGGGGTGCGAGAGGCAATGGATATCACCGAACTGCTGATCCTCACGAAGGAACGCGACGCCTCCGACCTCCACCTTGCGGTGGGCTCGCCGCCGATGCTGCGCGTCAACGGGCGGCTGCAGCGGGTGGACGGCACCGAGGCGCTGACGCCCGCCGAAACGCACCGCATGCTGTACGACATCTTGACCGACGATCAGAAGGCCAGGTTTGAGGAGCGCCACGATCTCGACCTGTCCCTCGAGCTGCAAGACGTCGCCCGCTTCCGCGTCAACGTCTACAACGATCGGCTGGGCGAGGCGGCGGCGTTCCGGCTCATCCCGTCGAAGCTTCGGAGCCTCGAGGACCTTGGGATGCCGCCGGCCCTGCGGCAGATGGCGGGGAAGGACCGCGGCCTCCTGCTCGTCACGGGCCCGACCGGCTCGGGGAAGTCCACCACGCTGGCCGCGATGGTCGATCTCATCAACACGACGCGTACCGACCACATCATCACGCTGGAAGATCCCATCGAGTTCGTGCACGGGCACAAGCGATGCATCATCAACCAGCGTGAGATCGGGCCCCACTGCCGTTCGTTCGAAGCCGGGCTTGTCAACGCGCTGCGCGAGGATCCCGACGTGATCCTCGTCGGCGAAATGCGGGACCTTGAGACGATTCAGATGACGCTGACCGCGGCGGAGACCGGTCACTTGGTGCTCGCGACGCTGCACACGAACAGCGCGGCCCAGACGGTCAACCGCATCATCGACGTGTTCCCGACGCACCAGCAGAACCAGATTCGGGTCCAGTTGAGCGAGGTGCTGCTCGGCGTGCTGGCGCAGTCGCTGGTGGCGCGCCTCGACGACCGCGGCCGCGTCGCGGCGGTCGAGATGATGATCTGCAACCCCGCGATCCGCAACCTGATCCGCGAGAGCAAAACGTTCCAGATCACCAACGTGATCGACACCGGCGTGCGCGAGGGCATGGTCAGCCTGGACCACTCGATCAAGGACCTGGTGCGGCGCGGCCTGATCGATCCCGAGTACGGCATGGAGCGGGCGAACGACAAGGACGCGTTCCAGCCCACCCCGACGGGTCAGATCCAGTTGGGGGGGCAGCGTCGTTGAGCACTTCCGGCTCCGAGTACGGGCTCGGCGATCTCCTGCGGGCGATGCAGGAGTGCGACGCCTCAGACATCTACGTCAAGGTCGGGACCAAGCCGTTGTTCCGGATCGCGAACGAAGCGCAGCCGTCCGAGTTTGCCGCACCGACGCGCGACGGGGTCGAGGCGATCGTCGCGCCGGTCCTCACGGATGCGCACCGCGAGGCGCTGCGGACGATCGGGCACGCGGACCTCGCCTACTCTCAATCCGATCTCGGGCGGTTTCGCATCAACGTGTACCAGCAGCGCGGGACGACGGCGCTCGTCGTCCGGCGGGTGCGGTCGCAGATCCCCTCCTTCGACAAACTGAATCTGCCGCCGGCGATCGGGGAATTCGCGTTGGCGCCCCGCGGGCTCGTCCTGGTGACCGGACCGGCGGCGGCCGGCAAATCGACGACGCTCGCCGCGATGGTCGACTACCGGAATCGCAACCGCCCCGGGCACATCATCACGATCGAGGATCCGATTGAATTCCTGCACACCGATCACATGAGCGCGGTCAGCCAGCGCGAGGTCGGCACCGACGCCGAGTCGTTCGCGGCCGCGCTGCGGGGCGCGCCGCGGCAGGCGCCCGACGTGCTGGTGATCGGCGAGATGCGTGATTCGGTGAGTGCCGCGGCCGCGGTGTACTTCGCGGAAACTGGACACCTCCTGCTCAGCACGCTGCACGCGGTCACCGCGAGTCAAGCGCTCGACCGTGTGCTGCACATGCTCCCCGGGGAAGGGGAGTCGGACGTCCAGTCGCAGCGGCTCGCGACCATCCTCGTCGGCATCGTGTCGCAGCGCCTGGTGACCCGCGCCGACGGGACCGGCGTCGTGCCGGCGGTCGAGGTGTTGCGCGCGACCCCGCGGGTGCGCGAGCTGATCCGGCGCGGTGAGCTGCTGCAGCTGCGCCAGACCATGACCGAGGCGCACGACACCGGAATGCAGACGTTTGACGATGCGCTGTTTGCACTCTACCAGCGCGGGACGATCACGGCGGAGACGTGTTTAGAGGCAGCGGAAAGCCCGAGCGACGTGCGCATGCGGATGCGCGCATTTTCGCCGGTAGGGCGGTCGGCGAGCTAACAGATCGCGCGGCCGTAACGAGGGGGGAGCAGATCGATGGCACGGGGGGAGCAGGCAGAGGTGAAGGTGCAGAGCGAGGGGGCGCCGGCGCAGGAGCCGATCGAGGCGCCCGAGCCAGAGCAGTTCGCGGGATTTCGGGAGTACCGCAGGACGGGGGACAAGCGCCTGCAGCAGGAGCTGATCTGTCACTACCTGCCGCTGGTGTCGAAGATCGCGCGCCGGTACGTCCGCCCGGGGGCGGCGCTCGAAGATCTGTCGCAGATCGGGACGATCGGCCTGATCAACGCGGTCAAGACGTTTGACCCGGAGCGCGGGGTAAAGTTCGAGACATACGCGTTCCATCACGTCGCGGGTGAGATCCGGCACTTCCTCCGGGACGGTCTCGAGCCGGTGCGGCGGCCGCGGTGGGTCCGCAAGCGGTACGGCGATCTGGCCGCGGTGGTCGCGCGCTCGCAGCAGGAGTTGGGCCGGACGCCCACGCTCGCGGAGATCGCCGAGCGGATGAACATGACGGAGGACGGCGTCGCCGAGATCTTGCAGGCGTACCAGCAGGGACGCGTGCGGTCGATCAACGAGCTGCCCGAGGACCAGGAGCTGCGCCACGATGTGGCCGTCCGTGAGCCGCACGGGTCCTGGCAGGCGCTCGTCGAGGACCGCATCGTGCTGCTGCAGGCGATGGACAGTCTCGCCGCGCTCCAGCGGCAGGTCGTCTACTACCTGTTCTATCAGGGATTGACGCAGAGCGAGGTGGCGGTGCGTCTCGGGGTGTCCCAACGCCACGTCTCGCGCCTGCTGGCGTCCGCCCTGCGGCGTCTCGCGGGGCCGCTGCGGGCCGCGGACCTCGATGCCCGGTCGGTGACCGCGTCGTAAGAGACTGAGCGGGCGCCGACCGTATCCGGCCGGCGCCCAGCGGCGTTCCGCGCAGCCCGCGGAACGCGCGAACAGCCGGCGGCTATCGCGGCGGCGCGTCCCCCCAGGCCGCCCGCAGGAACCGCAGCCAGTTGCCGTGCATGATCTCCGCGATGTCCCGGGGCGGGTAGCCGCGGTCCTCCAGCAGGCCGACGATGTGCTGGAGGTCCGCGATCGTATCCAGGTCATGCGGGGTTCCCTCACGTCCGAAGCCGCCGTCTAAATCGGTCCCGATCGCCGCGTGCCGGCAGTTGCCGGCGATCTGGCAGACGTGATCGATGTGCCGCACCACGTCGCCGAGTGTGATGGCGTCGTTGGGGTCGCCGTGGCGCCAGCCGGGCACGATCATCCAGCAGTCGAGCGCCGCCCCGATCACGCCGCCGCGTTCGATGATCGCACGGATCTGCTCGTCGGAGAACTGGCGCTGATGCGGCGCGAGGGCCCGGCAGTTGTTGTGGCTCGCCATCACGGGGCCGTCCCAGCGCGCCAGCGTGTCCCAGAACGCCTCGTCGGAGGAATGCGTGAGGTCGACGATGACCCCGAGCCGCCGCATCTCGCCGAGCAGCGCGACGCCGAGGGGCGTGAGTCCCGTCTCGGTCCCGGTCCCGCCGGCGTAGCGCCCGGGGCCGTAGTGCGTGAGTCCGATCATCCTGAGGCCCGCCTCGTACCACGCGGGGAGGTCCGCCGGTTCGACGATCGGGTCCGCACTCTCCATGCTGATCACGAAGCCCAGCGGCGGCGAGTCCGTCCATTCCGCAGCCGCGTGGGCGCCGTCCCAGGCCTCCCACTCGCGGACGTGGGCGTCGAGCGCGCGCGTGTCCGTGATGATCCGGACGTGTCCCTGCCGCTCCAGCGCCCGGTAGTAGGCGAGCTGGCCCTGGGCCGCGCCGTAGGCTTGCGCGGGCGTCGCATAGTCGATGTGCGGCGCCGGCCGGCCGGTTGAACGCGCGATCAGGGTGGCGAAGCTGACGGCGACGCGTCCGCGACGCATCTCCGGGTAGGCCACGGTACCCCGGCCCCGGCCCTTGCCGGGCGTGTAGTTCTCCTGCGTCCGGATCGTGTACACCGATGCCAAGAGATCGCGGTTCCACTGCAGGGCGTTCATGGACAGGTCCAGATGCGCGTCAACGATGAGCATGCGAGTCGTGTCCTCCTGGTTCCGTCCCCTCGAGGGCCGGATCGAGGCGTCCGCCCCCACAGGCGGAATGCGCGCGGACGCCGGTCGCCGCCACGCCGTCTTCAGGGTGGGAGTCTCGCATCCCTCGCGGAGCGCGAGCCGGCGAGGGGAGCCTGAAGTGGACCAAAGGTACGTATTATTCAAGTAGACAGTATGTTATACTCGTCCGGGTTATCGTATCGACGCGACATGGTCGCCGGATGTCCGGGGGCCATTTTGGAGTGTTGCACCCCCGTCTGTGGCGCACGGAATTGGGGTATTGGGGTTAGAAGGAGCAAAACACGGGTTCGTCGAACGTCGAGTAATTAGGCGTGTTCCGGGCGTGTAGACGCCGGGCGCAGCGCGGCGGTCACCCGCCGGGCACCCGGAAACGGCCGGAAGCGGTTAGGTGTGGCGGGGCGACGGACGCGATCCGCGACCGCGCGCCGGGTGGAACCACTCTTTGGGGAACGACCTGGGGGGTCAAGCTCCGTGAAGCACGCCGTGACGCACGCCAGGATTCTCGCAGGCGCACTGCTCGTCGTGCTGGTGGTGGGCTTGGTATGGTCACCCGCCCCGGCCGCCGGTCCGCCGGCGATTACCAATATTTCCGTGGATGAGTCCGCGGGTCGCCTCGAGCTCGGCATCCAGGCGACGGGACCCGTCGCCTACCGCACGTTCACCCTGGGAGATCCGGATCGGATCGTCGTGGATATCCACGATGCCACCGACGCGCTCCCCCGGGATATCATGCCGATCAAGAAGGGGCCAGTCGACACGATCCGGGTGTCGCAGTTCACGACTCGGCCGGCCGTCGTCCGCGTGGTATTCGTCCTCGTGCGTCCGACGGCGGCCGACGTGTCGATGTCGGCTCCCGCGACCGTGATGGTCGCGTTCGGGACGCCCAAGGCCGCCGCGCCCGCGGCCGCAGCACCGCCTTCCGCGGCACCGCCCGCGCCCGCGGCTGGGGACATTCCCGCGGCCGTGACCGCCGGCATCACCACGACGCCCGCCCCGAGCCGCGTGCCGCTGCGCGCCGTCAGCGCCGGCCCGCCCGGCATCGACGTGGTGCAGGGCCAGATCGGAACCAGTACCGGGCCGACCGGCGTGCTGCTGAACTTGGACCTTCGCAACGCGTCGCTGCCGGACGTCATCGACGCACTGGCGCGGCTGTGCGGCATCAACATCGTGACGGATAGTTCTGTCTCCGGGTCGGTGACGATTCACCTCGTCGGCGTGACGTGTGAGGAGACGCTGACGTTCCTGCTCGAGGCGAACTCGCTCGGATCGCGCCGGATCGGGAGCACGCTGATCATCGAGCCGGCGAGCAAGCTCGCGCCGCCGCCCGCGGGACCGGTCGTGGTGGTGTACCACCTCCAGTATCTGCAGCCGCCCATTGCCAACGTGGAGCCGCTCGTCGGCTCGGTGGGCGCGACCTCGGCGGGCGGCGCCGGCGTGTCGGGTGGTGCGGGTCCGGTCCAGAAGAACGTGCAGGCCCTGACCTCGCTGTTTACGGGCACCGGCGCGTCGGTCGGGTACGACGACCGGACCAACTCGCTGGTCGTGACGGGGACGCCGGATATGCAGGCGGCCGTGCAGGCGCTGCTGCGCCAGCTCGACGTTCCGCTTGGCCAGGTGGTGGTGCAGGCGCTCGTGGTGGACATCACGACCACGGCGCTGACGGACCTCGGCGTCGAGTGGTCGATCGTCTCGGGCAGCGTGTCGACCCCGTTTGAGTTCAGCGAAGTCTCAGCGCCCCCGGCCGGCTCGCTGGCGATTCAGCCGATCCTCCGGGACGCCCTGTTCGCGAAGATCCACTTGTTCGCGCAGCAGGGTCTGGCCAAGGTTCTGAGCGATCCGCGGCTCTGCGACGTTCGACGGGCAGGAAGCGCTGATCTTCGCCGGCGATCAGATTCCGATTACGAACACGACGACCGCGGGGAACCCGCCGGTCACCTCCGAGACGGTGACGTTTCAGCCGATCGGCGTGACGCTGAAGGTCGTGCCGAAGGTGAACGCGGATCGGACGATCAGCGTCTCGGTCCACCCGGTCGTGACGACGGCGACGTCGTTTACCGCTCCGACCCCGACCAACCCTAGCGGCCTGCCGAACATCTCGATCCGCGAGGCGGTGACGCAGCTGACGGTGAAGGACGGCGACACCATCATCATCGGCGGCCTGATGCGGTACTCGGACGTCTCGACGATGACGAAAGTGCCGTACTTCGGCGACCTGCCGTTTATCGGCGCCTTGTTCCGTCTCCAGAACACGCTGCACACCGAGTCGGAGGTCATCATCCTGATGACGCCGAGCATCCTGGCGACCACGACCCCGGTCGGCATGCCCGGCACGCCGGCCCCGGCTCCATCGCACTGAGCTTCCGGAGCGGACTCGATCACCCGTGAGCGCTTGGGCTGAACGTACGCGCGCGCGAGTGAGGCGCCCCTCGTTCACGTGCGGCGCTCTGTCCGCGGAATCGCGGTGCGGCTCCTCGGCGCCGCGGCGGCGCTCGCCGTGACGGCGGCGGCAGCGATCGCGGTCTCACCGTCGCCCGCCTCGGCCAACGCGCAGGACCTCGTCGTGTCGGGTTGGCACGCGTATCAGGCGGGCGCGCTGCCGCGCGCGCAGCAAGAGTTTCTTGACGCCGCCGAGCAGGCGCCGACGTGGGCGACGCCCGCGGTCTGGCTCGCCGCCGTGCTCGTCGCCCAGGGCGATCGGACGCAGGCGGCCGAGTGGTTCCAGGCCGCGCTCACCCGGCACCCCACGATGGCGGAAGCCGGCTACGCCACCGCATGGCTGGACCGGCTCGGGATCGCGGTGTCCCGCCCGCGGTGGCACGTCGACACGCTTGAAGGTCTCGCGGGATTCGTGCATGCCACCAACCGATCACTGTCTCTCGATCAGGCCCGCTGGGTGGCGAACGCGCTCCGCACCGCGGGGACCGAGGAGGGCGTCGAGGTCAATCTCCTGACGTCTGTCCTTTACATCGAGAGCCGGTTCAATCATCAATCGATCTCGTCGGCCGGCGCGATGGGTCTCGGGCAGTTGATGCCCGGGACCGCCGCCGGGTTGGGGGTCGACCCTCGGGATCCGTGGGAGAACGTGGTCGGCGCCGCGCGGCTCCTGCACGAGGACATCACCGAATTTCACAGTGTGCAGCTCGGGCTGGCCGCCTATAACGCGGGCAGCGGCGCGGTCGAGCGGTGGGGCGGGATTCCGCCGTACCCCGAGACGCAGTGGTACGTCTGGGCCGTGCTGTGGATCCGCGACGGGCTCGCGTGATCCCCGATGTCCGCTGAGCGGCCCGGGCACAGAGGCAGACTGCGCGCAGTCCGGTGACGGCGCACGTCAGACGGTAGGCGAGCCGCCTCTGGACGGTTCGGCGCTCGCGCATTCGGGCGCGGCGGCTGTCTCGCAGCGAGGGTCGCTCGCCGAGGCCCCGATCGCCCGGTGGGAGTTTTACTCGCTCCTCGGCGTGTTGGTGCTCGCGCTGGGCCTCGGGCGCAGCTGCTCGGCATCCGCCCGCTGTGGTTTGACGAAGCGTTCAGCCTGACCGTCGCCCAGCGCACGTTCGCCGGCATCTGGGCGTATCTCCACACCAACGACACTCATCCGATCGCGTACTACGCGCTGCTGCACGTGTGGATCCGGTGGTTCGGGACCAGTCTCTCGTCGATGCGGATGCCGTCGATGATTCTGGGCATCGCGGCGGTCGCGCTGACGTGGTTCGTCGGACGGCGCCTCTTCTCGCCGGCGGTGGGGATCGTGGCGGCGGCGCTCGTCGCGCTGCACCCGCTCGAGATCTTCAGCAGCAACGAGATGCGGATGTATCCGCTCTTGACGGTGCTCGCGCTCATCTCTACCTGGCTGGTCTACCGCGCCGTGGAGGTCCCGGACGACCCGTGGCGGTGGGTCGGCTACGGGCTCGTGACCGCGCTGCTGGCCTATACGAGCTACTACGCGGCCCTGCTGGTGCCGGCCCAGGCGCTGTGGATCCTGGTGTCGCTGCCGCGCCGGCAGGCCATCGCGCGCCTCGGGCTCGCCGCGGGCGTCGCGCTCGCGTGCTACCTCCCATGGCTGCCGGTGCTCGCGACGCTCGGCGGCCGGCTGCCCTGGGCCTGGCGGGTGCCCCCGGACGTCTATTACGACGCGAGCCTGATGACCTCGCAGACGTTCGGCATGTATCTCTTCAACACGGGCACCTACTTTGTCATCGGCCATCTGCCGATCGTCGACTATCCGCTGCTGATCTTTCCGTTTGCGGTCCTGCTCGCGCTCGGCATGGTCGCGCTCGGCCGGGTCAACCGGCGGGGCGGCACGCTGGTCGCGGCGTCCTGGCTCGTGCCGCTCGTGCTGGTCCTCGTCGTGTCGTACGCGATGCACCTGCAGTTTGCGTTCCACCGGCACCTCGTGTTCATCGAACCGTTCGCCGCGCTCCTGCTGGCGGGGGCGGTCGTGCACGCGGGCGACGCGTTCCGCGGCGCCGCGCGGGTGCTCGCGCCGCTGATCGCCGCGGGCCTCATCCTGACGTATCTCTTGCCCGCGGTCGCGAACGTGCAGGACCGGCAGGCCATGGAGTTCCGGTGGGACCTCGCCGCGAAATATCTCGAGGTCGAGAGCCGCCCCGAGGACGCGACCGTGTACCTGCCCGCGTCGATGGAGGTGCCGCTCAAGTACTATCACGACCCGGCCGGCGCGAGCGTGTACGTCCCGGTGTCGTCCCGCCATTGGACGGAGGCCGGGGCCGACCCCGCGGTGCAGGCGGCGATCAAGACGCTGACCGCGCACGCGTACCCCCGGATCTGGTTCGTGTTCAGCGACCCGTGGCCGGCCGGGACGGTGGAGGCGTTTGCCGCCGGGCTGGAGCGCGCGGGATACCGGCCCGGCCCCGTGCAGGATTTTCAACGCCTCTGGGTCGCCGTGTTTTTCCGCGGGCCCGCGCCGGCGCGCTAGCGGGGGTCGGTCACCGGCAGGCCGGGTCGAGCGCGCTGGCGCTCTGGGCGAGGCCCCGGTCTGAGCGGGTCGCATAGTACCAGGTCCACATCCCAATGACCACGATTGGCGTCGTTCAGGACCGGCGAGCCGCTGTTGCCGGGCTGCGGGGCGCCCTGGAACTGGATCTCAAACAGCGCGGTCCCATCGGGGGCCTGACGCGGCTCGAGCGCTTCCCCGACGGCGGTCCACTCTGACGGCGATCGGGGAGCGGTGCCCGAATCCCGTGACGCGGACATGCCCGCCGGGCGTCGGACCGCCGCCGACCGTGAGCGCCGGAAACACGGGCAGCGCGCCGCGGTGCGCCGTCCCGGTCGTGAGCACCGCGCCGTCGGCGAAGCGATAGCCCCAGGTCGCGAACGGGAACGTCGACGGGCCGAGCTGGATCTCGGCGACGTCGCGACCGAGCGGGACCCCGGTCGCCGGCGGCGGCTGGGTCGGGTCGTACGGAAGGGTCGAGGCGCACACCACGCTGGCCGAGTAGAACTCCTGTCCGACGAGCGCGAGCAGGCGGTAGCGTTCCGGGTGATGCGCCGCGGGATACACGACGTGGCTGTTCGTGAGCGCCGTGCCGTCCGCCGCGATCACGAACGCGGTCCCCGTCACCCCGGGCCGTCCCGTCGTGGTGTCCACGTTGATCAGCTGAAAGACGGCGGCGCCGGGGTCCACGGACTGCGAATGCGCGGCGAGACTGAGCGCAAGCAGCAGTCCGGCCGCGAGCGGTGCCGCGGCGCGCCTTCCCGATCGGCGGCGGTCGAGCCGCGAACCCGGAGCGCTGCGGGTGACGGTGTGCGTTGCGATCCCCTCCCGGTGACTGACGCGGTGTGGTTCCGACCGCGCGGCGGCGCGTTCCTTTGCGCGGCCGTCCACGCGGTGCACCGTCGCGGTCCACGCGCGTGTGCATGTCGGCGGCGGCGCGCGGCGCAGGAAAGCAACGGCGCGGGGGAGTAGTGGGTCTACCCGATGAGCACCGACGGCCCACGTATTTTGGTCGTGGACGATGAGTTGGCGATCCGGCGCTTCCTCCGCGTCTCGTTGACCGCGCACGGCTACCGCGTGTTCGAAGCTCAGCGAGGCCAGGAAGCGCTCGAAACCGCGGCCGGCCTGCGTCCGGATCTGATCATCCTCGATCTCAGCCTCCCGGACGTCGACGGCATCGAGGTCACGCGCCGGCTTCGCGAGTGGTCGAAGACGCCGATCGTGATCCTGTCGGTGCGAGGGCAGGACGACGACAAGATCGCGGCGCTCGACGCGGGTGCCGACGACTACCTGACGAAGCCCTTCAGCACCGGCGAGCTGCTGGCGCGGATTCGCGTGGCGCTGCGCCACGCCGCCGCGCCCGCCGAGGAGGGCGTCATTACGGCCGGCGATCTCGTCGTGGATGTGGCGCACCGCGCGGTGACGGTCGGCGGCCGGCCGGTGTCGCTCACCCCCATCGAGTACTCGCTGCTCCGGGCGCTGGCCCTGCACGCCGGGAAGGTGCTGATCCACCGGCACCTGATGCAGGAGGTGTGGGGACCCGGCTACGACCCGGACACGAACCTGCTGCGCGTCAACATCAGCAAGCTCCGGCACAAGATCGAGCCCGACCCCGCCCGGCCCCGGTACATCCTGACCGAGCCCGGCGTCGGGTACCGTCTGCGTGTGGCCAGTTGACCGGGGGGTGCGCCCGCTCGATCGCGTGCCGCCTCGGGCGGGATAGCCGTGGCGCGCGTCTTCGAGCCTGAGCGGCCCCGCCCGGAGGCTCTGCTGGAGCAGGCGGAGACCGAGGAGCGCCGCAGCCGCCGCGGGAAGCTGAAGCTGTTTCTCGGGTACGCGGCCGGCGTCGGCAAGACCTACGCGATGCTCGAGGCGGCGCGCGTGCAGCTGGCGCACGGCCGCCGCGTGATGCTGGCCTACGTCGAGACCCACGGCCGGGCGGAGACCGAGGCCCTGCTGCAGGGGCTCGAGGTCCTGCCGCGCCGGCGGGTCGAGTACCGCGGCGTCGAGCTGGAGGAGCTCGACCTGGACGCGGTGCTCGCCGCGGCCCCCGAACTCGCGATCGTCGACGAGCTGGCGCACACGAATGCGCCGGGCTCGCGGCACCCCAAGCGGTACCAGGATGTCGCGGAGATTCTGGCGGCGGGGATCGACGTCTACACGACGCTCAACGTCCAGCACATCGAGAGCCTGAACGATGTCGTCGCGCAGATCACCGGCGTGACGGTGCGCGAGACCGTGCCCGATCGGATCGTGGAGACGGCCGACGAGGTGGAGCTCGTCGACGTGTCCCCGGACGAGCTGATGCAGCGCCTGCGCGAGGGCAAGGTGTACGTGCCGGAGCAGGCCACGCAGGCCGTGCAGAAGTTTTTCCGGCCCGGGAATCTCACGGCGCTGCGGGAGATCGCCCTCCGCTACCTCGCCGGGCGGGTCGACCACGCGATGCGGGCGTACATGGGGGCGCACGCGATCTCCGGGCCGTGGCCGGCGGGGGAGCGCGTCCTTGTCTGCATCGATGACGGGCCGATCGGGGAGCGGTTGGTGCGCGCGGGCCGGCGCCTCGCGTCGGGGCTCGATGCGGAGTTGATCGTGCTGCACGTGGAGACGAGCCGGGACGCCGCGCTCTCGGAGTCGGGGCTCGACCGGATCGCGCGGACGCTGCGCCTCGCGGAGGAGCTCGGCGCGCGGACCGTGACGCTGCCCGGCACCGATGCCGCCGGTGAGATTCTCCGGTACGCCCGGACCCAAAATGTGACCAAGATCCTGGTCGGGGTCCCGCATCGGCCCAGCTGGTTTCGATGGTTTCGGGGCTCGACCGCCCGCCGGATCCTCGGCGAAAGCGGCGCGGTCGACGTGTACGTCGTCGGGGGCGACGTCGATACCCCGGCGCCCGCGCGGGCGGCGCGGACCGGCACCATGCCGCGCGTGCCGTACCTCTACAGCCTGGGCATCGTCGGCCTCGTGACGCTCGGCAGCGCGCTCGTGCGGCCGTATATCGCGCCCGCCAACCTCACGATGCTCTACCTGCTCGCGGTCGTTGCGGTGGCCGTGCAGTGGGGCACCGGGCCGGCGGTCGTCGCCGCGACCGTCGGCGTCCTGGCGTACGACTTCTTCGTGGTGCCGCCGCGGCTGTCGTTCGGTGTCGGCGACACGCAGTATCTGCTCGACGTTCGCGGCGCTCCTGCTGGTGGGGGTGGTGATCAGCAACCTCGCCGGGCGGGTCCGGGAACAGGCGCAGGCGGTGCGCCGGCGGGAAGCCTATACGACGATGCTCTACGCGCTGAGCAACGATCTCGCGGCCGCCCAGGACATCCCGAGCATCGTGGACGCGGTGACGCGCCAGATGGCGGCGACGTTCGACCGGGAGACCGCGGTGCTGCTGCCGGCCGGAGAGGCGCTGCGGCCGGCGCTCGTGTCGCCGGGCTTTCCGCTCGACCCGAACGAGCTCGCCGTTGCCACCTACGCGTTCCGGCACGGGGAGCCGGCCGGCTACGGGACCGACACGCTGCCCGGGGCGAGCGGGCGCTATCTTCCCCTCAAGACCGCGCAGGGCGTCGTCGGCGTGCTCGGCATCCGGCGTCCGCCGGACAGCGACGAGCCCCTCGACCCCGGAGCAGCGGCGCCTCGTGCAGGCGTTTGCGAATCAAGTGGCGCTCGCGATCGAGCGCGCGAACCTCGCGGATGTGTCCCGGCGGCTCGATCTGTCGCGCGAGACCGAGAAGCTGCAGTCGGCGCTGCTGAACTCGATCTCCCACGATCTCCGGACCCCGCTCGCGTCGATCACCGGCGCGCTGAGCAGCGTGCTTGACGCGGACGCGGTGCTCGACGCGCCGACGCGGCGGGAGCTGCTCGAGGCCGCGAGAGAGCAGGCCGACTATCTGAACCGGTTGGTCGGGAATCTGCTCGAAATGACGCGGCTCGGCGGTGGAGCGGTCAAGCTCCGGCTGGAGCGCGTGGATATCGAGGATCTCGTCGGCGCGGTGCTGACGCAGATGGGGGACGCGCTCGACGGGCGCGACGTGCGGATCGTTGTCGAACCAAACCTGCCGCAGATTCCGATGGATTTCGTGCTCATGATCCAGGCGCTCATGACCATCGTGGACAACGCGGTCCGGTACACGCCGCCGGGCACGCCCATCGACGTCCGCGCGTGGTGGGAGGACGGCGAGGTCAGGATTCAGATCGGGGACCGCGGCCCCGGGGTCCCGGCGAACGAGGTCGACCGCATCTTCGACAAGTTCCACCGCATCCGGCGGCCCGGCGACGCCGGCGGAGTGGGTCTCGGGCTCACGATCGCCGCCGGCATCGTGGAGCTGCACGGCGGCAGGATTCTCGCGGAGAATCGGGCCGGAGGCGGCCTCGCGGTGACAGTGGTGCTGCCGCAGACGGCACCTCGGCGGTCCTCGGAAGCGGACGCCGCCGCGGCGGGCGGCTGAGGGCAGGGGGGCGAGTCAGGATGCCGCGCGCTGGCAGGCGCGGCAGAGTCCAAGCAGGTCGACGCGGTGTCCCTTGACGAGGAAGCCGCTCGTCCCGAGGCGCGACCCCGTGAGCGATTCGAGGACGCAGTCCCCGAGCGCCTCCACCGTCCCGCACCGCTCGCAGATGAGATGATCGTGGTGGTGGTCGGCGAGCCCAAAATGGGCCGCGCCCCGGAGGTCGATCTGCTCGACGACCCCGGCGGTCCTGAGGCGCTCGAGGATGCGGTAGACGGTCACCAGGCCTAGGCCCCGGGTCCGCCGGTGCGCACGCTCCCAGATCTCCTGGCACGTGGCCAGATGCGACCCGCTCGCGAGGGCGTCCAGGATCGCCACGCGCTGGGGCGTGACCCGCAGTTTCGCGCGGCGCAGGATGTCGGTGTGGCGGTCGGTGCTGGGCATGCGGGTGGCTCCGCGGTGCTGTCGTCTGTGTCGATCGGCTGACCGCCCGGACGCTCAGGCGGGCCGTCCGTCCGCCGGCGGGGGGGTCCCCATCGGGCGGCGCGGGCGAGGCCGGACCCTAGCCGGCCGGCACCGCGCTTCGGCGAATGGCGTCCACGATCTCCGAGACCGGCTGATCTTTGATGAGGAGGCCCTGCAGGCCGCGCTCGCCGACTTTCGCCACGTCCAAGGCGCCGGCGTAGGCAGTCAGGATGAAGATCTTCGTGCCGGGGACGTCCCGCATGATCGCCCCTGCGGCCGAGAAGCCGTCGAGCCCGGCCATGCGAAAGTCCATGAGCATCACGTCCGGGCGCAGCGTCCGCGCGAGCTGCACGCCCTCGCGGCCGCTCGCGGCTTCGCCGATGACCTCGAACCCCGGCTGCAGGCGCAGCGCCTTGACCAGGCGGGTCCGGTACTCCGTGTTGTCGTCGACCAGGAGCACTCGAATCGTCTCGCCTACCATACGTCCGCTCCCATCTCGGCGTCCGGACCGGGAGAGGCGCCCGGGTGGCCGCGGGAAAGAGTCATCGTGCGCCTCCACTCGAGGGCGGCACGAGCCCAGACTTGAGGGCGTATACGGCCGCCTGCGTGCGGCTGTTGACCTGGAGCTTCTCCATGATGTTGCTCAGGTGGTTCTTCACCGTGCGCTCGCTGATGCCCAGGTTGGTGGCGATCTCCTTGTTGGCCAGTCCCGCGGCGACGTGCTGGAGGATCTCGACCTCCCGCTGCGTGAGCGGCGTCACGAGCGGCACGACCTCTTTAATATCCTCCGTCGCGCGGGCGAATTCTTTGAAGATTTTCGCGGCCATCGCCGGCGCGATCAGGCCCTCGCCCTCCGCCACCACCCGCACCGCGCGCAGCAGCTCCTCGGGCGACGAGTCCTTGAGCAGATAGCCCATGGCGCCCGCCTTGATCGCCTCGAACAGAAACTCCTCGTTGGTAAACACGGTGAGGATGATCACCCGGCTCCGCGGGCTCGTGGTCTTGATCACCCGGGCCACCTCGATGC
The DNA here is from genome assembly GCA_963787105.1 of uncultured Bacillota bacterium. Lineage (GTDB taxonomy): Bacteria > Sysuimicrobiota > Sysuimicrobiia > Sysuimicrobiales > Segetimicrobiaceae > JAJPIA01. Next base: position 160,764 of record CAWBBU010000012.1, read on the forward strand.
CGGACGGGCCGGGCATCGACACGTCGAGGAGGACGATGTCGGGGGCGAGCTCCTCGACGAGGCGCAGCGCCTCGTGGCCCGACGACGCCTCGCCGACGACCTGGAGCTCGGGCGCCGCGTCGAGGAGCCGGCGTACCCCCTGCCGGAACAGCGCGTGGTCGTCCGCGATCAGAACTCGAATCGGTGGCGGTGCGTCAGCCATCTGTCCCCCCTGATCCTCCGAACGGAATGTCCAGCAGAACCGTCGTGCCGCGATTCGGCGCGCTCTCAATCCTGAGCGCGCCGCCGACCAGTGCGGCGCGCTCCTGCATCGAGACCAACCCCAAGTGATACCCGGTTTGGGTCGTCGTCCGATACGCCTCGAGGTCGAACCCGACCCCGTTGTCCGCGACGCGGATCGCGCAGTGGCGGTCGTCCGCCTCCGCGTGGATCGCCGCGGTGGTCGCGTGCGCGTGGGCGTCGACGTTCACCAGCGCCTGCCGCGCGATCGCCAGCACCGCCTGCCGGACGGCGGGGGGCAGGGTCGAGTCGTCGCCGGTCGAGATCACGGTGACGTCCAGTTCGTGGCGGCGTTGGAACTCGCGCGCCAGATTGCCGAGCGAGTGGAAGAGGCGCTGGTCCACCGGGACCGGCCGCCGAAGGTCGGCCAGAAACTCGCGCAGCTCGCGCATGCCCTGCTCGAGCAGCGTCCGCGTCTCCCGGAGCTCGGCTCCGACGTGGACCGTATCCGCCTGGGCGGTCATCGCGGTCAGGTCGGTCTGCAGGAGCGCGGTGGCGAGCGTCTGCGCCAGGCCGTCGTGAATCTCACGGGCGATGCGCCGGCGCTCCTCGACGGCCCCGATATCCGCGATCCGGTGCGCGGTGGTCGCGGTGTCCACCGCGGCCGCCACGTGCGCGCCGATCGCCGCGAGCAGGGCCTGGTGCCACCGGCCTTCAATCGCGATGCCGAGTCCCAGGGCACCGATCGTCCGCTCGCCGATGCTCAACGGCACGCACGCCACCGACGTGTCGGGGGCGCCCGGCATCCGGGCGACCCGGATCTCATTGCGCGTGGTGCAGGCGATGAGCTCGGGGAGAAGACTCCGCGCGGCGGCTCCGGCGATGCCCCGGACCGCGACCACCTCGATGTTGCCGGTATCCTCGCGCTCCGTGGCGAGGAGCGCGAACGACGCCGGGGTGAGGGAGCGCACGAGGTCGAGCAGCGCCGGCCAGATGACGGTCGGGTCGCGCGTGAGCGCATAGCCGACGCGGGCGTAACCTCCGGCCAGCGCGTGCAGGGTGAAGGCAAAGATGCGCTCGTGCTGGGCGCGCGCCAGCAGGCCCGACGCGCTCTGGGCGATGAGTTCTCCGGCCTCGAGCGTCGTCACGGTGAACTGCGGTCCGGAGACCGACCGATTCAGGTTCAGGAGGCCCACCGTCTCGCGGTTGACCACGACCGGGATGCACATCGACGAGGTGATGCCCTCGCGCTGCAGATGCACCGGGAGCGCGACCCCGGGCGTGAGCAGGACGGCGCGTCCCCCCTGCGCGACCCAGCCGGCGATGCCTTCGCCGAGGCGCGAGCCGGCCTGGCGGTGGATCTCGCTGAGGCCGTGCGACGCGAGCACCTCCAGGTGTTTCGCGGTCGGGTCGAGCAGCATGAACGAGCCGCTGTTCGCCTGGAAGTACTTCACCGCCGCGTCGAGCACGTGCTGGAGGGCGCCCTCGGCGGTGCCGCCCGCGGCCGTGATGCTCTTAATGGTTCCGAGCGTGCGTGCGAGCCCGCCCTGCTCGTCGAGACGCCGCGCGGCCTCGGCGCCGAGGCTGGCGGTGGCGATCAGGGTCACCCACAGGAGGCACCAGGAGATCCAGCGGTCGAGAAAGATCGACCCGGGCAGCATCGGAAACTGGCCGGCCGCCAGCACCGTCGCCATGGCGATGCCGCCGACCTGGCCCGTGAGAATCCCGGTGGCCACCGCGACGAGGAATCCGAGCAGCACAAACTCCACGGGGAATCCCGTGATGTGGGCGCCGAGGACGAGGAAGATCGCATCGAACGGCAGCATCCAGCGGGCGGCATTCGCGGCCCGCGCCGGGCGCCACACGCCGTACGCCGTGAACGCCGTCATGTAGACGGCGGCCGCGCCGTAGAGGAGGAAGTACAGGCGAGGGGGCGGGCTCGGCGAGGTCGTCGGAAACAGCGCCGCGAGCACAAAGAGCAGCACCAGCACCAGCAGCCTGACCACCGGAACCGCGTAGACCGCGGCCTGCAGGTCGTCCAGCAGCACGGCGTGCCCCTTTGGCACGAGGCGTGCCCGGCTCGTTACCATTTCACCAGGGCGCGCCCCCGGCGGGGTGTGCCCTGACCGGGTCCGGCGTGGCGATCGCGTCGATGCCCGCGGTCCCCCGAGGCCGGGCCTCGGGGCGGTCGGTCATGCGTGGGGTGTCGGGTCTCGGAGCGACTGAGCCGGTGGAGATGTGGGGCGCACCCGTGGGGCGCGGCACTAGCGCAGCGCAAACGCGCGCAGGGTGAGTTCCGCGCGCAGGACCGGCGTCACCGTCGGCGCCGTGCCCTGCTGGAGCGGTTCCTTCGTGACGCTCACGCTGTCCACGGCGATCAGCCGGGGCAGGCTCTCGGTCGAGTGCAGGAAGTCGATGATCTGGGGCCAGGTCCCGCGGACAATCATCGTGAAGCTGAGCGCCTGCACCAGCGGGGTCCCCGGGAGCGCGGCGGCGGGGACGCCCTGCGGGAACTCCATCTGGACGAACTGGCCCCCGGCTCCGTCAATCCCCTGGACCAGCAATGCCACGATCTGCGGCAGGGCGAGTTGACTCGGGATCTGCTGTTCGGCCCGCTGGAGCGCGGCGACCGTCTGGGCGTGCTGGATCTTGGCCGCGGGCAGCCGGGCCGCGGTCTGCTGGTCCTCGTTGAGCTGCTGGCTGGACGCCGCCACCTGGCGCTGGGCCGCCTGCAGCCGTTCGACCGCGGGCCGGAAGAACACCAGCACCAGCACCACGACGATGGCGAGCGCGGCGCCGACCGCGACGATCGTGATCTCACGTCCGGTGAGCCGCCTCATGGGGTCAGGGGACGCTGTGCGACGTTGGCTTCGAATTCGAACGAATAGGTCCGGTCGCCCTCAATCACGCCGCTCGACTCGCGCGCGTAGGGGAGCTCCACGTTGCTCAGGAACTGCGCGCTCGACAACCGCGCGGCGAGGGTCGGCACCGACGTGTCAGTCAGCGTGCTTCCGTCGATCAGAATCGTGTGATTGGACGCTTTGACGGTGTCGAACCAGACGTCCTCGGGCACGAGGCTGCTGACCGACGTCAGCGTCTCGGCCCAGGGGAACACCGTCGCCCGCACAGCCTCAAAGGACTGCTCGCGTCCCCGCAGGTTGTTCGTGTCTGCCTCGAGCGTCCCGGACCTGGTTGGCGTCCTGCCGCACCCTGGCGAGCTGCTGCTCGAGCGAGCGTTCCTGCGACTCGAGCCGGTTCGTTTGGGTCAGGATCAGCGTGTACGCGAGCACAATCGGCACAACGGCGGCGATGATTCCGATCGCGCGGAACCGCTGCAGCCGGCGCTGACGCCGGGCCTCGATCAGACTTGCTGGTAGTAGGTTTGGGGAAAACTCCACGGACGCTCCTCCTCACGCCACCTTGCGCAGCGCGAGTCCTGCCGCGACGGCAAGGGGTGCATCGTGATCGAGCAGTTCCTGCGCAATCCCGCGTCCGTGCGTGAACATCGACAGCGGCGCGCCGAGTTCCGTCGGCACGCCGAGCTCGGCGGCGATCATCTCGGCCAATCCCGGCCTGAGCGCGCCGTCGCCGCTCAGGACCGCACGGGCGACCGACTGTCCTTGCGTCTGTGCCTGGAAGTAATCGACCGACCGCGACAAGCCCACCAGGAGGTTCTGGAGGGTCGGGGCGTCGTCTGCCGCGGCCGCCACCGCGTCGTCGGGAGCTGATTCGGTCAGGTGCATGCTCCCGACGGGGATGCTCCGGCAGATCAGCGGCAGGCTGTTTTGCACGATGACGAGCTCCGTGTTCTCGGCGCCGACGTCAATCGCGGCGGTGGGCTGCGGCGTCTCGCCGAGCGTCCGTGCGAGCGCGAGGGCGGTCGCCTCGATCGCGACCACCTCGAGGCCGGCCTGGGTCATGATTTGATAGTAGGCCAGGGCCTCCCGCTCGGGCACAGCCGCCATGAGGACGTCCAAGTGCCGCTGCGGGCCGGTCTTGACCTCGCGGACGACCTGGGCGTCCACGACCGCATCCTCGATCCGGAGCGGGAGGTGCCGCTCCGCTTCCCATTTAACTGCCGCCTTCAGCTCCTCGGCCGGCATCGGGGGAAACGTCAGGTTCCGGATCAGCACGTTCCGGCCGCCCATCCCGATCACCGCCCGGCTGCCCCGAAGTTTGGCCGCCGAGATCACCTGGCGAATGGCCTGGACGACGGCATGGGGCGCGACCACCATCCCGCCTTCGATGGCTCCGTCCGGCGTCGCAAAGACAGTAGCAAACAGCAGTATCGGCTTCCGTCCCGGCCGCACCGCCGCGATCTTGATCGATCGCTTGCTGACGTCTACCCCAACCGTCGACGCATTGCCTCCAAGGGCCACGGGCCCCTCCCCGGTGGAACCGTTTGGCTCCACCCGTGCATATATTCGCCGTCCAGGCGAGGCTTTCCCTGCCTCCTACGGCACGGGGGCCTCCCTGGCGTGGACCGTTACATTTGCCTTAGTTTCGGCCGAATCCTTCGCTGAAGTAGGTGTCGGACGGCGCCTGGCCGGGGGTGTTACCGGACCCGAACCCACCGCCCGACGCGTTCTGGAGGTACCCGCTTTGGATGCCGACCTGGGTGCCCTTCCGCAGGACGATGGCCCCGATCGCATGGCTGAACGACAGCTGCGAGTTGCCGCTCGCGACCAGGGCGAGGCCTGCCGGCGGTAAAGGCGTTCCAATCTTGTGACGGCTGGAGGGCGTACTGCCACGTGCTCCGCGGTCGCGGCGCTGTTCTGGGCGCAGGCGTTGGGAGAGCGACCGGACCTCCTGGTACGGGCCGGGATCGATCACCACGATGTCGCCGACGTTGAACACGCAGTTGTTGGTGATCGGGTTGTTCACCGTAATCTGGGTGTCGCCGGCTTTCGCGATGTGGGAGAGCGTCGTGTAGTTCGGCATCGTCTCGACGTAGGTTCCCGCGCCCTCCGCCGACGAGAGCGCCTGGGCGAGCGTGAGCACGCACGACGCCTCGGAGGGGGGATAGGCCGTGACGCCGGTCACCTGCAGCGGTCCCACCGGCCCGGCGACGGGATTGATGTAGACGAAGTCCCCGAGCGTGAAGGGACACGCGTTGTTCTGCTCCAGCACGCTGATCGTCGTGGTTCCCGCGGAGGCATTTTGGGAGAGCGCGGATCCGAACCCGGGGGCCGAGAACCCGGTGATGCTCGCGTTCTCCGTGCCGCCGGTCTGGCTCACGTACCGGCCGACCCCATAGTTGGTGACGGGATTGGCGAGGCTCGCGGTGATGGTATACGCGGTATAGCCCTGGGCCGTGGCCGGGATGACGATGGACCCCCACGGGTATGAGTTCTGCAGCCCCGTCGTGATCGCGAGGGTGTACGCGACCTGGTTGCCGTACCCGGTGCCGCCCGAGTTGCCGATGTTCGCGTTATACAGGCACGAGCCGCCTTCCGCGATGGCCGCGTTGGTCAAGATCGACGTTCTCTGATGTCGCGCTGAGCGTCTGCGTACCCGTGTAGATCGTGATCGGCAGGCCGGGCGCCAGGCCGTTCGCGTTGTCGACCAGGATGTTCTTGGAGCTCGCGGACACCGCCGAGCACAGCGTCCCGATCACCTGGATGTCGAGGGTCGGCGTGTATCCGACTTGGCCAGAGTAGGTCGGGGTGACCGTCACAAACGCGGACTCCTGGAGGTCGGCGATCACCCGGGACATGCCGGCCCGGGGGTTCTGCTGGGCTTCCATCTGGCCCTGCAGCAGCGACAGCCCGCGGTCCAGCGCATTGAGGAGGTAGTAGGTCGTGGTCGCGATCACCGTGAGAAGCAGCGCGCCGATCAGCATCTCAATCAGCGTGTAGCCCGCTTCGTGCCGTCGGTTGCGCATCGGCCCGCTCCCTCTCAGAAGAAGTTGTGCCGCATGGTGATGACCGTGTACGTCCGGGTCAAGAGGGGGCCGCCGCCGCCGCCGGGATTCGACGGCTCCGTCCACGTGACGACCACCGTGATCAGCGTCAGGCTGGGGTTGCCCGCCCCGGTGGCGGTCGGAAAGTTGCACGGCGTGGTGTTGATCCCCGCGCAGCTCGTGGCGCTGATCGACAGCGTGTACTGGACGTTCGCCGCGGTGGCGGTGATTTGGTTCGACGGCACATTGCCGAGCATTGAAATTCCCCTGGTTGGTATTCAGACACAAGTACGGATTGGGGTTGGAGGCGGTGACATTCAGATACGTGGGGCTCTTCGGCTTCATGTCCTCGATACATTCCTGGGCGAACCGCGCCGCAAAGCTCGTGTTGCGCCCGGCCTGCGCGTTCAGGCCGGCGAGCGGATAGTATTCGGCGGTGACAAACGCCACGAACGCGAAGAGCGCCGCGGCAATCGTAATTTCAATGAGCGTGAACCCGGCGACCCCCGAGGGGACCGGCCGGCGCACCGTCTGGGCGCACGCGGACGCGCCGCCGTCCCGCGGGCCCGAGACGGGCCGCGGCGGGTGCGCGCTCATCGAGATCGAGACCGGGTATCTGGTCGCATGGACTCGCACCGCTCCCATAGCATGTGGCCGGACGCCGCGATGTCGGGTCCGGCCGGCGACGGCGCGGCGGACACACGCCGTCTGGTTCGGGTATTCGCCCCCACGGCCGGGATATTCCTGCCGCGGGCGTCCCGGGACCGCCCCCCGCCCGCCGTCAGCATGTTCTGGGGATGCACGACGTCGTCACCGTGTCCCGCGACGATCCGGTGAGGAACAGTGTGACGGTGAACGTCTCCCCATCCTCAAGGCCGACATTCGTGGAGGGAAACGAGACCATCGCCGACCCCAGCCCCGATGCGGTGGTGGAGGCGGACTGGATGTAGAGGCTGGTTCCGGTGCCGTTGTTGAACCTCCAGTACCTGCCGTTCGGCTCGGTAAACCCGATCGCGGTGTTCGTAAAGCAGTTGATCCCGCTGCTCGTGAGGAGGGTGGGGTAGACGTTCTGCTCGTAGCACGAATACTCGAGCGCCGCCCACTCCTTGCCGATGGCGTTGCCCTCGGCGATCGCCGACTGGTTGCGTACGCCGAGATACGACGGCAGCGCGGCCGCGACCAGGAAGGCGAGCAGCGCCGCCACGGCCACGAGCTCGATCAACGTGAAGCCGCGCTCGTTCGGCATCGGGTGGGCGTGGCGCCTAGACCGCATGCGTCCCAGTTCGCGCGGTGCCGCGCAATTCCCTTGGAAAACCACCGGAGCCTCCGCCCATGGGGCGGAGGCTCCGCAGCGTGTCAGTGTCTGCTAGCAGCCAGCCGGAATACATGTGGCGGTTGACTGTCCTTGGGACGTGCCGCTGACGAACATCGTCACCGTATAGGTCTCGCCGTTCTCAAGCCCGACGTTGTTGGACGGCCACGACACGGTCAGGTCAGGAGCCGTCGTGCCGGACACCGTGCCGATGTTGTACGTCGCGCCCGGGGTGCCGGAGACCCAGTTCCAGTACTTGCCGGACTGCTCGTTGAACCCGATCGAGGCGTTGCTGTTGCACGAGTTCAGCGTCAACTGCTGCAGGTAGCAGCCGTAGGCCAGCGAGCGCCACTCCTGCGCCATGCCGTTTGCCTCGTCGATCGCGGCCTTGTTGCGGGCGCCGAGATACGAGGGCAGTGCCAGTGCGACGAGCAGAGCCAGAACCGCCGCGACCACGACCAACTCAATGAGCGTGAAGCCGCTTTCGTGAGAGCGCATGCCACGAGCCATCCGATTCAGCATCTATCCGTTCCCCCCTTTGTCTCTTCGCGGCGATCGCTGGAAGGTGCACGTCTCAGCGGCAACCGGGACGATCCTCTTGTGCTACAACTGAGATTAAGTGATGTCGATCTATGCCAGCAATGGGACTTTCGGACGCAACTGGTACCTAAGGACTAGGTCAAACGCGCGTGGGAAGCGACGCGGAGCCTGCAGAGATCCGGCAGACCGCGCTCCGCGGTCTGCCGGATCGGTGCTAGTGGATCGCGCTCAGCAGGCGCCAGAGCGGTGAGAGAATAGAGACCGCGACGAAGCCGACGATTCCGCCGACGGTGACGATCATCACCGGTTCGAGGATCGAGGCGAACCGGTCGACCGTGTTGCCGACCTCGCGGTCGTAGAAATCCGCGATCTTGTCGAGGCTCTCCTCAAGCGCGCCGGTCTGTTCGCCGACGGCGACCATGTTCCAGAGCATCGGCGGGAAGAGGGTGTTCTGGCTCAGCGACGCGGAGATCGACTGGCCTTCGCGCACGTTGGCGGCCGTACTTTCCACCGCCTGCGCGACGATCGCGTTGCCCGAGGCCCGGGCGATGATCTCCAGTCCCTGGACGATCGGCACACCGCTGCGGATGATCATCGCCAGCACGCGGGTAAACCGGGCGAGCGCGATCTTCTGCACGAGCTTGCCGACGACAGGGATGTTGAGCATGACCATGTCGACGACCCGCCGCCCGCCGTTCGTGCGCCGCATCGCCATGATCGTGCCGACGATGGCGAGGAACACCGCCAGGCCGATGTACCAGTATTTCTGCGCGCCTTTGCTGAACGCGATGAGGATCTGGGTCGGCAGGGGCAGCGAGACGTTCAGGGTGTCGAACAGTGTCGTGATCGTCGGCAGCACGAAGAACACGGCGCCCAATCCGACGGCGATCGATAGGCCCATGACGACGGAGGGGTACGCCGCCGCGGTCTTGATCCGCTGGATCAGCTCCATGTCGCGCTCGACGTAGTCCGCCAGGTAGTTGAGGACCCGGTCGAGGGATCCGGCGGCCTCGCCGGCGCGCACGGTGTTGACGTACAGCGGGCTGAAGATCGCGGGATACTTGGCCATTTCACCCGACAGCGTGCCGCCGCCCTCGATGCCGATCCGGACGGCGTCGAGCACGTCCCGGAGCCGCAGGCTCTCGGTTTGGCGCGCGGCCACTTCGAGCCCGGTGACGAGCGGCAGGCCGGAGCCCACCATCGTCGCCAGCTGCCGGGTGAAGACGACGAGAAACTGCCGCGGCACCCCGGTCATCGTCCGCACTTGCTCGCCGACGGACGGCGCGACGATCTGCTCGCGCAGGAGCGTCGGCATGTACGACCGTTCGCGAAGCTGCGCGACGACCGCGCGCTCCGAATCCGCTTGGATGGTGCCCTCGATCATGCGTCCGCTCGCATCTCTCGCTCGGTACTGGTAGACAGGCATCGATGGGTCCCCCTTACGCGCGTACGGGTTCGAGCCGTCGTACGGCGGGCTCCGTGAAGACGGCCCGACGCGACGCCAGCGCAGCGGTGAAGCCGACAAACGTCCAAAATACATTCGCGGGACCGATGTGCGTCCACCCGAACTGGGCCCACACCAAGTACGCAAGGAGTCCGCAGCCGAGCCCGACGGCCATCCGGACGTCGACGTCCGGACGCGTCCGTGTCCACACGAGCCGCGCGACCGACTGCAACGTCACGAGCCAGACCCACGCGTACGCGGCCAGGCCGGCGAGGCCCGTGCTGAACGCGATGTGCAGCACGTCGTTGTGGGCGACATCCACGATGAGATCGTCACTGCCCATCACACGCCGATACTCCTCCGTGCCGATCCCGGGGAGCCGTCCGGCGAGGTTGTTGAAGCCCCAGCCGAAGAGCGGCCGCTCCTCGATCAGGGGAATGATGTGCGTCCAAATGTACATCTTTTGCCTGAGCGAGGAGTCGCCGGTGTTGAACGACGACAGCGCCCGGGTGGCGAGGGGGATCGGCTGCGTCGGCATCATCACGGCCGTGATCGCGGCGAACAGGCCCGCCAGGATGAGCAGCCGGCGCGTGCGCTCGCCGCCCCGCAGGTACCAGGCGAGGACCGGTGTGATGAACGCGAACGGGATCCACGCCGCACGGGTCTCCGAGGCGAGGAGCGCGGCGTACAGCACGCTCGAGACCCCGGCGAGCACCCACCACCGCGCGCCACGAATTCCCACGGCCACCGCGATCGCGAGCGGCAGCACCAAGCACAGATACCCGCCGAGGAGAATCGGGTTCGCAAGCGTCCCCCATCCGCGCGCGCCAAACTGCAGTCCGACCCCGCCGATCCACAGCGCGGGCGGGAGGAGATAGTACTGGCCGATCGCGAGGATGCACGTCGCCGTGCCCGTGGCGAAGATCCAGGACAGCACGATCCGGACCTCCCGGGACGTGAATCGGGCGGCGGCCAGGGCGGTGCCGACGTACGCGGCGTAGATCGGCAGCCCCTCGCCGCGAATGGCGTTGGGAATGAGACTCACCTTGAAATTGGCGGAGAACACGGTGGCGAGCGTGCAGAAGAGGAGGAAGGTGACCGCGGGGACGTCGATCGGCCGCGGCTCGATGCGGCCGCCCGCTCTGACGAAGGCGAAGATCCCGAGGGCGAATCCCGGCAGTACGATCCACGTCGTGGTGATCGCCTTGAGATCGTTGGTGGGGCACAGGAGGATGATCGCGGAGAACATGATGACGCTCGCGACGATCACCCACCGGCCGACGGCCTCCCCGGCCGTTCCCGCCGCGAACGCGATGGCCCGGCTACTCGACATCGACGACCCGCGTGACGCGCAGCACCTCTTCCATTGTGGTGACCCCGGCCGCGACCTTCGCGAGGCCGTCGTCCCGCATCGTGCGCATCCCGGCCTGCTGCGCGGTTTCCAAGATCTCGGTCGCGGACGCGCGGCGCAGAATGAGCTGCCGGATCGGATTGTTCACGACGAGCATCTCGAAGATGCCGGTCCGGCCCGCGTACCCGGTGTACCGGCAGTACACGCAGCCGACCGGTTCGTGGATCTGGACCGTCGGCTCCGGGCCGATCGCGGCGCGGATATCCTTCTCGGCGGCTTCTACCGTTCCCGCGGGGGCGAGCCGCTTGCAGTGCGGGCACAGCACGCGCACGAGGCGCTGGGCGATCGCGGACACAAGAGAGGACGTGATCAAGAACGGCTCGATTCCCATGTCGAGAAGCCGGGTCGCGACCGACGGCGCGTCGTTCGTGTGGATCGTCGAGAACACAAGGTGTCCGGTGAGCGACGCGTGGATCGCGATCTCCGCGGTCTCGACGTCTCGGATCTCACCGACCATGATGATGTCGGGGTCCTGCCGCACGATCGCACGGAGGGCGGTCGCAAACGTCAGGCCGGCCCGCGGATTGACCGCCATCTGGTTGACGCCCGGGATCTGATACTCGACCGGGTCCTCGACCGTGATGATGTTGTCGTCAAGCGTGTTCAACTGCGCGATGCTGCTGACGAGCGTCGTCGTCTTGCCGCTTCCGGTGGGTCCCGACACGAGAATGATGCCCCAGGGCAACCGGATCAACCGCTCGAAGCGCTCGCGCAGCTCCGGCCCCATGCCGATCTGCTCGAGTGAGAGGATCGTGTCGGCTTTGTCGAGGAGCCGCAGCACCACGCGCTCGCCGTGCACCGTCGGAATCGAGGACATCCGGACGTCGACCGTCTTCCCGTTGCCCGCCATCTGGAACGAGCCGTCCTGCGGCGCGCGCCGCTCGGCCACGTTCATCCGCGCGAGCACCTTGAAGCGCGCGATCAGCGGGACGGACGCGTTGCGCGGGATCGTCATCACCGTTTGAAGAATGCCGTCAATCCGATACCGCACGCGGACCGAGGTCTCCATCGGCTCGATGTGGATGTCGCTCGCCCGGTCGCGCATTCCGCGCGTGACGATCAGGTCGGCGAGCCGGATGACGGGCGCGTCGGTGCGCTCGAGCGCCGAGCCGACGTCCTCCTCGTCGTCCGCCTCCGAGACCGCGCCCGGCCGCGCGGCGATCTCTTCGAGCAGCCCCTTGGCGCGGTCGCCCATGCCGTACGAGATCTCGATCGCGGACGCGATCTCAGTTTCCGTCGTCACGACCGGGGCGACGATCATGCCGGTCGCGATCGCGACGTCATCGAGCGCGACGACGTCCAGCGGGTCGGACATCGCGAGCATCAATCGGGTGCCGTCGCGCCGAATGGGGAGGACGCTGTACTTGCGGGCGAGGGACTCGGGGAGCAGCGCGACGGCTGCCGGATCGATGTCCTGGTGCCGGAAATCCATCATCGGCAGCTCGAGCTGCTGGCTGAGTCCGTGCGCGATCTGGTCCTCGCTGACCCCGACCGCGACCAGGGCACGACCCAGCCGCTCACCAGTGCGCTGCTGCCGTTCGAGCGCCTGCGTGAGCTGCTCCGGGGTGACCAGTCCCATCTCAGACAGGACTTCCCCGATGCGTTTCCGCTGCTGTCTCACCATACCAGAATCACCATACCGGTCCTGTCAGCCGCACCCGCCGAGGTTCGATTCGACAACGACTGTAGCCTACGCCTTCTCGGTTTCGGCCGCAATGGGCTGTTCGGCCGGGAGGTGGCCAAACGCCCTAGAGGCGCGCCCGACGCAGTGCCGGGGCGCGCCGTCATCCGGGCATCACGACGGTTTTAGGATCCACGCCGATGGCCCGCCCGTCAAGTTCCGCGGTGATCCGCCGATCGGGACTCCCCCCCATTTCGACCATTATACCCCGTGGCGCCTGCCCGTGGACGTCAACGGCTCGAACCGCCGGCCGGTCGGGCTGGTCCGACTCCGCCACGACCACGCCGACCAGGCCATCGTCCAGCCGCACCACGGTCCCGACCGGGAACAGGCCCCAGGCGTGCACAAACGCGGCGACGAGCCCCGGGTCGTACGTCGTCCCGGCCCCCGCCAGGAGCGCGCGCACCATCTCGTGCGGCCGACGCCCCGGCAGGGGCGTGCGCGCGTTCGTCTGGGCGTCGTACGCGTCCGCGATGGCGACGACGCGGGAGAACGGGTGCTGCGCCAGATAGCCGCCGCGCTCATGGGCGTGGTGCTCGAGTGCCGCGACCGTGGCGGCCCGGTCCCACCCGGTCGCGTCGCGAAGAAGATAGGCGCCGGCGTAGGCGTGCCACGGTTCGGCGTGCTCCCCGCGCTCAAGGGGCACGCGCTCAGACGCGGCGAGCCCGAGATCATGCAGATATCCGGCGAGCCCGAGCGCCTGCAGCGCGCGGTCCGTGAGGCCGGCCTGCGCGCCGAGCATCAGACTGAGGAGCGCGACGTTGACGGCGTGGTACGGGCTGTCCTCACCGTGCTCACCCGACGCGATCAGCCGAGCGATGTCCGCCCGCGACCGCGCGAGCACTTGCACGAGCGCCTCGATGACGAACTGCGCGCGCAGGGGGTCCAGCGTGTCCTCGGCGCGGGCGTCGGCGGCGGTCTCCGCGTACGTTTCCGCCGCCCAGCGGTAGAGGTCCATCGGGGTGCCGTGCACGACGTCTTCCTGGGAGGAGCCCCACATCTTGGGCGGTCCGAAGACGACCTGCGTGATGCCCGCCGCCGTCATGGCGTCGCGGAGCCCGCCTTCCATAATGAGTTCCTCGGGCTCCATCGCAAACAGCGTGGCGGCCCGCGCGAAGTCTTCGCGGGTGACCCCGCGGAGCAGGTCGAGACTGCCCACGCCGTGCGCGACCGCGTGCGCCGTGAACTCGGCGATGAAGAGGGGGTCGGCGGTCAGCGGCTGGCGGTTCGCGAGGACGGTGCCTCCCCAAATGTCGTAGCGGATCGCACGCCGGTGCTCGAGCGCCGTGGCGGCGACGCCGGACAGCGAGTCGAGCGCGGACATCACGGTCGGATGGCCGGGAGGGTACAGCCGGGTGTTCCGTCCGGCCGAGACAAACAGCTTCAGGATCGACAAGAGCTGCCGGTGCGGGATCTCCGGGGGCGGCGTGGTGGGCCGTGCGGGCTCGCGCGTGGCCATCACGGGACCGACGACGCGCCGGTCCGCCGCGCCCGGGTCTGAATCTCACGGATCGCCTCTTCGGCGGCGCGGCGCAGCGTGCGCTGCTTCGGAGACATGAGCGGCATGGACGTCTTGACGAACGGTTCGAGGACCGGAAGGGCGTCGGGCGTGCCGACCTGCCCCAGCGCGACGATGATCTCGAGATGGACGGCGTATTCGTGCGGCAGGGAATCCTGCCCGCTGAGTGCGCGGATCAGGAGGGCCTGCGCTTCGGGCGTGCCAACGATGCCGAGCTGCGCGGCGACGGTCCGCCGCGTCTCCGCGTCTCCCTCGAGCAGGGTGGTGCTGACCAGCGCCGTCGCTTCCGGGGTGCCCCACGCGGCGAGTACGCGGACGGCTTCGCGCCGCACGCGCAGGTCCGAGTGCTGGAGCAGGCGTCCGATCTGCCGCAGTGTCCCCGGCTCGTGCATCTCTTCGAGGACGTCGACCGCGCCGCGCACGAGCCGCCAGTCGGGATCTCCGAGGCGCGATGTGACCGTGGCGATGTCGGCGCGGCCCATGCGCGCGGCGGTTCTACAGATCGCCTTCCGCACGGTCGACCGCTCCTCGGTGGCCAACGTGTCGAGCAGGACCGGCAAGAGATCGCCACGCAGCGCATCCCAGAACTCCTCGACGGCCGCGGGGGCCGCCTCCCGGTCGCTCGCCGACGCCGGTTCAACGAACCGCATCATGAGCTCGCGGGGGAGCAGTTTTCGGAGGAACGCGTGCCCGGCCGGTGAGTCGTGCTGCGCCAGCGCCTCGTGCAGCTCAATGAACAGCCGCGCCAACTGGCCCAAATCTCGATCCACGGGAAGGTACGTCATCTCGCGCTCGATCGCGGCCTTGACCGGCTCCGCGGTCTCCGGCGGCATGAGGCGGAGCACGCTCGACAGGGCGCGCACGCCCTCGAGCCGGACGCCGGCCTCGTCGACGTCGGTCAGTTCCGAGAATTCGAGGACGGCGGGCAGGTCGCTTTCGACCGGCAGCGCGCCATTCGGGTCGCTCGGCGCGGCCGGGGCCGCCGCCGCTCCCGTGGCGCCGGCGCTCTGGATGGCGGCGGCAAGCGGATCCTCCGACGCGCGTCCGGCGATGAGCGCGCGCAGCGCATCCGCCTCCGGCCCGACGGACGCCGCGAGCGCCTGCGCCAGGTTGCGGTACAGGGCCGGACGGTCCTGCGGAAGCGCGTTGATGATCGCGCGCTCGGCACCGCGCAGGCCCGCGAACGCCGCGTCGGCACGCGCCTGCGGCGTGCCTTGCGGGCCGGCGGTCAACAGGGCCTGGACCACGCGCACGGCCTGTTCCGGGTCGTTGAGCGGCGGGGGCACGTCTTCGCGCCGCGGCGCGCGTTCGACCGCGCGGTCGAGCGTGGCCGGCAGGTTCGCCGGCGCGTCTGGCCGTCCGACGGCGGCGGCACCCGTCTCTTGGAACGCGAGATGCTCGACTTTGCGGTCGCGGAACAGCGGCGCGACACCGCCGGCGGCCTGCACGTTTCCAATCGGCATCGTCAGGATGGTGAGAAGATGCTGGATCTCCTCCGCGTCGATCCCCCGGAGAAATGACAGGCGCTTCACGCCGCGCGCGTCGAGGCTGAACACGAGCGGGGTGATCGTGGCGTCCTCGCGCACCTGATCCTCAAAGTCCAGGACGAACGACGAGCGCCGGGTTTCGAGGACCAGCGGGCCATACTGCTCGATATATTTGTCGACGGTTTCGAGGAATCGATCGATGGGTTCCATGGTGTTGCGGTGCTGGAAGCTGTACAGCTGACTGGCTTTTAGCGCGGTCGCGAGACGCCTGAGCGCCAGCTGTGCTTCGCGAAGCCGGTCGGCACCTTCTGGTCCCGGGCCCGAGGTCTGTACGGTGTATGCGCATACCGTTCTCACGCGCCCGGGTGCCGCTAGCGTCCGGAGGAGCCGTCCCTTACGGGACGGCCGGACTGGCGTCGCTCGCGACGAACCGCGCGCTCTCCTCGGAGGAGATCCAGACCCGCGTCATCCCGTAGACGACATAGCGCAGGTAGCCTGTATCTGACAGATAATCCGTCTCTGCGGAAAACGAGCGCAGGTGGTGAACGTCGGGCAGCCCGGTGACACCGGCCACCCCCGGGATGGTCGTGATGTGAGAGTCGGCCGGGCTGATCCGGATCGGGAGCGTCCCGGGCGCGGCGGGCGGGCCTGCGGTCACCGTCGCGGGTGCGGCGTCGTACGAGCTCACGGCAGGTGCCGTGGGCGCCGACGGCTGCTGCGGAGTCGCGAGCGGGGCAAACACCATGACGGCGGCGACCGCCCCGTGATCGAGCCCGAAGCCTAACCCCAGCGAGGTGTACAGGACGCCCGGCATGCCCTCGACCGCGCCCGCGGTGGAGGTCGCGCCCAGCGTACCGGCCAGGTTCGCCACCGGGGTTCCGATGTGAATGCCCTCGACGTCGACCAGCACGCTGTTCGTCGTCGTCAGCGCGACGACGACGCCATTGGTCACGTACGCGGTAATGCCGTACGGGTTGAAGACGTAGGCCATGGTCCCGTCCGTCCCGGCCAATCTGACCTCAGTCACGGGCCCGAGGCGCGAGATCACCGCATTGATATCCGCGCCGAGGGCGACACCGGCGACGGACGTGCCCGGCACGACGCCGGCCACGTTCTCGGCGGTCGCGGAAAACGGCGAGCGGTTCGGCAGGGCGCACATCGCGAGCGCCAAGCATGCGCCAGCTACTGTCAATAGGACACGCGGCGACCCCATGATCGTTTCCCCCGCTTGGACCGGGCTCGACTGGTGCCGTGTCGTAGTGTATGATCGTGGCTATTATATCGCGTCACCTGATTTCCTGCCAGTAGAAACGCCTAGGCGTACCGGGGGCGAATCCGACGAAGTATGGCTGGGATCGACTGCACGGCCGGTAGCACGCCCGGGGCGTCCGTCGCATGAGCGGCGCGACCCTGGTGCTCGCCTTCGTCATCGGCGCCATTTTTGGAAGCTTCGCGAACGTCCTGATTCACCGGCTGCCCCTTGGCGAGTCGATCGTTGCGCCCCCGTCCCACTGTCCGGCGTGCCGTACGCCAATTGCCCCGTGGGACAACGTGCCGATCCTGAGCTTTCTCCTCCTGGGCGGGCGGTGCCGGGCGTGCCGCGCGCCGATTTCGGTCCGCTATGTCCTCGTCGAGATCCTGATGGGCGCGCTGGCGGTCGCGGTCGTCGCCCGCTTCGGGCTGACGCTGGAGGCCGTCCGCTTCGGCCTGCTGGCGTTTTTGCTGCTGGTGATCGTCTGGACCGACATCGAACACGGCATCATTCCTAACGCGATCACCTACCCGGGGATCGTGCTGGGGCTCGCCTGCAGTGCCGCGGTCGGGTCCGGGCTGTCCGCGCTCGAGGCGGCCGTGGGCGCGGCCGCGGTGTTTGTCGCGATCTCGGTCGCCAGCCGGGGGGGCATGGGCGGCGGCGACGTGAAGCTGGCGGCGATGATGGGGGCATTCCTCGGAGGGCCCGCGATCATCGTGGCCTTGTTCCTCGCGGTCGCCCTGGGCGCGATCGCCGGCATTACCCTGATCGGCCTCCGCTTGCGAACCCGCAAGCAGACCATCCCGTTCGGCCCGGCCCTTGCGGTAGGCGCGTTGATCGCTGTTTTTGCGGCTAACGATCTGGTAAGATGGTATATAACTCGGTTATGGTGATGCCGGAGGTTACGCTGCCGTGCTGAATCGGATTCGGGAGTTCTCATACAAGAACCCGCAGGCGACGGCGGTGATCGCCTTTCTACTAATTGGCGTGGCGCTCTTCCGGATCTACCAGACGTCGACCCGGCGGGTGCCGTCCGGCCCGCCCCCGGCGGCGGTGGCGCCGAACCCCAACCCCAATGCCGCGGCGCCGGGCGGAGTGCCGACCCCGTCGACGGCCCCGGCGACCGGCGTGCCTCTACCGCCCGGGGTGGGTGGAACCCCCACGTCTCCGTCGGGCAGCCTTCCGCTGCCGCCCGGCTCGTCTACCGCAAACGGCGGAACGGCGGTGGCGGGAAGCGGCGGGGGAGCGGGGCGGCCTGATCCGTTCGAAGCACCCGCGGGGTACGTGTTCGTCGGCTCGGGCCCGAATCCAACCCGGCCTGCGGCTGGTGGACGGTCAGGCTCCGGGCTCCCACCCGTGCCGCCGCTGCCGCCGGGTATTGGTGGAGGTCCGGGCACCTCATCGCCCACCGCTTCGGGACCGCCGGTTCCACTGTATCGCTTGACCGGGGTGATGGGTGGACCGATGGCGGTCGCGATCTTAGTGGATAAGGACGGCAGTCACGTCGTGTCGAGCGGGGACGTGCTCGCGCCCGGAGTTCGGGTGCTGGCGATCGACGCGGCGCACGGCGTCGTGCAGTTGGATCAGTTCGGCGACGACGGTCGAGGTGCGTCTGGACTCGCCCCCGGCAATTTGAGCGGGGGCGGGAGGACGGCGCCGCTGGCGTGAACCTCCGCCATCTATGACGGCGCAGGGTCTGAGGGGGCGCCGCCCGTGGCAGGGCACGGCAGCGCCGGCTGGTCCGCGGACGCGCTCGCGCCTGGTCCGGCGATCGGGGTCAGCGGAACCCTCGCGGCGCGGTGCGCCGCGGTGCTGGTCCGGTACTGGGAACCCCTCGCGCTGAGTGCGGTCCTCGTCCTCGCGCTTGCACTCCGGTTCGACCTGCTGACCGTTCGGCCCCTGTGGTTCGACGAAGCCTTCAGCCTCACGACCGCACAACAGCGCGTTGGTGCCCTCTGGGACTTCTTTAAAACAAACGACTCCCATCCGATCGGGTACTACGCGTTGCTCTCCGCGTGGATCCACTGGTTTGGAACCGGCTTGGGGACGATGCGCCTCTTATCGCTCCTGTTCGGGCTCGCGGCGGTCGTGCTGACGTGGGCCGTGGGACGGCGGCTGTGCTCGCCGGCGATCGGCATCGTCGCCGCCGCCCTGGTCGCGCTGCATCCGTATCAGATCTACAGCAGCAACGAGCTGCGGATGTACGCCCCGCTCACCGCCCTCGCGCTCGTGTCGACGTGGTGCGTGTGGCGCGCGGCGGACTCCGGCGCGCCCTGGTGGCGATGGGCGCTGTATGGGACCAGCGTGGCCGCGATGGGGTATGTCAGCTACTACGCGTGGCTCCTCGTGCCGGCGCAGGTGCTGTGGCTCGCGTGCGTCCTGCCGTGGAGGCAGGCGGCGGCGCGCGTGGGGCTCGCGGGGGCCGTCGCCCTCGCATGGTACGCGCCGTGGATTCCCGTCGTGGCGACGCTGCCCGAGCGGCTGCCGTGGGCGTGGCGCACGCCGGTGAACCCCTACTGGCTCGTCGGCCTCCTGACCTCGCAGACGTTCGGGACGTACCTCTTCGACACCGGCAGTTACTTCACGATCGGCCACGTGCCGTTCCAAACGTATCCCGTGCTGCTGTTCCCGTTCGTCGTACTGCTTGCGATCGGCGCCGTGGCGCTGCGCCGCGTGAACGGGCGCGCGGGCGGCCTCCTGGTGCTGTCGTGGCTGCTGCCCATTGTGCTGGTCATCGTGGTGTCGCTCGCCGTGGGCCGGCAGTTTGCGTTTCCTCGTCACCTCGTGTTTCTGGAACCGTTCGCGGCGCTCTTGCTCGCCGCCGGGATCGTGCACGCGGGCGACGGTGCGCGGCTCCTGCCCCGCCTTCGGATCGCGCTGCCGCTGATCGCCGGCGGCGTCGTGGTGGCGTTCGCCATTCCGGTGGTCGCGAACGTGGAAGACCCGGCGATGCTGCCGTACCGTTGGGATCTCGCCGCCCAACTGATCCGCACCGAGATCCGTCCCGGCGACATCCTCGTGTATTTCCCGGGCGTGATGTCAGAGCCGCTCGCATATTACTACCAGCCGCACGCGCCCCAGGTGTTTGTGACGCCGTCCTCACATGGATGGACGGAGCGTGACGTCGAGCCGGGGATCAAGGACGCGATCGGGCTGATCGTCAAGGGATCGTACCCCCGCGTGTGGATGGTGTTCAGCACCCCGTGGCCGCCGGGAAGCCTCGAAGCGTTCGTGAGCGAGCTCAAGCAGGCCGGATACCGCGAAGATGCGCTCTCGGATTTCCGCAGGCAAATGGT
>CAWBBU010000013.1:0-80868 GCA_963787105.1 uncultured Bacillota bacterium
CTAAGCGAGCGGCGCGCCGCCGATCACGATCACGTGCGCGTTCCCGGGACCGTGAACCCCGGTCACGTGCTCGAGGTCGATGTCGGCCGTCCCGCTGGGTCCGGAAATCAGCGTCAGTGTGTGCTCGAGAGGCGACGCCGAGAGTACCGTGAACAGGTCGTCCAGCGTGGGCATCACCGCCTCGGCCCGCATCACCGCCACGTGCAGCGGCGGGACGAGTGACAAACTGCGCGGCTGCGACGGACGCGACACCTCGACGAGTGTGGCGGTCTCAGCGACGGCATAGGTCGGCACCGTCACGCCCGCATCGATCTCTGGAAGCACCGCGTGCACGGCCTCGAGCGTGCGCGGCGGCTCGATCAGCGCCATCCCGGCCGCCTCGAGCGCCCGGGCGAGTCCGATCTCCGCGAGCAGCGGGTCCCCCGAGACAACGACGCGCGTGACGCCCGCGGCGGATAATACGCGGACCACGGACGCCGCGGCGTCGGCATCGGTGACCTGGATGCACGACGCGTGCGGACGGCGCCACCGCCGCGCGAAGAGTGCGAGCGCAGCGCCGCGGTCGAGGGCCGGTGACGGCGCGAGAAAATCCGGCGCCGGCTCCGCGGGAGCGGCACCAGTCGCGGCGCGGACCCGCGCGAGGAAGGCGTCACGGTTCACGGGCGCCCGTCCTCTCCGGCCGGTCGGCCGGCGCCGTCGCGGCTGTCCAGGAATGACGCGCGGGGAGGCGCCGGAAAATCTCGCCGGCGGGTCCAGGCGCCGAGCGGCCCCGGAAGACGCGGGATCCGATCACCGCGCACAAACGGCCGGAGCGCCGCGCGCAGCGCGCGGCCGGCCCATCGCCAGCGCCGCGGGGTCGCGGCGGCCCACGCGTACGCCTGCATCGCCACCCGCTCGAACGTGTTCACGCCCTCCCCCGCCGCGGCGGCGCGCCGCCGCATTACGAGAAGCAGCTTCGGCAGGTCGATCTTGACCGGACAGACCTCCTGGCAGTAGCCGCACAGCGAACTCGCGAACGGCAGCGTCCCGGCACGCTCCAGCCCCTGGTACAGCGGCGTCAGCACGGCACCGATCGGCCCCGAGTAGATGTTCCCGTAGGCGTGCCCGCCGGCGCGCTCGTACACCGGGCACACGTTCAGGCACGCGGCGCACCGGATGCACTGCAGCGATTCGCGGACCTCGGTGTCGGCAAGGATCCGGCTCCGTCCGCTGTCGAGGACCACGACGTGCAGCTCGTCGGGCCCATCGGCTTCTCCCGACCGCCGCGGCCCGGTGATCATCGACACGTACTCCGCCATCCGGCCGCCGGTCGCGCTGATCGGCAGCACCCGCAGCATGACCGCGAGCGCGGCGAGGTTCGGGACGAGCTTTTCCATCCCCATCACCGCGACGTGAATCCGCGGCAGCGTGGTGACCATCCGCGCGTTGCCCTCGTTCTCGAAGACGACCAGCGTGCCCGTCTCGGCGACGCCGAAGTTCACCCCGCTGATGCCCATCTCCGCCCGCAGAAAGCGCTCCCGCAGATACGTCCGCGCCGCGCGCGTCAGCTGTTCCGGCACGTCCGTCGGCGGGGCGCCGATCTTCGCGGTGAACAGCTCCCCAATCTCGGCGCGGCCGCGGTGAATCGCCGGGGCGACGAAATGGATCGGGGCCTCCCCGCCCAGCTGGACGATGAACTCGCCGAGATCGGTCTCGGTGACCTCGATCCCGTCGCGCTCGAGCGAGGGGTTCAGCTCGATCTCGTCCGTGGTCGACGACTTGCTTTTCACGATGCGCCGTACGCCGCGGCGCCGCGCGAGGTCGCCGATGATCCGGCACGCCTCCTCACCGTCGGCGGCCCAATGCACCTGTCCGCCGGCCGCCCGCACGTTGCGGTCGAACCGGTCGAGGTACGTGTCGAGATGCGCCAGCGTGTGCGCCTTGATCGTCCGCGCCTGTTCCCGCCACGTCTCCCATCCGGTGAACTCCTTCAGCACCTCCGCGCGCCGGGCGCGGAAGACGTGCACCGAATGGCCGAGGTGCTGTTGAAACGCCGGATCATCGAGCACCCGGCGGGCGTGGTCGACGAACTCGATCGGTCCGTCGGATGCATGGTCGGACGTCATGCGCGCGCCGCCTCGCCGGCCAGGATCTCGGCCAGGTGTAGCGCACGAACGCCGGCGCCCGCGCGCGACAGCCCCCCGCCGAGGTGCATCAAACACGACACGTCCGTCCCGGTGACCACCGCCGCCCCCGTCTCCCGCACCGCGTCGACCTTGGACCGCAGCATCGCGCCGGACAGCGGCTCCATTTTGACCGCGAACGCCCCGCCGAACCCGCAGCACTCGTCGGCCGCGGGCAGCGGCACGTACTCGAGGCCGTGCACGGCGCGCAGCAGCCGCAGCGGCGCCTCGTAGAGGCCGAGCTCGCGATAGCCGTGGCACGACACGAGATACGTGACGCGTCCGGAGAAGGTCGCGCCGACATCGGTCAGCCCGAGGCGCGTCCCGAGAAACTCCGAGAGCTCGTACGTGCGCGCGGCCACCGCGCGCGCGAGGTCGGCGCCGGCCGGATCCGCCTCAAATAACAGCGGGTAAAAGTGCCGGACCATGCCGGCGCACGAGCCCGACGGGGTCACGACCGCGTCCGCGTCCGCAAACGTCTCGAGATGATGCCGCGCGATCCGCCGCGCGTCGTCCCAAAACCCATCGTTGAACGGCAGCTGGCCGCAGCAGGTCTGCCCAGACGGGACGTCGACCGCGACACCGACCCGTTCCAACACGCGCACCGCTGCGCGCCCAACGTCGGGAAACAGCTGATCCACGAGGCAGGTTGTGAAGAGCGCGACGCGCGTCATTGTGGGTAGGCCAGTGGTTCTCGTCCACCCCACGCCGCACCTGCGCCGGCCGACCGATTTCGATGAGGAACCGCGAAGGGCAAAAGAACGCTATGAAGCGGAGACACGAAGGAGGAACGTGATGGTGGCGCTGCTGGTCGTCGCCGGCGTGATCCTGTGGGCCACCGGACGTCTGATCGTGGACTAGCGCAGTGGGGTACGAGGCGGCGCGCTTAGGCGTCGGGCCGCGGGCCGCGGCGCGCGGGCCGGGGCGTCCGCGCACCCAGCGCGCGGGCGATCCGCCGCTCGGCGTCCCGCTCCGCGATCCGCTCCCGCTTGTCGAATTCGCGGCGACCCCGCGCGAGACCCAGCTCAACCTTCGCCACCCCGTTCCGAAAATACAGTTTGAGCGGCACGAGCGTGTAGCCTTTTTGTTCGGCGCGGCCCTCGAGGCGCAGGATCTCCCGGCGGTGGAGCAAGAGTTTACGCGTGCGCAGCGGATCGTGATTGTTGATGTTCCCCTGCTCGTACGGATTGATGTGGAGGTTATACAACCAGGCCTCACCATCTTGCACGCGCGCGTACGCGTCCTGGAGGTTGGCCCGGCCGGCGCGCAGCGACTTCACCTCGGTGCCGGTCAGGGACAGACCCGCCTCGTGGGATTCCTCGATCCAATACTCGTGGCGGGCGCGACGGTTCGTGATCACCGTGCGAGCGCCGTCCTCGTCGGCCGCGCGCTTAGCCACGACCCTCGCCCGCGCGGACGAACGTGCCGAACCCGTCGGCGAGCCGCGTCCCGTCCGGCAGCTCCAACGACGCCTCGGCGGAGAAGATCCGGCCGCGCTCCTCGACGAGCCCTGCCGTCACGATCAACCGCGCGCCGATCGGCGCCTCACGGCGATAGCGTACTTCGAGCCGGGCGGTGAGCGTCTCCTGACCCCGCATGTGAAACAGATTGGCCATCGCGTCGTCGAGGGCCGCCGCCACGATCCCGCCGTGGAGCACACCCTCGTAGCCCTGGTACTGCGGGCCCGGCGTGAACTCCGCGCGGACGCGAGAGCCATCCTGCGCGAACCGCAGGCGCAGGCCGATGGGATTCTCCTGCCCGCATGCGAAGCACTGCTGCGCGTCACGCACCGGCCTGCTCCTCCACCCCTTCGAGGGCACCGTAGAGCGCCTCGAGGGCAGTCCCGACTTCCTCAAAGCGCTCCACCGTACGGCGCGCCCGGTCGGCGTCCCGATACAGCTCGGGATCGCCCATGAGGCGGCTCAGATCCGTCTGCTCCGTCTCGAGCGCGGCGATCTTCGCCACAAGGTCTGACGCGTTCGGCGCGGCGCCGCGCGATCCGGAGGCACGCCCTCGGCGCGCTCGCGGACGGGGGGCGGCGTCGACTGCGGCGTTGACGGAGGCGCGGCCGGGCGCGGGGCCGGGCGGCGCTCCCGCACGTCCGGTTGGGATGCCGCGGCGCGCACCGCGAGCGCCTCGCGGTACGCGTGATACGGTCCCTCGGCCTCGGTGACCGTGCCTCCACCGAGCACCAAGAGGCGCGAGGCGAGGTGGTCGAGCAGGTAGCGGTCATGGGACACGAGCAGCATGGCGCCGGGAAACGCGCCGAGCGCGCTCTCAAGCGCCTCGAGCGAGGCCAGATCGAGGTGCGTCGTCGGCTCGTCGAGCAGCAGCAGGTCGGGCCGATCCAGCACCAACTTCGCGAGCGCGACGCGGCGCCGCTCGCCGCCGCTCAACTGGCCGACCCGTTTGTACGCCGTTTCCCCGGAGAACAGAAACCGCCCGAGCAGCGTGCGGACCTGTTCGGGAGTCAGCGGCCGGCGGCCCAGCACCTCGTCGAGCACCGTGCGCTCGAGATCGAGCGCGTCCTCGGCGTGCTGCGCGAAGTAGCCGACGCGCACGCCCGGGCCGAGCTCGATCGTCCCCGACGTGGCGGGCTCGAGCCCCGCCGCGATGCGGAGGATCGTCGTCTTCCCCGTCCCGTTCGGGCCGATCATCCCGACCTTCTCGCCCCGGCGGATTTCGAACGAGACGTGGCGCACCACGTCTCGCCCGTCAAATTGCTTCGCCACGTCCCGGGCGCGCAGCACAAGCAGCGGGCCCCGCTTCGGCGCGTCGAGACGAAGCGAGAGCGTGCGGGCGTGCTTCGGGGCCGCGATCGGCTGGATCTTGGCCAGCCGCTTCTCGCGCGACTTGGCCTGCCTCGCGTTCTGCCCACCGCTGGCGTGGTTCCGCCGGATGTAGTCCTTGAGCCCTTCGACCTCCTCTTGCTGGCGCTCAAACAGCTCCTGCAGCCGCGCCCGCCGCGCCACCCGCTCGCCCGCGTAGTAGGTATAGTTGCCGGGGTAGTCCTCGATCCGGCCGTCATCCAGCTCCAGCGTGCGCGTCGTCACGGCATTGAGCAGGTACCGGTCGTGGCTGACCAGCAAGAGCGCGCCCCGGGACTGCAGGAGAAACCCCTGCAGCCACTCCAGCGCGTCAAGATCGAGATGGTTCGTCGGCTCGTCGAGCAGCAGCATGTCCGGTCCCGACAGCAAGATGCGCGCCAGCGCGGCGCGGGACCGCTGCCCGCCGCTCATCGACGCGAGCGGCTGCGCGAACTGTTCCTCCACGAATCCGAGCCCGGCGAGCGTGCGGCGAATGTCCGCCTCGTACGTGAAGCCGCCGGTCGTTTCAAACCGGTCGCGGAGGTGGCCGTACTCGTCGAGTGCCGCGGCGAGCTTCGCCTCGTCCCCATGCACGTCCGGGGACGCCAGCTGCGCCTCGGCGTCCGCGAGCCGCCGCTCCACCTGCCGGAGCCCCTCGAACGCCGCCGCGGCCTCTTCCCACAGCGTATGCCCGTCGCTCACGTCCGGAATTTGAGCGAGATAGCCCGCGCCCGCCCCGGGCCGGAGGCTGACCGCTCCCCCGTCCGCGTGGTCGAGGCCGGCGAGCAGCCGCAGCACCGTCGTCTTTCCGACCCCGTTGCGGCCGACGAGCCCGACCTTCTCGCCCGGTTCGATGGCAAACGATACGCCGGCGAGCACCGTGGTGCCGCCGTAAGCTTTCGATAGATTGGACACGCTAAGTACCGGCATGCTGGGTTGATCCTATCCCGCGCGCGGCGCGCGCGACGACGACCTGCCAGACTGTACTAAGGGTACCAACATACTTGACTCACTGGAAGTCAAGATGCCTCTCGGGGGTCATGGTGCACCCCACCGCGCGCGTACCGAGCGCGAGAATATTGAGCGCCGCGTTGTGGTCGCGACCACACGCCAGGCCGCACGCCGGACACCGGTGCGCCCGCTCGCCCAGCGCTTTGGGCACGTGCGCGCCGCATCCGGCGCACCGCTGGGTCGTGCCGCGGGGATCCACAGGAACCGCCCACCGACCAGCCTCTTCCGCTTTGTAGGTGAGTTGTCCTAGGAGCTGCCCCCAGGCCGCATCCAAAATCGGCTTCGCGAGCCGCGATCGCGCCAGCCCGCGCAAGTGCAGCTGTTCGAAGGCGATCAGGTCATAGGTCTGCACCAACATCTTGGAGACGTGATGGCAAAAGTTCGCGCGGCGGTTGCGGATGCGCGTGTGGCACCGGGCGACGGCCCGCCGCGCGCGCCTCCAATTGCGCGATCCGCGCCGCTTGCGCGCCAGCACGCGCTGGGCGCCGGCCAGGACCGCGGCACTCTGCGCCAGCCAGCGCGGATTCTCGATCCTCCTGCCATCGCTGAGTGTCACAAAGGCGCTCAGCCCGAGATCGATGCCGACTGGGTACGTCACCGGCCGCTTCGCCGGCGCCGGTCCGATCTCGCAGACGATCGACACACTCCAGCGCGGGCCGTGCCGGACTAATGTGCAGCATCGGGGCGTCCCGCGCAGCGGCCGAGACCGCCGGAACCGAAATCCGCCGAGCTTCGGGACTACCAAGACGTTGCCCTCGACGCGCACGCGTGAGATGGCGAGCGAGTGATAGCGCTCCCGCGCACGAAAGCGGGGATAGCCACACCGCTCGCCCGCTCGGACCCGCCGGAAGAAGCCCCGGAACGCCCGATCGAGCCGGCGCAGCGGCTCCCGTACCAAATCAACGGGCAGCGCGGCAATATCGGGATACATCTGCCGCAGCTCCGTGAGACTCCGGGTTTGGTCCTGGTACCGAATCGCCTTCCGCTGGCGCCGCCATGCCTCCGTCCGCTCTTGGAGGGCCGCGTTGTAGAGGTCACAACACAGGTCCAGCGCCCCGTCAAGCACGGCCCGCTGGCGGCGGGTGGGACGGAGCCGGTACCGGACCGTGCGCAGCATGGGTAGCACCCTCCGCCGTCGGCGCGAGCGCCAGACGGTCGCCGGCGCGCCCACGCCCCCAACGGGTGGCCTCGAGTGCGCCCCTCGCCGCACCGGGAAATGGTACGGATTGATGGAAAGATATCACAACATTTATACATGTACAAGCACCTAGAGGCCGAGGTCAGGCCATCCCACGCCAACAGCAGTACACCATATCATTCAGGCTCCCCGACTAAGTGACTCAAGTATGTTGTTGTCGTACTAAGCTTCCGAACACCGTGTCAAGCGCGGGCCGCGCTCAGGGCTGATGCTCCCGCCCCCATTCGAGCGGCCGATTCTGCAGCAGCTCGACGGCGTGGGGCAGGATGGGCAGCAGCACCTCCATCCACTCACGCACGGCTTTGGGGCTGCCCGGCAAATTCACGATCAGCGTGTGCCCGCGGATCCCCGCGACGGCCCGCGAGAGCGCGGCCAGCGGCGAGTGCGCCGCGGTCGCCACGCGAGCGGCCTCGGGAATCCCGGGGACCTGCCGC
Source organism: uncultured Bacillota bacterium (assembly GCA_963787105.1). Lineage (GTDB taxonomy): Bacteria > Sysuimicrobiota > Sysuimicrobiia > Sysuimicrobiales > Segetimicrobiaceae > JAJPIA01. Next base: position 7,613 of record CAWBBU010000013.1, read on the forward strand.
TCGATGATGCGCAGCGTGGCCTCCGGCGTCACATCGCGCGAGGCGACCCCGCTGCCGCCTGTCGTCAGCACGAGGTCCACGCGGAGCGTGTCCGCCATGTCTGCGAGCGTCCGGGCGATTGTGTCGAGATCGTCGGGCACGGCGACGTGCACCACGATCTCGGCGCCCTGCGCACCGAGCGTCTCCAGGAGGTACTGGCCGCTGTCGTTCGTCCCGGCGCCGCGGCTGACGCGGTCGCTCGCGGTCAAGACCCCGCAGCGCATGCCGCGCATCCGCCGCACGTCCGTCATCGGGCCGCACGCGCCCGGGGCGCCCTTCTCCCGCGCGCACGTAGGTCCCGGACGCGCCGCCGGACTTCCGGATGAGCCGGATATTCCGGATCACCATGCCGCGCTCGACCGCCTTCAGCATGTCGTACACGGTCAGCGCCGCTACCGCCACCGCGACGAGCGCCTCCATCTCGGCCCCGGTGCGCCCGAGCGTCCGCACCCGCGCCTCCACGCGCACGCACCGCCGCCGGAGATCCGGCACGAGGTCGACCGTCACGCCGGTCAGGGGAATCGCGTGGCACAGCGGGATGAGCTCCCACGTCCGCTTGGCCGCCGTGATCGCGGCGACCTGGGCGACCGCCAGCACGTCGCCCTTCCGGGCGGTGCCGGCGGTGATGCGCCGCACCGTCGCGGCGGCCATGCCGACCTCACCCCGGGCGACCGCGTCGCGCACCGTCTCCGGCTTCTCGCCGACATCCACCATGCGGGCCCGCCCGTGCCGGTCGAGGTGCGTCAGGCGGCCGCGCACGGGCCCGGGCCGCGCGGTCACAGCGGAAACAGGTGGACGTCGACCTCGGCGCCCCGGTCCACGCTCTCCTGCCCCGTCGGGACGACGACGACCCCATCCGCCCGCGTCATCGTCGTGATGATGCCGGACTTGCCGAGGATCGGCACCGCCCACGTGCCGTCGGGGCGCGCATCGAGCGCCACCCGAATGTGATCCTCGCGAACGCCCGCCGATGGGATGCGCCGGTCCATGCGCGCACGGACGATCTGCCCGAACTCACGCGGCGCCACCCACCCGGCGAGTCCGCGCAGTACGTCCCGCACGAACACGTCGAAGATGACCATGCCGCTCACGGGATTCCCAGGCAGGCCCACGATCGGCGTGCCCGCGACGAGGGCGAGAATCGTCGGCTTGCCCGGCTTGATCTCGACCCCGTGCACGATGACGCCCGGGGAGCCGAGCTCACCGATCGCGCGCGCCACCTCATCCTTCGCGCCGACCGACGTGCCGCCGCTCACGAGCACCAGATCATTCGACGCGCGCGCCTCCGCCAGCGTGCGCAACAGCAGCGCGTAATCGTCTTTGACCACGCCGTACAGATGCGGCTCGCCGCCCTCCTGGCGGACCAGGGCGGCCAGCGCGTACGTGTTGGCGTCCCGGACCTGGCCCGGACCCGGCCGGTGGTCCGGCGGGACGATCTCGTCGCCCGTCGGCACGACCGCGACGCGCGGCCGGAGAAAGACCTCCGCGTCGGCGACGCCGATCGCCGCCAAGAGGCCGAGGTCCTGCGGCCGCAGCCGTACGCCGGTCTTGAGCGCGATGTCGCCCGCGTGGACGTCTTCGCCGCGGCGAATAATGTTATCCGCGCGGCGCGCGGGCCGCGCGACCGCGATCGTGCGCGCCCCGCGCACGTCGACGTCCTCAAGCATGACGACCGCGTCGGCGCCGTCCGGCAGCATGCCGCCGGTCGGGATCCGGACCGCGGTGCGCGCGCCGACCGCCGTGCGGGCGGGCTCGCCCATCAGCACCTCTCCGACCAGCGCCAGGATCACCGGCGCACCGACCGACGCGCCCGCCACGTCCTCCGCGCGGACCGCGTAGCCATCCACCGTCGAGCGATCGAACTCGGGGAGATCCTCCGGGGCATGGGCATCGCGCGCGAGCACGCGGCCGAACGCGTCCGCCAGCGGCACCCGCTCGGTGCCACGCGGCTGTGGAACGAACGCCCGCGCGTATCGCGCCTTGGCTTCGGTGGGGGTCAACAATGCGGTGAATCCGGGCATCACCTTCTTAGTATAACATGGCCCATTCGGACGCCAAACGCGGCGCTGCCGGAGGAGTCTCAGGGGGCGCGACGAACGAGGAGTGTGCGCGACGCCCTCGAACAACACCATAACGCGGACGGCGGTCGCTCGGATGGACCGCCTGGGGACGCTTCGAGAGGGAGCGGCATGGTCAAGGAGCTCGTCAAGAATCAGGCGCTCGTCCGGTGGGTCGACGAGGTCGCCGCGCGCTGCCAACCGTCCGACATCCACTGGTGCGACGGGACTGCCGAGGAGTACGACCGGCTCACCGCGCAGCTGGTCGCGCACGGCACGCTGCGCCGCCTCAACCCCGCGAAGCGTCCGAACTCGTTCCTCGCGTGGTCGGACCCGAGCGACACCGCGCGCGTGGAGAACCGTACCTTCATTTGCACGACGCGGAAGCAGGACGCCGGCCCCACCAACAACTGGGTCGACCCCGACGCCATGCGCAAGACGCTCGGCGGGCTGCTGCAGGGATGCATGCGCGGGCGCACCATGTACGTGGTCCCGTTCAGCATGGGCCCGCTCGGATCGCCGTTTTCGCTGATCGGCGTACAGCTCACCGACTCCGCCTACGCGGCCGTCAGCATGCGGATCATGACGCGCATGGGCCAGCAAGTCCTCGACGTGCTCGGGAACGGGACGTTCGTCAAGTGCCTGCACACCGTCGGCGCGCCGCTGGCCCCCGGCGAGGTCGACTCCCGCTGGCCTTGCAACGACACCAAGTACATCGTGCACTTCCCCGAGGATCCGTCGATCGTGTCATTCGGCAGCGGGTACGGCGGCAACGCGCTCCTCGGGAAGAAGTGTCTCGCGCTCCGGATCGCGTCGTGGATGGCCCGGGACCGAGGCTGGCTCGCTGAGCACATGGTGCTGATGGGCGTCACCTCGCCCACGGGGGAGCAGACCTACGTCGCGGCCGCGTTCCCGAGCGCCTGCGGCAAGACGAACTTCGCGATGCTGGTGCCCCCGGAACACTTCCGGCGGCAGGGCTGGAAGGTCACGACCCTCGGCGACGATATCGCGTGGGTTCGGCCCGGCCCCGATGGCGGGCTGTGGGCGATCAACCCGGAAACGGGCTTCTTCGGGGTCGCGCCCGGGACGAACGCGAAGACGAACCCCAGCATCATGGCGACGATCAGCCGGAACACGATCTTCACGAATTGCGCCCTTACCGCGGACGGGGATGTGTGGTGGGAGGGCCTGACGCCGGAGCCCCCGGCCGGCCTCACAGACTGGCACGGGCAGCCCTACGATCAGACCCGCGGGAAACCTGCCGCGCATCCCAACGCGCGGTTTACGGCCCCGGCCAGCCAGTGCCCCTCGATCGATCCCCGGTGGGAAGACCCGGACGGCGTCCCGATCAGCGCCTTCATCTTCGGCGGCCGCCGCAGCACGACCGTCCCGCTTGTCTACCAGGCGGTCAACTGGAACTTCGGCGTCTACATGGCGGCGACGATGGGCTCGGAGATGACGGCGGCGGCGGAGGGCGCGCTGGGCCAGGTGCGCCGGGACCCGTTTGCGATGCTGCCGTTCTGCGGCTATCACATGGCGGAATACTTTAACCACTGGCTCCAGGTCGGGCGGGAGCTGCCCAACCCGCCCCGCATCTTCACGGTCAACTGGTTCCGCAAGGACGAGGACGGACAGTTTCTCTGGCCGGGCTTCGGCGAGAACATGCGCGTGCTGAAGTGGATCGTCGACCGGTCGCGCGGGCGCGGGTATTCGGTCGAGAGCCCGATCGGCTGGATGCCGCGGTACGAGGATCTCGACTGGGGCGGTCTCAGCGGCATCGACCGCGAGCGCTTCGCCCAGCTGATGTCCATCGACCGCGACGCGTGGCAGCAGGAGCTGCTCTCCCACGAGGAACTGTTCGCCCGCCTCTACGACCGGCTGCCGAAAGAGCTGATCTTTATGCGGGAGTTGATGCTCTCGAGCCTGTGGCGGTCGCCCGAGCACTGGCGGCTCGCGCCCGAAGACCCCGCCTGACCCGCGCGCGTTCACGGTCCACCCCCGCGGCGTTCCGTTTCAGCGCCATCTGACCGGTCACGCGCGCGACCGGCGGCGACGGATCACGGCGCCGACGACAAGCGTGCCCGCAAGGCCGGCCCCGCCGCCGACCAAGAGCCCCGCCGACAGGCCCCACATCCCCACGAGCCCGCCCACCAGGAGTGAGCCGAACGGGGTCGTCCCATTCCAAATCAGCGCGTAAATGCTCATCACCCGCCCGCGCAGCGCGTCGGGTGTCAGGAACTGCGTGGTGCTGTTCGAGACGGCACTAAAGATCACCATCGCGGCCCCGGCCAGGAACAGCAGGACGGCGGCCGCGTCCGCCCGCGCGGCAAGACTCAGCGCCATCGTGGTCACCGACAGCACGACGGCGGACGCATACAGGTAGGCGCCTCGCGGAAAGCTGCGTCCCCTCGACGCGACGAGGAGGCCACCGAGCACAGCCCCGGCCCCGTTCGCCGCCGCCAGGAATCCAAACCCCGCCGCGCCGAGCCCCAGCCGCGCCTGCGCGAGCACCGGAATGAAAATATTGTAGTTCGTCGGGAAGAGGCTCATCACCGTGAGCAGCACGAGGAGCCACAGGATCGCGGGCGTCCGGGAGACGAACGCCGTCCCCTCTCCGATGCGATTGATGAGCCCGGTCCAAGACGCGACGGGCTGCGCTGGCAAACCGCGCATCGCAGAGAGCGCCGCGATCACCGCGAGGAAGCTCGCGGCATTCGCGAGAAACGCCACCCCGACCCCCCACGCCGCAATCGTGAGCCCGGCCACGGCCGGTCCCGAGACGCGCGCCACTGAACAGCGACGAGTTCAATGCCACCGCCGCGGAGATATCGTCGGATCCTTCCACCATCTCCACCACGAACGCCTGCCGGGCGGGAAAATCGAACGCGCCCACGATCCCGAACAGCACCGCGAGCACGGCCACGTGCCAGTACCGCACCCGGCCGAGGACGCTCAGCATGCCGAGGCACAGGGCCAGGAGGAGAAAGGTCGTCTGCGTCCCGATGAGGAGACGGCGCTTCGACACGCGGTCCGCGACGACTCCGGCGGGCAGTGAGAAGAGGAGCGAGGGAAGCCACTGCAGCGCGCTGACGATGCCCAGCAGGAACGCCGAGTGCGTCAGTTGCAGCACGAGCCACGCCTGTCCCACGGACTGCATCCACGTGCCGATGAGCGACACGGACTGGCCGGCGAAGAACAGCTGAAAGTTTCGGTGCCGCAGCGGGGCGAGCGCCGGCGACGTGCGGAGGCGGTGCAGCATCATCTCGATCGCGCCCCCCTGGAGACGGGCCGCCGTCAGAGACGCCCGAGATGCGTGTCCGTGAACGCGCTCGGGTACTTGAGGCCGAAGCCGAGCAGCCGATCGATCCCGATGTGAGCGGCCAGAATCAGCGCGCAGGCCACGACGATGCCATGGTGCGTCAGGAGACCGGCGCCCGCCAGGATGCCGGCGGTCGTATACGTGTGGACCAGATTGTAGGCGGCCGCGCCGCGCCGCGGCCCGGCAAGATAGCCGAGCATGGAGAGGTCGGGAACCAAGAAGAGCACCGCGAACACAAGCCAGCCCGCGCCGTGGAACGCATACAGCCACACGGCCAGCACCGCTGCGGTGAGACCCTCAAGCCGGATCAGCACGCTGGGTCGAAGCACACCCACCCTCCTCCAGAAATTCCGCGGGTCCCGTGCGAGACGCCCGCCGTGCCGCTCCTGGGCCCTCGAGGGGTGACGCACCGGGCGGCGCCGGCGCCATCCGGATCACTCCGGGCACCCTTACTTCACGTAGTGATCGAGAAAACTGATGACGTCACCGCTCCAGAGCGAGATCCCCTCAATACCGAAGATCAGATGTCCTAGGGCGATACCCTGCTGCTGCGCGAGCGCGGAGGCGGCGGGTGACGGATGGAACGCCGGGTAGATCTTCACCTGTTCGGGGCGATTCGCAGCGTGCAAGATGTTTGCCAGCGTCGTGACGGCATCCGTCGTGGTGTCGTTCTCCGCATCCATGAACAGGACGGGGGTCTGAATCCCGCGCGCCGACTCCACGAGCGCCGCACGCAGTTCGGGGCTGTGGGTCCACGTGAGCGCGCCTCCCGCCTGATCAACGGCCCCGCGGAACGCGTCGGTTCGGGCGCACGCGAACACGGTCACGATGCCGCCGAGCGACCAGCCCATCACACCCATGTGTGTGACATCCACGCCCGGAACCGTGGCGAGGAACGACGCCGCCGCGAGCACATCGTCGGTTTCGGCCCGCATCCGGGCGATGAACTTCGCCCCAACGTCCCGCCCGACCGCTTCGGTGTAGGTCGGGCCGTCGGATGCGCCGTACCCTCGACGTTCCGGGACGAACACCGCGTAGCCGGCCTGCGAGAGCGGGACGCCCACGTACCGGAACGGCACGGGCGTGCGTTCCTCGCCCTCTCGGCTTCCGTGGTTATACAGGATGACCGGGAAGGGACCGGGGCCCTGAGGCAGGTAGAGGTACCCCTGAATGCGGAGGGATCCGCTCGAATAGACGAGCGTCCGGAACGGCGCGGTCTGCGCCGGCGCCGTGCCGACGTCCAGAGCGACCACGGCGGCCAGCGCCGCTCCAAGCGCCGCCCGGCGCGTCATGCGGCGAGACCCGGGCCGGCCTCGCACGCGTCCCCCATCACCGGGGTCGGACGTCCACCCGCCGGCGCTCCCCGTCTCACGATGCGCTCGGGGCGTGGCGGCCGACGATCTCATCGGACGACCCCCATCTCGCGGCCCACGCGTGCGCAGATCTCGAGCGCCTGATCAAGATCCTGCGGCGTGTGACCGGCGCTCACGATCGTGCGCACCCGCGCCTGTCCCCGCGGCACCGTCGGGAAGACGATCCCGGGCGCGAACACGCCCTCCTCGAAAAGCCGGTCGGAGAACCGCATCGCCTCGGCCTCGCCCCCAATCATGATCGGGGTGATCGGCGTCTCGCTCGCGCCCGTGTCGAATCCGAGGCGCCTGAGCCCCGCCTTGAACTGCCGCGTATTGTCCCACAGCCGCTCGATGAGGCCGGGATTCCGCTCGATCAGGTCGAGCGCGGCGAGCGCGGTGGCCGCCACGGACGGCGGATGGGACGTGCTGAACAGCTGCGGCCGGGCGCGCTGCATGAGAAACTCGATCAGCGACCGCCGGCCCGCGACGTAGCCTCCAAGGCACGCCCACGCCTTGCTGAGCGTGCCGACCTGAATGTCCACCTGGTCGTGCATCCCGAAGTGCTCGACGGTGCCGCGCCCGCCGGCCCCCATCACCCCGCTCGCGTGCGCGTCGTCGACCATCATGATCGCCCCGAACTCCCGGGCGAGCGCGCACAGCTCGGGGAGCGGCGCGACGTCCCCGTCCATGCTGAAGACGCCGTCGGTGATCAGCAGCACGCGCCGGGCCCCGCGGGCCTCCGCCAGCGACCGCCGCGCCGCCGCGACATCCTTATGGGGAAAGATCTTTCGGTCGGCGCCGCTCAACCGGCATCCGTCGATGATGCTCGCGTGGTTCAGCGCGTCGCTTACCACGACGTCGCCCTTGCCGAGGATCGCCGACACGGTCCCCGCGTTGGCGGTGAACCCGGACTGATACAGGAGCGCCGCCTCGGTGCGCTTGAACACCGCCAGCCGGCGCTCAAGCTCGTCGTGGATCGCCATGTTGCCGGCGAGCGTCCGCACGGCTCCCGAGCCGACCCCGTACGCGTCAATCGCCGCCCGCGCCGCCGCCTTCAGCGTCGGGTCATTCGCCAGGCCGAGATAATTGTTCGCGCACAGGTTGATGACCCGGCGGCCGTCGTAGACGCAGACGGGCGCCTGCTCGCCCTCGAGCTCGCGGGGCCACCGGTACACGCCGCTCTCTCGCAGCCCGCGGAGTTCGTCATCGAGAAACGCCAGCGCGTCGCTCATCCACGACACCTCCTCCACGCGCGCACGGTGACCGGGCGGCGCGTCATGCGGCCCCCGAACGCCCGGCGCCTCAGGCGGCGCTCATCCAACCGGCGTCCCGCCGCCGCTCGCCGGGCCGGCACCCGCGAGCGCCCGCCGGTAGCCCTCGAGATCGAGGTGGAGCTCTCCCGTACGCGCGGCCGCGGCACGTGCGATCAACGCGGTGGTGCGCGCCTGCGCGTCGATGGGATCCCTCACGCCGCCGTCGGACTCCACGATCGCGTTGAGGTCGTAGCAGCGCGTCGCGCGGTGCAGCATCCGGAACAACTCGCCCTCGCACGCGAGCGTCGGCGGCACGGAGGGGGATCGCTCAAACGCCTGGTAGAACGCCTCGGCACCGCCGGCACGGGCCGCCGCCTCGGCCGCGAGCGCGTCGACGGCGGCGCGCTCCGCCGGGGGAGACGCCGCACGGTGCGGGTTGTACGCGACCTCGCGCGTGCCGTCGGGTGCCTCCCCGGTCAGCACGCGCGTGATGAACGGCGCGAGCGGGAGCGAGGCGAGGACGGTCCGGTCGCGCGGGTCCCGCCGCAGGAGCACGACGGTCGACAGCGGCACGCCGTCCATCGGGTTTGCGACCACGCGGCCGCCGGCGCCGCCCCATGCGAAATCCACCATCCCGCGCGCCGCCGGGCACGCGAGCAGCGCCGCCAGGCGGCCGCGCAGATCGTCCCGGGACCCGAGCGACCCGGCATCCGGCGCGGCGGCCAGCAGCACCGCGTCCGCAAGGCCGTCGAGCTCCGCAGCGCGGGACGCTATCCACTCCGGCACCGCGTCCGGGACATTTTCGAGCGGCGACTCGAAGAGCGCGGGGGCGATCGCGGGGATGAGGCCGACGAGGTCGCTTCGGACGTACGCGCCCTTGGCGCCCGCGTAGGCGCGCGCTTCGATCGGGCTGGCAAGATCGAGCGCGGAGAGCGGCGCGCGAATGTCCGCGTGATCGAGGCCGGCGCCGCGGATCTCTCCGGCCGCCCCGCGGTGCGCCTCGAGCCATCGGAACACGCGGTAGCCGCGCACCGGCCGCCCGTGTACCGGGACCACCTCGAACGGCGCGATCCGCCGGCCGTCGCGCATCGCGAGCGTATACCGCACGAACACCATGTTGTGAGACACAAGGCGGGCGTCCGCGTCGCCGGCCGCGAGGCCAAACGCCGCCGCGGACTTCCCGGTCCCGGCCGGGCCGAGGCTCAGCACACCGCCGTCCCGGCCGCCGACGCACCCCGCATGGATGGCGTGGATACCGCGCTCCTCGGCGAGGAGACGGCCGACCGCCGCGAGCGCTGCCGACCACAGCTCGCCGTAGTACGTGGTGTTGAACAGGACGACCGTTCCGCTGCGGTGGCTGTAGTAGGCACCTTCCTGCTGGTCGGGCACCCCCCCGATCGCGTAGAGGGTCACCTGCGGTCGGGCCGGCGGGGTGAAGCCGGTCGCGCGGCGCCACTCGTCCGGACGATACCAGTGGAGGGTCCAAAACTGTTCGAGGTGCGTCGAATTCGTGATCACGCGCACGCGGACGCCGTGGATCACGGCATCGCACACGGCGAGCGGCTCCCCCGCGGCGTGACGGACGACGTGCTCGACCGCCGACGTCACCAGCTCGTCCCGGCGCCCCTCCACGCGGTCGATCGACACGTCCCGGCCGGCGAGGAGTGCTTTGGCGCGCGTGATGATGTTGCCGCGCCCGATCGGGGAGCCCGGCCACTCAAGCGCCTTCGCGTTGGGAGGATCGGGAAACACAAACGGGTCCACCGAGGCCTCCGGACCGGAGCCGATGCCGACGGGTTCGCGCCACGAGCCCGACCCCCAAGGGTTCGGGACCAGGCCTACTAGGCCCCCTCCTTCAGGCGCGGGGACCGGCGCGCGTCCCGGCGAACCCGACCCATCGCGACATGCTGCGCTGGAGGCACCGAGTGAATCGGATTCCCATCGGGTTTCTCGTCCGGCACCTCATTCGCGTGGTCGGGTCCCGGCTGTTGTGGCGGAGGCGGCCTTCCCCGTTTGCCTACGACGAGACGGTGCGCGGGCCGTGTGTGGGCCTGCGCCGACCCGGGCGCGATTCCCGAGGCCGCTCCCCCGCCTGCCGGGCATCGAAGGCGTGGTCTTAATGGAGGATCGCCACCCGCAGTTCTTCCTGTCGTTCCGCGAGTTTGCGCCGGCGGCCCCGACGGGCCTGAACCGCCACGGCCCGCTCCACGCCTGGACCACGCAGCAGGATCTGAAGGACCTGGTCGGCGCCCTCCGCGCGCAGGGCATTCGGGTCGCGATCGGGGTCTGGAACTACGGTGGATGGTGGCCGCTCCCGCGGTCTCCCTGGCTGCGCGGCCATCCGGAGCTGCGGCGAATACCGGGGAGTTCCGACCTCGACCCGTTCGTGCGCATTCAGCCGGACGGGATCGGGTACGCGGAATATATCGGACGCCAGTACGAACGCCTGAGGGCGGCGTTCGGATTCGACGATCTCATGCTCGGCGACGGCTTCTGCGGCTATCGGCTCGTTCATGGTCCCGGACCGCTACGACGACCGCGAGGACGCGATCCCGGCCTGGACCGATTTTTACCGCACCGTCGCCTCGTGGGTCCACCGCGCGAACGGCATGCTGCTCGCGTACGACCGGATGGGGTTTTCGTACGAGGAGGCAAGACGCCACGGCGCCGACTATCGCGCGCTCGCCGGCGCCGGGCTCGACGTGCTCGTGTACCAATCCTATCCGCAGGCCTGGGGCGGGTACTGGCTCACGCACCACGGCGACCGGTTTGGACTCGACGCATGCGTCTCCAACCTCGCTTCGGTTCGCGAGGCACTGCGGGGGACCCCGCTCCGGATCCTGTACACGGCCGAGTTGGGCGACTCCGTCGAACGGTGGGCCGCAGACCCCGCCGCCACACGCCGGGAGTATGCCGCGCTCGACCCGCTGGCGGACGGCCGGTTCCTCGTGTGGGCGAACGACCTCTTCGCCGAATCTCGAAACTCCCACTGGCTCGCTGAACCGCACGTGCATTGACCGAGCGGCTAGGAGTGCGTCATCGCCAGGCTCTGGTGGAAGACTCCGTCGTCACGGATCGAGACCCCTGACCCGTCGCGCCCCGAGCCGGGCTATGACGCGCGGGGCGCGGGGCGCTCGGGCCAGACGACCGCCATGGCGAGGCCGACCGCGATGCCGATCGTCACCTCCGTAAACCGGTGCGCCGCCATGACCCACGCCGGCTCCTGGTGGACGACCAGCACGACGATGGCCAGCGTCACGCTCGCAAAGCGGTACGCGGTACGTTCCAGGTGCAGCGCCGCGCAGGCGAGCCCCAGGATGAACACGCCGGCAACGAACACGGGCACATTCGACCCGACATACTGCACGAGGAGGGCACCGGCGAGCGCGCCGAGCGCGGTCCCGACCATCTGTTGCCCGGCGTTCGCCACCGTCGCCGCGAGCGTCGACTGCATCACGATCAGCGTCGTAATAGCGGCCCAATACACCTCAGGCAGCTGGAGCGTCCGCGCGATCACGAGCGACAGCAGGGCGGCGACCGCCGTTTTCGTCGTATGCTCGAGCGATGGGACGTTATCTCCCTGGAGACCCCACGCCTTCAAGCGCCCCATGCCCTCGCCCCCGTCATCCCCATCGTCACCCGAACGCGCGGGGCATCGCCCGGAATCGCACGACACCCGCCGCCGTGGGGATCGTCGCTGATCGGGCCGCGTGTGGTGCTCCGCCCTACCCCGCCAGGTCGGCGGGCGCAAGGGTCGGCGTGTTTGACAGAAGCTCGATCGTGTACGGATCGCGCGGCCGGTCGAGCACGTCCGCCGCGGCGCCCTCTTCGACGAACCGGCCGTCGCGAATAATCACGACACGGTCCGCGATCGTGCGCACGAGCGCGAGGTGGTGGGTGATGAACAGGATCGTCAATCCCATGTCGCGCCGCAGCCGCCCGAGCAGTTCGAGGATCGAGGCTTGAATCGACACGTCGAGCGACGAGGTGATCTCGTCACAAATGAGCAGGCGCGGCTCGGCCGCCAGCGCCCGCGCGATCGCCACGCGCTGTCGCTCGCCGCCGCTGAGCTGGCTCGGATAGCGCGACTCGAAGGCCGGGTCCACCGCCACGCGTCCAAGCAGCTCCCGCACGCGGGCGCGCCGATCGGACGCGGCGAGGCCGAAGACCTCGAGCGGCAGCGCAATCGCCTGGCCCACGCTGTGCCGGGGATTCAACGACGCGAAGGGGCTTTGGAAGACGTACTGAATGCTTCGCCGAAGCTCGGGGGACCGCTGCTTCGCCGCGAGCAGCACCTCCTGGCCGTCGAAGAGGATCGCGCCGTCGGCGCGGCCGACGTGCAGTCCGCTGATGCAGCGGGCGAGCGTCGTCTTGCCGCTGCCCGACTCGCCGACGAGCGCGAGACATTCGCCCTCGCTGACGGCGAGATCGACGCCGCGCAGCACCGGTCCGCGCCCGTACGATGCCGAGAGCGTGCGCACTTCGACGACCGGGGCCCTGCGCCCGGCGGCGCCCCCCAGGCTCCAGAGCGCTCCATCGACGGCCCCGGCCTCCGCGGTGACCGCCTGCACGAACCCGGCCCGAATGCAGCGCGCGCGGTGATCGACCCCGACCCGCTCGAACGCCGGGAGCCGCTCGGTGCAGGCCGGCTCCACAAATTCGCAGCGGCCGGCAAACGGACACGCGTCCTCCCGGTCCCGCGGGCTCAGCGGCGAGCCGACGATCCCCACGAGGGTCCGCCGCTCGCGCACGCTCGGCGTCGCGAGCAAGAGGCGGCGGGTGTACGGATGCGCCGGCCGCCCGACGATGACGTCGGTCGGCGCTTCCTCGACCAGCATCCCCGAGTACATCACGCCGAGCTTGTTCGCAAACCCCGCGATGACCGCGAGGTCGTGCGTGACGTAGACGGCGGCCGCCTGCTCTGTCGCGATCAGCTCGCGGATCGTCTCGAGCACGTGGCCCTGGGTCGTCACGTCGAGCCCCGTCGTCGGCTCGTCGAGCACGAGCACGCGGGGCCGGCAGAGGACCGCCATCGCGATCGACACGCGCTGCAGCTGGCCGCCGGAGAGCTGATGCGGGTAGCGGGCGAGAAATTCCGCCGACGTCGGCAGCTGCACCTTCGCAAGCACATCGTGCATGCGCGCGTCGCCGTCCGTGTCCGCGCGGCCGTGCGCCGACAGCGTCTCGCGCAGCTGCACCCCGATGCGCAGCGCCGGATTCAGCGAGGCGGTCGGGTCCTGCGGCACGTAGGAGATCAGGCGCCCGCGGGCGCGGCGGCGGGCGGATTCGTCGGCGCCGATCATCTCGACGCCGTCCACCTCGACCGACCCGCTGAGCCGCGTGCCGGGACGCGGGTAGCCGAGCAGCGCCAGCGCGACGGTCGTCTTCCCCGAGCCGGATTCGCCGACCAGACCGAACACGTCGCCGGGGCGCAGCGACAGATCGAAGCCCTCGACGATCGCGTACGGCCGCGCCCCCGTCACCACGACGCGCAGGCCGGTCGCGCGGAGCACGTCGCCCGTCACGACTCGACCTGCCGGTCGACGCCGGCGACGGCGCGGCCGATCCCGTCCGTGACGAGATTGCTGCCGACCGTGATGAGCGCGATGACCAGGACCGGCAGCAGCACCGGCCACGGGGCGACGTTCAGGCCGGACTGGTTCTCCTGGATCATGAGCGCCCAATCGGGCGCCGGCGGCTGCACGCCGAAGCCGAGGTAGTCGAGGCTCGCGATCAGGCCGATCGAGTACGTCAGCCGCAGCCCGAACTCGACGGTCAGCGGGGCCACCACGTTCGGCAGGATCTCGCCGAGCAAGATGCGGAACCGGGGGACGCCGATGCCCTCCGCGTACTTGATGAAATCGAGATCGCGCACCTGCAGCGTCGCCGCGCGGATCACGCGCGCCGTCGGCGGCATGAAGGAAATGCCGACGACGAGCACGATCACCCAGAGGGCGGGACCGATGATCGTGATGCACATGAGGACGAGCACGATCGACGGAAACGCGAGCAGGAGATCCACGCCCCGCATCAGCACCTCATCCGCGGCGCGCAGCGTGTAGCCCGCCACGAGACCGACGATCGTCCCCGTGGAGACGCCGATCATCGTCGAGACAAGCGCGAGGACGAGCACGGCGCGGCCGCCGTCGAGGAAGCGGCTCAGGACGTCGCGCCCGAGGTAGTCCGTGCCGAGCGGCGCCGCGTGCGACGGCGGCGAGAACGGGACGCCGACAAAGCCCGTCGCGCTGCGCGGGGCGACCGCCGGCCCGATGAAGGCCACGGCGACGACGCACCCCACGATCACGAGGCCGACCCGGGTGCGGCCGAACCGGCACGCCTGCCGACAGCAGCTGCCCCCACGTATCGGTCCGGCGCGGCACGGTCGTCGCCGGAGACGTCCCGGACGCGGCGACGCTCACGTCCGTCCCCCCGCCGACGCGCGCAGGCGCGGGGTCACCAGAATGACGAGAAGGTCCGCGGCGAGGTTCACGGTCACGTAGAACGCGGCGAGGATGACGGTCAGCGTCTGGATCAGCGGGATGTCGCGGTCGTTGACGGCCTCGACCAGCGTGCGGCCGAAGCCCGGATAGCCGAACACCGTCTCCACGACCACGACGCCGCCGGCGAGAAAGAGCAGCGTCAACGCCGTCGCCTGGATCGTCGGCGCGATCGCGTTGGGCAGCGCGTGGGTGAGGACGACGCGGCGTTCCGGCAGCCCCTTGAGCCGCGCCATCAGCACGTACTCGCTCTGCAGCACTTCCAACATGCTCGCCCGGATCATCCGGATGCGGATACGGCGCGACCCCGAGGACGAGCGTCAGGATCGGCAGCACCACCACGGTCAGCTGCTGCCAGATCGACTTGGACGGATCGATGATCGACGCCGGCGGCAGCACGTGGAGGACGCTCGTGGCGAGCACGTAGATCAGCGCGATCCCGATCACGAACGCCGGCACCGCCGCCAGCACCAGGGTGAGCACCGAGATGACCGGGTCGATCCTGCCGTGGCTGCGCAGCGCGCTGAGCGTCCCGACGGCGAGCGCGAGCGGGGTCGCGATGATCGTCGTCCCCGCGGCGAGAATGGCGGTGTTCTCGATGCCGGTCGAGACGATCTGGGAGACGGGCTCCTGCGACATGAGCGACGTCCCCCACCGGCCCGTGACGAGCCCGCCCAACCAATGCCAGTACTGGAGCGCCGGAGGTTCGTCGAGGTGCATCTGCGCGCGCAACGCGGCGACCGACTCCGGCGTCGCGTAGCGGCCGAGCAGGCTCTGGGCCGCGTCGCCGGGGAGGAGCTGCGTCGCAATGAACACGAGCGCCGAGGCCAGCCACAGGATCAGGACCCCGGCGCCGACGCGACGCAGGATCAATCGTGTCACCCGGCCCTCCCGCCCGTCATCGTCGCGTTAGCGGAGCCCGCCGGTGCGGCGCGCCGCATGGACGCACCGCACCGGCGGGTGAACAAACCGTCCACGTGCCGACATCGGATGGATCCTACCGGAGCGAGACCTCGCGGTAGCGATACTGTCCGAGGCTCCAGCCCGTCGAGGCGTCGGGGACCATCCCGACCACGTCGGCGCTGTAGGCGTCGACCGTGGCCCGGTACGACGTGATGATGTCCCCACCAGTCTCATACAGAATCTTCTCGATCGCGCTGAACTTCTCGTTTCGCCGCTCGGCGCGGGTTTCGGTCAACGCATCCTTGTACAGCGCGATCGACTTCGGATCGCTCCAATGGGTCTCGTTGAAGATCCCGCCGGGGATGTTTCGCAGGGCGAACATGATCCCGAACGGCTTGTCGCCGTAGTAGCCCTGGCTGAACGGCCACAGCGTGAACTTCGAGCTGTAGACCGCGGGCTGGACCACCTCCACGTTGACGGTGACCCCGGCGCCTTTCGCGTTCTCCGCGAACACCTGGGCGCCGGCGACCAGCCCGGCATCCACGTCCACGGTCACGAAGTTGAGCGTCAGGCTCGTCTGCCCCGCGGCCTTCAGCAGCGACTTCGCCTGATCGAGATCCTGCACGCGCTGCGCCACGTCGGCCGGGTACGCCGGGTCGTGCGGGCTCGGCATGTCGTTCCCGATCGAGCCGTAGCCGCTGTACACCTGCTGGACCGCCTGCGGCCGGTTGGCGATCAGCCGGAACGCCTGGCGGACGCGCACGTCATTGAACGGCGGGAGATCGACCCGCATCGTGATCGGCTGGAAGTAGCCGGCCTTGGCGATCAGCACGCGGAGGTTCGACCGGGCTTGGATCACCGGGATCTGCGCCTGCGGCAGCCCGTCGATCGCGTCCACCTGGCCCGCGAGCAGCGCGTTCACCTGCGACGTGGGATCCGGGAAATCGATGATCACGAGTTGATCGAGCTTCGGCTGGCCGCTGATCCAGTAGCGCGGGTTGCGGACGAAGACGCTCCGCTGGTTCGGCACGAAGCTCTGGAACATGAAGGGCCCCGAGCCGACCGGCTTCGTCGGATCGAACCCGACCGGCACGATCGCGGTCTGGGGAATGTAGAAGCGCTCGGCGATGATCGCGTCGGGATAATTCAAGGTCAAACTCACCGTCCGCGCGTCGACCTTCGTGAGCCCGTTCGCGTTGATCGAGCCGAGGCTCCGGGCCGCCCGGCCGGGATTCTTCGGATCGAGGATCCGCCGAAACGAGAAGATGAGGTCATCGGCGGTGACCGGCTTGCCGTCGTGCCACGTCGCGCCGCTGCGCAGGCGGATCGTGGCGACGGTCGCGGTCTTGTTCAGTTCGATCGACTCCGCGAGCCCGTAGTGGAGCGTGAAGTCCTGGTGGTCGAAGTACGTGAGCGTGTCGTAGAGGTTGAACGAGCGCTGCAGGTCCAAGTTCGATTGGCTAAAGTGGCAGTCCAGTGTGTCCCGTGGGCTGCCGAGACTCCCCACCCGCAGCGTGCGCGCCGCGGCCCCCGCAAACGCGTCCTTCCCCAGTGCCAGCCCGCCGACCGCGGCAAGGCCGGTAGAGACGAATCGACGTCGAGTCAGCCTGTTGAACTCAGCCAAGGATCTTCTCCTCTCCCCCTCGCAACGGATCTGATGAATAATCACGAAAATCTACGCGTTAATTCCGGTTGGGTTCGCGTTGCCGATGTTATCTCCTGCCGTGTGGGGACAGGGACCCGGGCGGACAGCCACCGTGGAGTGCGAGGACCCCGGCGGAACGCCCGATCGAGGCGCAGTTACACGTTTGTGACGAGTTCGTGACGATTGCCCAACACGCGAGCGCCACGATCAGGAGAGCCCCACTCAGGGAGGGACCACGTGACCGTAGGAGAATCGACTAGGCTGCACCCATCGAGGTTGCCGATGCTGGACGCGCATGCGAAAGATAAAGGAAGCGCACCGCCGCTCAAGCGGGAACGACCGACGGGCGGCCGTATTCTCGTCGTCGACGACGAGCCGAACATCGTGGAGCTGGTGAAGTACAATCTGGCCCAGGAAGGGTACGAGGTCGTGGTCTCGTACGACGGCCGCGACGCCCTCGAGAAGGCCCGGACCGTCGGACCGGACCTGGTGGTGCTGGATCTGATGCTGCCGTACGTGGATGGGCTCGAGGTCTGCCGGGCGCTCCGGCGGGAGTCGTCGGTCCCGATCCTCATGCTGACGGCCAAAGACACCGAGCAGGACCGCGTGCTCGGCCTCGAACTCGGGGCCGACGACTACGTCACGAAGCCGTTCAGCCCGCGGGAATTGGTCGCGCGCGTGCGCGCGATTCTCCGCCGGTCGACCCACGAAGCGTCCCCGTCCGAGGAAATCCCGGTGACCGCGGGCGGGCTCTCCCTCGACCCCAAGACGCACGAAGTGAAGCTGCGCGAGCGCCTGATCGAGTTGACGACGAAGGAGTTCGACGTGCTTCGCCTGCTGATGAGCCACCCGAACCAAGTGTTCACGCGCGATTTCCTGCTGGAGCACATCTGGGGCTACGAGTACTTCGGCAGCACCCGGACCGTCGACATGCACATCAGCCGCCTGCGCGAGAAGATCGAGGACGATCCGATCGCCCCCACCTACGTCATGACCGTCCGGGGCGTCGGCTACAAGTTCAAGAAGGAGGTCGGATGAGGCGCAGCCTCCGGTGGAAGCTGACCACCAGCTATCTGCTGCTGGTCGCGTTTTCGCTCGCCGTCGCGGCCGCCTATCTGATCCCGGCGATCACCCGGTTCTACCTCGCGTCGTATCAGCGGGACGTCCTCAACCAGGCCGAGATGGTCGCGCGGATGCTGGAGCGGCCGGGGCTGCAGCGCACGCCGCTGTCCACGCTCGATAGGATCGCGTCGACGTTCGCGTGGCGGGACAAAGTCTATATCGGCGTCCGCGAGCCGAACGGGCAGACGCTGGCGACGAGCACGTCGGACACGCCGGGACGCCCGATCGGCCCCGAGGTCGCCTCCGCGGCGCGGGGCGAGCCGGCGTCCAGCGTCCGCTACGACGCGCCGCGCGGGGAAGCACGCGTCTTCGCCGCCGCCCCCATTCTTCAGAACGGTCGGGTGCGGGCCGTCGTGCAGGTCAGCCTCCCGAGAATCTGGGTGGACCGCGCGCTCCTGCCCGCGTGGTGGGCGCTGTTCACGGCGCTGGTGCTCGGGACGATCGCGGCGCTCGCGCTCGGGACCTGGCGGGCGCGGGCGCTGTCGTGGCCCGTGCTCGAGCTCGCGCGCGCGGCGAAGAGCATCTCGGCGGGGGACCTCACCAAACAGGTGAGCGTCCGGGGAGAGGACGAGATCGCGCAGCTGGCCGCCGCGTTCAACACGATGGCGGCCGAACTCCGGCACAAACTCGCGGCGGTCAACGAGGAACACGCCCGGGTCGAGGCGATCATCTCGAGCATGAACGACGCGGTGGTCGCCGTCGACGCCCAAGGCGTGATCCTCCTCGTGAACCGCGCCGCGGGCGACCTCCTGGGTCTCGGCGCCGACACGCGCGGCCAGCCGCTGCGCCCGCTGCTGGGATCGCACCCCCTCTGCCGGTTTATCGACGCCACGGCGGCGCGGGGCGCGGTGGTGGAGGAAGAGGTCAGCCTCGGCCCGCCCGATGAGCGGCTGCTCGAGGTCCACGCGACGCCGCTGCGGCCGCTCGGGGAGAGCGCCGGCGGTGTCGTGGCCGTCGTCCGCGACGTCACGGAATTGCGCCAGAGCGAGCGGCTCCGCCGGGAACTCACGGCGAACGTGTCGCACGAACTCAAGACGCCGCTGACCTCGATCAAGGGGTTCGCGGAAACGCTGCTCGCCGGTGCGATGGCCGACGAGGGCTCCTGCCGCCGATTCCTCACGATCATCGACGACGAGGCGTCCCGATTGATGAAGCTCGTGGACGACTTGATGAGCCTGTCCCGGCTGGAATCCCGCGCGGTGGCGATCGAACCGGTGCCGGTTCGGCTCGATCAGCTCGCCGACGAAGCGATGGGCCGGATGCGGCCGCAGGCCGAGCGCCGCCGGATCGTGCTGCGCGCGAGCGTCCTTGAACCCGAGATCGTCATGGCCGACGCCGACCAGATTCTGCACGTGCTGACCAACCTGCTCGACAACGCGATCAAGTTCACCCCGGAAGACGGCACCGTCGAGGTCGCGGTACGCGGGAACAAGGGCGGCGCTGAAGTCGAGGTCTCCGACTCCGGCCGCGGCATCCCGGACGACGCGCTCCCGCGGATCTTCGATCGGTTCTATCGGGTGGAGCGATCCCGCAGCCGCGAGGAAGGCGGCACCGGGCTCGGGCTCGCGATCGCGAAGCATATCATCGACGCACACGGCGGGGCAGATCAGCGCGGGCAGCCGCGTGGGACGCGGCAGCGTCTTCACCGTGCGGCTGCCGGGTGCGGCCCCGGCCCGGGCGCGGACGTAGGCGGCACCGCCCGCCAGCCGGCCGCGGTCGCGGCGATCCCGGCGAGCACCAGGCCGGTCCCGATCCAGAACCAGACCCCGAGCGCGTCCCCGAACAGCGCGGCCGACGCGCCGACGCCCACCAGCGGCTGCAGGTACTGCAGCGCCGCCGCGACCCGCACGGGGAGGCGCGAGAGCGCGCCGAACCAGATCCACAACCCCAGCACCGTGACCAAGAGCGCCAGGTAGAAGACGACAAGCACGCCGAGTGCGCTCGGGTGCACCGGGCTGTGCGCGAGCTCCCACCACGCGATCGGCACGAGCGCGGCGGCGCCTGCGAGCGAGGTCAGCGCGGCGACCGTCACGACCGAGTACCGGTTGAACGAACGGCACGCTGAGCACGTAGTACAGGGCGACCGCCACGGAGGAAACCACCATCAGCGCGTCTCCTCGACCGCGGTCGGTGCCCGCGAGCGAGGCCAGCGAGGCAAGGCGCCGCGGATCGCCGGTCGCGACGAGCGCCACGCCGATGAACGCGACGGCGAGCCCGAGCGCCTGGCGGCCGCTGAGCGGCTGGCGAAGGCACACGGCGCCGATCGCGACCACCAACACGGGGATCAGCGCCGAGATCACGACCGCCGCCGACGCGGACGTGTCCGAGACGCCGAGGGTCTGCGCGACCTGCCCGACGACGATCCCCAAGACGCCGATCCCGGCGAGCTGAGCCAGGACGCGCGGCGGGGGGAGCGCGCGGCCGCGGAGCATCGCGACAAAGAATGGCGCCGCGACCCCATACCGGAGTGCCGTCAGCGTGAGCGGGGGAAACGACCGGAGGCCGAGCTTCGTCAGCGGCACGCTGCCGCCCCAGATGACGGCCAGCAGCACGAGCACGCCCAGCGGCCCGGGCAGGCTGCGCGTGACGCGAGCGCTGCTAGAGTTCGCCGAGGTAGCTCTTGCGGACGAGGTCGTTCTCCCGGAGGAGTTCGGCACGATCGGCGAGGACGACCCGGCCGGTCTCGAGCACGTACCCGCGCCGCGCCACCGCGAGCGCCATCAGCGCGTTCTGCTCCACGAGCAGGATGGTCACGCCCTGGGCGTTGATCTCCTGGATCGTCTTGAAGATGAGCTCCACGAGCACCGGCGCGAGACCCATCGACGGCTCATCGAGCAGCATGATCTTGGGCCGGGCCATGAGGCCGCGCCCGATCGCCAGCATCTGCTGCTCGCCGCCGGAGAGCGTGCCGGCGATCTGCGTCAGCCGCTCGCGCAGGCGCGGAAACAGCTCGCACACGCGCTCCAGATCCGCCGCGATCGCCTGCGTGTCCGACCGCGTGAACGCCCCCATCCGGAGGTTGTCGAGCACGCTCATGCGGGGGAAGATCCGCCGGCCCTCGGGGACCAGACAGACCCCGCGGCGCGTGATGTCGTGCGGCGCCAGGCCGCTGATCGGGACCCCGTCCAGAAGCACGGTGCCCGGCCTCGGGCGGAGAAAGCCCGAGATCGTCTTGAGCGTCGTGCTTTTCCCGGCGCCGTTCGCGCCGATCAGCGTCACGATCTCGCCGTCGTCGACCGTGATCGACACGCCGTGGAGCGCGTGGATGTGTCCGTAGTAGGCGTGGACGCCGTCAACGACGAGCGAGGCCATCAGAGTGCCGCCTTCCCGAGATACGCCTCGATGACCCGCGGGTCGCGCTTGATCTCGTCGGGGGTGCCCTCGGCGATCTTCTCGCCGTGGTCGAGCACCGTGACGCGGTCGGCGACGCCCATGACGACGCGCATCTGGTGTTCGATCAACAGCACGCTCACGCCGAGCCGCTCGCGCAGCGCCCGGATGAATTCCATCAACCGCCGCGCCTCCTCGGGATTCATGCCGGCGGCCGGCTCGTCCAGCAGGATCAGGCGCGGCCGGAGCGCCAGCGCGCGCGCGATCTCGAGCCGGCGCTGATCCCCGTACGGCAGGTTCTTCGCGAACTCGTCGTCGCGCCGCGTCAGCCCCACGAACACCAGCAGCTCGCGCGCGGCCGCGTGCGCCTCCCGCTCCTCGCGGGCGACCCCGCGCGTCCCCGCGACGATGCGCAGCGGATCCGCGGTGAGGCGCGTGTGCATCCCGATCAGCACATTCTCGAGCGCGGTCATGTTGGCGAAGACCCGGATGTTCTGGAACGTGCGGGCGATCCCCAGGCGCGCGATCTCGTGCGGCTTGCGTCCGGTGATGTTGTCCCCGGCGAACGCGATCGTGCCCGAGGTCGGATGATAGAGGCCCGCGACCACGTTGAAAAACGTCGTCTTCCCCGCGCCGTTCGGTCCGATCAGGCTCACGATGCCGCGCTCCGGCACCGTGAAATCGACGCTGTTCACCGCGACGAGGCCGCCGAACGCCTTGGTCACGCCTCGCGCATCGAGGAGGAGACCGCCGGGCGCCGTCCCCGCGCCCGGCGCCGTCACAATCTCAAGAATCCGGGCGTCCGTGCTCACGCGTCGGCCCCCGGCGGTGCCGCCACCGGCTCGTCGCCCACTTCGACGCTTTCCAGCGTCTCATGCTGGGGCTCCTCGATGAGCATGCGGATGCGCCGCGCCGGGAACAGTCCCTCGGGCCGCAGCAGCATCAAGAGAATCAGACCCAGGCCATACAGCAGAAACTTCAGGCTCACGAAATCCAGCTGCGTCAGGACCGGCATGTGCCAGGCGACACCGAGGCTGTGCGACCACTGCGTGAGGTCGGCCAGAAACAGCGTCTGGAACAGGTACAGGAGGGCGGCGCCCACGATCACGCCGAATACGTTCCCCATCCCGCCGAGGACCACCATCGCGAGGACCGTGAATGAGACCGTGAAGTTGAACTGGTCCGGGCTGACAATCCCGAGCTTGGCGACGTACAGCGCCCCCGCGAACCCGGAGAAGAACGCCCCGAACGAGAACGCGAGCAGCTTGGTCGTCGTCAGGTTGATGCCCATCGAGGCCGCGGCGATCTCGTCCTCCCGGATCGCGAGCCACGCCCGCCCGAGCCGCGAGTCCCGCAGGCGCAGAATCGCGACGACGGACACCGCGATCACCACGAGCAGCGTGTAGTAGTACGGCGTGGGGTTGTAGCCGAATTGGTACCCGAACAGCGTCGGCTGGTAAATGCCCGGCACCCCGTTCGTGCCGCCGGTGTACTTTGGCAGATTCAGAAACACCGTCGGCACGATCTCCCCGAAGCCGAGGGTGACAATCGCGAGATAGTCGCCGCGCAGCCGCAGCGTGGGGAAGCCGAGCAGCGCCCCGAAGACGCCGGCGATGACCGCCGCGAGAATCATCATCGGCCAGAACGGCATGTGCAGGCCGTAGAACGGCGACGCCGACAGCGCGTAGGTGTATGAGCCGATCGCGAAAAACGCGG
Source organism: uncultured Bacillota bacterium (assembly GCA_963787105.1). GTDB lineage: Bacteria > Sysuimicrobiota > Sysuimicrobiia > Sysuimicrobiales > Segetimicrobiaceae > JAJPIA01. The sequence continues at coordinate 30,846 of CAWBBU010000013.1, forward strand.
CGTACCCGAGATCGAGCAGGCCCGCGAACCCCACGACGATATTGAGTCCGAGGGCCAGCAGGACGAACACCGCGGCGTCCGCCGCGTTGCTGATATGGCCCGCGTTGTGATCCCAGAGCGGCAGCGTCAGGAGCCCGACGCCGAGCGCGAGGAGCAGGACGAACCGGGCGGCCCCCCGCACCACGAAGCGCTACGCTCGCTCCGAGAGCTGCTGGCCGAGAATGCCGGTGGGGCGAAACACGAGCACGAGAATCAGCACCGAGAAGATCGTGACTTCCGCCCACTGAAACCCGACGTACTGCGCCGTCATCACCTCGACGAAGCCGATGACGAAGCCGCCGAGCGCCGCGCCGGTCGTGTTCCCGATGCCCCCGAGCACGGCCGCGGTAAACGCGATCAGCCCCGCGCGAAACCCGTTGATGAACCAGATGTTTCCGTAGTAGAGGCCCGTGATCACCCCGGCCGCGCCGGCGAGGAGCGAGCCGATGAAGAACGTCAGCGCGATCGTCTTGTTGATGTCGATGCCCATGATCTCCGCGGCCATCCAGTCCTGGGCGGTGGCGCGCATCGCCTTCCCCAGCTTCGTCCCCTGGACGAAGAAATGGAGGGCGACCATCATGAGGAGCGAGGAGAAGATCACGACGAGCTGCATCTGCCCGATGCTGATCTGGCCGATGGCGAAGAACGGGTTCGGCACGAGCTCGGGGAACGGCACCGGGGACGGCCCGTACCAGATCTGCAGCAGATTTTCGATGCTGAACGAGACGCCGATCGCGGTCAGGAGCGGGGCCAGCCTCGGCTTGCCGCGCAGCGGCCGGTACGCGAACCGCTCGATCACGACGCCGGTCGTGCCCATGATCAGCATCGTCAAGAGGAACGTGACGATCAGGGCGAACACAATCCCCGCCGCCGCGCTGTGTCCGGTGACCCCGAGCCCGGTCAAGAGCGCGAGCGCCACGAACGACCCCGCCGTGTACACGTCCCCGTGGGCGAAGTTGATCAGCTCGACGATGCCGTAGACCATGGTGTACCCGAGGGCGATCACGGCGTAAATCGCCCCGAGCGACAGCCCGTTGATCAGCTGTTGGACGAGTAGGGTCCAGTTCACGGGTATGGTGGGAAGGGGCGGCACCTGCCGCCCCTTCCCCGCTCCGCCTGAGTCGACTCGGTGATCAGGCGCTAAAGTTGACCTGGTCGACCCAGGTCCACTTCCCGCCCTCTACCTTGTAGACGCTGATGATGCGGTTGGTCGTGTCGCCGTTCGCGTCGAAGCCGAATGTGCCGAGAATGCTGCTGTAGGACTTCTGACTCGCCACCCACGCCCGGACCTTCTCACGGTCGGGGCCGACGGCCTTGACCGCCGAGATGATGAGGTTGGCGCACACGTATGCGTTCGCGCTGTACGCGCCCGGATCGTCGTTGTACTGGGCCTTGTAGGCCGTGAGGAACGCCCCCGCCGCCGGCACCTTCGTCGCGTCGATCGCGGCCACCGTGCCGTAGGAGTTTGCGGCCGCGTCGCCGCCGACCTTGAGGAACTCATCCTCCACGATGCCGTCGCCGCCCATGTACTTGATCGCGGTCATGCCGACGTCGGGCATCTGCTTGCGGATCAGCCCGCCGCCGGTCGTGGTCACGCCGCCGAAGAACAGCGCGTCCGGGTTCTCGGACTTGATCTTGGTCAGGATCGCGTGGAAGTCCTGAGTGCCCTTCGGAATCCCGTCGTGGCTCACGACGGTCCCGCCGATCTTCTTGAACTCCATCTCGACCTGATCGGCGATGCCCTTGCCGTAGGTCTCCTGGTCGTCGAGGATCGCGAGCTTCTTCACCGCGAGCTTGCGGAACATGTAGTCCGCCGCCACCGGACCCTGCAGGTCGTCCGTCGCGCACACCCGGAAGTAGTTGATCTTGGTCGGGTTCGCCTTCCGCAGCTGGAGCGCGGCCGGCGGCTTGGTCAGCGTCGGGTTCGTCTGCGACGGGCTGATCTGGGTGATCCCCGCGGCGTTCGTGATCGGAATGGTCGCCTGGGCCACGTTGCTGTTGAAGTTGCCGACGATGCCGACCACCGAGTTGTCGGCGATCAACTCCTGGACGTTCTTGGCTCCCTGCGCCGGGTCGTGGACGCCGTTCACGGCGTCGTCCTTGAGCGACTCGGAGAAGTTGTACATGCCGCCGGCCTTGTTGGCTTCGGCGATCGCCATCAGCACGCCGTTGTTCGTCGGCACGCCGTTCGGCGCCTCGCCGCCGGACATCGGCAGATCCACGCCGATCTTGACGTCGGTCATCGCCGCGGCGCTGGCCGAGCGCAGCCCGAGACCGCCGAGCACGCTGAGCGACAGCCCGAGCATCGTCGCCTTTGCGATCAACTCACGACGGGAAATCTTGCCCGCCTGGAACGCCTGGAGCAGATCCCTCGCTTCACGATCGCCCATATCTTCCCACCCCCTACGATTCTCAAGCCCCCTGTGGGGCGATGTCAGGCGTTCGAATCAATTGCGATCAGGTGCCCCGATTCCTCACGCCGGCGACTTCCCGGTCGTCGGCCGCGAGACACTGCCCAACGTTAACACGCCTGTAACGAACTCTTACGTTCGCGCCCCCAGGTAAAGTTCCCTCTGCGGATCCGGATCAAATGATTCACCATCGATCGATTGGCGGGGAGGAACGACGGAGAGGTCGCGGGAAGATGCGGGGCGGTCACACGCGCGGGAGGGGCGGGGATCAGACGTTCGCCATGCACGCACCGGCGGCGCCCCGCGGAATCGTACACGCCGGTCACGCGCCGTCGATCGTCAGGGATAGATGCCGCGGGTCAGGAGGGCGTCGGCCACCCGGCCGACCGCGCGCACCAGCGCTCCGGTCCGCATCTCGATCTTTTTCTCCTGGGACACCGCGAGCACATCGCGGTAGCTGCGCACCAGGATCCGCTCCAGCCGCTCATTGATCTCTTCTTCGGACCAGAAGAACGACTGCAGGTCCTGCACCCACTCGAAGTAGGACACGATGACGCCGCCCGCGTTCGCCAATACGTCCGGGACGATAAACACCTTGCGCTCGCTCAGGATCTCGTCGGCCTCGGGGGTAATCGGCCCGTTCGCCCCCTCGACGATCATCCGCGCTTTGATGCGGGGCGCATTCTCCGCCGTGATCTGTCCCTCCATCGCGGCGGGCACCAGGATGTCGCAGGGCAGTTCCAAGAGATCGGCGTTGGTCACCGCATCGCTGCCCCGATACCCCGCGACGCTGCCCGCCTGCTGCTTGTGACGGAGCAGGTCTTCGGGATCGAGTCCCTCGGCCTGGTACACGCCGCCGCTCGAGTCGCTCGCCGCGATGATCCGACATCCTTGGGCGTGCAGCGTCTGCGCCGCGATGGCCCCGACGTTGCCGAAGCCCTGCACGACGACGCGGGCGCCGGCGAGCGGCATGCCGAGATGGCGGGCGGTCTCGCGCGCCACAATCATGACCCCCCGTCCCGTCGCCTCGATCCGGCCCGCCGAGCCGCCGATGGAGATCGGCTTCCCGGTCACCACGGCCGGGACCGAGTAGCCGTGGTGCATGCTGTACGTGTCCATAATCCAGGCCATGATCTGCGGATTCGTCCCGAGGTCCGGCGCGGGGATGTCGCTCTCCGGCCCGATCAGCATGGCGATCTCCGTCGCGTACCGCCGGGTCAGATGTTCCAATTCGGTGGGCGAGAGCGTCTTCGGGTCGCAGACCACGCCGCCCTTCGCCCCGCCGTACGGCAGTCCTACCACGGCGCACTTCCAGGTCATCAGCATCGCGAGCGCGCGAATCTCTTCCAGCGTGACGTCGGGGTGGTACCGAATGCCGCCCTTCGTCGGTCCGAGCACCGTGCTGTGATGGATCCGGTATCCGGTAAACACCTGCACGGACCCGTCCTCGCGCTGGACGGGAAAGTTCACGGTCAGTTCGCGTTTCGGATGAATGAGGAATTCGCGGATGCCGCGTTTGAGGGACAACAAGTCGGCCGCGCGCGCAAACTGCTTCAGGGCCACCTGCCACGGATCCGCCTGCGGCGCGATCTTCACCGCCTTGAGTGCCATCCGCTCCGCCTCCCGGTGACGCGATCTACCCAATTGCGAAGACAGGCTCAGTCCGTCCGCGCAGGGATCTGGGCCGTGCCGTGGTCACGCGCGCAAATATCGCCGGACCGCGAGCAGGCTGCCCGCGACCCCGATCACTATACCCCAGAGCAAGAGTTTCCAGGACAGATCCAGCGCGACCTCCTGCGGAGCGGGAAGCGGGAGAAACGGCAGCGAGGCATGCGCGCTTCCGGCGAGCACCGCGTACGAGCCCGCCACCAGCACGAGCGCTGCGAGCGCCCCGCACATGCCGGTGACCGCGCCCTCGACGACGAACGGCCACCGCACGAACCATGCGGTCGCCCCCACCAGGCGCATGACCTCGATCTCCGCCCGCCGCGCGTAGACCGTCAGCCGGATGGTGCTCGCGATCACCACCAGGGCGATCAGCGCGAGCACGCCGCCCGCGGCCGCGCCGAACCCGCGCACCGCCCGGGTCAGGGCAACCAGGCGTCCCACCGTCTCGGCGCTGTAGCTCACGCCGTCGGTCCACGGCAGCCGGGCCGCCGCCGCGGCGATCGCCGGCAGCCGTCCCGCGCCGCCCGCGGTCACGACAAACGAGGCGGGCAGCGGGTTGCGCGCGCCCAGATCGCGGAACTCGGTGCCGCCGCCGACCGATCGCCGGAGCTGGTCCAGCGCCTGCTGCTTCGACACGTAGGTGATCCGGGTCACGCCCCCGATCGCGCCGAGCCGCCGGCGCGCCGCGGTGATCGCCGCGGGCTTGAGGCCGTCCTTGAGATACACGACGACCTGCACCTGCGCCTCGAGATGGCGGGCGATGTACCCGAGCGCGCCGGTCACCGCAAGCGCGCTGCCGAGGGCGATCAGCGTGACGACCGTGATCGTCACCGCCGCGACGCTCATGAGGCCGTTCCGGCGGAACGCCTGCAGCCCTTCGGCCACCAAGTACCGGACGTCGCCCGGGGCCGCGCGATGCGACGTCATGCGCCGTCGTACGATCCGCGCGCGTCGTCGCGCACGACGACGCCGGCCTGGATCACCACGACGCGGCGGCGCAGCGCGTCGACGATCACCTTATCATGGGTCGCGACCACGATCGTGGTCCCCCCCGGTTGATCCGCGAGAGCAGCTGCACGATCTCCCACGAGGACTCCGGATCGAGGTTGCCCGTCGGCTCGTCCGCCAGCAGGAGCGACGGGTGGTGCACCAGCGCACGCGCGATGCTGATCCGCTGCTGCTCGCCGGCCGAGAGCTGCCCCGGCAGCGAGTCCGCGCGGCCGGCGAGCCCGACGACCTCGAGCGTCTCGTCGACGCGCGGGGCGATCTCGCGTCCCGGCGTCCCCGTCACTTCGAGCGCGAAGGCGACGTTCTCCCAGGCGGTCTTGCGCGGCAGCAATTTGAAATCTTGAAATACCACGCCGAGGCGCCGCCGCAGGAACGGGATCTGGCGGACCGGGAGCATGGTCACGTCCGTGCCGTACACCAGCACCCGGCCGGCCGTCGGGGCCTCCTCGCGATAGATCAACTTCATCAACGTCGATTTCCCCATGCCGGTCCGCCCGACGATGAACACGAACTCCTCGGGCTCGATCCGCAGCGACACCCGGTCGAGCGCGGTCATGCCGTTCGGGTAGGTCTTCGTCACCTGGTCAAACTCGACCGCGGCGACCACCGGGTCCCCCACGGCTCGGGCCCGGACCATGTCGTCGCGGGCGGAGATGGGCGGTGGATCGGGCGCATGATCCTCAGAGGGAACGCCGCGCCCATCGAGCACGGGGGGTGGTGCCGAGGGCTCGGCTGTGAAAGGCCCCGCCGCCCCGGCGGCCTCGCCGTCCGGGTCTGCCACGTCCCCGTCCGGCATCGGCGGCGGCGCGTCCACGGCGGCCTCCGGCGCCCCGGACGTCGCCGCGAGCAGCGGGTCCGACACGCGAAATCCGTCGGCCGCCCGAGCGGGCGGGGCCGCATCCGCGGCCGTCGCGGGAGCGGCGTCCGCGGTTACGCCCGGGGGACGGTCAGATTCCATCCGCGCACGTCCGACGCCAGGTCGTCATCGGTCATGTCGAGGCGGAGCGGCGTCACCGAGATCCGTCCCTCCGCCACGGCCCTCACGTCGGTGCCCTCGGCTTCGCTCGCGGCGTCCGGCGACCCCGTGACCCAGTAGTAGTCACGCCCGCGGGGGTCCGCGCGCTTCTCGAGCCGGTTCACGTAGCGGCGCTGCCCCTGCCGGGTGATCTCGACGCCGCGCAGCGATCCCGCGGGGAGATTCGGCACGTTCACGTTGAGGAACGTGTCGGTCGGCAGCCGGTGGCGGGCCACGTGCTGCACGAGCGTCTCGGCAAACTCGACCGCGGGCTCCCAGTGAATGTCGCGGAACGCCGCGACGGACAGCGCGATCGCCGGGATGCCAAACAAGACCGCCTCGACCGCGCCGGACACCGTCCCGGAATAGATCAAATCCATGCCGAGGTTGGCGCCGACGTTGATGCCGGACAGCACAATATCCGGCGCCGCGCCGATCAGATCGAGGACCGCGAGCACGACGCAGTCGGCCGGCGTCCCGTTGGTGGACCATCCCGGCACGTCCGTGTCCCCCACCCGGACCCGCGTGGCGCGGAGCGGCTTGTGCAGGGTGATCGCATGGCTCGCGGCGCTCCGCTCATGTTCCGGCGCGACGACAAAGGTCTCGGCGACCCGGCTGAGGCCGCGCGCGAGCGCGATGAGACCCGGTGAGGTCACCCCATCGTCGTTGGTCACGAGAACGCGCATTCCCACTCCTCGTCTCTGAGCGGCGCCTTAGGCCGTCGTGTCGAGCACGGCGCGAAACGCATCGTACGCCGATGCGTCGTACAACACGAAGACGACCTCGTCCAACCCGCGGCGGCCGCGAAGGTGGGCGACCGTCTCCTCGAGCATCGCGGCGGCCGCCCGGTCGAGCGGAAAACCGCCGACCCCGGTCCCGAGCGCGGGGAACGCCACAGACCGGAGCCCGAGCGCTTCGGCGGCGCCCAGCGCGCTCCGCGTCGCCATCCGGATCGCCCGCTCGCTCGTGACGAGATCTTGGCCCATCGTCACGGCGTGAATCACGTAGCGCGCGGGCAGGCGCCCGGCTCCGGTCGCGACCGCCTCGCCGACCCGCACGGGCCCATGGGCCACAGCCTCGCGCTCGATGCCGGGTCCGCCCCGGCGCGCGATCGCTCCGGCGACACCGCCGCCCATCCACAGACGGTCGTTGGCCGCGTTGACGACCGCGTCCACCGCCCACTCCGTCAGATCACCCTGACACAGCCGGATCCGCGCCGACCCCACCCGACGCTCGACCGTCGGGTCGCCCGGGGTTCATGCGCGGCGGCGGGGAGACCGGGGACGCATGAACGATCGTCAGTCCTGGTCCCGCCACCAGTCCGGGGACACGTCCTTCTTCTTATATGTCTTAACGACGGGCCGGGTGCCGGCCTTCTCACGGGCCACGCGCTTGCGCAGTTCCTCGTATTCATGCAGATTCGTCAGCATCTTTAGCGCGTCCCAGATCGCTTCCTCGACCTGTCCGCCGTCCTTCAGCAAGAGGTCGATCAGCGGCTCGATCACGCGCTTGTCCCGCAGTTTGCTCAAGAGACGCACGGAGAGCCGCCGCACATCCGGATCGTCATCCGCGAGGTAGCGGAGCAGCGGCTCAAAGGACGCCTCGCCGAGCAGCCCGTACAGCGCCTTCAGCGCGAACCGCCGGACCTTCCCGCTCGGATTCTCCATGGCCCCATAGAGGGCCGCGAGCACCGACTCCCGGTCACCCTGCGCGAGCGCGTGTACGACCTCCGCGGGCAGCAGGGCGTCGCGGTCGCCGGCGGGCATCGCCAGCACGCCGCGCTCCTCCAGCCGCCCGATCGTCCCCACCGCGGTTTCCTGCAGCCGGGGATCGGTGAGGAACGTGTGCAGCATCGGCGCCACGACGCGCAGGTCGCCGACGCGGCCGAGAATGGTGAGCGCGCTCAGCCGCACGTAGTAGTTTTCGTCATCGAGGACCGCGAGCAGCGGATCCATGATCCGCGGGCCCATCTCCGTCAGGAGCCGCCAGACCTGCGGCCCGATGCGGCGCCGGAGATACCGGTCCTTGAACCCCTCCATGAGGGCCGGGACCGCGTCGGGGCCGATGCGCGAGAGCGCTTCGGTGGCGGCGGACACGAGCGACCGTTCACGCCGCGCGAGCACCTTGATCAGCGCCTCGACGGCGCCGCCGTCCCGGAGCTCCCCGAGCCCCTTGACCGCCTGCACGCAGACCTGCTCTGAGCGGTCGGCGAGCGCCGCCCGCATCGCTTCCATCGCGCCATGGCCGCCGATTCGCCGCAGCGCCATCACGGCGCTCTTGCGCACATACTCGTCCTGGTCCCGCAATGCTTCCGCCAGCGCCGGGACGGCCCGCTCGTCCGCGAGCTTACCGAGCGCGTGTGCGGCATCGCTGCGCAGCGTGACATCGGTGCTGCGCAGCTGCCCTACCAGATATTGCAGTTCTTGATCTGCTCCCGGCTCGGGCCGCGGAGCCGACGTGGTGCTCATAGGAACAGCTCCTCCCGTATTCGTCGAGACGTTCGCCGCTTGGCAGAACCTCTCCTTGATTAATGGTACACCCTCGGTCTATACTAACTCCAGAGCCGTACTTTGGAGGACGCACCCGGCAGTGAAGGGCTCGCGTGACGCCAACGCCGGATCGGTGCATTTCGCGCACGAGAGCGAGGCCGAATTCGCGAAGATCCTCGATTTTTACGGGATTCGCTGGGAATACGAGCCTCAAAGTTTCCCCATCCGCTGGGACGATCAGGGCCGCGCGATCGAAAAGTTTAGCCCCGACTTCTACCTACGCGACCTTGACCTGTACATCGAGCTCACGACCCTCAAACAAAGCCTCGTCACGAAAAAGAATCGCAAGGTCCGCCGCCTGCGGGAATTGTACCCGCACATCAACGTCAAGATCTTCTACGGGCGAGACTTCCGTCAGCTGCTGCTCAAGTACGGGGTCGAACCCACCGCGGTCGCCCCGTGAACGACGCCGCCCGGGACGTCGCGGCGGTCGTCCTGACGACGGAGCAAATCGCGGCGACGGTGGGCGAGCTCGCCGCGGCCATCTCGCGCGACTATGTCGGCCGGGTGCCGCTGCTCGTCTCGGCCTTGAAGGGCGCGGTCTACTTCCTGACCGATCTCACGCGGGCGATCGACATCCCGGTAGAGATCGACTTCATCGCGATCACGCGCTATGGAAGCACGCGCCCGCAGAGCGGTGTCGTGCGGCTGATCAAAGACCTCGACGTCGAAATTACGGGACGCGATGTGGTGCTGGTGGAGGACATCATCGACACCGGGCTGACCGCCGGCTATCTGCTCCGCCTGCTCGGCGCGCGCGCGCCCGCGAGCCTGCGCATCTGCACACTGCTCGACCGGCCGCACCGGCGAATCCTCGACACATTAGAAATCGCGTATCGCGGGGTGGAAATTCCCGACCGCTTCGTGGTCGGCTACGGACTCGATTATCGGGAGCAGTACCGGCATCTCCCGTTCATCGGGGCGCTCAAGGACGAGATTCTTCGCGGCGCGGTGTCCTCCACCTCGGAACGATCCACCTAGCCCCGGCGACGCGGCGCCGCCTACACCCGCGATACGACCCACAGCGCGCCGCCCACGGCGACCAGGTCCTCGAGCACGGCCACCACGAAATCCGGCGCGCCGAGCGCCTGCACGAGGCGGGTGCGGGCCGCGTGGCCTCCAAAGCTTCCCACGATCCCGCCGACCGCGCCGATGATCGCCCCGACCGCCGCACCCTGCGCGCCCGCCGCGGCGAGACACGCGCCCGTGAGCGCGCCCATCACGATGCGGGCGCTGAGGCCGGCGGGCGCGGTGCGGGACGGCGTCCGCGGCAGCTTATCGGCGACAAGCTCGGCGAGTGCCAGCAGCGTGAAGACCGCGACCGCAGGGGCGGCGCCGATCCAGGACAGCGTGCGCGGGAGCCGGAGCCAGCCGAGATGCGCGCCCCACGCGGTGGCGGCCGGCGGTGTCAGGGACCGCAGCCCCACGAGCACGCCCCCGAGGAACGCCCATCCGAGCACCGGCATCGACGCACCCTCCTCCGCGTCCGGTCAGGCGCGGGACGCCCGCGCGAGCGCTACGGCAGGCCCTGAATGCGCTGAATGGCGGCCACTTCCCCGCCGCACCAGGCCGACCCTTTCGCATCCAGGTCGGCGAGCGTCGCGGTGTAGAACATCACGCAGCCGCGCTCGTGCGACGATTGGAATCCGAATGTAAACCCGAGCTGCCGGCGCAGGATCTTGCGGTCGCGGTCCGCGGTGAGCGCCGCGTTCGGGCTATTCAGGCGAGCGACCGACATCACCGAGTTGCGCCGCCCGTCGGTGGTCGCGAAGACGTAGCTGCTGCCCGGCGCGTAGATATCCTGGCTCGTGATGCCGATGAGCCGGATGTTCTCGCCGCCGGGCTGCCGCTGGAGCGCGAGCAGCAGCACGTCGACGTTGAACTGGCGCCGGGTCCGGTCGAACGCCGCCACCGGCAGCGGGAGCGGGCGGTCAAGCGCGATCGTGATGTGCGGGAAGTCCTGCCGCAGGACCGTGACGATCTGTTGGAGGTCGCTTGGGGGCACCAGGCTGAACGGGACGACGCGGATTTCCTTTACGACGTAGTGGATCGGCCCCGGCCGGACGGCCTGCCTCCCGATCAGGAGGGCCGCGACCACCCCCACGACGGCCAGCGCCCCGAGCACAACGAGCACGAGGGGAGGCGCGCGGTGCGGGTCTTGCGGGCTGTCGGTGCGGGTCGTAGACGTGGCCGTCGAATCTCCCCCGGGGTGGCGCGGACGCGCACGCGCGCCGAGTCGTCAGTCCTCCGTGTCGGCGAGCCGCGCCTGACGCAGCGTCCGCTCCCCGAACCGCGTGTTGATCGCATCCACGACGCGGTCAACCTGCTCGCGGCGCCCGCCGTCATCGAACAACAGGGTCTGCCGCGCTCCGGAGGCGGTCAGCCGAGACGCGCTCACACCGAGCAGGCGGACGGGACGCGGCAGCGGCAAGAGGCGCGTCCAGAGCCGCGTCGCGGCGTGATGCAGATCGACCCCGCTGTCGGTCGGCCACGCCAGCATAACACCGCGCGTGATCGTGCGGAAGTCGGCGTAGCGGACCTTGAGCGTCAGCGCGCCCGCCAGCACGCCCTCACGTCGGAGGCGCTGCGCCACGTCGTCCGCGAGATCGAGCAGGACACGCCCCAGCGCGTCAAGGTCGGCGGTATCCACTCCAAACGTCCGCTCGCGCCCGATCGATTTCGCATCCTGGCCGACGACGACCGCGCGGTCGTCGAGGCCGCGGCTGAGCCGGGCGAGCTGCTCCGCAATCGAGCCGAGCGACGCGCGCAGCGTCGACACCGGCGTGCGCCGCAGTGCGCCGACCGTCGCGATCCCGAGGGCCGCGAGCCGCTGGCGCGTTTCGTCGCCCACGCCCCACAGCGCGGTGACCGGCAGCGGATCGAGCACCGCCACCGCCTCGTGGTGATGGATCCGCCGCAGGCCGTCGGGCTTGGCGAGCTCGCTCGCGAGCTTGGCCAGAAACTTGTTGGGCGCGACGCCGAGGGAGGCCGGCAGCCCGAGCGCGTCGCGGATCTTGGCTTTGATCGCCGCCGCGATCGCGCGGCCGGGATCGCCGCCCGGCGCGGCGCCGGCGGGGACGGGACATCCGGTCAGATCAAGAAACGCCTCGTCGATCGACAGCGGCTCGATCTGCGGCGTGAATGTCTCGAGCAGGTCGAAGAGTTGCGCGGACACCGCGCGGTACTTGTCCATCGCCACCGGCAGAAAGACCGCGTGGGGGCAGCGGGCTTTCGCCTCGCGCGAGGGCATCGCCGAGTGGACCCCGTAGGTCCGCGCCTCATAGGACGCCGCGGCCACGACACCGCGGGCATCCGGCGGTGCGCCGACGACCACCGGCCGCCCGCGAAGCGCCGGCGTGTCGCGCACCTCGATCGACGCATAGAACGCGTCCATGTCGACGTGCGCGACGACCCGCGTCTCGGCGATCTCCGGCCGGCTCTCGTTCTGGCGCACTGCGGCTCCATGCTATCGAACTGTTGTTCGTGTCTGATTGTACTGCCGGGACGCAGAATGGGTCAAGCGGTGAGCGATCGTTGAATCCGTCAGGACGGGAGGCAGCCCGATCGTCGGGTGCCGGAGCAGGGCCTAGCGGCAGACGGGGTCGAGCGCCTGCCTCGTCATCGCGAGGCCATTATTGCGAAATCCCCACGCGAACACCCCCACCACCTGATTGTGCGCGTTGATCACCGGAGACCCGCTCGCGCCCGGCTCAGGATCCTCACCGAGCCGCATCGCGACAAGCCGCGTGCCGTCGCGCGCCCGGTCGAACCCGCTGATCCGGCCGTCGTTCTGCTGGGTGTGCGGGAACAGCGTCCCGAAATCACCGTAGGACACCACGCGCACGCTGTCCCCCACGCGCGGGTCGGGACCGGCCGCGAGCGACGGAAAGGCCGGCAGCGGGCCGCGATGGGCCGCCGCGTACGGCACACCCGAGCGCTTCAGCACGTCGAACCCGAAGTGCGGCGGAATCAGGTGAATCTCCGCGAGGTCGCGCTGGGGTTCAATCGACAGTTCCGCGTGCCCGAGGACCGCCGGGGGCAATTGGCTCGCGCAGAGCACGGTCGCCCCGTAGAATTGCCCGTTCCACACGGCCAGCAGCTCATAGGTCTGAGGGTACTCGAGCGCCGGAAACACGACGTGACTGTTGGTGAGTGCCGTCCCATCCGTCCCGATGAAGAACGCCGTGCCTTCCCGGAAGTCCACCCACAGGCCCCGCTTCGCGGTCGTCGGGCCGGACCGTGCGAGCACCATGACTTCAAAGATGCCCTGCAGCGGCCGCGACTGCGCGACGACCGGCACGGCAAGGGCGGCGGCCGCCATCACGCTTGCGAGTCCGCAGGCAAGCGCCCGCGCCGCCCACATCCGTGCCTTCAACGGGATCGACCTCATGATCGCGCTCCACTTCTCGGTCACAGTCGTATGCTGCCGGCACCGCGGTCGTCCCCAGCGTAGCGCACGCCGCCGCGCCATGCTATGGGTCTTTGAGCCCGCACGGGATGGCCACCGGTACTACTCCGGATCCTGCGCGCGAGCCGCCGCCCCCATGACACTGTATGCCCGAAACGGACCGCGCACAGCGCGCGCCGCCTGCGACACGCCGCGATCGTTACAGGACGCGCATCCGAGGATCAAACGCATCGCGCAGGCCGTCGCCGAGCAGATTGAACGCCATGATGGCGAAAAAAATGGCGAGGCCCGGAAACAGCGCGATGAACCACGACGACAAGAGGTAATTCACCGCGTCCCCGAGCATCGTGCCCCATTCCGGCGTCGGCGGCCGCACCCCGAGGCCGAGGAACCCCAGGCCGGCCGCGGTGAGGATCGCGAGGCCGATCTGCAGCGAGGACTGCACGATGATCGGGGCCGCGGTGTTGGGCAGGACGTGCCGCAGCATGATCCGCCAGTCGCGCATGCCGATCGACCGCGCGGACTCGACGTACGTGAGCTCCCGGGTCGACAGCGTCACGCCCCGGATGAGGCGCACGTAGACCGGGATCGATGAGATCCCCACGCTCAGGATCACGTTGGTCAGCCCGACCCCGAGCAGGCTGATCAGCGTGAGCGCGAGCAGGAACCCCGGAAACGCGAGCATCACATCCATCACCCGCTGGATCACGAGATCGAACAGTCCGCTGTAATACCCCGACATGAGCCCGAGGGGGACGCCGACCGCCGCGGCGAGCGCGACCGCCACCACGCCGATCAGGAGCGAGATGCGCCCGCCGTACACGACCCGCGTCAAGAGATCGCGCCCCAACTGGTCCGTGCCGAACGGGTGGGCCAGCGTCGGCGGGTGCAGCGCGTTGTCGAGATCCGCGCTGTTCGGATTGTACGGCAGGATCGCGGGGGCGAGCAGCGACGACGCCACCATCGCCAGCAGGATGACGAGCCCGGCCACCGCGATCTTATTGCGCCCCAAGCGGCGCAGCACCGCGAGCGGGTGATGGAACTCCCGCTCGCTCGGGCGGTCAACTGTACTTAATGCGGGGGTCGATGTAGCCATAGAGAATGTCGACCGCGAGATTGATCACGAGAAACGTGAGCGCGAACAGCAGCACGACCCCCTGAATGATGGGGTAGTCGCGCGCCTGGATGGAGTTCACCAGCAGCGTCCCGATGCCGGGCCACGAGAACGTCCGCTCGGTCAGGATCGCTCCCCCGAGCAGCGTCGCGGACTGGAGGCCCACGACCGTGACCACCGGGATCAGCGAGTTTCGCAGCGCGTGGCGGTAGACCACCCACCCTTCCGCGAGGCCCTTGGCGCGGGCCGTGCGGACATAGTCCTGCCGCAGCGTCTCGAGCATGCTGCTGCGGGTCTGGCGCTCGATGATCGCGAGGCTGAACGCGGCGAGCGCGATCGACGGCAGAATGAGGCTGAGGGGGCTCGCGTCCCCGCCGGCCGGCAGCACGTGCAGGCCGACCGCGAAGACCATCATCAGCATCAGCCCGAGCCAGAACACGGGGATGCTGATCCCGGCGAGCGCGAGCACGGTGATGACGTAGTCCGTCGAGGTATACTGGCGCGTGCTGACGATCAGGCCGGACGCCACGCCAAAGAGCACGGACAGGACCGTGGCGGTCGCCGCCAGCAGCGCCGTGGCCGGGAGCCGGACGCCGATCTCGTACAGCACGGGCGCCTGCGTGACGGTGGACTTCCCCAGATCGCCGTGCACGAGACCGCCGAGAAAGAGCGCGTACTGGACCGGCACCGGTTTGGTGAGGCCGAGCTGCACGCGAATCCGGTCGACCTCGTCCTGCGTCGCGAGCAGGCCGGCGAGCAGCCGCGCGGGGTCGCCCGGCAGCATGCGCACCATAAAGAAGACGATCAGGGTGACGCCGAACACCGTCGGGATCGCCGCCACCAGCCGGCGCACCGCAAAACCAACAAACCCTCCAGTCACGGCGCCTCCTGCGTGCTGAACTACGCTCTCAATATGCTACCCGCCCGCCGGGTCCTGCTCTGCCGGCACGAGGCCGCGTACGGCCAGCGCGCAGACGCCCAGGAGGGCCGCCGCCATCCCGAACACGGGGCGGATCCCGAAGAGCGCGGAGCACAGTCCGCCGATGAGCGGTCCGAGCAGGCCCCCGAGCATGAGCGCGCTGCTGGTAATGCCCATGATTCCACCGAGGCGTTCGGGCGGCGCGAGCCGGGCCACGAGCGCGTAGAGGGGCGGCAGGAGGCCGCCGATGAAAAACCCGAGCAGCACCCGGAACACCAGCAGCGTGTAGGTCGAGTGGACCACGGCCTGGAGCGCGTACGCGACGCAGGCGCCCATCAGCACGAAGACGATCACGCGGCTCTGGCTGGCGCTGTCGGCCATCCGGCCCCAGATCGGCGCGCCGATCATCGAGGCGATCCCCGTCGCGGAGAACAGGAAGCCTGAGATGGTCGCGATGTGGGCGGCCGGCACGCCGAGGGTCTCCACGTACAAGGGAAACATCGGCTCGACCGCCAGCACGGCCACCTGACTGGCGCACAGCAGCAGCGCGATCGTGCGGAGCGATGGCGAGCGGAAGAAATAGGCCAGGTTCTCGCGCACGCCGCCCTTCACGGCCTGCGCGGCCTCCTGCACGGGCTCGCGGACGCCCCACAGCACCACCCCGGCCGCGACCCAGCACATCAGCCCGTTGACGACGAAGACGCGCCGGTAGCCGGTGAGATCGGCGAGCGCGCCGCCGACGAGCGGCCCCACCACCGCCCCCGCGGTGAGCGAGGTCTGCAGCACCCCGAGCACGGCGCCGAGCCGGTCGCGCGGGACCGACGACGAGATCAGCGCGTTGGTCGCCGACACGAAGCCGCTCACGGCGCCCTGCGCCCCGCGCAGGCCGAGCAGCTGCCACGGGTTCGTGACGAACGACGTCAGCAGGTTGGTGACGCCGATGCCTCCGAGCGCCCGCAGGATCATGACCTTGCGCCCGTACCGATCGCCGAGCGCGCCCCACAGGGGCGCGGCGAGGGTCATCGCGAGAAACGGCGCCGCGAACAGCACCCCGCTCCACCGCTCCACCGAGGCGAGCCCGCCGACTCCGAGGGTGCCGATGTAGAGCGGCATGAACGGCACCACCAGCGACAGGCCGAGCTGCGCGATGAACTGCGCGGCCCACAGCGTATAGAGATTACGGCGCCACGGCTCCACTACGCGCGCCCTGGTGCCGCTGGGGTGCGGCAGGTGTTGGCGCGCCGCCGCGAGAATTTCACGGACGCGCTCCCACATTCGGTTTCCGGAGGCCCCTCTGATGTCCACGCTGTCCCCCGATGCGTTCGCGCGGCTGCGCGCGATCCCGACCCCCGCCGTCTCCAACGGCATTGAGGTCTTCGACGTGCGGCCGCGTACGGCCGGGTTTATGTCGAGCGAGATCCGCTGCATCCTGCCCGAGCTCGGCCCGATGCTCGGCTACGCGGTCACCGCGACGTGCCGGGCGGCGGAGCGGCCGCCGAAGGACGCCAACGAGCGGCGCATCGCGATGTGGCGCGCGATCGAAGAGATCCCCGCCCCCCGCGTGATCGTGATTCAGGACCTCGACACCCCGCCCGGGATCGGCGCGTACTGGGGCGAGGTCCAGAGCAACATCCACCGCGCGCTCGGGTGCGTCGGCACCGTGACGAACGGCAGCGTGCGGGATCTCGACGAAGTGCGGGCGCTCGGGTTCCACTTCTTCGCCGGAAGCGTCGGCGTCTCCCACGCCTATGTACACCTCGTCGGGTTCGGCGAGCCGGTGGACATCGGCGGCCTCACCGTGCGGCCGGGCGACCTGATCCAGGGGGACCAGCACGGCGTGCTGTCGATTCCGCTCGACATCGCGGCCCAAGTCGCGGAGGGCGTCGCGAAGGTCGAGCGGGTCGAACGCCAGATCATCGAGTACTGCCAGGCTCCGGGGTTCACGCGGGAAGGGCTCGAAGCCGTATTCCGGAAGACACGGGGGTAGCGCGCCGAATGCTTGCGAAAACCGCGTTCTTCGAAATGCTCGGTCAGCGGGGCGTCCGGCACGTGTTCGGCAACCCGGGAACGACCGAGCTCAATTTCATGGAGATGTTCGCGGACTATCCGGACATCGGCTACGTGCTCGGCCTGCAGGACGCGATCCCCGTCGGGATGGCGTACGGCTATGCGATGGCCACGGGCGAGCCCGCGGTCGCGAACCTGCACATCACGCCGGGGCTCGCGAACGGTCTCGGGAACATCTTCAACGCGTACCGCGCGAAAGTCCCGCTCGTGGTCACGGCGGGCCAGCTCGACCGCCGGTCGATCATTCAGGATCCGAGCTTGTGGAGCGACCTCGCGGCGCTCGCCAAGCCGTTCACGAAATGGTCGTACGAAATCAAGACGGGCGCCGACGTGCCGCTCGCGCTTGCGCGCGCGTTCAAGCTCGCGGCCGCCCCCCCGCAGGGGCCGGTGTTTCTCTCGCTCCCGATGGACTGTCTTGACGAAGAGGTCGACGGGCCGGCGCCCTGGACGGAGATCGCCGGCGGCTCGCGGCCGGGGCCGGACGTGATCGACCGCGTCGCCCGCCTGCTGGCCGAGGCCCGCGACCCGGTCCTCATCGTCGGGGCGGGCGCGGCGACTTCGGAGGCGCGCACCGCGCTCGTCCGCATCGCGGACGCGACCGGCGCGAGGGTGTACGGGGAGCGGCTGCCGGTCCGGTCCGCGTTCCCGACCGACCACCCGCAGTACTTCGGCATGATCGGCCTGTCGCTCGCGCAGCTGCGCCGCGAGCTGGGCGACGCGGATCTCGTGGTGATCGCCGGGGCGCGCAAATTCGCCGCGCTCTTGTACACCCCGCCGGTGGCCCTCGCGGAAGGCACGACGGTCGTGCACGTGGACACCGATCCGTGGGAGATCGGCAAGAACATCCCCACGACGCTCGGGATTCTCGGCGACGCCGGGGCGATCTTCACCGACATCGCACAGCGCCTCACGGAGCGGATGGACGCCGCGCAGCGGCACGCCGCGGCAACGCGGGCGGCGGCCGTGCGCCAGGAACGAACCCGGCGCGCGCAGGAGTGGAAGCAGGCCGCGAGCGTGCCGAAACCCGGCGAGCGCATGACGATGGCCGCCGCGTACCGCGTCCTCGGCGAGACGGTGGACGATACGGTCACGATCGTCGACGAAGCGATTACCGCGGTGCGCATGATCGACCGGTACGTCCCGTTCCGAACCGAACGGTCGTACTTCGGGGTGGCGTCAGGGTCGCTCGGGTTGGGTCTCCCGGCGGCGCTCGGCGCCCAGATGGCGTGGCCGGACCGACGGATCATCTGCACCGTCGGCGATGGGTCGATCATGTATACGATCCAAGCGCTGTGGACCGCGGCGCACTACCATATTCCGGCGACGATCATGGTCGTCGACAACCGGGCGTATCAGATTCTTAAGGAAGGCATGGCCCAGTACAAAGGGGCGCCGGTGGCCCCGGATCGCCTGATCGGGATGGACCTCACCGGGCCGGCGGTAGACCTCCCGGCCGTCGCCCGCGGCTTCGGGGTCCAGGCACGGCTCGTGAGCGACCCCGGCGAACTCCGTGAGGCCCTCGCCGAGCGGAGCACGGAGCCGCGGCTGCTCGACGTGCTCGTCCAGTAGGACACGTTACGGCGCGGTGAGACCCGCGCGCGGCTCGAGCCAGCCGAGCGGATTCACCGGCAGCCCATTCACGTACAGGCCCCAGTGCAAGCTGGGGCCCGTGACCAACCCGGTCGCGCCGATGCGCCCGACGACGGCGCCTTGCGCGATCCGGTCGCCTTCCCGCACCGCGAATGCCGAGAGATGCAGGTACTCAGTCAGCACGCCCTGCCCGTGGTCGATGACCACCGTGTTCCCACCGAGCGGGAGCGCGCGTGCCAGCGCGACGATCCCGGCGCTCGCGGCCGTCACGGGCGTGCCCGCCGGAGCGTCAAAGTCCACACCGGCGTGCCACCACTCGCGCCGCCCGTTGTAAAAGCTCTGTTCGCCGTAGGGTGAGTCAATCGGCGCGGCGGACGGCCGTGCGAACGGGCCGGTCCACCACGCCACCGCCGTGCGCCGGCCGAGCACCGGATCGAGCGCTCGGGCTTCGGTCGTGAGATTCGCGGACGTGACCAACCCGATCGTCTGCGGCGGCAGTGTCAGCCTGCGGACGCCGAAGTGCCCCGAGCCGAGGCGCACGGTCCGGACGAGCCGCGTCGGCGCAAGTCCCGGCCGCACCACGACGGCGCGCACGGTGTGGACTCCCGAGTCCCGTGTCCGGGTCTGTCCCCACGAGCGCCCGCCATGCCCCGCCGGCGGCCGCGTACGCGGGAACGGCCGACCCATCGAACGTCACCGAGACGTGGGCGTCCGCGGACGCGGCCACGAGCACCACGAGCGTGTCGCCCTGCACCGGCGCGGCCGGCGCGATCTCGAGGGCATCGGCGCCCGTTGGGGTCCCCGCGACGGCTCCGCCGGGCGTGCCGGCCGCGGCCACGACGAGCATGATCGCCCACGCAAGACGGTACGCGCGCCCGAGCACGTGGTCCCATCGCGACTGCCGCATCCGAGCACCTCCGGCCGATGACCGCACGCGACCGGGACCATCGCGATCACGCCCCGGCGCGCGTGACGGACGTTCGTGCCTGATCACGCGTGCGCCTGCAGGAGTCGCGGGAACCGCGTCGTAGTAGCGCGTCGGCTGTGCAAGCAGCCACTGGACCCGCGGGAAGGGCCGAGCCCACTTGTGTCAGGCGTGTACGGCTCCAGCCTCTGTGCAGCCGGAGTTGCGGGTCGTCGGCACAGACACGCACGGAGGTGCCTATGCCAGTACTCCCCGAACGCCCCGATCTGTCCCAATTGCGAACTCAGGCCAAGGACCTGCTCCGTGCGTTCCGCCGCGGAGATTCGGAAGCCGCGTCCCGCGTCCGGCAGGCGCTCCCCGCCGCGCGCGGCAAGGACGACGCCGCACTGGCGGCCCTCGAGTTTCGGCTCCATGACGCGCAGTCGTGCATCGCCCGCGAATACGGCTTCGCCTCGTGGGCAGAGTTGCGGGCGTTCGTCGACGCCCAGACCGCTCTACGGACGGGCCTCGAGGAGATGCTCGCCACATGGGTGCCGCTCGCGTACGGGCGGGGAACGCTCGCGCCGAAGCCGGCCGTCGCCGCACGGCTGCTTGAGCACCGCCCGGACCTGATCCACGCTCCGCTCGTCGCCTGCGCGGTGGGTGACAGCGTCAGGGTGCGCGCCGCGATCGAACGTGACCCCGCATGGCTCGCCCGGCCTCTCGCCCCTCTCGGGGCCCCGCCCCTCGTCGCGGTGACGCACTCGGGGTTTGCGCGCCTCCCGGGCTGGTCCGATGCCCTGCTGCGCTGCGCCGGGGTCATGCTCGACGCCGGCGCGGATCCCAACCAGTCGTGGATCGATCCCGCCTGGCCCGACTGGCCCTTGAGCGCGCTGTATGGTGCCGCGGGCAAGAACCACCACGCGGCCCTGACGGCCGCGCTGCTGCGGGCCGGCGCGAACCCGAACGACGGCGAGTCGCTGTATCACGCGGTCGAGAGCGGAGACCCGGCCTGCGCCGCCCTCTTACTTGACGCTGGGGCCGCCATCGAGGGCACGAACGCGCTGCACCACGCGCTCGATTTCGATCCCCTCGCTCCCCTCGTGCTGCTGCTGGCGCGTGGCGCCGATCCGAATGTGCGGCTCAACGGAGACCGGCCGATCCATCACGCGATCCGGCGGGGGCGCTCGGGAGACCACGTCGCGGCGCTGCTCGACGCCGGCGCCGACCCGACCGCGACGACCGCGGACGGGATTCGCCCCTACCGGCTCGCGCTGCGGCACGGCGCGCTCGCCGTCGCCGCGCTGCTGCGGGCCCGAGGGTGTGAGGAACCGATTCCCCCCGAGGAAGAGTTTGTCGCCGCGTGCGCGCGCGGGGACGCGCCGTCGGCCGCGCGGCTCCTCGCGGCGCGAGCCCGGCGTGCTCACCCGTCTCTCCCCCGAACAGCTGCGTCTCCTGCCCGACCTCGCCGCGCTCAAACGCTGGGACGCCGTCAGGGTCATGATCGACGCCGGCTGGCCGATCGACGTCCAGGGCGGCGGCTGGAACGCGACCGCGCTGAACATCGCGGTGTTTCAGGGCAACGCCGGCCTGACGGCATGGCTGCTCGAGCGCGGCGCCGACTGGCGCGTGCCCCACGGGTACCACGACACCGTCGTCGGAACACTCAGCTATGCGTCGATCGCCGACGATGCGGACGGAGACTGGCTCGGATGCGCCCGGGCGCTCGTGGCCGCGGGAATGCCGTTGCCGCCGCCGGCGTATCGCTTCTCGGACGAGGTGAGCCGCTACTTTCGCGAGATCGCCCACGCGTCCGGAGTGGACTGACCCGATGGAGGGAGCACGCCCGCGGCGTCGAATGCTGCGGGGAAAGGTCGAGGATCGGGGCGCGCCATCCCCGCCGGAGCCGGACGCGGATCACGCACCAGTCGCGTTTGAGCCCGGCCGCGCACGATCCTCGGAACGAGCACACCCGTACTGAACGAGTGCTCCGCCACGCGGCGATACCATGCCGCGGCGATGAGGTGCGGGGGTGTGTCTGGACTGTGTCCCGCGTCCCGGGGGCAAAAGCACCCGTGGAGACCGCGGACCGGTCGGGAGGTGTCCCATGGTTGTGACGATGTCGCGGGAGACATCCGCGGACGCGATGTACGCCGAGATGAAGGCGCGGCTCGAGCGCGTCGTGCCCGACGTCGAACTTCGGCAGAAGGCGGCGCTCGCGTGCGAGATCAACCGGCTCAAGCGGGCGCGGAACGCGGTGATCCTCGGGCACAACTATATGGAGCCCGCGCTGTTTCATTCCATCCCCGATTTCACCGGCGATTCGCTGGAACTCGCCCGCACCGCGGCCGATACCGACGCCGACATCATCGTCTTCTGCGGCGTCCAGTTCATGGCGGAAACCGCAAAAATCCTGAATCCGAGGAAGACGGTCCTGCTGCCGGCCGAGCGGGCGGGCTGTTCGCTCGCGGCCAGCATCACGGCCGCCGACGTGCGGGCGCTCAAGCAGCGATTTCCCGGCGTTCCGGTCGTCACGTACGTGAACACGTATGCCGACGTCAAGGCCGAATCCGACATCTGCTGCACCTCCAGCAACGCCGCCGCGGTCGTCGAGTCCTTGGGGGTCGACACGGTGATCTTTCTTCCGGACGAGTATCTCGCCAAGAACGTCGCCCGGGAGACCGGCAAGCATGTGATTTTCCCGAGCATCGTCAGCCAGCCAGCGGTGCCCGCGGGCGTCGACTATCAGCTCATCGGCTGGCACGGCCGGTGCGAGGTCCACGAGCAGTTCCGGGTGGACGACATCACCGCGATCCGGCAGCAGTTTCCCGACGTCATCGTGCTCGCCCATCCCGAGTGCAGCCCCGAGGTCGTCGCGGCGGCCGACTTCTCCGGGAGCACGACCGCGATGATCAAGCACGTGGAACGGACGACCGCGCCCCGGTACCTGCTGCTGACGGAGTGCTCCATGGGGGACAATGTGGCCGCCGCCAATCCGGGGAAGGAAATGCTCCGGCTGTGCAGCGTCCGCTGCCCGCACATGAACCAGATCACGATGGAGGACACGCTCCTCTCCCTCCAGCGCACCCAGTACGTGGTCGACGTGCCCGAGGAGATCCGGGTGCGCGCGGTGCGGGCCGTCGAGCGGATGCTGGCGATTGGCTGACCGGCGCCCGCACTCTCTCGCGGCCGAACGGTCGGCTCGAGGACGGGAGCGGCGATGCCGGACGCGCACGTAAACGGCGTGCGGCTCCACTACACCGTCACCGGCGAGGGATTCCCGCTCGTGTTCGTCCACGAATTCGCCGGCGACGGCCTCAGCTGGGAGCCCCAGGTCCGATTCTTCGCGCGGCGCTACCAAGTCATCACCTACCACGCCCGCGGGTACCCGCCGTCTGGCGTGCCCGAGGATCCGGCGGCGTACTCCCAAGACCTCGCGGTCGCCGATCTCCACGGCCTGCTCCGCCATCTCGGACTCGCACAGGCGCATCTGTGCGGGCTGTCGATGGGCGCGTTCGCGGTGCTGCACTTCGGCCTCCGGCATCCGGAGATGGCGCGCGCGCTCGTGGTCGCGGGATGCGGATCCGGATCGGACGACCCGCAGGAATTCGCGCGCGAGTCCGACGCGCGCGCGCGGATGATCGAGCAGGACGGCATGGAGGCGTTCGCCGCCGAGTATGCCCAGGGATCGACGCGCCAGCCGTTTCGTCGCAAGGACCCGCAGGGCTGGGAAGAGTTTCGCGACGCGTTCATCCGGCACTCGGGGCCCGGCAGCGCCCGAACCCTCCGCGGAGTCCAGGCGCGCCGTCCGACCATCTACACGTTCGAGCCGCAGCTTCGCCGCCTCCCGGTGCCGACGATGATCGTGAACGGCGATCAGGACGAGCCGTGCCTTGTGCCCGGACTGTTCCTCAATCGGCAGATCCCCGGCGCCCGCCTGCTGGTCCTCCCCGACACCGGGCATACGATGAATCTCGAGGAGCCTGCGGTGTTTAACCACGCGGTGCTCGACTTTCTGACGCTTGTCGATACCGGCCGGTGGCCCGCGCCGGATCCGACGCCGCGCCCCCCGCGTAGCGGAGGGGCGGCGTTTCCCGGCTCGGTCCGCCCCGCCCCCGGATACACCTCGAGGGGCGCGGAAACCGCGCCCCTCGACGATCGCCCGGCGTGCCCGCGCTACTTCGCGGGATCCCCGCCGCCCTCTCGGGTCTCACTCGCGTCGCGGTCCTGGTCCTTGGCCTTGCCCAGCTTCTTCTCTTTGATCTTCTTCGACATGATGATGCGGTCGCCGATGGTCGCCTCGATCACGTAGCCGTCGGCCGCGTAGTGATTGAGCGCGCCCGACACTTCCTGGCCGCGGGTGACCTTGATCTCGACAAAGTGCCGCCGATTCGCCATCGAAGCCCTCCCGTTCGATCGCCCGGTGTGAGCCGCCGTGCAGTAGAATGTTGGCTGGTGGCCCCAGGGGAATTCGAATCCCCGTTTCGGCCTTGAGAGGGCCGCGTCCTAGGCCTCTAGACGATGGGGCCAGCGTTGTAAAACCGATACGAAGTATACCAACTGGGATCGTGCGAGGCAAACAGCCGCGGACGGACTGTGCCGCCGCGGCGCATCTCACGCGTGGAGGCGTCGCCGATGCGAGGGTCTCTGCAGTCGACGGTCACCCTAAACAGCGGGCTCCCCATGCCGATCCTCGGCTTGGGTGTCTGGCGGCTGTCCCCCGGAGCCGAGACGATTCGGGTGACCGCCGACGCGCTGGCCCTCGGCTATCGGCTGATTGATACCGCGGCTGGCTATGAGAACGAGCACGACGTCGGCGTCGCCCTGCGCTTGAGCGAGATCCCGCGCGGCGAGGTGTTCGTGACGACGAAGCTCCTCACGGAGGATCACGGGTACGACTCGGCGCTGCGCGGGTTTGACACCTCCCTCGGCCGGCTCGGCATGGACTACGTGGACCTGTACCTGATCCACTGGCCGCGCTCCGCCAAGCGTGGGGAGAGCTGGCGCGCGATGGAGCAGATCCTGGCGAGCGGCCGCGCGCGCGCGATCGGGGTCAGCAACTACGCAGAACGTCATCTCACCGAACTGCTGGAGCACGCCGGCGTCGTGCCGGCGGTGAACCAGGTCGAGTTCTCCGTGTTCCTCTTCCAGCACCAGCTCCTCGAGTTCTGCCGCGCACGCGGCATCCAGCTCGAAGCGTACGCGCCCCTCACTAAAGGCCGTCGGCTCGAGGACTCGCGGATCGCGGCGATTGCCCACCACCACGGCCGGACGATTCCCCAGGTGATGATCCGGTGGGTGATCCAGCACGGCGTCGTCACGATCCCCAAGACATCGCGGCGCGAGCGGCTGGTTGAGAACGCGCAGACGGTCGAGTTTGAGCTGACGCCGGACGAGATGGCGGCCCTCGACGCGCTCAACGAAGGCTACCGCACCACGACGGATCCGGACACCATCGCGTAGGACGGCCGGCGAGGCCCGCCCGGAGACGCCGCATTCCGGACAGGGAGGGCCGCGGGGGCCGCGAATGCACACGCGACATGAGTGACACGCCCGGGACACCGACACGTACGCTCCGCGAGCGGCTCGCCGGCGACGGCGCGGTGCTCTGTGCGGAGGGCTACCTGTTCGAGCTCGAACGGCGGGGCTACCTCCAGGCCGGCGCCTACGTCCCGGAGGTGGTGCTGGACCATCCCGAGGTCGTGGCGCAGCTGCACCGGGAGTTCGCGCGCGCGGGCAGCGACGTCATCGAGGCATTCACGTACTACGGCCACCGCGAGAAGCTGCGCCTCATCGGCAAGGAAGACCGGCTGGAGGCGCTGCAGCGCAACGCGCTCTCGATCGCCGCGGCGGTGGCGGCGGAGCGGCCCGGCGAGCGTCCGCTCGTCGCCGGGAACATCTCGAACACGACGATCTACGCGCCGGGGGACGCGGCCGTGGCCCGCGAGGTCCGCGCGATGTTCGACGAGCAGGTCGCCTGGGCGGCCGACGCCGGGGTCGACATGATCATTGCCGAAACGTTCTCCTACCACGGCGAGGCACTGCTCGCGCTCGAGGCGATCACCCGGGCAGGGCTGCCCGCGGTCGTCACGCTCGCGGTGCATTTGGAGGGACTCCGCGACGCGGTCGGGGTCAACGAGAGCGCCCGAGCGCTGGAACAGGCCGGAGCCGCGGTGGTCGGGCTCAACTGCGCCCGGGGGCCCAAGACGATGCTGCCGCTGCTGCGCGCGCTCCGCAAGGCGGTATCGTGCCCCGTCGCCGGATTGCCGGTCCCCTACCGGACGACCCGACGCCATGCGACGTTTCAGTCGCTCCACGACCGCGGCGCCACGGATCTGCCCGGAGGACGCCCGTTTCCCACGGCCCTGGACCCCTTTACGTGCAATCGCTACGAGATGGCGGCGTTTGCCCGCGCGGCGTATGACCTCGGCATTCGCTACCTCGGCGTCTGCTGCGGCGGCGCGCCGCATCACGTGCGGGCGATGGCCGAGGCGCTGGGCCGCACGACGGAGGCCAGCCGCTACGCCCCGGACATGTCGAAGCACTACGCCTTCGGGACCGATGCGCGGCTCCGGCAGCACAACCGCGCGTACACGGGCAAGCTATGACGGCCGCCGCACACCTCGCCGAGCCAGGAGACCGGACGTGGGGCTCCCGACCCACACGAAGTACCTGATCGTCGGCGCCGGCGTCCACGGGCTGAGCACCGGGTATCACCTGGCGCGGGAGCTTCGCGCGCGCGGCAAGGGGAGCGGCGCCGACATCCTGATCGTGGACAAGACCGGCGTCGCCGCCGGCGCCTCCGGCATCGCCTGCGGCGTGATCCGCAACAACTATTTTCAGCCCGCGATGCGGGCGCTCATGGCGCACAGCGTTGGCGTCTGGGAGAGTGATCCCGAGGCGCTGAGCTATCACCCGGTCGGCTACATGCAGATCAGCCCGGAAGTCATGCGCGACGGGGTGGCGTCGATCCATGCGCAGCAGCGGGCGATCGGCTACCCGTCGGTGTTCATCGAAGGCGCCCGAGACTCCCTCGCCTATATGCGTGGCATCTTCCACGACTGGCAGGCGACGGGCATCACGTCGGTGCTGCACGAGCTGAAGGGTGGATACGCGAACAACAGGGCCGCGATGTCCGGCCTCGCGCACAAAGCCCGTGCCGAGGGGGTCCGCATCGAGCCGGGCGTTCGCGTGCGGGGCCTGCGGCTCTCCGGCGGGGCGGTGGCCGCGGTGGAGACCGACCGCGGGGACGTGTCCGTGGACCACGTGGTGGTCGGGGTCGGCCCGTGGATCCGGTCGCTCTGGGCGATGCTCGACCTCCCGATGGCGATCACCGTCCGAGAGAACGGCGTGCCCCACGCCGGCGTCACGATGTGGCGCTACATGTGCCTGCAGGAAGGCACCCTCGGCGTGGACCCGACGCTACAACAGACCAACGACGGGCGGATGCCGCCGGTGATCCACGTCGACACGGACGCGCCGCTGCGCGCCGACCCCGGCGGTGCCTTGATCACCGACCAACTGTGGGGCATCTACTACAAGCCGGACTTCATGTTTAACGGGGTCCAGGGCGGCGGAGCCCCGTATCTGGTGGACAAGGACGAGGTGCACATCGACCCCTACGGGCCCGCCTCTCCCGAGTTCGTGGTCGGTGAGGAGTTCGTCCGAACATGGTGCTCCGGGCTGGCCTTCTGCCAGAAGCGATTCGAAGGACAATCCCATCTGTACCGGCACGAGCCTTCCGGAGGCCTCGGCGCGTTCACCCCAGACAACTTTCCGGTGTGTGATCTGTTCCGCCAAAATTGCTACGTGATCGCGGACTCCAACCACGGCTACAAGATGATCGGCGTCGGCGCGCTGGTCGCGAAAGAGATCCTGGGGGAACCGAGCGCGATCCTCGAGCCGTTTCGATTCTCGCGCTACGCCGAAGGAAAGCTGCACCCGGTGTCCGCCAGCCCGTTTCCCTGGAGCTGACGCGACGGCCGGTCGGATCAGTGGTTCGTCAGAAAGCCGTGCCACATCTCGCCCGAGTCCTCGAACTCCCCGAGCATCTGGCCGGCGCTGTTCACCCCGCATGCGATCGTCGCCACGGCGGCCGGCAGCGAGACCGTGGTCACGACGCCGTCGCGCGTGCGGGAGAACGCATACCACATCCCGCTGAAGTCCTGATACGCGCCGACGACATCTCCGCGGTTGTTGATGCCCGCCGCGTCGGTGTGAAACTGTCCGCGCACGTCGATCGTCGTCAGACGGCCCACGCGCGTTCGCAGGTAGCCGTGGACCACGTAATTCGTGTCCACAAAGCTCCCCACGATATCTCCCCCGTCGTTCACGCCGGCGGCGCTTGTCGTCATCGCCGCCGGCACGTCGAGCGTCGTCACCGCGCCATCTGGGGTCCGCGCGAACCCGTGCGTCTTTCCCGCCGCGTCCACAAAGTAGCCGGCGATCTCGCCGGCCTTGTTGATCCCAAACGCACGCGTGACCGAGGCCCCGGCCACGTCGATCGTCGTAAATACCCCGGCAGGGTTTCGCAGATATCCGTGGGTCTGGTTCGCCGCGTCGATGAAATCGCCGACGATCTGTCCGGACGCGTTGACGCCGTGCGCGTGCGTCCCGACCGCCTGCGGCGCGTCAAAGGACGTGACCGCGCCGCTGACTCCCACCCGCGCGAATCCATGCCAGCGATCGTCGGAACCCTGATAGTGACCGACGATCTCGCCCGCGTCGTTCATCCCGAATGCGTACGTGCCGATCGCATCGGGCACGTCGATCATCGCGAACGCCGGGGAGTCGGCGAATCCGGGACGCGTGGCGGCGAGCACAAGACCCACGCTCAGCACCGCGAGCCAGCAGGCGGTTGGGCGCATTCGGCACTCCGATCTGGATCCGCGCTCACCGACGCTCATCGGTCTCGGCGGCGCGGCCTACCACTGCAGCGTCCAGGTATGGCACGGGGCGCGTCCGTCATGGCAAACGTCTCGGTCTATTTTGACGACCCGGACAGCGTGACCGTACACGAGCGCGAATAGGGCGCTCCCGCGGTGCCCGGGTAATGCCACTGCTGCGCGCCTGAAAGCTGAGCCATCTTGCCATCGAACTGACCTTGATAGGTTGCGACGAAATCAACTCCAGTCCCCGATGCGGTCTCGTTCAGGGTCACAGCACCGTCCGGAGAGACCGTGCCCTTCCCTTGCGCGTTGGTCCCACTCGGGGTCACCGTGTTCACGCGGTAGATCGCCCGCGTGAATTGGGTTTGGCCGTCCTTGAAGGTGACGAGAAACGGTTCGTTCTGGAGCGCCGGCTGCGAGGGCGTCGCATCACAGGACATGCTCGCATTGTACCTCCCGTCGTAGCTGGTGGAATCGGCCGCCGCCAGCGATGGAGAGACGCAGATGAGGAAGGCGCACGCCAGCAGCAGACGTCTCTTCATGGCTGGATCACCTCTTCGAGTCGCCGTCCCTGAACGGCCGGTCGGGTGGTGTCGCGCAGCGCCGACGTGGGTTCGCCGTGCGTCGCAGGTGGTCCTGTGCTCGCGGTACGCTATGCCGCTCCGATCGGGACGTGGGGTCTACCGAGTTTCGTTCAGGCGCGGATGCGGCTGGTGGCGACTAGCCAGGGCGGCAGGATCGGACGATGGTGCCGCACGGGTACGTGACTGCGCCCACGTCCGACGAGTTACGCGCTGGCCTTCGTCCGGCCCGGACCTACCGGCCCTTCTTGAAGAGAAGGCGCCACGCAGAGTGCCCATCGTCCCGAATCACGTCGACGAACTCCCACTCGCCGTTATGGTTCATTGCCTCGCATATCTCCGACAGCCAAAAGGTTCCATCCGTGGTTCCTGACAGACCGGCCTGTCTCTCCTGCCATTTCTTGCTCAGCGGGCGTGTAGCTAACCTCCGTGTAAATAAAGCGCGCCATTGTCGCACCTCCAAGACCTGAATCGATCGTCGATCTTGACCGTCGGGAGGTTGCACTCAAACTGCGCGTGTCCGGTGCAGCGCCACGCAGTTCTGTTCTACCGTCACGAGGGTTCGAACCTTGGAATGACGCGGGCTCTGGCAGTCTCGTCCGGTCTGGTGCAGAAGAGTGTTTGGCTGGGGGAGGAGGATTCGAACCCCCGCTAACGGGTCCAGAGCCCGTCGTCCTACCGCTAGACGATCCCCCAGCGTGGGGCCAACGCCGTAACCATTATACTGAGCGCCGGAGAAACGTGTCAAACGGACCCCGCAGAAGACAGTGCGTACGTGCGCGCCAGCGCTGTGGACGTGCCGCCAGCGCGGTGGAGGCGCGTGACCCCTGACAGCGTTGCGCTATCCCGGCGGAGGAGAAGCGGGCGTCAGCCCGTGGCGGCGCATGATCTCGATCATCGTTGCCCGATCGGGTGGCCCCCCGGCCGCAGCGGCCATGACCATCGCCATCTCACGAAAGTACTCGGGTCCGAGTATGCCGGGAGTGATGACGCAGAGCTGCTTGGCGTCCTCGGCGCCGCGATTGTCGAACCGGTGGACCCCGCCACGGGGAATACACAGCGACTGCCCGGGCGCGACGTCAATCGTCGCGCCGCCGACCGTCCAGGTTAGGATTCCCGTTCAGGCCGTAGACGGTTTCCTCATATCCGTCGTGACTGCGCGCGGGCGCGGGTAACCGTTGTCCAGCCGGGACAATCATCTCGAAGATCGCCGCGCTTCCATTCGTATCTGCGCCGGTAAGCAAGAATCGAATCCCGAGCGGGCCGGCCTGGATCATCTCCTCTGCTCGGTTCACCCGAAGCGACGTCATGCCCCACCCCCTCGTCAGCGCGGCCGCGGAGGCTCGCGACGACGCGCGTAGGCCCCTCTCCGCTCCGATGCGTCATCCACGGCCTCAACGCGGCGCCTCTCGAGTCGCCCGCGGTCGCGCCGACGACGATGATGGTGACAGAAGAGAAACGGGGACCTAGCGGTCCGCGCCGTCCCGGATCTCACGCGTCGCAACGATGAAGAGCCTCGGAAACGGCAACAGCACCGTTCCGTCCGCCTGCGCCGGATAGGCCCTCGCGAGAGCCGCTTCGTACTGCGCGAGGAATGTCTTTCGTTCCACGTCATTCAGCGGCCCAAGAAACGGTCGCAACCCGGTCCCCTTGAACCACTCTACCAGCGCCGCGTGGTTCGCCATCTGGTGGTAATACGTCGTCCGCCACACGTCGACGCGCCCGCACGTGCGGCGCAGCTGCGCATAAAACCATTCCGCCGGATGGTGTTCCCGGAGGGCCTGCGCCACCCTGCCAAGCGTGCGATTCCAGTCGGCTGTTTGTGCCAGCGCCCGCATCTCACGATGCGCCGGCTCATCGAGGTTGTCCGGCACCTGGAGCGCCAAGCTCCCGCCCGATGAGAGCTTGCCCGCTAGCTTCGGCAGGAGCGCCGCATGGTCGGGCAACCACTGCAGCACCGCGTTGGCCAGGATCACGTCAAACGGCCCCGGGTCGTTCCACTGCGCGATATCGACGACGTCGAAGCGCACCTGCGGCAAGCGCTCACGGGCCGCCGCGATCATCTCCGGCGAGCTCGTCAAGGCCCGAAATTACGGCGCCCGGATACCGGGCCGCCAGTACCTCGGTCGAGTTCCCGGGCCCGCACCCGAGATCCACCGCGCGACGCACCTCCGTGTCAGGCACGGCGGACAGGAGGTCGCGGACCGGCCGTGTGCGCTCGGCTTCAAAGGCGACGTACTGGGTCGCGGACCAGGTCATAGGCGATTCAGGCGCCTCGTCAACGTCCCACGTACCCGGCCTACGGCTGATCGCGGCGGGGCGCCGTCCCCGCGGCGTGGGTCGTGGAGAGTCCCGCCGGGGCGGTCTGCGCGGTGTCGACCTGAGGTTGCGGAAACGGCTCGTGCCGCTCGAGGAGCCCGATCGCCCGGTCAAGCCGAGCCAGCGTGCGGTCGCGGCCGAGCACGTCGACCAGTTCGAACACGCCCGGCCCGACGGTCTTCCCGGTCAGCGCCACGCGGAGCGGATGGATCACCGCGCCGCTCTTCGCGCCGAGGGTCTCCGCCGCCCCTCGCACCGCGGCCTCGATCGCACCGAGATCGAACGTCGCCGCGTCGGCGAGCGTCCGGCGCACGGCCCGAAGAATCTCCAGGGCGCCGGCGGGTACGAGGTACCGCTGCACCGCGGCGGGATCGTAGTCGATCTCATCCCGGAAGAAGAAGTCCCCGTAGGCGAGCACATCCGCCGGCACGCGAAAGCGCTCGCCCATGATCGCCACCACCCGCGCGACATACGCGCGCTGCTCGGGCGTCACGGGCTCCTGGAGGACGTGGACGCGGCAAAGATAGTCGACGACCAGCGACACCACCCGGTCGGGATTCTGCCGGTACGCCTGCTGCATGTACACGCCGTTCATCCACATCAGCTTCTGCGTATCGAACACGGCCCCGCTCTTGCCCATCTCCTCGATCCGGAAGCGCTCCACGAGCTCGGGCACCGTGAACAGTTCGCGGCCGTCCTCGGGGTACCACCCCATGAGGGCGAAAAAGTTGACGAGGGCCTCCGGGAGAATCCCCTGCCCGGCGTACTCCCGCACCGCGGTATCGCCGTGCCGCTTGCTGAGCTTCTTCCGATCCGCGCCGAGCAGCACCGGGAGATGCGCGACGCGGGGCTGAGTCCAGCCGAACGCCTCGTACATCAGAAACTGCCGCGGCGTGTTGGACAGATGCTCCGACCCGCGCATGACGTGCGTCATCTCCATCGCGTGGTCGTCGACGACATTGGCGAAGTTGTACAACGGCGTGCCGTCCGATCGCTCGATGACAAAGTCGTCCAGATCGGCCGGCTGAAACTCGACGCGGCCCAATACCATGTCCTCGACGATGATCGGCGGGTGCGCCTGCGGCACCTGGAACCGCAGGCTCGACCGGCGTCCCTCGGCCTCGAATCGTGCGCGGGTGTCGGGGTCGAGTTCGCGGCATCGGCCGGAGTAGCGGTACGGCCGGTGCTCGGCCGCCGCGCGTGTGCGTTCCACCTCGAGCTCCTCCGGCGTGCAGTAGCACTTGTACGCCGCCCTCGACGCGAGCAGGACCGACGCCGCCTGCCGGTAGCCCTCGCTCCGCTCCGTCTGGCGGTACGGGCCGTAGGGGCCCCCCACGTCGGGCCCTTCGTCCCAATCCAACCCGAGCCAGCGGAGGTCAGCGAGAATGGCGGCTTCGAACACTTCGGTCGAGCGGGTCCGGTCGGTGTCCTCGACGCGCACGACGAACTGACCCCGCTCGTGGCGGGTGAATAACCAGTTGAAAAATGCCATCCACGCCCCGCCGACGTGCAGATTGCCCGTCGGGCTCGGCGCGTAGCGGGTCCGCACGGTCACACGTTCAGCGTAACACAGTGCGCCGCGGACGCGCAAACCGCGGCGCGGTGCTCCATGCTGGCGATGGACGCGCGCGACGGGGATGGGCACAGACCGCGCCGGCAAGGGGCATGCGCGGAACACTCGGCGGAACACGCCCGGCGCGGGACGACGTCGGGCTGAGCGGACGGGCGGTCAGCCGAACAGCGTGCTGACCGATTCGTTGAGGTGCACGTTGCGCATCGCGCGCGCAAGGAGCGGCGCGCACGACAGCACCGTGACCTGATCGCGGCACTTCTCCGGGGGAATCGGAATGCTGTTGGTCAGCAGGATCTCGCGGACGTCGTCTCTCGACAGCGCGTCGACGGTGCCCTCCACCAACACGCCGTGCGTGGCGCAGACGAACGCCTCCGGACGCGCCCCCTGCTCCCGGATGGCGTCAAGCGCCGAACACATCCGGTCCGGCGTGTCCACGATGCGATCGATCAAGACCGGCACTCGGCCCTCGACCTCGCCGACGACCTGCGTGAGCATGCCCCCGCCGTACGGCTGCGCCCGCTTAAACACGACGGCGAGCGGCAGATGCAGGCGCTCGGCGAGCTGGTAGGCGGGCTTGACCGCGCCGTCGTCGGGAGCCACGACCACGGCCTGGGTGAGATCCTTCCCCGCGAGGTACTCCGCAAACAGCGACAAGGCCCGCAGATGGTCCACCGGGATCTGAAAGAAGCCCTCGATCTGGTCCGCGTCGAGGTCCAGCGCCAGCACGCGGTGCACCCCGGCGGCCTGCAGCAGGTCGGCCACGAGCCGCCCGGTGATCGGCGCGCGCGGCGAGTGCTTCTTGTCCTGGCGCGCGTACCCGTAGTACGGCATCACCGCGGTAATCCGCCCCGCGGACGCCCGGCTGAGCGCGTCCACCATCACCAGGAGCTCCATGAGGTTTTCGTTGACCGGCGGGCACGTCGGCTGGATGATGAACGCGTCCACCCCGCGCACGCTTTCCTCGAACCGGGCGTAGATCTCGCCGTCCTCGAACCGCCGGATCGTCACGCGGCCCAACGGGAAACCGAGCTCCGCGGCCACTTCCTCGCCGAGCGCCCGATTCGCGGTGCCGCAGAACACCTTCATCTCCATCTCAGATACGAACTGGTCCAGGTGCCGGCTGTCCCCGTGACGCGGACTCAGCCTAGCGGGCTTGGACCAGGAAGCGGATGGCAGTCCGCTCTTCTCCGTCAATCTGCACCTTCGTGAACGCTGGGATGGCGATCAGATCGATGCCGTTCGGCGCGACAAACCCTCGGGTAATCGCGATCGCCTTCACCGCCTGATTCACCGCGCCGGCGCCGATGGCCTGAAGCTCGGCGCTTCCCTGTTGCCCGGAGCACAGCGGCGAGCGCACCCGCGACGGCCTTGGGCTTCGAGTCGGAGGAAACTTTCAGGACCTCCGCCATGCATAGCGTGGCTCCTTCGTCCGCTGCCCGGGCGATCGCTCGGGCGCCTATTCCATGGGTTCCGAAGGAACTCCTGCCCATACGACGGTCACCACGGCGGGGTCATCGCGACTGACGCGGCCGCGCGCGCGTCCGCAACCGCTGAGCCGTAGATCACCGCCATGAAGTGCGGGATCGCGAGCTGCCGCCCGAGCCGCCGCGGCTCTCGCGTCAGCCGATAGCACCACTCGAGCCCCAGCGTCTGCCAGATCCGAGGCGCGCGGCGGGCGCGCCCGGTCCAGACATCCATCGCCCCGCCGATGCCCATCGCCACCGGGACGCCGAGCGCCGCCAGATGGCGGGCCAGCCATCGCTCCTGGCGGGGCGCGCCAAGTCCGACGAACAGGAGCGTGGGGGCGGCCTCACGCACGGCACGCACCACGTCGGCCTCGGTCCCGGGAGCAAAGTAGCCGTCGGATGCCCCGACGATCACGAGCCCCGGAAAGCGCTCGCGCAGCCGCTCCGCGGCACCGGCCGCGACCCCCGGGCGTCCGCCGAGCAGGTAGACGCGCCAGCCGCGCCGGGCCGCCTCCGCGCACAGCCGTTCGGCGAGGTCGATGCCGGGCACGCGGCCGGGCAGCGCGCGCCCCAGCGTCCGCGATCCCCAGACGACGCCGACGCCGTCCGCGACCACCAGCGCCGCGCTGCGCAAGATCTCCCGCACCTCGGGCGTTCGCCGCGCCAGCATCACCATCTCGACGTTCGCGGTCACGACCAGATGGGGGTCGCCTCCCCCGGCGAACGCGATGATCTGTTCCACGGCCGCGTCGGGCCCGACGGGGTCGAACGCGACGCCAAGGATGTCGATCCGGGTCACGGCAGCAGCTCGACCGCGAGGGAGGTCGCGAGCAACGCGCGCTCGCGGAGCGGCGGGACCGCCGCGAGGAGGCGGGCCCGCGCCGCGGTCCCGTCCGCGGCCGCCTCGATCGCGGCGAGGAGCTCCGGCGCGCGGACGGACTCGATCTCCGCCGGCACCGGTTCACCGAGCTCGCTGGCGAGCGCCCGGACCTTCGGGTCGTACGCCAGCGGCACGATCGGGACGCCCTGCGCGGCGGCGAACAATGAGCGCGTGCAGCCGCATACCGACCATCAGGTCGACGGACCCGATCAGCGCGAGGATCTCGCGCGGCCCAAACCCGGGGCGCACGACCACGGCCCCGTGGCCGATCTCCGCGGCCACCGCCTCCGCTACGGCAAGATCCCCCGGGGGGTGCATCGGAAAGAGCGCCCACTGGACCCCGAGCGTGGCGGACGCGGCGCGCGCGGCATCCGCCGCGGCCCACACCGCCGCCCCCGATCCCCACGGGCGCAGCGCCAGACCGCACCACCGCCCGCCGCCCCAGCGGGCGCGCTCCGCCTCCGCTCCCGGAGACCATTCGGGCGCCAGGAGCCACGAGGGGTCCGCCGCGACGACGATGCGAGGCCGCCGCACACCGAGGTCCGCGAGGACCGCGCGCGACTTGTGGTCCCGCACCGTGATCAGGTCGACCCGATCGAGCACCCGCGCGATGCCCGCCGCCACCACGCGCCGTCTCGGCGGCTCGAACCCCTGCGCGTGCACGGCGGTCCTGCGCGCAAGCCGCCGTCCGGCACCCAGCACGGCCAGATAGTACCAGGGACTCCGCCAGCTCGTGGCGTCTTGAAAGAGACTCCCGCCGCCGCACAAGAGCAGGTCCGTGCCGCGGAGCGCCTTGACGACGGCGCCCGGGGCGGCACGGGGCACGCTCTCAACGCCTCGGACGCGGCGCGTCTCGTCGGGTGACGCAGAGAGTACGGTGATCGCCGCATCCGGACGCAGGCGGCGCAGTTCCTGCACCGTCGCCGCCAGCACCGCTTCGTCTCCGAGGTTGTGAAACCCGTAGTAGCCGGACAGGACGACCCGGCTCACGAGTGGGTGGCTCATGCCATCGGGGACGCCCCGGGAGAACCGCGCGCCGGGCGCGACGCGCGTCCGGGAGGTCCCCACCACCGACGGCTCCAGCACACGAGGCCGACCAGCACCGCCCCCACCACCGACCCGATCACGAGCGCGTACAGCGTGCGCGCGATCGCATAGTAGAGCGGCGTATGAATGTGCGAGAACGAGTTCACGAGCCCGACCTGCCCGATCGCGCCGATCATCGCGGCCGGCAGGACCCACTGGCGGAGGCCAAGCGCGGCCAGCGCAAACGCGAGCACCAAGAACGGATCGCCGACGAGGAACTCCTTCGTCCGGGGCCGCGCGACGAACACGCGCTCCAGCACGACGCGGCTCTTCAGCTCGAGGCCCCCAAGCAGCGGCAGCCCCGAGTTCCCGGTGCGCCCGAGCGCGAAGACGGCCGCGGTGGCGATCACGATGATCGCGATGCCGTACTCGAGCAGGAGCGGCTGGCGCGACCACTCGCGCAGCCGCCGCCAGAGCCCGCCCGGAGGCGCCGCCGCCGCCGCGAGCAGCAGGCCGATCACGACCACCGGGATGATGAGTGCCAGCTTCACCCCGAGAAACTCGCGGATCTCCATCATGAACTCCCACTCGCTGAGCAGCGCCGCCATGACGACCGCCCCAAGCGCGGACACCGCCGACACCGCCCACAATCCCACGATCCCGGTGATCGTCGCCTGGAGCCCCGAC
This sequence comes from uncultured Bacillota bacterium, assembly GCA_963787105.1. Lineage (GTDB taxonomy): Bacteria > Sysuimicrobiota > Sysuimicrobiia > Sysuimicrobiales > Segetimicrobiaceae > JAJPIA01. The sequence continues at coordinate 67,958 of CAWBBU010000013.1, forward strand.
ACGGTCCGGGGATCCGCCGCCGGTGCGGCGTCGTCGCGCCGGAGCCCGCCGGGGATCAAGTACATCATCGCCAGGATGGGAAACGCGAGCGCGGCCAGCAACGCGAGCCCTTGGCGCCAAAGGGTGACGTGATGCACCGCCAGCACGGCCACCGTCGCGAGGAGGCCGAGCGCGACGCCGATGTGGAGCGTGCGGACGGAGACCGGGCGCGACAGCGCCGCGGAGACGTCCCCCACGGCGATCGCGGCCGCCGCGAGGGTGCCAAGGGCCGCGAGACCGAACAGCGGGGCGGGCGTGCTCAGCACCGGCATCGGCACCGCCTTATCGAGCTTGTACCCGGCGCGCGTCAGCTCGTCGCTGATCGACGCCACATAGTCCAGGTTCGTCTGCATCTCGCCGACGCCGGCCGTGGTCGTGAGAAACGGCCGGACGTACAAGATGCGGTCGTTCCGCTCGCTCGCCGCCAGCACGAACTTGTCGCGCGCGTCATCGGGACTGGATCCCGCGAGCTCATCCGGCGCCATACTGAACACCCGGATGACGTCGGGGGTCACCGCCATGGTCAGCGCGTCCTCGCCCTTCTGCTTGCGCTTGGCGGTGAATACCTCGATGCGCCCGAACGCGAACCCGGACGCCTTCATCTCCGCCGCCACGTCCGGGATCAACGTGTCGTAGCCGAGCACCTGGTCCCGGTCGAAGATCAACGTGAACGGCGCGCCGACCTCGCGCAGCTGGGCGAAGAACGCGTCAAGCCCGCCCGGCGCGACGTCGTGGAAATTGATGACGCGCAGCTCCGCGGCCAAATGGTTCGCGTGCAGCTGCGCGACGCTGTCGGGCATGACCCCGAGCGACGCGTCCTCAAGCTCGCGCCCCCGCGCGGCGATCTCGAGCACGGGACCGCTGCCGCTGCGCATCGTCGAGGACGCGGCGCCGAGCTGCTCCGCGAATCCCCGCTGCACGAGGCTCAGCACCGCGGGCGGCCCGAGCACGTACGTGCTGTCGGGGCGAATGCGCCCCTCCCGGGCCATATCCGCGAGCGGCCCGCCGAGCGCGCCGGTGCGCTCCGCGTTCAGGACGTCGGCGCCCGTCATGAACGCGAGCCGGCCGTCCTCGGAGAGGCGCGTGAGCGACGCCGCGTAGAGGGTCACGCTGCGGACGCCGCGCTCGTAGAGCGCGCGGTACAGGGTGTCGCGGTCCACGCCGTCCCGGCGGGCGAGCGTCGTCCAGTCGTCGCCGTCGGCGGTGATTTCCACGGTATGGTACGCCCGCTCGAGCGAGTACCGGTGCGCCAAAATCACGAACGACGCGAGGACGCCGATCACCGCGCACGCCGTGAGCGCCGGGTAGCGCCGGAAGAGCGTCCGCACCATCGCCCTCATCGCGTCACCCGCTCCATCCACTTACTGCGCGCCCGCCGCCGCATCGAGGACCACCTCTCCGTTCGTGACCCGCACCGCGGCGAGCCGCAGCCCGAACGGCAGCGCGCCGATATCCAGCACGGGGTTCACCGCCGCGGTCACCCGCGCCGCCACCGCATCGGGGAGCGGCACGCCGGCGACCGCGATGCGGTCAAACACGCAGATCCACCGCCGTCCCGCCGCGCAGCGCCAGGCGTCCGTCGCCGACGACCGCGAGAGACGCCCCGAACAACGACGCCGTGGCCGCAAGCCGCACCCGTCCGTTTGCGAGCACCACCGCGACGTTTCGCAGGGACGGGATGCCCGCGAGCGCCTGCGCGAGGGCGTCCTGCCGGACCGTGATCTCGGCCACCGCGTGCCCGAGCGCACGGATCACGAGGCGGCGCTGAACGTACAGGGCCGCGGGATCCAATCGGATGTTCTGGAAGGTCGCATCGAACGTCTCGGTCCGCACCGTCCCGACGCGCAGCCCGACGGCGTGCACGCGCAGGAGATCGACGCGCCCCCACCACAGCGCGGGCGGCGGCCACGTCGCGACGCTGACCTGCACGGGCCCGCCCGCGACGTCGCCCGCGATCGCGGTGTTCAGCGCGGACGCCGCGACCCACGGGCCGGTCACGCTCGCCAGCACGGCGACGAGCAGCAGGCCGACCGCGCCCCACCACGCGGCGCCGACCGCGCTGCGCCGCACGAGCGCGCGCGTCGACACGTCAGAAGCGCCGGCGGACACGGTTACGAGGACGCCGCGGGCCCGACCCCGCGGCCCTCCGTGCCGGCATCCACCCCGCCGACGGCCGGCACGGCCGCCTGATCAATCCGGAGGTACGCGTCGATGAACGGGTCCGATCCCGCCGTCGAGGACCGCCTGCACGTTGCCGGTCTCCACGCCGGTGCGGTGATCCTTGACGAGGGTGTACGGCTGCAGGACGTACGAGCGGATCTGGTTGCCCCACGCCGCGTCGCGGTGCTCACCGCGCAGCGCCGACATCTTCTGGCGCTGCTCATCCTCCCGGCGTTCCCACAGGCGGGCCATCAAGAGCTTCATCGCGGTCAGCTTGTTGGCGTGCTGCGAGCGCTCGTTTTGGCACTGCACGACGATGTTGGTCGGCAGGTGGGTGATGCGGACCGCGGTCTCGACCTTGTTGACGTTCTGGCCGCCGGCACCGCCCGCCCGGTAGGTATCGATCCGAAGATCGTCGTCCCGCACTTGGACTTCGGCGGTTTCGATCTCCGGGACGACGTCGAGGAGCGCGAACGACGTGTGCCGCCGGTGCGCCGCGTCGAACGGAGAGATCCGTACCAGCCGGTGCACCCCGCGCTCGCCGCGGAGATATCCGTACGCGTTCGGTCCGTAGATGATCACGGTCGCGCTCTTCACGCCCGCTTCCTCACCCGGCGACACATCCACAAGCTCGGCGCGATACGCGTGCGTCTCGGCCCAGCGCAGGTACATGCGGAGCAGCATTTCGGACCAGTCTTGGGATTCCGTGCCGCCCGCGCCCGCGTGGACGGTCACGATCGCGTTGCGGGCGTCGTGCTCGCCGGAGAGCAGGGTCGCGAGCTCGAACCGATCGAGACGCTGGCCGAGCGCCGTGACCTCGCGCTCGACATCCGCGAGGGTCGCGGGGTCCTCGCCCACGGCGAGATCCACGAGCTCGCGGAGATCAGCGACTTCCTTCTCGAGGTGCGTCAGCTCGTCGATCCGCTCCCGCAGGCCCGCGAGCTCCTGCGACACCCGACGAGCCACGTCCTGCACGTCCCAGAAGCCCGGCTGCTGAACCTGCCGTTCGAGCTCCGCGATCCGGGCACGCTGGCGGGGAACGTCAAAGATGCCTCCCGATGCCTTGGAGACGCTCGTCGTACGTGTCCAGCGCGCGCCGTAGCTCGTCGACTGTCACTCACGAACCCCCAACCCGCGGCGTTCGTGCTCACGCGCCGCTCTTTTCGCCATTATAACATTACCAGGGTGCAAGCAAAAAGCCCAACAGCACGACGCCGACGCCGTGAGCGAGCGCGAGCGCCGGGACCTGCGCCCATCGCGCACGGATCAACCCGAACGCCGCGCCCGCGCAGAGACTCCACACCATCGCCTCCGCGCCCTGCGGGACGGCGGCGGCGACGCCGAGGAGGGTCGACCACCAGACGGCGGTCCTCCACCCGCCCCACGCCGCCGCGGCATCGAACACGAGCCCCCGGAGCCACCACTCGAACGCGAGCCCCACCACGAGGATCGCGAGGGTGCTCCCGAGCCACCATCCGCCGGGCGGTGGCGTGAGCACCACCGGCGCCCCGTGGGACGCGAATCCCTCGACCGCGAGGCCGTACAACACCCCAACCACCGCGAGCGCGGCGGCGCCGGCCGGGACGAACCCGCGCAGCTGCAGGCCGAGGCGGGCGAGCGGCAGGCCGCGGCTCAGCGCGAGCGTCGCGGCGAACGCGGCGACGACCGGCACCAACATGACCGCACCGGCAGCTGGCACGAGCGCGTGGACGACCCACCGCGCCGCAACGAGCGCCGCGAGCGGGACCAGGGACACGACGACCAGCCGCGTGAGCGGCGCCTCCGCCGGGCCGCGGAACTCCCGCACGGCGCCCGGGACGAGCAGGACGGCGGCCGCGAGGACGGCGGCCCAGCCGACCACGTCGCCGACGCGCGCGTACAGGGTGAGCCCGGTCTCCACCGCAAACGGCGCGGCCGCGACGCCCGGGACCCCGGGCGCGAGGTGCGTCAGCACGCGGCCCTGTGGATCGATGATCTCGCTGATTCCGCGGTTCGCCGCGCGGAGCAGGTAGCGGCCCTCCTCGATGGCGCGCAGCGGCGCGATCGCCGCGTGCTGCGCGGCGGCGCTCGGCCCCGCAAACCACTGATCGTTCGTCTGCACCGCGAGCAGGACGGCGCCGGCGCGCACGCGCGCGCGGGCCAGATCGGGAAAGATGCTCTCAAAGCAGATCGCGATCCCAATCGGTCCGTCGGGGGTCGGCAGCACGCCGGAGCCGGAGCCCGCGCGCTCGCCGAACTCCGCAAACGGCACGAGCCGGGTCTTGTCGTAGCGCCCGGCGAGGAAGCCGTCGGGCGCGAAGACGAACGCCGAGTCGGTCACGCCGCCTTCGAGGCTGCTCGCGACGAGGACCATCCGGCCGTCCCGGGCCCACCCGCCGAACTGGTTCAGCGCCTGCGGATTCCCCGCGATGTCGACCGGGGATGCCGTTTCCGGCCATACGACGATGCGGGCACCGATCCGGGCCGCCTGCCGCGTGAGCAGCTCGAGCTCGGCCAGGCGGGCCGGCGCATCAAGCGCGGCCCGGCCCGGGGTCGTCTCGTACGCCGTCTGCACGACGGCCGCGATCGGCGGCCGCGACGCGCCGGGGACGGCCGCCGGCGACCGCAGGATCTCGGTCCCCCACCCCCAGGCGAGCGCGAGGACCACGGCGGTCGCGAGCACGACGACGGCGTGCGCGCGCAGCACGAGGAGGCGCGCCAGCACGACGTTCGCGAGGATCACGAGAAAGCTGAGCCCGAACACGCCCGCGACCGACGCGACCTGCGCGACGGCGAGGGTGGCGTGCAGCGACTCTCCGAGCAGCGCCCACGGAAACCCGAGCGGTCCCTGACTGCGGAGAAACTCGGCCGCGGTCCACAGCACGGGGATCCACAGGACGTCGGCGGGCCGGCCGCGGTCTGCCCATGCCGCGATCCCGAACACCGCGGCCGGGACGAGCGCCAGCATGCAGGCCGCCAGCACCCACGCGCCCACGCCGAACGCCGTCAGCCACCACAGCACGCCGCCGAACGCGACGACGCCCCACAGGTACCCGAGCCGGAACGCGATGCGGGGTGGCGCGTCCAGCACGGCGAGGACCATGGGGACGAGCGCGACCCACGCGAGCCATCCGAGGTCGTACGGTGGGAACGCCGCGGCAAACGCGGCGCCCGAGACGGCGGCGGCGAGCACGCGCCGCCAGATCACCGAGTGGAGCGCCTGGATCAGAGCCGGCCGCTCACTCGCCCCGGCCGTGGCACTTCTTGTACTTTTTCCCGCTCCCGCAGGGACAGGGGTCGTTGCGTCCGACCTTCGCGACGTGGAGCTGGGTCGCGGTCCCGCCTCCGCCCCTCGCCGGCCGCGGGCGCTCCGCGTCGCCGGCGCCGCGCTCGCCGGTCACGCGGTACGCCGGCCGCTCCAGGCCCCGCAGCGGGGCCGCCGCCGGGGCCTCACCCGTACGGGCCGCCGCGGGGAGCGGCTGCACCTGCACGAGATAGAGAAACCGCACGGTCTCTTCCTGGACGTCCTGCTTCATCTGCCCGAACAGCGCGTAGCCTTCCTTCTGGTACTCCATGAGCGGGTTCACCTGCCCGTACGCGCGCAGGCCGATGCCCTCCCGGAGCGCGTCCATCGCGTACAGGTGATCGATCCACTTGCGATCCAGCGTCTGCAGCAGGATGATGCGCTCCAACTCGCGCATCGTCTCGGACCCCACCGTCTGTTCCTTCGCGTCGTACGCGGCCAGCGCCGCTGCGACCAGACGCTCGGAGATCTCTTCGGCGCTCGCACCGCGCAGGGACTCCACCGAGACGTCGTCCGCGAGCGGGATGATCACCCGGAGCTCTTGGACCAGCCCGTCGAGATCCCATTCCTCCTGCCGCGTCTCCGTCGAGCAGACGCTCTGGACAATATCGTCCACGAGCTGCGCGATGAAATCGAGAATGTTGTCGCGCAGGCTCGCGTCCTCCAGCATCTTGCGCCGCTCGCCGTAGATCACCTGGCGCTGAACGTTCATGACGTCGTCGTACTCGAGGACGTGCTTGCGGACGTCGAAGTGGTACGACTCGACTTTCTTCTGCGCGTTCTCGATCTGCCGCGTCACCAGCGCCGCTTCGATCGGCACGTCGTCCTCGATCCCGAGCCGCTCCATGATGCCGGCGATCCGCTCGCCGGCAAACAGGCGCATCAGCTCGTCATCGAGCGCGACGAAAAATCGTGAGGAGCCGGGGTCCCCCTGGCGGCCGGCGCGCCCGCGGAGCTGGTTGTCGATCCGCCGCGCTTCGTGCCGCTCGGTGCCGACGATGTGCAGGCCGCCGAGCGCCCGCACCTTCTCGGCGTCGACCGCGTCCGGCGGATTGCCGCCGAGGATGATGTCCACGCCGCGCCCGGCCATGTTGGTCGCGATCGTGACGGCCCCCGACCGCCCGGCCTGGGCGATGATCTCCGCCTCTTGTTCGTGGAACTTCGCATTGAGGACCTTGTGTTGGATGCCGCGCCGGCGCAGCATCCCCGCCACGGCCTCGCTCTTCTCGATCGACCGCGTGCCGACGAGCACCGGGCGGCCCTTCGCATGCCACTCCGCGATCTCGTCGGCGACCGCCTTCAACTTCGCCTTCTCGTGCTTGTAGACGAGATCCCCCGTGTCCTTGCGAATCATCGGCCGGTGCGTCGGGATGCTCACCACCGGGAGGTTGTAGATCTGCGTGAGCTCGGCCTCTTCGGTCTTCGCCGTGCCGGTCATCCCCGCCAGCTTGTCGTACATCCGGAAGTAATTCTGGAAGGTGATCGTCGCGAGGGTCTGGCTCTCTTTCTCGATCTTCACGCCTTCCTTCGCCTCGATCGCCTGGTGCAGCCCGTCGCTGTACCGGCGTCCGAGCATGAGGCGGCCGGTGAACTCGTCGACGATGATCACCTGGCCGTCCTTCACGACGTACTCGACGTCCCGGTGATAGAGCGTGTGGGCCCGCAGCGCCTGCTGCGCGTGGTGCATCAGCTCGATGTGCTCGGGGTCGGTCAGGTTGTCGATCCCCAGCATCCGCTCCAGCTGGTTCGTGCCTTCCTCGGTGAGGACCGCGGTCTTCAATTTCTCGTCGACATGATAGTCCCGCTCCTCGACCATCCGAGGAATCAGCTTCGCGAACTGATAGTAGGCTTCGATGGACTGCTCGACCTGGCCCGAAATAATGAGCGGCGTCCGCGCTTCGTCGATCAGGATGAAGTCCACCTCGTCGACGATCGCGTACTGCAGCTCGCGCTGGACCAGATCCTCGCGGCGGACCACCATGTTGTCGCGCAGGTAGTCAAATCCGAACTCGTTGTTGGTGCCGTACGTGATGTCGGCGAGGTACGCCTCCCGCCGGGACACCGGGCGGAAGTGCATGACCCGTTCGTCCCCGTGGTGCCCCGGGTCCACGTACGCCGGGTCATAGATCCCGCCGAACTCATGGGTGAGCACCCCGACGCTGATCCCGAGCAGATGGTAGATCGGCCCCATCCAGCCCGGCGCCGACGCGCGAGAGGTAATCGTTCGGGGTCACCAGGTGGCCCCCTCGCCCCTCGAGCGCGTTCAGGGCGAGCGGCAGCGTGGCGACGAGCGTCTTGCCTTCGCCGGTCTTCATCTCGGCGATCTTGCCGCTGAACAGCACGGCGCCGCCGATCAGCTGCACGTCGTGGTGCCGTTGGCCGAGCGTACGCTTCCCGGCCTCGCGCACGAGCGCGAACGTCTCCGGCATCAGGTCCTCGAGAGACTCGCCCTCGAGGCGGCGCCCCCGCAGCTCGTCCATCTTCGCCCGCAGCGCCTCCGCGGACAGACCCGCCAGTTCAGGCTCGAGCGCGTTGACCTCGCGCACGAGGCCGTCCCGGAGCCGCTTGACGATGCGCTCACTGTTATCGCCGAGGAGATTTTGGAACAGCTTCATCGATCATCGCTCCCGCACTCTGGGCGATCGCCCGACGTTCCTACCTCTATATAACTATACGACTACCTTAGTATAACGCAGTTCGGCAGGGGGATACTCCAAGAATCCGCGCGGCAGGCAGACCGCCCGGCGGCCCGGTGCGCGGACGCCCTACGGCGGCGCCGGCGACCGCCGATGCCGCCGCAAACGTCCGGCGATGCGGAGACGTTGACCCGTCCGTACCTAGCGGGAGCCGAGCCAGCCCACGGTCCGGTTGACCGCGTTCAGGGCCGCGCACACCACGGCTTCACGCGGTTCCTCATGCACCACCGCGGAACCGCTCAACAACTCCTCGCCGGGTCCCAACCAGGAGACCACGACGACCGCGATCTGGTGCGACGCGACCTGCACGATGGACGCCGACTGGAGGAGAAACAGCGCCTCGGCCCGGAGGTAGGTTTCGACCGCCTTGAGCGTCGCCTGGCCGACCAGCTCCAAGAAGTGCGACGCCGCGCCTGGGCCCGACGCGGCGCCTTCATAAATCAACCCTTTGTGCTCCAGCTGCACCCTGACGTCGGCGGACGTCCGCAGGCGCGAGACGGCCAGTCCGACGAACTTCAAGCGAGACCGCACCCCGGGGGCCGCCGCGTCCGGCGGGCCGCTGCGCTGCGCCGCGACCCGCACCTGTCCCGGCTCCAAGCTGAGGCCGAGTTCGGAGGCCAACGCGGCAACGACGTCGCCCACGATCACCCGGGGCGTTCGCTCGGCCGACGCGAGCACATGCAGCTGTGCGATCTTGCCGTCCTCGCCGAGGTCGGCCCGCACCGCGGACACGCCCCGGAGTCGCCCGACAATTTCTTCCGCTTCACGCGCCAACGACTGATGCCGAGCCTGTTCCATTGCCCCCTCCTGTCCGCACGGCGCCCCAACGAGGCTCCGGCGGTGCTGGCAGGTCGACCCGTCCACCGGCCCGACCGGACCACGGGCAGGGACGGAATGTGCAACGCGAACCTAACGATTCATCATCCTCGAGCGCCGTTCCTGTCTAGCGCCGCCGGCATCTAGAGATGCCAGCGCGCGCGCAACTGTGCGAGCCCGCCGTTCTGTCCGAGCTCCTGCACCGCATCGGTCACAAACCCGGCGAAGTCCGGTGCGCCGTCCGATACGACGACGACCAGCGGCACGGCCGCCTCGCCGGCGCGGGAGACGGTCACACCCCGGTGATCGGCGGCGTAGCCCCGCGCCACCGGCTCATCCACCACCGCGGCCTGCGCCCGCCCGGCCGTCAGCGCCGCGAGCGCCTGTTCGGGCAGGTACTGCACGTCCACGACAGACGCGCCCGCCTGCCGGGCCAGTTCCGCACCCGGGCTCCCCGCGACCGCGGCCACGCGGAGTCCCTTCAGGCCCGCGACCGACGTCACCGCGCCGCGCCCCGGCGACGCGATCGCCTGTCCCACCATCAAGTACGGCGCCGACGCGCGGCCGGGCACCGTGCCCGAGGCGAGGGCGCCGATCGCCAGATCCGCGCCGGATGGGACCCCGCCGCGCAGCACGGCGAGCGGGGTGTCGATCACCGCCAAATGCACGCCGAGCGCCTCGGCCAGCAGCGTGGCCAAATCGACGTCGAAGCCCTTCGGCCCGGCGTCATCGCGGAACGCCATCGGGGGATACGAGAGATCCGCGGCCGCGCGCAACGTGCCGGCGCGCTGGATGTGCGTGATCGTGGGTCCACCGTCGCCCACGTGCGGCGCCGGCGGCAAGCGGCGGCAGCGCCGTGGCACCGGCGCCGCAGGAGGTCAGGACAAGCACGGCCGCAAGCCACGCCAGTCCACGTCCTGCCGGGCCCCGCCACAACGCGCGCGGGCCGTGCACCCGCCCCCGAACGGACCTGCCCGCCACGCGCATCCACCGCTCTCCCGGCCCGGAATCTGCCTCCGGCCGATAGGACCCCACCGATTATACGTCCACCGGTACCCCGTGACCAGCAGTTTTCTCCGCGTCCGAGCGCCGGATACGGATGTCTATTAGACGACCGAGACGTGTATAGTATCGCGCGGATGAGCGTCGCGATGCAGTCCAACAAGAAAGTCCTCTACGCGTGCCGCTACCAGGTCGTGTGGTGTCCGAAGTATCGGCGCCCCGTCCTGGTAGACGACGTGCGCCGGCGCCTGGTCGAGATCCTCCGCGAGGAGGCGCGGGACCGGCACGCGGAGGTCGTCGCGCTCGAGGTATTGTCCGATCACGTGTCGCTCGTCGTGGACGCCGATCCGCAGTTTGGCATCCACCGGCTCGTGAAGCGTCTGAAGGCGCGGTCCTCGCACGATCTGCGCCGCGAGTTCCCGCACCTGCGCTCTCGCCTCCCGGCGCTGTGGACACACAGCTATTTCGTGGTCACGATCGGCGGCACGCGCCCCGCCGCCGTGCGGCGCTACGTCGTGGCGCAGCGACACACGTAGCGCCCGGACGGGCCGCCGGCGACGAAGGGACGTCCACCGACGCCGCCGAACACCACCGCCAATGCGCATCACCATGACGAGACGGGCGTGGACACGAGCCTGCGGCATCATCGGCGGGCTCGCGCTCTTGATCCTCGGGGGCATCCACGCGCCCGCGAGCCTGGGGCAGGCCACCGTGCCGACGTATCCCCTCTACTACGCGTTCCAGATCCCCCCATCCAGACCGTCGATCCAGCTCTCGAGCAACGGCTCGAGCACCTCGTACTCGGGCACATTCACCGGCACGCTGGGGGGGATCCCCCTCAAGTCCGGGACGTTCCAGTACGGAGGCGCCACCGGGAGCCAGGTCGGGGGCGGTTATTTCACGCTGGTCACCGACGCCGGAGCGGTCACGAATACGCAGGTGCTGATGTCGGTCGACGGCCCGAGGACATCGGTACTGTTCTTCGGGACGTACCTCGGCACGCATCTCGACTTCCGACTCAGCGTCGAGGGGATGGCCTTGGGCGGCCAGGGGGAGACCGATACCGGATTGGCGGACACGGGCTTCGCCTCGATCGACGCCTATGTCGCCGCGGTGCAGACCGCGGCCGCCTCGCTGCCGGACGCCACAAAGCAACAGCTGATCACGGCGGCGAACACGAACGCGCTCCTGGTGACGGAATACCAGCAGAAGAACCGCTGACGCAGGTGCACGGCGGAGCTGTATCCAGAGATCGCCCCGCACCGGCACGGCATGCTGGAGGTCGGGGACGGGCAGGCGATCTACTGGGAGACGTGCGGCAATCCGCGCGGAAAGCCGGCGGTCATCCTGCACGGCGGCCCCGGGTCAGGGTGCACCGCGTGGCACCGCCGGCTGTTCGATCCCGCCGCCTATCGCATCGTGCTCTTTGATCAGCGCGGCTGCGGGCGGAGCACACCCCACGCGAGTGACCCTGGGACCACCCTCACGACCAACACCACATCGCATCTGCTCGCGGATCTCGAGCGGCTGCGTCACCACCTGGACGTCGAGCGCTGGCTCGTGTTCGGGGGATCATGGGGCAGCACACTGGCACTCGCCTACGCCGAGCGGCACCCGGCGCAGGTCACCGAGATCGTCTTATTCGGTGTCACGACCGGGCGGCGCGCGGAGTTCGATTGGCTGTTCCGCGGCGGCGTCGCGGCCTACTTCCCCGAGGAATGGCACCGGCTGCGCATGGCGCTGCCGGCCCCCGATCGCGACGGCGATATCGTCGACGCGTACCACCGGCTGCTCCACGACGCCGACCCGAGGGTGCGCGCGCAGGCCGCGTTCGAGTGGTGTCTGTGGGAATCGGCGACCCCCGCGTGGCCGCCGACTCGCGGCCTGGCCGAGCGGTTCACCGATCCCAGATTCGCCATGGCGTTTGCCCGCCTCGTGACGCACTACGTTCGCCACGACGCATGGATCGAGGATGGGAGCCTGCTCCAGGGCGCGGACGTCCTGGGCGCGATTCCCGGGACCCTGGTGCACGGACGCTTCGACTTGGGCACACCCCTCGCGAACGCATGGGAGCTCGCGCGCGTCTGGGCGCGCGCGGAGCTCGTGGTCGTGGACGACGCCGGACACACCCCTACGAACCGTGGGATCACTCACGCGCTGCTTCGCGCGACCGATGCGTTCGCGGCACGCGGCTAGGACGCCGCCGAGACGCCGACCGTTATTCGGGTGCGTCTCACGTCACGCGCCGCAGGAACGTCCGCTCCTCGGCCAAGATGAATCGCTGTTCGTCGGCCGACCGGAAATTGGCGACGGCCGCGGCGTCCGTCCGGAGACGGGCCCGGTAGGTCTCGTAGGCCGCCAGGCTCTCGAACGAGATCAACGCGTGCGCGATGTTGTTCGTGCCCTCGTGGGGCATCCAATACCCGAGCAGGTTCCCGCCGCACCGTGGGATGATGGTCAGCCACGCGCGCGCGTAGGCTTCGAAGGCGTCCCGCTTGAACGGATCCAGCTGATACCGAATAAACACCGTGATCTCCATGCGAGCCTCCCCGTGACCGGTCTGCGTGCACACCCGCCGCGATCATCCCCCAGGGCTGCGAGTCGGCGCGGCGTCTAGCCAACCTCGGGCGGCGACACCGGCGGATAGTACTGCGGCGCCTCCACGCGGTCGATCAGTCCGTAGTCACGAATGACGCGGACCGTCCGATAGCGGTCCGCCCGCGACGCCCCGCCGAGCGACGCGCACGCGGCCTCCACGTCGGGCCACCCGTGCAGCCACAGGAGCGCGCCGGGGCGCGTGATGCCCTCGCACACATCCCACTCCACGGGGGCCGGACCCGCGTCCCCAGGATCCCCGACGAGTACCGCCGTGCGAGGGTCGCCGAGCGGGCCCGCCGCGGCATGCGCGGGCCTGC
>CAWBBU010000014.1:0-67707 GCA_963787105.1 uncultured Bacillota bacterium
GCGCAGCGCGACGCGCCCGCCGATGATGCTCCCGGCCACCCACACCACCGAGAACGGGATGAGGGTGGCGCCGGCCACGGTGGCGCTCGTGCCCATCACGCCTTGGACGAGCAGCGGCACATAGGCGATCGTGCCGAACAGGCCGATCCCGAGCAGGAAGCCGCCCGCGATGCCGACGGCCACGAGCGGGTTGCGGAACAGGCTGAACGGCAGGAACGGCTGCGCGCTTCGCTGCTCGACCCGCATGAACAGCAGGAAGAGCGCCGCGCTGCTCGCCGCGAGCGCCGCCGTCTGGAGCGACAGCCACGGGAACGTCCCGCCGCCCCAGAACAGGAGGAGCAGCAGGACCGTGACGCTGGCGGAGACCAGGCCGATGCCCGCGTAGTCGATCGTGCCGGTCCGCGACACCGGCGGCTCCTGGAAAAACGCGACGAGGATCAGGATCGTCACGAGCCCGCCCGGCAGGTTGATGAAGAAGATCCAGCGCCACGACACGTGGTCGGTGAGGAAGCCGCCGAGCAGGGGGCCGACGATCGACGCGACGCCCCACACGCCGCTGAAGATGCCCTGGATCCGGAGGCGCTGCTCGAGCGGATACAGGTCGGCGACGATCGTCAGCGCGATCGGCAGGATCGCGCCCCCGCCGATGCCCTGCACGAACCGGAACGCGACGAGCGCGCCCATCGACCGCGCGAAGCCGCACAGCACCGAGGCGCCGACGAAGACGAGGATGCCGGCGAGATACATGTGCTTGCGGCCGTAGAGATCCGCGAACTTGCCCGAGATCGGCGTCATCACGACGAACGCGATCTGGTACGCGGCGAAGACCCACGAGTAGAGCGCGAGGCCGCCGAGCGCGCCGACGATCGTCGGCATCGCGGTCCCCACGGCGGTCTGATCCACGCCGCTGAGAAACATTCCGAGCATCGCCGCGAGGGTGACGGCGGCGCGGCGCGTCACGAGAGGCCCCACCCCAGCCGGCCCGGGATCATGATGCCCCGCGGGTCGTACGCGCCGCGGAGCTTTCGCATCAGCGCGAGGCCGCCCGGTTCGGCGCCCCACACCGGGAGGCGCGCCTTGAGCGCCGGCGGCGCGGATTCGATGACCGCGTAGCCCCCGGCGTCCGCGGCGGCGCGCCCGATCGAGCCGGCGACCGCGTCCGCCTGGGCGGCCGGGGCGGCGGCGTAGACGAGGCCCACACCGGCGTGCGCGACGATCTCCACCGGTTCGGATCCCGCGCTACCCGCGCGGGCCACGGCGTCCCAGCGCGCGATCGGCACGCCGGCGCGCCACACGACGCGCCCCGGATGCGTCTCCGGCGACGGAAACTCCGCGATCGCGTCCCACAGGGCGCGGTGGGAGGCGCCCTCGATCACGTCCATCCGTGCCGGCGCCTGTACGAGCGAGCGCATCTCGTCGATGTGGCGCGTCCGGCTCTCCTCGAGCCCCTCGGCGAGCATCAGGACGCCCCACATCCCCCCGTCGAGCGCGGGCAGCGCCGCGGCCTCGCCGAGGCGCCGGAGCGCCGGCGGGTTCGCGACTTCCAAGGCCGCGGGAAGCAGCTGCGAGCGCATCACCGACGTCGCGAGCGCGTAGGCCGACTCGAGGTCGGGGACCGCGACCGCGATCGTGACGCCGTCCCCGGGCAGCGGCGAGATCTTGAACGTCGCCTCCGTGATCACGCCCGCGCCGCCGAGGCTGCCGATGAACAGCTTCGCGAGGTCGTAGCCAGCCACGTTCTTCACGACCTTGCCGCCGGCTTTGATCACCTCTCCGGTCGGGAGCGCGACGCGGATGCCGATTATGAGATCGCGGACCGAGCCCCACAAGAGGCGCCGCGGTCCGTTGCGGTTCGCGGCCACGATGCCGCCCACCGTCGCGCGCGCGCTCCCGGGCGGATCGAGCGGCAGCCATTGGTTGTGTCTCGCCAGCTCGGCCTGGAGGTCGCGCAGTCGCGTGCCGGCGCGCACGGCGACGACGTAGTCCGCGGGCGTATAGTCCGTGATGCCGGTCTGCCGCGTCGTCTCGACCACGAGATCCGCGCGCGACGGGACGCCCCCGAGATGCTGGTGCGCCCCGGCCCCGCGCGGCAGCACGCCGGCCCCGAGCTCTCCGGCCGCGGCCAAGAGCGCGGCGGTCTCCTCCGGCGTGGCGGGGCGGGCGACGAGCGACGGCGCGATCCCGTCCACCGCGTAGGCGGCGAGCGACGCCGGGTCCGCGTCGAGGTGGTCGGCGCCGACGACGGCCCGGACGCGGTCGCTGAGCGCCTCGATCATGACGCGGGCGCGGCCGTCCGCGCGTCCGCGTCCGCGGCGGCGTACGCGCGGTCGAGCAGGTCGATGAGGTGGCGGACTTCCATCCGCGCGCCGCGCGCGCGGAGGCCGGCGGCGAGCTGCAGCATGCAGCCGGGGTTCGGGGCGACGATCATCTCGGCCCCGGTGCGTTCGACCGCGTCCATCTTCTCCTCAAGGATGCGGCGCGAGTACGCGGGCTGCACGATGTTGTAGATCCCGGCGCTGCCGCAGCAGCGGTCCGCGCCCTCGAGCTCGATCAGCTCGAGCCCGGGAATCCGGCGCAGCAGCTCGCGCGGCTGCCGGCGGATGCCCTGGCCGTGAATGAGGTGGCACGGATCCTGGTAGGTGACCCGGGCCCGCACTTCGCCGAGGGACCCGACGAGCCCGAGCGCCCCGAGAAATTCCGTGATGTCGCGGCACCGCCGGCTGTATTCCTCCGCCCGCGGCGCGTACGCCGGGTCGTCGCGAAACAGTATGTCGTATTCTTTGCTGGCGGCGCCGCACCCGGCGGCGTTGATGATGACCGCGTCCACGTCCGCGCCGAGAAACGTCTCGATGTTCCGGCGGGCCATCTGCTTGGCCGCGTCGCGCTCGCCGTTGTGGATGTTCAAGGCACCGCAGCAGCCTTGGTTCCGCGGGACGACGACCTCGCACCCGTTGCGCTGCAGGACGCGGATCGTCGCGTCGTTGACGTCGGCGAACAAGAGGCTCATCACGCAGCCGCTGAGGAGGCCGACGCGCGCGCGGCGCGCGCCGATCGCGGGATAGACCTCGTGCGGCGCGAAGAACGCATCCGGCACGCGGGGCAGCAGGGCCTCCATCTCGGCGAGCCGTGCCGGCATCAGGTGCAGCGCCCGCGCCAGGCGGCCGACGCCGCTCCGCTGGTAGAGGCGCAGGAGCCGCGCGCTCGTCCGCAGGCGGCCGGGATACGGCATCAGCTGTCGCAGCGCGGCGAGCGTCACGCGGCGGGCGAGCGGCGATCCGGTCGGGCCGATCTCCGCCCGCGCGGCCTCGATGATCGTGCCGAACTTGACGCCCGCGGGGCACGCCGTTTCGCACGCCCGGCAGCCGAGGCACACGTACATGTGCTCCTCGAACCGGCCGTCGATCGGGATCCGGCCCTGCGCCGCGGCCTCGACCAGGTGAATCCGGCCGCGGGGCGACTCCGGCTCGACGCCGAGCAGCCGGTAGGTGGGGCACGCCGGCAGACAAAAGCCGCACTGGATGCACTTGTCCAGTTCCGGGATCAACAGGCGCGGGATCGGCTGCGCCGCGGGCACCTCCCGCGAGGCGGGAGGCTGGGCCGAGGTCGTGACGTGCGTGGCCATCGAGACGGCTCCTCTGTTCGGGTTGGCTAGATCCACAGTCCGGAGGCCGCGAGTCGCCGCGGCCGGTTCGTCAGCAGCTCCCCGCACGAGACCGGCGTCGGGAACACCTTGTACGGGTTCATCCGGTCGTCCGGATCGAACGCCGTCTTGAGCCGGCGCTGCGCCGCGAGGTCGGCGTCCGAGAAGATCCACGGCATGTAGTTGTTCTTCTCGAACCCGATCCCGTGCTCCCCGCTGATGCTGCCGCCGACCGCGACGCACGCGGCCAGCATCTCTTCGCTCGCCGCGAGCACGCGGTCGCTCTCGCCCGGGACCGCGGCGTCGTACGGGATCAGCGGGTGCAGGTTGCCGTCCCCGGCGTGAAACACGTTGGCGACGCGGATCTGGTAGCGGCCGGCGATTTCGACGATCCGGTGCATGATCGCGGGGAGCTGGCTGCGCGGGACCACCGCGTCGTGCAGGTAGTAGTTCGGGGCCAGGCGGCCCATCGCGCCGAACGCGCCCTTCCGCGCGGCCCAGTAGAGCGCGCGCTCCTCCTCGGTGTGGGCGACCCGCACCTCGCTGGCACCGCTCTCGCGGCACAGGCGCTCGACGATCTCGGCGGACCGCGCGAGGCTCTCGCGCACGCCCTCGACTTCGATGAGGAGCACCGCGCCCGCGTCGTACGGGAGTCCGGCGTGGACCGCGGGCTCCACCGCTTCGACCGTGAGATGGTCCAGCATCTCGAGCGACGTCGGGCCGATGCCCGACGCGATGATGTCGGCGACGGCCTGGCTGGCCGCTTCGATCGTCGCGAAGATCCCGAGCATCGTCCGGACCGCCTCGCGCCGGCGCATCAGGCGGACCGTGACCTTGCGTGACGATCCCGATCGTGCCCTCGGAGCCGACGATCAACCCGACGAGGTCGAGCTCGGGCGCGTCGGCGCCGCGGTCGCCCACCGTGATGATCGTCCCGTCGGGCAGGACCATCTCGAGGCCGAGGACGTGATTGGTCGTCACGCCGAACGCGAGCGTGTGGACGCCCCCGCTGTTGTTCGCCACGTTGCCGCCGATGCTGCACGCCGACTGGCTGCTCGGATCCGGAGCGTAGAAGTAGCCGTCGCGCTCGACGGCGCGCGTGATGTCGAGGTTGATGACGCCCGGCTCGACGACCGCCGAGCGGTTGTCCAAATCCACCGAGAGGATCCGGTTCATCTTGCTCATCGAGACCACGACGCCGCCGATCGGCGTGATCGCCCCGCCCGCGAGCCCCGTCCCGCTGCCGCGCGCGATCACCGGCACGTCGAAGCGCGCGGCGATCCCCATGACCGCCACGACCTCCTCGGTCGAGATCGGGAGCACGACGAGGTCCGGCAGCGACGTCAGCACCGACCCGTCGTATTCGTACGCGATGAGGTCCGCGGGGTGGTTGAAGACCCGGTCCGGCGCCAGCGCGTCGCGCAGGGCGCGCGCGAACGCGTCCCGGTCTGCGATGCGGCGGCGCACATCGGCAAGTTGCACGGCGTCCATTAGTATAGCATCCGGGGCGAGAGGACCCCGCCGCGGGCCGCGGCGGGTAGTGTACGGTATCGTGTGTAAAAGCAGGGACCCGAAAGAGAGAGGGCGTACCCCGACCTGACCAACCGAAAGGAGGGATACGCCCAATGGCCAGTGTGACAGCACTGACCGATCTCACCGTAGCCGATCTGTGGAAAGGGGTCAAGGACGAAGCGACCCTGTGGGGGGACGTCTCCCGGGAGACGCTGCGCACCGTCAAGCTCCTGCTCGAGAACCGGATGCATGACGAGTTGATCAACCATTTGAATGCGGGCCGCTACACGCGGAATCCGGACCGACAGGGGTATCGGAATGGGGTCTACCGCCGCCGGCTGGTGACGACGTGGGGCACCATCCCCGATCTCCATATCCCGCGGGCCCGCCAGAGCGGGTTCCAGCCGTCGGTGCTCGGGCCGCTATCAGCGCCGCACGAGTGACGTCAACGCGCTCGTCCGGGCCGTCTTCCTGGGCGGCCTCTCCACCCGGCAGGTCGGGCCCGATCCTCGCCAAACTCCTCGACGATGTCGTGAGCCCCACGACCGTCTCGACGATCACCCGGGCCTTGGATCAGGCCGTGGCGGCCTTCCACCACCGGCCGCTTGGCCGATGAGTATCAGTATCTGTTCCTCGATGCCGTCAGCCTCCGCGTGAACGGGCGGTCGGGGCACGTCAAGCGCCGCTTGGTGCTGGTGGCCTATGGGCATCCGGGCCACCGGCCAGCGCGAGCTGATCGATTATCGGGTGGCGCGCTACGGAGACCCAGGCCACCTGGGAAGCCTTCCTCACGACGCTCGGCCTGCCGCGGGCTGCCGGGGACGCGTTGCAGCTGATTACGACGGATGGCCATCGCGGCCTCCATGCCGCCCTCGACTTTAGTCTATACGCGATACCCCGCGCCAAGCCTGCTGGGTCCATGTCCTGCGCAACGTCGCCGATGCGGCTGCGGGTCAAGGACCGCGAGGCGTGTCTGCGCATGGCGCGCCGGATCTATCAGGCGTCGACCGCCCACGCCGGCGAGCCGGCTCCTGCGGCAGTGGGTCCAGACCTGGCAGACGACGGCCCCACGCGGCGGTCGCCTGCGTGACGCGCGAAGAGGACGCGCTGCTCGCGCTTCTATGCCGTCCCCGAGGCGGACTGGCGCCGGGTGCGCAGCACGAATGCGATTGAACGCGTGTTTCGCGAAGTCCGCCGGCGCACGCGCCCCATGACGTGCTTCATGAATGCGGCCAGCTGTGATCGCATTATCTATGCCATCGTCCATGCTCTGAACGTCCGGCAGGCGAGGCGCCCTCGCTCACGGGAATTTACACAGGGTACTTGACACTACCCCGCGGCGAACACGTCCGTGGCCGGGCCGCGGCGCAGGCGCGGGCGGGACGGCGGAGCCCCGATGCGCGTCTACACGATCGGACATTCGACCCGCACCCTGGACGAGTTCCTCGACGCCCTCCGGAGCTTCGGCGTGCGCACGCTGGTGGACATCCGCACGGTGCCCCGGTCGCGCCGCGTGCCGCACTTCAACCGGGACGCGCTGGCGGTGAGCCTGCCGTCCGCCGGCATCCGCTACCAGCACCTCGGCGCGCTCGGCGGCCTGCGGAAGCCGCGCGCGGACTCGACGAACACGGCGTGGCGCAACGCGAGCTTCCGGGGGTACGCCGACTACATGCAGACGCCCGAATTTGACGCGGCGCTGCGGTCGTTGCGGGCCGTGGCGGAGGCCGAGGGGCCGGTCGCGATCATGTGCGCCGAGGCGGTGCCGTGGCGCTGTCACCGGTCGCTCGTCGCGGACGCGCTCGTGGCGCACGGGGATGAGGTGGTCGATATCCTCGGTCCCGGGAACAGCCGGCCGCACGCGCTCACGCCGTGGGCGGTCGCGGCCGGTACGGCGGTGACGTATCCGGGTCCGGCGCAGGATGCGGCGTCCGCGTCGGGCGCGGCGGGTCCGCGCCGTCGGGCGCGCGCGGCGCAGATGCCTCTCAGTTGACGACGGGCCGCGGCCCGGCAAACGAGGGCAACAACATACTTGACTCACTTAGGCGGGGAGGCTGATTGATACTGGGTTACCGCTGTTGGCGTGGGATGCCCTGACGTTGGCCTCTAGATACTTGTATATGTATGAATGTTATGATATCTTTCCATCAATCCGCACCAGCTCCCAGGTGCGGGGCGGTGCGCGCTCGAGGCCACCCGTTGGGTCCGGGGCGCACCGGCGATCGTCTGGCGCGCGCGCCGACGGCGGAGGGCGGTGCCCATGCTGCGCACGATCCGGTACCGTCTCCGCCCCACCCGCCGCCAGCGGGCCGTGCTGGACGGGGCGCTGGCCCTGTGTTGTGACCTGTACAACGCGGCCCTCCAAGAGCGGACGGAGGCGTGGCGGCGCCAGCGGAAGGCGATTCGGTACCAGGACCAAACCCGGAGTCTCACGGAGCTCCGGCAGGTGTATCCCGACATTGCCGCGCTGCCGGTCGATTTGGCGCGGGAGCCGCTGCGCCGGCTCGATCGGGCGTTCCGGGGCTTCTTCCGGCGGGTCCGAGCGGGCGAGCGGCCTGGCTATCCCCGCTTTCGCGCGCGGGAGCGCTATCACTCCCTCGCCGTCTCGCGCGTGCGCGTCGAGGGCAACGTCCTGGTCGTCCCGAAGCTCGGCGGGTTCCGGTTCCGGCGGTCTCGGCCGCTGCGCGGGACGCCCCGATGCTGCACGCTGGTCCGGCACGGCCCGCACTGGAGCGTGTCGATCGTCTGCGAGATCGGGCCGGCGCCGGCGAAGCGGCCGGTGACGCGCCCGGTCGGCATCGATCTCGGGCTGAGCGCCTTTGTGACCCTGAGCGACGGCAGCGGGGTCGAGAATCCGCGCTGGCTGGCGCAGAGCGCGGCGGTCCTGGCCGACGCCCAGCGCGCGCTGGCGCGCAAGCGGCGCGGGTCGCGCAATTGGCGGCGCGCGCGGCAGACCGTCGCCCGGTGTCACGCGCGCATCCGCAACCGCCGCGCGAACTTTTGCCATCATGTCTCCAAGGCGTTGGTGCAGACCTATGACCTGATCGCCTTCGAACAGCTGCAGGTGCGCGGGCTGGCACGATCGCGGCTCGCGAAGTCGATCTTGGATGCGGCCTGGGGACAACTCCTCGGACAACTCACCTACAAAGTGGAAGAGACTGGTGGGTGGGCGGTCCCGGTGGATCCCCGCGGCACGACCCAGCGGTGCGCCGGCTGCGGCGCGCACGTGCCCAAAGCGCTGGGCGAGCGGACGCACCGGTGTCCGGCGTGCGGCCTGGTGTGTGGTCGCGACCACAACGCGGCGCTCAATATTCTCGCGCTCGGTACGCGCGCGGTGGGGTGCACCCTGGCCCCCGAGAGGCATCTTGACTCCCCGTGAGTCAAGTATGTTGGTACCCAAAGGAGCGTGGGAGCATGTCGCAACGAGACCGCCCGGCAGGCGTTCGACGAGCTGAAGGAGCACCTCGGCACGATCTCCGATCTCCACGCGGCGGGGGCGGTCCTCGATTGGGACCAGCACACCTACATGCCGCCCGGCGGCGCGGAGGCGCGGGCGCTGCAGGTCGCGACGCTCGCTCGGCTCGCGCACGAGATGTTCACGTCGGCGCGCACGCAGTCGCTGCTCGACGCCGCCGAGCCGCTCCGGGACGCGCTCGATGCGGACTCCGACGAGGCGGCACTCTTGCGCGTCGCGCGGCGCAACTTCACGAAGGCGACGAAGCTGCCGCCCGAGTTTGTGGCCGAGCGCGAGCGCGCGGCCTCGCTCGGCGTCCAGGTATGGCAGGAGGCGCGCGCCGCAACGACTTCGCGGCGTTCCGGCCGCACCTCGAGCGGTCGTTCGAGCTGGCGAGGCGGGAGGCCGATTATCTCGGCTACCGCGAGCACCCCTACGACGCGCTGCTGGACGACTACGAGCCGGAGCTCACCTCCCGCGAGGTGCGCGCGCTGTTCGACCGGCTGCTCGAGGTGACGGTGCCGCTCGTGCGCGCGATCACCGAACGCGGGACGGACGTGCCCGGCGGCGTCCTCGACGCCGCGTACGCGGAGGCGCCGCAGCGCGCGTTCGGGCTCGCAACGGCGCAGGCGTTTGGCTACGATCTGACCCGCGGCCGGCTCGACGTGTCCGCGCACCCGTTCTGCACGGATTTCAGCCGGGACGACGTGCGGATCACGACGCGCTTCGGGCCGAGTGGCCTCGGGGCGGTCTTTGGGATCTTCCACGAGTCCGGCCACGCGATGTACGGGCAGGGCATCGCGGCGTCGCTGTCGCGCACGCCGCTCGCCGACGGCGCCGGCATGGGCATTCACGAGTCGCAGTCGCGGATGTGGGAGAACCTGGTCGGCCGCAGCCGCGGGTTCTGGGAGCACGCGTTCCCGGCGCTCCGCGCGGCGTTCCCCTGGCAGCTCGAGGCGGTCGCGGTCGATGAGTTCTACCGCGCGATCAACCGCGTGCGGCCGACGCTCATCCGCGTCGACGCGGACGAGGTCACGTACAACCTGCACATCATCCTGCGCTTCGAGCTCGAGCAGGCGGTGCTGACCGGCGCCGTGCGCGTGGCGGACCTGCCGGAGGCGTGGAACGCGAAGATGACCGCGTACCTCGGGACTGACGCCGCCCACGGATGCCGACGGCGTGATGCAGGACACGCACTGGGCGGCCGGTCTCATCGGGTACTTTCCGTCGTACACGATCGGCAACGTCGCGTCGGTGCAGCTGTTCGAGGCCGCCCGGCGGGCGCACCCGGACCTGGAGGATCGCATCCGGCGGGGCGAGTTCGAGACCCTGCTCGCGTGGATGCGCGCGCACGTGCACGTGTACGGCCGGAAGTTCACGCCGCGCGATCTGATGATTCGCGCCACGGGGGCGCCGCTCACGCCCGGAGCCGTATCTCGGCTATCTCCGAGAGAAGTTCGGGGAGCTCTACGGGCTTCGCGATCGAACTCGTGAGTGTATCGAACATCGGGTGCGCGCTGCCGCGGAGACTCGGACGTACAGAGTTCGATGTGACGGTTGACCGGCGCCGACGCAGTCGGAAATGGCGAATTCTAGCTGACGCGGCGTTGCTAAAGGCCGTCTGGCAGTCTGCTGCTGCCCAGCTTTTTAGGAAGATCTCTGGAATCGTCTGCACCATCTTCCGCAAGCCTATCATATCGTCAAACGAATTGTTGACACTTCCCATTCGACGTATCGACCGGTCGGCGCAGACTCCTCGAGAAGCATGAGACATGCGCGAAGACTCCCGAGAACATCGTCCGCGCGGCCAGAAAAGTTCTCCGATGATCAACGCGCGCCTGACTGCGAGATACGCGCTCCGCGATAGAAGTCCGATAACTCGGTTGTGCGCCTGGTAGCACATACCCTGAGGCGTCGTATGCGCGCAGCGCAGCATCGTCTTCGTTCGTGATCGCAGTCTCGCCGATGGCGATCAGTGCTGCCGCAAGCGAACTCGCGTGTTAGTAGGCCACACCGAACCCCAATCGCTGTGAGCTAATAGCAGACGGACGTGGCCGCGGCGGAGGGTCCCACGGCGCGTTGGAGCGCTCCGGTCGCGGCGACCGCGCGGTTCTGTCCCGGCGCCGGCAGCGGCGGGACCACGATCTGCGGCGTCGCGATCGTCACACCCGGCAGCGACGGCAGCGTGGTCAATGTCGGCACGACGTACGCCCCGGTTTGGGGCTGCGGGGACAGGAGTATGACCGGCGGCACGGTCGTCGTGGGACCGGCGGCCGCGGCGCTCTTGGCCGGTCCGAGTGTCAGGGGCGGCAGCGCCGCCGGAGTGGCCGGACCGGCCAGCGAGCCGGTCGGGGCGGTCATGCAGACGATCGGGTGAGACGGCGCGCCGTCGGCCAGCGCGGCCGCCGGGAGCGCGGCCGCCGCCGCGAGCATCACACTCAGCGTCCAGGTCCTCATCGGTGCGCGCATCGCATCGCTCCACGGAGGCCCAACTCCACACGGCCTGCCGAGTACGCTCTCATCGCTATTGTACCGCGCTCCCGGCGCGCGGAACCGTAACGTTCCTGTCTTGCGTCATGCCGTCCGACCTGTCGGCTACACGGCCGCGCGGACGACCTCGCCCCCGCGCATGACGAACGCCGGACGCCGGAGCGCGCCGATGTCGGACGCGGGATCCCCCGGGACGGCAATCAGGTCGGCCGCGAGGCCCTCCCGGATGGTGCCGGTCTCTTCCCCGATGCCCATCGCGTCGGCGCCGACCGACGACGCGGCCGCGATCGCCTGCGGGGTGGTGAGGCCGACGTCGCGCAGCAGCGCGACTTCCGTCGCCAGCCCGTCGAACGGCGTGTAGCGCCATCCGGCGTCGGTGCCCGCGACGAGCCGCACGCCGGCCGCGTGCATCTTGCGGAAGTTCTCCATATTGTTCTCGAACGAGCGCCGCCGGCGGTCGAGGTACGCCTGTTCCGTCCCCGTGCGCCGGCCCTCCCGCTCCATTCCCGCGACGGCGTAGTAGCCGACCGCGAGCGTGGTCGTGACGGGGGTGCCCGCCCGCGCCACCGCCTCCGCGGTCGCGGGGTCGAACGCCTGCCGGCCGTCCGCGTCGATGAGGTAGTTGCAGTGCTCGATCTGATCGGCCCCGACCGCGAGCACGGACCTCGTCGCGGCCGCGCACAGCGAGTGGATGCCGACCCGCCGCTTGAACTGGTGGGCCTCGTCCACCGCCGCGCGCAGCTCGTCTTCCGAGTACGAGGGCAGGGAGGAGATCGTGCCGACGGTGCCGCCGCCGGTCGCCATGATCTTGATGTAGTCGACGCCGTCCTTCAGCAGCGACGCGGACCATGTGGCGGAGCTCGTCCGGCCCGTCGGCCTCACCCCCGAAGTACCAGCAGTGGCCGCCCGTGATCGTGATCGGACGGCCGCACAGGTGCAGGCGGGGCAGGTGCGCGTAGCCGAGCCGCTGGGCCCGGCGAAGGTCGAGCGTCGTGTCGCGCCGCCCGCCACAGTCGCGCAGCGTCGTGATGCCGGCGTGGAGCGAGTGCCGCGCGTTCGCGTACGCGATCGCGACGAGCACCCCGTCCGTTTCTTCCACCGTCGTCTCGAACGGCGTGCCGTCGCCCGGCAGGACCAAGTGGACGTGCGCGTCGATCAGCCCCGGCAAGAGCGTGTGGTCCGGAAGCGTGACGGCCGCCGCGTCCGCCGGCACCGACGCGGGCGCGTGTCCCTGATAGACGCCGTGAATCTTCCCGGCGTGAATCACGACGACCGGATCGGCGATGGCGGGCGCGCCGCTGCCGTCGAGCAGGCGGGCGGCGCGCACGACGTGCCACGGCGATGTGGCGTGATGGGCCATGGGGTCAGCCCGCCAGCTCGCCCGCCTCGATCATGCGGGCGATCCGCTCGATCCGGTCGGCGAACATCTTCTCGCCGAGCGCGGCGCTGGAGTTGCGGGCGTCGCCCAGGATCCCGGTCGGACTCATCTCGTCCATCGGCGGCGGGACTTTCGATTTCCAGCGGATCGACGCGTCGCCGATGAACCCCTCGCACGCCTTGTCCATCTGCACGAGGTCGGGGCGGTGCGCCAGCATCATCGACGTTTCGCCCTGCGCCGCGTGCACGCCGAGACGGGCCATCTCGAGGCCCTCGCGCGCCGCGAACTCTTTGGTGTTTTCGAGCCATTCATCGAAGTCGCTGATCGCGGAGATCCGGATCGCCGGCGTGTTCGGCGCGCAGCTTCGGGAGGACGTTCTGAAGCGCGTGGTAGTTGCCGCCGTGGCTGCACAGCAGGATGATCTCGCGAAACCCGTGGTGGGCGAGCGACCGGCACACGTCGAGGATCGTCGCCTCCAGCACCGGTTCCTCGATGCTGACGGTCCCGGCCATCGGCATGTGCCCGGCGGAGTATCCGAGCGAGACGACCGGGGCGACCAGCGCGTCCTTGAGCCGGCGCGCCAGGCGCGCGCCGGTCGCGTAGCCAAGGTACGTGTCGACGCCGATCGGCATATGCGGACCGTGCTGCTCCATCGCGCCGAGCATCACGATCACGCGCCGCTTGCCGCCCGCGATCGCGTCGCGGACCTCCGGCCACGTCATTTCTTCGATCAACACCGTGTCCCGCATCTCCCGCCTCCTTCGACTCCCGCCTGTTGTTCGGCCCCGCCGCGCGCCTACACCCGCAGGCGGGGGTCCAGGACGTCCCGCAGCCCGTCGCCGAGCAGATTGACGCCGAAGACCGTGATCATGACCGCGATGCCCGGAAACGTGGAGATCCACCAGGCGTCGCGGAGGTAGTCGCGCCCTTCCGTCAGCATGCGGCCCCACTCGGGCGTCGGCGGCTGGCTGCCGAGCCCGATGAACGAGAGCCCGGCCGCGGCCAGGATGGACACGCCCATGCCGAGCGAGGCGGCCACGATGATCGGCGCGACGACGTTCGGCAGGATGTGGCGGGCGAGGATCACCGGGATCGGGACGCCGATCACCCGCGCCGCCTCGACGTACAGCTGCTCCTTCGCGACCAGCACCGTGCTGCGCACGAGCCGCGCGTACACCGGGATCCCGGAGACGCCCACCGCGATCATCAGGTTCTGGAGGCTCGGCCCGAGCACGCTCACGATCCCGAGCGCGAGCAGGACGCCGGGGAACGCCAGCAGGACGTCGATGAGCCGCATCGCGACGGCGTCGACGCTCCCTCCGGTGTAGCCGGCCACGAGCCCCACGGTCGTGCCGACGGTGGCCGCGATGACCACGGAGATCGCGCCCACCGTGAGCGAGATCCTGGCGCCGTGCACGACGCGGCTGTAGACGTCCCGTCCGATCGCGTCCGTCCCCATCCAGTGCTGGGCGCTCGGCGGCTGGAGCGTCTGCGTGATGTCGATCTTGATCGGGTTCTGCGGCGCGACGGCGTTCTGCGCCAGCGCGATGGCGGTCAGGCACGCGAGGATCGCGGCACCCATGAGGAGGCCTTTGTGCCGGCGGATGCGCGGGGCGAGCATCTGCCAGCGCGTCCGCGCGCGGGCGCGCGTCGCCGGCGCCGCGGCGGCGAGCGTGTCAGCCATAACGAATTCTCGGATCGACGACGGCGTAGACGACGTCCACCACCACGTTCACGAACACGTACCCGAGGGCGAAGACCAGCACCCCGCCCTGCACGAGCGGGAAGTCCTTGTTCAAGATCGCGTTCACCACGAGCCGGCCGAGCCCCGGCCGCCCGAACACCGTCTCGATGAACACCGTGCCGGCGAGCAGCGCGCCGAACTGCAGCCCGAAGATCGTGATGATCGGGATGAGCGCGTTCTGCAGCCCGTGCCGCAGCACGACGGTGGGGCTGTTCAATCCCTTCGCCCGCGCGGTGTTCATGTACTCGAGGCGCAGCACGTCGAGCATGCTCGAGCGCGTCAGCCGCGCGATGATCGCCGCCGCGCCCACCCCGAGGGCGACCGCGGGCATGATGAGGTGGGCGACGTCGCCGCCGCCGGCCGCCGGCAGGAGGCCGAGGTGGAGCGAAAAGATGAAGATCAGGATCAGCGCGAGCCAGAACGACGGCATCGAGATGCCGAGCGTGGCCCCGACCATCGCCGCGACGTCGACCCACGAGTTCTGCCGCAGCGCGGCGGTGATGCCGAGCGTGACCCCCAGGACGGCGGAGATCACGAGGGCCGCCACCGCGAGCTCGACCGTTGACGGAAAGACTTCCTCGATCTCCTGGGTGACCGGCCGGTCGTCCCGGATCGACATCCCGAGGTCACCGTGGAGGCCGTCCCAGACGAACCGGCCGTATTGGACCCAGGGAGGATCGTCCAGGTGGAGCAGCGACCGCATGTGGGCGATCTGCTGGGGTGTCGATTGGAACTCGCTCAACATCATCTTGACCGGGTCGCCGGGGATCAGGTACAGCATCGAAAACACGGCGACGGTCACGCCGAACACCACCGGAATCGTCGCGAGCAGCCTGGCCGAGAGGAAGCGGAGCACGGGGGTGAAGGGGCCGGGGCCGGCCCGCGGGCCGGCCCCGGCCACGCGTCTATTTCCCGATCTGCACGTCGGTCAGGACTGGGTACGCCGAGTAGTTGTACTTGGTGCCGGTGACGTTGGCGCGGACCACCCACACCGACAGCTGGTCGACGATCGGCACCGAGACCGCCTGGTCCACCAGGATGTGCTCGATCTTGTCGTAGATCGCGTACCGCTTCGCCGGGTCGGAGACGCCGCGCGCGTCCGCGAACATCTTGTCCATGTCCGCGTTCGAGTAGCACGACCAGTTGAAGTTCCTGCCGATGTACGTCGATTGGAACAGGGCGGACAGCCCGTCGTTGTCGACGCTGCGCAGGAACAGGATCGGCCCGTTGGTCGCGCAGTGGTAGTTGTCCTCGTACCACGGCGGCCGCGCCTGGCTCTTCAGCTGCGCGTCGATCCCGAGCTCGAGCAGCTGGCCCTGCAGCAGCTCCGCGTCGGGGGCGTTCCCGTTGCCGTAGTTGATCGAGTTGATGACGATCGTGAGCGGCTTCCCGCCCTTCATGCGGATGTTGTTCGGCCCCATCGTCCATCCATCTTCGTCAAGGATCTGGGCCGCCTTCTTCGGGTCGTAGGGGTACGCCTGGCACAGCGTCTTGTCGCCCAGGCTGTGCAGCGTCCACGGCGCGCACGCCGGCGTGCCGAGCCCCTTATCGGTCGTCGCGACGAATGCCGGCCGGTTGACGCCGTAGTTGAGCGCCTGGCGGACCTTGAGGTCGTTCGTGGGCGCGAGCTTCACGTTGAGCAGCCAGACCTCGGGCGCGCCGGGGTAGGGGTTGCTCTCGACGCGCATGGCCTTGTTACCGGCGAGGTCGGTGAGCACCGCCGACGGAAGGCCGAGGGTGCTGATCATCTGCGTCTCGCCCGACGAGATGGTCGCCTGCCGCGTGGCCGGCTCGGGGATGAACTTCCAGATGATCCGGTCGACGTACGGCGGCCCCTGGTGATCGCTCCACGGCCCTCTGCGGTTGTACGCCGGGTTTTTGACGAGCGTGACGTGGTCCTTGGCCACGTACTCGGACACCATGAAGCTCCCGGAGCCGATCGGCTTCAAGTTGACGTCGCTGCCCGTGGCCAGCGTCTTCGGCGACACCATCGCGAGGGTGCCGCCCGCGAGGTTCGCCAGGAACGGCGCGTACGGATCTTTGAAGTCGACCCGGACGGTGCTGTCGTTGATGACCGTCGAGCCGGCGTACCCGACGATGCCGAGCGCCGACGCCGCCAGGTTTGTAGTTCGGGTTCACGACGCGGTCAAGGTTCCACTTGACCGCGGCCGCGTCGAACGTCGTCCCGTCAAAGAACTTGACGTCCGTGCGGAGATGGAACGTGAACGACTTGCCGTCGGGCGAGACCGTGTAATCCGTGGCCAGCCACGGGAGGATCTTGCCGTCGAGCGCCTGGTACAGGAGGCTCTCCGTGACGTCCGGGATGATCTGGAATGTCGACGCGGACGGCGACGCCTCCGGGTCGAGCGTCGGCGGTTCCTGGTCGAGGCCGATCGTCATCGTCCCGCCCATCGTCGCCGCGGTCACCATCCCCGCGCCTGCGAGTCCCGCGACCAAGAGCAGGGTGCAGGCGCCCCACCAGACGCCCCGTGTAATTCGCATCGGCATCCCTCCTCCGTTCGAGTGTTCGACACGTGCGGTCCGCGACGGCCCGACCCCGCGCTCGGCGCCCGCGATCCGGCGCCGCCGGCGTCAACCGGCCCTATGAGTGACAGGAGGGATTCGCTATCTCGGGGATGCTTCCTGCGGGGCAAAGGCAGCCGTTACATCCCGGAGATACCGCGCGGCGTCCTCGGGGGGCACGGTATTGATGTAGAACCCGGAGCCCCACTCGAACCCGGCGACCTGCGAGAGGCGCGGCATGATCTCGATGTGCCAGTGGTAGAAGTGCCCGACCTTTCCCTCGTACGGCGCGCTGTGGACGATGTAGTTGTACGGAGGGTTTTGGAGGCAGGTGTAGAGCCGCCCGAGCGCCTGCTGCATCACCTCGCCGAGCGGGAGCAGCTGGCTGTCCGCGAGCGCGCCGAAGCTCGCCTCGTGGCGTTTCGGGAGGATGCATAACTCGAACGGGGTCCACGCGGCGTAGGGCACGAAGGCGACGAACTCGTCGTTCTGCCAGACCACGCGCGTCCCCTCCGCCTGCTCCTGCTCCAAGACGTCGCAGTACACGCAGCGGCCCTCGCGGGCAAAGTGCTCCTGCGCGCCTTCGAGCTCCTCGGTGGCGCGCTTCGGCACGATCGGGAGCGCGATCAGCTGCGAGTGCGGATGCGCCAGCGACGCGCCGGCCGGCCGGCCGTGGTTGCGGAACAGCAGCAGGTACTTGAACCGCGGGTCGCGCTGGAGATCCTGGTACCGCTCGCGGTACATCCAGAACACCGACGCGAGCTCCCCCGGAGACATGAGCCCGGCGTGGGAGCGGTGCTGCGGCGTTTCCACGATGACCTCGTGCGCGCCGACGCCGCCCATGGCCTCGAACATGCCGTGGCCGAGGAGATCCGTCGACCCCTCGATGCGCAGCGCCGGAAACTTGTTGGGCACGACGCGGACCTGCCATCCGGGGGTGTTGCGCTGCGTCTCGGGCCGGCGGATCGCCGAGATCTCCGGCGGGGTCGCGGCTTCCCGCCCCTCGCAGAACGGGCACGTCGCCGACATGTCCGGCTCGGGCGGGGCGGGAGCGAAGTCCGTCGGACGCATGGCGCGCTCGGTGGCGATGATGACCCACCGGCGCTCGATCGCGTCCTTTCGAAGCTCGGGCATGCGGTTCCCTCCGTTGCGTCGGTCTGCGGACCGTGCGCGTCTCGAGCGAGTTTAGTGCACGGTCGCGCGCCGTGCCGCGATCGCGCGCTGATACGCGTCGAGATACCGGCCGGCGGCGCGCGCCCAGGAAAAATCCTGTCCCATCCCCACGCGCTGCAGCCGCCGCCAGACGGCGGGCTCGCGCCAGGCGAAGATCGCCCGCTTCGCCGCGTCGAGAAACGCGTCCGGCGTATACGCGTCGAACGTGAACCCGTTGGCCGCGTCTCTGGCCGCGGCGTCGGGGGTGGCGTCCACGATCGTGTCCGCGAGTCCGCCGGTCCGGCGCACCACGGGCACCGTCCCGTAGCGCAGGCTGTACAGCTGGCTCAGGCCGGACGGCTCGTACCGGGACGGCATCAGGTACGCGTCGGCGCCGGCCTCGATCTGATGGGCGAGCGCGTCGTCGTAGCCGAGCCGGAAGGCCACCCGGTCCGGGTGGTGCCGGTGAAGCTCCTCGAACAGCGCGTGATACCTGGGATCGCCGAGGCCGAGCACCGCGAGCTGCGCGCCGAGCCCGAGCAGCATGTCCGTGACCGCGGCCACGAGGTCCAGGCCCTTTTGGTCGACCAGGCGCGAGATCACCCCGAGGAGCGGCGCATCCAGATCCGCCCGCAGCCCGCGGGCACGCTGCAGGTGGATCTTGCACGCCGTCTTCCCGGACAGATCGTCGCGCGTGTACCGCGCGGGGATGAGGGTATCGTGGGACGGATCCCACACCGAGTAGTCCACGCCGTTCAGGATGCCGACGAGATCCCGGGCGCGGTTCCGGATGACGCCGTCGAGG
The DNA here is from genome assembly GCA_963787105.1 of uncultured Bacillota bacterium. Lineage (GTDB taxonomy): Bacteria > Sysuimicrobiota > Sysuimicrobiia > Sysuimicrobiales > Segetimicrobiaceae > JAJPIA01. Next base: position 18,696 of record CAWBBU010000014.1, read on the forward strand.
CCGCAGCCGAACTCCTCGGTCTGAATCTCCCGGGCGTACTGCTCGCTGACGGTGCTGAGGAGATCGGCCGAGATCAGACCGCCCTTGAGGAGATTGACGTGCCCGAAGAACTCGAGGCCCTGGGGCGTGTACAGCGATGGGGGCAGTCCCGTCAGCGGAAGTTCATCAGGCGGGAACAATCCCTGATAGGCGAGATTGTGGATGGTGAGCAGTGTCGCGGTCCCCGCGAGCACGTCGTCGCGCGGCTCGGCGCTGAGCCAGAGCGGCAGCAGCGCCGTCTGCCAGTCCTGGCAGTGCAGCACGTCGGGGCCCCAGCGCAGATGCCGGAGGAGCGCGAGCGTGCCGCGGCCGAACACGGTGAACCGCCGCAGGTTGTCCGGGTAATCGACCTCCCCGTCCCCGTACAGGCCCGGCCGGCCGAACGCGGTCTCCTCCTCGACCAGATAGACCGGGATCGCGGTGTCCGGGAGGCGGCTTTCGAGCCACCGCACCTCCGTGTGGGAGTTACCGAGCGGGATCCGGCCCGCGCCGATCGGGCGGAATTGAAACGCGTCGCGGTCGATCGACCGGTAGCCTGGGAGCACGATCCGCACATCGCACCCGAGGTCGGCGAGCGCGCGGGGCAGCGCGCCCGCGACGTCCGCGAGTCCGCCGGTCTTCGCAAACGGCACCGCTTCCGGCGTGCAGACGCACACGCTGCACGGGGCCGTCACTGCCGGATCTCGAGGTCTCCGCGCGACCTCACGCCGCCGGACGGCGTGACCGATTCGAGCTGGTAGTCGCCGGTCTCCGCGAGGGTCACGTCGAGCGTGGCCGTCCCGCCTGCCGGCAGCTCGGCCGTGCGGGCGAACGTGCCGGGCCCGTGCACGACGAAGCGCTGTGGGTCCTGGGAGTCGTTGGTGATCTCGAACCGGACCGGTCCGGGGTCGAGGACGACGACGGACGGATCGAGGCCGTTGTCGACGAGGTGCGTCTCGATCACCCGCAGCGGTTGAGCCGGGGCGGACGGTATCCAGAACGGCGACGTGTGCCCGCTCGCGACGACCGCGACGGTGAAGAGCAGACCCACCGCGGCCGCCCCGGCGCTTCGTACCGTCCTGCGTACGACGTGAGCGGGACTGTCCGAACCGTCGGGGGCGCTCTCGATGATCTCGGGCATCACGGGCGACGTTGTTCGCCGGGCGCTCGAAGCGGTCCTCCCCGCGCCCCGCGTCCGGACGCTCCGCAGAGGAGCAGCATCAGGTCCGCGACGTTGGTATTGGTCGGGCCGGTCCGGATCAAGTCGCCGACGGCCGCGAGCAGCGGATAGGCGTTGTTGTCGTTCAGGTGCCGCATCGGGTCGAGCCCGCGCGCGCGTGCGCGCGCGAGGGTCGTCCCATCGGCGACGCCTCCCGCCGCATCCGTCGGGCCGTCGCCGCCGTCGGTCGCGAAGCTGACCAGCAGCGCGTGAGGCACGTCCTCGAGCGAGAGCGCCCCGGCGAGCGCGAGTTCTTGATTGCGGCCGCCCGTGCCGGATCCCCGCATCGTGACGGTCGTCTCGCCGCCGGCCACCAGACACGCCGGCCGGCCGATCGGCTCGCCCGTGTCCGCCATCTGCCGGACGATGCCGCCGAGCGTCTGGCCGACCGCGCGCGCCTCGCCTTCTATATAAGTAGACAGGAGCCGCGCATGAAAGCCGAGCCGGCGCGCCTCGGAGACCGCGGCGCGCGCCGCCGCGGCGTTGTCCGCGACGACCACCACCCGCGCGGACCGAAACGCGGGATCGCCAGGCTTGGGAGTGTCCGGCAGGTCGCCCCGAAGGCCGCGGCGGAGCGTGCGGCGCACCGCGGCCGGCACGCGGGCCATGAGGCCGTACGCCTCGAGGACGCGCACCGCGTCGGCGTAGGTCGTGGGATCCGGCACCGTGGGTCCGGAGGCGACGACGTCGAGCGGGGTCCCGACGACGTCCGACACGATGAGCGTCACCAGGCGCGCCGGCGCGACCGCCCGGGCGAGCTGCCCGCCCGCGATCGCCGACAGGTGCTTGCGGACGGTGTTCATCTCGCGGATGGTGGCGCCGGACCGCAGGAGCAGCTCCGTGGTGCGCACCATCTCGCGCAGCGCGACGCCGCGCTGGGCCAGCGGCAGCAGCGCCGAGCCTCCCCCCGAAATCAGACAGAGCACGACGTCGCGCGCGCGCAGGCCGCGCACCGCATCGAGCATCTCCCGCGCCGACGCTTCGCCGGCGGCGTCCGGCACCGGATGTCCGGCCTCCCGGAGCGCGATGCGGCGCAGCGGCATCGTGTAGCCGCGCTTGACCGTGACGATGCCGGAGGTGATGCGGCCGCCGAGCACGTCCTCGACGGCCCGCGCCATCGGCGCGCCGGCCTTCCCCGCCCCCACGACGACCACGCGCGCGCCGCGCGGAATTAAGACCGGACGTCCCGCGACGAAGAGCCGCTCACCGGAGAGGCGGAGATGCCGCCGCGTGGCGGCGTACGGATCGACGGCCTCGAGCGCCCGTGCCAGGATGCGGGCGGCCGCGCCGCGCAGCCGCGCGGTGCCCCGGACCCGGAACAGCGCGCGGTCGAACCGGATCGGTCTGGCCGCCATGTCAGCCGATTTCGATCGGGTCGGTCCAGCCGTTCGGCGGCACGGCGCGGATCGCGTCCGCGCCGCGGCCGACCGCGGCGAGCGCGGCCCGCACGGTGTCGCGGGCCAGTGCCGCGAGGTTGTTCGCCTCGCTGAGGTGCACCAGGCAGATCGTCCGGGACCGTCCCGCGGTCCGCGCGAGCGCCCGCGCCGCGTCGTCGTTGCTCAGGTGGCCGCGGCCGCTCAGGATGCGGTTCTTCAGAAACCACGGATACGCGCTGACGTGGAGCAGCCCGAGGTCATAGTTGCTTTCCAGCACCACCAGGTCGGCGTCGGCGAGGTAGGGATCCATCTGGCGGCCCGCGCTCCCGAGGTCGGTCGCGATCGCGATCCGGCGGCCCGCGATCTCCATGCGGAACCCGACCGGCTGCGCGGCGTCGTGCGGCACGGGAAACGCGGTCGCGGTGAACGGCCCGATCGCGAATGGGCGCTCCATCTCGAACGTCGTCACCTCGACGCCGCCGAGCGCTCCCGCCGCCGCGGCCGCCGTGCCCGCGTTCGCATAGATTCGGAGGCCGGCCGCCCGCGCCAGCGGACCCGCACCCCGCGCGTGGTCGTCGTGCTCATGCGTCAGGATGATCGCCTCGAGCGTCGCCGCCTCGACGCCCACGCGCGCGAGGGCGCGCTCGAGCGCGTCCGCGGACAGCCCCGCGTCCACCAGGAGACGGTGGGGGCCCGCCTCCAGCAGCATGGCGTTCCCGGCGCTGCCGCTCGCCAGGATCGTGGCGCGCGCGGCGCACGGTGCGCTCACCGCAGCGACACCTCCCACGGAAAGAGCGCCAGCACGCGTTCCTCGAGGAAGGCCCCGACGCCGGCCGCGATCTCGCCGAGCGCCGCGATCGGGTGCTCGGGCGCGCGCGCGGCGCCGCGCGGAGGCCGGATGTGCACGATCGGGACCGCGCGCCCGGGCGCGATGCCCATGAGCTCGCGTGCCGCGCCGATCGCGGCGGGAAAGTCGCCGAGGACGTCCACGAGCCTGTGCGCCTTCGCTTGGCGGCCCGTCCACACGCGGCCGCGTGCGACGGCGCGCACCGCGTCCGGGGCCAGGTTCCGTCCCCTCGCGACGCGGTCGATGAACCGTTCGTACGTCTCTTCCATTTGCGCGCGAAGCCGGGCACGCTCGTCCGCCGAGAACGGGACGAACGGCGACGCGATCGTCGCCGCGCGTCCGCGCGCGAGGATTTCACGGTGCGCGCCGAGGCGCTCAAGGAGGCCGCGCACGTTGAACTTGCCCGCGATGATCCCGATCGAGCCGGTGAGGGTCCCGGGAAGGCAGACGATCCGCCGCGCCGAGGCGGCGACGTAGTATCCGCCGGACGCCGCGACGTTGCCGAAGAACGCGACGACCGGCTTGCGGTGTCCGATCCGCTCGATCTCGCGCCAGATCAGGTCGGACGCGAGTGCGGAGCCGCCCGGGGAGTCGATCGACAGGACGAGCGCGCCGAACAGCGGGCTGCGTTCGACGGCCCGGACCGCCCGGGCCACCGTGGCGTGGCCCGTCGTCTGGCCGCCGAACAGGGGGAGCCCATTGCGGCTCTCCCCCATCACGATCGGACCGCGCAGCGAGATCACGGCGATGGCGCGGGTGCCTGCCCGCCAGCGCAGCGGCCGGCGGAGCCGGCGCCGCGCCGCCGCCCAGGGCACGATCGCCGGCGTCCGTCCGGTCCCCCCCGCGAGATACGCCGGCAGTTCGTCCTCGAACAGCACCGCATCGATGAGCCGGGCGTCCGCGGCGGCGCGGGCGGACAGGGGCGCCTGGTCGACCAGGCGGCGCACCGCGTCGGGGTCGAGTCCGCGCGCGGCGGCGATCTCGCCGACGAGGTCGTCGAAGACCGAATCCAGCACCGCGTTCAGCGCCTCGCGCATCGGCTCGGACATGCCGTCACGCGTGAACGGCTCGATCGCGCTCTTGTACTCGGCGATCCGCTCGAACTCGCCCGCGACGCCGAGCCGGTCGAGGGTGTCGCCGAGAAACGTCGCTTCGAGCGTCAGGCCCACAAAGTCGAGGCCGCCGCTCTCCGGCATCACCACCGCGTCGGCGGCGCTCGCGAGATAGTACAGGCGCGTCGATGCGTGCGTCAGGTAGGCGACCACGCGCGTGCCCGACGCGCGGCAGGCGGCGAGGGCCGCCCGCAGGCTCTGGAGCGACCCGAGTCCGGCCTCGACGTCGCCCAGCATCACGACCACGCCGGCCGCGGCGCGGTCCTCGGCGATGAGCTCGAGCCGCCGGCGGAGATCGTCCACGGTCTCGGGATGCCGCCGGATCCACCACGGGCGGGGCGTGCGATGTTCGGGGTACGGACCGCGCAGCTCGAGGAGGACGTACATCGCGCGCGGCCTGCCGACCGCCGCGGCGAGATTGCGCAGGACGAGCCACGCGTTGGAGAGGAGATCGCCGAGCCAGACGAAGAGCCGCATCACCGCGTAGGAGTTCGCGGCGTGCGCGCCGCGTCCCTGGAATCCGTGGCCTATCTGCGGGCCAGCCACCACGAGATCACCGCGGCGGCCGCGAAGAGACTCAGGACCGGCCAGTTGACGGCGCGCGACTCCGCCCACATCGAGGTGTCGGTGGGCGAGACGACCCACAGGAGCGCCGCGCCCTGGCGGCCGGTCGCGTTCGTGCCGGTCACCGATCCGGGCATCGTGAGGGTGATCCGAAGATTGAAGGGCTGGCCCGACGCCCGCGCGAGGCCCGCCGTGATCAGCGACACCTCGTCCCGGTAGGACGTCAGGATTCCCCAACTGTGCTTGGTGAAGTGCACGGATCCGATGTTCAGGCCGGTCGGAATGAGGTCGCTCAGCACGCTCCCGTCGGCGCGCTGGACCAGGGTGATGCCGTTGTCGGAGGGGCTCAGCCCCGCTTCGAAGGTCGTGGCCGACGAGCTCAGCGCCACGATGCCGAACGCCACCGCGACCCCCAACCAAAACACCAGCAGCGAGCGTGCCATCGTTCGCCTCCCGGCGGCGCCGGTCCGGCCGGGCCCCACGGTGTGGTTCACCGCGCCGCGCGGCCATTCCCGGGCGCGCGAAAGGGCGGCGCCGCGTGCGGGCCGAAGCCGCATCCGTGGCCGCCCCGCTCGTCGCGCAGGTCCAGGGCCGCGCGCGCCTGCTCGCCCGCGTGCAGCTGACGGCCCGTCCGCCGTTTCCACCCGAGCGGTGCGCCCAGCGGTGCGGCGTCGTGGCCATTCGCCGATCGGGTGCGGCGGGATCGGGGGCGACGCTCGACGCGGCCCCCGCCGACGCCGGCCGCCCTCAATGGACGCTGACCGTGGACGCGGCGATCCCGCCGCACACGCCGCAGTGGAACGGGGCCGTCGCCCTCGCGTTGGGGCGCACGCTCGTGCCGCCGGGCGCATCCGCCGCCGCCGACCTCGCGGAGGTCGGCGCCGCGGAGATTCTGCTCCCGATGCGGCCGTTCCGGATCGCGGCCGCGCGGACGGATCTGACGATGGACGGGCTGCGCGAGCTCGCGGTCAAGTTCTCGGCGCCGATCCGGCTGACCCTGCGGCAGTGGCTGCTGACCGGCACGTGGCGCGGATACGCGCTGTTGTGGGAGGAAGCGGACGGCGTGCCGGTGCTGCGGTGGCGGGCCGCCTCGCAGCGCGAACGGTTTCCGAAGAGCGCGGCGATCGGTGCGCCGGCGGACCTCCTGTGGCTTCCCGAGTCACGCTTCTACGCGACGCTGCGCACCGGTCGGCCCCACCACGGCGTCGAAGAGGTGCAAACCGGCGCCGGCCCCGCGTGGTGGTTCACGCGCTTCGGCATCGTGCGCGGCGGCGCGGATCCGCCGGCGCGGTCCGGCGGCGGGCGCGGAGTGCTCGCGCTCGTGATTCTCGACCGGAGCCGGTGAGTCGGGGCCCGGGCGGGAACCTTAACCACAGTCTCCGGGTTCGTTAACGCGGCTTCGGTATAGTGCGCTGGGTAGAACCGGCCTCGAGTCGAAAGGAGCGTGTATGAGACGATTCGTTCGCGTGGCAACCGCGCTGTCCGGCGTCGCGGCGCTGGTTCTGATGATCGCCGGGGGGACCGTGAACCCGGTCGGCGCCCAGACGGGTGCCCGATGAGCCCCGACGCCGTCACCACGACGCCGATCAAGCACGTGGTCGTGATCTTCCAGGAGAACATTGCGTTCGATCATTATTTTGGGACCTACCCGAACGCCGTGAACCCGCCCGGCGAACCCGCGTTCCATGCCGCGCCGGGGACGCCGACGGTCAACGGGCTCACGCCGGCGCTCATGACTCAGAATCTCAACCAGCGGCAGCCGTACCGCCTCGGACGCGATGCAGGCGCTCACGTGCGACATGGACCACGACTATGCGGCCGAGCAGCGGGCGTACGACGGGGGGCTCATGGACCGGTTCGTCCAGGAGGTGGGCGCCATGGCCCCGGGCTGCGACCGCAGCTCGGTGATGGCCTACTACGACGGGAACACGGTGACGGCCCTGTGGAATTACGCGCAGCACTTCGCCATGAGCGACTATTCCTTCGGGACCAACTACGGGCCGTCAACGCCCGGCGCCCTCAACCTCATCTCGGGTCAGACGCACGGGGTCGGCCCCGCCGAACATCCCGAATAAGTACGGCCGGCGGCACGATCTTTTCGGACGCGGATCCCACGTACGACGACTGTTCGGTGGGCACGCACGGTCGCGATGAGCGGCAAAAACGTCGGCGATCTCCTGAACGCGAAGAACATCACCTGGGGATTCTTTGAGGGCGGGTTCAGGCCGACGAACCAGCCGAGTACTACGGTGAAGGCCGTCTGCGGCGCCGCGCACAAGAACATCGGCGGGGCCACAGTGGTCGACTACATTCAACACCACGAGCCGTTCCAGTACTACATGTCCACGGCGAACCCGCACCACCTGCCGCCGACGTCCGTCGCGATGATCGGCCGGACCGACCAGGCGAACCACCAGTACGATCTGCTCGACTTCTGGGCCGCTGCCGACTCGGGCCACCTGCCGGCGGTCAGCTACCTCAAGGCCGGCGCCTATCAGGACGGCCACGCGGGCTACTCCGACCCGCTGGACGAGCAGCATTTCCTGGTCGAGACGATCAACCATCTGATGCGGCTGCCCACGTGGTCCAGCACCGCGGTGATCATCAACTGGGACGACTCCGACGGCTGGTACGACCACGTCATGGCGCCCGGTCATGAACCCATCGCACGATTCGGTGAACGATTTCCTCGCCGGGCCCGGGAACTGCGGCCAGCTGAAGCCCGGTGCGTACAACACCCGCTGCGGCTACGGTCCGCGCCTGCCGCTGTTCGTCGTCTCGATGTGGGCCAAGTCGAACTTTGTGGACCACTCGCTGACCGACCAATCGTCGATTCTGAAGTTCATCGAGGACAACTGGGACCTCGGCCAGATCGGCGATCAATCGATGGATGAGATCGCGGGGTCGCTGCTCAACGATGTTCGCGTTCGTGAACCCGCAGCGGCCCGCCACGTACTTCCTCGATCCGATCACCGGGGAGCCCACTCCCTAGACGGGCGAGTCGGACTTCGCGGTCGACCGGTCGCGCTTCGGCGGCCGGCGGGTGATCGAGTACCCGCCGGCCGTCGGCGTCCCCGGCCAGAGGGGCGAGCGGTCCCCCCAAGACAACATCCCGGAGTTACATCGTGGGATGGATGCGTCGACGGCGGATGTGCGCCTATGCTGGGCATAAGGAGAGTGCGCACACGGCGGGATCGGGCGGCAGACGGCGCGCAAACGTGTGCTCGCGGTGTCCCCGACAGGACGATTTCGGGGTCCTCCCGGGGGGATCGCCGCGCGGGAACATTCGGCCTGATCGGGCCGTTCATACATCGATGCGGGGCAGGTCGGGCGGTTCGCCGTGATCGCCGCCCGGAACTTCTCCCGCCGTTTATCGCTGTGGTATGATGGGCAAAATTCTCAGAGACGCGTCGAGTAGGGACGGCGCCGCGACGGCGATCGGGGAGCGTGTGATGATGACGCAGCAACGCGCAATAGTGCGGACGTATCTGGCAGGCCTGCTCGCCGTCCTGATGTTGGTGATCCCGTTCACCGAAGTGCCGCGCGCATCCGCGGCCGATGGGTCGCTCGTGGTCGCGGCGCTGCGGGTCCTGGAACAGGATTACGTCGACCCGGTGCAGCCGGTCCCGCTGCTGAACGCGGCCGTGGCGACGCTCAGAAAGGCGACGAACGAGGGCGCGGATGTGCTGCCGGACGTTGCGCAGGGCACGCCGGAGGCGGTCGCCGACGCACAGTTCGTGTCGGAGTTCTCGCATGCGGCGGAGACGCAGGTCATGCCGGAGACGCAGCTCGCCTATGTGACGACGCAGGGGATGCTGCTCTCGCTCCACGACAGTCACACCTACTTCATGGACCCGAAGACGTACCGTGAGAGCCGGATGCAGCTCTTCGGCAACCCGACGTTCACCGGCATCGGCGTCGAGATTATGGCGCAGAAGGACTCGACCGGGACCGCGTACGTGTTCGTGGAGAACGTGTTCCCCGATTCTCCCGCGGCGCAATCGGGCATCAAGCGGTTTGACCGGATCATCAACGTGAACGGGCAGTCGCTGGTCAACAAGACCGCGGAGGACGCGAGTACCTTGATTCGCGGCCCGTCGGGCACGGTCGCCAACATTACCGTCGAACGCGGGACGCAGACGCTGCAGATCTCGGTGACGCGTGCGCCGATCAAACAGGTCAAGGTCGAGGCGAGCTTCGCGGCCCCGGGCGTGGCGTATCTGAAGATCTTCGAGTTCACCGAGGGCACGGGCCAGCAGCTTCGCGAGGCGATCCAGGGGCTCCAGTCGCAGGGCCAGATTCACTCCGTGATTCTGGACCTGCGCGGCAATCCCGGCGGCCTGATCACGGAGGCGGCAAGCGTCGGCGGCATCTTCCTTCCGCCGAACACCGTGCTGGCGCGCATTCACGAGCGGGGCCAGTCGGCGAGCGCGCTCGAGACGTCGGGGCTCCCGATGCTGCTGGACGCTCCGATGGCGGTGGTCGTGGACGCGTCCAGCGCGTCGGCGTCGGAGATCTTGACCGGCGCGTTCAAGGACTATCAGCGGGCGACGATCGTCGGCGATAAGACGGCCGGCGCGCTCGGGGGATCCATCACGGCGTCGCTGCCGGACGGCGGCATGTCGGTGACGGTCGAGCGGATCCTGACCCCGAAGAATTCGCAGGTGGAGGCGATCGGCATCACCCCGAACGTGCCGGTCAAGTTCACGGCCGAAGATATGGAGCGCGGACAGGATCCGCAGCTGGACGCGGCGCTGCACGCCGTCGGCACGGCCTGGCAGTGGCTCGTGCGGGCCTGGAGGGCCGCGTAGGACCTGATCGAGTCACGGCACAAGCACACCGCCCGTCCGGCGCACGCCGGGCGGGCGGTGTCGTCTTCGCGGATCAGGACGAGGGCCGCGCGTCAGCGCACGAGCTCGAGCTCCTCAAGGCGCACCCGCATCGCGGTCGGCGTGACGCCGAACATCCGCGCCAGCGTGACCACCACCTCGCCGGTCTCGGACTCGCGCTGGCGCAGGCCCAGCGTGCGATAGATGCGCGGCGCCATTTCGGCGAACCGTCCTCGGACCTTTTCCTCGGGCATCAGGATCTCGGCGGCGAACTCCTTGGCTTCACGCTCTTCGGTGCGGCGCCGCGGCTCGAGCATCGTCGGCGCCCCACCGGGCGCGCTGCTGGCGACCAGGGTGCTGTGCTCCAGCAGGGCATGGCCGAGTTCCTCGGCGACGACCCACCGGCGCTCGGCCGGCGTCTGGCCCGGCCGGTCGCGGTTGATCACGATGATCGTGTGGGCGCCGTCGCGGGCGATCGTGCCGCGCAGCCCGGCCGGCAGCGCGCGGTCCTGGACCGGATAGCCGCAGCGCTCGGCGATCCGTTCGACGTCGACCGGGATCTCACGGATGCCCGACGCGGTCGCGCGGGCGCGCGCCCGCGCGCGGCTGATCTCCGGCGACGTGCCCGAGCCCGACGTCCGGAGGAAGGCCTCGAGCCCCGTCAGCTCCAGCTGCGCCTCGGGAGAGAGCCCGACGCGTTCGACGTCCATCTGCACGCTGCGGCATCCCTGGCACAGCCAGGCCACGGGAGCCTCGCACGTGGAGTCGAAGAACGGCTCCATGGCGATTTCGCATTGAGCGCAGTAGCGCGTCGTCACAGCACGATAGATTGTAGCACAGGCGTGCAAGTGCCGCGCGGGCGCCCGGGGGCCAGTCGGGATCAGTAGGGGACGAGCGGCAGGAAGATCTTCACCATCTCCGGGTCAAACAGCCTGCCGGCGTTGCCTTCGATGAACTCCGCGGTGCGGGGGCCGGGCCAGGCGAGCCGGTACGGCCGGTTCGACCGGAGGGCGTCCCACACGTCCGCCAGCATGAAGGCGCGGGCCGACAGCGGGACTTGCTCGCCCTGGAGACCGCGGGGATATCCCGAGCCGTCCCAGCGCTCGTGGTGGCAGTACGGGATGTCGAGCGCCGGCCGCAGGTGCGCGATCGGCGAGAGCAGTTCGTACGCGTAGGTCGGGTGCAGGCGCATCGTATCCCACTCCTGCTCGGTCAGCGCGCCGGGCTTGAGCAGGATGCTGTCGGGGATCGCCATTTTGCCGATATCGTGCAGCAGCGCGCCCCGACGGATGTGGATGCGTTCGGCCTCGGGGATGTCGAGGATCTTGGCGAGATGCAGGGTGAGCTCCGTGACCCGCCGCGCGTGTCCGTCGGTTTCTCGGTCCCGGAACTCGAGCGCGCGCGACCAGCCTTCGAGCGTGACATCGTTCGTGCGGACAAACTCCCACGCCGACGGCCGTGGCCCGCGGGGAGGCGCAGGTTCCACGGCCGCCGGCGGGGAGGACTCCGCGAGTCCCCGAACCAGCGCGACCTCATCGTCGGTTAAATCTCGGACGGCCATCTGCCCGGCGCGAGCGCTCGCCACCACTTCATCGAGCAGTTGCACGAAATCAGCCTCCGTCACCTGGTCGCTCGGTGCGCTCGTGCCCCCCACCGTGCAGTCATGCGACGTCATGGGTCTCAAGCATAGAGCCCACCGGTCGGAGCGTCCATCGGACTTCCGGCCATGCGGGATCGGACTTCCGACCCAGCCCCGACCCGTGGTCCTGCTCCGAAAGTACTACGCCAAAAGTTCACCCTGGGCGGCCGAGGGGAACACACTATCGCGTGGGGCGACGCGGGGCGTGCCATCCGCCTCGGGTCGATGCGGCGGGCTACGTGCGGGTGACCGTACGGGGATCGAGCGCGTCGCGGAGCCCATCGCCCAGCATATTGAAGGATCCCACGGCGAACGCGATCGCGAGCGACGGCCACAGGAGGAGGAGGGGGGCGAGCTGCATGTAGTTGCGGCTCTCGCTGACCATGCGCCCCCACGTGGGCGCCGGCGGCAGCACGCCGAGCCCGAGGAAACTCAACCCCGACTCGACGACGATCGCGAAGCCGGCCGAGAGCGAGCACTGCACGATCAGCGGGCCCGCGATGTTCGGCAGGATGTGGAGCCGCATTTGATGCCAGACCGAGGCGCCGAGCGCGCGGGCGGCTTCGACGTATTCGCGCTGGACGACCCCGAGCGCGCTGCCGTACGACAGCCGGGCGAAGCTCGGGACGTACAGGATCGCGATGACGATCACGAGCTTGCCGAGCCCCGACCCGAGGAACGTCACGGCGGCGATCGCGAGCAGGATCGGCGGAAACGCGAGAATCAGATCGACGAAGCGCATCGCCGTCCACTCGACCCCGCCGCGGTACGTCGCGCTGGCCAGCCCGAGCAGCGTGCCGCCGGCCGACGCGATCAGCACCGACAGGAGCGACACCGCGAGCGAGACGCGGGCGCCGTAGAGCAGGCGCGACAGCGTGTCCCGCCCGAACGAGTCGGTCCCGAGCGGGTGCGCCGGGGACGGGCCGGCGAGGAGCGCGGACCCCATCTCGAGCGGGGGGTCCGGCGCGAGCCACGGCGCGAGGACCGCCGCGGCGCTCAGCACCACCAGGAGCGACCCGGCGAGGACGAGGCGCAGGTTGGTCCGCTTCACGCCAGCCGGATCCGCGGGTCGACCAGCATGTACGTGAGATCGACGAGCAGGTTAATGAACACGAACGAGAACGCGATCACCACCACGACCGCCTGGACGGTGGGGTAGTCGCGGCCGAACACGCCGGTCAGCAGCAGGCCCGCCAGGCCGGGCCAGTTGAAGATGTACTCGATCAGCACGATCCGCCCGATCAACTCCCCCGCCTGCAGGCCGACGACGGTGATGACGGGGATCAGCGAGTTGCGGAGCACGTGCTTCACGAGCACCGTGGGCTCGGCGAGGCCCTTGGAGCGGGCCGTGCGCACGAAGTCCTGGGACTGTGCTTCCAGCATTCCCGCGCGCGTCATCCGCATGATGACCGGGGCGAACGTGAGCGCGAGCGTCACGGCCGGCAGGACCAGGTGGCGGAGATGGCCGATCGGGTCTTCCGAGAACTCGACGTACCCGGTCGCGGGAAACCAGTGGAGGACGAGCCCGAAGAGGAGCACGAACAGCGTCCCGACGACGAAGGCCGGGAACATCAGCCCGAGCGCCCCGATGCCCGTGATCGCGAGATCGAGCGCGCCGCCGGGCCGGCGGGCCGCGAGCACCCCGAGCGGAATCCCCAGCACGATGCCGAGCGTGAGCGCCACGACTCCCAATTCGAGCGACCGCGGAATGCGCTCGCCGAGCTGCGCCGCGATCGAGACGCCCGAGACGATGGAGTTGCCGAAGTCGCCCCGCGCGACGTGCGCCAGCCACGATCCGTACTGCACCAGCAGCGGGCGGTCCAGGCCGAGCGCGTGGCGCATCGCGGCGACGTTCTCCGGCGTCGCCGCATCCCCGAGCATCACCGCGACGACGTCTCCCGGCACGGCACGCAGCATCAAGAAGACCGCCGTCGTGATCGCCACCGTCATGAGGACGGCGGCGATCACGCGGCGCAGGATGTACGTGCCCACAGAGGAGGGCCGGTGAGGCTACTTCGCGAGCCAGGTGTCCTGCAGCGAGAAGCCCGAGTACCGTCCGATCGGTCCCGGGAAGTGCTCGTACCCGCGGACGTAGTTGCGGCCGGCCTCGCCGGAGTCGCCCCACGCGATGTAGACCCAGGGAGACAGCGAGAGCGCCCGCTCGGTGACCTTCGCGTACAGCGACTTCCGCAGCGTCTGGTTGTCGAGGACCCGGGCCTGGTCGAGCCACCCGTCGATCTGCGTGTCCTTGAACCCGACCTGCTTCGCGTAGTACGCGTTGATCGGACTCGTAGAACAGCGTCAGGAAGTCCGGATCGTTGACCGACGCCGTCAGCGCGCGGACCTCGATGCCGTAGTCGCCCGCGAGGTGGCGCTGCAGCACGACGGCCCACTCCGGCAGGTCGAGTTGGGCGTCGATGCCGACCTTGGCCAGCTGCGCCTGCAGCACCTGCGCCGTGCGCGTGTGCAGCGTGAAGGTGATCGGCGCGAGGATCGTGATCTTGAGGCCGTTCGGATACCCGGCCTCCTTCAGCAGCTCCTTCGCCTTGTCCGGATTGTACGTGTACGTGCCGTCCGCCTTCGCGTCGTGCGACCACCAGCTCTTCGGAATCACGTCGCCCGTGATCGACGTGCCGCGGCCGTCGAAGATCGTCTTGACCATCGCGTCCCGGTCGATCGCGTACGCGATCGCCTGGCGCACGCGGACGTCGTCGTAGGGCTTCCGCGACACGTTGAAGATGATGCACGTGAAGATGCCGACGTCGGCGTACAGCTGGAGCTGCGGGTCGCGCTGGATCGCGTTCATCTGTTCCTGCGGGATGAAGTCCGCCAGCATCACGTCGCCGGCCCGCAGCGCCGTGAGGCGCGTCTGATCGTCGGCGATGATCTGGAAGTTGATCGCGTCGAGGTACGGATGGCCCGTGTTCCAATAGGCGTCGTTCCGCACGACGCGGACGCTCTGCCCCGGCTGCCACGACACGAACTTGAACGGCCCGGTGCCCATCATCGTGGCGCGGAGGTTCGCGCCGCCCTGGACGAACTTGCTGTCCACCATGGCACCGTACGGCTGCGCGAGGTACGCGAGCAGCGGCGCGAACGGCTGGCTGAGGACGATCTTGACGGTCATCGGGTCCATGATCTCGACGCTCTGGATCGCCTTCAGGTTCCCGGTGAGCGACGCGCCGGTCTTCGGATTCAGCATGCGGTCAAACGAGAACTTCACGTCCGTCGCGGTGAACGGGTCGCCGTTATGGAACTTCACGTTCGGCCGGAGGTGGAACACGATCTGCGTGTTGCCGACCATGCCCCAGCGGACGGCCAGATCCGGGATGATCGCGCCGTTGTGCCCGTAGCGGACGAGCCCCTCGTACACGGCTTCCTTGATGTACCCCGACGCCACGCCCGAGTCCACCTGGGGGTCGAGGTCCGGCGGCTCGGTGGACAGCCCCCAGATGAACGTTCCGCCGCGCTTCGGTTGGACCCCGCCGGGCGTGGCGCCCCAGGACGCCGCGCCCGAGATGACGAGCGCGCCCGTGATGATCGCCGCAAGCAGCCATCGCGTCATGCGTGTCCCCTCCTGCTCTCCGTGATCTCTTCCAGCGTCTTCCCGGCTTCCAGCAGCTTGCGCGTCTCGATCCCGCGCTTCTCCGCCGCCTCGCCGCGCGCCACGATCGCCTCGATCTCCGACGGGGGAATCACCAGGATCCCGTCGTCGTCGCCCAGCACGTAATCGCCGTTCGCGACGCGGATGCCGCCGCAGATGATGGGCTGCCGGATCGGCTCGCGGTAGTCTCGGCCCTTCGGCAAGAGCGCCGAGATGCCGCGCGAGAACACCGGCATCCCGAACTCGACGATCTCGGCGTAGTCGCACGTCGGACAATCGAGGACGACCCCGGCGAAGCCGGCATTCTTGCAGGCCAGCGCGACCATGCCTCCAAACCCCGCGTAGCGGGCTTCGCCGCCGCGCGCGACCATCATGACCTCTCCGGGCTGGACCGCGCGAATTGCCTCGCGGGTGCTGGAGTGCTCCCCGACCGTCAGCGCCCGGCCCGCACATTTGATGGGGCGGAACACCGGGGAGATGGCGATATCCAGGAACCCCTCCTCCACGAAATGGCCGAGCGTGGACGTGGCAAGCCGGGACAGCCGTTCGATCATCGGGTCCATTCGAGACTCCCTTCGGGCGGTCTAGGACAGGTGCATACCGATTCGGCAGTGCTCGTCGGATTCCCGTTGCGCCCTCCTTTCGCGCGGGGGGGCCGCTCACAGTTTCGACGGTTCTGGGGTCTGCGAGCCGGAATACCGTCCCTCTTAAGACCGGCTTAACCGTCCAATCACCGGGAGTTAATGCTTGGACGATACGGTGGAAGCGGAGTCCCGGGCCGTTTGACGGCACCGGGCGCAGGCCGAACGACGCTGTTAGAGCGTAAAAGGAGGGAGAAGCTTGACGCATCGCATGTGGGGACGTGCCCTGGCAGGGTTAGCGATCGTCTGTGGGCTCGTCATGGTGAGCTTCGCGGGGAGTCAGCCCGCCCGGGGTGCCGAGGCCATCACGCTGAACGGGGCGGGAGCAACGTTCCCATACCCGATTTACTCGCGGTGGTTTATTGAGTATAACCGTATGCACCCGGAGGTCCGCATCAACTACCAGCCGATCGGGAGCGGCGGCGGCATCGAGCAGGTGAAGCAGCGCACGGTGGACTTCGGCGCGTCGGATGCTCCTCTCGCGGACGACCAGCTGAAGGATATGGGCCGCGCCGGTCCTGCTGATGCCCACGGTGGCCGGCGCCATCGCCATGAGCTACAACCTCCCGGGGATCGCAACCGGCTTGAAGCTGACGCGTCAGAACATCGCGCTGATTTACCTCGGGACGATCAGCAAGTGGAACGATCCCAAGCTCGTGGCCGATAACCCGACCATGAAGCTCCCCAACCTGCCCATCACCGTCGTCTACCGGTCCGACGGGAGCGGCACGACGTTCCACTTTACGACGTTCCTGTCGAACGTGAACGCCGACTGGAAGTCGAAGGTCGGGGCCGGCACCTCCGTGCAGTGGCCGGTCGGGATCGGCGGCAAGGGCACCGACGGCGTCGCCGGCGCGGTGCAGCAGACGCCGGGCGGCATCGGCTACGTCGAGCTGGCCTACGTCATGCAGAATAAACTCTCGTACGCGCTCGTGCAGAACCCGTCCGGGCACTGGATCGCGCCGACGCTGAGCGCCACCGTGGCGGCGGCGGCGTTGGGCGCGAAGGCAGATGGTGCAGACGAAGGACGTGCGGGTGGCGATCTCGAACTCGCCCGCGCCCGACGCGTACCCGATCTGCGGCTTCACGTACATGCTGATCCCGGCGCAGCAGACCGATCAGGCGAAGGGCCAGGCGCTCGTGGCGTTCCTCTGGTGGGCGATTCACGACGGGGAGAACGACGCGCCGCTCTTGTTCTACGCGCGGCTTCCCGCGTCCGTCCTGTCGATCGACGAGGGAATCGTGAAGCAGGTGACGTATCAGGGCAAGGCCCTGATGCAGTAGTTGTACGCGTCATACGGGAAGGCGCGTCCCGCCGGGCGAGGTGCACACACCCTTCGCTCGGCGGAGGCGCGTCTGACCCGAGGCCAGGCGGTTCCATGACGGTGCGTCCGGGGGCGATGATCGTCGATCGAGAGGACGCCGAGGGACACAGTTCCGTCCGAGGGACGGGCCGCGGGTGCACGCCGTCCGGCTTAGCGCGACCCCACGGCCACGGGTTCAGATCCCGAGCCGGCGCGCTGCCCGAGCGCGGAGAGCTGCTGCTGCTGCGCGGGCCGGGTGCCAAGCTGCTGCCACCGAATCTCGCCGACCTTGATCCGCGCCCAGCGATACGCGTGCATGAGCGCGCGCGCTTCCAGGTACGGTCCGATCAGCGCGGGATCCAGCCGGCAGTCGCCATTGATCTGCGCGACGGCCTCCGGATGGTCGCTGTGGACCACCACCCGGCGATACCCCAGGGTCCGGGCGTTCCAGAGCGCGTACACGATACCCCGCAGGGCCCGTTCGCAGGCGGTGCGCGCGCCGACCGGGGTGAGCGTGACGAGCTGGTGCGCGCGGCCGTTCCCGTCCACGAAGACCAGCGACAGCGCGCCGCCGGCGTCCTCCGCGACGTACGCGTACAGGACGGTGCGGCGCCGAAGGGTCATGTCCACAGACACTCCAGCGCGGCGGCTGCGAGCACAAGCAGGCCGAGGAGGCCGATTTTGACCGCCGTGAGTTCGCGGTCGTCGTCGATCCGCGCGAGGGCGGCGCGGACCGCGTGCGCCGGGGAGTCGATTCGCAAGAGCGCCGCCCCCCGTCGCGCGGGGAGCCGCCGCATTGCCCGCGCGCGCGTCGGCAGGAGCCAGGCGTGATGGCCGTAGGGCAGAAGCATCGGAGCCGCGGGAGCGCTTCCGGCTCCACGCGGCTCCGAGCGTATCTCTTGGGGGATGGCGGCGATCCAGGCGAACGAGGCGGCGCGTGGGGCTCCGTCCTTAGGAACGAGTGCGGCGAATCTTATGCCGGCGGGTCGCTTCGGGTCCTTGGGAGGTCCCACCGGCCATCGCCTGTTCGTCCGTTCGAGGCGGAGCGTGATGTCCACGCACCCTCCGTGACGCCGCCGGGAGTACGCCGGCGGACCGCCATCCAAGAAGGAGCATAACCGATGCGGATTAACCCGGCATTAACCCCGACCGTGCAGGGGCCAAAAGATAGGAGAAACCTCGCCGACGCGCCGAGCGCGCCGGGGGGCCCGGAGGTGCGTGTGAAACCTCGGATCCTGCTCGTTGACGACGAGCATGCGATCGTCGAGTCCTTGCGCTACGCGCTCGAGAAGGAAGGCTACGAGGTCCTCGAGGCCTCCGATGGGGGGGAAGCGCTGGAGCTTGCCAAGACGAAGAAGCCGGATGTCGTGCTGCTCGACGTCATGCTGCCCGGCATGAGCGGGTTCGAGGTCTGCCGTGTGCTGCGGCATGATTCGACGGTCCCGATCTTGATGATCACCGCGCGCGCGGACGAGCCGGACCGCGTGGTGGGGTTGGATCTCGGGGCCGATGACTACATCGTCAAGCCGTTCAGCGTGCGTGAGGTCCTCGCCCGGGTCCGCGCGGCACTGCGCCGCGCACAGGCCAGCGCGCCGTCGCGGGACGAGGTGCTGCAGGTCGCGGAGATCACGCTGGATGTCGCGAGGCACGTCGTCCGGGTCGGCGACCAGCCGGTCATCCTCCCGCCGAGACAGTTCGATCTCCTGCGGGCGTTTCTCTCGAATCCGGGCCGCGTGTTGACGCGCGCGCTGCTCCTCCAGCAGGTGTGGGGCTACGAGTACGACGGTGACGATCGCACGGTCGATGTCCACGTGCGCTGGCTCCGCCACAAGCTGCAGGAAGCGGGCAGCCACACATCCATCGAGACGATCCGCGGCGTCGGCTACAAGCTCGAGGGCTGAGGATGCGGCTCCAGCCTGGTCTCGCGCGTCTGCTCGCGCTCGAGATCGGGATCACCGTGGCCGCGGGCGCGGCGCTGCTGGTCGTGCTCGGCTGGCCGGTTGGGCGCACGCTCGCGCTGTGGGTGGTCGCGACGATCGTGATCGCGGGCGCGTTCGCGTACCTGTTGAGCGCGCGCGCGTCCGCTGGGCTCCGCCGCCCGCTTCGCGAGATCGCGACCGCGGCCGCGGCGGGCGCCGACGGGCGGCTGCGGCCCGTGCACGAGGAGTCGTTTGTCGAGGTGCGCGAGACGATCGCCGCGTTCAACGCGATGGTCGCGCAGTCCGGGCGGACGATCGCGGACCTCGACCGGGGCAAAGGCACCCTCGAGGCCGTGATGGCGCACATGAGCGACGGGCTGCTGATCCTCGATGCCGCCGGCACGCTCGTG
Source organism: uncultured Bacillota bacterium (assembly GCA_963787105.1). Lineage (GTDB taxonomy): Bacteria > Sysuimicrobiota > Sysuimicrobiia > Sysuimicrobiales > Segetimicrobiaceae > JAJPIA01. Next base: position 38,178 of record CAWBBU010000014.1, read on the forward strand.
CTCGTCAATCCCGCCGCCGAGCGCATCTTCGGGGTCGACGCGCAGTTTGCGATCGGACGCCATTTGATCGAGGTCGTGCACCACTTCGAGCTGGACACGCTGGTGCGCCAAGCCGATCGCGAGCGCGTCCCGCTGGCCCGCGAGCTCGAGGTGCATCAGCCGCAGCGGCGCGCGCTTCGGGTCCAGGCGAACCCGGTCTGGGGCGGGCGGGGCGAGTTCGCGGGGACGGTGGTCGCCGTCCAGGACATCACGGATCTGCGCCGCACCGACCTGATCCGCCAGGAGTTCATCGCGAACGTGTCTCATGAGCTCCGCACACCGCTCGCGTCGCTCCGGGCGCTCGCGGAGACGCTCCTCGACGGCGCGCTGCGCGATCGGGACGCCGGGCCGCGCTTTCTGGGCCGCATCGTGTCCGAGATCGACCGGCTGACGCTCTTGGTGAACGACCTCCTCGACCTGTCGGCGATCGAGTCCGGCAGCGCCAAAATGGAGATGTCCTCGGTGGCGCTTGGCGCCGTGGCGCGCGATGTCACCACGAAGTTTCGGCCGGTCGCCGAGCAGCGCCAGGTCGAGCTGCGGATCGACGCGCTGGACGGTCTCCCGGACGTCTGGGGCGACGAGGCGCGCCTCGTCCAAGCGTTCGTCAACCTGGTCGACAATGCGCTCAAGTACACGCCGGCCGGCGGCGTCGTGCGCCTGTCCGCCCGCGTGGACGGCGACCTGGTCGCGGTGACGGTGTCCGATACCGGCTTGGGCATCGCGCCGGAGCATCTGCCCCGGATCTTCGAGCGCTTCTACCGGGTGGATCCGTCCCGGGCCCGGCTGCTCGGGGGCACCGGCCTCGGTCTCAGCATCGTCAAGCACATCGTGACCTCCCACGGCGGCAGAGTCGAGGTCCAGAGCATCGAGGGGCGCGGCAGCCAGTTCACCCTCCTGATCCCACGCACGCCCGTTCGGTCATCGGTGTGACATCATACGCGATTCTTGCGCTTCTCTTAACGTGTTCTTGCCGGTGCGCGACGATCAGGATTAACTGCGGACTCCTAAACTCGTCCCACTGCTGGCTCGATGCAGGGCTGTGCCGTGGGGTGGGACATGATGCGGGACGAGGACGCTCCCGACCCAATGTTTTCGCAGCCGGAGGATTGGCCGGTTGATCTTCGGATCGCGGGGGTCGTGCTCTTATGGCTCGGCGCGGTCGTCGTCGCGGCATTCTTTTTCGTGCGGCTCGTCGGCATCTGACACTCCTGCCGCCGGCGAGACGAACCTGAGCCACGTGGAGGCGCCTTAACAGCCTGTTAACGTCCGGATAACACTTCGGTCACCTGCGATTCGTCGGCGCAAGGTATCGTGGTGTGAGCGGGGAGGGCGCCGCCTGGCAGCCGCGCCCCGCCTAAAGGAGTGGTGAGATGCTGGGTGATCAAACGGTGCGCCCGCAGGACACCGGCCAGACCGGCGGCCCGTCCTGGACGCGCGCCGGCCGCCGCGGCAGGGCTCGCTGGGCAGATGGTCTGTTTCGGGTCGTGCTCACCGCGTTCGGCTTCATCATCATCCTGTTGGTGATCGCCATCGCGGCCAAGCTGGTCGTGTCCTCGTTGCTTGCGATACAGAAATTCGGGCTGTCGTTCCTGTGGACGTCGCGCTGGGATCCGGTGCATGGGATCTTCGGGGCCCTGCCGTTCCTCTACGGCACGCTCGTGTCCTCACTGATCGCGCTGCTCATCGGCATCCCGATCAGTTTGGGCGTCGCGGTGTACTTGGCGGAACTGTCTCTCTCGGGCACGTCGGTGGTGTTGTCGTTCATCGTGGAGCTGCTGGCCGCGATCCCGAGCGTGATCCTCGGGCTGTGGGGTATCTTCGTCCTCGCGCCGTGGATCCGGAACGTGATCGAGCCGCCGCTGTCAGCCTCGTTGGGATGGCTGCCGCTCTTCAGCGGTCCGCCGTACGGGATCGGGATGCTGGCCGCCGGCATCATCCTGGCGATCATGGTGATCCCGATTATCTCGTCGGTGTCGCGGGACGTGCTGCGGGCCGTGCCCCAGGACCAGCGCGAAGGCATGTACGCGCTCGGCGCCACGCGGTGGGAAGTGATCCGGCATGCCGTGCTGCCGTTTGGGCGCATCGGGATCGTCGGGTCGATCATCCTGGGCCTCGGGCGGGCGTTCGGCGAGACGATGGCGGTGACGATGGTCATCGGCAACCGCCCGCAGATTTCGCCGTCGCTGTTCCAGCCCGCCTATACGATCGCGGCCGCGCTCGCGAATGAGTTCTCGGAGGCGACGACGGACCTCTACCTCTCCTCGCTCATCGAGATGGCCCTGGTCCTGTTCATCGTCTCGCTGATCGTGAACGCGGCCGCGCGCTGGTTGGTGATGCGCGTCGAGCGGCAGGCGGGACGGGCATGAGCAGCATCGCCGCCCCGGCCGTGAGCATCCGGCGACGCCGGATCGTCGACGTCGTGATGACGTCGCTCTGCTTCGTCGCGATCCTCGTCGCGATCGCACCGCTCGCGAGCGTCCTCGGCTACGTCATTTGGCAGGGCGCGAGCTCTCTCAACTGGGCGTTTTTCACCCAGCTGGCCGCGCCGCCCGGCGAGCCCGGCGGGGGCATGGCGAACGCCATGGTCGGCACCCTGGTCCTGATCGTCCTCGGCTCGTGCGTCGGCGTCCCGATCGGAATCCTGGGCGGTCTGTATCTGTCCGAGATCAGCGGGCACGGGAAGATCGGCTGGTGGATCCGCTTCACCGCCGACGTGCTCAACGGGGTCCCGAGCATCGTGATCGGCGTGTTCGTGTACACGCTGATCGTCATCCCGACGCACCACTTCTCGGGATACGCCGGTGGGGTCGCGCTCGGGCTGATGATGATCCCGATCGTGATGCGGACCACGGAGGAAATGGTGCGCCTCGTGCCGCAGTCGCTCCGCGAGGCGTCGCTCGCGCTCGGGATCCCATGGTGGGTCACGACACTGCGCATCACGCTGCCGAGCGCCATGGCGGGCGTCCTGACCGGCATCATGCTTGCGGTGGCCCGCATCGGGGGGGAGACGGCGCCGCTCCTGTTCACGGCGTTCAACAACCAGTTCTGGACGTTCGATTGGAGGCACCCGGCGGGGTTTTTGGATCAGCCGATGGCCTCGCTCACGGTGCAGCTGTACAACTACGCCATCTCCTCGTATAACGATCTGCACCGCCAGGCCTGGGCGGCCGCGCTGGTGCTGATGACGATCACGCTCGTGCTCAACGTGTCCGCGCGCGTCGCGACGCGCCGGCGATTTTCCAAAGGGAGGTAGGGGCGAATGGACGTGGAAGCAGCGAGCATGAGCCGGGCCCTTCCGGCGTTTGCGTCTTCAACGGAAGCCAGCGAAGCCTCGACCATGCGCATCAGGGTCGACGGTCTCAACGCCCATTTCGGCAAGAACCACGCGGTGAAGGCGCTGTCGATCGGCATCGCGACCAACCGGATCACGGCCATCATCGGTCCGTCCGGATGCGGGAAGTCGACGTTTCTTCGCTGTCTCAATCGCATGCACGAGGTCGTGCCGGGCGCCAGGGTCGACGGGAAGGTGATGCTGGACAGCGACGACATCTACGCGCCGACGATGGATCCCGTCGCGGTGCGGCGGCGGATCGGCATGGTGTTCCAGCGCCCCAATCCCTTTCCGACGATGTCGATCTACGGCAACGTGGTGTCCGGACTGCGGCTGTCCGGCGTCCACGACCGCCGGCGGCTCGACGAGGTCGTCGAGAAGAGCCTCATCGGCGCGGCGCTGTGGGACGAGGTCAAGGACTCGCTCGGGAAGGCCGGGACCAGCCTGTCCGGCGGGCAGCAGCAGCGGCTGTGCATCGCGCGCGCGCTGGCGGTGGAGCCGGAAGTGCTGCTGATGGACGAGCCGGCATCCGCCCTCGACCCGATCTCGACGCTGAAAATCGAGGAGCTGGCCAAGACGCTGCGGGAGCACCTGACGGTCGTGATCGTGACGCACAACATGCAGCAGGCGGCCCGCGTGTCCGACACGACCGCGTTCATGCTCTCGGGCGAGCTGGTCGAGACGGGACCGACGAACGAGATGTTCACGCGCCCTCAGGACAAGCGGACCGAGGATTACATTACCGGCCGGTTCGGGTGAGCGGTCCGGCCCCGGTGGTGGGGCGGCGCGCGGCCGTTCGGCAGGATCTTTTTGACCGAGGGTGGAAGGTGGCTGGTTAATGCCTACGCGTGAATCGTTTGATCAGGACCTGCGGCAGCTCAGCGACGACCTGCTGCGCATGGGCACGCTGGTCGAGGACTCGGTGCGCCGGTCGATCGATGCGCTGCGGGCGAGGAGCACCGTGCTCGCCGAAGAGATCGTCGCCTCGGACAACACCATCGACGCGCTGCACCTCGAGCTCGAGGAGCGCTGTGTGCGCCTGATGGCCACGCAGCAGCCGATGGCGAAGGATCTCCGGACGATCGCCGCGGTCTGGGCGATGACGATCGACCTGGAGCGCATCGCGCGACCACTCCGAGGATATCGCGCGGATGGTGCTGCGGATCGCCTCGGAGCCGCTGCTCAAGCCGTTGATGGACATCCCGCGGATGTCCGAGATCGTCCGGGAGATGCTGCGGGACGGCCTCGATGCGTTCGTGCGACACGACGTCGGGCTGGCCGCGCGGATGGCGGCCCGCGACGATGATGTCGATCATCTGTACAGTCAGGTATTCCGAGAGCTGCTGACCTATATGATCGAGGATCCGCGGAGCATCGAGCGCGCCACCCATTTGCTGATGGCGGCGCAGGCGGTGGAACGCATGGGGGACCATGCGACCAACATCGCCGAGCGCGTCATCTACATGGTCACCGGTACCCTCAAAGAACTCAACGTGTAGGCGCGGCCTGCCCCTGCGGGTCGCGCGCCCCGTTCAGCGAGGCCCGCTCCGGCTCGGCACGATGCGCCGCGTCTCGTGGGGTGCGAACACGCAACGGGCTCGCCGTCCGCCTACCGCAGCCATCCGGCCCCGGCTCCTACGAGCAGGATCACCCCGAGCGCGATGCGATACCACGCGAAGATCCAGGCGGTGTGGTGCTCGAAGTAGCGCAGCAGCCACCGGATCGCGAGGTACGACGCCGCGCTGCCGGCGATGAGGCCGATGAGCAGCAGCTCCCATCCGTGGCGCGTCAGGCCGGCCTTGTGGAGCGTCCAGAGTTCGAACAGTCCGGCCAGCACGATCGCCGGCACGCCGAGCAGGAATGAAAACCGCACGGCGGTGGCGCGGTCGATGTCGAGGCCCAGCGCGGCCGTCAGCGTCGAGCCCGACCGGGACACGCCGGGCACCAACGCAAACGCCTGCGCGATCCCGACGTAGATGCAGTCCCGGATCGTGAGATCCTTCCAGAGCCGCTTGCCGCCGCGCCCGTGTTGCCCGTAGATCTCGGCGAGGGCGAGCAAGATCCCCATGACGATGCAGGCCCAGCCGATGACCGCGATGCCGCGCAGCGGCGAGTCGCACGCGTTGAGCACCCGGCGCAGCGCCAGTCCCGCGAGTCCGATCGGGATCGTGGCGATCAGGAACCCGACGACCATCCGCAGCGAGTGATCCCGGGTGTTGCCCGTACGCAGGGCCGTGAGCGACTGACGCGTGAGCATGACGATGTCCCGCTCGAAGAACGCGACGACCGCGGCGAGGCTGGCGAGCTGCATCGCCGCGGAGAACGCCGCGCCCGGATCGGGCCAGTGCAGCAGCGCCGGGATAATGCGGAGATGGGCGGTGCTGCTGATCGGCAGCAGCTCCGTGATGCCCTGGACGATCCCGAGCACCACGATCTTGAACGCGCCGAGCTGCGCGAAGCTCATGTTGATCGCGGTGTCGCACCCTGACACGGCGCCGGGAGTCATGAGGACGTCTCGGGGTGGCGCGGCGCATGCCCTGCCGTCATGCATGACCTCCGTCGAACGAGAGTCGATCGCTCCTTGCGAGTTCGCCCGCGGCGGGTCCGGGCCCTTCGGCCGCGCACACGCATCGACGGCGTGCGCGAGGCCGTCGCGCGTGCGGCGACAGGACATCGGAGCAGGGCCAGGCGAATCCGCGCATGGTGCCATCCTGAACGCCCTGACGCGCGCGGGCACGCGGCCGCGCGGGTTGCGTACGCGGCGTTCATCGAAGAGGAGACTGTGCATGAGGCTGACATCGCTACTGCGACTTGCCGTCCTGGTCGCGCTGATCGGGATGCTGACCATGAACGGGTCGACATTCGCCGCCGCGCCGACCGGGACGGTCACGGTGTGGGTCGGGAGCTGGTGGGACAGCCAGGTCCCCATCGCCATGCAGTTGTGGGCGAAAGAATATCCCGGGATCACGCTCAAGATTGAACCGCTGCCGATCAACGGGTATGTCGACAAGTTTACCGCGTCTGCGCTCGGCGGCACCCCCCCGGACGTGATCGATCTCGACGTGTCGGTGGCGTCGACGATCGCCGCGAAGGGCCTCCTGCAGCCGCTCGACGACGTCGCGAAGAGTCTCGACGTGAAGGACTATTCTCCGGGCGTCTGGGCCTCCAGCCGCTTCAACGGGCATCAGTACGCGATTCCGAATCGGGCCGCCTCGTACGTCTTCTATTACAACAAGACCGTGTTCGACAAGGTGGGGCTGCCCTATCCCAGCGACAATTGGACCTACAACGACATGCTGCAGATCGCCAGAAAGCTCACGGTCCCGGGACAGTACGGCATCGGGATCGCGGCGGACCTGAGCGATCCGTCCAACGTCATGGGTCTCTTGGCCGCCATGATTTGGGCGAACGGCGGGGATTTCCTCAACGCGGACGGCACAAAAGCGACGATCAACTCTCCCAAGAGCGTCGCCGGCCTGACGTTTTGGTCTGACCTGTACACCAAGTACCATGTCGTCCCCGAAGGGACGCCGAACTTCACGACGACCCGGGACGTCATCCCGCTGTTCGAGGCGAACAAGGTCGGGATGCTCACGAGCACGTCGACCGCGTTCGACGAGTTCTCGCAGCACAAGGACCTCAAGTGGGGCATGGTGCTGTCGCCCGACAAGGTGAACGTCTCCGGGGGCTGGGCGATGGGCATCCCGGTCGGCGCGCAGAACGCGGCTGGGGCCCGCCTGTTTCTCCAGTGGCTCGCGAAGCCGGAGAACATGGGGCAGATCATGAACCGCACCCCGGCCCGGCTGTCGGTGTATAAGGCGCCGCCCTGGAACAATCCGGAGTACACCATTTTCGGGCAGGCGCTGCGCGACGCCAGGGCGCTCCCGACCGTGGGCGAGTGGGCCAGCATTCAGACCGTGATCATCACGAACGGGCAGAAGATCCTGGTCGGGCAGATGACGCCGCAGCAAGCGGCTGATGCGATGGCCCAGCAGATCGACACGCTGCTGGCGAAGAAATGACGCGCTAGGGAAGGAACAAGCCAGCCGGGCTCGATCCAGGCGCGGATGTGCGCGGTGGGCACCCCGCGCCTGGCGGGCGAGGTCCCCGTGTGTCCGAGGGGTGCGGTTCGGCCCTCACCGGTTGCCATATCCAGGTTCGCAGGCACTTCCCAGGCCATGCGACTCGAAGTGTCGTTAACCGTGCATTAACCTGACCTTTACCTCCTATTACGAAAGATTTCGCTGTTGTTTAAGTACTAAAACCTAGAATAGAACTAGCGATGGAGGTGGGCTGGTACGTTCGTGGCGAACACTTGAACGGTCCTCTCGGGCTGGAAACCCGCACGGGCCTGGCAAAAAGTTGCCGCATATTCGCAGCCGACATCGAGGAGACAAGGCCGTGAAACGGATCGATCTGCACACTCACGCCAAGCTCTCGAAGACGTTTCCTTTCGCAATCAAAACCGTCCACCAGTTCATCGCCCAAGCGCGCCGCCTCAGCCTCGACGGATTGGCCCTGGTCGAGCACCTGCACGCGGTGCAGTATTGGGAGATTCACGACGCTCTCGGCCGCGAGTTTCGGTATAACGAAGCGGCGGGAGCGTATGAGGGGCCGGACGGATTCCGGCTCTTGTCGGGCGCGGAACTGAGCATCGCAGAGGGATGCGACCTGATCGTGCTGGCGGCGGTCGGTCAGTTGCGGGAACTGGATCGGTCGCTCGCGAAGCCCGCGACGCAAGGATACCGGGCTCCCTTTGACGAGGCGGTCGCGGCGGCCCACGCCGTCGGGGCATTCGTGATCGGGGCGCACCTGGTCCGTCCCGGCAAGGAACTGGCGAAGGTAGGCATCCACAAGCTCCGCGCGCTCGACGCGCTCGAACTCAACGGCAAGGATTTTTCCTCGGACGATCGGGTCCGGGCCGTGGCGGAGCCGCTCGAGGTGCCGGTCGTGGGGGGCAGCGACGCTCACTTTTGGGCGCAGGTCGGCATCAAGGCGACGGTGCTGCCGCTTGACGAGATCACGCAGACGGCGGTCGCGTCGGCCATCCGCACGGGCGGTGCTGCGGTTGAGAGCCAGCACTACGGACCGATCGCGGTGCAGTTCAGCGAATCGTACAAGCGCCTCGCCAAGGCGCGGGCGGCCCACGCGGCGGCCGCCGATGCGTATCGCGAGCGGGCGTTCGCAAGCGCGCCCGTCTCCGACACGTCGGGGCGCGCCCGGTGAGCGTGAAGATCCGCGAGCGCGTGCAGGAGCCGCTGAAGGTGGCGATCTGTCTCCACCGCCACCGCACCAGACGCACGCGTCCACGAGCGTTCCAGCTGGAGATGACCGTCGACCCGCGCGAAGAGTATACTCGTCACGTGCGGGCCGGCACGCGAGACTAATCCCACTTTCTTCCCAATCCTCCTACCGCCGCCGGGGTCGCGCAATGCGCCGCGCGATCCCGGCGGACGTCGAATCGGGAATGCCCATCCTTGGCCAGTGACACGCTGCTCAGCGGGCTCCAGAATGAGGTGACGAAGCTCGGTCGGCTTGTCGTCGACCAGCTTGAGCGAGCGCTGCGCTGCTACCACACCCGCGACCTGACCCTCGCCGAAGAGATCATCGAACGGGACGACGCCGTCGACAACCTGAACCTGGAGCTCGAGGAGCGATGCTTCGCGCTCGCGGCGACCGGCGGGCTGTCCGAGCACGCGCTCCGGACCGTGCGCGCGACCGTCAAGATCGCGCTGAACCTCGAGCGCATCGGGGACGCCGGCACCCACATCGCGAAGCGCGTCCGGCTGATCGTGCGCGAGGGGATCGCCCCCGGGCACTTTACGTTCGAGCCGCTCGAAGCGTGCGCGCTGACGGCGGTCTCCGAGGTGATCGACGCGCTCGTGCGGCGCGACCTGGAGCAGGCCCGGCGCGCCTGCCTGCGCGAGTCGGAGTTCGACACGCACTACGTCGCGTGCCTGACCGAGGCGCGGCGCCGGATGCAGGCCTCGCCGGCCGAGGTGCCGTACCTGCTGCACTGTCTCGCGGTGATGAAGTACCTCGAAAAGGTCGCGGACTACGTGCTGAACGTCGGCGAGCAGGCGATCTTCCTGATCACCGGCCGGCGGCTGAAGTTCTCGCAGTACCAGCAGCTCGGCCTCTTGATGCCCGAGGCGGCCGCGGGAACGCTGGAGTTCCGGCCGTACTGGGACGGGATCAGCGGGGCGGTGGTCGCGCGCGTCGCCGGCCGGCACGGCACCGTGGTGTACAAAGAGGGCTCGCGGCGCAAGATTCAGGAGGAGACCGAGAAGCTCAAAGTGTGGGAGCGCATTCCCGGCGACCTGACGCCGCGCGTCCTCGGCTCGGTCACGGTCAAGGACCGGCAGGCGCTGCTGCGGGAGTTCGTCGACAGCACCCTCCTCTCCGAGCTCTATCTTTCGGATGCCTCACGCGAAGCGAAGATGGAGGCGACCGAGCGGGTGCTGAGCGCGGTGCGCCAAGTGTGGCAGACCACGCTCGTGCCCACCCCGCCCGCCGTCGACTATGTGGCGCAGATCCGGCGCCGCCTTCCGGAGGTGTTCGCGCTCCACCCGGAGCTGCGGACCGAGGCGGAGGCCGGCATCGCCGTGGACGGCGCCGTCGTCCGGCTCGACGACCTGCTCGCGCGCGCGGAGGCGCTGGAGCCCACCCTCGCGCCGCCGTGCTCGGTCTGGCTGCACGGCGACTTCAACGCCAACAACGTGCTGTACAACGACCGCACCGGCCAGGTCAAGTTCATCGACGTGCACCGCTCGCGCTTGGGTGACTACCTGCAGGATGTCAGCGTGTTTCTGCTGTCGATGGACCGCCGGCCGGACCTCTCGCCGGCGATCCGCGAGGATGTGACCCACGTGAACGCGCTGGTCGAAGGGTTTGCGCGGGAGTTTGCCACCGAGCACGCGGACGGCGCGTTCGAGCCGCGGCTCGCCCTCAGTCTCGCCCGGTCGTGCATCACCTCGGTGCGGGTGGTCACCGAGGCGGCGCACGCCGCCGCCCTGCTCAGGCGCGGCGTGCGGCTGCTGCGGCAGGAGGCACAGCCGTGAGCCTGCGCGTGGGGGTCTGCGGGATTCCGGGCACATGGTCCACCGAGCAGCTCCGCATCGCGCTGGAGGCCTGCGGGTGCGAACCCGTCGTGTTCGCGGCCGCCGAGTGCGCGATTGACCTGCCGCCGGGCGCCGTGTGGCACCGCGGCGCCGATCTCGGCGGGCTCGACGCCGTCATCGTCAAGAAGCTGGGGTCCACGACGGATCCGCTGACGCCGAGCCGCGTCCACGTGCTCAGCCAGCTCGAGATCCGGGGGGTGTCCGTCTTCAGCCCCGCCCGGGCGATCGCGGACGCGCAGGACCGGTACCGCATGACGCAGAGATTGAGCGAGGGGAAGATTCCGATCCCGCGCACGATCGTCGCCGAGACCGTGGAGGAGGCGGAGGAGGCGGTGCGGCGCTGGGGCCGCGCGGTGATCAAGCCGCTGTTCACGTCGAAGGGCAAAGGGATGGTGGTCCTGACCGCCGACGCGCCGCTCGGGACGGCGCTCCGCGAATGGCAGCGCGAGTGGCGGATGCCGTTTTACGTGCAGGAGTACGTGCCGCACGCGGGGCGCGACATCGGCGTCGCGGTGCTGGCGGGGCGCGTGCTCGGCGCGTACTACCGCGTCGCGCGCCAGGATACGTGGCTGACCACCACCTCGGCGGGCGGCCACTATGAGACGTGTCCGGTGACGCCGGAGATCGAGCGGCTGGCCCTGCGCGCCGCGGAGGTGTTTGGGCTCACGTTTACGGGCGTCGATCTCGTCGAAGGACCGGACGGGTACCTCGCCTATGAGGTGAGCGCGTTCGGCGGGTTTGGCGGTCTCTGGCGCACCCAGGGTATCGATGCCGCGCGGCTCTACGCGGAGCACGTCGTCGGCGTCGTGACGGCACGGCCTCCTCATGACCGAGCTGGAATCGGTTCTCCTAGCCTCTCGACCTGACGCCGCGCTCGGGCTCGAGATCGCGGGCGTCGCGCTTCGGATACAGACGAACGCGGCCCGCCTCGACGCGCGGCTCCGGAGCTACTTCGCCCCGTATGTCGTTCCGGACCCGCCGGATGCGGACGGCCGCGTGTCCCTCCTCATGGGGACGCCGGTGTACGACGCGGCACGCCTGATCGACGTCCCTCGCCGCGCCGGCAGTACCGGCGTCAAGGAGGCGTACTACGATACCGCCGGCGCGCGCGTCGTGCTCAAGCGGCGGACCGGCGTGGTGATCTACGTCGCGGAGCCCGACCATTACGTGGTCGGCGATCTCGACGCGAACTTCAATCAGGCGGTCAACGCGGTCGCGATGGTGTTCGCGAAGGCGATGCTGCGGCGCGGCTTCGTGATGCTGCACGCGTCCGCCGTCGCCGGAGAGACCGGGGGCATCGCCTTCGCGTCCTCGTCCGGGTCGGGGAAGTCCACGCTGGCACTCATGCTGGTGGACCGGCAGCACCACCTGGTGACCAACGACCGCTTGTTCATCCGGGCGGCGTCCGGCGGCACCGAGATGGTCGGCGTGCCGAAGCGCCCGCGCGTCAACCCCGGGACGCTGCTGCGCATCCCCCGCCTGACCGCGCTCCTGTCTCCGGACGAGCGGCGCAGCTATTCGCCGCTGACGGCCGAGCAACTGTGGATGCTCGAGCGCAAGCACGACGTGGACGTGGAGGCGATCTACGGCGCCGGCACGGCCCGTCTCCAGGGTCCGCTCGGGACCGCGTTCCTGCTGCGGTGGAGTCAGAGCGGTCGGGGGTGGAGCGCGCAGCTGGCGCCGCCGGACGACGCCGCTGCGGCGCTGGCGCCGGTCAGTGAAGAGCGTCGGGATCTACGACACGACGGCGCCGGATCCGCGCGCGGCGCACACGGCGCTGCGCGGGGCCGCGGCGGGGATGTCGGTATACGTGGTGACGGGCCGGACCGACGTCGACCGGCTCGTGGCATTCATCCTCGAGCGCCTCCCTCCACGGCAGGCCGCCGGCGGTGTCTGACCGCCCGTTGCGACGTCGCAGCGCCCGATGCGGCCGCGCCGCGGGCGGGCGTTGGGTGCTTAGCGGTCGGGGCCGGGGTCGGTGCCGTCCGCCGTCAGGCCAGGCACAAGTTCCCCCTGGATCTGAATTGAGTGGCCGCGGAAGATTGCGATCAGCTTGCCGTGGGCGTCGGTGACCGTCACGTCGCAGACGCCGGACCGTCCGCCCCGGTGGCGCTCCGCCGCTTCGGCGATCAGCACGTCCCCCTCGCGCGCCGGGGCGATGAACGTCACCGCGCAGTTGCCGGCGACCGTGATCTTGTTGTGGGAGTTGCAGGCAAACGCGAAGGCCGAATCGGCGAGGCTGAAGATCATGCCCCCGTGGCAGACATGGTGCCCGTTGCACATGTCCGCCCGCACGGTCATGTGCAGGGTGGCTCGGCCCGGACCGATGGCGACGACGGCCATGCCGAGGGCCCGGCTGGCCTTGTCCTCTGCCCACATCGCGTCCCGGGCGGCTTCGGCGATCTCTTGCGGTGTTGGCGTGGTCTCTCGCCCTCATCCGGATTTCCCGCCGCGCGGCGGCGGCGGTCTTCGAGGCGACGTTCGGCGGGGAGCGCGCGGGTCCTTCGTTCCGGTGCCCTTGCCGGGAACCGGCGGTCGCGCGCGCGCGCTTAGAGAAGATCGACCGCCGGGCGGGACGTCGCCGTCCCGGCGATAGCCGTCCGCACAGGGATCCTTGAATGCGCGGTAGGGAGGAAGACATGCAAAGGACGTGGCCTCGCCGCCCCGGCGGGTTCCGGCCGGCCCTCGGCTGGGCGGTGCTCGCGTTGGTGCTGGCCGTGGGTCTGATCGGGTCCGGCGACGCGCGGGCGGAGCCGGAGCGGCTCGTGGTCGCGGCGGGGGGATCCCGGTTTCCCGTGACGATCGTCCGCGTCCCGCTGTCCCGCTATCAGCTGGGCGTGGCGCTGGCCGGCCGCCGCGTCGGCGACAACGCGCCGCTGGTGGACATCGCCCGCGGAGCCGACGCGCAGTGCGCGATCAACGGCACGTTCTTTGCCGCCTACGCCGGCGAGACGCACGAGCCCTATGGCACGCTCGTGATCGACGGCAAGCTGCTGCACCTCGGCGGCCTGGGATCGCGCCTCGACGTGCTCGACGACGGCACGGTGCGGATCGTCCCCGACCATCTAGAGATTCAGGGGGAGCTCGACGGCAGTGATGTGTATCCGTCCAACTGGTACGCGTACAATCTCAATCAGACGCCGACGCCGGGGGGCAGCAGCGCCTACATCTTCACGCCGGAGCGCGGACCGACGCTCGGGTTTCGTGCCGGCCTCGCGATCGTGGCGCGCCGGGGCACCGTGACGGATCTCGTGGCGGACGCGGATGTGGCGATTCCCTCGGATGGATTCGTCCTCGCGCTCCAGGGCCGGGAAGTCACCGTCTTGGGGTGGAAGTTTCATCCGGGCCAGCGCATCGCGTATGCCGCGGTCGAGGACGGGCGCGTGTTCCACAGCCGCTTCAGCCTCGGCGCCGGTCCCACGCTCGTCCGCGACGGACAGATCAGCGTGCATACCGTCGCCGAAGGGTTTCGCGACCCGAAGATCGTGTCGTGGTCCGGGACGCGGTCGGTGGTGGGGATCACCGCCGCGGGCGAGGTGATGCTGGCCGTGATCGGCGGGGCCACGATCCCGCAGGCGGCGTCGGTCATGCGGGCGCTCGGCGCCGCGGACGCGATGAACCTCGACGATAACGGTTCGACGGGCCTGGTGTGCGGCGGGCGCTACCTGGTCGGTCCCGGGCGGCAGGTGCCGAACGCGCTGGTCCTCTGGCCGCGCGTCTGACCGCTCGGGCCGCGATCAGCCCATCAAGGAGAGATCTTCGGTGGCCCAGTCGTGCTGCGCGTCGATCGGGGGCGTGTCGCCGCGCGGGACCGGCTGGTACACGCCGTCCGCGTCCAGCTCCGTGACGTTGACGTTGTCGCGCAGCTGCACGTCCAGTATGCGGCTCTTCAGCGCGCGCCGCAGCCCCGGGTGGAGGATGGGCGTCAGGATCTCCACGCGGCGGTCGAGATTGCGCTCCATCAGGTCGGCGCTGCCCACGAAGACTTCTTCTTCGCCCCCGTTGTGAAAGTAGTAGATGCGGCTGTGCTCCAAGAAGCGGCCGACGAGGCTGACGACGCGGATCGTTTCGCTCAGTCCGGGCACGCCGGGGCGGAGCGAGCACATGCCGCGGACGATGAGGTCCACCCGCACGCCCGCGCGTGAGGCTTCGTAGAGGGCGTCGATCATCTCGGGATCGACCAGGGCGTTGGTCTTGAGGATCATGTGCCCGTCGTTGTGGACGCGATGGCGCGCGATCTCGCGGCCGATCCGGCTCAGAATGCCCCGGCGCAGCGACGCGGGCGCGACCAGCAGATGCTCGTACCGGTCCTTGCGGCCGCGGCCGGTGAGCACGTTGAACAGCGCCGTCGCGTCGGCGCCGATGCCGGGATGGCACGTGAAGAGGCTGAGATCCGCGTAGGGGTTCGCGCTGTAGTTGCCCGTGCCGATGTGCACGTACCGGCGGAGCCGCCGTCCTTCGCGCCGGACCACGAGCGAGATCTTCGCGTGGGTCTTGAGGCCGATCACCCCGTAGCTGACGTGCGCGCCGGCCCGTTCCAGCATCTGCGCCCAATCGATGTTATTTTCTTCGTCGCCCCGCGCCTGCAGCTCGAGGACCACCGCGACCTGCTTGCCGCGGTCGACCGCCTGCAGCAGGGACTGTACCAGCGGCGACGCGCGCCCGACCCGATACAAGGTCTGCTTGATCGTCAGCACACCGGGATCGAGCGAGGCTTGGGCGATGAAGTCCAGCACCGGGGAAAATGACTCGTAGGGGTGATGGAGCAAGATGTCCTCTCGGCGGATGGCGGTAAAGATGTCGTTGGGGACGGTGACCGCGGCGGGGAGCCTTGGGACCAGGACCGGGTCCTTCAGATCAGGCCGGTCCAGCTCCGTCAGCTGCATGAGATCCTTGAGACCCAGGGGATGGCCGACGACATACAGATCCTCCGGGTACAGGTCCAGCCGCGCCACCAGCTCTCGGGCCGCGCCGTCCGGAATTTCGCGCTCGAGCTGGATGCACACCGCTTCGCCAAACCGGCGGCGCCGAATGCCCGCCTGCACCGTCTCGCGAAGGGTCGCCGATTCGATCTCGGTCAGCTCCATCTCGGCGTCGCGGATCAGCCGGAAGAGAAAGACGTCGCGGATCTCGACGCCCGGGTAGAACGCGTCGAGGTTGTTGGCCATGATATCTTCCAGCCAGACAAACGAGACGTCCCGGCCCTCGGGGCCTTCAGGGGTCTCGGGCACCTTGACCAGGCGGGGGAGCACGGTCGGCACCTTGATCCGCGCAAACCACGCGTCGCCGTCGTCCCCCCGCAGCATCAGGCCGAGGTTGAGGCTGAAATTGGAGATGAAGGGAAACGGATGGGCCGGATCCACGGCGAGCGGCGTGCAGACGGGAAATACCTCGTCGAGAAACCACTGCCGGAGCGCGGCCTGCTGCGACGGGGTGAGGGCGCGGTACGCGCGCGCGTGAATGCCCGCGGCGTCCAGCTCCGGGGTCAGCTCCTGGTGGAAGATTCGCCGCTGCTCGTGCATGAATCGCCGCAGGGCCTCCCGGAGGCTGCGCGCTTCTTCCGTCGCGGTGTGCCCGTCCTCCGCGAGCGTCGTGTCCCCCACGTCCACGCGATCCAGCAGCAGGGAGAAGTTGATCGAGAGAAATTCGTCGAGGCTCGAATCCGAGATCGCCAGGAACTTCAGCCGCTCGAGCAGCGGATGCGCCTCCGGCCGGGCCTGATCAAGGACCCGCTCGTTGAATTGGAGCTGCGACAGCTCCCGGTTGAAGAACCGCCGCGCCTCGGTCAGCGCCACCTGTTTCTCAGGCTCGATGATGCCCACGCGAACCCTCCAGGACGTGGGAATGCGGTGACCGCACGTATGGCGCGGCCGCCGCGTCCAGGCTCTCGCCGCGCGCCAGCAGCGCAAGCGCGCCTTCGCGCAGTCCGTACGGGCTGACGCGCCATCGCACGACATGCCACCGGATCATGATCGTCCGCAAAATCATCCCGCCTGCGCGCGCGGTCGCCGCCCGTGCGGCCTTCACCGGGTGGGGCCACTCGGTCGTCGGCGCGCGCAGCAGCCGATCGACGACGTTCAACAGATGGGGCGTCTGCCCCGTGACGGTGCCCTGCCGTTCGGTCAGTTGACGCCGCACGCGCCGCGCGGCGCCCCCGGTCGCGACCGCTTCGGGGAACTCCGCGAAGCCGGGCAGCGCCGACTTGAACAGGGTGCCGAGCCGTGCGGCGGTGCGGTGCACCTGGATCAACGAGGGGGGATCGCCGTCGAGATCACGCGCCGCCAGGACCCCGGATCCGACCGCCACCGACGTGATCCCGCGGATGCCTGTCGCATCGACCGCGGCGACGTCGCAGCTGCCTCCGCCGATGTCGACGCTGAGAAACGGGGGCCGCGGCAGAGGCCCGAGCGATGCTCCGGCCAGACACAGCGCCGCTTCCTGTGCGGGCGTCAGCACGTGGACCTGGAGGCCGGTCGCGGCCTCGACCGCGTTGGCGAGCGCGCCCCGGTCGGCGGCGGCGCGGACCGCGTGGGTGCCCGAGGACCATGATCTCGCTCGCCCGCCATGCGTGCGCCTCGGCGGCGAAGGTGCGGACCACCGAGGCCGCCGCCCGAATCCGCATGGCGCCGAGCGCGCCTTTGTCGGCGACCGCGATCCCGAGTCTGGCGCGCACGCGCAGGTCGCGAATCGGCCAGATCGCGTTGGGGCGGCAGTCCGCGACGAGCAGATGGATCGTGTTGCTGCCGATGTCGATGACCGCGGCGCGCTGATTGGCGTCGGGCGTCCGATCGGGGGACCGCCGCCTCGTCGGTGAACTCGGAGTCGAGGATGCCATACGTATAGAAGTGCGGCGCGTTCGCCCAGGCTCCTCTACGGGCCGAGCGCGTTTGACCGAGTTTTCGCCCAACCTTCGCATTGGCTTAACGGGGCGCGGAGCGCTCCCGCGCCCAGACACGCGACGGTGTCCGCTCGCGTCGCCGGCGACGGTCGGGAGATGCCAGCTGCTCGATATCTGCGATGCCGGCGAGACGACCACATGTGCTCCGGAATGAAGGGTGTCCCAAGACGCCCGTCGAGACGACCGCTCGAGAGACGAGCCCAACGGTGTTCGACCGCGAGCGTCCGGCGTCCTTCGGGCCGGGCTCGGGGGCGGCGATGGCCAATGGCTTGGTTGAGCCGGCGCGCCATCAAACACTGTCGTGCCGAACGGGCTAGGGGTGCCGCGGGCGCTCGCGCGGTGCGCCCAATCCCTGACGGTCTTCGACCGAGGCCTCCCGCTTGTCCGCGTCGTCGGCAAACGACCGGGCGATCGTCGAGTCGAGCCGCTCCTGGCAGTACTGCAGGGCGGCCTGGCGTTCGGGCGGCAGGGTGGCCATCAGATCGGCAATCATCGCTTCCATGCGCCGCATCACCTGGAGGCTCGTGGCACCGCAGAGGCGAATCTCTTCGAGCCCCAAGGAGAGGAGGTCCGTCCAACTTGGATACTGGATGACCAGCCGCAGCCTCCGGGCATCGTCGCGGAACGCCCCGATCTCCAGCCGTTTGCGGCCAAGACGCCGCAGCAGATCCTCGATCTGATCCAGCGTCTGCACCGCGGTCGTGGGGTCGTTGATCGCCGGAGAGAGCGCTTTGATCGCGATGTCCACCAGCAGCCGAATCGCGTATTTTGGGTCTTGCTCGAAGGTGCGCTCGTCGCCCGCCTCAAACGCCTTGCTCCACTCACGTCCGGCGACGGGCTGGGTGCCGCCCAGCACGCGCAGGATCGTTCGGCCTTCGACCAGCGTGTCACCGACACATGACATGACCTGTACCGCGCCGCCGCTTCGCTCGGCGAGGGCGAGCAGCCGCGTCAGGCGGATCGTCTGCAGCGACTGCGGCTGTCCCCGGTACTGCACCGTTTGCGTGACCGCCGCGCCGGAGAATTGCGCCGGGTCGGCATTCTCGATGGGCGCGTCCAGCGGAGGATACATGGTCTCGATCACCCGACGCCCCTGCGCGCCGGTGAACGCCAGCATGTAATTCACCTGCAGCCGGGCGACCCGCTGAATGAGCGCGACGAACATCCCGATGCTTCCCAGGAGGAGGACCGCGACGACACCCAAGCTGTAGACCAGGACCGTGCCCGATCCCGATCGGTCGACCCACGAGAGCGCGGCGATTGAGTACAGGAACGTCGCGGTAAAGATGCCGATCGCGTGGGAGATGACAGGGTCGCGGGCCACCCAGAGGACCAAGCGCGGCGAATATGCGGTCGCGCTGAACTGCACCATGACGAACGTCAGCGAGAACACGATGCCGGTGAACGCGAGCATGCCCGACCCGACGGTGGAGTAAATCGTAATGGCCACCGGGGGAGTCACCTGCGCCGACAGCCCCGGAAATGCGGCGGTCTCGAATCGCGGCAGGGTCAGTCCGACCAGGACCGCCCCGGCGGCGTAGAGCAGCGGGATGCCCCACGTCGGCAATTGGGACCTGTGCGCGCGCAAGGACACCGCGGTGACGGGCCCCACGACCTCCGACATGCTAACCCATCGACCGGTGTGCCGAGGACATGGTCCATGCTCCGCTGCGGCGACGACGTACGGTGAGGCGCACTCACCTGCGTGCGCGCCCCGCTGAAGGTCCGGGCACCCACTTACGCTGCGGAGTGAGACAGTCCCTGCTCGCCGCGCTCTCACGGGCGATGTTGGTCGGATGTTGGTGATACCGATGGAGATGTGCGTTGGGCTGTTCGCCACCCTTTCACCCGACGTCTCGTCCGCTCAGGGATCAGCGAGATTTTCTGGCCGATCGGCGGGACTTCGGGGCGGCCGGGACTTTTGCCCCAGCCTTCCGTGCCTCAGACAATCCAATTGCGATGGCCTGCTTGCGGCTCGTGACTTTTTGGCCGGAACGGCCGCTCCGGAGTTCGCCGCGCTTCTCTTCGTGCAGTGCGCGCTCCACTTTCGCCTGCGCCGCTTTCCCGTATCTCGCCATGGTCGTCATCTCCTCTGTGAGATTGTCTCGTTCTCACACCACACATAATTTCTCCCCTGGCGCAGTTTTGTAACACGATCTGCGTCAGTTGTCCTGGTGAGTGAGTCGCGAAATCTGTTTCACGTGAGATGCAGCCGGGGCGGCGAGACGGGCCTCCCCGGATTTTTCTCTGCTGGCCGCGGACCAACCGAACGCCTTGCCGGCCGATCACTGATTCAGTTCGCGTCCGAATGTGTATCTGTGTCCTCGTCCTCGAACGAGGCCGTTGCACGGAGGTTCTTGACGAGACGCACGGCGGTGCCGCGCCCATCCTTCGCCGGATGTATGATTTCTGCCTCATCCATCAGCTTTCCAACCATGTACAGACCCAAGCCCTCAGATACCCTGGCCGGCCGGGTGCGAGGAATCGTCGGTACGTCCGTGATCGGCGCGCCGTGGTCGTGGATCAAGAGCTCCAGCCGGTTGTGGTCGGTCGAAATTTCGATTTCGAGGGGTCCTGGGCGTCCGTGGTAGGCATGACGGTGGGCGTTCAGGAGGATCTCGCCAACGGCGACTTCAACTTCGCCTTCGACTTCCGGCGACCCGCCTTCGTCCTCGACGACGTGGCCGATCATCCGTCGCACACGCGCGATGGTCGAAGGGTCGAGCTCGAACTCGAGCTTCCACCGTCTTGTCATGGCCCTCTACAAGGAGTCTTCCCTCGGATTCCGAGTTTAGTGGGTTCGCCGCCCCATGTCCAACGCGGCATTGACCGAATCGTGCACGACATGCCGGAAACGTGTTGACGGCACGTCAAATCCGATCGTCCCCGACGCTCAATGATTGCATCACGTTTGTGCCCCCGGCGTGTGGGTAAGCTCTCAGGTAGGCGCGTTGGAATCTCGGTGTTCACCCAGGGGCGCTGGACGATGATTCGTAACGTCGCCCGCGGCGTCACGCTGCGCACAGCGTGCCGGCCGCGGACATGTCGCAGCGGTTCGGGGTCCGGGAGGTGCTGTCTTGAAGAGTGCGGATATCAGACGGCCTCGTCTTCTGGCCCATGGACCTGGCGGTTCCCGAGGTAGGTCGTCGGCCGCGACGATCGGAAATTGAGCCTCCCCATGATCCGCCCACGTATCCGTCGCCGGGCCCCGAGATTCAGCCCCCGACGGATCCACCTACCGAGCCGGGTCCGTCGTCGCCGGAAATCGTGCCGCCAGTGGACCCTCCAATGGAGCCGGGCGGGACCAGCAACGCGGCACTGACCCGCGGTCAGTACGAAGGCAGGTTCGCGACCCGCCCGACCGAATCGCACAAGCGTGACATACGATTTCTCCTGGGTGGCCAGAGCTGTCGCCCTCTGGGCTGTTCTACTATTCGCGGGACCGGGTCTTCTCGTCGCCGCCGCCCGTCGAGGGCCCGGCGATTCTCACATTTCACGGGGACCTCGGACGGACCGGGTGGACGCGGGACGAGCACGCGTTGACGCCGGCCGCCCTTCGCACGGGTCATTTCGGAATGCGCTGGGCCGCTGAGGTCGACGGCGAAATCTACGCGGAGCCGCTTGTCGTGTCGGGCGTGGCCGTCTTGGGACGCGTCCGCACGGTCGTGTATGTGGTGACCGGGCGCGACGTCATCTACGCGTTCGATGCCGCGAACGGCGGACGATTGTGGGGGCCCGTGTCACTGGGATCTCCGGTGACGCGCGCGTCGTACCCGTGCGCGGCCGTCGACCCGGTCGGCATCACGAGCACGCCGGTGTTGGATCGGGAAGCAGGCACGCTCTACGTCGTGGGCCTCACGGCTTCCCTCGGGGGACACGCAGCCACGTACCTCATCACGGCGCTCGATATCAAGAGCGGCACGGTGCGGCCGGGATGGCCCGTGCCGATCTCCCCTCCTCCGTCGTCCGGGTCCACGTTTGACGGCATGGCCGAGCAGCAGCGCGGCGCCCTGCTGTTGATGGGAGGCGTCGTGTATGTGCCTTTTGGCGGTAATGACGGCGGCTGCGGTGACGCGCACGACTGGATCGTGGCCGTTCGCGCGTCAGCGCCTCGCGGGCAGCAGTCGATCGTCATCCCCGGGCGGCAGCCCCGCGGCATCGGGGAGAGCGGCGGAATTGCCGCCGATCCCGGTGGGAACCTCTACGCCGCGGCCGGCGCCGGCGGCGCGGGTCCTGCGGCGGGCAATTCGGTGATTCGTCTCACCACGTCGCCGACCTTGGGGTTCTCCGGGGCGGCCCGCGACGTCTTCACGCCGAGCGGAAGGCACCGGCGTGAACGGGACAGGTACGACGCTGGGCGGCGTCAACGCCGCTCGTGGTGCCCGATCAGCCCGATCTGACGGCACCGCACCTCGTGTTTATCGAGAGCGAGCAAGGTGTCGCCTACCTGATCGACCGCGACGACATGAGTCGTGGGACTGCCGGAGCCAGCCGGTGTGTGTTCGGCACGTGCGGACGCGATGCGCTAGAGCACGCCTCGGCCGCCGCCTACTGGGATGGGGGTACCGCCGGCCGTTTGATAGTGGTCGCAGGCCGTGGGCGTCAGCCCGCCCCGTGCCAGGACACCGGCGGCGTGGTCGCGCTGCGGCTCGCGGCGCCGCAGGCGCACACGGCGGCGCTGGACGTCGCGTGGTGCAGCCCGTCGATGCGCGATCCCGGCGCCCCGTCGGTCTCGGGCATGGAGCCCGACGGCGGGGTGGTCTGGGTATTGGACACCGGAGACGACGCCGTGCTGTACGCCCTTGATGCGCGTACGGGCGCCCCGGTATACCGGTCGGGCGGCGCGGACAGTGTCGGACGGGCGCAGCCGACGGTCACTCCCGCCGTGGTCGGAGGACGGGTGTTTGTCGGCGCCGGTAATCGTATCGAAGCGTTCGGGCTCCCGTAGGTCGATTGCGTCGCAGCCGCGTGCGGACGTCGGAAACGCGGAACGGACGTCGCGGTGCTACGTGCGACCGTAGGTATCGGTTTCGGGAGTGATCTTTCCGGCATACAGATCGCGCAGGCCCTGCTCAACCATGCGGTGTAACAGGTCGTCTCGGATCTGCGGCGCGTCGGTCGGCAGATTCCCCTTGGGGTGAAGGTCGGGCGGGACAGATTTCACGACGTGCCACCCGTCAAGACGAAGATCGAACCCAATGGTGCTGGCGCCCACCGTGATCTCAAAGCCAGGGTCCGCGCGGGACACTTTCATCGCGAACGGGATGCGCTTCCCGGTTGCGGTGACCAACGCTTCCGCGCGGTCGCGCCAGTCCAGTGCTTCTTGCCGGGCAACGTCGACGCGCTCCGTGAGACTTTGGCGCGTCTGGGACGCTTGCTCTTTATCGCGCTTTGCCTGGGCTTCCCGCTCCGCTTCGAGCTGAGCCGCCAACTGTCGCAACTTCTCCTCCGGTGTGCTCACGCACGTGCCTCCGTTTGGCCCCTCTACTATTATGAATCCGGAATGCCACGTTCCACAAACGAAGTGGGCTCACCTGTCCCATCCGCGTGTCATCCGGACCGCCGATCCGGCCGCGCATCAGGGCGCGGGAGGAGTATCGGGCGATTGAGACGAAGGACCCAAATCGGTTTGGCAAATCCGCAACTCTGTGGGTCTTCGCCGGGAGGTGGATGAATGTTCCTCCGTGATTTGTCCTTGACGAGAAGGCGGCTATTGGGATACGGGGTCACGACCGGGCTGGCGACGCTGTTGTGGAACGGACCGGGCGACGCGCAAGCGGCGACAGTCAATGCCGTCGGCAGATCGTTGCCGGGGAACGCGGCCGCTCCGGGCGACCAGGTATTGCGGGTGTTTTCGGCCTCGGCCGAGACGATTGACCGGGCCATCAGCCTCTATAAGCTTCCCTTCAACACCAGCAGCAATCCCTGGGGAGACCTGCTCTCGAACCCGCTCGTTCGCGCGGACAAGAATCTTCAGGTCGTTCCGGCCGGGGCCTCCTACTGGGACGTGTCGGCCGATCACCTGTCGTGGACGTTTCACCTGGACCCGAAACAAATATGGTCCGACGGTACTCCCGTCACGGCCGACGACTATGTGGAAACCTTTCGGTTTGAGGTGGATCCCAAGCATGCCTGGGATTTCGCCTGGTACTTCGATGAGATCGGCATCAAGGGGTGGCATGAGGCGCTCGCGGGCAGCCTTCTCCCCGCTCAGATCGGAGTCGAGAGGGGACAGGACGAACACACGCTGGTGGTGACCACGACGACGCCCATTCCGTTTCTTCCACAGGCGCTGATCTACTCGACGCCGTTGAACGCCAATCATCTCGCGAAGTACGGCCCCTACTACAACAACGACCCGAAGACGAGTATCTCGAGCGGTCCGTACGCCCTCCAGGAGTGGACCAAGGGGCAGCGGATCGTGTACACGGCGAATCCGAGGTATCAGGGCGTCAAGCCGTACATCACGCGGGTTGTCGTCACGTTCGCCGATATGGATACGGAATTCGAAGCGTATCAGAATAATGAAATTGACGTATGTGGGAATTTCTCCCCGGCGGACCTGAA
The DNA here is from genome assembly GCA_963787105.1 of uncultured Bacillota bacterium. Taxonomy (GTDB): domain Bacteria; phylum Sysuimicrobiota; class Sysuimicrobiia; order Sysuimicrobiales; family Segetimicrobiaceae; genus JAJPIA01. The sequence goes on from CAWBBU010000014.1 coordinate 62,134, forward strand.
GACGATTGCCGCGAATCCGACGCTGAACGCGCAATATCATCGCGGGTTCGACGATTTCAGAATCTATTACCTGGGGTTTGATACCAATAAGCCGCCCTTCAATGATCTGAGAGTGCGCCAGGCATTCAGTCACGCGGTGGATCGTGAGGCGCTCGCCAAGTACATCATCGGGATCCAGGGCGTTCCGGCGTACGCCATGCTCGCACCGGGATTTCCCGGCAGCCACGAAAGCGACCTCAAGGACATCCAAGCGTATAATCCCACGCTGGCCAAGAGCCTCTTGGCCGCAGCCGGGTTCCCGCAAGGCAAGGGATTTCCCAAGCTCAACATGTGGCTGCGCTCTGAGAACGCGCTGGGGCTGGCGGTCGGGAACGCGATCGCCGCGGGGCTGACCCAGGTGCTCGGGATCTCCGTGGAGGTCTCGAACGAAGAGACGAAAATGTTCATGAGCACGCTGAACGCCCACAATCTGCAATTCTATATGGTTCCCTACGGCATGGATTATCTGGATCCATCGAACATGCTGGGCGTGTTTGTCTCCGGCGGCCGCGAGACGTGGAAGAACGCGCAGTTCGACAGTCTGGTGAAGTCGGCGACGAGCATGTGGGGGGATCAGGCGAAGCGGTTGGACCTGTTTCATCAGGCCGAGAAGATCCTCATCTCGGATGTTGGGATGGTGCCGGTCTTCTACCCGAAGCCGGGCTTTATGTGGAAGCCGTACGTGGCCGGCGACTCACTCACGACGGACAAATTCGGACTCACGGTGTGGCCGTGGCAGGGCTGGGCGGGAGAAGGACAGATGTTCCAGACCGTGTATATCACGAAGGGAGTCAAGAGAAGCTGAGTCCGTCCTACCCATAGATACGCGCGCGAGGTCGAGCGGACGCGATGCCGACAGGGTCGTATCTGGCGGGCCGGTTGCTGGGTCTGTTCGTGGCATTGGTCGGCGTGTCGGTGGTCGTGTTTGCGTTGATGCGCGCGGTGCCCGGTGGTCCATTCGATGAGACCGAGATGCCGCTCCCACCGGCGGCCAAGGCCAATATTTTACACAAATACGGACTCGACAAGCCGTGGTGGACTCAGTACGGGCTCTACGTGTGGAACGCCGCACACGGAGACTTCGGCACTCCGTATGAGAGCCCGACCGAGACCGTGCTTGCCCTGATCGCCCGCGTGTGGCCCGTGACGATGACCTTGGGCGCGATCGTCATCGTGGTGAGCTTTTCCGTGGGGTTCGGCCTCGGCGTGCTCACGGCTCTCCGCCAAGGGACGTGGCTCGATAGCGCGCTCACCTCGCTCATTGCCGTCGGGATCGCCGTGCCCAATTTCGTCATCGCGATCTGGCTGATTGTAATTTTTGCGGCGCGCCTGCATTGGTTCCCCACCGGGGGATGGGGAGACGCGCGTCTGATCGTGCTGCCGGCGATCGCGTTCAGTCTGCAACCGCTGGCGATTGTGGCTCGATACACGCGCGTCACGATTCTCGAGGCCCTGTCCGGCGATTATGTGCGGACGGCCGAAGCCAAGGGGCTGAATCCGCGATACGTGCTCATGCGGCATGTGCTCCCGAACGCGCTGCTGCCCTTGATTACGTTGTTGGGACCGTGGGTGCCGGAGTTGTTCACGGGGTCCATTTTCATCGAGGTGACGTTTCGCATCCCGGGGCTCGGCAGATTTTTCGCGACGAGCGTGTTTCAACGGGATTATCCGATGATCATGGCGCTGATGCTGTTGGTCGCGCTGCTGTGGGGGGTGACGTATCTCTTTAGCGATCTCCTCTACTATGTCGTTGACCCGCGTGTCCGGATCGGCGCGCGCGGTTGACCGCGACGTATTGACGTGTGCGCGAGTGAGTGGGCGCACTCGGTCGGTGGGTGGGGGAAGGCCTATCGCCGCTACGCGCGCAATCCGATTCGGGCCTGTGCGGGGGTGGTGGCGCTGTTGGTCGTCACGAGTTCATTCCTCGCACCGGTCATTGCCCCCACGCGATACGATGTCGCCAACATCGCGGAGACATTGGCGGCGCCGAGCGCCCGGCACTGGTTGGGGACAGACGCCGTCGGCCGTGATGAACTGAGCCGACTGCTGTACGGTGGGCGTACCTCGCTGGAGATCGCGTTTGTCGTGATTGGACTGTCCTTTTTGGTCGCGGTGCCCGTGGGGTTGTTTGTGGGCCTCCGGGGCGGCACCGCGGACTACCTGATGATGCGCGTCATTGAGATCTCGACGGCGCTCCCGACCATCCTGTTCGCCATGCTCATGATCAGCATCTTGGGCCCCGGCCTGGGCAACGTCATCCTCGCGCTTGCGCTCACCGCGTGGATCGAACCATGTCGGCTCATGCGCGCGCAAGCCATCGCCGTGCGAAATCGCGAATACGTCGAGGCCGCGCGCGCGTTGGGCGCGACGACACGCCGCATGCTGCGCTACCACCTCTTCCCGAGCGCCGTCGGTCCGATGGTGGTGGTCGCGACCACGACCGTGCCGAAGATTATCTTCGCCGAAGCGGGCCTCAGCTATCTCGGCTTGGGCATCAGCGATCCACTGCCGAGCTGGGGGAAGATGGTCGGGGAGAGCGTCAGCTATCTGCAAGCCTATCCGATGCTGGGCATCGCGCCGACGGTCATGATCGCCGTCACGGTGTTGAGCTTTACGCTGGTGGGCGACGGGTTGCGCGATGTCTTGGATCCGACCGGAAGTGCGCGGCGCCGATGACGGCGCCGCGGTACGGGGATCCGGCCGACCCGCGCTGCGCGGGGACGGACGCTGAGCGCGGGTTGATTTCTTGACGCGGTGATTCACATCGATGGGAGGCGATCGGCTTGAAGATCACAAAGGTCGAAGTGATTCCGGTCCTGCTTGAGGCGCCCCCGTTTCGTTCGACCTATGGGACGGTTCGGGATTATGCCAACATCATCGTCCGTCTTCACTCTGATGACGGCGCCACTGGCGTCGGTGAAGCGTCTCCCTGGGTGCCTCTCGAACTGGGGGAGACCCAGGAGACCGTGGAATTGGTCCTGCGCCGTTTTCTGGTCCCGCGCCTTATTGGCGCGGATCCGGTGAGAATCGCCGTGATTCTTGAGGACATGGACGCCGCGATCCTCGGCCATCCGATCGCGAAGGCGGCCGTCGAAATGGCGCTGTACGATCTCGTGGGGCGCGCGATGGGCCGGCCGGTCTACGATCTCTTGGGAGGCGCATTCCGCACGTCGTTCCTCACGTTTGGGTCGGTGGTGGTGGAGGACGGCACCGCCGATCTTGCCAAAATGGCGGAGGACGCCGCGCGTGTCGCGAGTGATGGGCATGACACCATCAAGGTCAAAGTGCTCAGCGTGCTCGACGAGGATCCCAGCACGGTGCTGGACCGGGTGCGGGTTCTCCGTGAAGCCATCGGGCCCAGGGTCCGTCTGATCATCGACCCGAATCAGGGTTGGTTGACCGCGGGGCTCGCGATTACCATCATGCGTAAGCTCGAACCCTTTGATATTTACGTTGAGCAGCCCATTCCACGAACCGACTATGCCGGTATGGCCCAGATCGCGCGCACATTTTCCATTCCCCTCATCGCGGACGAGAGTGTGTTCACGCCTCAAGGGTTACTGGAGATCGCCCGCCGCAGAGCCGCGCACGTCGTGAACATTAAGCTCACCCGGCCCGGCGGATTTTGGCGCGCGCATCGCATGGTGTCGCTGGCGGAGACGTTGGGGTTGCAATGCGAGATTGACGATGTCGCCGCGAGTCGTATCACGACGACCGCGACGGCGCATCTCGCGTGCGCCGTTTCCGACCGCACGTTCTTTGGATATGCCGTGGGCCTCGCCCACACGCGTATTCGACGAGATCTTGTCGGCTCCGGAGGCATTACCCTTGACGGCGCGATGGTCAGAATGCCGACCGGCCCCGGGCTCGGGCTCGACCTGGATGATGCGGCGCTGACCGAGGCCGCCGAGCGAGCTCGGAAGTCCAGGCAGTCGGCGCCGCGAGGCTGACGCGCGCCGCGAGACACGTCCCCGACGCCTCCGGCGGCGCCTGGGCGGCCTTCGCGCAGTGGCTCACGCGGACGGAACGGGGACCGGCTCGCCGCCGCGCGCGATGCTGGTGTAGGCCGCGTCGACGACGGCGATGCTGTGAAACGCATCGCGAACGGTGACCGGAGGCGCTGCCTCTCCGAGGCATGCGTCGATGAACGCACGGTCCTCCGCGACGTATCCCCACAGGTCGAGCGGGTGAGCGGAGGGCAGTTGTTCCCACGGTGCGTTCGGAGCATCACGCGTGGTCAGACGTACGCGGTCGAGATCTTCGGACACGAGGAGGGCATGGTCTCCGTACAGCTCCACGCGCTCCTGGGGCGCGGCCCACGACGCGTGGCCGCACGTGGTGAGCGCGACCGGTCGGCCCTCGCCACACCGTAGTAAGAGCGCGATGTCATCATAGTCCGGGTAGCAGCTCTGCCGGCCGATGGCCGCGACGGTCTCGACCGGCCCGATGAGCCACGCGACCATGTCCACGAGATGGATGGCGGTATCGTACATGAATCCCCCGGAGACCGCCACGTTCGTATACCAACTCGGCGTCAACATATCGCCATCGTTGATCTTGACGTTCGCGGAATAGGGCACGAACCCACGCTCAATTTGTTGTTTGAGGTATCGGTACGCGGGCGCCCATCTCCGATTGAATCCCATCTGGTACACGCGGGTGCTGGCGGCCACTTGCTTGGCGATGGTGCGCGCGTCGGTCAAGGAGATCGCCATCGGCTTTTCCGCGAATACGTGGAGGCCACGGCTGAGCGCGTCCAGGACGATCGCTGCGTGGAACACGTTCGGGAGCGTGACGAACACCGCGTCGATGCCGAGATCTGCCAGCTCGCCGAAGCTGCGGCAGGCGCGAGCCCCCGCACCGGCGGCGGCCTCGCGCGCGACCGCGTCCGCGGAATCGGCGACCCCGACGATCCGAACGCGACGGTCGGCGGCCAGGGCCTCCAGATGTCGCCGCCCCATCGTGCCCGCGCCGACGATGCCCACCCTTACAGCCACGGATCGATCACCACCTTCATGGAGTCCGGGGCGATCGACTGGTCCACGGCCGCGTGGACATCATCCAGACGGTAGCGGTGGGAGACGAATTCGCTCAACGCCGGGTAGTGGCGCCTGTACCGCAGCATCTGCCGCATGCTGGGTCCGTAGCTCACGGGTTCTTCGCCACCCACGCCGAGGAGGCGGACATTTTTCGAGCACAGGTGCCGATGGGGATTGATCGCCACGTCACCTAAATCAGAGAAGTTGCCCGCTTCGACCATCAGGCCGCCGGGACGAAGCAGATCAAGCGCTTCCGGAATGGCTTGCGGAACGCCGGCGCATTCCACGACGACGTCCGCGCCCCGTCCGTGGGTCAGATCGCGGACGAACGCGACGCGGTCGGCGACGGAGCCGTCGTGCGCGTTGAGCACGTAGTCGACGCCGAGACGCTTGGCCACGGTGAGCCGATAATTCGACAGGTCGATCGCCACGATCGTGCCGGCGCCGAGCATGCGCGCTTTCATCGCAAAGCACATGCCGAGCGCCCGAGGACGCC
>CAWBBU010000015.1:0-17665 GCA_963787105.1 uncultured Bacillota bacterium
CTATGGGTTCCGGCCCGTCATCATCGCGGGGATGACGTTCGTGGCGTGCGGGTTTGGCGTGCTGACCCTGGTCAACTCCGGGAGCGGTCCCTGGAGCGTGGTGGCGGCGACGACCCTGCTCGGGCTCGGGATGGGCATGACCGGCACCATGTTCATCATCTCCATCCAGAACGCGGTCGACCGCCAACTGCGCGGCCTCGTCACGTCCATGAACGTCTTCAGCCGCAACGTCGGCAACGCCATCGGCGTCAGCGTCCAGGGCGCGGTCCTGGTCGCCATCCTCGAGGCGCGCCTGCGGGCGCTCGCCGGTCAGACGCGCCTCGGGCTGCCGCGGCTCGTGGATCCGCAGATGGTCCTCGATCCGTCGGTCCAGCGGAACCTGACGCCGGCCGCGCACGAGGCGCTGCGCCTCGCGCTCGCGCACGCGGTGCACGGCAGTTTCCTGGTCGGCCTGTCGCTGACGGTGCTCGGGCTCGCCACCGTGATCGCGTTCATGCCGAGCGGCAGCGTGTTCGAGCATGCCCACGCCGCCGCCCTCGAGGGCATGCCGGCGGATTGACCCCAACGGACGGGCGCCGCGCCCCCGCGCGGTTGCCGACGGTGTCCGGCGGGCATAATCCTGGTGCGATGGTCCCTCCCCCGCGAGCATGCCGCTGCCCCTGATCGCCACGTACCGGCTGCAGCTCGGCCCGCATCTCGGGTTTGACGGGGTGCGCGCGCAGATCGATTATTTCCGCCGGCTCGGCGTCAGCCATCTGTATCTGTCCCCGATCACCGAGGCGCGGCCCGGCAGCACCCACGGCTACGACGTCGTCGACCACAACCGCATCCGCGAGGAGCTCGGCGGGGCCGATGCGTTCTGGCCGCTCCTCGACGCCGCCCGGGACGCCGGATTGGGCGTCATCCTCGACTTCGTCCCGAACCACGCCTACGCGGGACCGGAGAACGCGCGGTGGCAGGACGTGCTCGCGTGGGGCCCGCAGTCGCCGTACGCGGAGCATTTCGACATCGAGTGGCAGCCGCTCAAGCCGGAGCTGGCGGGCAAGATCCTGCTGCCGACGCTCGGCAGCACGTACGGCGAGGCGTTGGACCGCGGGGAGATTTCGCTGCGCTACGCCGACGGCGCGATCGCGGCGGAGTACTTCGGCAACCGGTTCGCGCTCGCGCTCCCGAGCTACGGCGATGCGCTGGCCGCCGTGCTTGCGCACCAGCGCGACCCCGGCGCCGCCGCGGCGATGGCGGCGCTCGCGGAAGAGTTTCGCGCGCTGGGCTCGAACGGCCGGGCGCGGGCCGACATTCTGCGCGCGCGCCTCGGGGCGATGGTGGCGCCGGAGGCGTTCAACGCCGCGCTCGCCGAGGTGCGCGGGCCCGAGCTGCACAGTATCCTCGAGCGCCAGCACTGGCGGCTGTCGTACTGGCAGACCGCGGCCCACGAGGTCAACTACCGCCGGTTCTTCGACGTCAACGAGCTGATCGGCCTCCGGATGGAGCGCCCCGAGGTGTTTGCCGAGGACCACCGGCTGCTCGGGCACATCGTGACGCACCCCTCGTATCGACGGCGTCCGGATCGACCACATTGACGGCCTGTTCGATCCCCACGGCTACGCGGAGGCGATCCGGGGGCTGGGTGCACGTGGGATCTGGGTCGAGAAGATTCTCGCACCAGGGGAGACGCTGCCCGCGGAGTGGCCCGTCGACGGGACGGTGGGATACGAGTTCCTGAACGACCTCGTGCAGGTGCTGACGCAGCCCGCGGGCGAGATCCCGCTCGTCCGCGTGTACCGGCGCTTCACCGAGCTCGCGACCTCCTACGCCGCGATCGTGCACGATTCCAAGCGGCTCGTGATGGCGACGGCGCTGGCCGGTGAACTGTTTCGCCTCGCGTATCAGCTCGACCGGCTCTCGGAGGCGGACTACCACACCCGCGACTTCACCTTCGAGGCGCTGCGCGACGCGCTGGCCGAGATCGTCGCCGCGTTTCCCCGGTACCGCACCTACCTGCCGCATGACGCCGAGGTGGCGGCCGGGGTCATCCGCGAGGCGGTGCAGTCCGCGCGCCGGCGGAACCCCGGCACCGAGCCGACGGTCTACGCGTTCATCACGCGCGTGCTGACCGACCCGTCGGACACGTTCGGGCCGATGCGGGCCGAGTGGATCGGACGGTTCCAGCAGTACACCGCCCCGGTCACCGCGAAAGGTGTGGAAGATACCGCGTTTTATCGGTATGTGCCGCTCGCCGCCCTGAACGAGGTCGGCGGCGATCCCGACCGGTTCGGCATGACGCTGCAGGCGTTTCACGCGCGGGCGCGCTACCGGGCCCTGCGCTACCCGCGCACGCTCCTGACCACGGCGACGCACGATCACAAGCGCGGCGAGGATACGCGGATGCGTCTGCTCGTGCTCGCCGAGGCGCCGGAGGAATGGCGCCGGACCGTCGGCCTCCTGTCGCGCATCGCGCGGCGCCACCGCGGCCCGCACGGCCCGTCGCGCGCGGACGAGTTTCTCTTCTACCAAACCCTCGCCGCGCAGTGGATCGGCGCGGACCGCGAGGTCGCTCGCCGACCGCCTCGCCGCGTACATGCGGAAGGCGAGCCGCGAGGCGAAGGAGTCCACGAGCTGGCTGGACCCCAACCCCGCCTACGAGGCCGAGCTCGAGACCTTCGTGCGCGGGATGGTCGCGGACTCCCGCGTCGAGCGCGCGATCGAGCGCCTCGCCGGGGTCGTGGCGCGCTTCGGGTTTGCGAACGGCCTGAGCCAGCTCGTGCTCAAAGTGACGACGCCGGGCGTGCCGGATTTCTACCAAGGGAACGAGCTGCTCGACAGGTCGCTGGTGGATCCCGACAACCGGCGGCCGGTCGATTTCGCCGCGCGGCGCGCGGTGCTCGACTCGGTCGAGCCGCTGCTCCAGCGCCCCGGTCTGTCGGAGCTCTACGCGCTCATCGAGGCGGCCGACGACCGCGCCAAGCTGTACGTGATGGTGCAGCTTCTGCGCTTTCGCGCGGCGCACCCGGCCCTGTTCGCCGGCGGGTACCGGCCGCTCGACGCCGAAGGCCCCCAGGCCGATCACCTCATCGCGTTCGCGCGCGAGGCCGGCGAGGAGGCGCTCATGGTGCTGGTGCCCCGGTTTCCGGCCACGCTCGACCGGCTCGAGGGCTGGGGCGGCACGCACGTGGCGCTGCCGAACGGCCTCACGTCGCGGCGGTGGCGCGAGGTGCTGTCGGGGGAGTCCCGGAGGTTCGAGACCGAGGTCGCGCCGGGCGAGCCCTGGTGGCAGTGGACCGTGTGGCACAGCGAGCGCCGGGACGCGACGGCGCCGGGGGAGGGGTAGCACGGTGGAGATCTGGCCGGGCCGGCCGTATCCGCTCGGCGCGACCTACGACGGGGTCGGCGTGAACTTCGCGCTCTTCTCGGAGGTGGCCGAGCGGGTGGATCTGTGTCTCTTCGATGAGGACGACCATGAGCAGCGCGTGCCGCTGCCGGAGGTCACCGGGTTCCAGTGGCACGGCTACCTCCCCGGAATCCGTCCCGGCCAGCGGTACGGCTTCCGCGTCGCCGGCCCGTGGGCGCCCGACCAGGGCCACCGCTGCAACCACGCCAAGCTGCTGCTCGATCCCTACGCGAAGGCGATCGAGCGTGGGGTCTCATGGAATCCGGCCGTCTTTCCCTACCGGTTCGACGATCCGGAGGGGGCGCCGAGCGACGCCGACAGCGCGCCGTACGTCCCGCGATCGGTCGTCGTGGACGGCGTGTTCGACTGGAGCAACGACCGATCGCTCCGCGTCCCGCTGCACGACACGACGATCTACGAGGTCCACGTGAAGGGCTTCACGGCGCGCCATCCCGGCCTGCCGCCGGAGATCCGCGGGACCTACGCCGGGCTCGCGCACCCGGCCGCGATCGAGCACCTCACGTCGCTCGGCATCACCGCGGTCGAGCTCATGCCGATCCACCAGTTCGTGCACGACGCGCACCTCGTGGAGCGCGGGCTGCGCAACTACTGGGGCTACAACTCCATCGGGTATCTCGCGCCGCACAACGAGTACGCCGCCGGGGGCCAGCGCGGCGAGCAGGTCGGCGAGTTCAAGCAGATGGTCAAGGCCCTGCACGCGGCGGGGTTGGAAGTGATCCTCGACGTCGTCTACAACCACACCGCGGAGGGCAACCAGCTCGGGCCGATGCTGGCGTTCAAAGGCATCGACAACGCGTCGTACTACCGCCTGCTCGCCGATCAGCCGCGGTACTACATGGACTACACCGGCACCGGCAACAGCCTCAACATGCGCAACGCCCACGTGCTGCAGCTGATCATGGACAGCCTGCGCTACTGGGTGGTCGAGATGCACGTGGACGGGTTCCGGTTCGACCTCGCCGCGACGCTCGCCCGCGAGCTCCACGAGGTCGACCGCCTCTCGGCGTTTTTCGACGTCATCCAGCAGGACCCGACGCTGCGCGAGGTCAAGCTGATCGCCGAACCATGGGACGTGGGCGAGGGCGGGTATCAGGTCGGCAACTTCCCGCCCCTGTGGTCGGAGTGGAACGGCAAGTACCGGGACACGATCCGCGACTATTGGCGCGGGACCGATCAGACGCTGCCGGAGTTCGCCTCGCGCCTGACCGGCAGCTCGGACCTGTACGTCTCGACCGGCCGCCGGCCGTACGCCAGCATCAACTTCGTGACCGCGCACGACGGGTTCACGCTGCGCGACCTCGTCTCGTACAACGAGAAGCACAACGAGGCGAACGGAGAGGAAAACCGCGACGGCGAGACCAACAACCGGTCGTGGAACTGCGGGGTGGAAGGACCGACGGACGACCCGGCGGTCAACGCGCTGCGCGCCCGGCAGCAGCGCAACTTCCTCACCACCCTCTTCCTCTCGCAGGGCGTGCCGATGCTGCTCGGCGGCGACGAGATCGGGCGCACGCAGCAGGGCAACAACAACGCGTACTGCCAGGACAACGAGCTCTCGTGGTTCGACTGGGAGCGCGCCGATGAGACGCTCTTGGCGTTCACCCGCCTCGTGATCGGGCTGCGCCGGGCGCACCCCACGTTCCGGCGGCGGGGCTGGTTCCAGGGACGCCCGCTGCGGGGCACGAAGGTAGAGGATATCGGCTGGTTCACGCCGGACGGAGACGCGATGTCGGACGACGATTGGAACAGCGGGTTCGCGAAGTCGCTCGGGGTGTTCCTGAACGGCGACGCCATCGCCGGCCGGGGCCCGCGGGGCGAACGCCTGACGGACGCGAGCTACTACCTCGTGTTCAACGCGTATCACGAGCCCCTGCAGTTTACGCTGCCGGGCCGGGCCTGGGGCCGGCGGTGGACCGCGATGGTGGACACGACCGCCGCCGTCCCCGCGGAATCCCAGGACACCCTTGAGGCGGGCCAGCAGGTCGCGTGCGAGGGCCGCTCCCTCGTCGTGCTGCGGCGCGTCGAGTGACGCCCGACGGACCGATGCATCGCGTCTCTCTCTCGCTCGTCATCCACAACCACCAGCCCGTCGGCAACTTCGACGAGGTCTTCTCCAAGGCGACGGACACCGCGTACGAACCGATGATCGCCGCGCTCGAGCGGCATCCCAAGATCCGTCTGGCGCTGCACTACACCGGACCGCTCCTCGACTGGCTCCGCGAGAACCGGCCCGCGCTGCTGCGGCGCGTGCGCTCGCTCGTCAAGCCGCGGCCAGGTGGAGATCCTGACGGGGGGATACTACGAGCCGGTGCTCCCGATCATCCCCGACGCCGACAAGCGCGGTCAGATCGAGAAGCTCACGCACGCCGTCAGCGACGAGTTCGGCGCGGCGGCCGAGGGTCTCTGGCTCGCGGAGCGCGTGTGGGAGCCGCAGCTGGCGAAGTCGATCGGCGAAACCGGCGTGCGCTACGTGATCGTCGACGACACCCACTTCCGGGCCGTCGGGCTCGAGGACCGTCAGCTGTTCGGCTACTACCTCACCGAGGAGCAGGGCGTGCCGCTGGCCGTGTTCCCGAGCCTGCGGAAACTCCGCTACCTGATTCCCTGGGCCGCCCCCGAAGAGGTCATCGCGTACCTGCGCTCGCTCGCGGACGAGGACGTCCGGGCGGAGGGCCGCATCGCGCCGCTGGACCTCGCGCTGATGGGCGACGACGGCGAGAAGTTCGGGCTGTGGCCGACGACGTACGCCCTGTGCTGGGAGCGCGGCTGGGTGGAGCGCTTCTTCGACGCGCTGGCCGCGGAGCCGTGGCTCGATTTGGTGCAGCCCGGTGAATACCGGCGCGCCAATACCGCGGCCGGGCGGATCTACCTGCCGACCGGGACGTACGACGAAATGGCGCAGTGGGCGCTGCCGCCCGCCCAGGCCGGGCGCCTCGAGGAGTTCCGGCGCGAGCTCGAGGCGAGCGGGCGGGCGGAGCTCGATGCCGCTCCTGCGCGGCGGATTTTGGCGGCACTTCCTGGTGAAGTACGCCGAGGTCAACACGATGCACCATCTCGGGCTCCGCGCGAGCCGCAAGGTCCACGCGATGTCGCCCGGCGCCCCCCGCGCGCGGGCGCGCGAGGCGCTGTGGGCGGGGCAGTGCAACTGCCCGTACTGGCACGGCGTGTTCGGCGGCGTGTACCTTCCGCACATCCGCGGCGCCGCCTTCAGCCATCTCATCACCGCCGAGGCGATCGCCGACGGCACCGCGCACCCGGCCCCCTACGCCGACAGCGAGACGGAGGATCTGGACGGCGACGGCCGCCCCGACATCCGGCTCGCGACCGACGCCGCGGTCTGCACCGTGAGCCCCGCGCGCGGCGGCAGCGTCGTCGAGTGGCACGACCGGCCGTCCCGCCGGCATCTCGGGAATGTGCTGACGCGGCGTCCGGAAGTCTATCACGCGGCGCTGCGCGACGACGCCGCCGAACACGATCGGACCGAGGGCGGCGCCCCGGAGCCGGGAGACACCGGCGTCCCGCCGCTCGCGCAGGCGGAGCTGATGCGGTGGTTCGCCTACGACCGCGTCCGGCGGCCGGCGCTGCGCGTGCATCTCCTCTCGCCCGACGTCACGTCCGAGCAGCTCGCGCGCGACGAGCAGGACGAACTCGGCGAGTTCGCGTGGGGCGATTACGCGGCGCGCGTGGAGCGCACGCCGACCGCCATCCGCGCGCTGCTCACCCGGCGCGTGCTCGTGGGCGACGGGGAGTGCGTGGTCGAGCGCACGCTCGAAGCCGCCGCCGGCCACCGCGGACTCACGCACACGACGCGCGTGCGCTGGAGCGGGAAGGCGCCGCTCGTGGCCGTGCTCGACGAGGAATGGAACCTCGGCGTCTTCGGCACGCCGGACGACGTCACCATCGACGCCGGCGGCGGGCCCCAGTCGCTGCACGAGGTCACGGCGCGCGAAGGGTGCGAGCGGATCGAAGTCCTGGAGCGCTATTCCGGCCTGAAGATCGAGTTGGCGCCGTCTGAGGCCGCGGAGGTCTGGGCGCTGCCCCTGTTTACGATCAGCAACTCGGAAGGCGGCATCGAGAAAAACTTCCAAGGGACGATGCTCCACCTGCGGTGGCCGCTGGCCGTCCGGCCGGACGAGCCGTGGGAACAGACGACGCGGGCCGAGGTGACCGGCGCTGAGGTGCCCGAGGTCGAGGACGGCCCGTTCTGAGCGGCGTCCGCGGCCTCGTCAGCCGGCCGCGCCGCGGCGGGCACGACCGGCCCAGAGCGCGTCCCAGTAGCCGCGCCAGTGCCCGCCGACCTCGGCCTCGCTCGCGCCGGCGTCGTACGCGGGAGAGATGAGCGGCTCGGCACGCTCGACCTTGATCAGCACCACGCCGTCGATGCGGCGGTAGAGCTCCGGTTCGAGCGCGTCGTCCTTCCGGTACGTCTCCATGATCCGCTCGTAGAGCGGCCCCGCGGTCAGCACCGCCGCCGTCCCCTTGAAGCGGTACCCCTTGCGCACCGCGGCGTCGACGACGTTGATCTCAATCGCCGGGTTACGCTGCAGGTTCGCCACGGTGTCGGGCGAGCAGAGGTTGGCGAACACCAGGTGATCGTCATCCCACACGCGCGTGGTGCCCTTCGGCGAGAGATTCGGAGTGCCGTCCGGGCAGACCGTGGCGGCGAATCCCAGCCGCTGCTCGGCGACGACCCGCTGCATGTCCGCGGTCAGGATTCCCATCAGCGCCGGCCCTCCACGCGATACCGCTCGGCGTAGCCCGGCACCGGCACGTCCGCGGGCAGGGCGGGATCCGGCACGGGCGCGCCGGGGACAAGCGTGAGCGGGATGACCCCGGCCCAGATGCCGAGCCCGAGATCGTCGGTCGCGTCCTTGGGCGGCCCGCTGCGCACCTTCGCGGACGCCTCATCGAGCGGCATCCGCAGCACCCGCGTCGCCAGCATGTCCTTGTCGCTCGGCCAGCGGGCGTCGGCCCACCGCCCCGGCACGACGTGCTCGACGATCGCTTCGAGCGCGGCGAGCTTCTCCGCCGGCTCCACGACCTCGGTCGCGGTCCCCAGGACGACCACGGAGCGGTAGTTCATCGAGTGGCTGAAGACGGCCCGCGCCAGCACCAAGCCGTCGAGCAGCGTCACCGTGAGGCACGCGGGAATGCCGCCGCCGAGCGTGCCGATCATGCGCGACGCCGCGGATCCGTGCAGGTAGACGCGGTCGCCGACGCGCGCGTGGATCGTCGGGATCACGAACGGCTGACCCCGATCGACGAACCCGACGTGGCAGTAGAGACCCTCGTCGAGGATCGCGTCAATGGCGGCGCGGTCGTACGCACCGCGTTCGGGATGGCGCCGCACCTTGGTGCGGTCGGTCGACTGCGCGCTCATGTCAGGAGCCCTCCCCGGGACGCGCCGGGACGCGCGTCTCCCCACGATTGTATGTCACGGCGCCGGTGCCTGGACCAGCAGCCGCCACGTCATGGCGGGAAGTACCAGGACGGCGGTGCCGTCGGACTCGACCGGAGACGCGGCCGTGCCGCCGGGGCCGCCCCACGCGCCGTCGGCCGAATCGAGGGCGACGATCCACCGTCCCGCCCCGAGCGGCACGCGCACCTCGGCGGCGGCGCGGCCGACGTTGAAGACGGCCGCGGCGGACGCCGCCGGAGCGTCCCGGTGCACGACGAGCACGCGCGCGTCCTCGAGGACCTCGACGCGCGTCGCCTCCCGCGCGAGCGACGCGAGCGCGGGCACCGTGCGCCGCAGCCGGATCAACTCGGTGTAGAACGCGAGGAGCGCGCGGTGCGGCGGCTCGTGCCGCAGCTCGTGGTGCAGCTTGCTGCGCTCGAACGTCGCCGGGTCTTGCGGGTCCGGGACGTCCGCCGCCGCGTCCCATCCCGCGAACTCTCGCCGGCGGCCCCGGCGCACGGCCTCGGCCAGGGCCGGATCGCCGTGGCTCGTGAAATACAAAAACGGCGCCGGCTCGCCGTACTCCTCCCCCATGAACAGGAGCGGCACGAACGGCGCCGCGAGCACAATGCCCGCGGCGACCTTCAGCGCCTCGAACGGCACGAGCGCCGCCAGCCGGTCGCCCGCCGCCCGGTTCCCGACCTGGTCGTGATTCTGCGCCGCGACGATGAACCGCTCGCCGGCGAGGTCGTCCGCCGGCGCGCCGTACCGGCGGCGCCGGTAGGTCGAGTACTGCCCCGTGAACACGAACCCGTCCCGGAGCGCCCGGGCCACGTCGCCCAGGCCGTCGTAGTCCGCGTAGTAGCCTGCGCGGTCGCCGGTCAGCAGGACGTGGAGGGCGTGGTGCAGATCGTCGCTCCATTGGGCGTCCAGCCCATAGCCCCCGGCGCGGGCGGGCCGCGCGAAGCGCGGGTCGTTGAGATTGCTCTCCGCGATCACATGGATCTCACGGCCGCTCCGCGCCGCCGCCGCGTGCACGGCCTCGCCGAGCTCCTCGAGAAACGGCCGGGCCGACTGGTCCACGATCGCGTGCACCGCGTCGAGCCGCAGCGCGTCGAAGTGAAACTCCTCGACCCACTGGAGCGCGTTCTCGATGAAGAAGCGGCGGACCTCATCGCTGTCCGGCCCGTCGATGTTGACGGCCGCGCCCCACGGGCGTCGTGTGGCGGTCGGTGAAGTACGGTCCGAACTCGGCGAGATAGTTGCCCTCGGGGCCGAGATGGTTGTAGACGACGTCGAGCACCGCGGCCATCCCGCGGGCGTGGCAGGCGTCCACGAATCGCTTGAGGCCGTCCGGGCCGCCGTACGCGGCGTGCGCGGCGAACAGATCCACGCCGTCGTAGCCCCAGTTGCGCCCGCCCGGGAACTGGGCGACCGGCATCAGCTCGACCGCGGTGACGCCCAGCGCCCGAAGGTCATCGAGGCGCCCGATCGCGGCCTCGCAGGTGCCCGCCGCGGTGAACGTGCCGAGATGGAGCTCGTACAGGATGTACTCGGCGAGCGGAAGCCCCCGCCACCCGCGGTCGGTCCAGGGAAACTCGCGCTCCGCCACCTCCGACGGCCCGTGCACGCCGTCCGGCTGGAGGCGCGAGGCGGGATCGGGCCGCTCCCGGCCGCCGTCGAGCCGGTAGAAGTAGCGCGCGCCCGGGGCCGCGCCGTCGACGACCGCCTCGTAATAGCCGCGCGCGGCCGCCGTCATCGCGACGACGCGGTCGCGCGGCGCGACGAGATGCACGTCCACCGTGCTCGCCCGGGGTGCCCACACCAGGAAGCGCGTCCGGCCGTCTCCGGTCGGAGCGGCACCGAGCGGAGCGGTGGGAGGGCGGCCGGGGCCGTTCATCCCGTCGGCGCGCGGGCGAGGAGCTCGAGAATGCCGAGGAGCGGGATCCGGACCCAATCGGGCCGGTTGTTCAGCTCGTAGCGCAGCTCGTACACCGCCTTCTCCAACAGGAACACGTCGAGCAGCACCTGCATGTCCTCGCGGGTCTGCGGCAGGAACGCGGCGCCGTTCGCCTCGACGAGGTAGCCGCGCAGGAACGCGGCGCACACCCAGCGCCGCCAGATCTCGAGGCGCGCCTCCAGCGCCGCCCGCGCGTCCGGATGCTCCGAGACGACGCCGCGCGCGACCTGGTCGCGGACGGCCGTGTGGGCGGCGTAGTGAAACGAGCGCAGCATCCCCGCGACGTCGCGCAGCGCCGACCGCTTCAGGCGGCGCTCCGACAGCGTGCGCGCCGGCTCGCCCTCGAAGTCGATGATGACGAAGTCCTTGCCGGTATACAGCACCTGCCCGAGGTGATAGTCCCCGTGGGTGCGGATCCGCATGCCCGAGAGTTTGCCCGCCAGCACCACGCGAAAGCGGCCGAGGAGGTCGTCCTCGGCGCCGAGCACCTGCGCGGCCGAAGCCTGCGCGTCGTCGGGCAGCGTGCGCAGCCGCGTGCGCAGCGAGAGGAGCGCCTGCCGCACGAGCGTGCGCCCGGATTGATACAAGGACCGCTGATCGTGCGGCGTCATCGGCTCCGGCGCGAACGCCGGATCGCGCGCGTCGGAGGCGAGCGCGCGGTGCAGCTCGGCCGTGCGCCGCCCGAGCAGCTCCGCGCGCTGCGCGTACTCGCCGATCTCCGCGTACACGGCGTCGGGCAGCGGCTCCCCGGCGAGCGCCAGCATCGGAGCCTCGCGCTCGAGCGCGGCGTCGGGCGGTCCCGCGGCGAGCGCCCGCTCGCAGTAATGGCCGAGCACGTCGAGCGTGTACGTCCACGCGTCGCCCTCGTTCGGGACGAACTGCTGCAGCATGCCGAGCGTCGTCGGCTCCCCGTGCGGCGGCCGGTACTCGAGCGCCGCGGCGACCGCCGGCGTGTGGGGAAACGCCGCCCGCTCCGTCAGAAAGCGGCCGATCTCGACGTCGGGATGCTGGCCGGCTTCGACGCGGCGGTACCACTTCAAGATCGCGCGGTCCCCGTACAGCACCGAGGTGTTGCTCTGCTCGGCTTTGCCGACGACCGGCGGCGGCAGCGGCGGCTCGCCGAGCACGCGCCGGAACGCGGGCGTGGCCGCGCAGACGATCTCGCCCGCGCGCCCCCGGAACCGGGCCCGCCGGGCAATCGCCTCGAGCAGCGCCGACGAGAACGCGGGGTCGACGAGCGCGTCGTACAGCACCCCGGCCTCGGCGTCCCCACCGGGCCGCACCGAGGCGACGACCGCGCCCGGCGTGTCCTTCACGACCTGCGCCGCGCGGTCGCCCGCCGCGAAGGTGAGCGGCAGCGCGTACGTCTCCGGGTCGCCGTCGGCGTACCTGACCTGGAGCAGGGCGACGTAGGCGGCGTCGGACCCGTACGGGACCCGGATCGTCTCCCCGAGCTGGACCATCCGCATCACGCGCGCCTTGCCGCCGAACCACCGGCGTCCGCGGAGATAGCCGCCTACGAGCTCCTCGAGCACCGCGCGGAGCGGCGGCTCGAACACGCCCGGCCATCCCGCCGTGCCCGTCACGACCAGCTCGGGGAGCCGGGGCTCGCTCCCGCCGAACGGGGCGGCCGCGGGCCGCAGCGCGAACCAGTAGAACTCGTGCGGCCCGAGCGTGAGCAGATACGGCAGATCCCCGATCGCCGGGAACTCCGTCTGGCCGAACATCTCCACGGGCACCAGGCCGCGGCACTCCGCAAGCGGCAGCTCGGCGTACTGGACGAACCGCGAGAGGTTCGCGACGACGAGGATGAGCTCGTCTTCGTAGCGCCGCAGGAACGCGAGAATCTTGCGGTTGTCCGGGGCCAGCATCTCGAGCGTGCCGCGCCCGAAGCACCGATAGCGCTTGCGCAGCGCGATCACGCGCCGCATCCACCACAGGAGCGAGTGCGGGTTGCCCTGCTGGGACTCCACGTTCACGGTCTCGTAGTGGTACTCGGGGTCGATCACGACCGGCAGATAGAGGCGCTGGGGATTTGCCCGCGAGAAGCCCGCGTTCCGGTCGGCGCTCCACTGCATCGGCGTCCGCACCCCGTTGCGGTCGCCGAGGTAGATGTTGTCGCCCATGCCGATCTCGTCCCCGTAGTACACCACCGGCGTGCCCGGAATCGAGAACAGCAGCCCGTTCATCAGCTCGATCCGCCGCCGGTGGTTGCCGAGCAGCGGCGCCAGCCGCCGGCGGATCCCGAGGTTGATGCGCGCGTGCGGGTCCTGCGCGTACACGCGGTACATGTAGTCGCGGTCCTCGTCGGTGACCATCTCGAGCGTCAGCTCGTCGTGGTTCCGGAGAAAGAGCGCCCACTGGCACGTCTCGGGAATCGGCGGCGTCTGCGCGACGATGTCGATGACGGGGAAGCGGTCCTCCATGCGGATCGCCATAAAGAGGCGCGGCATCAGCGGAAAGTGGTAGGCCATGTGGCACTCGTCGCCGGCGCCGAAGTACGCGATCGCGTCCTCGGGCCACTGGTTGGCCTCCGCGAGCAGCATGCGGTCCGTGTACCGCTCGTCGATGTAGTGCCGGAGCTCCTTCAAGAATGCGTGCGTCTCGGGGAGGTTCTCGCTCGTCGTGCCGTCCCGCTCGTACAGGTACGGCACCGCGTCCAGGCGCAGCCCGTCCACGCCCTGGTCCAGCCAGAACGAGACCACCCGCAGCATCGCGCGGCGGACGTCCGGCGACTCGAAATTCAGGTCCGGCTGATGCGCGTAGAACCGGTGCCAGTAGTACGCGCCCGCGACCGGGTCCAGCGTCCAGTTGGAGGTCTCGAAATCCTTGAAGATCACGCGCGCGTCCCGGTAGCGGTCGGGCGTGTCGCTCCACACGTAGAAGTTCCGCCAGCGGCTGCCCGCCGGGGCCGTGCGCGCGCGCTGAAACCACGGATGCCGGTCGGAGGTATGGTTGAGCACGAGCTCGGTGATCACGCGCAGCCCCCGCCGGTGCGCCTCGCGGAGAAACACGCGGAACGCGGCGAGCGTGCCGTAGTCGGGATGGATCGCGGTCTGGTCCGCGATGTCGTAGCCGTCGTCCCGCAGCGGCGACGGATAAAACGGCAGCAGCCACAGCGCCGTGACGCCGAGGTCCTGGATGTAGTCCAGCTTCTCCGTCAATCCCGCGAAGTCGCCGATGCCGTCGCTGTCGCTGTCGTAAAACGCCCGCACGTGCGCCTCGTAGATGACCGCGTCCCGATACCACAGCGGTTCGGACGCCGGGCCGCGCCGGCGCCGCGCCGCGCCGTGCGCGGGACGGGGCCGTCACGCGAGCCCTCCCGGCTCGACGTGAAAGACGTGCGCGGGCAGCGCGTCGGGACCCAACTCGACGTAATTGCGCGCGCCGCGCCACGCGTACCGGGCCCCGCTCAGCAGGTCGTGCACCGCGAACGGGGCGTCCGGCGCCACTCCGAGCGCCTCGAGGTCGAGCGCCGTCCACCCGCGCTGGACGCGCCCGGGATCGAGGTTCACGATGACGAGCACAAGGTCGCCGTCGTCACGCGCCGATTTGCTGTAGCAGATGAGCTGCTCGTTGTCCACGGGATGGAAGCGCAGGCTCCCATCGCTCCAGAGCGCGGGGTGGTCGCGGCGCGCGCGGTTCACCCGGGCGATCACGTCCATCAGGCTGTCGGACCGCCCGATCTCCCAGTGCACGAGCTGGTACTTCTCAGAGTCGAGATACTCCTCGCTGCCGGGGGCGGCCGGGCGGCCCGCGCACAGCTCGAACGCCGGCCCGTAGATGCCGTAGTTCGCGCCGAGCGTCGCGGCGAGCACGAGGCGCGAGATGAACGCCGGCCGCCCGCCCTCCTGCAGGACCTCGTGCAGAATGTCGGGCGTGTTCGGCCACAGGTTCGGCCGGAAGTACTCCCGGACCGGCGTCGCCGTGAGTTCGGTGAAGTACGCCTCGAGCTCCGGCTTGGTGGTGCGCCACGTGAAGTACGTGTACGACTGCGTGAAGCCGAGCTTCGCCAGCCGGTACATCACCTTGGGGCGCGTAAACGCCTCCGCGAGAAAGATCACATCGGGAAAGTCGCGCGTCGTCTCGCCGATCAGCCATTCCCAGAACGCGAACGGCTTCGTGTGCGGATTATCCACGCGGAAGATGCGGACGTCGCGCTCGACCCAGAACCGGACGATGCTCCGCAGCTCCTCCCACAGCGGGCGCCATCCGGCGGTGTCGAAGTCGAAGGGGTAGATGTCCTGATATTTCTTCGGCGGATTCGTCGCGTACTGCACCGTCCCGTCGGGGCGGCGTCGAAACCACTCCGGGTGCTCGCGCACGTACGGATGGTCGGCGGAACACTGGTACGCCAGGTCGAGCGCGATCTCGAGCCCGTGCCGCCGGGCGCTCTCGACGAACCGCGCGAAATCATCGAGCGTCCCGAGCTCGGCGTGGACGCTCTTGTGGCCCCCCTCGGACGCGCCGATCGCCCACGGGCTGCCGGGATCCCCCGGACCGGCGGTCTCGGCGTTGTTGCGTCCCTTGCGGTGGGCTGCGTCCGATCGGGTGGATCGGCGGGAGGTACAGCACGTCGAAGCCCATCGCGGCCACGTAGGGCAGCCGCGCCTCGGCGTCGGCGAAGGTCCCGTGATGCCCCGCCTCGGGGGCGCACGACCGCGGAAACATCTCGTACCACGCGCCGACGCGGGCGCGGAGCCGGTCGACCTGCACCCCGAGCTGCCGCTCGTACGTCGCCGCGCGCTCGCGATCCGGATGGCTCGCCATGAGCGCGGCGAGCTCATCCGACAGCGCCAGCCGGACGCCCTCATCGCCGCCCCGGCGCAGGATGTCCGCGTACGTGGCGAGCTTGGAGGCGTCCGCGTTGTTGCCGCGCCGGCCCGCGGCGCGGACCAGCGCCGAACCGATCTCGAGCTCGACGGCCGTGTCCTGCCGTGCCGCGACGATGCGGCGCAAGTCTCGCGCCCAGGACGCGAAGCGGTCCACCCACGCCTGCAGCGTGTAGCGATAGCGGCCGAGGTCCGCCGCCGTGAACTCGCCGCGCCAGCGGTCGTTGTCCACGAGCGTCATCGGCGCCTCGGTCCACCGCGACGTCTCCTCGCGGCGGTACTGAAGGACCGCGCCCAGCAGCTCGGTGCCGTCGGCGAAGATGTCCGCCTCGACGATCACCCGGTCGCCCACCGTGCGCTTGATCGGGAACCGCCCGCAGTCTATCTCGGGCCGCACGCGCTCGATGACGACGCGGGATGCGTTGTCCAATGCAGTCACCCTACCCTCACCGGCCCCGACCATCGAGGCCCCGTGGTCACGTCCCTGGGGAACGACCGGACCGGCCGCCGCAGCCGGCCCGGCGCCGTCAGTGGGTACGCCGGATGCCGAGCCATGACCTGCTCACGCTGCGGCGGCGCGCGTGCCAGCCGCGTGTCGTGCGGCGGCCGGTCGGAAGCGGAAATCGCCGGGCGCCCAGACACGCGCACGCGTCCGCGGCGCCGGGCGGACGTTCACCCTGCTAGTTTACCCGCGTCGCGCATCGCTGAGTCACGCGCTACGCGGGCGGCGGCGCTGCGGCCTCATCCACCCAGGAGCGCGTGACGTAAAGCCAAAACGCGAGCCCCGCATAGCGTCCGTACCGGCGAAACTGCCGGTGGATCGTGCGGTCCGCGACCCGGCGTCGGCCGCGCAGCCGGGCGTAGGTGGGCCGCGTCCACGAATCAAGCGTGGGACGGGAATAGCGCCCGATCAGCATCATGATATGAGCGACCGCGTAGGGCCCGATTCCGGGTAGCGCGCCGAGGCGCTCCGCGACGTCGTCGTCCGACAGCGCCGGCCGGCCCCGCGCATCCCAGGGCTTCGAGGTCGACGGTCCCATCCGCGGCCGCGCGCGCCACGGCACGCAGGTAGGGCACGCGGTAGCCCGCATGGACGACGTCCCGGTAGAATCGCGCGCTCGCGTCCGCCATCATCTCGGGACCCGGAAACGTACGTCCGCGCCAGCCCGCCCTGGGCGCGCCGGGCGCGGGCGTGCCGAGACGCGCCACGAGCGCTCCCACCATATGCCGCGTCAGCGCCCACGAGCAGTTCGTCGTGCAGAGCGTCTTGATCACGTCCTCGAACACGGTGGGGCTGCGAATCATGCGGCCCGCGCCGTCGCAGGTCCAGGCCAGTTCGGGGTCGCCGCGGGCGATCGCGTAAAACGGCAGCAGGTCCTCATCGAGACGCAGGATGTGGCGCACCACGGCGGCCACGCCCGCGCGCACGCGCGGGCCCGGCGGCGGACCGTCGAGATGCACGAGCGCGCAACCGGGCTCACCGGGACTGATGCGCACCGTCCGCGGACGCGCGCCGGCGACGGGCACCGTGACCTCCAGCGCGCCGGCGTCTCGCTCGAGCGCCAGCGGCGGCAGATCGGCGAAGCCGTTCGAGAACAGCGTGCGGCGCAGGTTCGCGGGCTCGCCGCTCGGGCCGTGGAGCGAAAGCCGGATCGTCGTCATCTCGCTACGTGCTAGTCTAACACCCGCGCGAGTCCGACTGCGACGGCGATCGGGCGCGGCCTTCAGGCAGCCGGTCTGCGCCCGCGGCGCTCCCGCTCGTGCCGATCGGAATCGGCGGCGGCACCCCGCCCGGAGGCCGCCGCGCGCAGCCTGATCGACGCGGACCGGGACGCGAGCGCGCGGCCGATCCAGCCGGCGATCCCGAACCGCCGGCGGCCGCGCGGCGCCCGCCGCTGGGCCGTGGCTTCCTGGACGCGCGCGGCACGGCGCGCATCCTCGTGCAGATCCCGAAGACGCTCTTCCGCCAACATGAGAAATGGATCAGAACTCCCGAACATGACTCGATTCCCCTTTCAAATTTGGTTGCTGATTACGTGATGGCTGATTACGCGCACGACGGCATG
>CAWBBU010000016.1:0-103746 GCA_963787105.1 uncultured Bacillota bacterium
GCCCTCGCCGACGACCTCCGCAGCCACGCGCTCATACTGCGCCCGGATGCCATCGTACCCGATCTGATCGAGTTCGTCTGCGAGGTCTTTTTCCCCGGAGGTCACGATGCGTCCGTCGAACATCACGTGCACCCGGGTCGGATGGATGTACTTGAGAATACGCGGATAGTGGGTGATGACCAGCGCCCCCATCTTCCTGTTGGAGGCCTCGTACATCTGGTTCACGCCGGCCGCGACGATCTTGACGGCGTCGACGTCCAGCCCCGAGTCGGTCTCATCCATGATCGCAATCTCAGGCTCGAGCACCGCCATCTGCAAAATCTCGGCCCGCTTCTTCTCGCCGCCGCTGAACCCCTCGTTCACGTAGCGGCCGAGCACCGACGGATCCACCTGCAGCTCCGCGACCTTGGCGCGGATCAGCTTCTGAAACTCCGAGAGACTCATCAGTTGATCCTTGTCGAATCCGCGGCGCGCGCTGACGGCCGTCCGCAGGAAGCTGGCCATCGTCACGCCGGGGATCGTCACCGGGTACTGAAACGCGATAAACAAGCCCTTCCGGGCCCGCTCGTCGGGCGCCATGGCGACGAGATCCTCGCCCTTGTAGAGCACCTCGCCCTTGATCACTTGATAGAACGGGTTGCCCATCAGGACGTTGGCGAGGGTGCTCTTGCCGGAGCCGTTCGGCCCCATCAGCGCGTGGATCTCACCGGTCCTGACCTCGAGATTACAGCCCTTGAGGATGACCTTGTCTTCCACCTGTGCCCAGAGATCTTTGATCACGAGTTCGGCGCTCATCCGACCCTCCGCGTGAGCCGCGCGGGTAACCAAGTGCGAGGCTGCCCGGATCCGACTCCCGAATTTCCCGATACCGAATTGTGGAGTAACCTAGTCATGTTTCCTAAAATGAGTATAGCGATCGGCCCGCTTGATTGTCAATTGAAGGGTTGCCTAACTTTTTCTCCGCGGCGGGCGACAGGCGCGCCCCGCGTGTGCGGCGAACCGGACACCGCCGGTCTACGATACCACCAGCCTGCGGGAGGGATAGATGGCCACCGATGCGAGCACACTTCTCGGCACCGTGGTCGGGCGGCGCGTGTACGACCTCGAGCAGCCGCGCACGAGCAGCATGCCGATCCACCCGGGCCACCGGCCTGGGTACCTCTACCATCTCCACAAGCGCCACCGCGACAACTACGCCCCGGAACGCCAGGGCCCTCGGAGCGGCGCCTCCGGGACGCTCCTCATGATGGAGCACACCGGCACGCATATCGACGCGCTTTCGCACCAGGCGGCCGATCTCACGCTCTACGGCGGGATCGAGGTCACGCCCCAGGTCGAGACCCATGCCGGATTCACCGCGCACGGCATCGAGACGATGGAGCCGATCGTTGCACGCGGGGTGCTGCTTGACGTCGCCGCCGCGCGCGGAGCCGATCCGCTCCCGCCCCACTACCGGATCACTGCCGATGATCTTGAGGCCGCCGCGACCCGTGGGGGCGTCACCGTGCGGCCGGGCGACGCGCTCCTCGTCCGCACGGGGTATGCCAAACTCTGGGGCGACGAGGCGCGGTATCTCGCGGCCGCGGGCGTCAGCCGCGAAGGGTCCCTCTGGGCCGCGCATCATCAGGTCGCCTACGTGGGATGCGACAACATGGCCTGGGATGAGCCCGACGAGCGCGATCCCGAGACCGGCGCCACGCTGTTCGCCCACCTTCACCTCCTGGCGCGCTGCGGAATCCCGATCGTCGAAAACTTGACCCTCGAGGAGTTGAGCCGGGATCGCCAGGGGGAGTTTCTCTTTGTGTGCCTGCCCTTGAAGTGTGTCGGCGCCACCGGCTCGCCGGTGCGGCCGATCGCGATCGTCTAGGACGGGCGAGACGCCGAGGACCCGGTGGTCGGCGCACCGTCAATCGGCCATTCGGTAATATCGAACAGCGCGTCGAAGCCGTAGCCCGCGCTGACGATCCCTTCGCGGCCGCCTTCGTGCCGGTCGACCACGGCGAGGATGAGAGACACGCGCGCCCCCGCGGCCTCCGAGACCCGGGCCGCCCGCAGCGCCTGGCCGCCCGTCGTCACGACGTCTTCGAGCACCACCGCACGGTCGCCGGCATCGAGCCGCCCTTCAACCGTCCGAGCCGTCCCGTGATCCTTGGCTTCGGGCCGTACGATTGCAAACGGAATGCCGGTTTCCAACGAGAGCGCGGTCGCGAGCGGCACCCCGCCGAGCGCTGGCCCGACCAGGCGGGTCACATCGGTCGGGAGCGCGCGCGCCAACAGCCGCGCGATGTCACGCAGCAGGTGCGGGTCGGTCTCAAATCTGTACTTGTCGATGTAGTACGTGCTCTGGCGTCCTGAACTGAGGGTGAATTCGCCCCTCAGAAACGCGGCCTGCACGAGGCGTGTCCAGGTCCTGGCGCGCAGCCGCTGAAACAGGTCGTCCGGAATGCGGTCCATCGGCCCTACCTCGGGGCGGCCGGTGAACCAACGAGACCGACGCTTGCGAGGAGCAGCTTCGTGAGCGGGGCGATGACCTCTTCGAGCGGGTTAGGCTTGCCGGTGTTCAGCCAGCGCACCACAACTTCTCCGATCGCGCCGATCCACACGTACGCCGCCATCTCGGTGTCCTGCTCCGCGATCTTCCCGTCCTGGACGGCCCGGTCGAGATAGCCGCGCAGCACCTCGACCAGCATCGTCTTGAGCGCGATCCGTTTGCCCTGAAACTCCGTCCCGGCCGCGGGCCAGTCGATCAAGACGATGGTCGCGAGCGCCCGGTGCTCCTGGAAGTGGCGGACCAGCGCAGCCACCGCCGCCTCGACCTGTGCGACCAATCCCCGACCGCGTCCCATCCCCAACTGGAGTTCCTGCGCCACCGAGGCCGCGTACTCATCGACGAGGGAGAGAAAGATCTCTTCCTTTGTATCGAAGTAAAAGTAGACGGCACCCTTAGAGGTGCCGGAGGCCTTGACGATATCATCGACGACCGATCGAAAGAACCCCTTCTCCGAGAAAACCTGCTCGGCAGAAGCAAGGATTCTTCGACGTGTATCTTCGCGCTGCGAGACCCTGCTCGCGCGGTCGACCGTCGTTGCCATCAGTCTCAGTCCCCCCAATCTAAGACTGACCAGTCAGTCTCTCGCCTGAGTATAGAATCATGTGAAGGACGATGTCAAACTAATCAGCGAACATATGATCGAGTATCAATGGAACATCTCGGACCGAGAGAAATTGGCCGACGGTATCGATTACGACCCGATCTCCCGCTCCAACGATTCCATCTGGGCGTCGCTCAGACCGAAATGGTGCCCGACTTCATGGACCACCGTGAGACGCACCTCGCGCACCACATCCGCGTCCGTCCGAGAGATCGCCTCGATGTTCTCCTGGTAGATGATGATGACTTCCGGCAGCTCGTAGGCGCTGAACGACGACTGCTCGAACTCGGTCGCGCCGTGGTAGAGTCCTAAGATATCGCCGCCCAATTCCGACGCCACGTCGCGCGACGGACGTGCCTCGACCAGCACGGCGACGTTCCGGAGCCGGCCCGCGAACGCCTGGGGCAGCCCTTCGAGGGCTTCGGCGACGAGGCGCTCAAATGCGGCGCGCCGCACCCGCCGTCGCTCCGTGTGTCATCCTTACGCGGACTCCGCGAGATGCTGGCGAATCAGCGCTTCCGCCTGCGGCACCACGGCATTCCAGTCGGTGTCTTCCGTCCGCGTGACCGTAATGAAGTCGTTCAATAGAAAGACCTGGCGAACACCCGTGATGCCGAGGAGGTCCTTGGCGAGTGGAGACGCGGCCGTGGCGGCGTCGGTAAACGTCTGACTTTTGCCCTCGGTCATTCGCCGATTGACGACGAACTTCAGCGCGTTGACGTTCGGCGTTGGCTGTACGGTCACGGTCAGTGTCGCGGCCACATCTGCCTCCCGAAAAATTGGTCTAATGCTCGCCGCTGCCAGGCGGACCCTCGCGCTCGAGCACGGGGGCGTTCGACGAGGATACGGTGTTGGCGGACGGCGGCGCGGACCCGCCCGGGTTGTCAGGCGACGGCGGGGGTGGCGGGCTCGTCGGCGGGGCGCGGTCGAATCCCCGGTCGGGCTCGTCCCGGACGACGCGGCAGGCGGCGATCCGATCGGCGGCCCCTGGCTCACCAACACGTCCACCGCGCCGTTCGCGCCGAGCGTCGTGCCCGGCGGCTGGAATTGATAGACGACGTTGCCGGCCGCGACCTGGTCGTCGCGCGAGTAACTCACGGCGCCGAGCCGCAATCCCGCGGCCTCAAGCATCTGCGCCGCCTCCGCCACCGACTTCCCTTCCACGGCAGGCACCGTCCCCGAGCCTTCGCTGACGGTCAGCTCGATGACCGTCCCCTTGATCGCCTCGCCTCCGGGCGGGGGATTCTGGCTCACGATCGCGCCGAACGGCACGCGGGGATCCTGGCGTTGGGCCGTGATCTTCACGCCCAAATTCAGCGGCAGCACCGCGCTCCCCGCATCCTGCACGGTCTTGCCGATCAAGGACGGCACCACCGAATGCGCCCCGAACCATGCCTGTCGATACGCAAACCCCAGCACCGTCCCGACGGCGAGCACAGCCGCCGCGATCGCGCCAGCCCGCACCCATTCCCGGCCGCCGCGCGCCCAGCGCTGGGTGGCCGCGAGCCCGCCGGTCCCACGGGAGCGGTCGTCCGGCTCTCGCGCGGCCATCTTGCTTGTCTCGCCGGGCGCGGGCGACGTCATCTTGACGGTGGAGCCGTCGCGCCGATCTCCCCCGGCCGATGGGGCCGCGGCGTCCGCCGCCCCGAGCACCGCGGTGTCTCCGTCCTGACCGGGGGCGGTCGCGAGCAGCTCGGCCGACGCCCACAGCGCGGCCGCGGCGGCCGCCGCCGTGGGGAAACGATCTTCGGGCCGCTTCTGCAGCAGGCGGTTCACGATCTCGACCGTCCGCGCGGACAGATCGGCACGGAGCGTCGCAATGTCCGGCACCGGATCCCGCACATGCCGCAGCGCGACGGCGACCGGGGTCTCCCCATCAAACGGCACGCGGCCGGTCAGCAGCTCGAACAGGACGACACCCAATCCGTACTGGTCTGCGGCCGGACCCGCCGCCTCTCCGCGGGCCTGCTCGGGCGCGAGGTACTGGGCGGATCCAAACACACTCCCGGTCGCGGTCAGGCCCGTCGCGTCGAGGACGCGGGCGATCCCGAAGTCGGCGACCTTGACGTGATGGTCCTCGGTCAGAAGGATGTTGTGGGGTTTGATATCGCGGTGCACGATCCCCTGGCCGTGTGCATACGCGAGCGCCTCGGCGACTTCGGCGGCGAGCCGCAGCGCCTCCGCTTCGCCGAGCGGGCCGTGCTGGCGGAGCAGATCACGCACGGTCCCGCCGGGCACATACTCCATCGCGATAAATGGTGATGCCCCGTCGTCGCCGCAGTCGTAGACGGTCACGATCCGCTCATGCGTCAGGCTCATCACGGCCGACGCCTCGCGCTGGAACCGGCGCCGGAACTCCTCGTCGTGCGACAGGGGCGCTCCGAGCAACTTCACCGCGCACACGGAGTGGCGCTCCCGGTCCCATGCCCGGTACACCGTCGCCATGCCGCCGCTGCCCAGGAGATCGCCGAGCGCAAAGCGTCCGCCCGACGGCCGCGGCGCGGGCGGGTCGGTCGGCTGTGAGGAAGGCTGCTCGGGGTCGATCACGCGCCCGGCGTCAATGCAGCCTCTGGGGCGCCGTCAGCCCCGGAAGGTCCGTGGCCCACGACGCCCGCCGCACAAATGTCATGATCGGCGGAAGGTATCCCCGGATGAGCGCGATGACGCGCTCGGGGGACATGATGCCGCTCCCGGTGAGCAGCGTCCAGCGGGTCTCGACCATCGCCGCCAGGTGCAGCGCGAGCTCCATCGGAATCACGCCCGCGTCCGCGAGGGGCAGGAACACCTCCCACCGGCGCGGCAGCCGGGCGATCCCGAACGTGGTCAGCATCGCTTTCGCGATCCCCGTGGCCGCGCCGCTCGCGTTGCTGAACACGCCCACGATCTGGCTCACGCGCTCGGCATCCTGGGCGACGGACTCGACATCCCGCGTAAACATCTCCAAAATTGGCACCGACGTCAGCACGCGCGCCAAGCGCCAGCCGATCCGAATCGGATCGACCATGCGGACGATCTGCGACGCGGTGCGGACCGAATCGTCCGCCGAGGCGAGGCCGAACGACCTGGCCTTGAGGATCGTCTCCTGGGCCTCCTCCAAAAGGCGCGGGCGCTCTTGTCCGAGGCGCTCGGCGATTTCGCGCACGAATGCCTCGCGCGCGGGAGGATTGTTATCGACGAGCAGCGTCCCCCAGGTCACCACTTCGTGCACGACGGTCAGCAGGTGGGCGTTGAGGGCAAAGGGCATCAGGAACCCGGGGGCGTCGCCGAGGGGATTGCTCGCGCCCAGCCCTTCGAGGTACTCGGCGATGGCGTCCACCCCGATCTCATCACCGAAGAGAATGCCGAGCTCGATGTCGGAATCGGGCCACGTCCGATCAACCGCCGGCTGTCCATAGAGGTAGACGGCAGAGACCTCTTCTTCGCCCCGGAAAAACTCGGTTAGGTGATCGAACGCGGACACGGCGACTGGCTCCCTCGGCCTTCGCGGTCGAAAGCACGCCCATTGTAACACAGCCCGCGGCGGCGCCGGGCAGGGACGGGGACGTGTGGGCGGGGCCGAGCCGCGCCGGCCGGGGCGCGCATGACCCGTGCGAACCCGCCGGGGCTCGCACCTGGAACCGGCGCCCCACCGGTTCGAGGCTGTTAGGTGGAGCGAACGTGTCGAAGCACTACGCCTAGGCGCGGCGGGGCGCGGCGACCGGCGCCGGCACCTTCTCCGCGGGCACGCCGCGCGGCGCGACCTTCCAAAACAGCGGCACGAACCGCTCCCACGCCGAGAGGATCATCTGCGCCCGCTCGCTCCCGGTGGCACGCCGGTGCGCGTCGATCAGATCGCGCAGCGCACGTCCATCCTCGGGATCATCCACCCTGATCAGATCGACGAGCCCGGGGTTGTGGCGCAGCGGAAACGTCCCCGACTCGTCCAGGACGTATGCGCAGCCGCCCGTCATCCCGGCGGCGAAATTCCGCCCGGTCTCGCCCAGCACGACCACGACGCCGCCCGTCATGTACTCGCACCCATGATCGCCGACCCCTTCGACGACGGCGTGCGCGCCGCTGTTCCGCACGGCGAAGCGCTCGCCGGCCCGGCCGGCGGCAAAGACCCGTCCGCCGGTCGCCCCATAGAGCACCGTGTTCCCCATGATCACGTGCCGGTGCGAACGTGGGAGCAGCACGTCGGGGGGACGCACGGCGATTTCTCCGCCGGTCATTCCCTTCCCGACGTAGTCGTTCGCCTCGCCGTACAGGATCAGCCGCATGCCGCCGACGCACCAGGCGCCGAACGACTGCCCGGCGCTGCCCACGTACCGGAGCGTGACGGTGTCGTCCGCCAACCCGCGGTCACCGTACCGACGGGCGATCGCGGACGCGATGCGGGCACCGGCCGTCCGGTGGACGTTCCGAATCTCGGCCGTATGGTCGACCGGAGACGCGGTGAGGAGTGATTCTCCGATCCGGACCAAGATCGCGTCATCGTAGGGCTCGCCCGGCCGGTCGTTGCGCTCCACGAGCCGCCGCCGCGCCCGCGTCCCGGACGGATCCGGATCGGCGAGCAGCGCGTCGAAGGTCAGCCGGCGTGCGCGCGGGATCGGCGTATCCGAGCGCACCCGCAAGAGATCCTGCCGCCCGACGATCTCGTCGATGGTGCGGGCGCCGAGCCCGGCGAGCAGCCGACGCACGTCCTCCGCAAGCGCAAGGAAGAACTGCACCACGCGCTCGGGCGTGCCGGGAAACTTCGCCCGGAGGTCGCCGCGCTGCGTCGCGATGCCCACGGGACACGTGTTCAGATGGCACTGCCGGGCCATGACGCAGCCGAGCGCGACTACGGCCGCGCTCGCGAAGCCGAACTCCTCCGCCCCGAGCAGCGCGGCGATCACGATGTCGCGGCCGACCTTGAGGCCGCCGTCGACCCGTACCCGGATCCGGCCGCGCAGGTTGTTCCGCACGAGCGTCTGCTGTGTCTCGGCGAGCCCGAGCTCCCACGGCACGCCGGCGTTCTTGATCGAATCCAGCGGCGACGCGCCGGTCCCGCCGTCGCTACCGGCGATGTGCACCGTGTCCGCGTACGCCTTGGCCACCCCCGCGGCGATCGTGCCCACGCCCGCCTCGCTCACGAGCTTGACCGAGACGCGGGCCCGCGGATTACCCTGCTTCAGATCGTAGATCAGCTGCGCGAGATCCTCGATGCTGTAGATGTCGTGGTGGGGCGGCGGCGAGATCAGCGCGATGCCGGGCTGGGTGTGGCGGATTCTCGCGATCTCTTCCGAGACCTTGGCTCCAGGAATCTGTCCACCCTCGCCCGGCTTGCTTCCCTGCGCCATCTTGATCTCGAGTTCCGCGGCGGCGTTCAGGTACGACGTGGTCACGCCGAACCGGCCGGACGCGATCTGCTTCGTCGCCGAGTTCGCCCAGTCACCGTTCGGGCGCCGCACGAACCGGTCCGGATCCTCGCCGCCCTCCCCGCTGCTGCTCCGCGCCCCGAGGCGGTTCATCGCGATCGCGAGGGTTTCGTGCGCCTCCTTGCTGAGCGACCCGTGCGACATGGACGACACCACGAACCGCCGGGCGATCTGCGCGGCCGGTTCCACGTCCTCGATCGGGATGGGCGAGCCCTCGCGGATCTCGAGCAGATCGCGCAGCGCCGTCGGCGGCCGGTGCGTGACCTCCCAGGCGTACGCCAGGTAGTCCGCATCGCTCCCGCTCAGGCTCAGCTTGTGCAGCGTGCGGAGCACGTTCGGGTGGAACGCGTGGTACTCGCCCTCTTTGCGGAACCGGAACAGGCCCGGATCCTCAAGAGCCGGGCCGGCCTCCGGTCCGAACGCCCGGCGGTGACGGGCCAGGACGTCCTCGGAGATCTCCGCGAGCCCGATGCCCCCGATGCGCGACGGCGTGCCGGTAAAGGCGAACTCGACGAGCGCGTGGTCGAGCCCCACGGCCTCAAAGATCTGCGCGCCGTGGTAGCTCGACACGGTCGAGATGCCCATCTTTGACATGATCTTCAGCAGCCCCGCCTCGATCGCCCGCCGGTGGTTCCCGACCCACCGCACCGGGTCCGCGCCGGCACGGCGGGCGGCCTCGACAATCCACTCGTGGACGAGATACGGGCAGACCGCGCTGGCCCCGTAGCCGACCAGCGTGGCGATGTGGTGCACGTCGCGCGCCTCCGCGGTCTCCGCGACGAGGCTCACGCGCATCCGCTTCCCGCGACGAATCAAGGCCTGGTGGATCGCGCCGACGGCGAGCAGCATCGGCATCGGCGCGCGCGACGCGTCCGCCCCGCGGTCCGACACGATCAAGAGGGTCGTCCCCTCGTCCACTTGATAGACGGCCTCGTCGCACAGCTGGGTGAGCGCGCGCTCAAGGCCGTCGGCGCCGTCGGACACCGCGAAGAGCGCCGGCAACCGGCGCGCACGCAGCGTCTCGTGCGGCAGCGCTTCCAGCGCCGCCAGCTCCGGCTCGGACAGGACCGGGGTCGGGATCTCCACCAGGCGCGCGTGCTCCGGACCCTCCTCGAGCAGGTTGCCGCGGGACCCGAGCAGCGTGACGAGCGACATCACGAGCCGTTCGCGCAGCGGGTCGATCGGAGGATTCGTGACCTGCGCGAACCGCTGCCGGAAGTAGCTGTACAGCAGCCGGGGTCGCGCCGAGAGTACCGCAAGCGGCGTGTCGTCGCCCATCGATCCGACCGGGTCCTTCGCCTCCGTGAACATCGGCTCGTGAATCCGCACGAGCTCCTCCTGCGAGCAGCCGAACGCCGCGAGGCGCCGCGGCAGCGAGGCGGCCTCGGAGACCGGCACGTCGGGGACCGCGGCCGTGCGCACCCGTCCGGCGCCGAGCCATGCCGCGTAGGGGCGGCGGCTCGACACCTCCTGCTTGATCACGCATCGGTCACGATCCGGCCCGCGACGGTGTCCACCGCGATCATCCGGCCGGGGCCGAGGCGCCCCTTCTCGACGATGCGGCTCGGCTCGATCGGCAGCACGCCGGCTTCGCTCGACACCAGGACCAGCCCGTCGTCGGTAATGGTGTACCGGGCGGGGCGCAGGCCGTTGCGGTCCAGGGTCGCGGCCGCGACGCGCCCGTCGGAGAAGGCGAGCGCCGCGGGACCGTCCCACGGCTCGCACACCCCCGCGTGAAACTCGTAGAACGCGCGCACGTCCTCGGCCATCTCGCGCGCGTCCTCCCACGCCTCCGGGACCAGCATCATCATCGCGTGCAGCGGGTCGCGGCCCGAGCGCACGACCAGCTCGAGCGCGTTGTCGAGCATGGCGCTGTCGCTGCCGCCCGCCTGGATGACCGGCAGGAGATCGCGTACGCGCTCGCGCCAGAACGCCGAGCGCAGCTGCGGTTCGCGCGCGCGCATCCAGTTCACGTTGCCCCACAGCGTGTTGATCTCACCGTTGTGGGCAAGGAACCGGAACGGCTGCGCGAGCGGCCAGCTCGGGAACGTGTTCGTGCTGTACCGCTGGTGGAACACCGCGAGCGCCGTTTCGTACGCCGGATCGTGGAGATCAGGATAGAACCGCGGCAGTTGGGAGGCGACGCACAGCCCCTTGTACACGATCGTCTGATGCGAGCACGATGGAATGTAGCAGTCCTCGATCTGCTCCTCGGTGAGCCGGCGCTCGATTGTCTTGCGCACGAGATACAGCCGCCGCTCAAACTCGTCGCCGCTGAGCGTCTCAGGCCGTCCGATCAGCACCTGCTCAATCGCGGGGCACGTCCGGGCCGCGTCGTCGCCGAGCGCGGACGTCGCCACCGGCACCTTCCGCCATCCGAAGAGGATCAACCCCTCGCGGGTCACCGCGTCCTCGAGAATCGCGCGGGCACGTCCCTGCCGGCGGTTGTCGCGCGGCAGAAAGATCATGCCGACGCCAAGATCGGTGTACCGGGGCGTGCGCACTCCGAGCCGCTGCAGATCGGGCGCGAGCATGCGATACGGAATCTGGGTGAGGATCCCCGCGCCGTCGCCGGTCTTGCCGTCGGCCGAGACCGCGCCGCGGTGTGAAAGATTGGCGACCGCTTCGAGCGCCTGCGCGAGAATGGCATGGCTCCGGCCGCCGGTCGTCGCCACGAACCCCACACCGCATGCGTCGTGTTCGAATCGTGGGTCGTACAATCCGTGTGTCGTGCCGTCCATCGTGCGATCCCCCTCCCGCGCGTCAGGGCGCGCTGGAACCAGGACCGCATCCGAGCCGAAAAATAAAAAAGCTCGGGGAGCGATCCTGGATGAGAGGAACCTCTCCCTCGGGCTTTTGTCCCGACGGTGTAGCGCCGCGTGGGCCGCCTGTGCCGCTCGGTCCGGTCCGGCCTCTACCTTGGCCGCGGAACCCTAGGCACACTCCCTCCCGCCGGCGGCACATCCTGGTGCCTCCGGATACGACGGGTGTATGCTATTGGTTGGAACTGAGTACGGGTATTTTGTCATTAGTATCGAAATCGCCCGCGATTGTCAAGGGTCGCCGCGTGATCGTTCGGGCTGCTCCGAACAATATGCGGCTGAAAGGGTTGGCGGGTTCAGGAAATGATGATGCCCCGACGACGGGACGTGACGCTCTCGGCGCACGCGTTTCCCGAACTGCCGGATGAACCGCCAGGTCCCCCGCGACACTTACTCCCAGAGGACCGCCGCCCCGGTTCCCTGTTCCCCACACGGGCGGCGGAGACGTCCCGATGTTGGGCGTCATCTTCCGTTCGATCGGCGCCTAGATCGAACAGCCGGCCTGAGTCACCTCGGACGCCGCCTGCAATCCGGGACGACGCGACGACCCCCCGATGGGGGGCCGGAGAATCAATCTCTGCGGCACGGCATCGAGCCGCTAACTACCGCCCCT
Organism: uncultured Bacillota bacterium; assembly: GCA_963787105.1. Classification (GTDB taxonomy): domain Bacteria; phylum Sysuimicrobiota; class Sysuimicrobiia; order Sysuimicrobiales; family Segetimicrobiaceae; genus JAJPIA01. The sequence goes on from CAWBBU010000016.1 coordinate 11,987, forward strand.
CACGTTGGTACGCGATCGTTCCCCGAACTACCGTCAGCGCCACTCGGCCCTCGCGATCGAGCACCACGAGATCCGCGTCCGCGCCGACGGAAATGCGCCCCTTGCGCTCCAGGCCGAGCAGCCGCGCCGGAATCAGCGTCGCCGCCTGCACCGCCTCGCGGAAACTGACGTCCGCGTCCTCGGCGAAATTGCGCACCGCGCGGTTGAGCTGCAGCACGCTCCCCGCGAGCGTCCCATCCGGCAGCCTGGGCGCCCCATCCCGCAGATCGATCGTCCCGCCGCCGAGCGTGAACGCACCCCGCTCCATCCCCGCCGCGGACACCGCGTCGGTGACGAGGGCGATCCGGCCGGTTCCCGCCGCGCGCGCGATCAGCCGCAGCACGGCCGGGTGCACGTGCACCCGATCGGCGATCACGCTGACCGTGAGCCCGCGGGTCAAGAGCGCCGCGCCGGCGGCGCCGGGCTCCCGATGATGCAGGCCGCGCATCGCGTTGAACACGTGGGTCACGAGGCGGATTCCCCACTGCGCCGCCTCGCGCATCTCGTCGTATCCGGCGTCCGTGTGGCCGGCCGCCGCGACGACGCGCTCCCCGACCAGGAACCGCACGACCGCCTCCGCGCCCTCTAGCTCCGGAGCCAAGGTCATCACGCGGACGGCGCCTTGGGCGCGCCGCAGCGTCTCCGCGACCTCCGGCACCGACGGATGCCGAAGGTTCTGCGCACGGTGCGCGCCGCGGCGCAGCGGGTTGAGATACGGACCCTCGAGGTGGACGCCCAGCACCTCGGGAAACCCGCCCGGCGCGCGCGCGACGTCGGACGCGACCCACGCGGCGTGGCGCATCTCCTCGAGGGGCGCGCTGATGATCGTGGGCAGGTACGCGGTGACGCCGGTCCCCGCCAGGTAGCGGCCGAGCGTCTCGTAATCGCGCATCTCGGCCCGCAGGCAGTCCACACCGGCGCCGCCGTTCACTTGAAGGTCGATCAGGCCGGGGATCAGCGCGCCCTCGGGGAACCGCAGGACGACCTCGTCCCTGTCAGCAGGCGGGTCGCCCGGCGCGACGCGCGTGATGCGCCCATCCGCGATCGTGACGAACCCGGGCGTCACATCGCGGTCAGGGGCCAGCACGGTACCGGCGGCAACAATCATCGGTGTCGTTGGGTTCCGGCTAGTCCTGCGGCCTTCCTGCGCGAGGCCCGCCGACCAAACCAGGACGACCGCCGCCGCGCAGTGAAGAGGCAGGCGCGCCCCGAGGCGCCGGAGAAGAACACGGCGGTGACGATCCGGCCGCTCGAGGAGACGGACGTAGAGGCGTGCGCCGAGCTCATGGTGGGCCTCCCGCTCTGGCGACGCTACGGGACAACGCTGAATGATGCCCGGGCGCTCTTCACCGGCGCCGCCGCGGGGGACGCGCGGGCGCGGGTTGCCGACGACGGCGGGCAGGTTGCCGGGTTTGTCCTGTACCACCTGCGCGGGACGTTCGAGCACAGCGGGTACGTGCGCGCGCTCGGGGTGCGTGCGGGGGCGCAGGGACGCGGAGTCGGCAGCCTGCTGATGGACGCCGCCGAGGAGGAAATTCTCGCCCGGGGGCCCAACGTGTTTCTTCTGGTATCCGCGGACAACGCCGCCGCCCGACGCTTCTATGCGCGCCGGGGCTACGACGAGATCGGCACGCTCGCCAACTATGTGGGGGCGGGACTCACGGAGGTCTTGTATAGGAAGACGACCGGTCCAATCGGCCGCGGATGACGACGGCACGGATCTCAATCGACCGATCGACGACGGTGCCCGACGGCGACGCGCCGCGGGCCCGGTGCATCAATCGAGGAGGTGGAGTCATGCGCACCAAATCCTGGCTGGTGTTGGTCCTCGCGCTGCTGCTCACGGTCCCGCTCGCGGCGCGCACCTACGCCGCGCCGTCCAAGGTCACACTCACGCTCGGCATCGATCAAGAGGCCGTCGGCCTGGACCCCAACAAAGTGACCTCGTTCGCGTCGTTCCGGCGCGTCGAGCTCATGTACAACAGACTGGTGAAGTATGATCCGAGCCTGCACATCGTCGGGGATCTCGCGACGTCGTGGGACATGCCCGACAATCGGACGTACATCTTCCACCTCCAGCCGGGGGTGCGGTTCCACGACGGCACCCCGATGACCGCGAACGACGTCGTCTTCACGATCGAGCGGGTGCTCGATCCGAAGACGGCCTCCCCCGCGCGCTCGTACCTCGACCCGGTCGACAGCGTGACGCGCGGTCGACGCGGTCACCGTGCGGATGCACCTCAATTATCCGCTCGCGTCGGTCCTCTCGGCGCTCACCTCGGACAACCTGTCGATCGTCGAGCGCGCCGCGGTGGAAAAGAACGGCGACCTTCAGAAGACGGACGGGGGCACGGGGCCGTTCATGCTGTCCCAGTGGGTCCCCGACAACTACATGACCCTCGAAAAGAACCCGTACTACTTCCGCCGCGGGCTTCCGAAAGTCGACGAGATCGTGATCCGCATCATCCCCGACGAGTCGTCGCTCCTCACGGGCGTGCGAAGCCACAGCCTCGACATGGCGTCGGTGTCGGACGGCAGCGTGGTCAAGCAGGCCCAGACCGTCGCGGGACTGCAGGTCGTGCAGGTGCGCGAGCCTCAACCTCCGCATCTTCTCGTTCAATACCACGCGCCCGCCGTTCACCGACTCGCGGGTGCGTGACGCGATCGCCTACGCGATCGACCGGCAGGCAATCATCAACGCGGCCGAGTTTGGGTTCGCGCAGGTGAGCGGCCCCGTCCCGGCGCCGGACAAAGCGTACGCGCTGCCGGTCTCGTCCTTCCCGGAGTACCACACCAACCCGGCGAAGGCGAAGCAGTTGCTCCAAGAGGCCGGCGCGGCGGGGGCCTCGTTCCAGATCGTCGCCTCCCCGTCGTACGAAGGCGGCCTGGCGGTCGCGCAGGTCATCCAGGCGCAGCTGCACGCGATCGGGCTCAACCCGTCGATCGAGAACGTCGAGTACGGCAACTACATCAACCTGTGGGTCAAGCGCGACTTCGACACGATGGTCGAGCTGCGCGGCGGAGACCCGGATCCCGATCGCTTCCTGTACCGGACGTTCTACAGCACGGGGGCCGTCAACAACTTCCTGTTCAAGAACGCCGACGTCGATAAGCTGCTCGACCGAGGCCGCGTCAACGAGACGGTCGCCGACCGCAAGCCGATCTACGACGACCTGCAGCGGGCGCTCGTGACGGACGCCCCGGCGGTGTTTCTCTACACCCCGGACGTGAACGCGGTGCTCGCGGGGTACGTCAAGGGGTTCGTGCTGATCCCCACCGGCAGCATCGACTCCCTGCAGCAAACCTCACTCGACCCCCACTAGTCGAGGACAGATGCCGGGGGGCGGCCGCGCGAAGGGCGCCCCCCGGCCGTCCGACCCTCCGCTGTTGAGCGCCGCCGGTCGCCGGCCCCGACACGTGAGCCGCGCGGCGCAGGGACGCCCCCGGTGACCAGGTACCTGGCCGGGCGGATCGTCGGCCTGCTTCCAGTGCTGTGGGGCGTGTCGGTGGTGGTGTTTCTGCTCGTCCATCTGCTGCCGGGGGACGCCGTCCAGATCTTTCTCGGCACGCAGGTGGGGCTCTCGCCGCAGCAGATGGACGAGCTCCGGCGTCTGTTCGGCATCGACAAGCCGCTGCCGGTCCAGTACCTGGACTGGATCGGCGGGGTGCTGCGGGGCGATTTCGGCGTCTCGCTCCGGACGGGACAGCCGGTGCTGCCGACCATTCTGGCGCGGCTACCGCTCAGCCTCGAGATCACGGTGCTCGCGCTCGCGACGGCGCTCGTGATCGCGGTCCCGGCGGGCATCGTCGCGGCGCTGCACCGGGGCACCGTGGTCGACGCGCTCGTCAGCGTCGTGGGCCTGCTCGGCCTCAGCATCCCGAACTTCTGGCTCGCCGCGATGCTGCTGATTGTGCTCGCCAGTCTGCCGATCGCCTCGATCGGCGTGTACGTGAAGTTCACCACGAACCCGATCGGCAACCTGACGGTCATGGCGCTGCCCGCCGTCTCGCTCGGCGTGTCGCTCGCCGCCGTCGTCATGCGGTTTGTCCGGTCGTCCCTGCTCGAAGTCTTGGGGGAAGACTACGTGCGCACCGCGCGGGCCAAGGGGCTCTCCGAGCGCGTCGTCGTCGACCGGCACGCCCTGCGCAACGCCCTCATTCCGGTGATCACCGTCATCGGGTTCCAGGCCGGCTACCTGCTCGGCGGCACGGTCGTGATTGAAGAGGTGTTCGCGCTGCCCGGCATGGGCCGGCTGGCCCTCGACGCGATCGGGCAGCGCGACTATCCCGTGATCCAGGGCGTCGTGCTCCTCATCGCGGGGCTGTTCGTGCTCACGAACCTCGCGGTCGACGTGCTGTACTCGGTCGTGGATCCTCGGGTGCGCTACGGATGAGCACGGTCCCGAAGTCCGCGATCGGCGCGGCCCGCCACGGCCGTACGCCCGACGAGCGTCCCCGGCATCCGTCGCACCTACGGGCGTTCCTGCGCATCCCGGGCGCGGTCGCCGGGGCCGTCATCGTGCTCGCCTACCTGTTCGCGGCGGCGTGCGCCCCGCTGCTGGCGCCGTCGGACCCGCTCGCGATGACGCAGTCTCTGCTCATGCGGCCGGGCCCGGGGCACGTCTTCGGCACCGATCAGTTCGGGCGGGACATCCTCAGCCGCCTCCTCTACGGCTCGCGCGTGTCGCTCGGCGTCTCGGTGGCGTCGGTCGCGATCGCGCTCTCTGTGTGGCGGCACGGTCGGCATCACCGCGGGATACTACGGGGGCCGCCTCGACAACGTCCTGATGCGCACCATGGACGTCATCTTCGCGTTCCCCGCGATCCTGCTCGCGATCGCGATCATGGCGGTGGCCGGCACCCGGCCGCCGGTGCTCGTCGCGGCGATCGGGCTCGTGTACATTCCCCAGTTCGCGCGGGTCGCCCGCGGCGGCGTGGTCGCGGTGCGCGAACTGGACTACGTGGAGGCCGCGCGCGCGCAGGGCGCCCGCGTGGGACGGATCCTGATCGATCACATCCTGCCGAACATCACCGCACCCTTGATCGTCCAGACGTCGCTGAGCCTCTCGTTCGCCATCCTGACCGAGTCGGCCCTGAGCTTCCTCGGACTCGGCACGCAACCGCCGACGCCGTCGTGGGGCAACATGCTCGCGGACTCGACCCGCTTCATGACGACCGCGTCGTGGACCGTCATCTTCCCGGGCATCACGATCTCGCTCGTCGTCCTTGGGTTCAATCTGCTCGGCGACGGGCTGCGTGATCTCTTGGACCCGCGGATTCGCTTGTGACGGGCGCGCGCGGATTCCACTCCGGAGGCGCCGCATGGCACAGCCGCGCAATCCCCTGACCGAGGCGATCAACGACCGGACGCGTGACTTCGACGCGCTGCCAATGATCGAACAGGCGCGCCTGATGAACGCGGAGGACCACCGCGTCCCGGAGGCGGTGGAACACGAGCTGCCGCATGTCGCCGAGGCCGCCGCGCGAATCGCACACGCGCTCAGACGCGGCGGCCGCCTCGTGTACGTGGGCGCGGGGACGAGCGGGCGCGTGGCCGCGCTGGACGCCGCCGAGTGCCCGCCGACGTTCGGCACGCCCCCCGACCTTGTCCAGGCGGTGATCGCCGGGGGCCCGGGCGCGCTGCTCGCGGCCGTCGAGGGCGCCGAGGATGACGCCGCCGCAGGTGCGCGCGAGATGGACGCCCGGCAGGTGGGCCCGGACGACGCGGTGGTCGGCATCGCCGCGAGCGGCGAGACGCCGTTTGTGCTGGGCGCGGTGCGCCGGGCGCGCGAGCGCGGCGCCGCGACGATCGCCCTCGCGTGCTCCCCCGCCTCGTCGCTCGAAGCGGCGTGCGAGATCGCGATCACGCCGCTGACGGGTCCCGAGGTCATCGCCGGCAGCACGCGCCTCAAAGCCGGGACCGCGCAGAAGCTCGTCCTGAATATGCTGAGCACCCTCGCGATGGTGCAGCTCGGGAAGGTCTACGGCAACCTGATGGTCGACATGCAGGCAACGAACGAGAAGCTGCGCCGCCGCGCGGTCCTGATCGTCTCCGCCGCCGCCCACGCCGACCCGCCCACCGCCGTCCGCGGCGCTCGAGCGAGCCGGCGGGCGGGTGCCGGTCGCGATCGTGATGCTGGGGCGGGGCATCGGGCCGGACGACGCGGCGCGCCGCCTCGAGGAGGCCGGCAGCGTCCGCCGCGCGCTCGGAGAGGGGCCGCGATGACGGTGCGGCGGCGCACGGCCGCGCGCGCCCGCACCACGCCGGCACGGCCGCGGCGAACACCGGGCCCGCGCGAGGACGCGTGGGTCAGCATCCGCGCGAAGGCGACCAAGCGGATCGTCGGCCTGATCTCCGGCACCTCCGCGGACGGCATTACCGCGGCCCTGGTGGAGATCACGGACACTCCGCGCCGTGGGACGTCGGGCCCGCGCCCCGATCCCTACCGCCCGAAGGTCCGGCTGGTCGCCTACGTGACGGTCCCGTACCCGGCCGAGGTCCGGACGCGCGTCATGCACGTGTTCACGGAGCCCGCGACCACGCAGGCGATCGCGTCGCTGCACTACCTGCTCGGCGAGTATGTTCGCGGCCGCCGCGGTCGCCGCGGTGCGGAAGGCCCGCACGCGCCTCCAGGACGTCGATCTCATCGCGTCGCACGGGCAGACCGTCGCGCACGTCGGCGTCCCCGACCCCGCGGATCCGTGGAGCCGGGCGTGCACGATGCAGCTCGCGGAGGCCGCGGTCATCGCGGAACGCACGGGCCGTCCGGTGCTCTCGGACTTCCGGGCCGCCGATATCGCCGCCGGAGGCCAGGCCGCACCGCTTGTGCCGTACGCCGACATCGTCCTGTTCGCCGGCCCCGAGGGCCGCATCGCCCTCAACCTCGGCGGCATCTCGAACATCACCGTCCTGCCCGCGGGCGGCCGGCGGAACGACGGTGTACGCGTTCGACTGCGGCCCCGCGAATATGGTCATCGACGGCCTGGTGCGCCACTTCTCGGGCGGGGCCGAGACCTTCGACCGGGACGGCGCGCGCGCCGCCCGCGGCGCCGTGCGCGCGGACCTGCTGCGGGAACTGCTCGAGGACCCCTTCGTCAACGCGCCGCCGCCGAAGACGGCCGGCCACGAACAGTTCGGACGACCGTTCCTTGAGGCGCTGCTCCGGACGTGGGGATCCCTCCCCGCCGACGACCTCGTGGCGACCGCGACCGCGTTTGCCGCGGAAGCGGTGGCGCGCAACATCGCGAAGTTCGTCCTGCCGCGCCACGCGATCGTCGACCTCGTCGCCGCCGGCGGCGGCGTGCACAATCCCGTCCTGATGGCGCGCCTCGACCGGGCGATCGCGCCGATCCGGCTGCGCCGCATCGAGGAGTTCGGCGTGCCGGCCGACGCCAAGGAGGCGCTCGCGTTCGCGCTCTTGGGCCATGCGACGGTGATGGGCCTGCCGGGAAATCTTCCCCGCGTCACCGGCGCGCGGCACCCGGCCGTGCTCGGGAAGTGGGCGTGGCCGCCGCCGGCCCGGTGACGGGCCCCGGCGCGTTCGGGCCGGCGCTCCAGCTGCTCGAGGACGGGGTCGGACACGCCTACCCGGGCGCCGTGCTGGCGGTCTCGTTCCGCGGGGAGCTTGTGCTCCGCCAGGCCGTGGGACTCGCCGCGCGGACGCCGGCGCCCCGGCCCGCGCTGCCCACGACGATCTACGATCTCGCCTCCCTCACGAAGGTGGTGGCCACGACGCCGCTGATCTTGCAAGGGGCGGCCGAGGGACGGCTCGCCCTCGACGACCCCCTCCCAACGTATCTGCCGGAGTGCCGCCACAACCGGGTCACGCTCCGCCACCTACTGACGCACACCTCTGGCCTCCCGGCGTGGATCCCGTTTTACCTGGAGGCGCAGGGACGCGCCGAGATCGTCGCGCGGGCGGCCGCGACCCCGCTCGTGACGGCCCCGGGCGCACAGGTCGTCTACAGCGACCTCGGCTTCATCTTCCTCGGCGAGGTCGCGCGCAGAGCGCTCGGCGACTCGCTCGAGCGGCTCGTGCGCGGCGCGCGTGACCGGCCCGCTTGGGATGGCCGACACCGGCTATCTTCCGTCCCCCGCCGTCCTGGACCGCATCGCGCCGACCGAGGACGGTACGGTGATCGAACAGCAGATGGCGGGTGCGGCGGGCGTGCGCCACACGTGGCGCAAGACGCTGATCTGGGGCGAGGTCCACGACAGCAACGCACACGCGATGGGCGGGGTCTCGGGCCACGCGGGACTCTTCGGCACGGCCGACGACCTGATCGCCTACGCGCGGATGTGGCTCAGCGAAGATCCGAAGGGCGTCGTCCTGACACCCGCGCTCGTACGCGAGGCGATCTCGCCGATGACGTCCGGGCCCGCCGCCCGCGGACTCGGATGGGCCCTCACGGGATCACAAGCGTGGTGGGGCGACGACCTCTCGCCGCGCGCGTACGGACACACCGGCTTCACGGGCACGGCGATCGTCATCGATCCCGACCGGGCGCTCGCGATCGTCTTGCTCGCGAACGCGATTCACCTCGGCCGCGACCGCACGGAGATCTTGGCACTCCGTCCCCGAATCGCCTCCGCCGTGGCGCGGGCGCTCGCGGGCTCCGGCGGCCGGTGACGCCGGTGTCCGGATGCGTCCGCACGGCGGGACGGTGAAGGCGCGCATCGCGGAGTCTCATCAAGACACGGTCCCCGGTGGCCTGGCGGCGGACTCGTCCGATGACAGCTGAGCCACCGGCGAAGACAGGGACTCGAACACACAGGAGGGGTCGGCCATGAAGGTCGGGGTCATCGGGGTCGGCGCCGTTGGGTCCGCGTGCGCGATGGCGCTGCTGCTGCGTACAAGCGCGCGCGAGATCGTCCTCGTGGATAAAATCGCCGCCCGCGCTGCCGGGGCCGCGACCGACATCCGCTACGGGGCGGCGCTGCTGCCCGCCGCGGATGTGCGCGCCGGCGACTACCGCGATCTGGCCGGGGCCGACGTGATCATGATCACGGCCGGCATCAACGAGAAGGCAGGCGGGGCGACGGACCGGAGTGACCCCAGCGGACGGCTCAGACTGTTGGACGTGAACGCAGGCGCGTACCGGGACATCGTGCCGCGGGCGGTCGCCGCCGCGCCGGGAGCGATGCTGCTTGTCGTCACCGACCCGCCGGATCCGCTCGCGGATCTCACCCGCCGGCTCGCGGGACACAACCGCGTGCTCTCCACCGGGACGTTTCTCGATAGCCTGCGGTTCCGCACAGAGATCGCCCGCCGCCTCGGCGTCCATCCGGGGTCCGTCGAGGCGGACGTCGTGGGCGAACACGGCACCTCCGAGGTGTTCCTGTGGTCGTCGGCGCGGGTCGGCGGGGCGCCGGTGCTCGAGACGCTGCCGACGGGGGCCGGCGGCGGCGAACGACCTGCGCACCGCGGTGGAACGCGACGTGCGCTACGCGAACATCACGATCATCGAGGGCATCGGCGCGAGCCAGTACGGCATCGGGATGGTATCGGCCCGGATCGCGGAGATGGTACTGCGGAACGAGCAGACCGTGATCCCGATTGGTTCGTACCACGCGGTGTACGGCGTCACGCTGTCGCTTCCGAGCGCGGTCGGACGCGAGGGCGTGAGCCGCGTGTTCGAGCCGCCGATGTCCGACGAGGAGCGTCAGGCGCTCGAGCGCAGCGTGGACGCGCTGAAACACGCAGGGGCGCGCGTGAGCTGGATAACACCGAGCGACCCGCGCCGGTGAGGGCGCGGCGCTGTCCTCGGTCACCTCGACCCGCGTACCCCGGGACCTCCGCGTCCCGATCTCCGCGGGATCGGCGTCTCCCCCACCCGCGTATCGACGGGCGCGCGCACGGCATCATCGGCCCGCGTCAACCGGCGATACGCGGCCAGCAGGTGAGGCCGTTACCAGGCCGAGCGTGCCGGAGCCAATCGTCCGGCCGTCGATCTCCACCACCGGGACGAGTTCCTGGACCGTCCCGGTGGTAAACACCTCGTCCGCGGAATAGAAGTCGAACAACGAATAGTCGCCCTCGTGCGCCTGCCGCCCGCGCGTCCGGGCGAGCTCGAGCGTCACGCGCCGCGTGATCCCGTGGAGACAGGCGGTCGACCACGGCGTGGCCAAGGTACCGTCGCGGACCATGAAGATGTTCGAGGAATCGGTCTCGGCGACGAACCCGCGCCGGTCGAGCATCAGCGCGCCGTCCACCCCGGCCCGGTTCGCTTCGATCTTCGCCAGGATGCTGTTCAGCTGATTCGCGCTGTGGATGCCCGGGTCGAGCACGTCCGGCTCCGGCCGACGGATCGCCACCGTCCGGAGGCGAATCCCCCGGGGCACGTCCGGCACCGGCTTGGACTCTGGAATGATCACCACCGTCGCGGCGCCCTCCACGTTCGCGGGGTCCATGCCGGACGTGCGCCGCTCGCCGCGGCTGACCATCAGGCGGATGTGCACGCCGTCGCGGAATTCGTTGGCGCGAACGCGTCGCGTACACCGCGCCGCCGAGCGCCGCGTGGTCCATCGGGATCGCGATCTCCACGGCCTTCGCCGACCGGTACAGTCGATCCAGGTGCTCGTCGAGCCTGAAGACCACCCCGTCGTACAGCCGGAGGCCCTCCCACACCGCATCGCCCGACTGGAACGATGCGTCGAACACCGACACACGCGCGCGCGAGCGCGGCACGATGTCCCCGCCGACGTACACGAGCAGTTCCGCTGGCTGTCCCACCCGCCGCACCTCACGGTGATCGTCTCGGGGATGCCGATCATCCCCCGGCGTTTCCGTCTTCGCGCCCGCGGCTCCTTCCAGGCGCGACACGCCGGGCTCCGCGCGGCGCTCATCGGGCCTGGACGAGATCCCCCGCGCCAGCGCGCATGAGTCCGACCGTGAACCTCACGCGGCGCGTCGGCGGCGTGCGCAACGCCGCGTCGAGGCCGCGTGGGACGTCGCCGCGAGGGCCGAACGTGCAGGAGCGTCGAACCTCTTCCGCATCACATTCCGCGGCGCGCGCCGGCAGGTGCTCCGCGCCGCGCGACAAAGGACGGCGATCATGGACGCGAGGACATACGTCACCTACATGCTCGGCGTCTCACATGACCGGCTGCGCGAAGCGGTGAACGGTGTCTCCGAGGCCGACGCCCGCCGGCTGCTGGCCGGGAAACTGACGCCCATCGTCTGGCAGGTGGGGCACATCGCGCTGGTCGATGGAAACTACGTGCGGTTCGCTGGCGGCGAGTCGTCGGTCCCCGCGCGCTATGCGGATCTCTTCAAGCAGGGTAGCGGTGGAGAGCAGGATTACCCGCCGCTCTCGGAAGTCTGGAACGTCTTCGATTCCACCCACCGCACGCTGACCGACCGCGCCGGGGAAGCCAATTACCAGGCGCCGGTCGACGGCTCGAAGCTACAAGACCGTCGGTGAAACGCTCATGTACTCCAGTTATCATCGCGGGTACCACATTGGGAAGATCATGACGCTGCGGAGCCTCCTCGGCAAGGTCGTTGTGAGATAGGACGGATTTTCTACACACCCGAGTCGGCCGGCAGCCGTGGTGTGCCGCGTACTCATCGGGCGGGGCGGCCGGCGCGGGATAGACGGCGACGATCTCCAGCGTCCGCAGACCGGTTGCCGCGTGCAACCGCTCGCGGCCGAACCCGTCCCGGGCCGATCAAGCCCGCCCTCACCGGTCTGACCGCGCCCATCCCTTGTCCAGGTCCAGGTGGATCCGTTCGACCGGTGAGGCGAGATCCATCGCGTCGGCGTCCATGGGCGTGTGCGTGTAGAGATTGTCGTAGTGGGGAAACGCCGTGGGATCGAACGGGCGGCCGTCGACCAGAAGCGGGCCCGTCCACGCGGCGTCGAGCGTACGCCCATGCGGGACGCGCCAGGACACACGCCCGTCCGTGATCCGCGGAGCATGCGCACGCATCGTCCGGCAGAACTGCCCGAAGTCGCCGTCGGCGGCGGCGCGCGCCGCCCGGCAGGCCCACACCCCTCCGGGGCCGCCGCTTCGCAGTTCCTGGGCCGCGTGCGGGCCCGCGGGCGTCAATCGCAGGTCGCCGTCGGCCCAGAGTGCCACGTAGCCGTTGCGCACCCGGGCAAACGCCCAGGGCCCATCAAGCGACATATTCGTCAAACGCCTCGGCCGGAAAGTAGGCGTGCGTGAACGGCAGCCCGCCGCCGAGCGACCGAGATCATAGAGGCAGATCAGCGCGTCGTCGGCCATCGTCACCCGCGGCAGCCGGGCCGAGCCGGCCCAAAAATTGGGCCGCGCGTTCTCGTGCTCCTGGCTGTTGCCCGGGTGGGTCGTGAACACGACCGCGTCCGGGCCGAGCGTCGCCTGCCAGAGATGCTCCTGAATGCCCGACGGCGCCCGGCCGGTGGTCGAGCGCGGCGGCAAGCATGTAGTCGGGCGTCCGGCGCGTCAGGGTGCTCACCTGCCACGGCTCGCGCCCGCAGGTCGTAGTGGGCGCGAAACCGGCCCGCGGAGTGCGCCCGCGTCACGAGCAGTTCGGGCAGATCGGCCCCGATCCACTGCAGCGCGTCCGGGACGCGATACCGCCGCGCCATCGCCAAGAGGCCCGTCGCGCGGACTTCGGCGCCGAAGTCGCCGAGGCCCCACGCGATCCGCTGCAGCCCGGAGGTGTTCTCGGCGCGCGCGGTTTTGAGAGACGCGACGTAGGTGCGCCCATGGCTCGCGCCGTGCACGCCGCGCCACGACTGGCACGCCAAGATGAAGAAAATCTTGTGGAGCAGCGCCGTCGCCATGCGGCCGAGGGTTTCGTTCGCCGCGAACTCGGTGAGGGCGAGCATCGCGTAGGCGTCGAGCGCGAGATACGTGTTCGAGTCCCATTCGGAGAAGCCGCCGCGCAGCCGCCGCAGGATCCACTCTCGGATCCTGGGCTTGGCGCGCCGCATCTGAGTGCGCCCGGTCCACCCGCTGTTGTCGAAGACCGCGTCGGGCCATCGCTGGCCGGCGAGATAGGCCGCGACGTGAAACAGAATCTGATGATTCTCGGTGTGGTAGCACATCCCGTCCACCCCGGGCTCATCGATCCAAAATTTGAAGCCCCGGAACGCCGCGTCGATGCGGCGGTGGTCGGCGGGACGGAGCGCCGATGGGTCGGCGAGGCGGTGCAGCAGCGTCAGCAGGTCGACGGCGTAGAAGTCGGCGCAGTCGCAGCGGTGCTCCAGGAACTCGCAGGCGAGCCCCACCGCGTCGGGGTCGAACGAGCCGCGCGCGCCCGATCTCAACGGCCGCGAGCGCGCCGAGCACCTGCGTCGACATGCGGGCGGCGTGGGCGAGCGCCTCCAGACGCCGCGCCTCGTAGGCATCGCCGGCCGGCGCCGCGGACGCGCGGGACGCCGCCGACCCGAACCAGATCTCCCGGACCACGCTGAACGGCGTCCCGTCGGGCGGGCGCAGCCGAAGCCGCCATCCCTTCTCAAACGGAAGGGCCGCCCGGTCATCGTCGGACGCGCGGCACGAGAGGCGCGCGGCCTCTCCGGGCACGACCCGCAGCTCCGCCGACGCGATCGGAGCGGCAGGCTCGAGGATCCCGCGCACGCCCGGAAACACCGTGTGCGGCGGCGAGGCCGCGACGTCCGCGAGGATGTCGAACGGCGCCGGGGCCGCCCGGTCGAGCTCGATCCGCACGATCTGATCCGGAAAGGCAAACCGCCGCACCGAGAGCCTCGCCATCGCCTCTTCGGCCCGCCGCCACCGGTCCTCCGGCACGCCGCCGAGCGGCAGTGCCGTCACGACCCGCGCCGCCGTGAGGATCCGCAGGCCGAGCGCGAGGCGCGCCTCGCGCCAGCCGATCATGCGGCCGTGGATCCACAGATCGTTCCAACCGGCCCCGAGCGGCAGGCGGACCGGCACCACGGCCGGCTCCACGTACTCGAAGCCGGCATGATCGAGGATCCGCACGCCGTTCACCCACACGTGCGCGGGACCCACCGTCAGCAGTTCTCCGGGCGCGTCCTGCGCGTCTTCGGCGAGAATGCCCGTATACGTCCACGCGTCCATCCGGGTCGGGGCGAAATTGAACAGGCTGAAATCGACGACGTGATCCTCGTCGGTCACCGCGTAGTCCCACCGCGCGCCGGCCGCGGGGCCGCCTCCCAACAGCGCCGGACGCCCCTCGGGGCGCCACTCGTCGGGCGGCAGCCACCGATCGACGCGGGCTTTCAGCGACAAGCGAGTCGGGCGCATTGCTGATCGCCCATCGGCCATCGCGACCGAAGGGCGAGCCGTCCGGGCGGATGACCTCGCGCAGGTTCGGCAGGAACGCCGTCACGGGCCCGCTCCGCAGCCAGTGGCGGATCTCGCCCGCCGTGCCGAGGGCGTAGCGCGGTCGCGACCGCGTCGGTCATGGCACGGCCGCCGCGCGGACCGTGGAGCGCCGGCGCCTCATCCCTTGATGCCGGTCGCGGCGATGCCGCTGACGAGATACCGCTGCAGGACCGCGAACACGATCGTGAGCGGCACCATGGTCAAGACCGTCAGCGCGAGCAGGGAGTTCCAATCGGTCACGAGCGATCCGCTGAACTGGGCAAGGCCGAGCTGCAGCGTATACAGGTTCGGATTGTTGATCACGATCAGCGGCCAGAGGAAGTCGTTCCACCGCCAGACCACCGAGAAGATCGCGAGCACGGCCAGCGCGGGCGTCGCGAGCGGCACGATGATTTGCGGCGAAGATCCGCCACTCCCCCGCCCCGTCGATGCGCGCCGCCTCGAGCAGCTCGTCCGGGAGGGTGATCATGTACTGCCGCAGCAGGAACACGCCCGTCGGCGTCGCCGACGGAGGGATGATGATCCCCCACAAGGTGTTGACCATGCCGAGCTTCGCGAGCGTCAAGTACACCGGGACCATGATGGCCTGCAGCGGAATCATCAGCGTGCCGAGCATGATGAGGAAGATGAGGTCGCGCCCTCGGAACACGTACTTGCTCAGCGCGAACGCCGCCATGGAGTTGATGGCGAGCGTCAGCACCGTGGCCGCCACCGTGACCGTCGTGCTGTTGATGAGATCGCGCACGAACGGGAAGCTGTGGACGGCGTTCGTGTAGTTCGAGAACATCCACTGGCTCGGCCAGAGCGGCGGCGGGATGTGATAGATCTCGGGGAGCGATTTGAACGACGAGGTGACGACCCACAGCACCGGGAGAAACATAATGACGACCCCGGCAAGCAGCGCCAGGTAGGTGAGGCTCATGGCAAAGAGAGACGGCCGGCTTTTCATCGCGCGCCTGCCGCCGGCCCAGGTGATGCCGGGTCCCGTCGGGACCGCATCATATCGCCTCGCCCATCCGGCCCATGAGGTACTGCAGGCCGGTCAGGATGCCAAGCACGACGACGAGCAGCAGTGACGCCGCCGCCGCAAGGCCGAATTGCGTCTGCTCAAACGCAGCGCGGTAGATGTACTGGACGATCATGAGGGTGCCAAACCCCGGACCCCCTCCGGTCAGCACGTAGATGTACTCGAACGCCTGAAATGCGCGGATCGTGCCGAGGATAAACACGACGACCAGCGACGGGGTCAAGAGCGGCAGCGTCACGTTGAGGAGGATGTTCCAGCGGCTGGCGCCGTCAACCTCGGCGGCCTCATACAGCGCGGGCTGGATGGACTGCAGGCCGGCCAAGAGAATGAGGGCGAAAAATCCAACCGTCGCCCAGACGTTGCTGATGATCACCCACTCCATCGCGTAGTCGACCCGCAGCAGCCAGGGCTGGATCGGCAGACCCACCATCCGGAGAAACGCGTTCGCGAGGCCGTACTGGGTATTGAGGACCCAGCGCCAGATCTCTGCCACGATCACCGGCGAGAGGAGGAACGGGTAGAAGAAAATGCCCCGGAAGAATCCGCGCGCGCGAATCGGGCCGTTCAGCAGCAGGGCGATCGCGAGCGCGAAGAACATGGTCAGCACCATGTCCCCCACCACGAAGACGCCCGTGTTCCGGGCCGCGCTCCAGAAGATGTCGTCGCCAAACATCTGGGCGAAGTTGCCGGCACCGACGTACACGGGCGGCTGCGCCAGCGAGACGCGGAACAGGCTGAGGTAGAAGTCGTAGAGCGCCGGGATAATGATGAAGACGCCGAACACCAGCACGTTCGGCAGGAGGAACAGAAACGGCGCGTACGGCGGCCACGCGTGCCGGCGCCCTGAGGCCGGGCGGGGCCGGAGCACCGGCCCCGCCCCGTGCGCTCCCGAAGCGGCTACACCCACGCCGCTACTTCAGCAAGTTCTTTGCGTTCGCCTGGGCCAGGTCCAGCGCCTGCTGAACCGGCAGCTGGCCGATGATCGCCTGCGTCACCCGGTCGCGCACCTCGTTGGCGACCTGCTGGAAGTGGACGTTATAGTTGTCCACGTACGCTTGCTTGGGCATGAGCGTGATGCCCTTGATGAACGTGTTCATGTCAGCGTTGTTGGCCGCGTACTTCACGCCGTCCTTGAGCAAATCGTTGCGGGTCGGCAGCAGATACGACTCCTGATCGAACGCTTCCATCGAGGCCCGGCTGCCCAGATACTCCATGAACCGGGCGACCTTGGCGGGTGCCTTGCTGCTCTTGAACGCGATCAGGAAGTTCCCGCCCGGCATCCCGCCGCACTGGACCTCGCACGCGTTGAGCACCACCTGCCACTCGAACTTGGTGCCGATCGTGTCCTGAAAGAACGACATCTGCCAGTTCCCCGAGATGTAGTAGACGAGCTGCTGATTCACGAAGATCTGCCGCGCATCGGCGTACCCGGACCCGCCGCCCGCCCACACTTCGAGCGGCATGATGCCGTTCTTGTTCAGATCGACGAAATATCCGATGGATTTCACGGTTCGCCGGGCTGTTGATGCGCACGTCCTTGCCGTCGGCGCGTGAAGTATGCGCCCCCTTGGGCATCGATGAACCCGTCGAGACGGTGTCCGCTCCGGTCCAGCGCGGCCGCGTACGGGACCCCAGTGGCCTTGGCGACTTTGCTCGCGAGGTCCATCCAGGTGGCCCACGAGACCTTGTCGCCCTTCGGGAGAGCCAGCCCGGCCTTCTTGACGAGTGTCAGGTTGATGAACGGCCCGTTCATCGTGAGGTCGTGGGGGAAGCCGAACACGGCGCCGTTCGGCAGCGTCGTGAGCGACATCGGCTCCGCGAGGAACTGCTTGGGAAACGCCTTGTCCTGGAAGTACGGCCGGAGATCCAGCGCGTAATTGTCGTAGAGCGACGGAGCGGTCACCCGCGCGAGATCGGGCGCCTGGCCCGCCGACGCCTGCGTGGTCAGCAGGGTGTCCAGGTTCGCGAACGGGACCACCGAGAGCTCGACCTTGGTATCGGGATTTTGCGAGTTGTACACGGTGACGAGCGCCTGAATGGCCTGCAGGTCCGACCCGTTCGTGTACCAGACGAAGCGCAGGGTATCAACCGTCGCGGGGGCGGCGGTGCTCATCCCGATGGATGCCGCCACGAGACTCACGATGGCAAGCCCGACCAGAAGTAGCCGTCTCATAGGTCCCCTCCCTTGTCTTGAGCTCATCGCTGAATTGTCGCGGTCACGTAGCGCCATCCGTCCGGGTGGATCCCGTCACCGGCGCGCGTGAGCGTTCCGTCGAGCTCGACTCTCCTTCCTTCGCCGGCCGGCAGCCGGAACGTGATCCGCTCATAGGGCAGCGCGTACCCGTCGTGCGCCAGGGTGAGACCCAGGACCACGCGCGCCTGGTCACACGTCGCGCGGAAGCGCAGCTCCGTATATCCGCCTCGAGTGTACTCGATTGAGGTCCCGTCATCCTCGTACAGCACGGCCTCCGCGGTCCCGCTCCCGACGTGCGGAAACACCCGCACCTCCCGGCGCTCCCCTGCCCGCTCGCGCCCGACTGCGACGGCGTCGCCGAGCGGGATCAGGCTGCCGGCGAGCGCCAGCACCGTAGGATGCTCCAGCGGGAGGGCCACGTCCTGGTCGCCCGGGGCGCAGTACCGCGTCTGCTCGAAGTCATACCAGCCCTCGGTGCCCGGGAGGTACACGCGCGCCTTCCGCGTGCCCGGCTCGAACACGCCGGGTATCAAGAGCGACGGCCCGAGCATGAACACGCCCGATTCCTCGAGGCACCGCGGATCGTCGGGAAAGGCGTAGGCGAGCGGCCGGTGAATCGGGGCGCCCGTCCGGCTGTGCTCGACGAACAGGCTGTACAGATACGGCAGCAGCCGGTAGCGCAGCCGGATCGCCTCCCGCACGAACGGAAAGACCTCCGGATACATCCACGGCTCCGTCGGCGGCGTCTTCCAGGAATTCATGTAGAAGCGCGGGTGAAAGATCAGCTGCTGGATCCACCGGAGGAACAGTTCGGGCGTGGGCGCGTCCCCAAAAAAGCCGCCGGCGTCGTGCGTGGTCGCGGCGAACCCCGACAGGGCGAGCCCGAGGCCCATCGGCAGATTGTAGCGCAGCGTGTGCCAGGATGTGCTGTTGTCGCCGGACCAGGTCTGCGCGAACCGCTGCGTGCCGATCGACGCCGAGCGGGTAATGAGGAACGGCCGCGCCTCGGGAGCCCATTCACGAAGCGCTTCGTACGACGCCTGCGCCATGAGGCGCATTTGGATCGAGGCGTGCGCCGGCTGCCCGTCCGCGGTGAATGCGTCCCCCACCGCGTACTCGTTGTTGTCGTTCCACACACCCTCGATGCCCTGGGCCAAGAGCTGCGACGTCACCCCCGCCTTCCACCAGGCCCGGACGGCGGGCTGGGTGAAATCCGGCCAGGACGCGTCTCCGTCCCAAAAGCCCTCCCGCACCGCCCCGCCGGCGGCGTCGCGCACGAAGCCTCCCTGGGCGGCGAGCCGCGCGTAGTCGGGATGATCGGTCAGGAGCGCGGGCTTGATGTTCGCGACGACGTGCAGCCGCCGGCTGGTGAGCTGTTCGATGAAGCGTCCCGGATCTGGGATGCGGTCACGATTCCAGGAGAATACGTAGCGCTTCCCGTCTCTCAGGGTGTAGCCGGAGCCCAGTTGAATCCCGTCGCACGGGAGGCCCTCGGCGCGGCAGCGCTCCGCAAAGCGCACGAGCGCGGCTTCCGGATCGGCGTCGTCGGCGTACGCCATGCCGGAGTGGAGGTAGCCAAGGCTCCACCGCGGGGGCAGTTCGGGCCGCCCGATCAGGTCGGTGATGCGGCCCACGAGCGCCGGCAGCGTGTCCGCGGAGATCAGATAGTATTCCAGACCGCCGGCCTGCATCTCCGCGTACCGGAAGGGCCCGTGGTAGTGGTGGATTTCCGCCCCAAAATCCACCACCATGCGGCACGGCACGTCATAGAGAAGCGCAAAACACGACCCGTGCGGCGTCCGGGTCAGGTACAGCGGCCAGTGTTTATAGAGAGGATCCGACCATTCGGCATCATAGCCGCACGCATCCGTGGGCTCGAGACGGTAGCGGCGATGGTGGTGATTCAGGCCGCCGCTCACTTCGCCGAGGCCGAAATAGACGTCGCGGAGCGCCCGCGTCATCGTGTGCCGGATCCATCCGTCCCGGCGGGTGTACGCGAGATGCGGATGATCAGAGGCCACGGGGTGCCCATGGCGGCTCCAGCGGAGCCAGAAGGGGGCGAGCGACACGTCCAGCGCGAGATCGCCCCACGAGAGCCGGACCGTGGTCCCTCGGTCGTCACACCGGCGGCGGGTCGCGGCTCGGCCGCCGGGACGGCGCGGGCCCAGTCCTCGTGCGGCGACGTCGTCAGACGGACCCGAACGATATCACGCGCGATGCCGGTCACGTGGCACGAGACGTCTCGCGGGCCGGAAAACACATACGTGGGTCCATCGAGCGCTGTGGCGGAGACTTCGGGAAGCATGCGATCTGTCATCGCGGCGGCCTCTACGCGACGTCTCCGTTCTGGCGTCCGGAACGCGCTGCCACCGCGTTCGCCCGGCCGCGCTGCAGGAGAGACGCAAGCTCTGTGCCATGGGCTTCCTCCCGCGCCTCAGAACTCCCTCTGACGCTCGTGTCGAGAGGAAACGGCGGGAGCATCCTCCAAGTACCCCGACACGCCCCGTCGGTCGGGGACAGGAGGAGATGCCGATGCGACGAGCACTGATTGCCGGCGCCCTCGCGGCGATGCTGTGCGCGGCGACGACCGCCGGCGCCCAGACCGCTCGCCCGGTTGTCGCGGTCGTGGATTTCCAGGACCAGGTGCACGGGTGGACGGACACCAGCCAGGTCGTCACCGATCGAGTGATCCTCCAACTCCGGGACGACGTCGCGCTGCAGGTGCTGCCGCGCGCCCAGGTGGAAGCGGCGCTCCAGGCCGCGAACGTCGGGACGCAGGGCATCCTCGACGCGGGGGATGCGCAGAAGATCGGACAGTCGCTCGGAGCTGCGTACGTGGTGATGGGAGAGATCGACCAATTCAACTGGGAGTCCCACAGCGCCACCGTCCTGGTGGCCACGATCGTCCAGCAGTCCGCCACCGTGGACATCAAGGGCAAAGTCGTGAACGTGACGGGCGGTCAGGTGATCGGCCAGCCCGAGGGCAAGGGCCAGATCACGCAAACCGGTGGATCGACCTGGGTGGGGCCGTGGTGGTCGGACGTATCGGTGGACAACTTCGACAATCAGCTGATCGGCAAAGCCACCAAACAGTCGGTCGAGCAGTTCGCAAAACAGGCGGTCCCGCTGCTGAAATAGCTGCCGGCGGTTGCGGCGCTCCGGCGCGGCGCGCCGCCTGCCCGCGTCCCACGCTCTCCCGTATCGCGTTCGACGGACGCCTCGCGACCGGTGCGTGGAGGAGCGGTGTGACGCCCCCCCGAACCGGAACGCCGCATGGACTACTTCCTCGGAGTCGACGGGGGCGCGTCGAGCACGACCTGCGCCGTGTGCAACGATGACGGCGCGGTCCTCGGCGTTGGCCGCGGGCATGCCAGCAACCATATCCTCGCGCCAGGCGGACGGGAGCGCGCGCGCAACGCGGTGGGCGGGGCGATTCAGGCGGCGCTTCGGGCGGCCGGCCTCGGCACAATCGAGTACCGGGTCGCCCACTTCGGCATGACCGGGATCGCCGCCGGCAGCGAGCGCGCGGCTGCGATGGCGGAGGTCACCGCGGACGTGCTCAAGGCCGAGTCGGTAATCATCGAGGAGGACTCCTGGATCGCGCTCGCCGGCGCCCTGGCGTGCGGTCCCGGCGTCATGATCATCGCCGGCACCGGATCGATTGCCGTGGGCCTCGACTCCGACGGCCAAGCCGCGCGCGCCGGGGGCTGGGGATATATCTTCGGTGACGACGGCAGCGCATTCGCGCTCGGCCGCGGCGCCGTGCACGCGGCGCTTCACGCCCGCGATGGAACCGGGCCGGCCACGGTCCTCGTCGAGCGCATTCCCGCCGCGATCGGCTTGGACCTCACCGCGGTGACCTTGGAGTTTTACCAAGGGCGGCTTGACCGCGCCGCGATCGCGCGGCTCGCCGCGGTGGTCACGGCAGCGGCCGAGGCGGGCGATCCCGTGGCCCGGCGCCTCGTCACGGATGCCGCCGCGGCGCTCGCGACGCTCGCGGCGGCGGTCATCCGACGCCTCCACTGGCCCGATGGCGCCACCGCGGTCGCACCCGTTGGGGGAGTGTTCGCCGCGGGCGCGATCGTACTCCATCCGCTTCGCGACGCCCTCGCCGAGCGCGCGCCGGGCGCGGTCCTGGTCCCGCCGCGATTCGACCCGGCCGCGGGTGCGCTGCTGCTCGCGCTGCGCGCGGCCGGCATCCCCCACACGCCAGAGCGGCTCGCCCTGCTTGCCGCGACCTGGGAACTGCGGACGGCCGTGCCGTGAGCGTCGGGTGGGCACACCGGCTGCGAGGCGGGCTGATCGTGTCGTGCCAGGCGCTCCCCGACAGCCCGCTGCATGATCCGCACATCATCGCCGCGCTCGCACAATGCGCCGAACGCGGCGGGGCCGTCGGCGTCCGCATCGACGGCCCCGAGGACATCGCGGCGGTCCGCGGCGCGGTCGCAGTTCCCATCATCGGCCTCTACAAGGTGGCCCGCGACCGCCCCGTGTACATCACGCCGACGTTCGAGGAGGCGCGCGCGATCGCGCGCGCCGGTGCCGATCTGATCGCACTTCAAGCGACGCGGGAGCGGGACACGGACCGGAACGCGGACCCGCTGCCCGCCCTGATCGCGAGGATTCACGCGGAATGCGGGATCCCGGTGATGGCGGACGTGTCGACGCTTGACGAGGGGCGCGGGGCCGCCGCCAGCGGGGCGGATGTGGTTGCCACGACGATGGCGGGCTACACTCCGCACAGCCGGCAGATGAGCGGGCCCGATCTCGAGCTGATCCGAGAACTCGCCGGCGCCCTCGCCGTGCCGATTGTGGCCGAAGGACGGATCACGACGCCGGAGGAGGCCGCGGGGGCGCGCCGCGCCGGCGCGTTCGCGGTCGTCGTCGGCCGCGCGATCACGATGCCCGAGACCATTACGGCCAGGTTTGTCTCGGCGGTCGATGGCGGGGAGATCGGCGCGGGCTAGTCGGCGGGCCCCCGGCCCAAGCGCCGCCGCCGAGTTCAGCCGAGCTTGCGCAGCCGCGGGTCGAGCATGTCCCGCACCCCGTCGCCCACAAAGTTGAACCCCAGGACGAGGCACAGAATCGCCGCCGCGGGAAACGTGGCGATCCACCACTGGTCCATGAGGAAGTTGCGCCCTTCGGACACCATCAGGCCCCACTCCGGTGTCGGCGGCTGCGCGCCGAATCCGATGAACGACAGGCCCGCCGAGATGAGGATGATGGAGCCGACGTTGAGTGTCGCCTGCACGAACAGCGGCGCGAGCGCGTTGGGAATGAGATGGCGCGCGATGATGACGACATCGGTCGCCCCCTGCGCCCGGGCGGCTTCGACGTAGTCCCGCGTCCGCAGTGTCAGGATCTGGGCCCGCATCACCCGCGCGTACGACGGCCACGAGGTGATCGCGATCGCGATCAGAGCGTTCGTCAGGCTCGGGCGCAGGATCGCGGAGATCGCCATTGCGAGAATCAAGCTCGGAAACGCCAGGAACATGTCCGTCACGCGCATCAGGGACTCGTCCCACCACGCGCCGAGCCAGCCGGCGCTGGTGCCGGTGACGACGCCAAACGCGGCGGCCGCCGACACCACGGCGATGCCGGACACGACGGAGATGCGGGCGCCGAAGACCACCCGGCTGTATACGTCCCGGCCGAGCGAGTCCAGCCCGAAGGGGTGCGCGGAACTCGGCGGACGCAGGCGGTTCGCGAGATCCTGCGCGAGCGGGTCCTGGAGGGCGAGCCACGGGGCGAGCAGCGCGACCGCCACGAACGCGGCGATCAACGCCGCGCCGATCAGCGTCAGCGGACTGCGGCGCGCCACCCGCCAGACGATGTGCGTGGACCCGCGGACCCGGGTCACGCTAGGTGTATCGGATTTGTGGGTCCAGGTAGGCGTAGACAACGTCCACTCCTAGGTTGAAGAGCGCGAAGATCACGGCGGCCACCAAGGTGACCCCGAGCACCGCCGGCACGTCCACGCTCACGGCCGAGTTGGTCGCGTACCGGCCGATCCCCGGCCAGGAGAAGATCGTCTCGGTCAACATCGCGCCCGAGAGGAGATCACCGAACGTCAGCCCCAGCACCGTCACCGTCGGCAAGCAGCGCGTTCCGCAGCCCGTGGCGGAGGATGACCCGCACTTCCCGGATGCCCTTGGCACGCGCCGTGCGGACGTAATCCTGGCGCAGGACCTCCAAGAGACTGCTCCGCATCATCCGCATGATCAGCCCCGTGATGGCATAGCCGAGCACCACCGCCGGCAGGACGAGGTGACGGAGGGCGTCCACGAACGCCGCCCCGTCCCCCGCCAGCAGCGCGTCCACCGCGACCATGCCGGTGACCATCGGCGGCGGCGGCGTGTAGATGCTCAGCTCGCCGGGTCCCGGCAGGATACCGAGGCGGAAATAAAAGAGTCCGAGGAGCACGAGCCCACGTAGAAGACCGGCAGGGACGTCCCGCCGAGCGCGAAGACGCGCGCGACCTGGTCGGGCCAGGCATCCTTGTACACCGCGGAGATGATGCCGGTGGGGACGCCGATGATGATCGCAATCACCAGCGCGGACGACGCGAGTTCAACCGTCGCCGGAAGGTACTGCGCCAGGTCGACGCCGACGGGCCGCGTGTCCGCGATCGAGATCCCGAGATCGCCCGCGGAGCAGCCCGCGGAGATAGATCGCGTACTGGACGGGAAGGGGCCGGTCAAGCCCGATCTGGTGCCGGACCTTCGCGACGAGCGCCGGCGGCGCGTGATCGCCGAGGTACGCGATCACCGGATCGGCGGGCACCACGTGGGTGAGGACAAACGTGATCAGCGTCACGCCGAACAAGACGAACACGTCAGGCCGGCGCGCCGCGACCAGAAAACGAAGGAGGCTCATGGAGTGGAAGCGGGGGCCGGCCCGACGCCGGCCCCCGCGGTCGAACGCTACTGCTTGATGAGATGCGTGAAATCGATGAAGTTCACCGGGTCGAACGCGAGATTCTGAATCCGCTTCGACACCCCAAACGACAGCAGCGGTTGGTACAGCATCGCGAACGGGCCGTTCTGCGCCATGCTGTCATTGATCCGCTTGTAGAGCCCGGCCCGCTCGGGCGTGTTCGTCATGCCCGCCGGCCTGCTGCGCGAGCTGCGAGAGCGGATCATTGTAGAATTGCACGCGCCACGCCAGGGACTTCTGCGTGTAGTCTGCGAACGGCTTCGCGAAATCGTCCGGGTCGGGATAATCCACGAACCAACTCTGGATGATCATCTGGGTCTTCTGGGCGCGATACAGTCCCAGCTTCTCGGAGGTCACCAGCTGGCGGACGTCCACCCGGATCCCGACCGCCGCGAGGTCGTTCTTGATCTTGGACGCGAGGTCCCCTGATGATACACCGCCCGGCTCCGTGCCGGTCGACGACGAGCAGCTCGACATTGAACCCGTTGGGGTAGCCGGCCTCCGCAAGCAGCTGCTTCGCCTTCGCCACGTCATGGGTGAGGCAGGGACGGGTCGTAGCCGAACAGACCCTTCGGGATGACTCCCTGCAGCGGCGTGCCGTTGCCGGCGATCAGGTCATTGATGATGCCGTTATAGTCCATGCGCGTACTTGACCGCCTGCAGGACCTGCGGCTTGCCGAACGCCGGGACGTTCTTCACGTCCATCCCGAGGTACTCCATCGCCAGGTTCGGGGTCGAGGCCACGTAGAACTCTGACTGCGCTTCAGGTCAGCGAGCTGCTGGGAGGTGAGCGTCCACGCGATGTCCGCGTCGCCCCGATTCAGCACCTGCTGCTGCACCGTGCTCTCCATGATATTCGGGAACACGATGCGCTTGACCGTCGGCGCCGGGCCCAAATTGTAGTTCGGGTTGGGAACGAGATCGATCGTCACCTGACGCGTCCACTGCGCGAGCTGTAGGGACCGCTGCCCGCCGAGTGATCGTTCAGCCACGTCGTCCCAAAATCGTCCCTTGAATGTGGTCGCGCACCGTCTTGCTGTCAACAATGCTCACGACCGGATTGGCCATGATCGACAGGAACGCGCCAGGGCTGAACGCGGTGGGCACCTTGATCACGACCGTGTACGGGATCGGGTGCCGTGACCGCGGTCGCGACGCTCTTATCGTCGATCCCCATCTGGGTGATCAGCCAGGACGCAGGATCCTTCGGCAGGGTCACCACGCGCTGGAAGCTGTACAGCACGTCGTCGGCGGTCAAGCGGTTGCCGCTCGAGAATTTGATGCCTCGCCGCAGGTGAAAGGTAAACGTCCGGCCGTCGCTGCTCACATCCCACGACGACGCGACGGACGGCCTGACCTGCGTCAGGTTGCCGATCGGGAACTTTACGAGCGTGGAGTACATCTGGAGATCCGCGACGATGCCGGATCTCCTCATAGCAGAGGTTCGGATCCAGCGTGACCGCATCTGAGATGTCTTTGGCGACCACGACCGTCTGCTGAGGACCAAACCCAGCCGACCTGCCAGGACCTGCCCCCCAGATGCCTAACAAAAAGATCGCGATAACAATCACTGCAAGTTTCTTCATCGGCCACTCCTCCTTGTAACACAACCACGCCGGGTACCGAGCGGCAGGGCACCAGGTCGCTTATGCCCAAGTTCGGCGGGAGTGAGGCGTTTCCTCCATAAAGTGGCCCCGCCCAGGGTCGGCGCCCGATCGCGCGCGTTCCGGGGGGCCACGCCTGCGGGCGCCGACCCGGGTCCCCGGCGCTTCGTCCCGGGCCCTGGGCGCGCCTGGAGCGTCGGGACACGCGCTTCCGATCTCGCTTGAGACTCGTCCCTCAACGCGCGGGGCGACCCGGACGCCCAAGGGCGCGTGTCACGGCGTCCGTGGACATCCGGAATGCGAGCTTCCCAGGGGAGACCGCGATCGCGTACATATCGTTGACGAAGACATTGGTGCCTTGAAATCCATTCCCGAAGGAAAAGCTGAACGCGCTGTTGGGCACGCGCGTCCAACGCGTGGACGACCAGTAGAGATAGGGCTGAAAATTCTTGAACAGCGCGTAGCCGGCGTTGTGCGTGAGCTCGATCGTACTGCCTTTCACCCCGCCGAGCGCGGTGTAGTATAGATCGCCCAACTCGCTGCCCGTGCAGCCAAAGCCAAACGAGGCCGACTTGGGATTTTGGCTGCAGGCGGCGTCTGGGAGCCGCGTTGCCGGCAGGCTCCACTGGCTGCCGCCGAGATACCGTGCGGCGTTCATCGCCGCGATCCACTGTTGCGCCGTGGTCCAGCTCATCGAGCCATCGGGATTGATATCGGCCACGCCAAACTTCCGCGTCGCAGCGAGGTTGGCGTTGGCCAACCAGGTCACATTCCGGACCGTATCGTACACGGCCTCCCCGTTGGCGCTGGCCACCAGCGCGGCCTCCGTCCCGCGCAGGCCTACGCTCAGCACCCCGGCGCAGCACACCACGATGGCAAGCACGGCGCTCCTGATCATCGTCGTCTCCTCATCTGGGCTGAAATACGAGTTGGCGTTTCGACTCTTCTGGAGCGAGGCCCTGCGCGTCGGGCTACCGGCCGACAAACAACGGATTCGTCCAGGCGCGCTCGCCGTTCGGTCCCACGATTTCGACGCGTACGAAGCGCTCCCGCCCCCGGAGCGTGAAGCGGGCGTGCGCGAGCGGCGCGTGCTCGGCGAGGACGCGCTTGCCCCACCGTGTGTTGCACATGAACCGCACCTCGCGGGCGCCCGGCGCGCCGATGCGCACCTCAACGGTCTCGCCGTCGAGCGTGACATCGTCCAGCACGGCCCCCGTGGACGCGTAGAAGGCGCCGTCGCGCAGCGCCTGCACCACGCCCTCCGGGGTCAGCGCGCCGGCCCGCAGCATCGTCCACGCACGGCCGCTGTCGTTCCACCGCCAGTGCGTGTCGTCGTTCGAGATCCCGAACAGCGGCTTGCCCGCCGAGAGGCAGTCGTCCCAATGCACGCCGCCGTCGCCTTTGGCGACATCGACATCCACGTTCGTGTTGTAGACCTCGAGTCCGATGATCCCGTCGAGCGACAGCAGGTCGTCGACCACCAAGTTGCTCCAGTAGGGGTGCGC
Organism: uncultured Bacillota bacterium; assembly: GCA_963787105.1. Lineage (GTDB taxonomy): Bacteria > Sysuimicrobiota > Sysuimicrobiia > Sysuimicrobiales > Segetimicrobiaceae > JAJPIA01. The sequence goes on from CAWBBU010000016.1 coordinate 39,591, forward strand.
GACGAACGCGACGGCACCGACCCGGCGCAGCCGGTCCACGATCTCCTGGCCGGGCAGGGCATGGCGCGACGCGACGTCCCGGGGCAGCTCGATCATGCGGCCAAGCCCGATCCCGACGATGTGATAGGGCTCGCCGAACCGCGTGACGCCCGCGTCGACCTCAATCCCCGGGACCGTCAACAGCGCGCTGCCGGCGGCCGCTCGGGCCGGCGTCAGCCGGTTGTGGTCCGTAATCGCCAGCACGTCGTACCCGCGATCGGCGTACCAGGCGACCGCGTCCTCGACAGACAGGCCGCCGTCGGACTCGGTCGTGTGACAGTGAAACATGCCGCGGTACCATCGGCCGGGAAGTGCGAACGGATTCAGACAGATCGTCACGGTGCCCCCCTCACGATGTCTCGAGCCACCCGCGCGTGCGCGCGACGGCACGCTTCCATTGGGCGTAGCCGCTGTCGCGCTCCTCGGCCGACCACCGCGGCTCGAACGTGCGGTCCACCGCCCAGTGCTGCGCGACCGCCGCGAGCGAGGCCCAAACGCCCTGCGCCAATCCGGCGGCGTAGGCCGCGCCGAGCGCCGTCGTCTCGCTGACCGTCGGGCGCACGACCGGCACCCCGAGCACGTCGGCCTGCAGCTGCATCAGCAGGTTGTTGCGGGACGCTCCCCCGTCGACGCGCAGGCTCGGGAGCGCGAGCCCGGCGTCCGCGGCCATGGCGTCGACCACCTCGCGCGTCTGATAGCAGATGGCCTCAAGTGTCGCGCGCACGAGGTGCGCACGGGTGGCGTAGCGGGTCAGGCCGACGATGACGCCGCGGGCCGTCATGTCCCAGTACGGCGCAAACAGGCCGGAAAACGCCGGGACGAAATAGACGCCCCCATTGTCGGGCACGGACGCGGCGACCGCCTCAGTCTCCGCCGCGCTCCCAATCACCCCGAGGTTGTCGCGGAGCCACTGCACGGCCGACCCAGCCACCGCGATGGAGCCTTCGAGCGCATACGCCACGTCGCCGGGCAGCGCGTACGCCGTCGTCGACAGAAGGCCGCTCGTGCTCGGCACCGGGGTCGGGCCGACGTGCTGCAGCAAAAAACACCCGGTCCCGTACGTGTTCTTCGCGTCGCCCGGCGCACGGCACGCCTGTCCGACCAGCGCCGCCTGCTGGTCCCCGAGCGCGCCGCACACCGGGACCGCGAGACCGAGCGGCCCGTCCCCCCGCGTCTCCCCGTACCGCTCGCTGCTGAGCCGGATCTCCGGGAGCACGGCCTCGGGGATCCCGAACAGCGCGAGCATGTCCGGGTCCCAGGCGCGGCCGCGCAGGTTCATCAGCTGCGTGCGCGACGCGTTCGTCACATCGGTCACGTGCACGCCGCCCGCGGGCCCGCCGGTCAGCCACCAGATCAACCACGCGTCGATCGTCCCAAGACAGAGCTCACCGCGCTCGGCACGACGTCGTGCGTCGGGCACGTGCTCGAGCAACCACGCGGCCTTCGATGCCGAAAAATACGTGGCCACCGGAAGTCCGGTCCGCTCGCGGATCATGGGCTCCGCGCCGCGCCGGATCAGATCCTGACAGGCTTCGCGCGTGCGTGTATCCTGCCAGACAAGCGCGTGGTAGATCGGCTGGCCCGTGCGGCGGTCCCACACCAGCACCGTCTCGCGCTGGTTCGCGATCCCCAGCGCGGCAATGCGCCCGCCGGGGATCCGGGCGAGCGCCGCTCGGGTCACCTGGACCGCGGCCCGCCAGATCTCCTCGGCGTCGTGCTCCACCCAACCCGGCTGCGGCGTGATCTGCGCGTGTTCGACGTAGTCGGAGGACACCGGCCGGCCGGCCGCGTCGAAGACGATGCACCGCGTTCCGGTGGTGCCCTGATCGATCGCCGCGACGTACGGCCCCGCCGCCGGCGGCGTCGTGCTCACAGCCCCGTGCCCCGCGGTCCGATGCCGGGCGGTAGCAGCGGGCAGCCGAACGGCGACCGCCCGGACCGAGACTGGCACGGCCCGGGCGGTCGCGTCGCTCACTTCACGCCCATCGTGCGGTTGTACGTCGCGATCGATTGATTGATCAGACTGGCGCAGTTCGCCAGCGCCTGCTGGGAGGTCATTTTGCCCAGCACCGTCGCCTCGATCGCGTCCTCCGACCTCGACCGCGCTTCCGGAAACACGCCCAAGAGTCCGCCCTGGGTCGCGAGATTCACCGGGCTGCTGCGCAGCTCGCTGATCGCGGTCAGGAACTGCGGATACTGCGCGAGCGTCTGCTGCGCCACCGGCTGTTGATATGCGTCGCGCCGCACCGGGAAGTACCCGGTGCCGACGTACCAGGCGGCCTGCTGCTCGGGCGCGCTGATGAACTTGACGTACTCCCAGGCCGCCTGCTGCTCCGTCGCCGGCCGGCCGGCGAGAATCCACACCGACGCCCCGCCCACGATGCTGCCGCCGTTCTTGGCGCTCGGCGGCTTCGGGAAGTATCCGGTCCCAAGCTGGAAACGCCCGCCGGCTCCCGTGAGCAGGCTCTTGAGCGCCGCCGTGGAGTCCCACGTCATCGCCGTCTGGCCCGCCGCGAACGCGCGCTGGCTCGCCGCGGTCGGCCGGCCGGGATTCGTCGCCACACCCTTCTTGACCATGCCGGCCCACCAATCCAGGATGCGCGCGCCCTCCGGCTCGTGGTCGTACGCGACCGCGGTGGCCTCGGCGGTCCGGCCGTTGCCGTTGTTCACGTAGAGCACGCCCTGGCGCGCGAGCAGCTGCTCGAAGAACCACCCGTAGATCGCGATCGTGATTCCCGAGTTGGTCGCACCGCTCTGCACGAGCTTGGTCGCGTAGGCCTCGATCTCCTCAAACGTCTGCGGCGGCCGGTTCACGTCGAGCCCCGCCTTCTGGAACATGTCCTTGTTGTAGTACAGGATCGCGCTCGAGGTGTTGAACGGCATCGAGTACAGGCGCGAGCCGATCCGGTAGTACCCGAGGATATTCGGCTCCATCGGGCCGATGTTGTATTTTTCCTTGTCGATAAACTCCTGCATCGGCACGATCGCCTTGCTGTCGATCATGAACCGGGTCCCGATATCGTAGACCTGGCTCACCGCCGGCACCGACGACGATCCGAGGCTCGCCTTGAGCTTGTTGATCAAGTCGTCGTAACTGCCCTGAAACTGCGCGTCGACCTGGATCTCCTTTTGCGACGTGTTGAACTTGTTGACGAACGCCGACAGCACCGTGTCGCCGAGATTCCCGCCCATGGCGTGCCAGAATGTGATCCGCGCCGGCGTCTGCGCCGACACGAACGGCACGCCGAACCGTCCGGCCGCCGCGGCCCCGAGCGCGACCGCCCCGGCCGTCTTGAGGAGCTTCCTGCGTGTCACCCGAGTTCCCATCCTCCACCTCCCAGTCCGAATCCCGCCGATCTGTCCGTGGCTTACCCGTCCGGTGCAGTGCGCGACCGTGTCCTCCCCCGTCCTTCTCACGGTCTCTCCTCGCGTCCCGGCCGCCATCGCCGGGGTGGTCATCGGGCACTCGCTCGCGCCCCGGGGCCGAACGGCGCGGCTACCCTTTCACCGCCCCGGCCGTGAGCCCGCGCACGACGTGGCGGTACCCCAGGATGAACACCAGTACTGTCGGCAGGATAATCAGGACGACCCCCGCCATCACCAGGTTCCAGGAGATGACCTCCGAGGACTGCAGGATCGCCAGGCCGACCTGGGCCGTCCGCATATTCGTCGAGTTGATCACCAGCAGCGGCCACAGGTACTGGTTCCACGACGAGAGGAACGCGTAGATCGCGAGCGTCGCGAGCGCCGGGCGGGCGAGCGGAATCACGATCGCCCACAGGAACCGGCGCCGCGACGCGCCGTCGATGCGGGCCGCGTCCTGGAGTTCTTTCGGGATCGTCAGAAAGAACTGGCGCAGGAGGAACGTCCCGAACGCGGTCGCGAGATACGGCGACACCAGCGCGGCGTAGGTGTCGATCCAATTGAGCGAGCGGATCGTCAGATAGTTGGGGATCAGCGTCACCTCGCCCGGAATCATCAGCGTCGCGAGGAACACAAAAAACAGGGCCTGGCGGCCCGGAAACTCCATGAAGCTGAACGCGAACGCGGCCAGCGCGGCCGTGAGCAGCTGCGCCACCGTGATCGCCCCCGACTGCACGAGCGAGTTCAGCAAAAATCGCGCGAGCGGGGCCTGCTGCAGCGCCGCGGCGTAGTTGCCGAGGGTGAACGTGTGCGGCCACAGTGTGGGCGGGTACTGGTCGACCTCGGCGGACCCCTTGAGGCTCGTCACGACCGCGAATAACAGCGGGAACAGGAAGACGAGAGCGATCGCCACCATCAGCGCGTCCGTGCCGACCCGCCCGACGACGCGGCGCGGTGACCGCACCGCGCGCCGCTGCGCCGCCGGGGCCGCGACCGACGGACTCACTGGTAGGTCACCCGGTGCTCGAACACGAGGAACTGCACGGCCGTCAGCACAAGCATCAACAGAAAGAGCAGCATCGCCTGGGCCGCCGCGTATCCGTACTGGAAGTTGAAGAACGCGTTCCGGTAGATCGAGTAGACGATCAGGTTCGTCGAACCGACCGGCCCGCCTTGGGTGAGGATGTTCACCTGCGTGAACGACTGCAGCACGCCGAGCGTGGCGATGACCCCGACGAAAAAGAGCGCGGGCGAGATCGCCGGGATGACGACGTGGCGGAACACGGCCCACTGCCCCGCGCCGTCGATGCGCGCCGCCTCGACCAGCTCGTCCGGCACGCCCTGCAGCGCCGCCAGCAGGACGACGACGTCGAACCCCAGATCCTTCCACACGGTCATCATCGCCACGGCGGGCAGCGCAAACCGCGGATCAATGAGCCACCCGATCCGCGGCCCGTGGACGAGCGACAGGAAGTAGTTGAAGATGCCGACGTTCGGGTCGAACAGCCACTCGAAGATGAGGGCCGCCGCGGCGATGCTGACCGCGATCGTGAACGAATAGGCGGTCCGGTACACCGTGATGCCGCGCATTCGCCGGTTGGCCAGCAGCGCGAGCGGGAGGCCGAGCACGATGCCGGCGGGCACGGTGTACAGCGCAAACAGGAACGTCACCCGCAGGGTGTTGAGGAACTCCGGCGAGCCGAGCAGTTCGGTGTAGTGCTTCATGCCGACAAACAGCGCGAGCGCGCCGAGCTGACTCGTATCGTACAGGCTGATCTGGGCGTTCCGGACGAGCGGATAGAACACGAACACCACAAATACGGCAAGCGACGGCACGAGATAGGCGAGCGCCTGCGCGAGGTCCCACCAGGACCGCCCCAGACGCCCCCGGCCGCTCGCGGCCGGCGTGCCGGCGCTCACGGGCGGCCGCTCCGCACGAGGCGGCGGGAGCGTCGGACGCGTTGGGTGGACCCGTCGCGGCGCATCATCGCCGCCCGAGCATCCGCACGAGCAGGCGGCTGTCATTCGAGGTGACCCCGTCGACGCCGAGCGCGAGGCAGCGGCGGAACGCGTCCTCGTCGTCCACCGTCCAGACCAGCATGCCAAGGCCCGCGGCGTGCGCGCCCGCCACCACGTCCTCGGTCACATAGGCCCAGTGCACGCACAGCGCGTCCGCGTCCGCGGCGCGCGCGGCCGCGGGTCCGTCGATCAGGCGCGCCGCGTAGATGATCCCGGTCGGACTGTGCGGCGATTCGGCGCGCACGGCGCGCACGCTCTCGTGATCGAAGGACATCAGCAGCACGTGCTCCTCCATGCCGCGGTGCCGGATCGACTCGACGGTCTGCTGTTCGATTCCCTCATAAAACGTCGGCGCGTTCTTGACTTCGATCTTGAGCAGCGCCCGGCCGCGGACCAGGTCGAGCACCTCGTCGAGCAGCGGGATCCGCGTCCCCGCAAACTCCGGCGCGAACCACCGCCCGGCATCCAGCCGGCGCAACTCCTCAAACGTGAGCGCGGCGACGGCGCCCCGGCCGTCGGTCGTGCGGTCCACCGTCTGGTCATGGATCACCACGACGCGCCCGTCGCGCGTGCGCTGAATGTCGCACTCCACGGCCGCGACGCCCTCGTCCAGCGCGAGCTGGAACGCCGGCAGCGTATTTTCGGGCGCGTACCGCGACGCACCTCGATGGGCGACCGCGAGCACGCGGCCGTCACCCCAAAAACGCCGCCCCCGCACGCCCGACGCGCTCACGGCCTCTCCCACCGCCCGGCTGGCATCGGGATCACGCGCGCGGCAGCAGGCCGCGCAGATCCTCCAGCACGAACTCGGGCCGGACGGAAGACGCGCCCAGGTGCTCGCGTTGCGTGGCGCCGGTCAGGACGAGGGCGGTATGCATGCCGGCCCCCACCCCCATCGCCACGTCCGTGTCGAGGCGGTCGCCGACCACGATCGCCTCGTCCGGCCGGACGCCGAGGCGCGCGAGCGCGGCCCGGGCCATCGTCTGTGACGGTTTGCCCACGACGGCGTCGGCCCGCACGCCCGTGGCGACCTCGATCGCCGCGGTAATAGCGCCGCAGTCGGGCAGCCCGCCGCCGGGCACCGGACAGTACGGATCGGGGTTCGTCGCGACCAGGCGGGCGCCGCCGCGAATCGCGTCGAACGCGATCTGCAGCTTGCGGTAATCAAACGTCCGGTCGAAGGCGGCCACCACCACGTCGGTCCGTCCAGGATCCTCGGTCAGGCCATACCCGGCCCGACGCAGCTCGTCCTGGAACGGCGCCTCTCCGATCACAAACAGCCGGGCGTCCGGGTGACGCTCTTTGAGGTACTCCACCATGACGCCCGAGGAGTTGACGATGCCCTCGGGGCTGGTCGGCACCCCCAGGCGCGTGAGCAGCGCGGCATAGTGTTCCCGGGTGTCGAGCGGCTTGTTCGACAAATAGACGATGCGCCGGTCGAGCGCGCGGAGCGCCGCGATCGTCGCCGCGGCACCCGGCAGCAGCTCGACGCCGAGGTACACGGTTCCGTCGAGGTCGATCGCATACCCCTCGTACAGACGTCGGATCGACGGCAACCTCCTGTAATGCGGACACGTCCTCGGCCCCCCACATCTGACCCGCGGCCGAACGCCGGGAACGATCCCGGCGCGCAGCGCCGCACCGCGTCTATGGGTTCGATGGGCCTCACGGCCAATACCTCCGTTCATCGGTTACGGTTCGATTAAGGAGCGGGAAACACCCGATCAGCCCGCCGGCGGACGGTCGTCCGGCGGCCTCCCGACAGGGAGACGCAGATTGCGCCACGAAGAATCTTGGGATTAACGAACGCATCCCATTCGCCGCAGACAACGCTGGCGCTTGCCGAGAGGAGCCACGAATGGCAGGACGACACTTCCTCCAGATCCCCGGACCGACGAACGTTCCAGATCGGATTCTTCGGGCGATGGACCGCCCGGTCATCGATCATCGAGGTCCGGATCTCCCGGCCGTTGTCGAGGAGGCGGTCGCCGGACTCAAGCGGGTCTTCGCCACGACACGCGGGGAGATCGTCATCTACCCGAGCTCGGGCACGGGGGCGACCGAAGCCTCACTCGTGAACACGCTCAACCCGGGCGATCGCGTGCTGGCGTTCAACATCGGGCACTTCAGCCATCTCTACAACGAATGCGCCCGAAAGCTCGGGGCGGCGGTCGACGAGCTCGACCTCCCCTGGGACGGCGGCGTGCCCGCGGACGTCGTCCAAGAGACGCTGTCCAAGGACACGACCCACCAGTACCGCGCGGTGATGCTGGTCCACAACGAAACGTCCAACGGGGCGACGACCGATCTTCGCGCGATTCGCCAGGCGATCGACGCCGCGCGTCATCCCGCGCTGCTCCTCGTCGACATGGTCAGCTCGGCCGCAAGCATCGAGGTCCAGTTCGACGCCTGGGGCATCGACGTCGGGGTGACGGGCGCGCAGAAAGGGCTGATGCTGCCTCCCGGGCTGGGGATTTTGTGCGTCAGCCCGCGCGCGCTCGAGGCCGCGACCACGGTCACGACGCCACGCTACTACTTTGACTGGCGGCCGGTGCTCGAGGAGATGCGCCGCGGGTACTTCCCGTACACGCCCGCGACGCTGTCGCTCTTTGGGCTCCGCGAGTCCATGCGCATGCTGCAGGAAGAGGGCCTCCCCAACGTGTTTGCGCGCCATCGACGGCTCGCCGAAGGCGTCCGCCGCGCCGTCACGGCGATGGGGCTGGCGATTCACTGCCGGCGGCCCGCGGAGTATTCGAACTCCTTGACCGTGGTGCGCGTCCCCGACGGTGCCGACGCAAACGCGGTGGTGCGACTCGCGGCCGAACACCTGCATCTCTCGCTCGGTCTCGGGCTGGGACGCCTGCGGGGCAAGGTGTTCCGTATCGGCCACCTCGGCGCGCTCAATGAACTCGAGGTGCTCGCGACGATCGCCGGGGTCGAGATGGCGTGCACGCTGGCCGGCATACGGGTGCCGATCGGGGCCGGCGTCGCGGCGGCGCAGCAGTACTTCCTCGAACAGTACGCGGCCGCAGTCCCGGGATAACCTCGCCGGGCTCTTCACCCGGGCAACATCGAATCGTGACCGCCCGTCGTTGGGTGGCGCGTGTGCGCTTCGCGGCGAGCGGAGGCGCGCGCGACCTTGCGCGCGGGCGCGCGAATTGAGATCGGAAAACGCTAGAGCGGGCCGATTCGAAAGAGGAGATTCAACAGAATCGCGAGTCCCAGGATCACGATGAGCGCCGCCGTCGTGGCCGCCAGATCAACCGGGGCCCTCCCGTCGCGGCTCTTCGGAAGTCCCCGCACGAAGGTCCAGTGCTGCACCAGTGCTGCGGCGAGCGCCAGGGTGGCGACAATCACCAGCGTATATCCGACCCGCAGCGGCGCGTTCGCACGCAGGCCGGCCAGCTTGTCGTGACCCAAGACCCCCTGCTCCAGCGCGTATTGGACGGTCTTCGCAAGCGTGAAGCCGAAGGTGATCATGGAGATGGCCGTGCGAATCCACCCCATCAGCGTCCGTTCCGAGGCCATGCGCGTCCGGTGCGCCGCGAGGACGTCCGCCATTTTCAGTTCCTGATCAGCGGCCGCCCACCCGGGTACCTTGATTTGCGTCGTGACCTTGGGTTCGGCCATCTCGGTCCCTCCGCGCGGCGCGCGGGGTCATCTCACGCCGCGTGTCCTTCACCGCGTCCGGTACGGTGAGAGATTGTTCCGCGCCCAACGAATGTTCGCCTGCTTGGTCGCGACAAGACGGGCCACACACACGAGCGTCTCAGCCGCGCCGGGGCGCTCCGGTATCCCCGATGTTCGGCACGCCGTTTCGTGCGACGATGCGTCTGATCAACCTGCCGGATGATGCGCTGCCAACCTGCTCATCCAGCAGCACCTCAGCCGCGCTGAGGGCACGGAGCACCTGTGCCGGCTCGATGGCCGAATAGAGACGCCCCTGCTCGTCCCGCCTGTCCGCAGTTTCGGTCACTCGCCAACTCAGATAGAGGATGCCTCCGGGGACCAGGATGGCGAGCAGTCTCTCGACCGCCCGCGTGATCGCGACGGGCTCGAGATGCATAATCACGGTCTCGCAGAGGACGTTGGCTAAAACTCCTGTCCAGAATGCCCGCGAGATCCGGAAGGACGGCCCGCCGGAACTGGATGTGCGGATGCCGCCTCCGCGCCTCGGCCCAGAAGGCCTTCCGACGCGTCAAACCCGGTGGTCGGATAGCCGCACGCGTCGAGCCACGCCGCGTCACGGCCGCTGCCGCACCCGACATCTGCCGTCGGAGCGGGGAGAAAGAATCGGTCAACGACGGCGTAGCAGATCGGACGGCGGTGGCTGTGCGTCCCACTCGTCAGCAAACGCTTGCGCGTTGCGATCATATGCGTCCAGCGTGGCGTCGTCCATGCGAGCGTGTCCTTCCGCGCTGGGCGGCTCCAGGCCTTTCCCCGGTCACTGAGGGACGCACGCGAATCCGGCCGTGGGCCGACGCCGGGTCACCGTCGACGGGAGCGCGGCGCCAGGGCATTGATCGTGCGCAGGGCACGCCTCGCGCCCGCCCGAGCGTGAGGCGTTACGGAAGATTCTCGATCGGCACCGGTTCGATCGGATCCGCGAGGGGAAATCCGAACACGCGCGAGAGAAAATACAGCTCGGCCTCGAGCGTCCGCTTGATGTTCTCCGCCCGGCGGAATCCGTGCTGCTCCCCCGGGTACGCGAGGTACGCGACGGGCAGCCCCTTGGCGCGCACCGCCTCGAACATCAACTCCGCCTGATTCGGCGGCACGATCTTGTCCTCGAGCCCCTGAAACAGGATGAGCGGCCGCGCCATGCGCTCGAGAAAATGGATCGGGGAGCGCGCATAGTACAGGTCCTGCCGCGCGGGATACGGCCCGATCAGCTGTTGGTCGTAGCGCGACTCGAATTTGTGCGTGTCCTTGCGAAACACCTCAAGGTCGGCGATGCCGAAATGGCTGGCCCCGGCGGCGAACGCGTCGCGGAACACAAGCGCGCACAGTGTCGTGTATCCGCCGGCGCTGCCGCCGCGGATCACGAGGCGGCGGCCGTCCGCCCGTCCCTGCGCCACGATGTACCGGGCGCCGTTAATGCAGTCGTCGACGTCGACGACGCCCCACTGTCCGTACAGGCGCTCGCGATAGGCGCGGCCGTATCCCGTGCTGCCGCCGTAGTTCACGTCGAGATACGCGAATCCCCGGCTCGTCCAGTACTGGACGCTCAGGTCGAGCGTCGACGACGTCGCCCCGGTGGGGCCGCCGTGGCTCCGGACCAGGAGCGGCGGGCGCGCCTCGGCCGGCGCCGCGGCATCGGGGTTCGTCGGCGGGTAGAAAAACGCGTGCGCGGTGAGACCGCTCTCGGTCGGGAACTCGATCGCCTCCGGGCGGGCGAGGTAGCGCGGGTCGACGGTGTGCTCCGCCGAGCGGCGCACGGCCTCGGTCCGCCCCGTCGCGAGATCAAGCCGCACCACCGCGGGGAGCACCGTCGGGCTCGCGCCCACGAACCACGCGGAGCCGCCGCCGCACCGAACGCTGTCCACGCTCGTGTACGCCATCTCAAACGGACGGATCTCGCGGGCTCCCGGCGCGAGGACGCCCAACCGGCCGCCGCGGGGGGCCCGGTACGCACAGAGGATCGCGCCGTCCGGCCGGATCGCGTACTGAGACATCCCAAACTGCCACTGCGGTCCCCCAAACTCCGCCTCCATGGGACACACCGGCTCGTCGCCCCCGGCGCGCCACCGATAGAGATTCCACCAGCCGGTCCGGTCCGAGACGAAGTACAGGGTGCCGTCCGGGGCCCATACCGGCTGTACGATCGATTCGCGCGGGCCGCCGGCGGCGCGGGCCGCGCGCGCGACGGAGCCGTCCGCGTTGAGGTCCGCGAACCACAGCTCCGTGCCGTCCCACGGCATGCTCGGGTGATTCCAGGTGAGGTATGCGAGGCGCGCGCCGTCAGGGACTCAGGCGCGGGCGAGGAATAGAAATCGTTGCCGCCCGCGAGGATGTCTCCGCCCCGATCATCGCCGTCGCAGGACACCGCGACGATCGTGTTCACCGCCTCGGGGCCGGCGATCGTATGGTCCTCACGGACGCAGACGAGGCGCGCGCGCCGGGTGTCCACAACCGCGTCGGCGTACCGCATGTCCACGGCCGGCGTGAGCGGCCGCGGGGCCGCGCCGGGATCCTGCCGGTACAGGCGCTGGTCTGCGAAGTTCGAGAAGAAGATGCGACCGTCGAGCGACGGTGTAGGCCCCCCCGCCGTACTCGTGGACACGCGTGCGGACGTTCATGCCCTGGGGAGTCACGTCCTCGATGCGGCCGTCGGCGGCCCGGCGCACGAGGACGCTCCGTCCCGCCTCGGCGGGGCGCGTTTCGATCCAATACACGGTCTCGCCATCGAGCGCGATCGCGTGCAGTCCCACCGCATCCGCCACGATCAGATCCGCAGTGATGGGAGACCTCCACGAGCCGTACGGTGCGGTCTGCGCGGGTGCCATCGACAGGCCTCCGATCGTCGGCGTCCGGCCGCCGTTACGGGGTGGACGGCGAGGGATGCCCGTCGCGGTAGAGCCACCGGTACACCGCCGCGGACTCCAGCACCGTCTTGACGTAGTCGCGGGTCTCCTGGTACGGAATCTCCTCGACGAACGACGCCGGATCCACGCCGGGTCGCTGCGCCATCCACCGGCTGACCGCGGCCGGTCCGGCGTTGTAGGCCGCGACGGCCAAATCCACGCGTCCGAACTGTTTGAGCAGCTCGGACAGCACGACCGTCCCGAGCAGCACGTTCGTCTGCGGGTCGGCGAGCGTGCGGCTGTCCGGCGGCGCGACGCCGGCGTTGCGGGCGGCGCCCTGCGCGGTGCCGGGCATCAGCTGCATCAGCCCGAACGCCCCGGCCGACGACAGCGCGGTCGGGTCGAACCGGCTCTCTTCTCGGATCACGCCGGCGACGAGATACGGGTCGACGCCCGTGCGGCCGGCGGCCTGCGCGATCGGCGCCCACTGGCCCTGCGGATACAACGCGGTCCACAGCGCGAGCGTCAGCGGACGTCCCACCCCTCCCGGCGTGAGCGCGCGCGCGTCCTCGGCGACGCGAATGCCGCCTCTGATCTGTCCCTGCCGCTCGATCTCCTGACTCAGGAGCAGCGTGACCGCCGGCCGGTCACCGGCGGGCGCGCCGGCCGCGGCCGCCTGCAGCTCGCGATTCGCGTCGTCGGTCTGCGCGAGCCCGTCCAGCTCGTGAAATCGGTCGAGGGACGGAATCGTCCCGGCCGGGATGTCCGGAAGCGGGGCGGCGACCGGCACGCGCATCGGAACGCCCACCTGCGAGGCGGCGAGCTGCCCGTAGTAGGTCGCGGGATACCGCACCGCGACGGCACGGCTGTCGGACGCGGCGTGCGCGCCGTCCCCGGCCGATGCCGCAGCGCGGGCCGCCCAATAGAGGCCCGCCGACGCCATCTCGTCATCGCCGGCGGTGTCGACGAGCCCGAGCCACGCAAGGCGCGCGGGTCCCCACGCATGCAGACGGTACTCGATCCACCCGCCCTCCCAGCGCGCACGGTCGCCCCACCGCGTCCCGGGGAACCGGTCGCCGGCCTCGCGGAAGAGCGCGACGGCCGGACCGAGCGCGCCCTGATCCTCGCGGACGGCGGCGATCAGGTAGAGACCGCGCGGCGCGAGCGAGGACTGCGGGTAGGCGTGCGCGAGCGTCCGCGCGGTCCGAAGTGCCTGGGCCTCGTCGCCGCGCGCCAGCGCGATGCGCACGAGGTAGAACAGCGAGTCGTCCGCGTGCAGCTGTTTCAGGTTCACGTCCTGCTGGAAGTACGAGGACGCCTCGTCGAAGCGGTGTCCGTCGAACGCGAACACCCCAAGGTAGTACAGCGCGCCGTCGGCGACAAGCCACCCGCGCGGCATGCGGAGGACGTGCCGAAGCTCGGCGCGGGCATCCGCGATACGCCCCGCGGCGATGTCGTCCGTCGCGCGCTGAAACACGGCGTCCGGAGGGGTCGCGTCCGGGGGCAGCACGTGCACGGCGGCGAGCGCCCGGACGCGCAGCGACGAGGGCGCGGCGTACGGACTCTCCGGAAACACCCAGAGGACGCGCCGGTACGCCTGCACCGCATCCGCCCACCGGCTCGCGGTTTCGAGCGCGAGGCCCATCTCATACCACGCCTGAGCGGCATGCTGGCCGCCGCCGAACGCCGCGAGATAGTCGTGATACGCGTCGGGCGCCGCGGGCGACCCCGAGCTCCGCAGCGCCTCGGCGCGCCGGAACAGGGTGAGCCCGCGCAGCGTGCTGTCGGGATACCGCGTCAAGACATCCTGAAACGCCGCGATCGCCGGATCGAACCGGCCCGCGTTCGCCGCAGCGACGCCCTGATAGTAGTCCGCGTAGTCGGCCAGCACCGGCAGCGACTGCACCGTCTCGGCAAACGCCGACTGCGCGTCGTCGTACCGGCCCTGGGCCAAGTCGATGATCCCGAGCAGGTACCGGCCCCGGCTGCCCGCGGGGCCCGGGTCCTGGCCGAGCGGCGCGAGCATCGCCCGAGCGCCCGCCAAATCACCGTGGGCGTAGGCGGCGACCGCGGCCGCGAGCTGCGTGGCAGGCTGGGAGAAACTCGGCATTTGGGACGCCGCCAGTGCCACGGCGACGACCACAACAGCCACCAACGTCCTGCGGATAAAAGTCATAGGAGGTGCCGCACCGTTCGACGTCCTCACAAACCCATCCTGTTGAGACCGCGGGAGGCTACTTGGACGGACCGGGATAGATCGCGCGCATCGAGCTCAAGTACAGGACGCCGTGCGGCGCCTTCGTCTGATCCGTTTCGACGACGTAGAACGACGACCAGCTGATCGGGAACGCGAGCCCCGCCGGCAGCGCCGCGGAGACCTGGCGCCATCCCGTCCAGTCGACGCGCTGTGCAAACGTCACCGTGCCCTTCTCGCCGTTCTCCTCGTCGAAGACGCCGCGGAGCCACGCGCCGCTCCCGTCCCCATAGACCCAGAGACTGATTCCCGAGGGTTCGCCGACCAGCGGGATCTGTGTCTGCACGTACGCGGCGCGGCTGCCGGTGCCGTCGAGCTGATAGGTCAGCGCCACCGACGGATGGCCGTCGTGGCTGGGGTCCGAGACGCGGGCGACGCTGCCGCTGACCGTGTCCGGATACCCGCGGAACGTCCACGCCCCGGCGTCGAACTGGTCCAGGTACCGGGCCGTGCTGCCGATCGCGACGCGCGCCTGTCCGACCGCCCCGCCCAGCGCCGCGGTCACCGTGCCCGAACCGGCCGTGTCGCCGGGCACGAACGCCCCGGACGGCGAGATGGTGCCGAGAGACGGAGGCGACACCGTCCACTGCGCCGCCTGGCTCGGTACGATGACCGGCCGCCCGGTCCGGTCCACCGCCCGGACCGTGAACTGCGCCGGCTCCCCCGGCGCCACGTTCAGCGTCGCGGGGCTCACCACTAATTTGGCCAGCTGCGTCACGACCGACACCGGTACGGTGCCCGACGCAGGGCCGCTCTGCACCGTCAGCGCGCCGACGCCCCCGGACGACGACGCGGTGAGCGTGCCGTCCGCGCCGACCGCGACGAGCCCGGGCGGTGAGGTCACCGCCTGAAGCGGGTCTCCGAGCGTCGTCGGGTTGCCTTGGGCGTCGACGCCGATCACGGAGAGCGCCGCGGACGCGCCCGCGAATATCTCGAGGGGCTGCCCGGCGTTCACGAGGAGGCGCGCGGGCGGTCCCGGCACCGCGGTGCTGTAGACCAGAACGGCGTCGCCGACCGGGCGTTCTTTCCCGTCCGAGGGCGAGTTGACGACCGACGGGGAGCCGGCGCCCGGCAGGCGCACGACCATGGTCGCCGATCCCCCGCTGTCGAACGCCATCGCCTGGGCCGCGCCGAGGCGCTGCATATACGCCGCCAGTTGAGGCCGGGTCAGACCGATGCTCAAGGCGGGCTGCCGGCCGTCGACCTCGACAAACGTCAGGGTGCGCCCGTCCGGCGCGATGCCGACCGCGATCACCGGGTAACGATGGCTCGACTCCGCGGGCGACGGCGGGTCGGAGTCCGTCGCGATCTGCCCGTTCGTCACCAGGAGCGGCCCGCCGCCGACCGCGATCTGGGCATCGTGCCAGTCCGGATCGGTCGTCAGCGCCAGCTGCACCGGCGTCCCGACCGCGAGCCGGTTGAGCCAGTCCGCCCCCGCGCCCCGCCCAACGAGGATCTCACCATCGTTCGGGAACGGCACGTAAAAGGGCTGCTGCGGCCAGAGCTGCTTCACGTAGGCGTGTCCCTGATCGTCGGGCGTCGTGAGCTCGGCGACGACCTGGCGGGTCGCCGGGTCGGGCTGCGGCGCGCCGTAGCCGCGGATATTGGAGAGGAGCACAATGCCGTTCGGGGACAGGCCGCTGTTGTACCCGTCGAGCGGCCGCGTCTCCCCCGTCCCGGTCACCGTGACGGTGCCGGTCCAGCGATACCGGATGATGCGAGCCGTCCCGTCCCGGCCGACCACCAGCGCGACCCAGCGCCACGGGCTGCGGAGCAGCTGCCCGTTCTGGATCACGAGATTCAGCGGGATTCCCGATTCGTGAATGTCAAAGTAGTCGGCGTTGATCCCGGCGATCGCCCCGGTGCGGAGCGCCATCGAGGAGACGGTCTCGTCGTCACTCATCAGGCGGTCGCGCGCGATCCCGACGCCGAGACGGATCGTCGGGTTGCTGAGGTCGACCTGCATCTGGTGCAGGTCGAGGGGCCCGTCGGACGTGGCCAGGGTCATGTGCCGGTACTGAATGCCCGACGCGACCGGAAGGTCAACCACGGCGGTCGCGAGGATGGCCGGCCAGCCGCCGGGCGGTCCCTGCGCGAACACGCCCGGGCTGAGAAGCGACAGCACGAGGAACAGCGCCATACCAAACACGAGCCTGCGACGATGGGAACTCCGTGGAATCATGCAATGCCGTCCGCTGCTGCGTCGTGCGAGAGTCATTCGCCTCCGCCGCGCAACGTCCTGCCGCGCGGGGCACCCACTACGGCTTGGCGGGTGCGGACGGCGTCACGGTCGACGGCGCGTGGCTCGGCGTGATCGTCGCGCCCGGGCGCGCGCCCGGTGCCGCGCTGCCGGCGGACGGCTGCAGGCCGAGAAACGTCTTGAACGGCTGCGGGAAGCTGTCCAGCACCCCGGCCGAGAGCGTGTACTGGAGCCCGAGCGCGCGGTTCACCGCGATCCACCCGTTGTACTGCTTGTAGAACTGCACCGTGAACCGCGCGTCGGCCCCGCCGTCGGTCTCCACCTCGAACGCGGGGGCCCCCGTGACCGAGGACGTCAGCAGCTGCACGCGGTCCGCGTCCATCAGGTTCACCGAGGAAAACATGTCGGAGACGTCCTGATCGCTCAGGTCGCTCCCCGTAAAGCCCGGTCCCTGCCGACGAACCGCGAGGGTCTTCCCTCCGTGGCGCCACGTAAACGCCGTCAAATCTTGAGGATTGTACGGCAGCACGTGGGTGCTCACGAGCGAGATCGCCGAGGGGGTCATCCGCGCGTCGAGGTCCGCGTCCATCTCCATCACCGTCCGGCCGCCGGCGACCATCGCGTACGTGACCTTCGGGCCTTTCGCGAACAGAAACCGCAGCGGCTCCGGGCGGCCCTTCATCGTCAGGTCGAGCGTGACGTCCGGGTGGTTCAGTCCATAGGGAGCCAGATCGGTGACGCCGTCATGAAACACCTTGCCGTCGGAGGTCGTGAGCGGAAAGAAGAGATCCGTCACCTTGAAATCGTCGGCCGGCCACGGCCGGGATCCCTCGATGCGCCAGCGGTCGGGGCCGGTGCGGTCGACGACCAGCGTCTCCTTCGGGGACGCGATCCGCACCTGCTGGACATCCGCGTTCGCGAAGTCCGCGAGGGTCTTCTGGCGGAGGTCCGCCGCGGTCTTTGACAGCGCGTCCTTGGCGGTGCTGTCAACCAGGTAGAGCGACGTCCCGGGGTCGAGCTTGGCATAGAGGGCGTTGCCGACCGCCGCGGGCTTGCCGAGATCCACGGTCACCGACCGGCCGCCGGAGGCGCGCACGGTCGCGCGCACAACCGGATGGTCGAGACCGTACGCCGGCAGGTCGGTCACACCGCTGAGCGTCCGCTGCGGCACGATGCCGGTCACCGCGTCGAGCAGGTCGGACACCGAGAGCGACGCGGCCGGGGTCGCGATCGGGCGCGTGATCTGCCAGTGCGTGGGATCGGTCCGGGACAGGTCGACCGTCTGGGTCCCGGTCGTGATCGTGATCCCCGTGATATCGGCCTTCTGCAGCTGGACGAGGTGGCTCGCCAGTTCCGCCCGGTGCGCCTGCGGCCGGTCCACCGCGAAAATGTAGGCGGCGATCACCACCACGAGGCCGGCGAGAATGAACGTCGCGCGGGGATTCACAGGGCGCGCCTCTGGAAGTAGATCGTCCCGCCCGCAAACAGGAGGACGAGCGGCAGTACGATGACGCTCCCGATGAAGAGATACCGGCCCTGCGGCCCGGAGATGATGAACGGGTCAAACGGTGACGTCCGGGGCGCGATGCTGACCAGGTCGCCCGATTGCGTCAACCACGCCACCGAACTGACGAACAGATCGCGGTTCCCCACGAGGCCAATCGCGGTGTTTTTAATGAAGCTGCTGTTGCCGTAGATCACCGCGGAGCCCTTCGGGAGGGCGGCCGCCGCAGGCGCAGGGGCCGGCGGCTTCCCCGGCGCCGCCGGAGCGGGCGCGGGAGGCGTCCCCGGCGTGACCTCGACCGCGAGCACCGCGGGGCCCTTGATGTCACCCGGTTGGAAGCCGGGGTCCTTGGCTTCGAGGTTCACTTTGACGTAGCTCTGGTCGGAGCTCTTCACGACCGGCGTCAGCGTGACGCTCGTCGCCTTCGGGTCGGGCACGAGCGGCGTGGCGACCGGAAATGCCGTCGCGAGCGTGAAGTTCGCGGTGATGTCGTTCGGCGGATACTGCGCCGCGATCGGCACCGCGAGATCGCCGCCGAGCAGACGCGACACCGGGTCCAGCACGAGACCGCCCGGGGCGCTCACGTGGAACGCCGTCGCCAGCCACGCCCGCGTGGCGGCCGGCGTCTGCGGGTCGACCATAATGAGGAGCTTGCCGCCGCCGCGGTAGTACGCCTCGAGGGCGGATTCTTCTTGCGGAAGCAGGTCCTTCGACGGCGACGCCAGGATCACCGCGGACGCGTCCTGCGGGATCCGGCCCGTCTGGACCAACACGAGCCCCTGCACCGTGTAGCCCTTGTCCGTCAGCGCCTGCTTGGCCGTCCCCATGCCGGTCCGGGTGAAATCGTCGAGCGCGACTTCGCCCTCGCCCTGGATGACGTAGACGGTTTTCTTCGCGGTCTGCAGCACGTGGAGGAGCCCGTTGGTCAGGTTGGTCTCGCTGTCGTCGTCGGCCGTGTACGAGGCCGAGCCGTGCTGGAACACGACCTGCCCGTAGGTCGCGATGTGGTACTGCTGCGCCTGGGCGGGGCTGCGATCGGGATCCACGAGGCGGTACTGGAAATCCTTGTTGTAGTACTGGTAGGTCTGCAGCATCTGGATGTACGACGGTGCCGTGTCCGCGCTCGGGAACGCGATCACCTGGACCGGCCCGGGCAGGGTTTGGAGGACCTTGATCGTCTGAGGCGCGAGGGAGTGCGACCGGGTCGCGGTCAGGTCCCACCGCACATGGTGCTCCGCCGCCAAGTAGTTCAGTCCGACGAGCAGCGCGGCGACCAGCACGGCCGAGACCAGCGCGTTGGTCGTCAACAGGGCGTTACGCCGCTTCATCCCGCTACCTCCACTTTCGCGACTCGAGCGCGAGCACGCCGAGGAAGACGAAGAACGCGGCAATGCTCAGAAAGAACACGATGTCCTGGGTGTCTACCACGCCGCTCGCGAGATTGCTGAAATGGGTCGAGAACGACAGCGACGACAGCACCGCCTGCGCGGCCGACCCGGACGCCTGCTGGGCGAACCCGAGCACCCAGAACAGCAGCAGCAGCGCGAACCCGATCGCCGCCGAGACGATCTGGTTTTCGTTCAGGGTGGAGGCGAACAGCCCGATCGCGATGAACGCGCAGCCGAGCAGCAGGAGCCCGATGTACGTCGCGGCGAGCAGCCCCCAGTCGAGCCGCCCCATCGTCGCCAGCGCGAGCGGCATGTAGGTGCTGATCGCCAGCAGGACGATGAAGAGCACCAGCCCGGCGAGGTACTTCCCGAGAATGATCGCGGTACTGGTCACGGGGGAGGTCAAGAGCAGCTCCATCGTGTGCGCCCGGTCCTCCTCGGAGACGAGACGCATGGTGAAAATCGGCACGAGCAGGATCAGCACGAAGCTCGCATCCTGGAACAGCGGCGAGAAAATGATCCGCGTCGGGTCGAAGTCCGGCGGCGGCGGGCCCTGCAGCTGCAGCACCTGGCCGGTGTAGACGCCGATCAGCGCGTAAAACAAGAATCCGACGATCAGGAAGAACATCGCCAGCGCCACGTAGGCGATCGGCGAGGTGAAGAGCTGCTTCAGCTCCTTGCGCGCGATGACAAGGGTGCCGGTCATGGCTGCGCCTCCGCGTCCGGCGCATCGCCTTCGGCCGCGTCCTCGTGCGTCACCAGCTTCAAGAAGACGTCCTCGAGGCTCATGGCGAGCGGCCGCAGCTCCAGGAGGCCGACTCCGAGCTCGACGACGGCCCGCCCGATGTCCTCGCGGACGTCCTTGCCGAGCTCGGCTTCCACGACGAGCTCCCCCTCGCCCGCGGCGGACACGCGCAGCACGCCGGGAATCCGCCCGAGGCGTGCGGCGAGGTCCGGGCTCGGGCGCTCGGTCCGGACGAGCGTGCGCTCCGAACTCCGGAGCCGCCCGGCGAGCTCGGCGTAGGTATCGATCGCCACGATTCGCCCTTCATTAATAACGACGACGCGGTCGCAGACCGCGGTGGCCTCGGGCAGGATGTGGGTGCTCAAAATGATCGTATGGCTGCCCTTCAGATTCCGAATGACGTTGCGGATGTCCACGATCTGGCGGGGATCCATCGCGGAGGTCGGTTCGTCGAGAATCAGCACCGCCGGATCATGCACGATCGCCTGCGCCAGCCCGACCCGCTGCCGATAGCCGCGGGAGAGGTTTCGAATGAGCCGATCGGCGACGTCGTCGACCGCGCACAGATCCGTCGCCCGGTCCACCGCGTCGCCGACCCGCCGGCCCTCGACGCCCTTCAACCGGGCCACAAACCCCAAATATTCGCGGACCGTAAAATCATCGTACAGCGGGGCGGTCTCGGGAGGTACCCCAGCTGGCGCTTCGCCTCGAGCGGCTTCTCGACCATGTCGAACCCCGCCACGGTCGCCCGCCCCGACGTCGGCGCGAGAAACCCCGTCAGAATGCGCATCGTGGTCGTTTTCCCGGCCCCGTTCGGACCGAGAAATCCCAAGATCTCGCCCTCGCGCGCCTCGAACGAGACGTCGCGAATGGCCCAGCGCTCTCCATAGTTGCGGGAGAGCGAATCGGCCTGAATCACCCACACCACTCCCTTCCACGCAGACAGGCTCTATCGTACTTGGGTGCGCGATGGGATGCAAGCGCAGGGAGCCCGCGCGCCTGCCCCGAACGTGTTGCCATGCACACGCGCCTCGCCGGAATCATCGCCGCGTCGCTGCTCTTCGCCCTGATCGTCCCCGCGTCCGCCGTCGTTCCCACGCGTCACGGTCCGCCGCGGCTCGCCCTCTGGATGGAACCCGGAGCGAACCTGCTGCAGTTGAGCACCCCCGACGGCGTGGCCGCCGCGCTCGACCGCGCGCGCGCCGCGGGGGTCGACGTCGTCATGCCCGAAGCGAAGAACGCCTGGGGATACGTCACGTACCGCAGCGGGTTCGCCCCGACGATCGGCGAGTCACCGCTGCCGCACGACGGCCCCGGCACGACCTATCCGCCCCCGCCCGGCTGGTATCCGCGCGACTATGACATGCTCGCGACGATCATCGCGGCCGCCCACGCGCGCGGCATGCGGGTCGACGCCGCCGTCAACAGCTTCGGCGAAGGCTACTCGCCCCTGCGCGCCGGCCCCGCGTTTACCCACCCCGACTGGCAGGCGACGGCCTATCTCGCCACCCGGCGCGTCCTCGCCCCCAACGGACGATCCTACGCACTGTCGGGCGTGAATGTTCCCCGCGAGGACAACGCGCTCGTCCTCTATACGTCGCCCGCGGGCGGGCCGACGCCCGCGTCCCGCTGGGGGGTCGACGTCTCGGTGGAGCACGGGACGGTCACCGAGGTCCGCGATCGCGCCGCCGGGCCGACCGACCCCGGACCGCTGACGGTCCCCGCCGACGGCTACGTGCTGTCGGGACATGGGGACGCCGCCGCGTGGCTGCGCTCGGCGCTCGCATCGGGCGCCGCGGTCTCACTCGGCCCCGTCGAGAGCTATATGGCGCCCTCGTCCTCCCACAGCATCTTCGCGTTTGTCAGCCCGGCGAACCCGGTGGTCTGGAACTACGAACTCGGCGTGATCTACGAACTGATCACGCACTACGATGTGGACGGCATCATCCTGGACCGGACGCGCTATCAGGACGTCAGCGAGGACTTCTCCCCGCTGAGCCGGCTGGGGTTCGAGCAGTTCATCGGCCACGCCGTCGCGCATTGGCCGGACGACATCTATACGTACGTCCCGGATGGCTACTGGGTGTCCCGCCGGCCGGGCCCCTTGTACCGCGAGTGGTTGGGCTACCGGGCGCACACGATCATGGCCTATACGCGGGCGGTGACCCGGCTCGTCCATACGATCAAACCGAACATCGACGTCGCGATGTACGTCGGCGCGTGGTACTCGGTGTACTACGACGAAGGGGCCAACTGGGGCAGCCCCGGTGTCAGGGCGCCGTACGCCTGGATCGGCGACGACTGGGTGCGAGCGGGACTGGCGCCGCTGCTCGACTATCTCATGATCGGACTCTACTACCGGCCGGTGTCTATCCGCGAGGCGCGCGCACAGCACAACGGCGCCGAGTTCAGCGTCGAAGGGGCCGCGCGCCTCGGCCTGTCCGTGGTGAACGGCGCCACGCCGGTCGTCGGAAGTCTGCTCGACGTCCCTCTACGAGGACGATCCGCAGCAGCTGGCGGCGGCCATTCGGATGTCCGACCGCCTCACGAGCGGCACCATGCTCTTTGACCTCGTGTACATGAACGCGGATCATTTTTGGGACGACATTCCGGGGCGGTAAGTCCGGCCGCGGTGCGAGCCGCGGATGGTGCGACGGGACGCCGCGAGCCCGCGTCCCGTGTGACAAACGGTGGGGACCCCGCCCGAACTGAGGCGGGGTCCCCACATCTATCGATCTCGATCCCTACGTAATGCGCGGCGGGTCTGGGACCTGCGAGCGCAAGACCACGCCGTGAACGGAATCCTCCCGCCGCACCGTCGTCGGCCAGCTAGGCCGCGATCGACGGGGACCGGAACTGCGGTAGAGCTATCCGGCCATCACCTCGAATCGCGGATACTGGCGGCAGGTCGGACGGTGCAACGTGGAGCGTCTACTATCATCCATCCGCATCACCTCCTTTCGTTACTAGGCACATCATGGCGTGCGTGCGCGCACGTGTCAAGTTGGAATCGGCGGCGAGAACGGCCGCCGATTCACCGCGGCACCGCACCAAAACACATGCGCCGGGACCGCGTGGCCCCGGCGCGCCCAGCTCTCATTTCGCGGCGGCTATTTCTTCCCGTTCGACCGGCGCTTCGAGTGGGCCTTGAGCCATACCGCGATGGTCTCGCGCGTCATGCCGCCCTTCGCGACGCTGACAATAAACTCGACCGCATCGGCCGGCGGATTCAGGGCAAGACGAAATCCCGCATTCTCGAGGAACAACCGGGTGGCTTCGAGCGCCGTGCGCTTGTTGCCGTCATGGAACAACTGGTCGCGTACCAAACGATCTAGATAGAACGACGCCATGTCCCAGACGGTGGGCTGCGGCCTGAGCGCGATTCGAGTCTGGACGAAGCTCACGAGCGATTCGAGGCTCGGGGGGTAGACGACGTTCTGTTCACCCGCGAGGTAGAGGCCGCCGGTGGCGCGAATCATCCGCTGGTTGACGGTCTTGAGCTGCTCAGCCGTGAGGTATTTCACCGCTTCGCCAACGCTTCCCACAGGGTGCGATGATCGCGGAGACTGCGCTCGAGGCTTGAAAGGAACACGCGTTCGCTCACCGCATCGGCCGGCGGGAGGGGTCGGGTCGGACGGCGCGCCCGTGTAGGACGGGATCCTACGACCCGGACGCGTCCGCGAGCGGTCGGGCGCTTTGGCGCCTTCGAGCGGCTTTTGGACGCGGATTTCGAGGTCGCGGCCCGTGGTTTTGCCTTTTTCTTGGTTGTTGCCCGCCGTATATCCGCTCTCGCGGACCCACGCCCCATATCTCGCCTCCCGTCGATCTAATCTATCATGGCCATAGAGGGGACGCAACACCCGGAAGGATCCAGGCGAGATCGACGCGCGAGGATAATCCACGATAATATGCTCAAATGAGTGATGTTCATCAATAAAGACGCGAACTCTGGACTAGATGTCTCGGAAGCAGGGATCGTGCGAATAGCGGAACGTGAGGGATTGTGGTCCAAAATATCAGGGCGCCAAGTAGCACCAACCTGGCGCCCCTAGTACGAAAGATTCTGGTGTGACGCAGCGGGATTGTTCTTAGCTGACTACCCTCACGTTTTGGGCCTGCGGGCCCTTCTGGCCTTGGGTAATTTCAAATTCGACGGTCTGCCCCTCTTCCAGGTTCCGAAAACCCTCGCCGGCGATCCCGGTGTAGTGCACAAATACGTCCTTGCCCTCCTCCGGGGTGATGAACCCATAGCCTTTCTCCCGGTTAAACCACTTGACCGTTCCCTTCGGCATGACCTTTCCTTCCTCCCCTGGGGCCAGTTGCCCCCACGTAAAGTACCCCCATATACTATGGACCCTTTTGTGAATCCTTCCTGGATCCGGAGGGGAGGGCGGGCCGCGCGCGCTCCGCGGCCCATGACGAAACGGCATCGGGAAGGCGTCCTTCGACGACCGCGGAGGAGACCGCGTGCGCCAGCAGCGGGCTGAGCGACACGCCGGGCGCATGTGGCACCACGACATAGATCCCGTCCTCAATCTCCCCCACCAGCGGCCGGGCGGGCGCCACCATCCCCCGCCACGACCACATGCGCATGATGCGGGCGGCGGCAAGCGCGGGTGCCGTGCGTGCGGCGGTCGCGGCCATGTCGCGCCACGCCCCGGCGCCCGACACGAGTCCGGCGCCGTCATCCGCGACGTGCTCGATCACGACCTTCCCGCTGGCTTCCTGCCGGACCGAGGAGACGCGGTGCCGAAGCAGCGGCGGCAGGGCCTCGGTTACCGCGGCGCGCTGGCGGACGGGCCGCAAGGGCACGGGGAGCCCGAACTGCGCGCCGATCTCGGCCGCCCAGCGCCCGGATGTCACCACGAGCTTCCGAACGTCGATGGAAACACCGGCACCCCGCAGCGAGAAGCGACCGCCCGCCTCTTCCACCGTGACATGGCCCGCGTGATACATGAAGGTCGCCCCGAGCGCGCCGGCCGCGGCGATCAACCGCTGCGCGAGGAGGTTCGCGTCGAGGATCCCCTCGCGCGGTGAGTACGTCGCCCCGCGGATCTCCGCGTCGAGTGCGGGTTCACGCTGGAGCACCTCGTCGCGCGACAGCCACTCGACCGGTAGGGCCGCCTCCGCCTGCGCGCCCGCGAGCGCCTGTTTCACCGACGCGTCGGCATCGCTCCACGCCGGCGCGAGGCCGCCCGTCATCACATAGCCGAACGGCCCGATCTGCTCTTCCAGCTGCTGGAATCGTTCGACGCTATCGAGACCGAGCCGCGCAATCTCGGCGGACTCGGTATGGTCCCACACCGCGGCAGACGACACCCCGACGAGCCCGCTCCTCGGCCCGCCGCGCTGGAGCACGATCGGCGTCAGCTTCCGCCGCGCGAGCGCGAGCGCC
This sequence comes from uncultured Bacillota bacterium, assembly GCA_963787105.1. Classification (GTDB taxonomy): domain Bacteria; phylum Sysuimicrobiota; class Sysuimicrobiia; order Sysuimicrobiales; family Segetimicrobiaceae; genus JAJPIA01. Next base: position 65,022 of record CAWBBU010000016.1, read on the forward strand.
ACCAAGCACCCGAGCACCCCGCCCCCGAGCACGGCCACCTCGCCGCCGCGCGGCCGCTCGCTCATTCGCCGTCGAGGTGCGCGAGCCCGGCCATGGCGGCGATCGGCACCGGCCGAGACGGCGGATACATCGGCGGCAGGACGAAGCGGCCGATCGGACGCTCCAATGCGCCGGCGAGCCAGCGGAGCATGGCCCCCTCGCACCGGCGCCCCGCGCATTCCCCAACGCCGCAGCCCGTCATGCGCCGAAGATCCTGGGGCGTTTGCGCGCCTTCGCCCACCGCGTCGCGCAGCGCGTCCACCGTCACGCTCTCGCACGGACAGACCACTGTGCCGGCGCGGGCATCCCACCCGTCCACGACCTCGTCGGGAAACGCGCCCGTCATCAAGGATTCACGCGCCCTCGCGTGCAGCGGAATTGACGCGGCGCGCAGCCGCTCGCGCGCCTCCGCGAGCTTCTCGTCCGCGTCCGGCAGCGCCCCGAGCGCCGTGAGGGCCGCCCGCGCCGCGAGACGCCCCAACTCGGCCGCGGCGCGCGGGGAGTCCACCCCGGAGGCATCGCCGGCGATGAAGATCTTGGACGCCGGCCCGTGCAGCATCATGCGCGGATCATAGCGGGGCACCCATCCGCCGAGCAGCGGATGGTAGACGCATGGGCAGGACGCAAGGCGGGCGAGCTCCGTCGCCGGCGAACGCGGGGACTCAACCGCAAGCAGCGCGCACGGGTGGCGGGTGCCGTCGGACAGCTCGATTTCCGCGACCACATCGCCGCCGTGCGCGGCGATCATCGTGCCGGGCAGGTACGGCACGGCGTCCGCGAGCCCCTGCGGACGCCCGGGCGCTACGGTGGTCACCGCGACGCCCCGCTCGTGCAGTCGATTGGCCAGGGCGGCGGCTCCGGCGGCCCCGGTGACGACGGCGGGCCCGCTGTCCGGCGTCACCCGTCCCGCGCGCACAGCCTCCCACCCCGCCTCAACCGTCATGACCCCCCCGAGGGTCCACCCGGGAAATGGCAGCATCGCCTCGCGGGCGCCCGTCGCCAGGATGACGGCGTGGGCGGTCACCACCTCGGCCCGCTCCCCGCGCACCACATAGAGGGTGCGCCCGCACACGCCCCACACCGAGCTGTTTCGCCACACTTCGGCGGGGCCAAGATCCCGCATGAGCCCTTCCGTCAGGCCGCGGGCGCCCGGAACGATCATCGCCCGGCCGCCGAGCGCCGGCCGCTCCTCGATCAGCAGCACCTGCGCGCCCAAGGCACGGGCATCGCCGGCGGCGGCAAGGCCGGCCGGTCCCGCACCCACGACCGCGAGCTGAACCGACATCACCGTCGCGCGGCGACCCGCACGGCCTCGGCCACGATCTCGGGGGTCATCGGCAGCTGCTCCACCCTGGCACCCGTGGCGCTTGCGATCGCGTTCCCGATCGCCGCGGCGACCGGGACCACCGGGGGCTCGCCGACGCCCTTCGCGCCGAACGGTCCGTGCTCGGACGGCACCTCCACGAGACGCGTCCGCATCGTCGGGACATCGCCGGCGCGCGGCACGGCGTAGTCGACGAAGCTGCCGGTGGACAGAGTCCCGGCCTCGTCGTAGCTCATGCGCTCGAACAGCGCCCAGCCGATCCCCTGCGCGACGCCGCCGTGGATCTGCCCCAGCACCGCCGCGGGATTGATCGCGCGCCCCACGTCTTGCGCGACGACGTACTCGAGCACTCGCACGCGGCCGGCCTCCGGATCGACGTGCACGCGCGCCGCGTGCGCGCCGAAGCCGGGCGCCCGATGCGTGATCGCCTGCGAGCCAACCCCGAACACCGGCGGATGCTTGGCCCCGAACCCCCACGTGAGCTTTGCAAGGTCCGCAACGGCGATCGCGCGCGACGGCGTGCCGCGGACCTGCGCGCGGCCGTCCGCGATATCGATGTCCGCCTCCGCGGCCTCGAGGCGGGACGCCGCGAGCCGGACCAGCTGACGGCGAGCGTCCTCGGCGGCGGCCTGCACCGCCGCGCCGACGGTATAGGTAATCTTGCTCCCGCCGGCCATCCCCGCCGACGGCGCGTCGTCGGTGTCGCTATCGACCACGTGGACCGACTCCACGGGCACGCCCAGCGCCTGCGCGGTGATCTGCGCAATGGTGGTCGTCGTGCCGCTGATGTCGACCGAGCCGACGAGCACTTGTACCCCGCCGTCGGCGTTCATCCGCACGCACGCGCTCGCCGGCTCAAGGCCGCCGAGCCATCCCCCGATCGCGATCCCGACGCCGTCACCGTCGGTGCGCCCGCGGACCATCGGGTCCTCCGCGAGTGCTTCCAGCGACTCGCGCAGACCGATGCGCGGCCATCCCTCGCCGGTCGGCATCGGGTCGCCCATCTCCACGGCGTTGCGCTGGCGAAACTCGAGCGGATCCTGCCCGAGCGCGCGCGCCGCCTCGTCGACGAGCGATTCGATCGCGAACGTCGCCTGTGGCGCCCCGGGCGCGCGGTAGGCGCCGACCGGCGCCTTGTGAGTCAGCACCTCGTGCCCGGTGATGTCCAGATGCGGCGTCCGATAGTACCCGCCCAACAGGAGCGCCGCGATGTTGACCGGCGCCCCGGGATAGGCGCCCGCGTCGAACAGCAGGCGCGCCTGCAGCGCGGAGATCGTCCCGTCCTGACGCGCACCCAGTTTCACGTCGAGGATCGACTGGGGCGCCGGCGTTCCCGTCCGAAACTCGTCAGCCCGGCTCAAGGTCAGCCGGACCGGACGGCCGAGGGTCACCGCGATCGCGGCGGCCAGCGGTTCCAACAAGAGGACCTTCGCGCCGAAGCCGCCGCCGACCGCCATCGGCACGACGCGCACCGAAGACTCGGGCAGTCCGAGCACGGCCGCCACATTTTCACGCGCATAGAAGAGCCCCTGGGTCGCCGTCCAGAGCGTCACGCGCCGCGCGAACGGATCGTAGTCTGCGACCGTGGCGTGCGGCTCGAGGTAGGCTTGGTGGACGACCGAGGTGCGAAACCGCCGGCCGACGATGACGGCGGCGTCCCGGAACCCCCGCTCCACGTCGCCACGCGCGAACCGGACTCGGCTGGTGATGTTGCTCGGCGCGTCGGGGGCCGCTTCCTCTTCCACTTTAATCGCGGCATGCAGCAGCGATTCCGAGCTCTTGCCGGCCAGGTCCGGCTGCACCAGGGGCGCGTCCGCAGCACCGGCCGCGACCGGATCCACCAGGGCAGGCAGCGGCTCGTACTCCGCCGCGGCGGTCAGCCGCTCGAGCCCGTCCTGGGCGGCCGCCTCCGTCTCGGCCAGGACGACCGCCACGGGCTCACCTTCGTATCGGACCTCACCGCGTGCCAGCAGGAACGTCGCCCGCGAAGACGGCGCCTGGTCGCCGGAGGGGAGATCGTCCACCGTCATGACGGCAACGACGCCCGGCGCCGTTGAGCGCGGCGTCCTTCGGAATCCGCCGAATTTTGGCGTGCGCATAGGGACTCAGCAGGATGCGGCCGTGCAGCACTCCCCGGACCCACATGTCCGCGGTGAACCGCTCGCGGCCCGTGACTTTCTCTTCGCCGTCGACGCGGCGCAGCGACTTTCCGACAACCGACAACGCCATCCGGAACACCTCGTGGTCGTGCATCGTATACCGAGGGGACGTTCAAGGGTTCCAGCCGCGCGCGGGCCGCTCCTGCACCGAGGAGACGCGCGCGGCCTGCGCGAAGTTCACACGGACCTGGTCGCGGCCGTGAGCCTCACTCGCCCGGACGTACCAGCGAGACAGGAGTCCACAGCCCCATGCACGCACGCGCACTCGCCCGCCGGGTCATCGGCTGCGGCGTGATCATCGGGTTCTTCCTCGGGTTCGTCGGGATGCATCTCCCCGCGCCGCCGCAGGAAGCTATGCGGCCGTCGGCGCCCGTGCCGCCACCTCCGGCGATCCCGCGCGGAGACGCGCGGTTTCTCGTCGTCGGGCTCACGCAGGATCGGGCGCGGACCGATACCGTGGAAGTCGTCCAATGGGACGACGCGCATCATCGCGTGCGGATCCTCGGCGTCCCGCGCGACATCAACATCTCCCTACCCGGCTTCCGCACCACCAAGCTCGATCACGCGTTTGCGACCGGGGGCATCGGCCGGAGCCGCGCCGCCGTGGTCAAGCTGCTCAATGTGCCGATCGCGCACTACATCGTGTTCTCGCTGCCCGCGATGCGGCAGATCGTCGACCTGATCGGCGGGGTCCCGATCACGGTGGAGAAGCGGATGGTGTACACCGATCGCGAGCAGGGGCTGTACATCAACCTCGAGCCGGGTCTGCAGACGCTCGACGGCGCGCACGCCGAGCAGTATCTCAGGTTTCGCAATGATCCCGAGGGCGACATCGGGCGGATCCGCCGCCAGCAGCACTTCCTGCGGGCCGCGCTCGCGCAGATCCATACGCCCCGCGTGCTCGTGCGCCTGCCGCAGATCATGGAAGCGGCTCACAACGACATCGGGACCGATCTGACGTCGTCCGAAATGCTGGGCTGGCTTCGCCGGGTGCAGCCGCTGACGGCCGAGGAAGTCACCGCCGAATCGATCAACGGCCGGCCGGTGGTATTGTACGACGACCTTGCCCGGATGCGGCTGGACTTCTGGGAGCCGGACCCGACCGATCTGCGCGCCAAAGTGCGCTGGCTGGTCACCGGCGTGCCGCCCACGACCAAGCCCTGATCGCGCCGTGCCGACCCCGCCCGACCTCTTCCGGCGCCCGTCGTTCTGGCTGATCGTCGTGCTCGTCATCGTCATCCCGACGGTCGCATTCTACTCCTCACAGTGGCTGCTGCGCGTGCTGGCCACGCCCAAGCACTCGCTCGGGTCCCCGGCGCCGTGATCGCAGCAGGTGCGCCGGTGACCGCCCCGGACGTCCCGCAGGTCCGGCGGGAAGGCATCCTGCTCGAGTCCCTCGACGACCCGGCGTTCCGCCTCACGCAGCCGATGCGGCTCATCGCCGAGTACGAGCCGGACTCGGTCATCGTGATGTGGGATGAGACGCGCGACTTCGGCGTGGGCGCCACGCTCGAGGCCGCGGTCAACGACTTTCGACGATCGATCACGGACATGTACTGCCGCGTCGAGAACGTGCCCGGGAAGAGCGGCCCGCGCGTCGCGTCGGTGTGGCACGTGCTCGCCCGCTACATCGAGCGGAGCTGATCGCGCCGCGCAGGGGAACCGCGACCGCCGGCCGAGAACCGTCTGCGCATGAACGGAGTCCTGCTGTACGGTGAGCGCGACCTGCGGGTCGCGACATTGCCCGATCCCGTCCCCGCTCCGGGGGAACTGCTCCTGCGCGTGCGCGAGGTCGGGGTCTGCGGCAGCGACCTTCACTGGTACCGGCAAGACGGGGTCGGCGCGCTTGACCCCGCCAATCCGATCGTACTGGGCCATGAGTTTTCCGCGGAGATCGCGGACGACCGCGGCGCGGCGCTCGGGCTCGCGCCCGGCCGCCTGGTCGCCGTGGATCCGGCCCGGCCGTGCGAACGGTGCGAGTGGTGTCATCGGGGTGACGTCAATCTCTGTCCCCACCAGCGGTTCGCGGGGACGCCGGACCTGTACGGCGGGCTCGCCGAGTACCATACGGCGCCCCCGGACGCGATCTTTCCGGTACCCGAAGAGTTTGATGCGGCGACCACCGCGCTGCTGGAGCCGCTCGGCGTCGCGGTGCAGACGCTCGATCTTGCGCACCTGCGCCCGATGGACACGGTGGCGGTGCTCGGGGCCGGTCCGATCGGCCTGCTCGTCGCCCAGGTCGCGCGGGCGTCCGGGGCGGGCCGGGTGTACGTCGTCGACCCGCTCCGCTACCGGCAGGACGTGGCGCGCCGGCTCGAGGTCGACGGCGTCGACGGGAACCCGGAGGCCGTGCTCGGGTGGACGAACGGCCGCGGGGTCGACGTCGTCCTCGAGGCCACGAACACCCCGTCCGGCGCGGCGGACGCCGCCGACGTGGCCCGGATCGGGGGCCGCCTCGTGCTCGTCGGCATCCCCGAAGGCGACGCGTTCACCTTCAAAGCGTCGGTCGTGAGGCGCAAGGGGCTCACCGTCAAGTTCCAGCGCCGGATGGGCCGCGTGTACCCGCGCGCGATCGAGTTGGTGCGCAGCGCGCGCGTCCGCCTGTCACTGATCGCGACGCACCGCGCGCCGCTCGACCGGACCCCGGAAGCCTTCGCGCTGCAGGAAGCCTATCGCGACGGCGTCATCAAGACGATGATCGTGGTCCGCTGAGTGCGCGCCGCGTCAGTTCACGCCGGAGCGTCTCCGCGACACTCCAGCGCGGCCGCCGCGGCGACACTGAGACGCACCCACCACGCGCGCATTAGTCCCAGGCGTCGCCCTCGCGGTCGAGGGATGCGGAATCCGCCGCAAACACCCTCGTGGGAGGCACCTCCAGCACCGGCCTCGCGGCGCCCCACCGCCCGAGCGGGCGGAGCGGCGCCCATCACCTGAGGCCACCACCCCGCGGGGGCGAGCAGCAGCAACACGGGTACCAGTGCGGCCACGGGTCCCCAGAGGACCAGCGCGACTGCGCTCGCGCCGACGAGGGCGCACAAACGGTACACATACGCGACCGCCGACCCAGACGACAGCCCGGTCTCGAGCAGCCGATGGGGCAGATGGTCCCGGCCGGTCGACGTGATGACGCGCAGGGGGTGCCAGCACGTCCCGCCGGTACCGGCGCAGGTGCACGAGCACGAAATCAGCCACCGGCACGCTGAGGATCAGCAGCGGGGCGACCCATTGGACAGTAATCTCGGGTACCACGAGCGCGGCACTCAGACCCCCGAGGAGAAACCCGAGCATCAGACTCCCGGCGTCGCCGAGAAAAATGCGCGCCGGCGGGAAATTGTAACGGAGGAATCCGAGCGCGGCGCCCACCATACAGAACGCGGCGACCGCCACCCCGATGCGGCCGACCGCGATGGCCGTCGCGGCGAGCGCGAGCCCGACGATGATCGCTACCCCCGACGCCATGCCGTCGGTGCAGTCGAGACAGTTGACCGCATTGGCCACGCCGACGATCCACAGCGCGGCGAGGATTTGGCCCGCCCACGGCCACGGCAGGTTCACCTGAAACCCGCCAAGCCAGACGATCAGCGCGACCACCAGCGCTTCCACGACGAGCTTCCAGGCACCGGCTTCCCAGATATCATCGATCACGCCGATCGCACCAAACACCGCCGCGCCGACGAGCAGCAGAATCATCTGCGCCGGTACGACCGGGCGCAGCCACAGCAGCGTGGCCCCGGCGAACGCCACGTAGACCGCGACGCCGCCGAGCAGCGGGGTCGGCGCGGCGTGCAGCTTGCGCCCGCCGGGCACGTCAACCACGCCCCACCGCGCGGCCAGCACGCGGCACACGGGCGTGAGCAGCAGCGTGCCCGCGCACGCGGTCAGGCACGCAAAAACGAGGTTCGCCGTGACAGGACCTCCCTTCGAAGTCGCTCGCTGGCGACGATCTCGCCATCGAGCGCGTCCACGATCGTGTCGACCTCGTGCGGCATGAGCGACGGATAGATCGGCAGCGAGAGGGCGGTCCGCATCGCGTCGTCGGTGTGCGGAAAGCCCTCCTCGCTCACGTACCGGTGCAGCGGCTGGAACACCGGCGGTTTGGACTCGATGCCCCGCCGCTCGAGCCCTTCGGCGATCCGTGCCGCGTCGTCCACGCGGACGACGTATCGGTAGAAGATGCTCGCGCGGTCCCGCGGGACTGTGGGACGGCGCACGCCGACGGAGGCGAGACGATCGTCGTAGCGCGCCGCGAGCGCCCGCCGGCTCGACAGAAACTCCGGCAGCCGCTCGAGCTGGCTGAGCCCAAGGGCCGCCTGGAACTCCGTCATCTTATAGTTGAAGCGCGGCGCGAACGCCCGCCGGCCGTCGTAGTCGCGCGCGTCCCGCGCGCGATCCAAGAGACGGGGGTCGGCCGCGACCACCATGCCGCCCTCTCCGGTCGTCAGCACTTTCGTCGCATAGAACGAGCAGATGCCGATCGTGCCGAGGCCCCCGACCGGCCGGCCGCCGTGCGTCGCCCCGATCGCCTGCGCGCAGTCCTCGATGACCGGCACGCCCAGCGCCACGAGCGCGGGGACATCCGCCGGCAGCCCGAACATATGCGGCACGATGAGCGCGCGGGTCTTCCGCGTGAGCGCGCGCCGCGCGCACTCGACGTCCAGGTTGTAGGTCTCCGGATCGACATCCGCGAGGCGCGGCGCCGCGCCGACCAGCCGCACGGCGTGGAGGAGCGCCACGCACGTGTACGACGGGACGAGCACCTCATCGTCGGCGCCGACCCCGAGCGCGAGCAGCGCCAGATGCAGCGCGCTGGTCCCCGAGTTCGTGGCGACCGCGTCCCGCGCACCGCACACGGCGGCGACGCGCTCCTCGAAGCGGCGGACCAGCACCCCCTGGGCCAACTGTCCCGACGCGAGGCTGCCGCTGACCGCCGCGAGGTCCTCCGGACCGATCGTCGGCTTCGAGTGCGCGATCATACCACGATCCGCCGGCACTCGAACGCCTCCGCGGCGTCCACCCCGACCTCGGCGCCCCGCAGCCGGCTCAGATGCTCCAGCGCTTCGAGGCTGCCCATGTCCGGAAACGGCCGCAGCTGCGAGGCGTGACAGGCGAGCGCGTCGAGTTTCGCGCCGAGCCACTCCGAGATATCGACGTAGAAATCAGGCCGGAACGGGGTCGCGCGCCAGCCGAGCTGCGGGGCGTCGCATGTCAGCACCAAATCGATAAACGTCTTGTGGCGTCGCAGGTGCGGCCGGCACGCGGTAAACCCGGCGGTGAAGATCGGCCACGTGATCCTGATTGAAGGACGGCTCGGGAAGAATCAGCGTGGTCGGGCGCACCGCGTCAATCGCGTACGTCGCGCCCCGCTCGATCTTGTCGATCAGGTCGCGCTGCGGGATCGCATCGAGTCGAAGATGCGATTCCGAGTCGGTGTAGAGCACTTCGTACCCGTCGACCCCAAGCCGCCGCATCGACGCGGCCAACTCGGCCGCCCGGGTCTCGCCGGTGACGATCGGGCGCCCTTCCGCATAGTGTCGGAGTTCGCCGATAGAGGCGATGATGATATAGACCTCGCCTCCGGCCGCCTTGGTCTTTGCGATCGTCCCGGCGCAGCCGTACGCCTCGTCATCGGCGTGTGGCATTATCACTAGCAGTCGCTGGGCCGACCAAAAGTTGTTCATAGGGTCTCCGAACCTTTCGCGGGTACGCACTCAGTATAGGAACCGCCGCCCACCGCCGCGGCCCGGCAAAGGGACGAATCGTCGGCCTCGTCCGAACGAGGCACCCCGAACGCATGATGGGAGGCCTCCGCCGGGTCGACCGGGGCCGATGCCGGGGCCGCCTCGGGCTCCGGCGGTCCCACCGGCCGCTCCATCAGGACGCCCAGGCTCTCGTCGCCCTCATTAAAGAGGAGGTCCAGGATGCACAACTCGGGCAGAAACCCGAGCTGGGGGTACTGCTGCCGGTATGTCGGGCACCGCCACCCCTGCCGCCGCACCTCGATGCCGGACGGGGCGAACGCGTTCGGGTCAAAGTGGCGTCCGACGGCGAAATCACCGCTCAGATAGGCGGTCGCACCGACCGCCTGGCACAGGGCGATCAAGCGCTCGGTCCCCCGCCCCGGGACCGCCGAGGTCGGAGCTCCGCACCACGCGGGTGCGGATGCCGAGCGCGGGCAGCAGCAAGTCGAGCGCGTAGGCAATGCAGTCAAACAGGGACTCCCACGGACGGTCATAGAGCGAATCCACGAGGTCGCGATACCGGGCGAAGTACGGCGCTTTCACGTAGTTCGTGGCAAGCGCGGCGCGGTGCTTCGGGCGCCAGCGCGTGTGTGCATTGACCGTCACATCGCGGATCGCCTTGCCGACGGGGTCCAGGACCGGGACCGTGAGGAGCATCGTCCCCGCCGCGTGCTTGATCTTGACCCGGTTTTGGTAGCCGTTCTTGGTGAACTGGACGTCGTCCAGCAGAATAAAGACGTCGCAGCGGGCCAGCTTGTCGAACCATCGGATCCACGGCAGATAGTGGGGCTGATGCGCGCCGACGATCATCGCTCGACGCCTCCCGCGGCGAGCGGGCCCCGCGCGCCGTCGACGAACCGGTGCGTCCGGCACCATGCGATCGTGCGCAGGAGGCCGTCCTCGAGCGAGACCCCGGGCGCGTAGTCCAGCACCCGCGCCGCCTTGCGGAGGTCGGGAACCCGGCGCGGCGTGTCCTCAAAATACTGCCCGTAGAAATCCCGGTACGGCACCAGCTGGATCTCGGAGTCCGAGTCGGTCAGACGCTTCGCCAGGCGTGCGAGATCGTGCATGGTGATTTCGGCGTCGTTCCCGATGTTGAACACGTGCCCCTCGGCCTCGGGCACTTCCGACGCGAGCAGCACGCCGCGCACCGTATCGTCGACGTAGGAAAAACAGCGGGTCTGCTGACCGTCGCCGTGCACCGTCATCGGCCGACCGTTGAGGGCCTGATGGATGAAGCGGGCCACGACCGTGCCGTACCCGTTCTCATGGATGCGGGGTCCGTACACGTTGAAGAACCGCAAAATGACCGCGGGCAGCCCGCGCGCCGCATAGGCGTACGCGAAGTGTTCGTCGATCGCCTTCGACGATGAATACGACCACCGGGCGACCGTGGTCGGCCCGAGGACGCGGTCGTCGTCCTCGCTGAGGGGCACTTTCGCGGACTTGCCGTACACCTCCGACGAGGACGCGATCACCACCTTGCGCCAGAAGCGAAACGCCGCGCGCAGGACGTTCTCGGTCCCTTCCACGTTCGCGCTGATCGCGCTAAGCGGATCGTCGACGATGTACCGCACCCCGACTGCCGCGGCCAGGTGAAAGACGAGATCCGCCCCCTCGACGAGCGCGGTTGACCACGTCCGCGTTGAGAATGGTGTCGTTCACGAGCGTGAAGCCTGGACGCCCGAGGTGGTGCCGGATGTTCTCGATCCGGCCGGTCGACAGGTGATCGAGCACGCAGACGGTGTCCCCCCGCGCGATCAGCTGATCTACCAAGTGCGAGCCGATGAAGCCGGCGCCGCCTGTGACGAGTACCCGCATCGTATCCTCCTCAGTTCTCCACTATCCCGGCGGTGCCACCGCGCGCCTCGAGGGGCGCTACGAGGCCGCCGCGAGCGTTTGCGTGTACAACCGGTCGAGCTGCGTCAGCATCGAGGCGATCCCGTACGGCTCAGCGCCCGCACGGGCGCACGCGGCCATTCGGTCCCTGAACGGCCGCTCCGTCAGGCACCGGATGATCGCCGCCGCGAGGGCGGCCGGGTCGCCGGGCGGGACCAAGAGGCCGGTCTCGCCGTCCTGCACGACATCCTGGAGGCCGCTGATCCGCGAGCCGACGACCGGACGGCCGGCGGCCAAGGCCTCGACGGCGGCGCGCCCCATCCCCTCGTTCCGCGAGGGCAGGACGACAAGATCGAATACTGGGAGCAGCTCCGCAACATCGTCGCGCACCCCGAGGAACACGACGCTGTCCTGAATACCGCGTGCCGCCGCCGCGGCCTCGAGGCTGGGCCGCAACGGGCCATCGCCGACAAACACCACGGTCGCGCCCGGAACCGCCGCGCGCACCGCCGACCACGCATCCAGCAGGCAGTCCACGCCTTTGACCGGCACGAGCCGTGCGACGCAGCCGACAAGCCGGCCCGCCCCATCGAGACCGAGCGACCGCCGCGTCACCTCTGGGGGGATCCGGGGTGAACGGAAGCGCTCGAGATCCACACCGCTGTGGATCACCTCGAATTTCCGGGGCGGGCCGATTCGATAGCGAAGATGATCATCCCGTTCCGCGTCGGTCAGACACACGATGCGGTGCGTCCAGCGCGCCATCGTGCGCTCGACGCGAATCAGCGCACCCGACCCGGCTCGGGAGAGATAGTCGTGGAACGCATGGCCGTGGGGCGTGTGGATCACGACGGGCACGCCGCCCACCGCGCGGCGATCCGGCCCAAGAGGCCGGCCTTGGTCGTATGCGTGTGCACGATCTGGTATCGGCCGCGCCGCATCAGCGCGTACAGACGCGCCGACCGCGATCGCATCGTGCGCGGGATGGAGATTGCGGAGCAGCTCCGGCACGCGGACGAACGCCGCGTCGGCCGCGATCCGCGCCTCCAGGCTGCCCTCCCGGCCGAGTGTCGGCCCGCTCACGAGGGTCACGTCGTAGCGCGACGCGATCGAGCCCGGCGACCGTGAGCAGCGTATTCTCCTGCGCCCCGCCCACGATCAGCCGGGTGATCACATGCAGCACCCGAATCTTCGACGGACCGCTGTGCCGTCATGCCTCTTGCCCCGTCGCCCAGGCGGCGCGCAGCGTCGTCCGCCACGCCGCCCGCAGCTGCTCGGCCCGCCGCCGCCCGGCCTGCCCCAGGCGCTCGGCCTCCGCGTGGTCGAGGAGCAGGCGCGTCAGCGCGTCGCACGACCTCGTCGACACTCAGGGGGTCCACGAGCACGCCCGTCTCGCCGTCGAGCACGGCGTCTTCGACTGCCGCCGCTGCGCCCTCCGACGACCGCGCGGCCGCAGGCCCCGGCCTCCAGAAACACGATCCCGATACCCCTCGATCCCGTCCCGCTGCGCGAGCGCGCGGCTCGGCATCACAAACACGTCGCACGCCGCATAGTAGATCGGGCAGCTCGTCTTCGGACACGCGCCCCGCGAATACGACGTCGCGCGTCGCAGCCGAGCTCGCGGGCGAGCGCTGCGAGCCTCGGCTGCTCCGGCCCGCTGCCGACGATCAGATAGCGCACCGGCCCCACCGCGGCTCGCGCACCGCGGCCAGCGCGCGCAGCACGACGTCATGCCCTTTCCGCTCGATCAGCCGGCCCACGGTCAGGATCACCCGCGCGCCGTTCGAGCCCGTGCCGGATCCGCACCGCGCGCGTATCCAGGTCCGGTCGAAACCGGTCGGTATCCGCGCCGATCGTGAGCACGTCCGTGTGCGGATGTTGCGCGCCGAGCGCCGCATAGTAGCGCCTCGTGAACGCGCTGTTCACGACGACGCGGTGGGCGCGCGCGATGATGGTCCGCACGGCCTCGCGCACGGCCCGCCACCGGAGGAACGGCGCCATCTCGCCGCCGTGCAGGTAGAGGACGTACGGCGTCCGGCACAGCCGGCGGAGCGCCAGGCCGACGGGGCCGAGGTACAGGTGGGCCACATGGACGACGCCGATGCGCTCCCGCCGGACGATCCAGGCCGGCCTGCACGCTGAACAGCGCGATCTGAAGCAACCGCGCGAACGGGTACGGCCAGACCGGTGCCCATCGGCGGATCACGCGGTAGGGCAGCGCCGCATCGACGGCGCGGTCCCCCGGCATCCGCGGCGCGAGCACGAAGACCGCCTCGGGCGGCAGCTCCGCACAGATCGCGGCGTACCAGGTCGATTCGCCGCCCGGCAGCGGGGGGAAGTCGTGGGTGACAAAGAGCGCCCTCATCCCGCGAGCCCGACGAAGTACGGGCAGCTTCCCGGATGGGACAGGCGCGTCAGCCGGTCGACTGCCTCGGCCGCACGCGCCACCTTGGTCCGAACGCCTCGACGCCTGCCGCCGAGGCGCGCGCGAGGTCTTGCGGGGCGCGCCTGCCGTCCGGCGACAGCGGAGGACGACGGCGTCGGCTGCGGGCTGCGTCACCTGCACCGCCGCCGCCGAGATGCGCCGGCAGCAGGCGCATGAGGCGATCGACCCGCGGGCGGGCAACCCCGCCTTCGCCGTCCCCGATCAGGCGGTCGCGTTCACGCCCGACCACCCGCAGCGATCGGGAGGCCGCGGCCGCACCGCACCCGTCTGGAAGGAGCGCGGCGACGTCCCCGGTCTCGTACCGGATGAGGGGACAGTGGCGGTTGCGGAGGTGGGTCGCGAGCACGCGGCCCACCGCCGGCTGCGCAGCCTCCATGGGAAGGGTCTCGAGCGAGCACCGTCTCTGCGTTCACGTGCAGTGCCGCCGTGGGGACACTCGAACGCGACAGAGCCCAGCTCGCCGCTCCCGTACTCTTCGGCCACCGGGACACTGAAACGCCTCGACTGATCTGTCCGGCGCTGGAACCCGTACAGCGGCTCCCCGGTCAGGACGACAACCTGCAGCCGAGCCGCGCCCGCCGGTGCGGGCCGCGCGGGCGAGCCGGTGTATGGCGGACGGATAGCCGTAGAGCGCCCGCGGGGCGAACCGTGCGACCGCGTCCAGCATCTGCGGGCCTCGCCATCGAAACGGTCGTCGACCGGGACGCGCCGCCAATTCAGCAGCCAATCTTTTGCCCTCGACAGCACGCGCGAGGGGGCCGGCCCGACGACTGTCCAAGCAGCAGGCAGACCGGATCGGCGGGTCGAGACCCCACCAGCGGAACCCGCGCCAGGTCCCGCGAGGTACCACGCGTACGGTGCGCGATCGACCGGAATCGAGGACCGGCGCGCCGCCGCTGCCGCCGGAGGTTCGGTGCGTCCACGGCGGCCGCCGGGCTCGACGATCTCGTGCGCGTGGCGCACGAGCTCGTCGCGCCGCAGGGGGGGCAGCCGATCGAGCCGCGCACCGATCGAGCGGCGACCATCCGGCGTCTCCAGTCGGCGCCGGTAGAACGGGCTGGACGGTAGGCCGCCGTCAAGCGTGGTCTTGCAGCCAGTCCGCCTGCCGCTTCCCGAGCAGCCTCCGTGACTCAACCCTTCGGTGGCGCGGTACACCTCGGCCGCGTTGTCGAGGACAGCGGATCCACGAGCAGCCGGCGGCCGCGCAGGCGCAGCGCACCCGACGCGCGCAGCGGGCGTGCCCGCGCGGAGAGGCTCATAGAACTCCCCCGCTCGAGCGTGCGCATGCCCCACGCGTATCCCGCGCCGTAGGCGACGAACGTCGCCAGGTAGATCCAGCGGAACGTCGCCGCGCGCCGAGCCAGCCGGCCCGCGTACCGCGCGGCACGGCGCGGCGCGTCGGTCTCGGGAACGTCGTCGCGGTGATCCACCGTTTGATCGATGACGAACTCGGGATAGAATTTGGCGACGTATGCGGCGCCGGCGCCGTTTCGAAAATACTGCGACACGATCCCGCGAAACGTGAACGGCAGCAGGTGATGGATCCACGCCTTCGGCAGGACGACGACCCGGTAGCCGAGATGCCGCACTTCGCGCCTCAGGTAGGGATCGAGGCCGCGCGGAATCCACTCGTGCTCCCCGCCGATCCGGTAGAATACGTCGCGCCGCACCGCGAGACACGGATGCTCGGCCATGTCGCTGTCCGTCACCCCGTCGACGGGCGCCGAGGAGCGGCGCGGCAGTTCGCGCATCGCACGCCGGACGATCCGGGGGACATCCGGCGGGACCAGGTTCGAGACACCCGCCATGCCGATCGTCGCGTCCGCGTCGAAATGCTCGACGATGCGCTCCAGGAGGTCGTCGTGCCCAATCCGCGTGTCATCGTCCATCGTCACCAGGATCTCGCCCCGCGCCAGCGCCGCGCCGGTATTGATCGCGCGTCCCTGGCGGCGGTCGCCCGCCACGACGATGACCTCGATGCGCTGATAGGTCTGGCGGGCGAGCTGCGCGAGCAGGCGCGCGAGATGACCGCCGCGCCGGCCGTCCGCAGTGGGGACGATCACGCTCACGCGCACGCCGGCCTCCGCCTCTCGGCCGGGCGTGACCTCCACACGGGAGAGTGGGCCATCCTGCGCGGTATCGGACGAAGGCTCGGCGCCGGGCCACGCCTGATGCGGCAAGGATCAACGGATTCTCGCCGATCAACAGCGTCATCGCGCCCCTCCCGGGCTCACCATGGGAATCCGCCCGACGCCGCGACCCGGCGCCGGCGCGTTGGTAACGTTAGCCCCTCGCGGGAGACGCCCCCACGTTCCTTCGAACGGTTCCGGCCGAATTTTAGAAGGACGATGTTGGCCGTTCCTCTCAAACGAGGGAGGCCGCACGAATCCACAGGGTAGTGCCACACGGGGGCGGGCCCCAAAGGAGCCTCGGAGCTCCCCCAAACGGATGGAGGAGCACGGCGCGCCACCGTCCATCTGTACAGAAGAGCCCCGCATCGTCCGCGGGCCGCGCCCAGGATGCCGCCGTTGAACGACACCCCACTCCCGACTGTACACCGCCCGCGCGCAGGCGCGTGGTGGCGGCGCGGTATTGAACTGTACTGGTTCACCTCGGCGTTCGGGGCAGGAAAATTTCTGCCACGGTACGATTTTCACCGATTCGTCGAGCATGGGCTGGCATGCCAGTACCTGCTCGACGGCGCGCGCGACGGCGAGCGCATGCTGGACGTCGGCACGGGCTACTCGATTCTGCCGCTGTGGCTCGCGATCCACGGGCCGTCCCACGTGTACATCGTGGACAGCGAGACATACCTCCCGAACGTCCTGCAGTTTCACGAAGCCAAGATCAAGCGGCTCGGGCTCGCGGCGGACGGACCCGATCGACGGATCGTGGTGGACCGGCAAGACGCCCGACGCCTCAGCTTCCCGGATGGATATTTCGACCGCGTGTCGTGCCTCGCAATGATCAACACGATTCCCGGCACCGGCGACAGCGACGCGATGCGCGAGATCGCCCGCGTGCTTCGCGCGGGCGGACGCGCGATCGTCACGCTGCCCTACAGCCGTTCGTTCGTCGAGCGGCCGTCGGCGCCGTGGAACCCCTACTTCACCCGCTCGTACGACGAGCGTGCGATCCGCGAGCGGCTGTGTGTCCCGAGCGGCCTCCGCGAAACGGCCCGCTGGTACTTCGGCGAGTGGCCGGCGCACAACGTGGTCTCGCGCATGTATTGGCCGGGGGTCGCCGCACCGGTCCGGACCCTGTTCGCCGCGACGACGCCGCTGTGGGCAGCGCTGTGCATGCGCGTCAGCTCGACGCTGTTTCCCGGCGCCGGGGGCGTCGTGCTCGTCCTGCAAAAATCGAGCGCGGGCGCACCGCGCGTCCGTCACGCATACCCATCGATCGCGAGCCGCTCGATGCCCCACAGCGGGCACCGCGACGATGGCGCCGTTGAGATAGCGGGCGCGAAAATTGGGAGAGTTGCCGCCCGGCCACGACGCCATGAGGCCCGGGCGCGCTCGGGTCCCGCCGTAGGTCGTAGACGTACACGCCCTCGTTGGTAAAGTACTTCACCCCATCGCCGTAGTGCGAGATGACCAGCAGGTCGTCGCGCACGGTATCGAGGAAACAGGGAAAATAGCCCGGAATCTGGCCCGCCGGCGCCATCCGCGACGCGTCGTAGATCCGCACGCTCGCGCCGGCGCATCCCGCGTAGACGTGCCCGCGCGCCACGACCATGCCACAGTGCGGGCCGTTGATCGCGTACGAGAATTTGTCCTGGTACAGCAGCCTCGGCGCGCTCGGCGCGCTTACGTCCACCGCCACGACGCCGCAGTTCTCGCCGGTTCCCCACAGCGTCTTGCCGTCGAGGACAACGCGCGGAGGATGCCGCGGGTTCCGCCGGACGCGTCCGCGATGCTGAGGCCGCCGACCCGGCTCAGCGGATACCCGCTCGCCGCGGGCCCGACCGTGTACACGGCCACGCCGGTGGTGCCGCCTTGATAGACGTATGTGCCGTCGAAGGCCAGCGCGAAACTCGTCTCGTTGTCCCAGAAGAACGACTTCCGCGCGATCGTCCCCCGCTCGAACGCCCACCCCGTGATGCCCTGATTCCCCGCGAAGCCCCCGGGCAGAGCACGAGGCCGTCCTTGAACGGGATCCACGCGCCCTCGTGGTAATCGCCGTCGTAGAACGTGGTCAGGAGCGCCCCCCGCGGATCGTAGGCCGCGATCAGTAGTCGCCGAACGCGTAGTAGTACCCGCCGCCATCAATATAGACGTCCCGGGATTCGCCGGCCGTCGGGACCATGCCGAGCGGCGCGACCGTGTCCTGGGTCACGCTGTGGAGGCGCACGCCGAAGTTGTAGTACGTGACCGCGGCGAGCCCCGCGGGAGACACCGCGAGGCCGAGCGGCACGGCGCTCCTTTGCTCGGTCAGCTTCCATTCATTGGCGGCGAGCCGCGCCGGGGACGTCCCGCGTCACGTCAAAGAGCGCGAGCCCCGCGGAGCGTCCGGGGTCTCCGGCGTGGGTGCCAACGTTCGCCGTCGAGTAGGTCGGCGTAGAGACGCGTCCCCGCCGCATTGGCGCGCAGCTGTCCGTACGACACGACCACCGTGCCGCCGGCCGATCCATCGTAGACGGGCGTGTTCGTGTAGGTCCCGGCCAGCCGCGGCGCCTGCGGGTTCGAGATGTCCCAGCACTGGAGGGTGCCGATCGGGTTCGTCCAGATTCTCGTGCCCGCGGTGGCGAGACTCCCCGCCGATGACGCGAGCGTGCCCTTGAGCACCGGCGCGTCGCCGCGGGACACGTCGAACAGGTACACGGCGTTGACGCCGTACACCGACACCGCCAGCAGCCGCAGCCGCTCGTTCCACGCGATGCCGTAGATCGTCTGGCCGTGCCCGCCGCTCGACCAGTCGGCGCCCTGCACCGTCACGCTCCCGCGGGTGGCGCCGCCGCCGTCGAGCACCACGAGCCGCCCGGGGTTCGACTCGAGCGGCACGAAGATATCCGTGCCGTCCGTCGCGAGCGCGTGGCTCGGCGCCGGCATGCGCACCGCCCACAGGATCTTCCACGATGACGGATCGATCCGGCTGACGGTGGTGTTGCCGAGCGACGTGGAAAACGCGAGCACGCCGTGCCGCTGCGCCACCGCCCAGGCTTCGTAGGTCGAGCCGCCGGCGCGGCCCGTGACGCGCGGGCCCGTCGGCGGAACGGCATCGACCCGAAGGGCCGACATCGCATCGGATTCGGAGTTGGCCAGATACAGGACCGTCCCGTCGTCATTCCACGCGGCGCCCGCGGCGTTGCCCTGCCCCGTCACGATCGTCTGCTGGAGCCGCAGTCCGTGCGTGCCCACGGCACCCTGGACGATCGGGACCGCCGCATCGCGCAGGGCCTCCGCGACCTTCCCGATCTTCTGGCCGGTGAGCGGCGCGCACGCCAGGGCCGCGTTCCCCCCGGTCGCGGCCGCGAGTGCCGCGCCGAACCGCAGCGCCGCGCGCGCGGCCAAAGACTGCGGCGCGGCCTGGAATCATCCGAGAATCCGCGGCCGGGCCTGCACGGCGTCGTCGTGCGCCCGCTTCGCGTGTTCGGTGCGCTTCTGCCACGCCGCCTCGGCGAACTCCGGTGTTGTCGGATACGCCGGGATGAGAAAATCGCGCACCTCGCCGGGGTTGCCGTCGAGCCCCGCCTCCGCGGCCTTCGCGATATTGAACGCCTCTCGCGCGGTGACATAATGCAGGCGGTACGCCTGCCCGTCGTTGTACGTGTGTTCAAGATGCGAGAAAAATTCGCTCAGCTGCGACCCAAGGAGGAGATCCATCGTTTCAGGATCCTGATACCGTGGGTGTGCACCTTGACAAAGATCCAGTTCGGCCGCCCTTTCACGTGCACCGCCGACCGCACCCAGGCCGCAGCCCGCTGCGGCGACGGCGGATTCGCGGCGCTGACGTCGTTCCCGCCGAGCGCCGGACCCTGGAAGATGACGAGCTCGTCCTCCCGCCGCCCCCCGGCGCGCAGATCCACCCCGGTGTCATGCGATTTCGGCCGCGCCGGGTCGTCCTTGGCGTAGTAGATGCTGTTGATCTTCGCCGGCTGCATCGTGCCCCACGCGGGGAAGGTGAAGTCCGCGTAGCAGCCGGTCTCTTTGAGCACCGTCAGCTCGTTATTCACACCGCACCATCCGTCGGCGCCGCGCATCCGCCGGCTGTTGTCGAGCGCCCACGCGCCATGGATCACGCCGTAGCGGGGGTCGCCGCCTGCCGGGCGGAGCCCCGCCTCCTCGAAGTCGCTGAGCGCGCGCCGCAGCAGCCGCCGCAGCTGCGGCGCCGTCTCGACGTTCGCGAACACGTTCCCGGCGCGGTGGCCCCCGGCGTTCCCGCGCCCATGATGGAGATGCAGCTCGACCTCCCCGCAGTCCAACCCGCACAGCGTCGCCATGCGGCGGAGCAGCGCGACGTTGTCGCCCTGGTCGGAGTAGAGATAAAACCACGTGTGCCGCGGAGGCCGTCCGTCGCTGTCGCGATGCCGAAGCGCGATCCGCGGATAATCGTCGACCCATCGATCAATCTCCGCCGGAGTCAGCGTCAGCCCGCGGCCCTCGAAATGGTCGCCGAACACGAACATCACGTCGATCGGCCCCCGGGGCGGCCGCAGGCCCCGGGCGAGCACGCCCCAACGAAAATTTGACCGCCTCAAATGCGGCACGCGGCGAGCTGTACCGATTGATCAACATGACCGATCATCCCCCATGATGTCGCGCGAGAATTTGTCTAGGGCTCGGTTCCGTGCACGCCAGTCTCCCCCAGGCTGGCGCGCAATCGAGGTACCATCTGTTCCCACGACAGGCGTTCGCCGGCGCCGCGACACCGGGCCCCGGTGCCGGCATCCTCCTCGAGCGCCTGCACGCCCCGGACCGCGGCCGGCCAGGTCGACGCGTCGGCCGGATCGAGCACGACGCCCACGCGCCAGGTATCGACCGCCGCGGAGTAGTCTCCGACGTACGGGGACGTGACCACCGGCAGCCCGCACGCCAGATACTCCGCGAACTTGACGGGCGAGGACACTTCGTTGATCACGCTCCGCTTGCGCAGGAGGAGCCCGGCATCGGCGACCGCCAGGTACTGGCCGACCTCGAGGTGCGGCACGGTGAGCACGAGATAGGCGGCGGGATCGAGCACCCCGAGCGCGCGGCGCCACTCCTCGACGTCGGGGGTCAGCACGAGCAGAAACGCGTGCGGCATCAGCCCCTGCGCGAACCGGTAGAACTGCACGGTTTCGGACACGCACTGCCATGCGGCGGCCCCGCCGCTGTACACAAAGACGAAGCGGTCCGACACGCCGAGGCGCGCGCGCATCCCGTCCCGGTCCGCCCCGTGACAGCCGAAGCGCGACAAATGCACGCAGCACGGCACGAGCACGGTGCGCCGCACCCCGTACTCGCGCCGGCAGTACTCGGCCATCCGCTCCGAGACGACCACGACCGCCCCTACCCGGGGCAGAAACGTCCGCTCAAGCGTCTTGTTCAGCACGTACTTCGCGCGGTCGATCAGCCGGCCGGTCAGCAGGAACTCTTCGGCGATGCCGTGCTGCACGTACACGAGTCGTCGATACCGGGCGGCCAGCACCGGCACGAGCGGCAGGAGCCCGGGCCCCACGATCACGCACGTGCCGCCCCGCCCTCCGTCCGCCTGCGCCAAGAGAAAGCCGCGCCAGTTCGCCCAGGCCATCTCGTACAGGCGCCAGAGGATGCCGGGCAGCACGCGCGCCCACCGGGACCGCGGGGGTTCCGCGATCGCGAGCGCGGGCGTGTCCTCGTGCGGGACCGCGGAACCGGGCACGCGCTGCTGCAGGAACACCGCCTGCACCGGACCCCGCATCTGCCGCAGCGCGTCGAGGAGCGCGAGCAGGTATACGCGGGCGCCACGCGCGCCATTGATGTCGCCGAACCCGAGGAGCAGCAGCCGGCCGGATTCCTCGCGTCTCATGCGGGCACCGCGCGCGCTTCGTCGTAGAGCGCGTGCGAGACGATCCAGGATCGCGGTCCACGCGTAGCGCGCCAGCACCGTCCGCCGCGCCTGCGCGCCGAGACGCGCCCGCCGGTCCTCGTCGCGCAGCAGCGCGAGGGTGCGCTCGGCGAACTGCTCGGCGGTGTCGGCGAGCTCGAGATCGTACCCGGCACGGACGTCCAAGCCTTCGGCCCCCACCGTGGTGGAGACCACCGCCTTGCCCATCGACATGGCTTCCAGGATCTTCAGCCGAGTGCCGGACCCCCAGCGCAGCGGGACGATCGCCACCGAGGCCCGCGCGAGATACGGCCGGACGTCGGGCACCCACCCCGTCACCTCGATGCCGGGCAGGCGCGCGAGGTCCCGAATCTGCTGGTCGGGATGCTGGCCGACGATCGAGACGCGCACCTCGGGCAGCGCGGCACGAATACGCGGCAGCACCTCGCCGCAGAAGAACACCATCGCATCGACGTTGGGCGCGTACGTGAAGCTCGCCGTGTAGACCAGATGGTTCGGCTCGGGGATGGCGTCCACCGGCGCGAACTCGTCGGGATCCACCCCGTTCGGGATCACCACGATGCGGGCGTCGGGCGCGCGGCGCCGCAGTTCCGCGGCATCAAACTCGGATACCGCGAGGCATCGGTCGAACGCCGGCAGGACCCGGCGCTCATAGCCGGGCAGCTTCACCGCATCGCTCAGCATCAGCATCTTCGACAGTCCGGGGGGCATGCGGCCGAGCAGCCGCCGGAAGTAGAGGGACTCGACGTTGTGCATGTCGAGCACCTTCGTGACGCCGGTCGCGCGGAGGGCGACGTGCGCCGCGTTCAGCGACTCGACCTGGATCACGTCGAAGCGGCCGCGCGCGAGGAGCGCATCGCAGGCGTCCTGCAGCGGCACAGACGGGCTCACCGCGCGGTAGTACGGCCGCGGTGACAGCAGGCCGGCCGCGTGGGCGCGGATCGAACGGCGCTCGTCGGGGATGAGCACGGTCACAACGTCCTGGCAGTAGCCCCGCAGCACATCGGCGGCGGCGCCCTCCCGCACGTCGTTGATCCCGGTGAGCAGGGTCACCTCATGCCGCTCGGCGAGCCCGCGCAGCAGGTAAAAATTACGGATCCGCCCGCCCGACGACAGCGGGTATGGAAGAAATGGTGTGACCAACAAGACGCGCATCAATGGCTCCTCGGATGTTCGCTCATGATGCCCGCGGCGACGCCGCGGCGGGGGCCCGTGCGGGACGCCGCGGTGGCCGAGCAGATGCCGGTAGAGCGTCTGCGTCTGCTCGGCCATCTCCGCCGCGCTGAAGCGCTGCGTCACGGTCCGGCGGGCCCGTTCCGCCATCGCCCGCGCGCCCACGGGATCCCGCAGCAGCAACAGCACGCCGTCGGCCAAGCCTGCGGTGTCACCGGGGGGTACCAGCACACCCGACTCTCCGTGCACGATCTGCTCGCGCAGCACGCCGAGGTCCGTTGCAACGACCGGCGTCCCGAGCGCCATCGCCTCGAGCGTCACCAGCGGAAACCCCTCGTTGGCGGTCGCGAGCACGAACACGTCGAGCGCGGCGATCACCCGTCGCGCGTCCGCGCGGTATCCGAGAAACCGGACCCGCGGTTCGATGCCGAGTTCGCGCGCCATCCGTTCCAGCACGGTCCGCTCCGCTGCCTCGCCGTCGCCCACGACCAGGAACACAGCCCCGGGCATCACGCGCCCGATCCGCGCCGCCGCGCCAAGATAGTCCTCGAACCGCTTCTGTTTAAGGTCGATTCGGGCCACCATGCCGACGAGCGGCGCCTGCGGGTCGAGACCCAACTCGCGGCGGAGGCCGTGGCGCTCGTCCGCGGCGCCCGCGCTCGGGAGCTCGATGCCGTTGTAAATCGTCACCAACTTCGAGGGCCGCAGCCCCGCCCCGTCGACGAGGCGCCGGCGGACCTCATCGCTGGATGTGATGACGCACGCCTGCAGCGCCACAAGGGCGCGCTTGACGAACCGCGCCCGCGCCGACCGGAACGTCCCCGGCGCCGCGGCCAACTCCTCGGTGGAAACCACCACGCGGCATCCCGCCATCCGCGCGGCGACGAACGCGTGCCGGTTCTCCAGGGTCGCCGGAAGCACCACGTGCACGACCTGCGGCGCCAGCCTCCGCACCAGGGCGATCAGTCCGGCCAAGGCCGGCAGGTCGCGCTTGTGTCGGGGCATGACGTGGTGATGCACG
The DNA here is from genome assembly GCA_963787105.1 of uncultured Bacillota bacterium. GTDB lineage: Bacteria > Sysuimicrobiota > Sysuimicrobiia > Sysuimicrobiales > Segetimicrobiaceae > JAJPIA01. The sequence continues at coordinate 88,789 of CAWBBU010000016.1, forward strand.
GTCGCGCCCCCGCGCTGCAGCATCGCCCCGAGCGGCAGCTCTCTCGCGCCGGGTGAGAGCACCACGAACGGCGCCACCCGACGCGCGTCGAGATGGCGCACCAGCGTGGCAAGATAGACCTCCGTGCCGCCCATGGCGGCCGTGTCGAGGACGTAGACCACGCGGCTCGGGAGTCTCTACACCTTGCCGGAGCGGCACCGAGCGTCTCATGACGGACATTGACTCAGTCCTCCTCCGACATGGGCCCGCCCGGCTCAACATCCGCTTACCGGCTATGAGGGGCACACTGCGCCGCAAGATAATCCCTCGGGCATCGCATCGCAGGATCATAGGAATCCCCTCCGCGATGCCCCTGCGCTCGTCCGCAACCGTCTCCGAAGTGCGTTCTAGCCGCCGAGATTGAAGACTTCCGTCCCGCCCATCGCCCGGTGTCCAACAAGTAGACGACCGCACCGGCCGCGTGCGCGCCCCTGCCGTCGAGACCGCGCGCGTCACGACGACCACGCGGCCAGCGCCACGAGCGCGGTCGCCGCCGCGCACGCGCGCACCACCGGCTCCCGGAGCCCAAACACTACTCGGCCCTCCCCTGTGCTCGCAGCGGGCGCACTCAGCGATGCGTGCTCACCTTGCGGCGCCGCATCTCGGCGGACGGGCAGGCTGTCGGATCGGCCCCCAGGGGAAGTCGCGACCCGTTCCGACCGCAGATCGGCATGGTGAGACCACGCGCCCAGTCGTAGGCGTGCGCGTAACTGCTGGAAGACCTCGGTCCCCACGGCGGGTACGCCGGCCAACGCGGCGGACAAACTAACCGCGCGAAATTTCCCGAGATCGGCGAACGACTGGTCGAGAGCATGCAATGATAAGTGGTACCGAAGATATTGATGATGCACGCGAGCCGGCGACCACTGCCTCGCAGGAGCCAGCAACTGACCGTTGTCTTGCCGAACAGCCGCCAGCATTTGTCGAACACACGCTGGTCGTACGTATGAACGCCGAGAACGAGAGCCTGTGCCGCCACTGCGATGCGGTGCCGTTCGGACTCGTCGCGCAGATACCGGCGGACCAGTCCTTCCACGTCCTCGGCGCGCTCGTACCCCACAAAGTGCTCGCCCGCTCGGAACCCAAGGTCACACAGCTCCGTGGGTGTGCGCGTCATCAACAATGCGCCGGCCGCCATGGCTTCGAACACCCGGAGATTGGCCCCGTGATCGAAATCGTCTCGCGTCACGTTCACGACGATCTTGGACCGCCGGTACACGTCAGTCATCTCTTCGGGAGTATGAAACCGCCACCATTCGTTCATCTGAAACTGCCGCGTCAGCGGAGAAATGATTTTCCGCCGACCATCGTACAGCGGACCGTCAAGTCTCCCGACCCACCCCACATCATAGATGCGCGCGTCACCCCGCGGTGCGAAGAGATCGGATCGACCGCGTGAGGCACGAACAGGAATCGCGAGTGTCCCGCCGCTCGCCACAACGGCTCGAGCTCACGATGGAAGACACACGCGTAATCGAAGAGCATGGAAAGTTGTATACGCCGGCGGACGTTTACGAAACCGTCGATATGGAAACACACTGTGGGAACATCCACATCCATAAGCCCATCAGGCAATACCGACCCAACATCGGGATGCAACACCAGCAGTGGTCTGCTGGGCAGGGCCTCGACGTACGTGCGCAGATCAAAGCTGACACCGGGTGTAGGGGCACACGTGATGACCGTGATGCCCTGACGTTCGAACGCGCGTGCATACCCCCAACGTTCTCGATCCAGGTCTTCGTGCCGGCATAGAAAGATGACCGTCGCCATCATATGCCCTCAGACTCGGAGTGAGTCCCGCGTTCGATCACCGGACTCGTCCGTCGATCGTCCACGTCCCTGTCCTTCGGTGGTATCGAAAAATGCGCGAATGTGTTCCGCGACTATTACGATCTGGTCGTCGCGGAGTTCGGGAAACATGGGAAGCGAAAGCAGACGTGTCGCCAATCGTTCAGTGTGCGGGAAATTTCCTCCGCTGTATCCGGCGTCTGAATACGCCCTCTGCAGATGGATGGGAATCGGATAGTGAACGCCCGTGTGAATCTTTGCGCCAGAGAGATGGACGCGCAGTGGGTCGCGATGCGCGGACTCAATCATGAACAGATGATATACGTGCGTGGCTCCGGACGCCGTTTCTTGAAACTCGAGATCCCCAATCCCCCGCAACACTTCCCGATATTTCTCGGCTCGTGTCACCCGTGCTGCATTCCACGTCGGCAAGTATGGAAGTTTGACGCTCAGCACAGCGGCCTGCAGCGTGTCCAATCGGCTGTTCAGCCCCCGCTCGGTGTGCTCATACTTCCGCTGCTGTCCGTAATCGCGCAGCCGGCAAAGACGCTCGGCCAGCTGCGGATCGCTGGTCGTGATCATGCCGGCATCTCCGTACGCGCCGAGGTTCTTGCTCGGATAGAAGCTGAAGCAGCCCATCACACCGATGGATCCGCACGGCCGCCCCCGCCACGTCGCCCCGTGCGCTTGGGCGGCGTCCTCGACCACCGGCAGGCCGTGGCGTTGCGCAACCTCCATCACTCCATCCATATCCGCTGCCTGGCCTGTAAGGTGCACGGGCATGATGGCCTTGGTTTTTGCGGTAATGCTGCGCTCAATGAGGCTCGCGTCGATGTTGTACGTGCAGGGGACGCAGTCAACCAGCACGGGGGTGGCGCCGACTGCGCTCACCGCTAACGCGGTCGCAATGTACGTATTGGCGGGCAGGATGACCTCATCTCCTGTCCCGATGCCAAGGGCCATCAGCGCGAGCCGGAGGGCATCCCCGCCGTTGCCGACGCCGACCCCGTGGCGTGCTCCGACGAAAGCGGCAAAGTTCCGCTCAAACTCCTCCACTTGGGGGCCAAGGATAAACTGTCCACTCTGGACGACGTCTGCAATCGCCTGGTCAATCTTCTCTTTGATCGGGGCATGGTGGGCGCGGAGATCTACGAACGCAACACTCATCCTAACGCCTCCTCTCGACTCACCACGGTCACGGTGGCGTGGTGCTTCGTGAAGACGAGGCCGCACACGCGACACGCGGTTGAACTTTCCTGAAATTTCAACGGAGTGCCGCACTGGCAGACCCACCCGGTCACGGCGGCCGGGCTCCCCACCACCAAGGCGTACGAGGGCACATCCTTCGTCACGACGGACCCGGCGCCCACCATCGCATATTCACCGATCGACACACCGGCGAGAATGACCGCGCCGGCCCCCAGCGAGGCCCCCTGTTTCACCACCGTCGGCACGAGCCATTCGCGTGTGGCGTAGCGGGCGCGCGCTTGGGGTAAGCGTGGGGACCGAGGATGTCGATCGTTCGTAAACAACACTTGGGGGCCAATGAAGACACCGGACTCCACCGTAACCCCATCCCACAACATGCTCCCGTTCTTGATCGTGACATTGTCGCCCACGACGACGCCCGACTCGATGAAACAATGGTCGCCGATGTTGCAGTTACGCCCGACCGTCGCTCCAAGGAGGATATGGGCGTAGGCCCACACCTTCGTCCCCTCGCCAATACTGTGCGCCTCAACGAGCGCGGTTGGATGTGTGTACATGAGCCTCCGTCCCAACCGGCACGGCGCGACCATCGAGATGCAACGAGGCGTCGATCGCCTCCAATGCGCGGACAACGCCAACGGCAAATCGACCGTCGGACCGCGCGACCGTGCCCTTCCCAATCGAGTCCACAAACGCGCGGTCCTGGAGTGCGAGCGGTTCCGCGGGTTCAACCCGAGGCAGGCGGACATCCCCGTCACGCAGGGACACCTGCAAAAACTCTCGATAGTCCTTGTAGCCCTCGCGGATGTCTGCGCCCTTATCGTAAATCGCGATCGGGGTGGCCAGTTGCAAGTCGTCCCAGGTCAACATCCGTTGATCACCGACCACGGTAATCTGCCGCACCTTCTTAGGATCAAGCCAACTGGCCTGGATATGCGCCAATACGCCCCGCGGATATCGCAGTGTGATGATCGCGACGTCTTCCACGCCTGGCTGCAGATAGCAAGCACCCGTCGCGGATGCGGTGTCCGGCTCGGATCCCAGAAGCCAATTAAAGATCGAGATGTCGTGCGATGCCAAGTCACGAGCCGCATTGACATCGGACCGAACAGGTCCGAGGTTGACACGGGTCGCGGTGAGATAGTAAATTTCGCCCAACTCGCCGGCGTCCACCAGTTCCTTCAATCTTAAGGATCCCCGGGTTGAACAGAAACACGTGTCCGACCATGAGGAGCCGTCCGTGCGCTCGAGCCAGCTCGAGCAGTTCTTCGCCCTCCTCAACAGTCTGACAGAGCGGCTTCTCGCACAACACGTGCTTCCCGGCCCGAAACGCGTCACTGATGACGGCATGATGCGTAGTCGTCGGAGTCGCCACGACGACAGCGTCGACCTTCGGGTCAGCAAGCACTCGAGCGTACTCGCGCTCCCCCCGCACATGTGGAAAAAGCCCACGAACGCGTTGCAACCGCTCCTCATCGACATCCGCGACCGCGATCACCTCGCAATCAGCGAAACTGTTGAGCACGCGAATGTGATTAGGGCCCCACCGCCCGCACCCGATCACCGCGATGTTTACCATGCTGTCTTCACCTCACCATTGTCCGTACTCACTGACACCACATCCGTCTGCGGCCGCGATGGCTCCCATCTCCACTCGTACGCGGTATAGATGGGAGCATCGGTGCTGAGATGGGTAACCGCCGCGAGGCCAGTCGCGCCGACTGGTCCCTCGACAATGCGAAACGCACCCACCATCTGCCATTGCAAAATATCCCCATGCCCGTGACTGTTCCGGACGCCACACCACGTTTGATAAAGACGCGGCAACAGGGGGATGTTGCGGATGCGGCATGACAGGATAGCATCCCCGTCGAGCACCTCGGGGATACGGCCATCGATTAGCATCGAGCACAGAATCAGCGATCCGGGACGCCCGTCACTGATGCCAATGGAGAAGATTGGCCGGATCAGACGCTGCTCGGCACGCACGTGCAGGCGAATCTCGATATCCTCGCCGGTGCGGAATGTATGCCGCTCCTCGTCGTCACCACCCACAAATGACACCTGCTCAATGTCTATGAGATCCGTGCCCGGGGTGGACCGCGTCTCGCGAGTAAGCCGATGGTACTGGCGCGTTTCCACCCAGTTCAGGTACCGGCGGAGCACATCTCGGGTTTCCCCGATGCACTCGATGCGGCCGTCGAGCAGGAACAACCCGCGTTTGCAAATCGACTCGACGGCCGAGAGGTCATGTGACACAAAGAGCAACGTCCGCCCTTCGGCGACCAATTGCATCATCCGTTCGACACATCGGCTCTGAAACGCGGCGTCACCAACGGCGAGCGCCTCATCGACGACGAACACATCGGGGTCGAGGTGACTGGCGATCGAGAAGCCGAGACGCAGCTGCATTCCGCTTGAGTACATTTTCACGGGCGTATCGAGCACGTGGCCCAACTCGGCAAAGTCCACGATCGCGTCAAATCGCTGCGCGATCTGCTGTCGCGCCATCCCCATGATGCGGCCGTAGAGCCAGATGTTCTCGCGCCCTGACAAGCTCTGGGTGGACTCCAGAGCCCACCTCGATTAACGCGCCCACGCGTCCGCGCACGCGGACCCGCCCCCCGGTCGGAAACGAGATCCGCGTCAACAACTTTAGCGCCGTCGACTTCCCCGCACCGTTCGGGCCAATAAGCGCGAACGCCTCGCCCTCCTCGACGTCAAACGTGACGTGATCCAAGGCGAGAAATCCCGGGGACTCCACGGCGCGCCCGCGGAACGCGGCCGCGGCCTTGCGGCCGAAATGCGCGAGATCGTTGCGCAGCGACGCGTACCGCGTCCCACGGCCGCGATACCGTTTGCTCACATCTTCGAACCGTATGGCCCACGTCATAGCTCACACCGCATCGGCAAACCCCGGCTCCATCCCTTTGAACATCCAGTAGCCTGCGCAGGCGATGGCGCACGACACCGCCGCGCTGATCGCGAAGGTGTGTGCATCGGGCCACTGACCCTGGGTCACACACGGCGGAATCCATCGAGAATACCCGCCGCCGGGTTGGCGATGACGTAGAGCGACTGCCATTGAGTGCGTATCGTCGTGATCGGGTATGCTACCGGACTCGCGAACATCCACAGTTGTAGCAGCACCGGCAGCACGTACCGAAAGTCCCGGTAGTAAACGTTCAGCGCGCCGAGAATCATCGCCACACCCGACGCCAGCGCCGCGAGCGTCAGCCACAGCGGGACGACAGCGAGGAGACTCCACGACAGCCGGCCACCCAGAAACGGCTCCAACACTAGGACTAGCGCGAACCCGAACACGAAATCGAGGCCGGCGCTGAGCACGGCGCCCAGGACCGGTGCCTCGCGAGGAAAGTACACCTTTCGGACCAGTGCACCGTCCGTCAGGAGCGCCTGCGCTCCGAACGACACCGCGTTCTGCACGAAAAACCATGGCACAAGCGCGGCCAACGCAAACGCCTGATACGAGGTGCCGCCCCCCGAGACCTTGGCCATCCGCCCGAACACCACGAAGAATACCGCCAGAAAGATCAGCGGTTGGAGCACCGCCCACGCCACCCCCAGCACCGCCTGTTTGTACTTCAGCCGGGTGTTGCGCTCCGCGAACGCCCAGACGACCTCGCGGTACGCCCAGAGCTCCCGCAGCCGCGCCCCCAGGTGGCCAGCCGCGCCGCCTTCAATGACCAGCTCGATCATCGCGTCCGCCATGCGGCCTAGTGGCGCACCGGGTCCGGCGCGGCCAGCGCGTCACGGCGCTCGTGCGGCGCCGCGCCGACCGCTCCCGCGTCGTCGCCGGGTCCCACGTACGCAAATCCGGCGGCAACGGCGGCCTTGGCGATCGTCAACCCGCGGCCGTCCACGACGACCGGATGGCGCACCAAGCCGGCGCAGCCTGCCCCAATCGAGCTCCGAAACCTCGCCAATCAGTCAGCACCGCGATCGCGTCGGTCCCCTCTGCGGCATGGTAGGCGTCTTCGCAGCACGCGAGCCCTGGCACGGCCCGCGCGGCCTCCACGTGCGCCGCCGGATCGAACGCCCGCACCCGCACCCCTTCGGCGATCAGGCTCCGAACGATGTCGATCGCGGGCGACTCCCGGATATCGCTGGTGCCGCCCTTGAACGCCAGCCCAAAGACCGCGACCTGCTTGTCGGCAAACCCGCCCAGGGCCGACCGGAGGATCTCGACGTAGGCACTGCGCCGCGCGGCGTTCACCTCCAGCACGGCGTCGAGCAGCGGCGACGGGAGCGCCGACTGCCGGGCGAGCGCGATCAGCGCCCGCGTGTCCTTCGGCAGGCAGGATCCGCCAAACCCGACGCCGGGCTTCAAAAAGTGAGGGCCGATGCGCGGATCCAGCCCCATGCCGGTCGCCACCGCCGTCACATCCGCCCCGGTGCGCGCGCACAACTCCGCGATCTGGTTGATGAACGAGACTTTGGTCGCGAGAAACGCATTCGCGGCGTACTTGGCCATCTCGGACGTGCAGGGATCCGTGACCAGAATCGGGCAGTTGAGCGGCTGATACAGCGACGACAGCACGCGGCCGGCGCTTTCGGACCGCGTGCCGATAAGCACGCGATACGGGTGAAGGAAATCGGCGACGGCCGAGCCTTCGGCGAGGAACTCCGGCGTATGCGCCACCCGCGCGGGCCCGTGTCCCCGCAACGCCTCCGCGACGCGGTCCGTGGTGCCGACGGGCACCGTGCTCTTGATCCCGACGACTCGATCCGCGCGCGGGGCGCGGCGCAGCGCGGCCGTCACCTCGTCGATCGCTGACAGATCGGGCTCGCCGGTGTGCCGGGACGGCGTGCCGACGGCGACGAAGACCACCTCGGCCGCGCCGACGGCGTCCTCGAACTGGTCCGTCGCGTCCCAGCTGCCCGCGCGCCGCGCCTTCGGCGACCAACGCCTCCAGCTCGGGCTCAAAGAACGGCACCGTGCCGCGGTGAATCGCAGACAGGCGTCGCTGGATCCTTCTCCACGCAGGTCACGCGGTGGCCCATCCGAGCCCAGCACGCCGAGATGGTGAGCCCGACGTACCCCGCGCCGATAACCGCGATCCGCATCTGATCCACTCCTCCTGTCGTTGCTTCTACCTGCCGCGTTTCTCGGGGTGCTACCGTGCCTGGCGCCGCTCCGCCAGCGGATTGGTCAGCCAGAGCCGCTGCCGCATCGAGAGCCCCGACGCCGCCACGACCGGTACCGCGTCGCCCGCGGGCGGCGCCGCCGCACCCACGCGTTCCCGCGCACGCTGCGCGACCGCCTGCCGGTGGAGCGCCGCGGCCAGCGCGGCGGTGACAAAGAACGGGCCGCCCGTGTGCGTCGCCGACACCGACGCGGCGAAGATGCTGTAAATCGCGTAGCCGGCCAGGACGAGTTGAAAGCTGTAGGCGAGGCCCGCGTCGAACGAATCGGCGACGGCGAGGCGCGCGGCCTTCGCCACGCGCAAGAGCCCCGCCCCGAATGCGAGAAAAATACCCAACCCGATCAGCCCCGTGTAGTAGAGCTGGATCACGTACTCACTGTCGATGAACCCGAGAGGCACGGCGCCCATCCCAAACCCGAGGAACGGGGAATGCCCCAGCGCGATCGTCGCATAGTAGAGCGGCGCCTCCGCCCGATAAAACACCGAGGAGGGCGCGGTCGACGTCGAGCCGAGGGCGGTCTGCGTCGACAGCACGTGCGTGAGCGTCAGGATGCGCTCGATGATCCCGTGCGGATACACGACCATCGCCAGGACGACCAACAGCGGCACCACCAGGAAGACCCACCGCTGCTCGCGCACGCCGACGTATCCGAGGATCAAGAGCGTCGCCACAATGTAGTTTCGGCCGAGGGCGAGCGGCAGCGTCGCCACGCCGAAGATCACGCAGGCGGCGAGGAGGAACCTCCACGGACCGCGTGCCCCGCGCATCATGCCGAGCGCGAGCGCCACGGTCACCATCGACGCGAATCCGGGCTCGTGGATGGGCGCGCCCTCCGGCCCCAAGGCGATCGCGTGATTGGACAGAAACTGCTGGGCCGAGAACGCGCTCAGGGCAACCGCGGAGGCGAGCAGCACCACGCTCATCAGGCGCACGTCGGCGATTGTTTCCATGGTGTCCGCCACGATGAGAAAGAGCAGCACGAACTCGAACCGCTTCAGCACAAAAAACGGCGAACTCACATACTTGCTCACCGTCAGGAGGTGCACCGTGCCGAGCGAGACCCCCCACGCCGTGGCGACCACCGCGACGAGCGCGTAGGCGATCAAGAGGCGGTCGAGCGATGTCCCACGGCGCGTCCCGGTCACACAGATGTGTCCCAGCCACCCGGCCGCAAGGGGAAGCATCATGAGATCTTCGATCCGGACCGCCACGCCGTGCACGGAGATGTCCGGGGAGAGCGCCATGGCTGGCAGCATCAGGCACAGGGCGAGCCGCCGGTTGAACAGTGCGAGCAGCGCGCCGAGCACCGCGAGGAGCGGCAGCACGGTCTCGGGCCCGCGCAGCAGCACCACGGAGACGCAGCCACAAGCGCGCCGACGCCAACGGCGGCGGCCAGCGGCGCGCGATCTCCCGCACGTGCGTGGGACACGATGGCCACCCTACAGAACTCGATCGGCGCCGCCGGGACGCTCGCCCCGCTCGGGGGCGTCACAACCGCACCACGTGCGGGGCGTGGGCGTCGCGCAGCCGGTTGCGGGTGTCGACGATCAGCGGCGCGCATCGGAGGACCCGCTCGTAATCCACGACGCTGTGGTCCGTTGTGAGGATGACGCAGTCGACTGCGGACAGCATCTCCTCCGTGAGCGGGACCGACGTGAGCGACCCGGGGTTCGGCACGGTGATCTCGGGCACCAGGGGATCGTGGTACGTGACCTTCGCACCGCGCTTCTCGAGCAGCTCCAACACTTTCAGCGCCGGAGACATCCGGACGTCGGCGATGTCGCGCTTGTACGCGACCCCGAGGAGCAGGATTTTGGCCCCGTGCAACCGCTTTCCGGTGGCCTCCAGCGCGTTGGTTGTGCGCGTGACCACATAGTACGGCATGCTGTCGTTGACCGTCGCCGCGAGCTCGATGAAGCTCACGTGAAAGTCGTACTCGCGCGCCTTCGCCGACAGGTAATAGGGATCCACGGGAATGCAGTGCCCGCCGATGCCCGGCCCGGGGTAGAACGGCATGAACCCGTACGGCTTGGTCGAGGCGGCGTCGATGATCTCCCACACATCGAGATCCATGCGGTCGCACAGGAGCGTCAGCTCATTCACGAGCGCGATGTTCACGTTGCGGAAGACGTTCTCGTAGACCTTGACCATCTCGGCAACCGTGGGGGACGACACGGACACCACGCGGTCGGCGATCTGCTCGTAGAACGTTTCCGCGACGCGCGCGCATGCCCGCGTGACCCCCCCGACGATCTTCGGCACGCTGCGGAACGTGTAGCGGCGGTTGCCGGGGTCGATCCGCTCCGGGGAGAAGGCGAGCGCAATCTCGTCGCCGACCCGAAACCCACCAGCCTCAATCATCGGCTTGATGAGCTCGACGGTCGTACCGGGGTAGGTCGTGCTCTCCAGGATCACGAGCATCCCGGGCCTGAGCCTCGGCAGGCACTCCAAGGTCGCCGCGGTCACGAACGACAGATCCGGCTCCTTCGACTTGGTCAGCGGCGTGGGCACGCAGATGATCACGATGTCGACGCCGTCAAGCGCGGTATAACTGGTCGCCGCGGTGAGCTTCTGCGACGCCACCAGATTGCGCAGGTCCTCGTCACGGACGTCGGCAATATACGACCGTCCACTGTTGATCGATGCGGCGCGCGCGGCATCGATCTCGATCCCCACCACCGTGAACCCCGCGCGGGCCGTCTCGGCGGCGAGCGCCAGACCAACGTACCCCAACCCGATGACCCCTATTCGGGCCGTCCGGGCGCGGATCTTCGGCTCGAGCTGCGATTCTTGCGCATCGTGCGCAGACACCGTTGCAACCTGCACAGTTCCCTACCTCCGTAGCTCTGAGATGCCAGCGTGGTGTTCAAGTGATTGGACGGCCGCCGCGACCGTGCCGGACACCGTCCCGCCCAGATCTCCACTGCGCCAAACCGCGGTCAGTCCTGCGAGCAACCCGGTCGCCAGCAGCACTCACCATCGGCCGTCGCGGCGGATACCGGCATCGGCCGCCGGCGCGGCGGATCCGTGTAGAACCGCTCCTGATAGAAGTAGCTGTCGACCGATGCCGGCGACACCTTGGTCAGGACCACCCCGAGCACCGGCACGTGCAGCCGGTCGAACTGCAGCTTACTGTTCCTCCGATCCCCGCGGCACCTGACCGGCATCAAGCACGAGCAGAACCCCCGAGGCGAACGTGGCCAGATCAAACGCATCGGCAAACGCGCCGGCCGGGGAGGTGTCCATCAGGACGATGTCCCCGCGGCTCCGCAGCTGCGCGACGATGCGCGCCATCGCGTCCGAGCCGAGCAGGGCGCCCGCGTCGTCCCGCACGGTTGAGGACCGCCGGCATCACCAAGATGTTCTGTCCCGCCGGCATCAGCGCGTCGTCAACGGACGACGCGCCGGCGAGGACCTGCGCGAGACCCCGCGTGTTCGGCACATCGAAGAGCGTATGCTGCACGGGGCGCGCCATCGCGGCGTCGACGACGATGACACGCCGGCCGGCGCGGGAAAACGCGCGCGCGAGATTGAGCACGACCGTGGACGTGCCCGAGCGTGGTCTCGACGCCGTGAGCATGACCACGTCCGCGCCGTCCACGCCGTGTTCGTGCGACGCGAGATTGACCCGAAGCATGCGGTACGCCTCGTCGAACGGCGGGTTGTGGCGCGGAATCGCGACCAGGGCCGGAACGCCGACCAGGCGCTCCGCGGCCTCGGTGGTCTTCAGGGAGTTGTCCAAATACTCGAGAAAGAACGCGAGGCTGAGCCCGCCGAGCAGCCCGAGCACCAGCCCGAGCGTCAGCTTGAAGCGCAGCCCGGCAAACGGCGACTGCACGGCCACGCGCGCGTGGTCGAGTACGCTCAGCGCGCCGAGGCTCTGCACTTCCTGCTCGCGCAGGCGCGCCTGGCCGAGCTGATTCGAGAGATCGGTCAGCTCCTGGCCGAGGATGCTCACACCACGCGTCAGCCGCGTCGCATCCAGCTGCGTCTGCGCGGCGGCCGGCAGCGTCTGCGTCGCCGACCCGAGCGCCCCGCTCAGCGCCTGCTTCTTCGCCTGCAGCGCCAGCACGTCGGTCTCGGCTGCCACGCGCTCCTGCGTCAGGGCGTCGTAGACGGGGTTGTGGACGACCTGCTGGGTCGCCACGCTCTTGCTGACTTCGGTGTTGAGCCGATCCTTGATCTCCTTAATCATGGCCTCGATCGACACAACGCTCGGGTAGTTCTCCGTATGCACGGCCAGCTGCGAGGTCAAGGCGACCTGAAGCTGCACCAACTGTGCTTCCAACTGTTGGGCCACAGGATTCTGGAACAAATACTGGTCGGTCCGGGTGGCGGCTTGCGAGTTCATCTGCGTCGAGAGCGAGTCGACTCGCGCGTTCGCGGCCTGGAGGTCAAAGTCGGTCTGCTGGATCTCCGCCTGGAGGTTGCCGACCTGCGCGGCGGACCCCGTGGCCATGACGGTACCGTTCTTTTGCTGATACGCCAGGAGCGCATTCTCGGCGGCCTGCAGGCGATCCTGAGTATCCGCCGTCTGCCGTTCGACAAACTCCCGCGCAAGGGTCGCCTGCCGGCGCTGGACCTCTTGGTAGTAGCTGGCCGCGTTGTCGGCCACCGCGTTCGCCAGCGCGACCGCATCCCCGGGGTTAGCCGCCTGGGCCGTGATCCGGACCTGGCTCGTGTCCGGATCTCGAACCACGGTGATCTGATTCTCAAGTTGATCCGGGGCCAGGTTCACGTGGAGCTGCTGAATGACGCGGTCGGCGACCTCGCGGCTGCGGATCAGGTCGGTGGCGAGCCCCGACAGGGCGTCCGACGACGGCGCCTGCGAGCCCGTCGTGTCCGCGCTCGAGACGAAAAAGAACTGCTGCTCGGTCGGGATCGTCAGCGTCACGGTGGACGAGTAGTCGCCCATCTTGCGTTGGCCCACGACGAGCGCCACGATGACCGCCGCGACCATGACGGCCACGATCACCTGCCGTCGCTGTCGAATGACGCGATAGAATCTCCAGAACTCCATCGCTTCGCCCTCCGTTCGTGATTTATCGCGTGCCGGCCGTCTGCCGAGCGCCGAGGTACGTCCGCGCTAGTGCACCCAGTACGTAATCCACCCGAGTCCGCCGAGGGTGCCCAGCACACTCAGCCAGTTAACGCCCGACGCCGGCGGCACGTAAATCACGTCGCCGCCCTGCAGCATCACGTTCTGCTTGCCGTCGCCGCTCTTGTAGAACTCCGAGAGGTTGACTTCCGTCACGACCGGTTTCGCGCCAGCGGTGGGGACGCCACCGGCGGCCGGCGTCGCACTCACGACTGGCGGCGTGGCACCGGTGACCGGAACGGCACCGGGCGCCTGCCGAATCACCCCGATGTCGCTGATCTTCGCGCCCTGCACGGTGCCCCCGGCCGCCGACAGCACGTCGACCAGGTGATCTCCAGGGTTGATTTGGTAGGTCCCGGGCTTGGCGACCGCGCCCATCAGGAGGACGTGATCCTTGGTCTCGGGGACGATAATGACGTCCCCGGCCTGGAGCGCCACGTTCGCCGTCGTGTTGCCGTCGATCAAGAGCTGCTGAAGGTCCACCGGAATCGTCTGGGTGGCTCGAATGATGAACGCGCGCGGCAGCGAGGCGCCCTGTGTCGGCCCCCCGGCGCTGGCCATCAGGGCGGCCACCGTCCAGCCGGTCTGCATCGGGTAGGCACCGGGATGGTTCACCTGCCCAAGCAGGTACACGAACTGCTGTCGGGTCGCCGACTGCTGGATCGAGACCGCGACCTGGGGCGTCCGGATGTATTTCTTGAGCGCATCGGTCAGCTGATCCGACAGCTGTGGAAGGGTGAGCCCGGAGACGTGGATCTGGCCGACCAATTGCAGCATGATCGTCCCGTCCGGGGCCACCGCAAACGTCCCGCTCACTTCCGGCTCGGCCAGGACCGAGACATTCAACACGTCTCCCGGCGAGATGGTGTATTCAAGCGCCGCCGGTGCCGGCGCGATCGGCGCCGGGACGCCGGTCGGGACGACGGGCGCGAGCCCGGGCGGCGTCTGAGACGTGGGATCGCCTGGTACCGCTTGATCCAGGGGCCGCACGGCCGCAGGCACCGCGGACGTCGAGCCTCCGAGCAGCAGCGCGACTAGGACCACACCGGTGCCGATCAGGTGCCCGCGTCTTCCTCCGTTACGCATCGCCTATCCCTCCGCGCTGAGGATCCTCATGATTGAGGGTCTGCTCATCCAGAACCCACCGAAGTTCGGGAATTCCAGCGGCCGAGACCCCAAGCACCACACCTTGCACTCGCCAGATCGAGGACTGGTAGGCGATCGTCGTGCCCACAGACCAGCCCGGCGATCGCCGCCCTTCCCACACCGCGTGCTGCATCGTGTCAGGCCGGGCCATCGTCCCCTCCGTATCTGGCACGCTCGCGCATGGTGCGCGGCGGCTAGCTGATCAGCCGGTGTTTGAGCACGTAGACCACCGCCTGCGTCCGGTTGCGCGCGCCGATCTTGCGGAAGATCGCGCGGATGCGGCTCTTCACCGTCGTCGTACTGACGAAGATCCGCTGCGCGATCTCGCGGTCGGTGGAGCCTTTCGCGACCTCGAGGAGAATCTCGAATTCCCGCGTCGTCAGCCCGCCAAGGTGGCTGCCGTTCGTCCCGTTCTTCTCGCGGGCCAGCGCCCGGAAGCGCTCCACCAATTGCCGCGCGACGTGCGGATGGATGAGGGTGCGGCCGTTACACACGCCGTCAATCGC
>CAWBBU010000017.1:0-92769 GCA_963787105.1 uncultured Bacillota bacterium
GTGACCTGCGCATCACGCAGCACCACGTATGACTGACCGTTCGCCACGGTCACGGTCCGGCCGGTCACCCCCGCAATGCGCCCGCCCAGCACCGCGCGATACGTCGCAGTGATCTTTGCCGTTTGCCCATGATTGTCCATCCCGATCGTCACGTCATCGCCGTTGCGGAGCGCACCCAACGCCGCGGAGCCGCCGGCGCTTGTCGCCGCGTCGTACCGATAGATCGCCGTCTCTGCCGTCACGGGCACCGTCACGTCCTGCCCACCGCTGCGCACCACGATCGACGGACTCGTCCCAAAGTTGACAGCAAGCAGCTGGCCCGATACCGCCTGCGCGGCGGGCGGAGCATACACCGGTGCACGGTTAAAGGGGACTGTCGCCGGGATGGCGGCGACCGCGCCATTCGACGCGATCACGATCGTCCCGCTTGCCGCGATCCACTGCACCTGGGCGCCGAGCCCCTCGCTGACAAACCGGAGCGGGACCATGGTACGCCCGCTGATGGTGAATGCGGGCACGCTGAGCATCTCGGGCACGCCGTCCACCCACGCCTTCCGTGAGCCCACCGTGAGCTGAACGTTTTGCGCGCCGTCGACCGCGTTGATCTGCTGCGTCACCGCGTTGTAGTCCACGGTTGCACCGAGATTCTCGAAAATCCCACGCAACGGTACGAGCACGCGCCCTTGGATAATGATCGGCGGCACATCGAATGTGACGACCCGCCCATTCGCGTACACCGTGATCGGTGCCGCCGGCTGGGTGAACCCAGTACGCGGGGCAATCAGCGCCACCGCGGCAATTCCGAGAACAACCAAGCCCACTCTGAGTTTCATACGCATCCCATCTTTCCCGCGGCACGTCGTACCGCGCGGTCTGTGTGCCTCAGCGTACGTGACCGCGGATATCGAGTCTGTTCAATTGCGTACACTCGACAGGTGTATACCGAGGCGTGATGAGGCCGGCCCTCACGCGCCGGCCTCATCACGCCTCATCACGCGCGGGAGATCGACTTACCGAATGGTGACCTCAATACTCGAGGGATCCGATTGCATGCCATCGATAATTTGGGTCGCGGTCACCACGTACGGGAACGCGACCATCGGCAGGGCCTGCACGTTCAAGGACACGGCCCACGCGCCGTCGCCGTCCGCGCGGGTAATTCCCTGGACGGTCTGTCCCAAGAGGCGCGGCTCCGCGGTGACAACGACCGTGGCGCCGGGCCGCGCCCGGCCACTGACGACAAACGCGTTGCCGACGGTCGCTTCGTTCGTCGGCGAGCTGATGCCAGGGGCGCTGAGGCCTACCGGCACCGGAATCGCCGTTGAAACTGGGAATGTCACGTTCACCTCGTACGCTTGGTTCGTGCCCTGCACCAAGGAGAATCGAACGTCCCGTCCGGCCTGGATCACCTCGAACCCGGCGCTCTGCCCGTTGAGGGTGATCTGTGCGTCGGGCAGCACCACGTACGATTGCCCGTTCGCGAGGCGGACCGTCCGGTCCGCCACACTCGCGATGCGGCCGCCCAGCAGCGCGTGATACGTCGCGGTGATCTTGGCCGCCTGCCCTCGCTCGTTCATCTGCACCGCGACCATATCTCCACTGCGCAGCGCGCCGAGTGCCGCGGAGCCTGCCGGCATTCGATCCGGTATTGTAGCGGTAGATCGCGGTGTCCGCGGTCACAGGCACCGTCACGTCCTGTCCGCTACTCCGCACCACAATCGAGGGAGTCGGACCTAGATTCACGGCCACCAATCGACCAGAGACCGCCGGCGCGGTGGACGGAACATACTGCGCCGCCGGCGTCGTCGTGACGGGCGGGATATAGGTCGGGACCGTCACCGGGACCGACGCGGCCGCCCCGTTCTCGGTAATGAGAATCGCATTGTTCGCCGCGACCCACTGCACCTCGGCACCCAACCCCTCGCTGATGAACCGGAGCGGGACCATCGTCCGCCCGTTGATGGTAAACGCGGGCACGCTGAGCATCTCCGGCGCCCCGTTGACGACCGCCTGCCGCGAGCCCACGGTCAACTGCACCGTCTGCGAGCCGTCGGTGGCGTTGATCTGCTGCGTGGCCGGATTGTAGTCCACGGTGGCGCCGAGGCTTTCGAAGATTCCGCGCATCGGCACCAGCACCCGGCCCTGGATAACCGTCGGCGGTACGTCGAAGCTGAGGGCCCGTCCGTTCACGTACACGGCGATCGGTGCGGCCGGCTGGGCGAACCCGGGTGCGATCAGCGCGGTCACAAACGCGATCAGTACCAGTGGAGCGATGATGCGTTTCATCTGCATCCCACCCTTTCCGCGGTTGTCGGTACCGCGTCGTCTCCGCCCCCCGTATCGCGCGACACACCTTACGATACCCGCGTTTCCCGCACGGCAAACTCGTGCGCCGCAGGCTCGAAGGAGTCGCCGGTCCATGCTCGAATGGTCCCAACGCGGATGGTCGCGCCACCAGGAGGTGTCGAGACATGCTGACACGCGGCTACCAACGCCCGCTGGCGCGCGTGACGCACCCGCTCATCCGCCGTGCCGGCACCCTCGAGCCGGCCACCTGGGACCAGGCGCTCGACCTCGTCGCGCGGCGCTTTGGCGAGATCCGCCGAACCCACGGAGCCGACGCGTTCTGCTGCTTCAGCTGCTCCAAAGCGTCCAACGAGATGAATTTCGCCGCCCAGAAGTTTATGCGGACGGTGATCGGCACCAACAACATCGACAGCTGCAACAGGACCTGACACGCGCCCAGCGTCTCCGGTCTGGAGACGGTGTACGGCGCGGGCGGCGGGACAACGTCCTACGAGGAGCTGGCGCACACGGACCTGCTGTTTCTCTGGGGCGCCAACCCGCGCGAGGCGCACCCGATCATGTTCCATCACATGCTGCGGGGCATGCGGCGCGGCGCGCGCATGATCGTCGTCGATCCGCGGCGGACGCCGACCGCGCAACTCGCACACACGCACCTGCAGATCCGGGTCGGCGCGGACATCGCGCTCGCGAACGCCATCGGACGCGTCATCCTCGATGAAGGACTGGAGCACCGCGAGTTTATCGCGGCATGCGACACGCGGCATAGACGCCTACCGCGCGCAGCTCGATGACTACACGCCGGAGTTTGCCGAGCGCGTGAGCGGCGTACCGGCCGCGACGATCCGCGAAGTCGCCCGGGCGTACGCCGCGGCGCCGAACGCGATTATCTGCTGGACCCTCGGCATTACCGAGCACCACAATGCGACCGACGGCGTCTACGCGCTGTGCAACATCGCGAACCTCACCGGCCACGTCGGCCGCTACGGGTCCGGCCTGGATCCGCTGCGCGGCCAGAACAACGTCCAGGGCGGCGGCGATATGGGCGCCGTCCCGAACCGCCTGCCCGGCGGCGCCGACGTCGAAGACCCGGCCCAGCGCGCGCCGTATGAAGCCGCCTGGGGGATGGCGTTGCCGCCCAAGCGCGGCCTGCACCAGAGCCTCATGTTCGAAGCCATGGAGCGGGGCGAGATCCGTGCGGCCTACATCATCGGCGAAAATCCGCTCATGTCCGAGGCGAATCAGAAGCGGGCGCGGGCGATGCTCAACGCACTCGAGTTCGTCGTGCTGCAGGACGTCGCGCTGAACCAAACAGCCGAGATCGCGGATGTCGTCCTGCCGTCGGCGCTGTCATGGTGCGAGTGCAACGGCACCGTGACGAACTCCGAGCGGCGCGTACAGCTGATGCACAAAGCCGTCGACCCGCCGGGAGAGGCGCGCGACGACATCCTGATCCTGCAGGACCTCGCCCGGCGCCTCGGACATGCCTGGAGCTACACGGGCGCAGAGGACGTGTGGAACGAGGTGCGGCGCGTCTCGGCGAGACACCGCGGCATGTCGTACCGGCGCCTCGCCGAGGCGGGAGGGCTCCAGTGGCCGTGTCCCGAGGAGGGCCACCCCGGCAGCCTGTTTCTGCATGCCCGGCTGTGGCAGCGCCCGGTCGAGGGGCCGCGGGCGCCGTTCATCCCGGTGCGCTGGGAACCGCCGGTCGAGCAGCCGGACGAGACGTATCCGTTCCTGCTCACCACCGGGCGCAAGCTCGAATTCTACAACACGGGGACGCAGTCGCGGGGCTATGCGGCGCCCCGTCCTCAGATGGAGTTCCTGCGCATCTGGCCCGACGACGCGCGGCGGCTGGGCATCGAGGACGACGACCTGGTCCGCGTCCGGTCCCGGCGCGCGTCCGTCCTCGTGCCGGCGAAATTGGACGACACGCTCGCGCCGGGTCTGTGCTTCATGACCCTCCACCATCCCGAACTGGTCCCGACGAACGTGCTGACGATCGATGCCTGGGACCCCAAATCGGGAACGGCCGAGTTCAAGGCCACCGCGGTCGCCATCGAGCGCGTTGCGCCGCGCGGCGCATGGGGCGACGAACGCATCGGCGAGGAGACCAACGTCCGTGCCGGTTGAGCCGAACCCGCCGCACGCGACGACCGAGCCGGAACGCGCGGCGGTAGACCGGACGCTCGCGCGCCTCGGCGCCGAGCCCCGGCGCACGGATCTCGTGCCGCTGCTTCAGGCGCTGCAGAACGATCTCGGATGGCTTCCGACGGGTGCCCTTCAACAGCTCGCGGACCGGATGCACGTGCCGTTTCCCGAGGTCTGGGGCGTGGCGACCTTCTACGCGATGTTCCGCCTCCACCGGCCGCACGGCGTGACCGTCCACGTCTGCGATGACGTCCCCTGCAGGCTGCGCGGGGCCGACGCCGTCGCACATGAGCTCGAGGCACGCTACGGCCCGGCCCGCCGTTTTGGCGGCGACGCGCACGGCGGCCCCACCGCGGAGCACGCCGGATCATTCGAGTGGGAGACCGTCCCCTGCCTCGGACAATGCGACCGCGCGCCGGTGGCCGTGGTGGACGGCCGTCTCTATCCCGAGGCCACGGCCCAGGACATTGCCGCCGCCGCGGGGGACGGATCCGCCGATGCCTGAAACGCGGCGCCTCCTGTCGCGCGTCGGGACCGCGCGCCCGGAAAGCCTCGACGACTACCGGCGCACGGGCGGCTACGACGCCCTCACCATGGCGGTGGAGCGCGGTTCGGCATGGGTGCTCCCCGAACTCGAGGCGTCCGGGCTCGTGGGGCGCGGCGGCGCGGCGTTCCCGGCGGGCCGGAAGTGGCGGGCGGTGGCCGGGGCCGCCGGGCGCAGGCGGGTCGTCTGCAACGCCGATGAGAGCGAACCGGGCACGTTCAAGGACCGTGTCTTGATGGAAGGAGACCCGTTCTCGGTCATCGAGGCAATGACGATCGCCGGCGTCACCGTGGGAGCCGAGGACGGGCTCATCTACGTTCGCGGCGAGTACACCCGTGCCTCCGAGTGTTTAGAGCAGGCCATGGAACAGGCGGAGCGCGCGGGCCTGCTCGGCGCCGACGTCGCGGGCTCGGGACGAGCGTTTCATATCCGGGTGTTCCGCGGCGCCGGCGCCTACATCTGCGGAGAGGAAACCGCGCTCTTCAACTCGGTCGAGGGACGGCGCGGCGAGCCCCGCAACAAGCCGCCGTTCCCAACCCAGGTGGGCCTGTTCGGAGATCCGACGCTCGTCAACAATGTCGAGACGCTCTGCAACGTCCCGCTGATCCTGCGCGAGGGGGCGGCCAGCTTCCGGCGGTACGGCACCGACCGGTCGGCCGGCACGAAGCTGTTCTGCGTCACCGGCCACGTCGAGCGGCCGGGAGTCTACGAGGTGCCGTTCGGGGTGCCTCTCGGCGAACTGCTCGCGCTCGCGGGTGGGGTCTGGCGCGGCCGGCGGCTGCAGGCGGTGCTCTGCGGGGGAGCGGCGGGCACGTTTCTCGGACCCGACCATCTGGACCTGCCGCTCACGCTCGAGGCGCTCGCGGCCGCCGGCGGCACGCTCGGCTCTGGCGCCGTGATTGTGCTGGACGAGACCGCCCGGCTCTGGGACGTCGTCCTGCGCGTCGCGCGATTCTTTCAAGAAGAGTCTTGCGGTCAGTGCGTGCCGTGCCGTGTGGGCACCCAGCGCCAGCTTGAGATCGTCGCGCGCCTCGCGGACGGACGGGCGCGTCACGACGATGCCGCGCTACTGCGCGAGATCGGCACCGCGATGACCGACGCGTCGATCTGTGGATTGGGACAAACGGCCGCGGGCGCGGTCCTGAGCGCCCTCGCGCTCACGCCAGGAGGATCGGCGTGACGGTCTCGATCGAGATCGACGGGCAACCGACCAACGCGGACGAGGGCACGACCGTCCTCGAGGCGCTGCGGCGCGCCGGCATGAACGCGCCCACGCTCTGCTACCACCAAAACCTGACCCCGGTCAATGCCTGCCGGGTGTGCATGGTCGAGCTCGAGGGCAGCCGCACGCTCGTGCCGAGCTGCTCCCGCCGCGTGGAGCCCGGCATGAAGATCCGCACCACAACGGAACGCGTCCGGCGGGCCCGCCGGACGGTGTTGGAGCTGCTGGCGTCGTCCGTCGACACGTCCACGGCGCCGGAACTGCAAGCCTACCTCGCCGAGTACGGGGCGGACCCCGCACGGTTCGGCGCCGACGCGCGGCGGGTCGCGGAGCCGCTGCGCGATGACAACGATCTGTACGTCCGCGAATACAGTAAGTGCATCCTCTGCTACAAATGCGTCGAGGCGTGCGGCGAGGACGCTCAGTTCACCTTCGCGCTGTCGGTCGCGGGGCGGGGATTCGACGCCCGGATCGACACCGGCGCCGACACACCGCTGCTCGACTCCCGATGCGTGTTCTGCGGCAACTGCGTCGCCGTCTGTCCGACCGGGGCACTGATGCCCGCGATCGAACATCGGATGCGACAGGCGGGCGAGTGGGACGAGGCCCGGCAGCACGTCGCGGAAACGATCTGCCCGTACTGCGGCGTGGGCTGCGCGGTCGAACTGCACGTCCAGGACAATCGGATCGTCAAGGTCACGTCACCGGCGGACCACTCCGTCACACGGGGGAACCTGTGCGTCAAAGGACGCTTTGGCTTCACGTACGTGCGACCGGACGGCGCTCACCGCACCAAAGGCTGACGGCGGCAGACGTGGGACGCAGCGCGCGGCGTCTGAGGTGCGAGATGCGGTCGCACGCGTCACGACACGGTGCGGAGGAACGTCTGGCGGGAGCGACGGGATTTGAACCCGCGATCTTCTGCGTGACAGGCAGATGTGTTAACCAGGCTACACCACGCCCCCACGAACGGCGGCACTCCCGCCAGGACAAAGTCTACGGGCCCGGCCGCCATCGTGTCAACCACACGAATTGCGTCAAAATTATCGACACCGAAAAACTGGGTGTTGCCTCAAAATGGGTGTCACCGAGCGCCCCTTGCCGCGCGCGCGGGGCGCGGCTACGCCGGTGCGCTGGACGCCGCCGGGTAATCTTCCAAGGCGCAGGGCGTCCTTCATCCGATCCACGGACACGAGGCGTTCATCGTACGCCACGCGCACCTGCTTCGCGGGAATGTTGACCGCGACGCTGCGCACACCCTCGAGCGGGCCGAGCGCGCCGCGCACGGTCCGCTCGCAGTGCTCACACGAAATGTCTGGCACGGAGAAGATCACCTCTGCCATCGCATCTACCTCCTCACGCGAGATCCAATCTCGCCGCCTCGAACGGCCCCGGTCGGAGACGGCGGCCGCGGCAGCCTAGCGCATCGTCATGCCGGCGTGCGGTCCATGGGCGGCCAGCAGAAGGGCGGCCCCTCCGACCGCCAGCGCCGTCAGGGCGATCCCCGCCAGATACGCGTACTCTCCGACGCGGGCGCGCAGCGAAGGGGCGAGCAGGGCCTGCGCGTCGGCCGCGGGCCTGAAGCCGCGCAGCCGCAGCGCATTCGTGACCACGCTGACGCTGCTCATCGCCATCGCCGCGGCGGCGAGCACGGGGCTCAGCATCACGTGGACGATCGGATACAGCGCGCCGGCCGCAACCGGGATGAGCAGAATATTGTAGGCGAACGCCCACACCAGCCCCTGCCGGATCGTCGTCACGGTCCGTCGGGACAAGTCGATCGCGGTCACGATCGCCCTGAGATCCCCGCCGACCAGCGTAAGGTCCGACGCGGCCATGGCGACGTCCGCGCCCGTGCCGATCGCGATGCCGAGATCGGCCTGCGCGAGCGCCGGCGCGTCGTTCACCCCATCGCCGACCATCGCGACGACGCGACCCTGCCCCTGCAGCTCGCGAATCTTCGCCGCCTTACCGTCCGGCAGCACCTCGGCGAGCACGCGGTCCGGTGGAATCTCCAGGCTTCGTCCCACCGCCTCCGCCGCGGCGCGGCCGTCACCGGTCAGCATCCAGACGTCCAGCCCAAGCGCCCGAAGCTGCGCGACCGCCTCGGCCGCTCCCGGCTTGAGCCCGTCGGCGACGCCGAGCACTCCCACGCCGCGCCCATCGACGGCGACGAAGAGCCCCGTGGCGCCGTCGCGGCCGACGGCATCCGCCGAACCCGCGAGGCCGTCGAGCGCAACCGCGTACCGGTCCATCAAGCGGCGGCTACCCAGCAGCACATCGTGCTCCCCGACGCGCGCGCGCACCCCGAGACCAGGCAGCGCCTCGAACCGATCCGCGGCCGGCCACGCGAGGGCCTGCGCGCGCGCGGCCGCGATGACGGCCGCGGCGATCGGGTGTTCCGACCCCGTCTCGGCGGCCGCGGCCGCGGCGAGCACGTCGGCCTCCTGCACGCCCGCCGCGGGAAGAACGCGGGTAACGCGGGGACCGCCGCGCGTCAGGGTACCGGTCTTGTCCAGCACGATGCTCGTGATGCGCCGCGCCTGCTCCAGCGCCTCGCCGCCCCGCACGAGGATCCCATACTCCGCCGCCTTACCGGCGCCGACCATGACGGCGGTGGGCGTCGCCAGCCCGAGCGCGCACGGGCAGGCGACGATCAGCACCGCGATCGCCGCGGTCAGCGCGTGCGTCAGTCGAGGCTCCGGCCCGAGCACCCACCATCCCACGAACGTGAGCGCCGCGATCCCGAGCACAGCCGGCACGAAGTATCCCGCGACCGTGTCGGCGAGGCGCTGCAATGGCGCCTTGGAGCCCTGCGCCGTCTCGACAAGCCGCACGATCTGCGCCAGCGTTGTCTCGGCGCCCACGCGCGTCGCACGAAACACAAACGACCCCGTCGTATTGAGCGTGGCGCCGATCACCGCGTCGCCCGGCGCCTTTGACACCGGCGCGCTCTCGCCCGTCAACATGCTCTCATCGACGCTCGACGCGCCCTCCACTACGGTCCCGTCCGTCGCGACCATCTCGCCGGGACGGACGCGGATGAGATCGCCTGGGCGGACCGCGTCGATCGGCACGTCCCGGTCCGCGCCCGCCGCGACGACGCGGGCCGTGCGCGGCCGACGCCCCGCGAGCGCGGCGATCGCCGCGCCGGAGCGCCCGCGGGCGCGCGCCTCCATCCACCGCCCCAGCAGCACGAGGGCAATGATCAGAATCGCAGACTCATAGTAGAGTTCGATCGGAAGTCCCCAGGCGCGCGCCGCGCCCGGCCACACCGTCACGAACGCGCTGTACCCGTAGGCGACGCTCGTACCGAGCGCCACCAGCGTGTCCATCGTCGCGGTCCCATGCCGCGCGGCGTTCCACGCCGCGATGTAAAATCCGCGGCCGGCCCACGCCTGCACGATCGTGGCGGCGATCAACACCGCGGGCGCCAGCAGCGTCCCGGCGCCCTCGATCGGCACGTACATCATCAGCATCACGCCAAGACCGATCGCCAAGCTGACGACCCACTTCGTGTGGAGATCGTGCAGGCGGCGCTCCTCGGCACGCGCCCGTCCATCCGACGCCGCGGCCTCGCCCACCTGGTACCCGGCCCGCACGACCGCGGCGCGCAGCTGTGCTGTGCCGGCCGACGCGGGATCGAAGGCCACGCGCGCCGACCCGGTGGCTAAATTCACGCTCGCGGTCCGCACGCCGGCGACTCCCTCGAGGGCGCGCTCGACCCGCCGGACGCACGCCGCGCACGTCATGCCCTCAATTGGAAGCTCGACCGTGTCGAGGGTCACATCCAACTCCCGTCTACCGCTCGCGTCCGTTCTCGAACACGTCGAGCAACTCGGAGATCACCCGCTGCCGCTCCCTGGGGCTCTCCGAGCGAATGGCGGCGCTGACGCAGTGGTTCAGGTGACGCGCGAGCAGCAGCGCGTTCGCCTTATCAATCGCGCTCTGCACCGCCTTCGTCTGCTTGATCACGTCGACGCAGTAGGCATCCTGCTCCACCATGCGGATGATCCCGCGCAGGTGGCCCTCGGCGCTGCGCAGGCGCGCCACCACCTTCTCCTTCGCTTGCGGGTCGTGCGCGATGGTCGTTCTCGGCACGGGTGCCCCTCCTCATCCCGATCTGCGGGATCCCTCCCCCATGGGGGGAGGGGTTCTCTTTTTCCAGTGTACGCCGGATCCGCGATCCGGTCAACCACGCGCGACCCGCCGCCCTCCGCGCGCGTCTGTCGAAAGGTCCCCGTCCCGCCTGGCCCGAATTCGCCGACCGGTGCGTCGACGCGGGCCCGCGTCGGGACGGACGCGCCGGGAGGCCTCGATGATGCGGAGTCGGATCACATGGGGAGGTTCACGGACGCGTCGGGGGACGGCGCGCCTCACGGCGCTCGCCGGTATCGTGGCGCTCGCGGGCAGCCTGGTCCTCGCGCCGTTCTCTGCCACGGTCGGCCGGGCGGGCCCCGGCGGCGCGGGCGCCGTCGCGACCGGCCGGGGAGGCGCCGCGGCCAGCGCCGATGAGTATGCGACGCGGGCCGCGATCGAGATCTTCGCGAAGGGCGGGAATGCCGTCGACGCGGCGGTCGCGACCGCGGCGGTGCTCGGAGTCACGAAGCCGTTCTGGTGCGGCATCGGCGGCGGCGGCTTCATGATGATCTATCTCGCCTCAGAGCACCGGGTGATCACGCTCGACCACGACGGCGTCGCGCCCCAGGCGGTCACCCC
Source organism: uncultured Bacillota bacterium (assembly GCA_963787105.1). GTDB lineage: Bacteria > Sysuimicrobiota > Sysuimicrobiia > Sysuimicrobiales > Segetimicrobiaceae > JAJPIA01. The sequence goes on from CAWBBU010000017.1 coordinate 10,941, forward strand.
CGGGTACCTGCTCGGCCCGAACGGACGGGCGCTCCCCTACGCCGAGGCGATCACGGGGGGCATCGCTCCCGCCGTCCCCGGCGCGGTCCTGGGATGGGAGGAAGCGCTCCACCGGTACGGACATCTCACGCTGGCCGATGTCCTGGCTCCCGCGATCCGGGTCGCGGACCAAGGATTCCCGCGTGACGCGGAGTTCGTCGGGGAGACACGTTCCAACCTGAACCGGCTGCGGATGTTTGAAGCGAGCCGCCGGCTGTTTTTGACGCCCGCCGGCGACGTCCCCGCGGTCGGCTCACTGTACCGGAATCCCGATCTGGCTCGCGCCTATCGGCTGATCGCGCTCGAGGGCAGCCGCGCGTTCTACCGGGGACCGATCGGGTGGGCCGTCGTACACTCGGTGCAGCAACCGCTGGCCGCCGCCGGGTCATCGCAGCCCGTGCATCCCGGCGTCATGACGCTCGCGGACCTCGGCGACTACGAGGCGCGGGTCCGGGCGCCGATCGTGACCGCCTACCGAGGGTACACCGTCTACGGGATGGGACTGCCGAGCGCGGGCGGCACCGCCATCGCGCTGGCGCTCAACATCCTGGCCGGATTCGACCTCGGCACCCTCCCGCGGGCTCAAGCGCTGCACACCGAGATGGAGACCGCCCGCCTGATCTTTGCCGACCGGCGGGCGTATCTCGGCGATTCCGACTTCGTGCATGTGCCGATCGCGGGGCTGCTCTCCCCGGGCTATGCGGCGGAGCGTCGTGCGCGCATCGGCGCGGACGCGGCTCCGGGCACCGTGCCCGCCGGCAACCCGATTCCGTTCCAGCCGGCGGCCGACCGGACCGGCGAACCGCTGATGGCGAACACCGGCGCCGAGGGAAGCTCCACGACGCACCTGACCGTGGCCGATCGTGAGGGGAATGTGGTCAGCTATACGTACACACTCGGAGAAGGCTTCGGCAACGCTGCCGTCGTCCCGGGGTTCGGGTTCGTGCTGAACACCGACCTCGCCAACTTCTCGACCACACCCGGCAGCCCGAACGCCCCCGCGGGCGGAAAGCGTCCGCTCAGCACCATGAGTCCGACGATCGTCTTCAAGGACGGGCAGCCGCTGTTCGCGCTGGGGTCGCCGGGAGGCAGCACGATCGTCACGACCGTGCTCGAGCTGCTCGTCGATGTCCTCGACTTCGGCATGGACCTGCCGAGCGCCATCGCGGCGCCCCGATACTATCAAGACAGTTCACAGGTCGCCCAGGCCGAGGGCGAGTTTTTGAACGAACCGGACTCGCGGATCCTCTCACAGCTCGGACACCGGTTCGTCCATGTCGGCGCGTTCGGGATCGGTGCCGCGAGCGGCATCGCGTTCCACCCGGACGGGACCGTGACCGCGGCGGCGGAGCCCGTACGGCGCGGCGGCGGCAGCGCGATGGTCGAGCGGCCCCTGACCCCGTAACCGGCGCCCGAGGCGGCGCAGGGGTGCCCGCGCCCGTGCGGGAAATCTTCCGGGGCACCGCATATTCGACCCAGGGGAGACGACGCATGGACGTAAAGGCCGCGGACGCATACCTGGCCAAGGCTCGAGACCGGCAGCTGGAAGAACTCCTGACGTTCCTGCGCATTCCGAGCGTGAGCGCCCTGCCCGCCCACAAGCCGGACATCACGAAAGCGGCGAATTGGCTCGCCGACCGCCTGCGGGCGACCGGCGTGTCCGATGTACGGCTCCTGCCGACCGCCGGCAACCCCGTCGTGTACGGCCACTGGCACGCGGGCGAGGGACTGCCGACCGTTCTCATCTACGGCCACTACGACGTGCAGCCGGTGGATCCGCTCAACGAATGGACCTCGCCGCCGTTTGACCCCGCCGTGCGGGATGACCGCCTCTTCGCCCGAGGAGCGTCGGACGACAAGGGCGCGCTGTTCGTCGTCCTCGCGGCGCTCGACGCCGTGCGCGAACTCGCGGGCAAGCCCCCGGTGAATCTCAAATTCATGTTCGAAGGCGAGGAGGAGGTCGGCAGCCCCAACCTGCTCCCGTTCATCCGCGAACACCGCGCGCTGCTCGAGGCGGATGTCACCGTCAGCGCGGACGGATCGATGCTTGGCGCCGAATTGCCGTCTGTCTCGGTCGGCAACCGCGGCCTCGCCGGCATGCAGATCGACGTCCGCGGCGCGCGCACCGACCTGCATTCGGGCACCTACGGCGGGACCGTGGCGAATCCGATTCAGGTGCTCACGGCGCTGCTCGCGGGCATGCACGATGCGAACGGCCGGATCCTCGTCGAAGGATTCTACGACGGCGTGCGCGAGCCGACGGAAGCGGAGCGGCGGGAAATTGCGGCGGTGCCGTTTGACGACGCGGCCTACCGCGCCAACCTTGGGATCAGCGGCTTCGTCGGCGAACCCGCGTACACGCCGGTGGAACGCACGTGGATCCGGCCGACCTTGGAGATCAACGGCATTTGGGGCGGCTTCCAGGGAGAGGGCGTGAAGACGGTGCTCCCCGCGGAGGCGCACGCCAAGATCACCTGCCGTCTCGTGCCCGGCCAGCAGCCGGAGCGGATTATCGAGGCGATTACCCAATACGTGCGCGCGCACACGCCGCAGGGCGTCACGGTAACCGTCACTGCATTTCCGGGTCGCGCCCGCGCGTACTCGATGCCGTCTACCTACCCCGGCCTCACCGCGGCCGCGCGCGCGCTCAAGGACGTGTACGGAAAGGAGCCCGCGCGCGTGCGCACCGGCGGCACGCTGCCGGTCTCGGAGATGATCCAAAGCGAGCTCGGGCAGTGGCTCGTGTTCTTCGCATTCGGGGAGACCGATAACGGCGCGCACGGGCCGAATGAGTTCTTCCGGCTGAAGAGCTTCGATCGCGGGGTGCGCGCCACGGTCCGGTTCCTCGAAGAACTCGGCAGGCTCAAGCCCGCCGCCCTCAAGACACCCTAGCACTGGCGCCAGTCGAGTGCTTACGCGGGCGGGCCGCCGAACGGCGCCCGCCCGCGCGCATGCCCCGTCCGGCCCGCACCGGAATCAGTTGAATAGGCGTTTGCAGATTGTCGGGCCTAGGCGAGTCGGCTATCGTGGACGGTGCGATGAGACACTCACTCCTGAACCGGTTGGCCCGAGCGCTCCAGATCCACTCCCTTCGCCAGGAAGTCCTGGCCGGCGGGATCGTCGACGAGTCCCGCGCCGGTTCCGGCGCGCGCGCGGTTCACGGCGCTCCCCTCACCCCCCCGGGGGAGCGCCCCCGCTGAGTCTCTGCATAAGAAAACACGGGGAAAGTACTTCACGGCGCTTGCGATGACCGGTCGGCTCCATCTGGTGGATATTCAAGAGGGCGGGCCGTGGGACCCGATGCGGATCAAGTTCGACAACCCGTCCATGGCCGACGAACTTCGCGCGAATCTTGGAGCACGACGGGCGCGGACGGTCGATGAGCTGGATCTGTTCATTCAGGAATCCGCGGTGCGCGCCGGCATCATCATCCTGTGCGTCAGCGCCGAGCTCCTCGAGGCCGCCCGGGTCCGGTGGGCGTACGGCGGGGTCGCGGCCGCGGCTACGGCCGTCACACAGCAAGCCCCGCTCGTCGGCTAGCGTCGGTTCCCACGCGGTGCCTCATCCGTTCCGCGTGAGCGCGTGCCCGAATCGACGGCCCCTGACCGTCGGACCACTGCCACCGTTTCGATGCCGCCCGACGTCCTAATCAAAACCCGACGGCCCGAGTCCGCCGGTGAGATCCCGGCTCCCGCCGCCGCATCCCCGCAGGTCCGCGTCAAGTGCATGCAGTGCGGTCACTCCTGGACCTGCGCGCGCGACAGCGAGGCGGTCGAGCTGGGACGGGCGCACACCGCAGAGACCACCCACACCAGGGTCTTGATCATCCGTTCGGTGCACGACGCCGCGTAACGCGTGCCTCGGTACGCCCGGCCGCGCCAGTTCGCCTACTGGCCGCGCTCGTCACCGGCCGCCGGTCCCGCGAGATCCCCGAGCGGCGTCCGCCGCGGCGCGAGAAACGCCAGGTACACAATCTCGAGCAGCCCACCGGTGTTGACAATCAGCATCACGACAAACCACAACGACTGCCCGGCGCGCGCGGCCCGCCAGAACGCAAGGCCCTTCCAGACGAGCGTCCAGACGACGAAGATCAGCAGCAGCTGCGGCGGAAGCTGGAGAATGCGGCGGGCGAACGGCTCAAATAGCGTCGGCGGCATCATCGTCGTCCACGCTCCGCCACGAGGCGCCGCAGCCCGTCGGGACCGGCGAGATAGACGACATCGGCGATCCCCAGGAACAGCCCGTGGTCGACCACCCCGGCGGTGCCGTCCAGGATCGCCGCGGTACCGGCCGGATCGTCGAGCGGCCCGCAGCCCAGATCCACGAGGACATTGCCGCCGTCCGACCGCGCGGGCCGTCCATCGCGCACGCGCACAGAGGCCGTGCTGCCGGCGATCAGCGCGGGCAGCGTTCGCAGCATCCACGGCAGCGCGAACGGCAGCACCTCGAGCGGGATCGGTCCGTGCAGTCTCGGCACCGTCTTCGTCGTGTCGCCGACGATGACGACGCGCCGGGCGGCCAGCGCCACCAGCTTTTCGCGGACGTGCGCGCCTCCACCGCCCTTGATGAGATTCAATGCCGGGTCCACCTGATCGGTGCCGTCGAGCGCGACGTCGGGCGTCTCATCGAGCGTCGTCAGCGGGATGCCGAGCCGCTGCGCGTCGGCCGCGGTACGGTCTGAGGTGGGCACGCCGCGCAGCCGCCATCCCTGGTCGCGCACGAGGCGGCTCACCGCCTGCAGCACGTACGCGGCCGTCGTGCCCGTGCCGAGGCCCAGCACCATGCCGTCGCGGACCTCGTCCGCAACGGCTGCGAGCGCGGCCTGCTCCTTGTAGCGGTCCAGCGCGTCCGTCGTCCGGCCTCCCCCGAATTAGAGCTTATAGCCGATCTTCCGCAGCAGCCCGCGGCGCGCGGCAACGTCGTCGGGGCCCTCGACCCCGAGGGGCGGCTGCCCGTCAATGACTCCGAGGACGCCCCGCCCCTGGTCGGTCTCCGCGATGATCACCTCGAGCGGGTTCGCGGTCGCGCAGTAGATTCGGCAGACCTCCGGGACCCGCCGTACCGCGTCAAGCACGTTGATCGGATACGCGTTCCCGAGGAAAATGAGAAACGCGTGGCCGCATCCGATCGCCTCCAGATTGCGCGTGGCCAGCGCGATCAGCGCCGGATCGGTGCCGGTCGTGCGGACGAGCCGCGGCCCGCTCGCTTCGCAGAACGCGGCGCCAAACAGGATCCCCGGTACGGTCCCCACGAGCGCCTCGTGCAGATCGTCGATCGTCTTGATGAAGTGCGACTGGCCGAAGATCAGGTTGAGACCGTCGGGATTGTCGACCCGCACGACGAGCGTCTGCATCCGCGTCCTCCGCGCCTCCGTACTGTCCGCCTTCCTTCCTCCGCGCCGCATGCCGTTCCTGGTCGCGGCGCAGGGCGGCCGGCACACGTCGTCGAAATTCGATTGGCGGTCGCCCCGCGACCTGCGATCCGACCAACCGGGAGGCACGCGCATGCAGGCGACCGTTCGGTGGACGGGCGGCCAGTCCTTCGGGGTCACGGCTGGCTCCGGCGGCACGATCGCGCTCGACACCAGCCCAGAACACGGCGGCCGCGGACCGTCCCCGATGGAGGCCCTTCTCGGCGCGCTCGGCGGGTGCACGGGGATGGACGTGGTCTCCGTCCTTCAAAAGATGCGCGCCCCGATCGAAGGGCTGGAGATCCAGATTTCCGGTGAGCGGGCGGCGGAACATCCGCGGATCTTCACCCACATCACGTTGGAGTACGTCTTCACCGGCACCACGCTCACACCCGATCAGGTCCAGCGGGCGGTCACGCTGAGCCAGGACCGCTACTGCTCGGTCTCGGCGATGATTCGCAAGGCGGCCGCCTTGACCTACTCGTGGCGGATCGCCGACACGTCCCATCGCGGATAGGCGCGTCGCGCGACACCGCCGGCCTCCCGCCACCGTCGTGTCACCTCCACGCCCGTTGAGCCGGGCGTGCCACAGCAGTTCCGCGCGAATGTGTCAAAAAGAGACATAGCCTATAATCGTCGTGTGAGGCTCCATTCCGATCGTGCGCCGTGCGCCGAATCCTCGTCACGAAGCGGCGCGAGTCTGTCCGCGAGAGGTCGCGTATGGATGTAACCGACGCGCTTGATCGTCTGCTGACCGAGGCGTCTGCGCTGCCGACCGAACGCATCGCCGCCGCGGACTCGAGCGGCCGCGTCGCCGCCGAAGACGTGCGGGCCGCGATCCCGATCCCCCATTTTCCGCGCGCGGCGATGGACGGGTATCTCTGCCACGACCTCGACGTCCGGGATGCCTCCGGCGAACGCCCCGCGCGCCTCCGCATCACCGGAGCGATCGAGATGGGCGACGCGCCCGGACACGGACCGGCACGAGGAGAAACGTGGACGGTGCCCACGGGGGGCTCCATCGCGGCCCGGGGCGATCGCGTCATGCCGCTCGAATGGGTCGAAGTGGAAGGACGGGATCGCGTCCATCGGGCGCCCGGTCCGCGGCAAGACCAATATCTCGCCGGTCGGGGAGACGCTGGCAATGGACGCGCGCGTCGCGGAGGCGGGCGGCGTCATCGCGCCGAACGTCGCGGCCGCACTGGTCGGGTGCGGGGTGCGCGACGTCCTCGTGCACCGCCGCGTGCGCGTGGCGGTCGTCGCGACCGGCAGCGAGCTCGCCGATCCTACCGCGTCCGACACGCCGCTGCCGGCCGGCCGCGTGTTCAACAGCAACTCGATTGCACTGCGCGGCATCCTCGAGGCCCTCAACTGCGAGGTCGAGTACCGCGGCATCGCGCCTGACGAACCGAAGGCGCTGCTCGCCGCGCTCACCGCGCTGCCCGCCCGGTACGATCTCGTGATCTCGTCGGGAGGCGTGTCGGTCGGGCACCATGATGCCGTGCAGCGAACCTGGCTCGAGCTCGGTGTGCGGCAGATCGCGGGCCGCGTCGCCCTGCGGCCCGGCGGGCCGTTTTTCGCGGGACGCCTCGGAGACACGTGGATCGTCGGGGTCTCCGGCACCCCGGTCGCGTGTCTCGCCGCGTTTCACCTGCTGGTGCAGCCGCTCGTTCGGCGTCTCCAGGGCCGGCGCCATACGGTGCGGCCGGTGAAAACCGTACGGGTGGATGCGGCGCTTCCGCGCGCGGGCAACAAGCTGCGTGCGCTGTGGGCACGCCTCCCGAAGGCGTCCGGCCAGACCGGGGATGCGGAGATCCTGACCGGCATGCCGGGCGGCGACTACGCGTCGGTCATCGGCGCGACGGCGCTCGTCCTGCTGTCCGCGGGCACGCCGGCCTCTGCCGGCCGGGTCGCGCGCCCCCGCCCTGCTGCTCGACCACGAGGAGGACCGTGACCGGCTGTCTGTGCCGCGAGCCGGAGCCGGGTGCGATCGTCGTCGGGATCACCGGGACGTCGGGCAGCGGCAAGACCACGGTGGCCGCCGGCATCGTGCGGCGGCTCACCGCCGCCGGAGTGCGGGTCGCCGTGGTGAAACATGCCGCGCACGGCTTCACCGTCGACCGAGCGGGGAGCGACAGCGCGCGGTTCGCCGACGCCGGGGCGCACCTCATCGTCCTCGCGGGACCGGACGGGACCGCGCTGCGGATGGCCACCGCGGTCGAGGACGGAGAGCAGGCTGCGCGCCTCGCCGACGATGCGGCCCGGGCGGCGCTGGGCGCGTCCGCGAACGTGCTCCTCATCGAGGGATTCCAGCACCCCGGCCGTCCGGTCATCGAGGTCGGAGACCAGAAGCCCGGCATCGCCGGCTCGGTGCTGGCGACGATCCCCGCGGTGAATGGCCTCACGCCAGAGGCACTCGAACGCGAGATCGATCGGGCCGCGGACTGCGTCAGGGCACTCCTGGCACCCCCGTGACGCGCACGCCCGAGGCGCGCGGCGCGGTCTGCGGTCCTTCCGATTAGGAGGTCTGCGCGGCGCGCGGCACCGACGGGGAATAGTCCGTCGCGACAAGCATGCGGTCTTCGATCTCTCCGACAAGATCGCCATGCATCGCGCTGGTCGCCCGCTTAATGTCCTTCCATTCGGCGTCGGCCATGAACGCGGCCCAGGCCGTGCGCATCGCGGCCTCGTCAGGCCACGCCAACAGATAGACGAACTCCCGACGCCGGGGAGTCGTCGCCTCCCACATGGCGACGATCTCGAAGCCGTACGTGCGCATGATCCGCGCGGCGTGATCGCGAAACCGCGCGTGAAACGCCGCGTGGTTGCCCTCGAAGATCTCATAGATCCGAAGCTGGTGGATCATGATCCCTCCTCACCCGGTCCGGGGCGCGCCTCACGGCGCCGCGAGCCATCTCGACGAACGCGCGCCGCACGCCGCCGTCTGAAAGGAAGTTGGCGACCCAGACGGAACAATCCCGTTCAGATGCCGTCGAATCCGGCGGCGCCCCCAGGGGATGCCGTGCCGCCTCGTACCCTCACGATCGACCGGATTGACCACGTCGTCCTGACCGTCCGCGACGTCGACACCACGTGCGCATTCTACGAGCGCGTCCTCATGATGCGCTCGGTGACGTTCAACGGCGGGCGGCGCGCGCTGACGTTTGGCGGACAGAAGATCAATCTCCACCAGGCCGGCGCGGAATTCGAACCGAAAGCCCTCCGCCCAACACCGGGATCGGCCGACTTCTGCCTGATCACGGAGCGCCGATCGCGGACGTGATCGCCCACCTGCGCGCGTGTGGTGTCGAGATCGTGGCGGGACCCGTCCCGAAACAGGGGGCCACCGGCGCTCTCATATCGGTCTACCTGCGCGATCCCGACGGCAACCTGGTCGAGATCTCGAACTACGTCGCGTGACGCCCTCGTCGGCAGACCGCTCGCGCGAAATCCCGTAACGGGTCGTCCCGGCCCTCGGCCCCGCGTCAGACACTGGTTATCGGCCTTCCAGAACCCGCACGATGACGTGCCCTCGCTGCCGGTCTGTACTGCTCAAGAGCACCACCTCCCTGGTCATGGCCCCAGAGTGCCAGATTCATTGGCCCGTTAGCGGTGACAGATTCATTGACCAACAACAGATGCACTTCGGTTCGTTGACGCGGCGACCAGACGGGTGCTAGCATCACGGTGCGGACGGACGGTGCGCCGCATTGCTGACGGCTTCGAGGGATAATCCATGACGCCCCGCCTCACACGATCACCGGATCCCCGCAACGAGTCGATGGCGCGCGCCAGCACGGTGCGGCGGCGCGTGCTGCATGCCGGGGACGGCGGGACGCACGAGCGCACGGACATCCTCGCCACCGAGGAGCCGCTCGAGATCCGCCTCTACCCGCCCGACCAGCGCACCCCGATCCAGATCGCGGTGACCATGCGCACGCCGGGCCACGATTTTGAGTTGGCGGCGGGCTTTCTCTTCACCGAGGGCATCGTCACCGGCGCGGACGCGATTCGGTCGATCAGCTATTGTACCGACCCCGCACTCGACGGGGAGCAGCAGTACAACATCGTCAACGTGTTCCTTCGGCCGCAGGCCGCGCTCGATCTCACCCGCGCCACCCGCAGCTTCCACGCGACGTCGAGCTGCGGCGTGTGCGGGAAGGCGTCGATCGATGCGATCCGCGGTCACGGCATCGCGTCGGTCGCGGATGACGATCTGGTTGTGGAGGGTCACGGACTGGCCGGGCTCGTTGAGCAGCTTCGCGCCGCTCAGCCGGTGTTCGACAAAACCGGCGGGCTCCACGCGGCGGGGCTGTTCGACGCCGGCGGGCGCCTCGTCGCGGCGCGCGAAGATGTGGGCCGGCACAATGCGGTCGACAAAGTCGTCGGCCGCGCGTTCCTCGCCGGCGCCGTGCCGCTCAGGCGCCACATCCTCCTGGTCAGCGGACGGGCGAGTTTCGAAATCACGCAAAAAGCGGCGGCGGCCGGGATCCCGGTGCTCGCCGCGGTGTCGGCGCCGTCAAGCCTGGCGTGCGCCACGGCGGAGGCGTTTGGCATGACACTCCTCGGGTTCGTCCGGGGCGGCCAATTCACCGTGTACACCGGAGCGCAGCGGATCCGGTCGGACGCTCACGCCGGCCCGGCGAGGGCCGCGGAGGCCCCTCGCAGCCATCCCCGCGCCCCGCAGTCGTGAGACTTGACTAGTTGGCTATAATGGGTACCGTGACTGAAGCGGAGGTGAGGGAATGACCCGTAAGGCAACGACACGCGGGCGAAAGGTGAAAGCGGCACGCACCGCTAAGAACCGGCGGCGCGCTCGGCCAGCCGCACCGGGAAGAAGACGTCCAGCGCCCGCGCGACGAAGTCGACCGCAGCCACCGTCCAGCGCAAGCGGCCAGCGACGCGCACCACCACCGCCAGCCGGAAGACCGAGCGCGACACCCGCACCGAGGAGATCAAGATCGAGCCGGTGCCGACCGCGCACGCGGAGGACGACGACGAGATCGACTGGCTCGCCGAGGACGAGGACCCAAGGAGCCAGATCGTTGAGGGCGACGACGACGATTGGAGCTCCAGCAACGAGGACGAGTGGTAGCCGCGGCCGCAACTGTTCCGGGCGCCGAGCCTCTCAGCCGAACGTGACCCGACCCAGACAGTGGGCCGGCGCGCGACGCCCGCGAGTCGCGAGCGGACGCGTGAGACGCGGCGCCGGCCGAGCAGGTAGATCGGCGTCGACCGCGTCCCGATGATCGAGAGGAACTACTTGTGGGGCCGAGCACCCGCCGGCTCGTTCGCCAAGGCCGGCTCCGGTGCCAGGCCGGCCTTGGCGCGGACACAGGTTACCTGTGATGAGAGGCCATCCGCAGCTGCATCTGCATGACGGCAACCAGATCCGTGTCGGATTGCCAGAGGATTCTGCACATCGCGTTCATGTCGTTCAACTCCTTGTACATCAACTGCTCGGTTGGGGTCATTGCGGCCGTCGAGGCCGTGCCCAACTCGTGCCGCATCTGCGTGATCTGCGGCCCGATTTGTTCAAGCGTCCCCTGTTCCCGGTCAAGTAAAAGCTGCGCCGCAGAGGGACTGGAGCTTGATTGCTGCGCACGCACCGACGAAGGGCCGCCAACCGCCATCGCCACCACAAATCCAATGAACATGCTTACCGCAATCGAGCGACTCTTCTTCATGTGCATCCTCTCCTTTGACTCGTATTCGGCGCTTCGCTTGCCACGACACACCGAGACGCTCTGAACGTCCGACGGATCGCCGCGTCGCCGACCCGGCTCCCGCGCGTAACGTGTACGCCCGCCCGCGCTACGCCGGAACGTCGGCCCACCACCACGACCACCACCACGCAAACGGCACGGCCGACTGGTCGAATACGAAGAATGCCGCTGGGCCGTCAAAACTCGCCCCGTCCTGAGCGAACGCTGCAGTGGTGGTGACGATCAGACCCGCGCTCATCAGCAGTATGGCGAGTAGTTTCCGCATGTAAGTCGCCTCCTTTCTTCGTCAACGGACGCACGAGGTCGAGTACGTCTGCTGTCGGTGCACTCACCGAAGCGGAATTTCGTATTGCATCGGCGACACGGCGTCGGCGAAGGCGTCCGATGAGCAGAGACCCGAGCAGCGAAATCCGAGCCCCTTGGGCATCACCACGTCAGCGAGATGGACACAAACGGCTGCAACGGCAGGGGAAACGGCGCCGGTTGGGTGGCTTGTCCCCCCGCTGACTGATCGCGGCCCGTGGAAACCTGAGCGAAGGCTGCAGACGCGCTCACGAGGAGCGCACCACTCAGCAGCGCCATGACAAGAAGCTTGCGCATTTCGACCGACCTCCTTTTTGTCGCAGGACCAGAGGCGCGAGGTCTCTGCGTCTCCTACGTTTGGTATAGACCGATCTCACCGCAGCGGATTGCGGCACGGACGGTGCGTGACCATGTCGTTACTGCGCCCGTCGCCGCACGTCGTTCCCGGTCCCACCCCGTGGCGCGGCACTCCATCGACTCGCGTGCTCGCCGCGCGACCGCCATTCGGTAACGATATCGTGACCATGCGCAACTGCGACATCCGCGCGACGCGGCCTGGTCTATCAACCTCGTGAACACGTCACGTGCCTGCGGCCCGGCGCGGCATGCGACGCCGAGGGGGACGCGCGGACTTGCCGGTGCACCACCTCGCCGCGGGAACGACGTGCGCACCGGAGACGCCCTCACTGCGCACGTCATGGTTTCCGACGTGCCAACGATCACTGCGCGAGTGGTCGTAGAGGGAAAGGAGATGGCGTGATGATGCGAGTACGCTGTCCTGAGTGCGGCGTTGAAGTCGACGTCGTGCCGCAGTATGGGGAAGAAGTCGTGTCAGTGTACTGCCTCCGACATGACGGCGGAGCTGAAGGCCACACCCGGCCAGTGCGTATGATCCCGACTCCTGCGGCACAGGGCGTGATCGAGCGTGAGCCGGCCGCCGCATCGCCCGCGCCGCTGGAATCGGCGCGACTCGCGGCGGCCTCGCAGTCAACCGGCGACTCCCTGAGAGGAATCGGACCAGCTGATTGGGGGGCGGCCGTCCGCTGGCGGCGAGCAACGATCCGGTCGGAAGCACAAGAAGGGCCGGCCCGGTTCTGACACCGCGCCGGCCCCCGACTCAGGACGAGTTATTTGTTGTGGGCGCCCATGCGCAACTGCATCTGCATCACGGTCGTCAGATCGTTGTCGGCCTGCCACAGGTGATAGCACTCGGAGGAAATCACGGTCAGTTCCTTCTGGATCGCCGCATCCGCGGGCGTCAGGGCCATCTGCGAGGTCATCTTTAAACTGGCCTGCAACTGCGTGACCTGCGGCCTCATCTGATCCAGAATGGCCTGCTCCCGAGCGAGCGCCGCCTGCGCCTCCGCCGGACTCGGACCCTGCTGCTGCGCGTGTACCGCCGAGAGACCGCCGCTCGCCACTGCCACCACGAACCCCATGAACACGCCGATCGCGATCAGCTGAATCTTCTGCATCTCGTCTCCTCCTTGACTCATGTTCCGAGTCAGTGTTCTCACGTCTCGACAATTGATGGCGACGACAGGCCGCCGTCAGTTGCTGACGTCAAGCCTCACGATGGACGCGGCCCGCCTGCTCGGCGAGCACGCATGGAACCCGACATTGACCGCTCCGAAATACGGCCGTCCGGACGCCAGCGTCCGGACGGCCTGCAGTGGCACATCGCTCACTGCGACGGCGTGTTAGATACATACGGCGTGAGTGGCAACAGCGGCAACGGAAACGGCGCCGGCAGGGTGTTATGGGCAGCGGGGCCCTGATTGGGAGCCGTGTCATCTTGCGCGAACGCTGCGGACGTGCTCACGATCAGCACACCGCCCATCAGTGCGATTGCCAGAAGCTTCCGCATGTGAGGTCCCTCCTTTCCTCGCAGACCAGAGGCTCAAGGTCTCTGTCGCTCTTCACTGTGGAATAGACCGTGCTCTCGGCCGGTGGATTCCGTAGTACACAACGCGTGACTGGGTCGTAACTGCCCACGCGCTTCCGAGTTCGCGCCTCGGCATAGGGCCGTCCGGACCTCACGTCCGGACGGCCCGCGCCGACACGTCCTTACTGCGCTTGCGTGTTGGACACAAATGGCGTCGTCTGCTGATCGACCGTGTACCCGCCATCCTGGTTCGGCCCCATGGCCGGCTGATCGCTGCCCATATCCTGGGCGAAGGCCGCCGACGTGCTCACGATCAGCGCGCCGCCCATCAGTACGATTGCCAGAAGCTTCCGCATGTGAGTTCCCTCCTTTCCTCGCAGATCAGAGACTCAAGCTCTCTGTCGCTCTTCACTGCGGTATACACCGTGCTTCCGTCGGTGGATGGCGAAATACGCCGCGTGTGACCGAGTCGTTACCACGTCCACGCCGCGAGACGCCGCACGCTCGCACGATGCACCGCTGCGGCGAGAGGCTCGCGGCCGCGTGGCGATGAGGACGCAAAGTTCCCGCACTCGACGCTCGAGGAGGAGGAGAGACGGACCAGACGACAGTTTGTGACGACGAAACGATTGGCAAGCACGCGGGCTGACGCCGGGTCGGCGTACGCCGCATCAGCCAAGACCAGACCCGCGCTCGGCAGCGCACACAGTCGGCGATGAACCGGACAGAAGCCAACTCGGGGAACGTCACGGACAAGCCGGGAGGGCCCGCCCCTCGTCTCAGCGAAAATACCGGCGAGGTTCGCCGACGTACAGTGCCGCGGGGAGGCCGCGCATGGCTGGCTTGCCAGCGGAGTTGGTTACGTTTCTATTCGCCGACGTTGAAGACTCCACACCCGCACGCCAGCGACTGGGTCCCCGCTACCCGCAATTCCTGCGCCAGCACCTCCAACGGCTGCGCGCGGCCCTCGAGAAAGCGGGCGGACACGGGGTCTCGGCCGGCGGAACTGGGATGCTGGTCGCGTTTCAGCGTGCGAGGGACGCGGTGGCTGCGGCTGTGGCAGTGCAGCGCAGCGGTTTCGCCGGGCCAGGGCCGCACGATACTCCCGCGCGCGTCCGCATTGGACTGCATTCGCAGGCTGCAACCCCGCCGAGGGGCAGCGGAACGGGACCGGGCGCACATCCTGCCCGCATTGCCTCGATGGGACACGGCGGACAGATCCTGGTGTCAAACGCCACTCACACGCTACTGGGAAACGAGCTTCCCGCGGGGGCACACCTGCGAGACCTGGGTGTCCATCGGCTGAATGATCTGCAGCGCGTGGAACATCTGTTCCAGGTCGTGCACTCCGGCCTTCCGGGCGACTTCCCACCACTCAAGTCGGTCGACGCCTTCGCCAACAACTTGCCCACCCAGCTCACCAGTTTCATTGGACGCGAGCGGGAAATCGCAGGGGTGAAACGACTCCTCTCCACCACCCGCCTCCTGACGCTCGTCGGCGCCGGAGGGTGTGGCAAGACGCGCCTGGCCGTGCACGCCGCCGTCGAGATCCTCGACGAGTTCAAGGACGGCGTGTGGTTCATTGCACTCGCGCCGCTATCCGACTCCGGCTTGATCCACCAAACGATCGCCGCGGTTCTGCGAGTTCCTGAGACAGCGGGCCGTCCATTGGGAGAAGCGGTTCTCGACTACCTGCGTCCGAAGGCCCTGCTGCTCCTCCTGGATAACTGCGAGCATCTGCTGCCAGGTTGCGCGCACGTGGTCGACGCCCTGCTCCGCGGGTGTCCGCTGCTCCGCATCCTCACCACGAGTACCACGGTTCTGGGCGTCGCAGGCGAGACCACAGAGCGCGTCCCTTCGCTGTCTCTCCCGCGCCTTCACCGGCTGCCGCCGGCCGCAGGCCTGATGCGGTCGGAGGCGGTGGGACTGTTCGTCGAGCGGGCCGTGGCGTACATACCGGATTTCACCGTCACCGATCAGAACGCGGCCGCCGTCCTCCATATTTGCACGCAGCTGGATGGCATTCCGTTAGCCATCGAATTGGCGGCGGCGCGGATGAAGGTCTTGGGCGTCGAGGAGATCGCGGCCCGACTGGAAGACCGATTCCGCCTCCTAACGGGAGGAGCGCGCGCTATCCTCCCCCGCCATCGTACCCTTCGAGCGGTAATGGACTGGAGCCATGACTTATTGTCGGAGCAGGAACGGCTCGTCTGGCGCAGACTGTCAGTCTTCGCCGGCGGATGGACGCTCGACGCAGCCGACGCCGTCTGCTCCGGCGACGCGGACGGTGGCACGACCGATATTCTGAGCGTGCTGGGCCAGTTGGTGGATAAGTCACTGGTTATGGTCGAGCGGCGGCACGAAAAGACGCGGTACCGCCTGCTGGAAACGGTGCGGTTGTTCGGCCGTGAGAAATTGCTTGAGGCCGGAGAAGCCTCGGACGTGCGGCGGCGGCATCGAGACTGGTATCTCGAAGTGGCCGAACAGGCGGACCAGGAGTTACGGGGGCCGGCGCTAGAACCGTGGCTGGAACGACTCGAGGCGGAACACGACAACCTGCGCGCCGCGCTGAAATGGAGCGCCACTGAGCCAGACCAAGCGGAGGCGGAGCTTCGGTTGGCGAGCGGCCTCCGGTGGTTTTGGTTTATTCACGGCCATTGGACGGAAGGACGCGGTTGGCTGGAGCACGCGTTGTCCCGCAGTGACGGTTTGCCGGTTGCTTTCTTGCCGAAACTCCTCCACGGCGCCTCAACGCTGGCGCGGTTTCAAGGCGACCACGAGCGCGCGCTCGCGTTATGCGAGCGAGGGCTGGCCTTGAGTCGACGCCTCGGGGATCGTGAGAGCGTCGCGTGGTTCCTGATCTGGTTCGGCGCCATCGCTCTGCACCAGAGCGAGTACGACAGAGCGGCAGCGTTCTTTACGGAGAGCCTACCCCTCTCCCGGAGC
The DNA here is from genome assembly GCA_963787105.1 of uncultured Bacillota bacterium. Classification (GTDB taxonomy): domain Bacteria; phylum Sysuimicrobiota; class Sysuimicrobiia; order Sysuimicrobiales; family Segetimicrobiaceae; genus JAJPIA01. The sequence goes on from CAWBBU010000017.1 coordinate 27,250, forward strand.
CTCGGAGACAAATGGCTGATCAGCATGGCGCTGGCCAATCTTGGCGTTGTCGCGCGCCTTCAAGGCCACTATGACCGGGCGGCCGCCCTTCACACTGAAAGCCTGGCCCTCGGCAGAGAGGTGGGGGACAATTGGCGGTGCGCCTCGTCGCTCGCGAGTCTCGGTATCGTCGCCTTGAGGCGGGGCGACCACGAACGGGCGGCGGCATTGTATGAAGAAAGTCTCACCCTGTGTAAACAAATTCGGGACCGGTGGATTGTCTACGACTGCCTGGACGGATTGGCGGTGGTGAATTGTGCGCGGGGACGATACCACCAGGCAGCCCGGCTGCTCGGGGCCGCGGATACCCTGCGCGAGACCCTCGGGTTTTCCCCGCTGGTCGTTGACCAAGTCGCCCGCGACGAGCGCGTGGCGTCCACGCGTGCCGGCCTGGGGGACGCAGCGTTTGTGACCGCGTGGACCGATGGACGCGCGATGACGCTCGAGCAGGCGATTGAAGCAGGCACTGGGGCCCACGGATACGCTGCGGGACGGCGCGAGACGGACGCGGGTCCACTTGAGCGAGATGCGTGCGGATGTGCTCGCGCCCCGTGAGCGTGAAATTGCCACGCTGGTTGCGCAGGGGCATACGAATCGCAAGATTGCCTCGCTGTTGGGCATCGCAGAACGGACGGCGGAGACCCACGTGCAACACATCCTCAACAAACTGGGGTTTACCTCACGCGTGCAGATCGCGGCATGGGCCACGGAACAAGGACTGCACGCCTCCTCGCCCGACTGACGACCGAAGCCCGTCAGCCCTCCCCCACCGCCACGGACCGGTAACGAATCCGAGCATCGCGCGCCGATCAACCGCGACGTCCCGGCCGGTCGACGTATCCGCGAGAATACTACGTACATCTCCCAAGCTCGCATACGTATTCGGCCTACGGAATTCCCGCGATGGCATGATCCCGCCTGTCCGATAGCCTGGGCAGGGATCGAAGGAGCCGAACACTGCGGGCGTCGGTCTAACCCCTCCCAAGTCACGTCACAGTGGCTCTCCGCGTGCCTCCGCCGCGCCAGCGTCCCGTGACGCCGCGCGTCGTTCCACGCATCTCGACCTTGTTCAGGCGCGTGGGCGCGCCGAGGCTGGGTGACCATGATACGTCGGCACATTAACCAATGCTACGTCGCGTCGTGTCCATTCTGTGCGTACCGCGCGGTGTTCGTTTCTGAGTTCGGCCTGATCGAAACATATCACGCCCATCTGCGCGAGCACCAAAAGGAGAGTGCGATCGATGGGGAATCAGGACGCCAAACGGCGCGGGACCGCATCCGCAACGTCGCCGAACATATGCAGAGGCTCGAGGCAGCCCGGTACAACTGAGGCGTTACGGCGGCGGGGACCCGGCACCGCCGTCCGCGACGCGTCCGTCGTGCCGTCGTCGCGAGACGCACGTGACTCCGAATTGATGCGCCAGCTGAGGGCGGGACGCCAGGAGGCGCTGAGTGAGCTCTACGATCGGTACGGGCGATTGGTGTTCAGCGTCGCCGCGCGGTCGCTGCCCCAGACGGCCGCCGAGGAGATCCGCCAAGATGTTTTCCTCGCGGTGTGGCGCAAGGCGGCCGTCTTTACGCCGGAACGTGGCACATTTCGGTCCTGGCTCATGCAAATCGCGCACTATCGAGTCCTCAACGAACTGCGTCGCCGCGGCCGCCGGCCGCTCGAGGAATCGGATCCCGAGAGTGCGCGGATGGCGAATCTGCCGGCCGACGGCCTCGAGCCGCACGAGACGGTGTGGTATGGGTCGTTCCGCTCGGCGGTCGAGTCCTCAGTCGCGGAACTGCCGATCGTCCAGCGGGAGGCGCTGGACCTCACGCTCTTTGAAAACCGCACGAATACAGAGGTCGCCGCCAGTCTGCATGTCCCGCTCGGCACGGCCAAGACCCGGATCCGGGCCGGCCTGCGGAGACTGCGCGGCAAATTGGCGCCCTTTACCGCGCCCCTCGCGCTCGCCGCAGTGCTCGCGTCATGCGCCCCGGCCGTGGCGCCGCGCCTCTGACCGGCTCCCGGCCCGCGCTCACGCCTGTCGTTCGGCGACAAAGTACGTGTAGCGTAGAAATCCGATGTCAAACCCAACCTTGATGTATATCGCAGTCTGGAGCTGTTCTTCGAGACGTCGCATACTCGCCCGACCCGATTTGAGGTTCGACATCGTTTTAGCGTCCCGGATCGCTGCGAGTCCCCGCGCATAACCAAAATCCCAGTTTCGTTTCACCCGGTCATTCAAATCGGTCGCTTCGATGATCCGAAGCCCGCAGCGTCGAAAAATCTTCGCGTAGCCGGCGACCGTCTCCAGCGTAGCCATGTGCCGGCTGGTCATGCACGGCGCCACGACGAGTGCTTCCTGCGCGCGATTCAGTCCTGCTTGCCGGCAGCAATCGACGAGCAGGAGCCGCGCGCCCCGTGTCATCAGCGCGGACAGCTTCTCAATCGCGCGCTGTTTGTCGGGTAGGTACGTCGCTGCGTCGATGCACGCCACCGCATCAAAAGTTTCCCGCAACGCCTCGACCTTCATGATGTCCTTGCGTTGGACACGCACGTTTGCACGGGCCGGAGTGGTAGTGTGGGCGGTCGACGCGCGCGAGACACCGAGGGCCAGCACGCTGCCCTCGGTGTGTCGCGCAAGGGCGCGCGAAAACTCGCGGGCTCCTCGTCCCAGCGTTAGGACATTGCGCGCGTGCGCGATCTTGAGCGCCTCAAGATATTTTTGGTGCGTGTGTCGGAATGCCGTCCCCCAACTCTGAGTATCGTCGGGGAAGATCGCGAAGTGGGACAGATCGTTCCAGTATTCCACGCACGACTCGGACGCGGCGGCAAACATCCGTTCAACGCTTTCTTTGTAATGCATCTTGAAAAAGTCAACATCAGTCCACGTGTCGCTTGTCGGCATCTCAACCACCACCACAGGACGTTGGGTCGCCCGACCCGAGTTCGGGAACGGCACAGGTGCATGCGGTCCGTTATCACGTCGATACACCGGCGACGGGAGATCGGATGTGGGTAGGTGGGGACCCGTGCTAGCCGGGGCCGCCGCTCGTCCTCAGGCACACGTGAGTGAGCGGACGCCGCGCCGATCCGGACGTTGATCGCGGCGTCTCCGGCGTGGGTCGTGTCCGAGCACCCAGCGGCCGCAGCCGCTTCGGGCCCATCAGGTCGTGCGTCGACCGGCGGCGCTAAACTTCCATCTCATCGACATAGCACCAGCGCCAATTCTCGCCGGGCTCGAACGACTGAATGATGGCGTGATGGGTCCCGTGAAAGTGCTTCGTCGCGTGACGATTCTTTGAACTGTCGCAGCACCCCACGTGTCCGCACGAGAGGCACAGCCGGAGATGCACCCACGTATCGCCCATCTCCAAACACTCCTTGCACCCCGTGCCTGACGGGGTCACCTTGTGAATCTGATCGAGATGCCGGCATGTCGTCGCCATCGTTCCGCCTCCCGTCCAGAATCAGTACGCCGGGTGGGGTCGATCCAGCGCGGCTCGATCCCAGTGGGCAAGATTCGCTCCGGCTTCGTAAGTGCTCTGCGCAAAAGCCAGCAGGGACTTCCGCGGCGAGCCCGTCGTCCGCATGCGCTCATACGGGAAAAGAAACTCTCCAAGTCCGGCGTCGTAGAACGCCCCCTCAGGCTGGATCGCCGCGCGCTCTAACCCAGATGGCGCCGGCAACGTGTAGGCGTAGAATGCGGGCTCGAGGAATTTCCCACTGCCCGGCCAAAACCCTACGGCGCTGTCCTCGTGCGACCCCCCTTCTCGGGTCATGGCGTCGGCATTCCATGACGGAGGGGGCGACGCCGGACGGCCGTTGAACCGCGAGACCGTAAGGTCAAAGCTGCCCCAGAAGAAATGTACGGGGCTGCACTTCCCCATGAATCGCCCCCGGAACTCCTTCAGCACCATGTCCGCCGACGTAAGCACGCGCCAGAATCGCTCGGCGTACTCCGGGTCGTACGACCCGTGCTGTATGTCCTCCGTGAAAAGGATCGGATCCGGGACCTCCTGCGGAATCGGAGAGATCCGCACCGAGATCCCGAGCCCGCGGAGCGTCTCCATGACGTCACCGTAGAAATCGGCCACCGTGCGTGGGGCCAGGCGGAGCCGGCGCGTCGTCCCGTCAGATGCGTCGATCACCAACTCGTGGGCAAGGAAGTCGAACCGCATCTCGAACGTCCCCGACGCCGTACGGCATCGCGGATGTCGTGAGCCCCCGCGGCGTCACATAGAGGGCGCAGTGCCACCAATGATTGACGGGCGGGGCGAGCGCGAGCCGGATCTTGCCGACGATCTGCGTCCACATGTGGAGGGTATCGCACGTGTCCTTCCAGGCCTCGAGCGGAAGGGGGGGCCACGCGGCCGTGGAGTCGGTCCAGTGCCGTGCGTGTGACTCCGTCATGACGATCCCTCCCCGGGGCGGGGACGCCGCGGCCCCGCGCATCTGTCCAACTGGCGCGACCACCATGGATACGATCTTCCGCGCTTCCTCGATCTCGTCCTGATCGATCGTGTGCGGCAGTCCAGGATACCGCCGCGCCGTCACGTCGGCGCCGAGGCCGGAGAGCACCGACGCCGACTCCTCGACCCGCGCCCAAGGCACGTGCGGATCAGGATCTCCCGCCCCGAGAAACACGGGCGTGCCCGCGAGATCGCCCGGATAGTGAAACCGCGTGCCCGGGGGACCGATAAGGCCGCCGGTGAATCCGAGGAGACCGCCGTACCGCGCCGCGTGCCTCGCGACAAACTCCGTCGCAAGGCACGCTCCCTGCGAAAACCCGGCCACGACCACGCGAGGGGTAGGAATTCCAGCGCGCGCGGCGCGCTCCACCAGGCCTGCCAGCACTCCCAACGCCGAGGTCAGCCAGGGCTCGTTCTCGTTGATGGGCGCGAGAAACGACCGCGGGTACCAGCTCCCCCCGGCGGCGTTCGGCGCGAGATACGCGAGCCCGGGGTGCCCCAGCGGTTCGGCCAGTCCCATGATGTCGGACGCGGACCCGCCGCGGCCGTGGAGGAGAATTACGACACCGCCGGCGGAGGCCAGCGGCTCTCCGCGCTCGAGTACCGGTTGGCCTCGATGGGGATCCGCCGTCATCCGCCACCGGCCTTGCGGTCTGAGCCGCCCGCGCCTTCGTGCTCGCGCCGGACGCGCTCGAGATCGTCGGGCGTGTCCACGTCCCACGAGGCCGGTCCCTGCCCGACCTCAACGTCGGCGACTAGCTCCGGGTGCCGCTTGAGCAGCACGCGCGCCCCCACGTCTCCGTCAAGCACCCGCGCCTCGTCAAAGAGACTCCGCGCGATCAACATCGGCGCGCCCAGCACCGCGCCGTAGCGGGACGCGACGAGCGGGCGTCCGGTGTCCCGGTGGGCGTCGATCAGGGCGTTGACGGTACCGGCCCCGACAAACGGCTGATCGCCGAGCATCACCACGGCCGCCTCGCAGTCATCTGGAAGCGCCGCGATGCCGGCCGCCACGGAGGTCCCCATGCCCTCGGCAAAACGCGGGTTCAGGACGGCATGGGCGCCGGCCTGCCGTACGAGCGCTGCGACCTCGTCGGACCCCGCCGCCGCCCCGACAACCACGAACACCGTGCCGCAGCGGGATGATCGCGCCGCCCGCAGCACGGGTGCGAGGAGCGCCTCTCCCCCGACCGGAAGCAGCAGCTTCGGCGACCCCATCCGGGCGGCACTCCCCGCGGCCAGTACGAGCGCGGCGATCATCGGTCCGGGCTCACTCTTGGCAGACCACGACGTTCCGGGCGGCCGCCGAGGCGCCCGCCGCCTCCGACGCCTCGTGGGCGGTCTCATGGATCGGGCCCGGACGCTCCCGCAGCGACACCGCCGCGCGGCCGTTGCGCACGGCCAGCATCTCGGACAGGATGCTGAGCGCGATCTCTTCCGGCGTCTCAGCGCCGAGGTCAAGTCCGACCGGCGCGTACAGCCGGGCGCGCTGCGCGTCGTCGACGATCACGCCTTCCTTCGCGAGATCGGCGAGCAGACGCTCGGTCCGCCGGCGCGGCCCCAACAGGCCGATATAGCGGGCCGGGGTACCGAGGAGGCCCCGCAAGCAGGCTGAGATCGTGCAGGTAGTTGTGGGTCATCAAGATCGCGAAGGTGTCGGGGTCGATGCGCACCTTGCGCGGCACATCCGCGTCGTCGGCGAGCACCACCTCGTCCGCGTCGGGAAACCGCTCCCGGCTGGCGAACGCCGGCCGGCTGTCCGCGACCATGACCCACCATCCGAGCTCGTGCCCGAGCCGGACGACCGGCAGCGTGTCGTGGCCGGCCCCGCAGACCAACAGCGGCAGCGGCGGGGACACGATCTCGACGAACACCTCGACGGCGCCCGCCGGGCGCCTCGAGCGTCAGCACTTCGGAACGGCGCACCGCGAGCTGATCCCGAACGGCCGCGCGCACGCGCGCGTCGAGCGCGGGATCGCCGAGCGTTCCACGCGCGCGGCCGTCGCCGGGATCGGCCGGCACGATCAGGCGCGCGCCGACCTCGACACCGCCCTGAGGTGCGGCGATCACGGTTGCCAGCGCGATCGTGCGTCGATGTTCCACGCTGTCTCGGAGCAGCGCCACCATCTCATCGCCGCGCGCGTCGGTCACGGCCTCGACAAACACATCGATCGCGCCGTTGCAGCCGAGGCCGAGCCCCCACACCGCGTCGTCGTCGGAGGTCATGTCGTAGTTCACGAGTCGGGGACGCCCGGTCTCCAGCACGTCACGCGCGATCTCCGCCACGTCTCCCTCGAGGCAGCCTCCGCTGATCGAGCCCACGGTCCGCCCGCTCGCCTCGATCAAGAGACGTGCGCCCTCCCGGCGGTACGTGGAACCGCGCACCCGGACCACCGTCGCGACCGCCGCGGGCTCGCCGCGGCCGCGCAGGGACGCGAGCTGGCTCAGAATGTCCCGAAGCTCCCTCATCGCCCGTGTCCTCCCAACCGCCCGCCCAACGCTCCGCCGTCCAGCCGCGCCGGCCGGTGCCGCCTGGGCCCTCGAAGATGCCGCTCCAGCTCCCGCAGGCTGTTGATGTTGTGGGCGGATGCGAACACATCCACAAACGGCAGCGCGGCGCTCATGCCCTGGGTCACCGGCTCGTAGCCGGGGCTCCCGAGCAGCGGGTTGAGCCAGATCACCTTCCCGGCCCGCGCCCGCAGGTCGCGCATCGCGCCCACGAGGATTTCAAGATCCCCCGTGTCCCAGCCGTCGCTGCAGACCACCACAATCGTCCGCTGATCGAGCAGGCGCCGTCCCCAGATTTCGTTGAACGTCCGGAGGCTCGCGCCGATCTTGGTGCCGCCCGACCAATCGGGGACCTGCCGCGACGCCTCCGCGAGGGCCCGCCGGATGTCGCGCTGATCGAGGGCATCTGTCACGCGCGTCAGCGACGTGCTGAACAAAAACGACTCGACGCGGCCGACGGCGTCCTGGAGGGCGTAGATGAACTGCACGAGGAAGCGGCTGTAGATGTCCATCGAGCCGCTGACGTCACAGAGCAGCACGAGCTTCGCCTTCCGGATCTTGCGCCGCCGCCACAACAGCTGGACGGGATCGCCGCCGAACTGCAGGCTGCGCCGCATCGTCCGGCGGAGATCGACGAGCGTGCCGCGCTTCGCCGACCGCATCCGCCGCGACAGACGCGTCGCGATGCGGCGGGCGATCAGGAGGATCAGCTCCGAGATCGCGTCGAGGTCGTCGGCTGAAAACGCGCTGAAGTCCTTGCGCGCTCGAAGCTCGGTGGGGCTGTAGGCGGGCACCGACTGCTCCTCGTCCGGGGCCGCCTCCTCCCCCGACCAGTCCGCGACGCTCATCTCGGTGCGCTCCTCGGCGCTCGCGCTCGGCTCTCCCTCAGGATCCTCCGCCTCTTCGGGCTCGGACTCTGCCGGCGCTTCGGAGACGACCGGCTCGCTCCAGAACCGGGCGAACTCGTCGTCGAACACCGGGAGTTCGCCCAGCGACGACGCGAGGACGGTCCGGAGCCCCAGGCGCACCTGCTCGCGGTCTGAGACGTCCACCGCGGTCACCGCCCGAAGCGCGTCACCGATCTCGGAGGGGCCGACGCGAAGGCCGCGCCGGCGCAGCCGGCGCGCAAACAAGACAATGTTTGCCGCCAGGTTGCCGGGCCGGACGCGCCGCCTGGCGCGGGGCCGCTGACCCGCGTCAGCGGGCCTTGGGGAGTTGGGCGGCCAGGGAAGCGATTCGCTCGGATGTCCAGCCATCACTCGCACCCATTCCGTTGACCGTGTCCAGGATGGGCCCCATGTACTGCGTACGCACGCGCACGAGGTCCTCCTGATCTTTGCACAGGCAGCCGAGCGTCTCCTCGATGGCCTGCGGGTCAAGGTGGTCGCGGTGCAGCGCGAACAGCGCCGCGCTCCAATCGAGCGTCTCGGCGACTCCGGGCACCTTGGAGAGGGGCACGGCTCGGATCAGCTGCATGAACGCGCAGATCTGGTCGGCGAGGCGGTCGTTGATCTGCGGCACCTTCGTGTGCACGATCGTCAGCTCTTTCTCGAACGCCGGGTAGTCAATCCACAGGTAGAGACAGCGGCGGCGCAGGGCGTCGCTCAGCTCGCGGGTCCGGTTGCTGGTCAGCACGACATAGGGCAGGTGGCGCGCGCGGATCGTGCCGATCTCGGGAATGCTGACCTGGAAGTCCGACAGCACCTCCAGCAGGAACGCCTCGAACTCCTCGTCCGCGCGGTCCACCTCGTCGATCAGCAGAACCGGCGAGCGATCGGCGGTGATCGCCTGGAGGAGCGGGCGTTTCAACAGGAACGGCTCGCTGAAGATCTCGTGCTCCTTCTCCTCCACGGGCCGGTTGCTCATCTCCTCCAGCTTGATCCGCAGCATCTGACGCTGATAGTTCCACTCGTACAACGCGGTGTGGACGTCGAGTCCCTCGTAGCACTGGAGGCGGATCAGTTCCGTGTCGAGCGCGCGGGCCATCACTTTGGCGACTTCGGTCTTCCCCACGCCGGCCTCGCCTTCGATCAACAGCGGCTTGTTCAGCACGATGCTGAGGTGCACCGACGTCGCGAGCTCGCGATCCGCGATGTACCCCTGCGAGTTGAGAATCTCCACGATCTGCGGAATGCCGCCAAAACCTGCGGGGCGATCCGAACCAGACGCCATCGGGGACCGTCACTCCTTCTCGGTGAATCGGGTATCTCGCGGCATGAGGGACCGCGCCGCCTCGGGTCGAACCGATTCATTCTAGCATAACGCCGTGGGCGCCGGATCGCATCCGGACCGGCCGTCGGGAGGCGCAGGAAGGCCCGCCGGGCCGCGAGAACGTCCGTGAGCGAACACGATCGCGAACGCGGTGGCGTAAAGGAGCCGAAGCGATGGAATCGTCAAGCAAGATCGCCCTGATCACGGGCGCCGGCAGCGGGGTCGGGCGGGCCGTGGCGCTCGCGCTGGCGCGCGAGGGCTACGCCGTCGTGCTGGCCGGCCGGCGCAAAGAGGCGCTCGAGGACACGGCCCGCGCCGCGACGTCTCGGACGCTCGTCGTCCCGACCGATGTCGGCGATCCCGCATCGGTGGGACAATTGTTCGCCAGGACGAAAGCCGAGTTCGGGCGGCTCGACGTGCTGTTCAACAATGCGGGCATCGGCGCGCCGGCCGTACCGCTCGAGGAGCTCACCACTGCCCAGTGGCAGGCCGTCGTCGACACGAACCTGTCCGGGACGTTCTACTGCACCCAGGAAGCGTTCCGGCTGATGAAGAGCCAAGCAGCCCCGCGGCGGCCGCATCATCAACAACGGCTCGATCTCGGCGCACACGCCGCGCCCGAACTCCGCGCCCTACACGGCCACGAAGCACGCCATCGCCGGCCTCACGAAGTCGACCGCGCTCGACGGCCGAAAATATGACATCGCGTGCGGACAGATCGACATCGGCAACGCCGCGACCGAGATGACGGCGCGCATGGCGCAGGGGATCATGCAGGCGGATGGGTCGATGCGCGTGGAGCCGAGGATGGATGCCGGCGATGTCGCACGGGCCGTGGTCTATATGGCGAGCCTGCCGCTCGACGCCAACGTGCTGTTCATGACCGTGATGGCGACGAAGATGCCGCTCGTCGGCCGCGGCTGATTCTCCGGGCGGCATCCGCCGCGCGCGCGCGCAGCTAGTCGGCGAGTCAGCGGCGGTCCGCGAGGCGCGACACATTCACCCGCCGCGCCCGGAGCCCGGCCGCCTCGGGCACCACCCGCGTCAGTCGGGCGCCGCCGGCCAGTCGAATGCGGCGCGGACGGCCGATCCGCTTCAGCAGCCGCTCCAGGCGGAGGGCGGCGCCGAGCGTGGGACAGCGCCACACCGCGGCCAGCACCCATGGACCGCGGCCGCGGGTGTAGCGCGCCGCCCGCCCCCGCCGGTGCGCCTCCAGCCGCCGCGCCGGATCACGCGCGTAGCCGGCGTAGAACGTCCCGTCGCCGCACCGCAGCAGATAGGCGAAATATCCGGGCGCGACTCGGAATGGGGAGCGCGCCGGCGATCGCCTCCGGGCGGGACGCGCGTCGGCGCCGCCAGATTCGATCCGTCTGCGCCTGCCGTTGAGCATGCCCACCCCGTCTGCGGCGCGGCATCGGTGCGCTCCGCGACGCGCTCGGCTTCGACGAACCGGAAGAGGCTCCTCCCGAGGAATCCCGCACGAAGCCAGCGAAGCGTAAGGTCCCGAATCATCGAGGCACGGAGGAGCACATGAAACTTGAGGGCACCAACACACTGCCGGCGCCGGTCGAGACGGTCTGGAAGACGATCAACGATCCGGAGGCCCTGCGCCGGTGCACGCCCGGCCTGACCGACCTGACCGCGACCGGCCCGGACGCATACGCGGCGACCCTGACGATCGGCATCGCGGCGGTCAAGGGCTCGTACAAGGGCACGCTCACCATCACGGACAAGCGTGCGCCGACGCACTACAAGATCCTCCTCGAGGGGACGGGCGGGTCGGGCTTCATGAAGGGCGAGGGTATCATCGACCTCGAGCCGGAAGGCGCCGGCACGCTGGTCAAGTGGAGCGGGGACATGCAGATCGGCGGCCTGATCGCCGGGGTCGGCCAGCGCATGCTGGGCGGCGTCGGCAAGATGCTGATCGGGCAGTTCTTCAAGTGCCTCGAGCAGCAGGTCGGCAGCGGCGCGTGAAGTCCGCCCCGTGCAGGTCTGACCTCCCGGAGGGCCGGCGCCCACGAGGCTGAGCCCGGTGCGACCCGGGTCACGCCGTGCACACCGCGCGTCCGCGTGACATAATGGTGAGCACAATGACGCACGACGTCCAAGCGGTGTCGATGAGTTGGCGGATCGGCCGCCAGCTCCGCGAGCCGGGGTGGAGCGGTGAGGTGCTCGCCGTCCACGACCGGAGCTGCTATCTCGTGGGCGAGCGTTCCGAGATTATCGCAATCCTGCAGCAACCCCTCGGCAATAACCCGATCGGCCTGATCGTCCCGGAGACCGCCGGATTGTTTCACGAATTGTCGGCCGGCGTGTCGGTGATGGGCACCGGCGAACGGCTCGGCCTCGGTGAAGGGCTCACCATCGGCTTGGAGCGCGCGGCGCTGTGGGATCCGAAGGGCTACCCGGGGCTCCCCGCCGACCAAGCCGGACTATCCGGCTGCGTCGCCGAGATGTACAACACGGCCGTGACGTTCGCGCCGGAGACGAGCCTCGCGCGGCTCTTGCCGCACCTGCAGGACGATGATCTGCCGGAGTCGCTGAACGGCGTGGCCCATTTTCCTCGAAGCCACGCGCTGATCGGCGGGCTGGTCGAGGCGCTGACGCAGCGCAACCAGCGCCGGCTGAAAGTGGTGACCTCCTCGTTGGCCGGACTGGGTCCCGGCCAGACGCCCGCCGGCGACGACTTCCTCGGCGGCGTGCTCCTCGCGCTGGCACTCGCCCACGAGCATCAGCCCGATGCCCAACTCGCGGAGATCGCAGGCCTCGTCGTGGAGACCGCCGCCCCGCGCACGCACGAGATCAGCGCGGCGTACCTCCGGGCGGCATACGCCGGCGAGGTGAGCGAAGGGTGGCACCCGCTGATCCGCGCCCTCGCCTCCGGAGACGCGACCGACGTGTCTCCATCGGCGCGCGCCCTCATGGCGCCCGGGGAGACGTCCGGGGCGGACACGCTCGCGGGTTTTCTCGCGGGCCTCGCAGGGGTCTACCGGATGTCGGCGCCGTCGTGGTCGCCCGCAATGCTGTCGGCGATCGGGACGACGCCGTCCGATCCGCCCGCCGGCAACACACGCGCCTAGCGCCGGGGCGCGCCGGACGGCGCTTGCCGCACAGCCCGACGTGGGATCGGCGGGAGGAATCCCGAGGGACGCCCTTCTCGCCTCGTCCGTAAGCCCGCCTACTGACAGGGGTGCGGCGTGCCTGGGACGGCGGCCGCCTTGTACGCGTCGCCGACCAACCCGATGATGTCGCCGTTCGCCTGATACGCCGCCGGGAGGACGGAGTTGACGATGACGACCACGGGCACCGTGCATTTGAAGATCCCCGCATAGGTCCACACGGACACGTTGCCGTTCACGAGGTCTCCGTTCTTGCACAGCGACGGATCCGGACAGTCGCTCCGGACCGAACAATCCCAGCCGATGCAGTTCGGCGCCGACGCGGTCATCTCGTCCTTCTCGGCCTTGGTCAAGAGGTTCCCATTGGCGATCCCGTTGATCACCTTGTAGAGGTCACCCGCGCTGAGCGCCCATCCGCCGCCGCCGCACGCGAGCGTCCAGTCGCCCCAATCGGTCCCATGGGCCGTCCCCGGAGGAAGCGGGTACGAGAGGATGGCCGGATACGGATAGCCGTTGATGTCGTTCGGTCCCTTCGGCGGCCGGCAGGTACGGGGCAGCACCGCCGCGGGCTGGAACACGGTTTCGTTGACCCAGCCGATGTAGAACGAGGCGCTCTGTGCCGCGCGCAGCGACTCCGGCTGGGTCGCGATGGGCGCGTGCTCCATCTGCGGCAGCAGCTCGCGGAAGATCGCGAAGTTGCAGTTGTTGTACGAGTGGATCGGATTGCCGTTCTGGTCCACCATGTCGCTTCGCTTCACGCCGTCGGCGATCTGCTGCTTGATCACCGCGTAGGTGGTGTTGCTGCCGTTGCAGTTCTCGCGGAAGCCCGCTGCGTGGCTCAGGAGCTCGCGAAACGTGATCGTGTCGACGAGCGGCCCCTGCTTCCAGTCGCGGTACAGGTAGGGCGAGATCTTGCTGTCGAGCGTCAGCCCGTGCTTCGCCATCGACTTCAGCACGGCGATCGTCGTGATCAGCTTCGTGACGCTGGCGACATTCGTCGGCAGATCGGGTAGCATCGCGGTCCGCGGAGGATCCGCCGCCGTCCGTGCCTGCCCTTGAAAGACCGTGGGCAGGTCGCCGACGACCGACACAAAGCCGACCACTTGATTGTGCAGCTTGGCGGTGATGTTCTGCGAGAGCTTGCTGATCGAGATGCAGCCCGTGGCGTCGCAGGCGATGTCCGCGGCGAGGCTCGCGGGCACGCCCGACGTCAGGCTGAGTGCGCCGATCACCAGCATGATGAGCAGTCGTGGTCTCATCCGGCCTCCCGCCCCATCACCGATGTCCGCGTGATGCCGCCCTCAACGGCTGGCCCGCCGCGGCGTCGTGGCGGGTATGTTCTCGACGCGCCGATTCGCCTCCTGGCCAGCGCGCGGTCCCGTTAGATCGCGCCGTCCCGCCGCAGCGCCGCCACCTCGTCCGGCCCCAGCCCGAGCTCCTGCAGCACCGCGTCCGTGTGCTCCCCGAGCACCGGAGGCGGCGTCCGCACGCCCCCGGGGGTATCGGACAGCTTGACCGGTACGCCGTTCACGCGGATCCTCCCGGCGCGTGGATGCTCGACGTCGACGACCATGCCGCGGGCGACCACCTGCGGGTCGTCCATGACCTCGTGCATCCGGGCGATCGGGCCCGCGGGCACGCCATGCTCAAGCAGCCGCGACACCCACTCGGCGGTCGTGCGCGCCGCGAAGATCGGCTCCAGCAGATCAAGGAGCTCGCGCCGGCGCGCGACGCGATCGGCGTTCGTCGCGAAGCGCGGGTCGTCGGTGAGCGGCACCTCGAGCGCGCCGCAGAACCGCTGCCACAGATCCCTCGCTGCCGACGGCGACGTTCACGAACCCGTCGCGGGTCCGAAACGGCTGGTACGGCACGAGATTCGTGTGCGCCGACCCGACCCGCTCCGGGTCGCCGCCGGTGGCGAAGTAGTTCGCGGCCATGTACGTCATCCACGCCACCTGACCGTCGAGCATGGACGCATCCACCCACTGGCCGCGCCCGGTGCGGTCGCGCGCGCGCAGTGCGGCCAGGACCGCGTACGCCGCGAACATCCCGGCGCAGATGTCGCCGACGGCGACGCCAACGCGCATCGGCGCGCCGTCCGGCTCGCCCGTGATGCCCATCAGACCGCCCATGCCTTGGACGATCAGGTCGTACGCCGCGCGCTCGCGGTACGGCCCGGTCTGGCCGAATCCGGAGATCGAGCAGTACACGAGCCGGGGCAGCGCGGCGTGCACCGCCTCGTATCCAAACCCGAGGCGGTCCATGGCGCCGGGGCGGAAGTTCTCGACGAGCACGTCCGCGCGCCCGAGGAGGCGCCACAGGACGTCGCGCGCCCGGGCATCGCGGAGGTTGAGCGTGACGCTGGATTTGTTGCGGTTGATGCTCATGAAGTACGCGCTCTCGCCGCGGATGAACGGCGGCCCCCAACCGCGGGTATCGTCCCCGCCGTCGGGCGTCTCGATCTTGAGCACCCGCGCGCCAAGATCCGCGAGCATCATCGTGCAGTACGGACCCGCGAGCGCCCGCGTCAGATCGACCACCGTCAGATCGTCGAGCGGCAGCATCCGGCCGCTCACGTCCGGGCGCACGCGACGCCGCGCCCGCGTGCCGACTCGCCGCGCTGGAATCGAACTGGCACGACCATGGGTCACCTCTCCCGTGCGAGTCGGCCCGGTTGTCCCCGGGGGCGTGCCGTGTCGTGCGCCGCCCGCTCAACTCGCGCCGGGGCGTCTTCTCCGCCGCGCGCGGGATCTCATGCGCAGGCGTCGCGCGGGTCCCCCCGGTAGGGGCCGGCCCCTCCGTACCAGAAGACCGGGCCGAGCGGCCGCCCGCGCACCGGATGCGGGACGGTGCCGTGAGGGGAGCGTCTATGGACCGCGCGCGGATCGGCTTCATCGGCTTGGGAAGAATGGGCGCGCCGATGGCGCGCCGGCTGCTCGCCGCGGGGTACGCGGTCACGGCCTCCGACGTCCGGCCTGAGGCGGTCGCGGACGCGGCGCGCGATGGCGCGGCGGCGGCGGACGGGCCGGCGGACGCGGCGCGACGGTCCGACGTCGTCATCACGATCCTGCCGGACGGTCCCGCGGTCGAGCGGCTGGTGTACGGCGATGGGGGCCTCGCCGGAGCGTTGCGGGCCGGCCAGCGGCTGATCGAGATGACGTCATCGTCCCCACGCGTGACGCGCCGCGTGGCGGCCGACTTGGGCCGCGGCGGAGTCGCGGTCCTCGACGCGCCGGTGTCGGGCGGAGTACGCGGGGCTGTGGACGGGACCCTCTGCATCATGGTGGGCGGCCCGGGCGCGCTCCTCGAGGCGTGCCGGCCGATGCTCGAGTGCGTCGGGAACCAGATCGTCCATGTCGGCGACGCCCCGGGCGACGGCGACACCGCGAAAACGATCAATAACCTGCTGTCCGCGACGACGGTGTGGAGCGCCGCGGAAGCCGTGGCCCTCGGGGTCAAAGCCGGACTCGCGCCGGAGCGCCTCCTCGAGGCCGTCAACCATTCCACCGGCCGGAGCTACACGACGGAGGTCAAGTACCCGCGCTACGTGCTGCCGCGGCAGTTCACGGCCGGCTTTACGGTCGCCCAGTACCTGAAAGACCTCGACATCTGCATGGACGTCGCCGATGACCTCCACGCGCCGATGCTGCTCGGCTCGGTGGTGCGGCAGGCATGGCGGATCGCCGTCCGCGAGGGCATGGGCGACGCCGATCACACGGCCCTGGTGCAGCTCCTCGAGCGGTGGGTTGGCGCCGCCGAGCGCGATCATCCGCCATCCGGCACGTCCACGGGCAATGACTGAGGGCGCAGGCGGCGCCTGACGGGTTCGCACGCGGTCCGTCGATCGCGGCGGCAGGTAGTCGGCCTCGAGTGGGGAAGTCTTTTGGTACGTGATATCCCGCGCGCCATCGCAACACAGCGGGTGCAAGCATTGGAACGACCGCCCGGGCTGGCGCGGCGAACGGTCGCGGCACCGGGGTGAGTGCTGGATCAAAGGGGAGGTTGGTCATGATACGTGCCCGGCGGTGGAAGGGAACTGTGATGATCGCGGCGTGCCTGATCCTGCTCGGCGGTCTCGTGCTGCCTGAAATATCCGAAGCCAAGACGGCCCAGCAGATCAACGCGGACGCGAACGCCGCGGTGGCCCGGTTCGACCAGCAGTTGAAGGGCGGCGCGAAGTTTCTCGCCACGTCCAAGGGCGTGCTCGTCCTCCCGGATGTCATCAAGGCCGCCTTCGTCTACGGGGCGCAGTACGGCGAGGGCGTGCTGCGCGTCCAAAACCGGAACATCGCATATTACAGCATCGCGGGCGGGTCGTTCGGGCTCTCGTTCGGCGCCCAGTCGAAGGACGTCATCATCTGCTTCCGCGATGCGGGGGCACTGAAGTCGTTCGAACAGTCCGCCGGGTGGCAGGTCGGCGTCAGCGGCGCGATCACCATGGTGAACGTCGGGGTCGGCAGCGATCTCAGCACGATGCAGATCAACCAGCCGATCGTCGCGTTCGTCGTGGGCCAGAAGGGCCTGATGGTCGACGTGTCGCTGCAGGGGGCGAAGATCTCGAAGATCAAGCGATAGACAGCGCAGGCTCGGCTCCACCGCGGCCGCGGTCCGATCGCGCGGCGGCTGATCGATGAGCTCGTACGCGGTGACGGAGACGCACCCTGCGAACGCAGGGTGCGTCTCGCGTGTGCGCTAGCGCCCGCCGTTGCCGCGGGCGCGGAGGACCGCCTCCCCGCGCAGCGCATCGATGAACTGGCGCGCGGTCCGGCACGACAGCCCGTTGTGCCACTGGCACCAGACGAGCGCGCGCCGGCGCAGGTCCGCATCCTCGAGACGCAGGCCGTAGCGCGCTGCGAGGCCCGCGACGATCGACAGATACCGATCCTGGTCGGGCACCAAGAACGGGGCGTGCACCCCGAAGCGGTCGGCGAGCGAGAGCTTCTCCTGTGCCGTGTCCTCGGGATGGACGTCATCGTCCGCGGACGCCCGCCGGCGGTCCGCGAACCGCTCCACCACGAGGTGCCGGCGGTTGCTCGTCGCGTACAGCACCACGTTGTCGGGACGGGCCTCGAGGGTGCCCTCGAGCGCCGCCTTGAGCACCTTGTACTGTGTCTCGTGCTCCTCGAACGACAGATCGTCCACGAACAGGACAAACCGCTCGCGCCGGTCCCGCAGCAGCGCCACGATCGCCGGATAGTCGCCGAGATCGTCCTTGGCGACCTCGATCATGCGCAGACCGCGGCCGCCGAACTCGTTGAGCAGCGCCTTGACGGTCGAGGACTTCCCCGTGCCCCGGTCGCCGTACAGGAGCACGTGGTTCGCGGGGCCGCCAGCGACGAACTGACGGGTGTTCTCGATCACCGGCTCGCGTTCGAGTTCGTAGCCGACGAGATCGGCGAGCGCGATGGGGTCCGGCGCATCCACGCCTTCGAGCGCGCCGCGCCCATTGGCGCGCACCCAGCGAAACGCGTGGAACCGGCCGAACAGCCCGACGCCATGCTCCGCGAAGTGCCGCGCAAGGGGCTCCGCCAGCGCGCCCCAGTCCCGCGCGCGGTGGAACCGCCGCATGATCGCGAGGCGCGGCGACTCCCGGTGCGGCGCGCCGAGCGGACGGAACTCCTCCCAGGACGCCGTCGACACGGGCACGACGGACGCGGCGGCCTCGGTGAGGACGGCGCCGCCCGCGCGGTGGCAGCGCTCGAGTGCCGCGAGGTCCGCGCGCGCCTGCGCGACGAGCGCCGCACCAGCCGCGCCCCATCCCGCCCGCTCCGCTTTCAGGCTGAACGGCGTCTCGACGTCGAGCAGGCGAGACAGGAGATGATGCTGCCACGCGTCGCCGACGAGCGGGCCGGGCGACAACTCGGCCTCACGCGCGAGACGCGAGAAGAGCGTCCCGTACGCCGCCGCCACGCGACCCGGGTCGGGCGGCGCGGCCCCAAGACTGTCCAGCGCCTCGAGCCACGCGCGGCCGATCTCATCCGCGAGCACGTCCCGCAGGAGGACGAGCGACGCGGCGGCGCGGCGCGCGTCCTCGAGGCGCCGTGCGCCGCCGGGGCGGCGTGCGCGCGCGGGGCGGCGGGTCACCGGCTCCGGGCGGCCGCGATCGGGTGTGCGGCGTCCACGACGGGCAGCACGGGATGAAGCAGGTCCACGTACTTCAGCGCGGACCCGGTATTGAACAGGACGACGCGGTCGTCCGGGGCGACCTTATGCTCCCGCACCATCGCCTTGAGCGCGCTGTACGTCGCCGCGCCCTCCGGACAGGCAAACAGCCCGTCCGAATGCGCGAGCTCGCGCATGTCGTCAAGAATCACCTCGTCGGCCACGGCGTACGCCTCGCCGCCGCTGTCGCGCACCGCCTGCAGAATGAGATAATCCCCGATCGCAACCGGCACCCGCAGGCCCGCCGCGACCGTCTCGGCGTTCTGCCACGGCTCGGCGCTGTGCTGCCCGGCCTGGAACGCGCGCACCATCGGCGCGCACCCCGCGGCCTGCACGATCACCATGCGCGGCCGGCGGGAGCCGATCCACCCGAGGGCCTCCATCTCGTCGAACGCCTTCCACATGCCGACGAGCCCGGTGCCGCCGCCCGTCGGATAGATGATCACGTCGGGGAGCGTCCATCCCAACTGCTCGGCGATCTCGTACCCGAGCGTCTTTTTGCCCTCGACACGATACGGCTCCTTGAGCGTCGACATGTCAAACCAACCCTGCGCCGCGCTGCCCTCGCGGATCACCTTGCCGGCGTCGTTGATCAGACCGTGAATCAGGTAGGTGTGCGCCCCGTATTCGTAGCACTCCACCTGGTTCGCGTGCGGCGCGTCGACCGGCATCACGATATAGCAATCCATGCCCGCGCGCGCGCAGTACGCCGCGGCGGCCGACGCCGCGTTTCCGGCGGACGGGAGCGCGGCCGCGCGGGCGCCCAGCTCTTTGGCCTTGCTGACCGCGGCCGAAAGCCCCCGGGCCTTGAACGACCCGGTCGGATTCAGCCCCTCGTCCTTGACGAGCACATCGCGCAGTCCGAGCGCCTTCGCGGCGCGGGGCAGCGGCAGGAGCGGGGTCATCCCCTCGCCGAGCGTCACGATGTTGGCGGGGTCGTTGACCGGCATCAGCTCCCGGTACCGCCACATCGTCGGCGCCCGGCCGGCGATTGTCTCGCGGCTGACCTCCGCCTTGGCGCGCTCCAGGTCGTAGCGCGGGTACAGCACCTTCCCGCACGCGGGACACACGGTATGGAGCTCGCCCGCGGAATAGACGGCACCGCAGGCCGTGCATTCAAGATGACGCAGGTATCCACCCATCCGGTCGTCCTCCTTCAGAAGAAACGGCCCGCGCCGTCAGGCGCAGGCCATCCCTCATGTTGGTACGTGCACTCCGTCCCTGCGGCACCGACGCCGCCGCGGCGTCGGTGCGCCCGGCGCCGATACTCAGGCGGGGGCGTGCGTAATGAACTGCAGCCAGTACCGAGGCACCCCGCCCGTCATGTGCACGTCGTTCATCGCGACCCGCACGGACTCGCGCAGTGCCTCCGCGCCGATCTCGAGGGGCACGCCCGGCAGCGCGCCCTCGATGAACATCGAAAACTGTCCGATGTCCTCGAGCGCTTCGGTCGACAAGGTCGTCTCCTGCAGCTGCCAGGAGGCGCCGACAAACCCCGCCTCCTCGGCGATCGCCGCGTACTGCTCCGGCGTGAACCACTCCATCGCCTGCGTCTTGTGCTCCCGCGCGACGGCGACCCCCCGGTCGCGCAGGTACTGCGCCGCGCGCAGCGACCAATACCGCCAAAACCGCTCCGTGCCGGGCACGTAGCAGCCCTTGAAGTACGTCGTGTTGAACGCGAGCGTGCCCCCCGGGCCGAGGACCTTTCGGATCTCGGTGAGCGCGCGGCTCTTATCCTGGACGAGGTGGATCGCGTTGCAGAAGATCACGACGTCCACCTGGGGCACGAGACGACTGAGGTTCTCGGCCCCGCCCTGCACGAACCGCACCACGTTCGAGGTGATCCGCCGGCGCGCACGGTCGAGCTCCGCGAGTGAGGGATCAACCGCGTAGATCAGCAGCTGACCGCGCTCGCGCACGTTCGCCAGGATCAGTTCGGTGATGGCGCCCGGGCCGCACGCCAGGTCCACGATGCTGGACCCGAGCGAGGCCACACGCTCCACGAGCCAGCGGTTGACTTCCACGAAGAACGGGTGACGAGCAAAGCGCCAAAAGCCGAACCGATCGTTCTCGATCATCGGCGACCCCCCCGCCCTGCTCTGGTTTGCACGAATTAAGTATACGGGCGGCCGCGCCCGTCCGCAACGCCGGGTTAGGACGCCGCCGTGCGCTGCGCGCGGCGCGGCGCCGCCTGAAACATCTCTGTCCCGGGTTCCGGCGTCACCCAAATCGGGTTGCGGAGATAGCGTCCAATCATGGCGCGGATCGGATCCGGCAGACCGGCGGAAAACAGCGCCGTCTGGCGGGTCGACGGCGTCCGCACGAGGATTTGCTCAACTTCGGGCCTGAGTCCCATCTTCAGCATGCGATCGGCGTCGTCCAGAACCAGCATGTGCACGCTGCGCAGTGTCAGGGTGCCCTTGCCGAGGTGCTCCAGCACTCTCGCCGGGGTGCCGACCACGATATGGGGCTTCTCCCGAAGGCGAGCCATCTGGCGGGCGATCGGCTCTCCCGCGTACACCGCGATGATCCGGAGCCGCGTGTGGGCTCCCAATTTGGTCAGGTCCGCCACCACCCGCCGCGCCTGGTCGCGGGTCGGCGTGAGCACGAGCCCCTGGACGGCCTTGCTCCGGGGGTCCAGCCGCTGCAGCATGGGGATACCGAACGCCGCGGTGGTCCGTGAGCCCGGGTCCGTCTGACCGACCAGGTCCCGTCCGATCGTCAGGCTCGGGATCACCTGCGCCTCGATCGGGGTAGGCGACGCCCAGCCGAGCTCCTGGAGCGCGCGCTGAATTCTGGCGTCAACCAGGCCGGAAAAGCTTGTCGTGCGGGATTCCAATGCCATCGCTGTCACACGCCCCTCGTGAGGGTCTGCGTCGGTGTGCCCACAGACAGAAGAGGTCAAAGCCCGCGGGCACACAGGGAACGGGAGAGCCGCTCTCGCCCTCCCGCCGTCAAAGGACGCGAACTGATAGACTGTGGTAGTATTTTACCACAGGATCGGCAGAGGTTCAATTTCAGGAGGGTCCGCACCCTGGAAACGCTTCGTAAACCTGTCATTTCCGAGGGAGAGGCTCCAAAGTCGGGCGGGCCCGACCTTCCGGTCCTGGACCCGTCGACCGTGCGCCCCGATCTGCTCGAGACGCTCAAGTACGAGTATCCCGGGTCTCCGGCGACCGTCGACGTGTCCACCGACGAGTTTACGGCCGTCTGTCCCTGGTCCGGACTGCCGGATTTCGGCACCCTCCGGATCCGCTACCTCCCAGGCGAACACCTGTTGGAGCTCCGATCGGTGAAGTTCTATCTCCTGACATACCGCAACGTGGGCATCTTCCAAGAGCACGCCGCGAACAGAATCCTCGAGGACCTGGTGCGGGTGTCCTCGCCGCGTTGGATGGAGCTCGAGCTAGACTACCGGATCCGGGGGGGAGTGCATACGGTGGTCCACGTGCGCTGGCCAGGAGCGACATCGTGAAGGGAGCCGCGGGCAGGATTGCGGAGATCGCGGTGGTCGCGGCGGCCTATGCCGCGCTGACGATCTATCTCGCCCCGGCGTCGTACGGACCGGTGCAGTTCAGGTTTGCGGAGATCCTCAAACCGCTTGTCATCTGGGAGCCCCAGCTTATTCCCGCGTTCGTGCTGGGCAATTTTCTCGGGAACCTCTTCAGCCCATTCGCGGGGCCCTGGGAGCTCGCCTGGATGCCGTTTGCCAACCTCGTCGGCGCGTGGGCGTGCTGGCGGCTCGGCCGGATCAATGCGTACCTGGGCGCGGTGGTGTACGCGGTGATCACGGCCCTCGCGGTGTCGACGATGCTGCACGTCATCCTGGCCGCATCATTTCGCGCGCTCGTGCTCCCCATCCTCGCAAGCGAGGTGATCCTGCTGGTCGTGGGTGTGCCGGTGATGCGGCCGGTACACGTGGCGCTCAGGCGCGCCTTCGGGAACGAGGCGAACGGCCGAGATCGGCGCGTAGCACCCCAGCGTACGATCCAGGCAAGGACCGGCACCGCTCGCCCGGCACGCGTCGCGCTTGGAAATCAGCCGCCGAGCGCGTATGCGTGCTCGCCGTGCAACCCCTCGTCCAGACCGACCGCTTCGGTCACTTCCGGCACTTTCACGGGCGTGACGCGATCGATCAGCCAGAGCATGCCGAGCGTGAACGCGAAGGCCCACACCGTGGCGATCGACACCGCGGCGAGCTGCACGAGGAAGAAGTGGGTGCCGCCCCGCAGCAATCCATCCACGCCGCCCGACGACCCCGGGTTCCAGAGCGTCGAGGCAAACACGCCGAGCATCACGATCCCGATGAATCCGCCGACGCCGTGCACGCCCCACACATCCAGGGCGTCGTCCCAGTGGAGATGGTTCTTCAACGCGACGGCGTAGTAGCAGACAACACCGGAGATCAGTCCGATCAGGCACGCCGTCGCCGGCGAGACATACCCCGCGGCCGGAGTAATCGTCGCCAGACCCGCGACGGCCCCGGTCAGCAGGCCGATGAAGTGAGGCTTTCGCGTGATGAACCAGTCCACGATCAGCCACGCGACCGCGGCGAACGATGCGGCCAGATCGGTGTTGAGAAAGGCCACGGCGGTCACGGAGTCCACCCGGAACTCGCTGCCCGCGTTGAACCCGTACCAGCCGAACCATAGGAGTCCCGTCCCAAGCGCCACCAGGGGAATGCTGTGGAGGCCCTGCTCCGCCACGCGGCGCCGGCCCACGTAGATCACCGACGCCAGCGCCGCCATGCCCGCGATGTTATGGACGACGATGCCGCCCGCGAAGTCCTTCACGCCCCAGGTGGAGAGCACGCCGCCGCCCCACACCATGTGGACGAACGGGAAGTAGACGAACAACAGCCAGACGGTCAAGAACAGCCAGTACGCCTTGAACGTCACCCGATTCGTAAACGCGCCAGTAATGAGCGCGGGCGTGATGATCGCGAACATCATTTGGTACGCGCAGAAGACCACGAGCGGGATCGTGTCGTTCGACGGCGAGGGCGTCGTCGGGGTGATGCCGCGGAGGAACGCCCAGTTGAAGTTTCCGATGATCCCGCCGAGGTCGGTCCCAGACTTGAGGTCCCCGCTGAAGCACATCGAAAATCCGCACACCCACCACAGCACCGTCGTCCAGCCCATCGACATGAAGCTCTGAATCATGATCGCGAGGACATTCTTGCGTCCCACGAGGCCGCCGTAGAAGAAGGCGAGGCCCGGGGTCATCAACATCACCAGGCTGGAGCACAAAATCATGAAGCCCGTGTTGCCGGTGTCGAGGTGAAGCATCGCGGCCTCCCGTCAGCCCGGCGGCCGTCGCCCGCGTCGCGCACAACGGCCCTCTCGGGCTTCTTCGTGCGCCCGGAACGAATTCCTTTCGGACCGCACCCGAGGCGCGACGCGACGCACGCTGGCCCCGCCGCCACCGCGTGACGTTCCGCGGACGTTCCGAGATCGTCCCCGCGCATCTCGACGCTCAGCGCGCCGCGCGCATCATCGGCGGCCGTCGAGACCGTAGCACACGGCGGCCGCGAAGATCCTGGACGCCTCCACCAGCTCGTCCAGGCGCACGAACTCATCCACCTGATGCGGGATCGCGACGTCTCCCGGGCCGATCGTCACGATCGGCACGCCGGCCCATGCGTGGAGAAAGGTCCCGTCCGTGGCCCCGGGAACGCCGCGCCGTTCCGGCTCGCGTCCCTGCACGCGCCGGCACGCACGCTCCACCGCCCGTACGACGAGGGCGTCCGGGGACGTTTCCGTCCACGGGCGCTCCTCGATCACCTCGAGGTCGCCGCGGCACCCGGATGTCTCCGCGGCCGCGTCGGCCGCCGCCCGCTCCAAATCGCGCACCAGCTCGGCGTGCGCCTGTCCCGGAATCGTGCGCGCGTCGAGCGCGACGAGCGCCTCGGCGGGAACGACGTTGAGCTGGCCGATCTCGCCGGCTTGGCAGACCGTCGGTGTCACGCTCGGCTCGGCCGAGCAGCGGATGCCGCCCGTGGCGCGACGCGTAGTCCCGCTCGAGCACCGCGGCGCGGCGCACGAACGCCGCGGCGGCGGGGATCGGGTTCACGCCGGTCTTCGGCATCGCCCCGTGCGCCATCCGGCCGCGGAACCGCCCGAGCGCCCGCACGGCGCCCTTCTGCACGAGGCACGGCGCGTTCGCCTCGGGCTCGCAGATAATCGCGCCGACGGCGCCCTCGGCCCAGCCGTTCCGGACGAACGTCTTGATGCCGAGCATCATCCCTTCTTCATCCGAGACGATCGCGAGGCGGACGCGTCCCGCCAGGCGCACCCCGGCGTCCCGGATCGCGCGCACCGCGGCGACCGCGGCCGCGATGCCGCCCTTCATATCCGCGGCGCCGCGCCCGTAGAGGCGCCCGTCGCGGACGACGCCGCCGAACGGCGGCAGCGACCACTCCGACACGTTGCCCTCGGTCACGACGTCGGTGTGGCCCTCAAGGATCAGCAACGGGCGCCGCCCGCCCCCCAGTCCGCGATCACGTTGGGCCGGCCGGGCGCGATGTCCTCAATCCGAACCAGGAGGCCGAGCGCGTCGAGCTCGGCGGCGACCAGCGCGGCCGCTGCGGCCTCGTTGCCCGCGGGATCTCCGGCGCGCACGACGCTCGGAGTCTGCACGAGGCGGCGGGCGAGGTCCACGCGTAGCTCGGCATCGACCGCCTCGACGGCGGCGGCCGGCGGCGCGCTCCAGCTCATCCACGGCACAGCTCGCCGTTTCCGGGGCAGGGCGCCCGTGCGGACCGGCGCCCCGCGTCAGTAGACGTTGGTCTCGCGCGCGCGGCCGGTGTAATCGAAGAACACGCTCTTCAGTTCGGTGAAGAACTCGAGGCCCTCTTCGGCCATCTCGCGGCCGCCGACCCCGCTCCACTTAATGCCGCCGAACGGGATCTGCGCCTCGCCGCCCACCGTCGGCGAGTTCACGTGCACCATGCCCGCCTCGACCCCGTCCACGAACCGCATGATCGTATTCGCGTCGCTGGCGTAGATCGATGAGGTCAGGCCGTAGCGCAGGCCATTTGTCACCGCGAGCGCCTCGTCGAGCGACGTGACGTCGATCAGCGACAGGACAGGGCCGAAAATCTCGTCCTGTGCGATCCGCTGGTCAGGCCGTACGCCGGCGAACACGGTCGGCTCGACGAAGAAGCCGCGCGCACAGGCGCCGTCCTGGAGTCGCCGGCCCCCGGTCACGAGCTGCGCGCCCTCGCGCGTGCCCGCCTCAATGTAGGTCAGCACCGTCGCCAGCTGCTGGGCGTCCACGAGCGGGCCCATGTGGACGCCGTCCTCCAGGCCGTTCCCCACCACGAGCGCGCGGGCGCGGTCCACGACGAGATCGCGCAGCTTCCGGGACACGTCCCGATGCACGACCCCGAGGCTCGTGGCGGTGCACCGCTGCCCGGTGCTGCCGAATGCGCCCTGGACGATCCCCGCGGCGGCGAGCTCGAGATCCGCGTCGGGCATCACCACGACCGCGTTCTTCCCGCCCATCTCGCACGTCACTTTGGCGAGCCGGCCGGCGGCGCGCGCGTACACGCTGCCCCCGATCTCGCACGAGCCCGTGAACGAGACGGCGCGGATCTCCGGATCGGTGACGAGCGCGTCCCCCACCTCGCCGCCGGATCCGACCACGAGCGTGAGCACGCCGTCCGGCAGGCCGGCTTCGGCGAGGATTTCCACGTACCGTTCGGCGACCAGCGGCGTCAGCGACGCGGGCTTGAGCAGCACCGCGTTCCCGGCCACCAGCGCCGGCGCGACCTTCCACGCCGGCTCCGCCCAGGGAAAATTCCACGGCGTGATGATCGCGACGACGCCGAGCGGCTGCCGCATCGTCCACAAGAGCGTGGTCGGCATCTCGGACGGCCGCGTCTTGCCCCCGAGGCGAAACCCCTCGCCCGAATACCACTCGAGCAGGTTGATGCCTTTCAGCACCTCGCCCCGGGCCTCGCCGAGCACCTTGCCTTCTTCGCGCGTGAGCAGCCGCGCGAGCTCATCGAGCCGGGACCGCGCGATCTCGGCGGCGCGCGCCAGCACGCGGCCCCGCTCGGGCGGCGGCGTGGCCCGCCAGCCCGGATACGCCCGCTTCGCGCGCGCGATCGCGCGGGTCACGTCCGCGACCGTGTGCGGCGCCACCTCGGCCAGGACGTCGGACGTGTCGGCCGGGTTCGTGTCGCGGATCATGCGCGTGCGGGCGGTGTCGGGCGCGGGGCTCATCGGGGCCTCCTCGATCGGGCGATCTCCCGCCCCGCGCGGGCATGACGCGTCCAGGTCCGCGCGCGCAGGCGCGAGGGTGTTCCGCCCCCCGGGACGAAACTCCTCCCGGGGGAAGCCCGCGCCACCTCTCGGACGTTCCCTACATGAGGGACTAGAGTTCCAGGCGGACCCACGCCCGACGTGAAGGAGCACACCGATGCACGGACAGCCGCTCGAGGAAGCCCGCGCCGCGGGGTTTATGACGCCCCCGCCGCACAAGGTCGCGGGGCCGATCGTCGACATGCACACGCACATGACTGAACCGTCGCGCGATCACGAGCTCGTGGACGCCGCGCGGATGTACCACGTCAGCCGCATCGTCGCCATCACGCCGCTGGACATGGGTCTCAAGCTCCAGGCCCGCTTCCCAAACGAGATCGTGATCGCCTCGCGCGCGTTTCGGGAGCCCGAGACCAAGGAGCCGTACGAAGTGCGCACGCTCAAGATGATCGGGGAGGCGGCGGCGGCCGGCGTGCCGATCATCAAGTTCTGGTTCGCGCCGCGCATTCGAGACCGCATGGACTTCCTGTTTGACGACCCGCGGCTGGACCCGGTGTTCGAGGCGATCGCCGCGCACCGGTTGGGGATCCTGGTGCACGTCAGCGATCCGGACCTGTGGTTCGAGCGCAAGTACGACCCCAAGAAATACGGCACCAAGCTCGACCAGTATCCAATGCTCGAGAAGCGTCTGCGCGCGTTCCCGACCGTCCCCTTCCTCGCCGCGCACATGGGCGGCGATCCTGAACACCTGGACCACCTGTCCGACCTGCTCACCCGGTACCCGAACCTCCATCTCGACACGAGCGCCACAAAGTGGATCGTGCGCGAACTCGGGAAGCAGCAGGAGGGAGCGCGGGAGTTCTTTCGCCGGTGGGCGGACCGGATCTGCTTCGGCACCGACCAGGTCGTGCTGAAAGACTCCGACCCGGTACGCTACACCGTCCGGTACTGGGTGCACCAGATGTTCTGGGAGACCGACCTGGTCTGCGAGTCGCCGATCCCGGACCCGGACAGCGACGGCCCGCCGATGCTGCGCGGGCTCGACCTGCCGGACGATGTCCTGACCCAGGTGTACTGGAAGAACGCGGAACGCGTGTTTCACATCGCCGGCCGTCCGGCGCCGCAGCCCAGCCGGCACTCATAGCCGGAACAAACACGCGGCCCCGCCGCTCCAGCCGGAGGGCGGGGCCCGGCGAGCATCGCGGGACGCTACGGCGCGATCGCCTTCTCCACGTCCTCGCGGGTCAATTCTTCGCCGAGCTCGCCGGACCAGCGGAGCAGGGCTTCCACGATCTCCTCGTGCGTCATCCCGAGCGTCGACGTCATCTCCTGGACGCACATCTCTACGACGTATTCCAGCCGGCCGCTCCAGCCGGCGTCCTTCGCTTCCGCGATCAGCGAAACCACCACCCCGGCCAGCAACGGCTCCGCCCAGGCGCGGCGGTCCTGCGCCGCGGCGCTGGTGGCTTCGATCGAATGAGTCTCATTGTCCACACGACACCTCCAGATCGCCCTGTCGATGACAGGGCCACGACCATTGTACAGTAAAATCCCGGGAAAGGTCGGCAATACCGCACCGACAGCAGCGCTACGGTGATCACCGTGATCGCGGGGATGGGCCCGGTGCGCCGAGGTTCCTCCGTGTCCGGATCCGAGCGTCCGCGTCGGGCATGCCGCTCATCGCGTCCGCTCGTGCGCGTGTTCGCGGCGGCGCGCAGCCACTCCTGCGGCGCGGCGGGCTATTCCGCGGGCGCGTAGGTGCCGTGGAACACCGTCGGCGCACGGTGAAACATTTGGCCGGCCGTATACCGCACGTAGCCCCACGCGCGGCCGAACACCGAGGCGCGCGCGACCGGGTCCGCGGCGAGCAACGGCGTCTCGACCAGCGGATGCCCGTTGAGCGCGACCGTCAGCATGCCCACGGGTTGGGCCCGCGCGAAGGGCGCGAACGGCTTGGCGGTGATCGACTCCGCGATCGACAGCGCCTCGCCGGCGTGGCGGTGGAGCAGGACGGCGACCGGCGCCGCGGTCTCGAGCGAGACGTCCGGCGCGGACCCGCCGTACACGGCCACGGTCGTGGGGACGACCTGCTGCCACGGGACCGGCATCAGCGCGTACTGCGAAAACCCTTCGCCGAACAATCCCTCCGCGAGTTCGGTGCGGCGCATCAACGTCGGCGCGCCGAGGACCACCGCGATCAACCGCATCCCGTGATCCACGGCCGTCGCCGCGATGTGGTACCCGGCCTCGTCGGTATGGCCCGTCTTGAGCCCGTCGACACGCGCATCGCGAAACACCAGATTGTTCCAGTTCGCCTGCTCGATGCGCGCGTACGTCTCGTAGTGCGCGCTCGTGATCTCGACCGCCGTCGGGAACTCGAGCAGGATGTGCCGGGCGAGCAGCGCCACGTCCCACGCGCTCGTGTACTCGCCCGGAGACGGCAGACCGTGCGGGGTGACATAGTGGGTGTCGTGCAGCCCGAGCCGCACCGCCTCCGCGTTCATCATGTCGACGAATTGCGGACCGGATCCGCCGACGGCTTCGGCGAGCGCTTCCGCGGCGTCGTTGCCCGAGGACACCGTGAGCCCGCTCAGCAGCTGGCGGACGGTCACCACGTCGCCGACGTTCAGAAACATCCGGCTGCTGCCGGGGGTGCGGCCGATGCGCCACGCCTCGGCGCTGACCGTGACCGAGGTGTCGAGCGTAATCCGGTGGTCGCGAATCGCTTCGAGCGTCAGGTAGAACGTCATCAGCTTGTCGAGGCTCGCCGGGGGCACGCGCCGGTGCGCGTCGCTCTGCGCGAGCACC
This sequence comes from uncultured Bacillota bacterium, assembly GCA_963787105.1. Lineage (GTDB taxonomy): Bacteria > Sysuimicrobiota > Sysuimicrobiia > Sysuimicrobiales > Segetimicrobiaceae > JAJPIA01. The sequence continues at coordinate 56,825 of CAWBBU010000017.1, forward strand.
TGCCCGGTCGAGACCTCGACCAGGACCGTGGACGGCGGAGCCGTCGGGCCGACCGCCGCGCTCGGCGCGGGGGTCCGCGGACGCGGCGCCGCGGCGGCGGGCATCCACCCGAGCGTCAGGACCAGCAGCGCGAGAAGCCCGAGGCGCAGCGCGCGCATCAGTTCGCCGCCATCTGCAAAATGCTCCGCAGGCCGTCGCCGCGGTCCAGGGCCGCGACCGCCTCGTTGACGCGATCGAGCGGAAACGCCGCGGTCACCAACTCGTCGAGCATGAGGCGCCCCGCATGGTACAGCGCGAGCAGCCGCGGGATGTCGAACCGCAGGCGCGACGAACCGTAGAAGCACGCGCGGAGCGTTTTCTCGTCGAGCACAAACGACGGCCCGGGCACCGTCAGTTCTTCCCGGCTCGGCGGCAGCCCGACCGCGACGGCGACCCCGCCGCGGCCGACGCAGTCCACCGCTTGGCGAACCGTGGCGGCGCGGCCGATCACCTCAAACGCATAGTCCGCCCCGCCGCCGGTCAGATCCCGAATCGCCTTCACCGGATCGTCGGCTTTTGCGTTCACGGTGTGCGTCGCCCCAAACCGCCGGGCCGCCTCGAGCCGGTGCGCGAGGACATCGACGCCGATGATCGTCACCGCGCCTGCGATCCGCGCGCCCTGCACGACGTTCAGGCCGACGCCGCCGAGCCCAAATACGGCGACCGTGGCTCCCGGCGGGACGCGCGCCGTGTTCACCACCGCGCCGACGCCGGTCGTGACCGCGCATCCCAAGAGCGCCGCGATGCTGAACGGCACGTCCCTGCCGATCGGCAGCACGCCGGACGCGGGCACGACGGCCTGTTCCGCCCATGAGGAGACGCACGTGAAATGATTGAGTTCGCGGCCGCCCGCGCGCAGCCGCGACGTGCCGTCCGGCATCTTGCCGCGGACGCGAAAGCGCATCTCGCACAGGTGCGGCCGGCCGCTCGCGCAGTACCGGCAGTGGCCGCACGCGGGCGCGAACAGCAGCACCACGTGGTCCCCCACCTTGACGGAGTCGACACCCGGCCCGAGGCCCTCGACGATTCCGGCCGCCTCGTGGCCGAGGACGATGGGGAGCGGTCCCGAGAGATCGCCTTTGATGTAGTGCAGGTCACTGTGACAGACCCCCGTGGCCGCGATCCGGACGAGCACCTCGCCGACGCGGGGCGCACCGAGTTCGACGTCTTCGACGACCAGCGGCTTGCCTGCTTCGTACAGTACGGCAGCCCGCATGCGCGCCTCCTCCGATGCTCTTGCGCGAAGGCTTTCCGCCCAACCCGCGTGGAATCCTTGTGTGATGGCGCTGCCCCGCCCGCGTACCACGCTTATGGACCTCACCATCATCGTCTCCCTACCGGTCGTGTGGGGGCTCAACTATGTGGTCATCAAGGGTGCATTGCCCTCATTCTCGTCGCCCCAGACGTTCAACGCGCTCCGGTGGACGCTCGGCGCCCTCATCCTGCTCGGCGGCGCGCTTGCGCGCCGCGAATCGCTCAAGATCGACCCGCGCGACTGGGGCCGGATCGCCGTCGTCGCAGGCGTCGGCATCGTCCTGCAGCAGGTCACGTTCATCAATGGGCTGCCGCTCACCACCGCGGGCCACTCCGCGCTCATCAACGGCCTCTCCCCCGCGATGGTGGCGGTCGCGGCGGCGGCGCTGGGACTCGAGCGCGTCTCCCGGTTGACGTGGGCCGGCGTCGGTCTGTCGGTCGTCGGCCTCGCGCTCGTCAGCCGGCCCGGCACCGGCACGCTCCCGCCGACGGCGACATGGGGAGACCTGCTCACGCTCGGATCGGCGGCGTGCTGGATGGTCTACACGCTCGTGAGCCGGCCGCTGGCCGAACGCTACCCTCCGTGGTCGCTCTCGGCCGTGACCCTCGGCCTCGCCACCACCGTGCTCATCCTGATCGCCCTCCCGGACCTCCGCACGCAGTCGTGGCAGCTCGGGTGGGGCGCATGGCTGGCCGTCATCTACTCGGGGGCCCTCACGCTCGCGCTGGGCTACATCCTGTGGACGATCGCGCTCCGGCGGATCGGCGCGACGCAAACCGCCGTCCTCACGAACCTGAACCCCGTGGTGGCGCTGACCGCGGCGTGGTTTCTCTTGGGCGAGCGCCTCACGCTCACGCAGGCGTGCGGGGCGGCGTGCGTCGTCGCGGGCGTCGCGCTGACCCGCATCGGCCGCGCGCGCCAACGCTAGACAGATGAGCGAGTCCATCGCGATGCGCGGGTCCGCCGCGGCCACGCGGAGGGGGCCGCGCTCGACGCTCGATCATCCACAGAGGCATGCCGAGCCGTCTCCACCGCGCGAGCCGCGTCTAAGCACCGGGCGTCAGGAGCATAACGACCAGGGAACCCGGGGCAGCACGCACCGGGCCGGAGGGACGTGACGACGAGATGATGCGGGGAGTTCGCGCACGCGCCCGCTGGGCGCTCTGCGCCGCGGCGATGCTGATGGGATGCCTCATCTCCGGCGCCAGCGCGGCGTCGCTGCCGCTGACCGTCGGCGTCCGGCACAACATGACAGCGACCCTCTTCACGCCCGACGGCCCGGGACCGTATCCGGGCGTGTTGATCCTGCACACGAGCGGCGGCTTGGAACCCGCCGATCTCGCCTACGCACAACGTCTCGCCCAGGCGGGATATGTGTGCCTGGTCCCGGCGTTCATGGCGGCGTACGGCATCTCAGCGCAGGACCGGCGGACCACGTTTACGCTCGACGCCCAGTCCATCTATGCCGACCTCGTGGACGCGCTCGCCCAGCTCCGGCAGCAGCCCCAGGTTGCCGGCCGCAAGGTCGCCGCGATCGGATTCTCAAACGGCGGGTACTTCGCCGCGTGGCTCGCGGCGGCCGGCGCGGTCCAGGCGGGCATTTCCTACTACGGCGCGCTGTCGGGCGCGGGCACGGACGTGCAACTGCAGCGCTTTCAACAGGTGTTCAGCGGCGGCAGCAGCCCCCTCTTGATCCTGCATGGGACCTCGGACGGGACCGTCCCGGTCGATGCGGCGCGGCGGCTTGCCGGCATCCTGGACACGGTGCACGCTCCGTACGCGATGCAGCTGTATCTCGGCGCGGGGCATCGGTTCGATCGGGATCTCGCGTCGGCCGACAATCGCGCCGCGGCCGACGACGCGTGGCAGCGGACGCTCGCGTTTCTCGAGCAGTATCTCGCGCCGCAGTAGCGCCCGGAGGCCCTCGACGCGCGGCAGCCCGCCTGGCTGCCGCGCTCAACACGGATCGCTAGCGCGGCGCGCGTGTCACCGCGCGAACTGCGCGCGGTGCGTGAACGCGCCGCCGCTCCCGACGCAGGAGCGCGCTCTTCCGCTCGACACCCCACCGGTATCCCCCGAGATCCCCGTCGGCACGAATCACCCGATGGCACGGGATCACCAGCGCCACCGGGTTCGTCGCGCACGCGCGCGCCACCGCGCGCGTCGCCGACGGTGCGCCGAGCGCCCGCGCGACGTCGCCGTACGAGCGCGTCTCGCCGTAGGGAATCGACTGCAGCGCCGCCCACACCCGGCGCTGAAACGCGGTGGCCTGGATATCGAGCGGCAGCGACAGGTGCGGGCGCCGGCCGCGCAGGTGCTCCACAATGGCCGACACCCACGGGCCGAGCCCTGCGCGGTCGCGGCGGCGGTCCGCCGCCGGATACTCGGCCGCGAGCGCGGCTTCGAGCGCGGCGTCGTTCTCGCCGAGGCTCACGGCACACACGCCGCGGTCGGTCGCGCCCACGAGCAAACGTCCGAGCGGCGTCGCCACGGTCACGTAGCCGACCCGGGCGCCGCGGCCCCCGCGGCGGTAGGCGGCGGGCGTCATCCCGAGGTGCTTCGGAGCGCGTTCATACAGCCGGCTGCTCGAGCCGAAGCCCGCGTCGTACATCGCGGCCGCGACCGCGTCCTGCGCGCGCAGCCGCGCGCGGACGAGATCGAGCCGGCACGCGTCGGCGTACTCGCGCGGACTGATCCCCACGAGCCGCCGAAACACGCGGTGCACGTGGTGCGGGGTGTGTCCGAGGTGCGCGGCGAGCGTGCCGAGACGCGTCTCGCCGTCGACATGCGCTTCGAGGTACCGGCACGCGGCCTCGACGAGTCGGACCTGCGACCGAGCGGCGCCGTCCTCGTTCGGCCGGCACCGGCGGCACGCGCGAAACCCGGCGCCTTCGGCCGCCGACGGCGCCGCGAAAAACACGACCTGTGCGCGCCCGGGACGGCGGGCCGGGCACGACGGGCGGCAGTACACGCCGGTGGAGCGCACCCCGAACACGAACGTCCCGTCGGCCCCCGCGTCACGCGCGAGCACCGCGCGCCAGCGGGGATCCTCGATCCCGCCGATCGCCGCGCCGGCCCCGCCCATTCGCCCTGCATCCACGCGCATCAACATCTCCACTCACCTCCGCCACTCATCCTAGAGTGGATGGAGGGAGCCCGCTATCCGATTCTTGCGCGCGAACTCGCCGCGCGCGCCGTCGAGCGTCACGGACATTGTACTCCAGACGGGACGTGCCGGCGCCGCCCGCTCCCCCGACGAACCGTGTCCGCCTGTACGATATGATGGGCGGGACCGCGGCGCGGGCGGGAAGCAAATGCGCGCGGCCGTGTCGAAACAGTTCGCACCACGACAGAGGAGACGACGATGCCCGAGCGCGCCGCCGTGGAGGAAGGCTTCATCCCGTTCCGAGGCTTCCGCGTCTGGTACCAGATCGTCGGGACCCACGACGCCCCGGGAAAACTGCCGCTCTTGGCGCTTCACGGCGGCCCCGGCGCCGCGCACGACTACCTCGAACCCCTCGGCGCGCTGGCGGAGACGGGCCGCCGCGTCATCTTCTACGATCAGCTCGGCTGCGGACGGTCCGACAAACCCCACCGCCCGTCGCTGTGGGCGGTGAGCCTCTTCGTCGCGGAGGTCGGCGCCGTGCGCCAGGCGCTCGGGTTGGACCGCATGCACCTCCTCGGACAGTCGTGGGGCGGCATGCTGGCGATGGAGTACGCCACGACCGAGCCCGCCGGCGTCGCGAGCCTCACGGTCGCGAGCTCGCCCGCGAGCATGCCGCAGTGGGTCGCGGAGGCGAACCGGCTCCGGGAGGACCTGCCGCGCGACGTCCAGGACACGCTGCTCGCGCACGAGGCGGCCGGCACGACCCAGGACCCGGCCTACGAGGAAGCGATGCTCGTGTTCTACCGGCGCCACGTCTGCCGCCTCGACCCGTGGCCGGACTGCCTGAACCGGACGTTTGCGCAGCTCGCGGCGGATCCAGAGGTCTACCACACGATGAACGGGCCGAGCGAGTTCCACGTCACCGGGACGCTGCGGAACTGGTCGATCCTCGAGCGCCTCGAGTGGATCAAGACGCCCACGCTCGTCACGTCCGGCCGGTACGATGAGGCGACGCCCGCCATCGCCGAGACGGTGCATCGGGGCATCCGCGGATCCGAGTGGGTGCTGTTCGACGAGAGCTCGCACACCGCGCACCTCGAAGAGCCCGAACGGTACTGCCGGGTCCTCGACGCGTTCCTGTCGCGGGTGGAGGCTTCGCGATAGCGCTCGCGGCGGGACCCGCCGCGGCCGACGGCCCGATCCGCCCGGCGCGCGGCCGCGAGACGCGCGCGCTGCCGCTCGCGCGCTTCACGCGGCGGGAGCGGGCGGTCCTGCGCGCGCGTCGGACGCCGCGCCGGGTCCAAACGTATCTCAACGACCTGCCGTACAATTGGGAGCCGTGCGGCAGGACGCTCAGGACGTTCCGCGGCGTCGTGCGGGACGGCACGGCAAACTGCATCGAGGCGGTGCTCGCGGCGGCCACCATCCTCGGCCAGTACGGCGACCCGCCCCTCATCGTCGATCTCGAGTCGCAGGACGGCTTGGATCACGAGCTGTTCGTCTTTCAACGGCGCGGACGCTGGGGGGCCGTCGCGCGCTCGCGGGATCTCGGCCTCCACGGACGCCGGCCGGTGTTCGGGAGCGTGCACGCGCTCGTGATGAGCTACGTCGATCCGTACGTGGACGGATCCGGGCGCATCGTCGGCTACGGGCTCGGCGACCTCGACGACCTCGTCCGGGGCGACTGGCGGCTCGCCGACCACAACGTCTGGCAGGTGGAGCGCGCGCTCTACCGGATGCCGCACCGGCGCCTCGACACCTCCGACCGCCGTTACGCCCGGATGCTGACGCGGTTCCTCGCGTTTCGCGAGACGGGACGCCCGATCACCCGCCGGGTGCTGCGGGAGCTGTACGGGTCCGAGACGTCCGCGTGGTGGTGAGGCATGACACGCCACGCCGTCGATGAGGAGTTGCCGCGGGCCGCGGCGAAATTCGTTCCCGCCACCATGGCACACCGCGACGCGCCGACGCAGGTTCGGACCATCCGCCAGGCCGTACTCCGTGCGCCCCACGCGCTCTCGCTGGACGATGCCCCCCTCCCGGTCCCGGCCGACGGCGAAGTCGTGCTGCGCATCCGCGCCGCGCTGACGGACGGGACAGACCTCAAAACATATCGCCGCGGGCATCCGCGCGTCCCGTTCGGCCCGTTCGGGCACGAGGGAGCCGGCGACGTCCTCGCGGTCGGCGCCGGCGTGCGACACGTCGAGATTGGGCAGGCCGTCGTGTTCATGCCGACGGCCCCGTGCGGGGAGTGCGGCCCCTGCCGCCTCGGGCGCGAGAACCTCTGCGAGACGCTGTTCAGCGAGATGGCCGTCGGGGCGTATGGGGATGCGCTGCGGCTGCCGGCGCGCATCGTGCGCCGGCATCTCGTGGCGAAGCCGGCGGGGCTGTCCTACATCGAGGCGGCGTTTCTGGAGCCGCTCGCCTGCGTCGTGCACGCGTGGCGTCGTCTCGGCCCGCTCCCGGGTCCGCGCATCGCGGTGGTCGGGCTGGGACCGATCGGGCTCCTCCATGTGCTCGAGGCGCGCCGGCGGGGTCTCGAGGTCGCCGCCGTGGGCCGCCGGACCGCGGCGCGGAATCAGGCCGTCCGCGCCGGCGCGGCGCACGCGATCGACGCGAGCGCCGGCGATCCGGGGGAGGCGCTGCGGGCGGTGTGGGCGGACGGCCCCGACGTCGTGATCGAGTGCACGGGGTCGGAGGCGGTCTGGAGCGCCGCGCCGGCGTGGGCGGCATCCGGCGGAAAGGTGCTGCTGTTCGGAGGGCTACCCGGCGGCACGACGGCCGCCTTCGATGCGACGCGCCTCCACTACGGCGAGGTCGATCTCGTCGCGACGTTTCACTACTGCTCGGAAGACGTGCACGCGGCGCTCGCCCTGCTCGCCTCCGGCGCGTGCCGGCCGCGCGACCTGATTACCGCGGTCCGGCCGCTGGACGCGATCGTGCGAGGTGTTCCAGGATCTGGACCGCGGCGCCGGCGCGAAGTACGCGATCGTGCCCGACGGCGGCGAGTGGGTGTGATGCGGCCGGCCACGACCGCCGCCGCGGTGTACCACGCCGCCGACGACCTGCGCCTCGAGGATTTCCCCCTGCCGCCGCTCGAACCGGGCGAAATGCTGATCCGCGTCACCGCGTGCGGCCTCTGCCCGGGCGAGATCATGGATTGGTACATGCAGCGAAAGGCGCCCGTCCCGCTGGGGCACGAGGCGGTGGGCGAGGTCATCGAGGTCACCGACGGCGTGCCCTTTGTGCCGGGGACCCGCGTCTTCGTCCATCATCACGCGCCCTGTCTGGCCTGCCGGTTCTGCGCGCGCGGCGACTTCGTGCACTGTCCAGTGTGGCGGCCCCGGCGTCTGCTCCCGGGCGGGCTCTCGACGTACGCGATCGTCCAACCGCCGGCGGTGGCGCAGGACGCGATGCGGGTGCCGGACGCGCTGTCCGACGACGTCGCGACGTTCGTCGAGCCGCTGGCGTGCGTCGTGAAATCGCTGCGCCGCGCCCGCGTGCGCGACGGGGACCGCGTGCTCGTCATCGGGCTCGGCGTGATGGGGCTGCTGCACCTCTTGGCGGTGCGGGCGCTCGCCCGGCCGGGTCAGCTGCTCGCCGCCGATCGGGTGCCCGAGCGGCTCGCGGCCGGCGGCCGGTTGGCGGACGCGACGATTGACACCTCGGCGACCCCGCTGGACGAGGGCGTCGCGCGCGCCACGGACGGCGCGAGGGGCCGACGTCGTCATCGTCTGTCCCGGCAGCATCGAGGCCCTGGAGGCCGGACGCCGGGCGGTCGCGCCGGGCGGCACGCTCGTGCTGTTCGCGCCCACCGCGCCCGGCGTCCTCTGGCCGCTCCCGGTGCACGACCTGTTCTTCCGGGAAACGACGCTGGTCCCGTCGTACTCCGCCGGGCCGACCGACACACGAGAGGCGATGCGTCTGCTCGCCGAGGGACTTCCGGTCGAACCGCTCATTACGCACCGGCTCCCGCTGCGCGAAGCGGCGCGGGGCTACGCGCTGGTCCGTTCGGGCGGCGCGGCGCTCAAAGTGATCGTGCGCCCGTAGCGGCCGGGCGCGCCGCGGATCAGGACTTCGGCGGGACGTCCGCGCCGGAGCGCGCTTGGCGCTCCAGCAGGTCCTTCGAAGGAATCACGCAGAGGAAGCCGAGCGGCTCGTCCCCGATCGTCTCGAACTGGTGCGGCTCGTTCGGCGGGATGTAGATCGCGTCGCCCGAGGCGACTTCCTCCACCTCCGACCCCAGGAGCACCCGCGCGCGGCCGCGCAGGATGACGATCCCGTGATCGTGCGCGTGCTGCTCGAACGACGACTGCCCCTTCGGCGGGATCTCAAAATACCGAATCGCAAAATGCGGGGCGCCGTCGTTCGGGCCGATGAGCACGGTGCGGCAGCTCCCCTCGCTGGCGCCGCCGCCGCGATAGGGCTCGACAGGAACGCCTTCCCAGGCGAAGCCGCCGTGCTGGCCGATCTGCTTGTGGACGGTTCCCATGGCGTCGGCCCCGTCACATGAAGTTCGGGACCGCGCCGCCGTGGAGATTGGAGATCCGTTCCGCCATCTCCCGCTCAAACCCGACCTGCAGCAGGCGCCTGACCCGCGTGTTGTGCATCTCTTGATACAGCTCGTGAATGCGCTCGCGTCCCCGGGCGAGCTGCGCCGGAGCCGACCCGCCGCCCGCGAGCACCGCCATCGACTGCTGGACGAACGGGCTCGCGCCCGAGGCATGCCGGAGGAACGCCGTGCGGGCCTCGGCCGCCCGGTACAGCTTGTCGACCAGCGTCGCGTCGTGCTTCAGATGATAGGCAAAGTGCGACACGCCGTATCCGACGTGCCGGCCCTCGTCCTGACGGGCAAGGCGAAAGATCATCGCCGTGACGGGGTCGGGGGCGATCTCCTCGAGGAACTTGAGCAGCTCCATAAACGTGCCCTCGCCGAGCAGGTGCAGCAGGAACGAGGCGTCGGTGAAGTCATCCTGGCTGAGCAGGCTCTTCAGCGACCACTCGGTGGCCGCCGAGACGTACTGCAGGCCGCCGCCGTTGGCGAGGGCGCGCTTGGTGAACACTTCGACATGCCGGGCCTCGTCCTCGACCTGGCTCGCGAGGAACAGCACCACTTCGGTGAAGCGCGGATCCACCTTGGTCAGCAGCTTGGCGGGGAGGTACAGGGCGAGGTACTCGTTCTGAATCATAAACGTGCAGATCTGGCAGACGGCATGCTCCATCTCCGCCGCGAGCGGCTTGAGTTCGTGCCACGGGATCGCGGTGGCGGCGTTCCACTGTCCCAACTTCGCCTGCTCGACGAGATCCGCGATGTTGTCGCTCCACACCTCGATCCGCTTATTCACCGGGAAGTCGAACGGGGGCGTGTTCGGATCGATGATGGACCCGCGCTGCGCGAGCCCCCAGTGCGCGGGCGCTTCGGCCGGCACGTCGCCCGCCTGGCCGACGAAACAGTCACGAAAATCGATGCCGTACCCTTCCCGCGGCGGGACGCGAATCCCCCAGTCCGGTGTGCCCCAGGTCTTAGTGTCGGGCAGCTTCATGTCCATGTGCGGTAGCCTCCTCGCCGAGTCGATCGCGGCGCAGCCGGGGCGGCGCGAGCGCGCGCCGTCCGGGCTCGTCGCGCGTCCGGCTCCGCTTCGGAAATTGACCCCGCGCTCGGCTTTGACCTGCTTGCGGTGAGCCACCGAATTGTCCCGCGCGGCACACGCGACGCGCGCCGCCGGCGCGGATCCAGGATCTCCCGCAGCCGCTCGCCGAGCAGGTGGATCGACACGACGAGGACGAGGAGCGCGATGCCGGGCATGGTGCTCACCCACCACGCGACACACAGCACGTCCCGGCCGTCGTTGACCATCGAGCCCCACGCGGGAATGCGAGGTGGGATGCCGACGCCGAGGAAAAAGAGCGAGGCTGTGGGGTCCCTCCGAGAGTCCGCGGCGGTTCCGAACCGGTCAGCCCGATGCGCCGACCGCGGGATCCGCGCCGGGCATCAGCCCGGCCCAGCGCATCACCGGCCGCATGGTCAGTCCCTGCACGAGGAGCGTGAAGATGACCATCCCAAACGCCCCGGCCACGACCGCGTCGCGCCCGGGAGTGGCGGGGTCGAGGCCGAGCGCCAGCGCGATCGCGACGCCCCCGCGCAGGCCGGCCCACGAGAGGACGGGCCGCCACGCACCCGGCAGCAGGCGGGTCCGCGTCTGCCAGACGGCCACGCATCCATAGACCACCAGCGCGCGGACCGCGAGCCCGGCGGCGGCCAGCACCGCGATGAGCGGCCAGTAGCGCAGGAGGAGCGCGGCGGGCACCTCGAGCCCGATCAGCAGGAATAGCACCGAGTTGGCCAGGAAGGCGATCATATCCCAGGTCACGCTCACCGTCTCCCGCCCGGCGTCCGTCATGTGGCGCGGCCCGTACCGCGCAAACACCACCCCGGCCGTCACGACGGCGATGACCCCGCTCGCCCCTACGCTGCCGGCGGCAAGCAGCGCTCCCAGCGCCGCGATGAGGCTGCCGAGTGTCTCCACGAGGGGACGCTGCGTGCTTCCCAGCGCGTACGACGTGGCCGCGGCCACCAGCGCGCCGATCGCGACCCCGCCCCCGAGCAGCCACACGAACTGCAGCCCGATCATCGACAGCCCCGTCGCCGCGGTCCCGCCGATGATCGTGAAGAGCACAATCGCCACGCCGTCGTTGAGGACCGCCTCCCCGTCGAGCACCGTGACGAGACGCAGATCGAGCCGAAGCTCCCGCATCAGTGCCTGCACGCTCACCGGGTCGATCGCGGACACGATCGCGCCGAGGAGGAGCGCACTGCGCAGGTCGAGATGAAACGCCGCGTGCGCCGTCCAGCCGAGCGCGAGTGCTGTGACCAGGGTCCCGGGGATCGCGAGCAGCCCGATCAGGCCCCAATACGTCTTCAGATGCCGCGGCGGCAGCCGGAGCCCGCCTTCGAACAAGAGCGGGGGAATGAGCAGCAGGAGCAACACCTCGGGGCTGACGACGACGGGCGGGGCAAGGTGCATGTTGCCGATCACGAGGCCCGCGACGACAAGCGCGATCGTATACGGCACGCGCAGCTGCTCGGTCACGATCGACACGGCCGCGGACACGAGCATGAATCGGAGCGCGAGGCTGAGTGCCGTCATAGTGTGGGCGGAAGGCCCGGCAGACCGCGTGCGGACATCCCGCGAAGATCACGGTCCGGGTCGCCGCTACGGCAGAAAGTTCATGATCGGCGGCGCGTTCCCTGTCCCGCCGCGTGAGATGCCCGCGAATGCGCAGGAGGCGTGCGCGCCCGTCCGGCAGGAACGGGCGACACGCGGCAGAAACTGGCGAGCGGTGCGGCGGCGGCCCGCGGCCGGTGGAATCTCTCAGCCGCCGTGAGAGACCGGAGGCTCGACATGGTCACGCGCTGTGCCTGGGCAACAGGCGACCCGCTCCTGATCGCCTACCACGACGAGGAATGGGGCGTCCCGGTGCACGACGACCGGCGGCTGTTCGAGTTCCTGACCCTCGAGGGCGCGCAGGCCGGCCTCAGCTGGATGACCATCCTTAAGAAGCGCGCCCATTACCGCCGCGTGTTCGCCGGGTTCGACCCGGACGTCGTGGCCCGGTTCGACTCGAGACGGCGCGCGCGGCTCATGCAAGATCCCGGCGTGGTCCGCAATACCATGAAGATTGCGTCGACCGTGACGAACGCGCGCGCGATCCTCGCCATCCGCGACGCGTTCGGCAGCTTTGACGCCTATGTGTGGCGGTTCGTGGACGGGGTCCCGATCCGGCACGCGTGGCGCACGCTGCGGCAGGTACCCGCGGAAACGCCCGTGTCGCGCGCGATGAGCCGCGACATGCGGGCGCGCGGATTCTCGTTCGTCGGGCCGACGATCTGCTACGCGTTCATGCAGGCCGTCGGACTCGCGAACGATCACGTCGCCGCCTGTTTCCGCTCCCGCCGGCGGGGCGTGACCGCGGGCCGAGGCGCGGCGCGACCGGGCTAGGGCGTCACAATGACCGCGCCGCGCATCCCTTCGGGGACGTGCACCACGCACCAGTAAATGAAGGTCCCGGGCTTCGTGAACGTCAGGCTGTACTCGGTCGGTCCCGGCGGGTTGACCGGAAACATGATGCTGGAATTGTAATAGGCGTCCCCGGTGTGCGTCGCGCCGCCCGCCGGCGCCAGGATCTTCGGATTGTAGTACAGGGCCGGCGGCCCGGTGGGCGCGGGTTGCGGCACGAGGAAATCCGGAAGGACGCCCGTGCCGGCAAAGGTCACCGTGTGGATCTCATCCGGATCTTTCATCACCCAGCGGACGGTGTCCCCGACCTTGATCGTGAGCACATCGGTCCCGAACCGGTACAGCGCGATCCGCTGATTCGCATCGCCCACCATCGGCGCCGTATAGATCGTACCGTGGGATCCCTTAACCGCCGTCGCGCGCGTCGCGGCGCGGAGCTTCCCGGCCGCCGCGAGCCCGCTCGCAATCGACTGCGCCATCAGCGATTCATACTGCCCCTGCGTCTTTGGGTACGGCGTCCCGGCGGGCTGCACGACGACCGTGCCCACCTGCGCGGGGTGGAGCAGGCAGTTGTAGGTGTAGGTCCCGGCCTTCGTGAACGTCACGCTCCAATTCCTCACGTCGCCCATCAGCATGCCGGAGCTGACGAAGCCGGTGCCCGCATAGCTATGCCCGCCCTGCGGGTAGGCGACCACCGACGGGAACTGCAGCCGTCCATCCTTCTGCGGCACGGCGAGGTCCGGCGGCCTCGCGCCGGACAGAAACGTCACCGTATGCTCCGTCAGGGACAGCCGCGTGAAATTGATGGTATCGCCGACGTTGATCGTGATCGTGCGGGGATAGAAATCCAGGAGTTGTACACCGTGATCCGCAGAATCCGCGCCCACGCCGACGGTCCACGTCCTTCCCGGAGCCGCGGTGCCGGATCCTACGAAGACCGCCACGCCGAGCGCGGCCGCGAAGACGACTGCCAACCATCGCGCCATCAATGATCCCTCCCAAAGTAACTGTGGCCCCTCCCGGGACGGTGTTCACGCCCCGATCGGCGGCTGCCACGTTCGGAACATTCTCGCGCGGCAGGCAAACCCCTGTTCGTCCGACGGGGCGGTGGCGCGCGCAAGGATGCGGATCTTCGTCAGCGAAACTGAGAGTGAGGGCGTCGTTGCGCCCGCCGCAGAAGGAGGATCACGTTCGTGGCCGTCCGACTCCAGCACGTCTCGTCACCGTTCCCTCCCGACCGACACGAGGACGTGCGCCGCTTTTACGGCACCGCCGTCGGCCTGAGGGAGATCACGGTTCCCCTCACCCTGGATCAAACCCGGTTCATTTGGTTTGCCGCGGGGCCGGACAGCCTCGAGCTCCACTTCTTCGTGGGAACGCCGGACCCGGCCCACCGCCGACACCTCTGCCTGGTGGTCGACGATCTCGACGCCACCCGTCGCCGGCTCGTCGAGGCAGGATACGCCCCGGACGAGGCAGACCCGATTCCGAATCGACCGCGCTTCTTCTGCCGCGATCCGTTCGGCAACCTCGTCGAATTCACGACGATTCTCGGACGGTACGACACCTAACACAAATGTCGCGGTAGTATGCGCGGCCTAGTCGCAGACGACGAAACAGTGATCGGCCCCAGAGTCTTCGCGCGCACACATGCATCAGTCGAGACACTCGATGTATCCTCGCCAAACATCGTCGAGGTTCTCAGTACCTGGCCACACAGAGAATCCGGGCTCACACGTGTGCGGGGTTCTGCGTAAAAGGGAAAATGGCTGTCCCGACAATCGCGGCCTCACCACTCGGTGAGAATCGTTCGAATCCGGTTCGTTTCACTCGGCGAATTCGGCACGTTTCCCACACACAGGACGATTGCGGCTTCGGTGGAGGTTGCGGGCAAGAAATCGGCGCGACGTCCGCGCCCGTCGCGCCCGTCGCGCCCGTCGCGCCCGTGTTCCAGCCGACACCAACGACGCACTTGTCGATCGTCGTCGAGCAGCCCGGAGACCGCTATGCCACCGGCCGCGCGCACCGCATCCCCGACCGACGATGAACGCCGAGAGGGCTGGGCTAGTGCGTCGGGGGACACATCAGCATGTGGGAGCATGCGGGCGACAGGCACGGCGTGGCATTCGGACTTAAGGTCGCCGGGCCGGTCATATTCGGGCACGACTGCCACAGGAGCGGCCTCGGCGGCGGCGATGCGGGCGTCATCTCGTACGTGACCGTCGGTACCTGGTACGGGAACACCAGATTGACCACCGTGCCATGGATGGGAGCCCTCACCTCCACCTCCATTGGATCGGTTGCCAGCGCCTCCCGGCCTCCCGGTGTAAGGCCGAACCCGCGCGTCACCGTCACGGTGCCCTGCGGCGCGGGTCCGACCCCCGCCGCGCGAACCAGCGGCGCCCTGGTCGTCTGCACGCTGACCGCCGAGATCCCGGCGATCAACGCGATGGCTGCGAACGTCATGACACGACCGCAACTTGTCATCTTCCCCACCATCCTCGCTCCGCGGAAGCTGCCCGCGCCGCGACCTGGTACGTTAACACTATTCCCTGATACGGCGCGCGCGTCACACCCCGCAGCGGGCCGTTCGCGCGCGCTGATGCGCGGGAGGGGGATGGCGGGCCGTTCCGCGAATTTGTGCCTCATGGAATCTCTGGTGGAACGCGCCCGCTCGGCGGGTGTCGCGCTTGTTCGGATCGCCTACTGCGACAACGCCAATCTCATTCGAGCAAAAGCGGTTCCGCTCGACGGGCTCGAGTCCGTCCTGCGCTACGGCGTCGGCTTTAGCGTCGCGCAGCAGGCGCTGCCCATCATGGGAGACGTCGTGCTCCCGGCAAGCGGAATCACGCCCGCGGGCGAAACCTGGCTTGTGCCCGACCCCGCGACGTTCACCCCGCTGCCGTACAGCCCGGGCGCCGCGACCCTGCTCGGTGACTTCGTTACCGCGGCGAACGCGCCGTGGGAACATTGCCCGCGCGGATGTCTGCGGCGTGCCGTCGCCGCGGCGGCCGCGGACGGCCTGGAGATCCGGGCCGCGTTCGAGCCGGAGTTCTACCTCATGCGCGAGGTCGGCGGTGAATGGGCGCCGATCGACCGGACGAATTTCGCGATGACCGCGGCGCACGACTCGGCCCATTCCATCATCCGCGATCTGGTCGATACGCTCACGGCGATGCGGCTCCGCGTCGAACTCGTGTACCCCGAATCGGGACCGGGACAGTTTGAACTGTCGATCGATCACGCGCCGGCCCTCGGCGCCGCCGACCGGCACGTGCTGCTCCGCGACGCGGTGCGCGGGGTGGCGTCCCGCCACGACACCGCCGCGTCGTTCGCGCCCAAGCCGCTGCCGAACTCGGCGGGCAGCGGGTGCCACCTCCATCTGAGCGTGTGGCGCGACGGGCGCAACATCCTGTACGACCCGCAGGATCCCCTCTATCTCTCGCGCGAAGGCGACGCCTGGGTCGCGGGCCTGGTCCGCCACCTCCCGGGGCTGTGCGCGCTGATCGCTCCGTCCGTCAACTCGTATGCGCGTCTCAGGCCGCATGCGTGGGCCGGCGCGTTCACCTGCTTCGGCCTCGACAACCGCGAGGCGGCGGTCCGGATCGTCACCCCGCGCCGCGGTCCCGGCTCGTTCAACGTGGAGCTGAAGACGGCGGACGGCAGCGCCAATCCCTATCTGGCGCTCGCCGGCGCGATCGCCGCCGGCCTCGATGGCCTACGCCGCGAGCTGACGCCCGGCGACCCGATCGACGGGGACCCGGCGCTGCTGCCCGAAGCGGAGCGCGTCGCCCGCGGGATCCTGCCGCTGCCGGCCGGCCTCGGTTCGGCCATCACGGCGCTCGAAGCGGACCCCGTCCTGCTCGAGGCCCTCGGTGCGCCGCTCGCGCGGTCGTACCTCGCCGTCCGGCGCGGCGAGTGGGACGCGCTGCGCAGCATCCCGTTCGAAACCCAGGTCCAGCAGCACCTGTTCAAGTACTGATGACCGGCCCGTTTGCCGAGGTGCCGCTGCTCGACCAGCACGCCCACTCGCTGCTGCGCCGCCAGCCGGCCACGGTGCACGAGTACCGCGCGTGCTTCACCGAGAGCGACGCCCCCGAGATCATCGACCGGCACGTCCCGTGGAGCCTCTTTTATCGTCGCGCGCTGCGCGACCTCGCCGCCTTCTTCGAGTGCCGGCCGACCGAGGATGCCGTGTTGGAGGCGCGCTCGCGCCGGCCGCTCGCCCATCTCGCCGCGGAGATGTTCCACGACGCCGGCATCGCCGGGGTGCTCGCGGACCTCGGGCTGCGGGTCGACGAATATTACGATCTCAGCGGTCTCCGCGCGCTGCTCCCCTGCCCCATCTTCCCGGTGCTTCGCTTGGAGACGCTGGCCGAGGGCCTGATCGGCAGCGCGTCGGATTGGCCGGACCTCGAGGCACGATTCGCGGCCGCGGTCGAGACCGCCGCGTCCGGAGATCTGTGGGCGCTCAAGACGATCATCGCGTACCGGACCGGGCTCGTGATCGACCGGTGGGATGCCGATCAGCTCGACCGCGCATTCCGCGCGACCCAGGACGAGTTCCGAGCGGGGCGGCGCCGCCTCCAGTCGAAGCCGGTCCTGGACACGCTGCTGCGACGCGCCCTCGAGATCGCGGCCCGGCGCCGGCTGCCGGTGCAGATCCATGCGGGCTTCGGCGACCGCGACTTGGACCTTCGGCTGGTCAATCCCGTGGGACTGCGTCCGATCATCGAAGACCCCGCGCTCCGCGGCGCGCCGCTCGTCCTGCTCCACTGCCACCCGTACGTAAGTGAGGCCGCGTGGCTCGCCGCCGTGTACCCGCACATCTACATCGACCTATCACTCACCATCCCGTTTCTGGCCCACCGTGCTGCCAACGAGATCACGGACGCGCTCGCGGCCGCACCGGCGACGAAGGTCTTGCTCGCGACCGACGCCTTCTCGATCCCGGAACTGTTCTGGCTCGGCGCCCACCACGCGCGGCAGGCGCTGCACGCCGCCGCCGAGGTCCTCGACGCGCGCGGATATCTGCCGTCTGCGGACCGCCTGCCCCTCGCCCGGCGCCTCCTGCACGACAACGCAGCAGACCTGTACAACATCGGCCGACGCGGCTGACGCCGCGGGCGTCCGCCACTCCCGGACCCCGCACGCGGGACGCGCGCGGACGGCGCAGGTGGGCCCCCTCTCCAGGAGCGAAGACCGCGAGGCAGGGCGCCGCGCAGGACCCTGCGCGGCCGGCTCGGCCACCATGCGCCCGAGGGGAGATCGGTTATGCACGAGGAGCAGCAGCGGCTCGACGATGCGCGCACGAAGAACGTGCCGTGGCGGAAGTGGGGCCCGTACCTGAGCGAGCGCCAGTGGGGCACGGTTCGCGAGGACTACAGCGAGAACGGCGACGCATGGGAGCTATTTCACCCACGACCAGGCGCGCTCGCGCGCGTATCACTGGGGCGAGGACGGCTTCGCGGGGTTCTGCGACGACAAGCAGCGCCTCTGCTTCGCCCTCGCGCTGTGGAACGGCCGCGATCCGATCCTCAAGGAACGGCTGTTCGGGCTCACGAACGCGGAGGCAACCACGGCGAGGACGTCAAGGAATACTACTTTTACCTCGACTCGACGCCGACGCACTCGTACATGAAATGGCTGTACAAGTATCCGCAGGGCGCGTACCCGTACGCGGATCTGATCGACACCAACCGGCGCGCGATCCCGCACGGACTTCGAGTACGAGCTGCTGGACACCGGCGTGTTCGCGGAGGACCGGTACTTCGACGTGTTCGTGGAATACGCGAAGCGGGCTCCCGAAGACGTGCTGATCCGGATCACCGTGGCGAACCGCGGCCCGGACGCCGCGACGCTGCACGTGCTGCCGACTCTGTGGTTTCGAAACACGTGGACGTGGTGGCCGGAGACGGCCGAAGCCGGTCCTGCGCGAAGCCGCGGCGCCGGCGGGCGTGCGCGTGATCGCCGCGTCGCACCAGGAGCTGGGTGCGCGCTGGCTGTACGTGGAGGGCGCCGCCCCGCTCCTGTTCACCGAGAACGAGACGAACGCGGAGCGCCTCTTCGGGACCCCGAACGCCACCCCGTTCGTCAAGGACGGCGTTCGACCGGTACGTCGTGCACGGAGAACGGGGGGCCGTCAACCCCGAGGCACACGGGCACCAAGGCGGCGGCGCACTACGACGTGCGGGTCGCGCCGGGGCGCGACGTCGTGCTGCGGCTGCGGCTGTCAGACCTCGCGCCGGAGGCGCTGGCCGACCCGTTCGCCGAGTTCGACGCCACGGTCGACGCGCGGCGTTCGGAGGCCGACGAGTTCTACCGCGCCGCGATCCCGCCCGCCGTCAGCGACGATGCCGCGCGCGTCATGCGGCAGGCGCTCGCCGGCATGCTGTGGACCAAGCAGTACTACTTTTTTGACGCGCGACAAATGGCTCGCCGAGCACGGCGCCGATCCGTTCGCGGCCGAGCGGCGAATGGTCAGCAACCGCGACTGGGGCCACATGGTCAACAGCCACGTGATCTCGATGCCTGACAAGTGGGAGTATCCGTGGTACGCGGCGTGGGACCTCGCATTCCACGCGATCACCCTCGTCGGGGGTCGACGTCGATTTCGCCAAGCAGCAGCTCGATCTGATGCTCCGTGAGACGTACGTCCATCCGAGCGGGCAGATCCCCGCCTACGAGTGGAACTTTGGCGACGTGAACCCGCCGGTCCATGCCTGGGCGACGCTCTTCATCTACCGGATGGAGCAGGCGCTGCACGGACGCGGCGACCTCGACTTCCTGAAGCGCGCGTTCGGCAAATTGATGTCTCAACTTCAGCTGGTGGGTCAACCACAAAGACCCGTCGGGCAACAATGTCTTCAACGGCGGATTTCTCGGGCTCGATAACATCGGCGTGTTCGACCGGTCGCTCACCGCTGCCGACCGGCGGCCATCTCGAGCAGGCGGACGGCACGGCCTGGATGGCGCTGTTCTGCCAGAACATGCTCGAGATCGCGGTGGAGATCGCCGCCACCGATCCCGTATACGAGGACTTGGCGGCCAAGTTCGTCGATCAGTTTCTCTGGATCGCGCGCGCGATGAATCAGATCGGCCGCGACGGCATGTGGGACGAGGAGGACGGCTTCTACTACGACGTCCTCCATCTGCCCGACGGGAGCGCGACCCGCATGAAGGTGCGCTCGATGGTGGGGCTCCTGCCGCTCTGCGCGACGACGGTCATCGAGCCGTGGCAGCGCGATCTCGTGCCGCGCCTCACGTCCGCGCTGGAGGAGCGCGTCCGCGCGATGCCGGAACTGCTCGAGGGCATCCATCCGACCGGCCGCGGGCACCGCGGATACGGCGACCGCGGGATCTTCGCGCATCGTCTCCCCGGAGCGTCTCCGGCGGGTCCTCGCGCGCATGCTCGATGAAGCGGAGTTCCTGAGCCCTTACGGCCTTCGGGCGGTGTCGCGCGCACCACCTCGACCACCCGTACGTCTTCCGCGTCGGCGGCGAGGAATTCCGCGTGACGTACCTGCCGGCCGAGTCCGACACCGGCATGTTCGGCGGCAATTCGAACTGGCGCGGGCCGATCTGGATGCCCGTGAACGCGGTGCTGATCCGCGCGCTGCTGCAGTTCTACACCTACTATGGGGACACGTTCAAGGTGGAATGTCCGACGGGCTCGGGCCGGTTGATGAATCTCTTCGAGGTCGCCCGCGAGATCGCCGCGCGGCTCGACGGCGATCTTTACGCGCGACGCACAGGGACGGCGGCCGGTCTACGGCGGGGCGGAGAAGTTCCAGACCGATCCGCACTGGCGCGACTTGATCCTGTTCTACGAGTATTTTCACGGTGACAACGGCGCGGGGCTGGGCGCGAGCCACCAAACCGGCTGGACCGGCGGCATCGGCGCGCTCATCAACCTCTTCGGCCGCGTCGATGCCGCCCAGTTCCTCGAGGTCGGCCGGCAGGCGGCGTTCCGGCCGGACCGCTGACCGGCGTGCGCCATCCCGCGGGCGGACGCGCGCGCGCTGCGGTATGCTAGACGGGAAGTCGCGGCGGCCTAGCACGGCGCGGACGGAGGAGGCGACGGTGAATCAGGAGCACGGGAACGAGGTCATCACGCTCGGCGGAGGCTGCTTCTGGTGCACGGAAGCGGTGTTCTCGGAACTGCGGGGCGTCGTCAAAGTGGAGTCCGGGTACGCCGGCGGCACGGTCCCAAATCCGACCTACCAGCAGGTGTGCGGCGGGGCGACGGGGCACGCCGAGGTCATCCAGGTCACCTTCGATCCCTCGGTGGTCTCGCTCAAGGAAATTCTCGAGGTGTTCTTCACCACGCATGATCCGACGACGCTGAACCGCCAGGGCGGGGACACCGGCACGCAGTACCGGTCGGTGGTGTTCTACCACTCGCCGGAGCAGAAGGCGGTCGCGGAGCAGGTCATCCAGGAATTGACCGCCGCCAAGCTGTGGCGCACCAAGGTCGTGACCGAGCTCACGCCGTTCACGACGTTCTACAAGGCCGAAGACTACCATCAGGAATATTTCGCGAACAACGGCCGGCAGCCGTACTGCCAGATGGTGATCGCCCCGAAGGTCGCGAAGTTCCGGGAGCACTACCGGGAAAAGCTGCGGGCCTGACCGCCCGCGCCGCTACGCGCCCCAGGTCTCGCGCAGCACCCGCACCCAGTTGCCGTGGGCGAGCTTCCGGAGATCCTCGCCGTGATAGCCTCGCGCTTCGAGCGCCGCGACCAGCGCCGGGAGCCCGGCCGCGTCCCGCAGCTCCGCCGGCATCGTGGCACCGTCGAAATCCGACCCGAGGGCCACGTGATCGATGCCCATGCGCCGCACCATGTACTCGACGTGATCCACCATCGTGGACAGCGGCGTCTGCTCATCGTTCGCGCCGTCGGTCCGCAGAAACCCGACGTGAAAGTTCAACCCGGCGACGCCGCGGGAGTCCCGGATCGCGTCGAGCTGCCGGTCGGTCAAGTTTCGGGGGTGCGGGGTCAGCGCGTACGCGTTCGAGTGCGTCGCGACGAGCGGGGCGTCGCTTAGCTTCGCCACGTCCCAGAACCCGCGCTCGTTCAGGTGCGACAGATCGATCATGACCCGCCGCGCGTTGAGCTGGCGTACCAGCACCTTCCCCGCGTCGTTCAAGCCGGGGCCGAGATCGGGTGAGCTCGGGAATTTGAACGGCACACCCTGACAGTAGCGGTTGCGCCGGCTGTGCGTGAGGCCGACCGACCGGAGGCCGGCCGCGTGGAACACGTCGAGCGCGTAGCCGTCGGGGTCGAGCGGCTCGGCGCCCTCAAAGTGCAGCAGCATGGCGAAGACACCGTGGTCGAGATCGTGCTGCAATTCGGCGGCGGTGCGGACGATGTGCACCTGGCCGCCCGACACCTCCGCGACCCGCAGCAGACGCCCCAGCACGTCGAGGGTCTGCGACTGCGCGTACTCGAGGGACATCGGCTCAGGCCATGTCCGCTCGTCGGCGTACGTCCGCAGCGCCAGCTCCGCCGACGCTCCCCCCTCGCGCATCCGCTCAATGACGATCGGGTCCCGCAGGTAGACCGCGAAAAATCCCCCGCCGAGCCCGCCGGCGCGCGCGCGAGGCAGATCGATGTGCCCGTCGTCGGAGTGCTCGAAGAACGACCGCCCCGTCTGCTCCAGGCTCAGTACGGTGTCGTTGTGGCCGTCAAAGATCGGTGGCGCGCCTGCCGCTGAGTATCCCATAGGGCGTGTCTTCCATTCAGGGACACCGCGCCCCTGCGGCGCGCAGGACGACGGCCCCTGCGGCCCGAAGACACGGTCGCAGCAACCCGGATGCCCGCGCGCACCGCGCGCGGGGACCCGCCGGGCGATCGCCGCACCGGCCGTGACGCCGGAATCGTTCCGCCGCCCATACGCCCCACTGCCCGCGTCCCAACTGCCGTGCGCGGGCATACGCGCGCCCGGCGCCGAACGCCGGGACATCCGCCCGGGAGGGAACCCCATGTCCGAATTCGTCGCGTCTCGCAGGATCGGAGGGTGCACGGTCACCGTGATCTCCGAAGGCACGCTTGGGGTGGACCCCCAAGTTCCCGATCTCGGACGACGAGCGCCGGCAGGCGATGCCGGATGCCGACGCAAACGGCACGCTGACGCTGGGGATGAACTTTGTGCACCTCCAGGTCGCCGGCGCGTCGATCATCGTCGACCCGATGTGCGACGATCCGACGTCCGCGTGGCAGCACGAGTTCGCGGCGAAGTGGCCCGGGCTCACGCGCACGGGGGGCATCACCGCCGCCCTGCGCGAGATCGGCGTGCGCCCGGAGACGGTGACCCACGTCGTCATCACCCACTCGCATGCGGATCACCTGGCCGGCGTCGCCGTGGAGACGGGCGGCGGACTCGCCCCACGCTTCCCCCGCGCGCGCCATCTGATCGGCCGCGCCGATTGGGACGAGAGTCCGGCGCGCCGCGACCCCAACTCCGATCTCTCGGCGCGCTTTGGGCTGATCGTCCGGGCCGGCCTGGTCGATTTCGTGGACGGTGAGCGCGAACTGGTGCCCGGAGTCACCCTGATCCCCACACCGGGAGAGAGCCCCGGCCATCTCGTCGTCCGGCTGAGCGACGGCGGCGAGCACTTCTACTACCTCGGCGATCTGTTCCACCACGGGTGCGAGGTCGCACACCCGGAGTGGGCGCCGGGCAACCGCGATCTCGCGGCGCTCCGCGCCTCGCGCGCCCGGATCATCGCCGAAGCGTCGTCGCCGGGGGCGGTGGCGATGTTCACGCACGACCGGTTCCCGGCGTGGGGCCGGATCGTCCCGACCGGCGGCGCCGTACGTTGGGAATCGGTCGGCTGAGCGCCCGGGATCTCCGGGGTCCGGGCGCACCACGTCAGGCGACCGTTCGTCCACGCCCGGCACCGGCGTGGTGACCGGCGCCGAGCCCCGCGACGGGCGGACGCCCGACCGCACCGGCGACTCCAACTCCGACGGCGCCCGCCGGGCGCCGCCCGATCCGCAGCGGCTCCTCGGCTACAACAGCGCGCTGCAGTTCCTCTCCAATGCCGCCTGGTATCTCGCGGCCCCGTTCATCCCTCTCTATCTCGTCACGCAGGGTGCGTCGGTCGGCCTCGTGGGCACCATCATCGGCATTTCGGGCATCGTCCCGCTCCTGATCTCGATTCACGCGGGCGCGTTGGTAGATCAGCGCGGGCCCGGAGGTGTCGCCAAAGTCTCCGTCGGCCTGTTCGTCGTCGCCGCGGCGATCCTGGTCGGACTGCACGGCGTCTGGTGGGTGGCCCTCGCCTACACGCTGCTGAGCATCGCGAACATCGGGTTCGCCGTGGCGCCGCAGCAGATCGTCGCCACGATCAGCACCCCTGAGACGCGCATCCACAACTACGGCCGCTACGCCCTCTGGAACTCGGGCGGCGCCGTCGTCGGGCCGATCGTCGGCGGTGTGGTGGCCGGCCGGTTCGGCTATGTCGGGACGTTCGCGCTCTTGGGCCTCGTGATGCTCCCGTGCTTCTTCGTGACGGCGGCCCTCACCAGCGCGCCGCCGGTGCCGCGCCGTACCGTGTCACTCGCGAACGCGCACACACTGATCGGCTCCATCGTGCACCGCCCCGGGATGGGCGGGATCCTGTTCGCCTCCGCGATGGCGCAGTGGGGCAACACGCTGCAGCAGTCGTTCTATCCCTTGTACCTGCATCACGTCGGGCTGTCCGCCGATCTCATCGGGATCCTCATCGCGGCGGTCAGCCTCGCGTCGATGGCCGTCCGCACGCTGCTCACCCGGGGCGTGGCGCAGTTCGGATACGCGCCGCTGCTGCTGACCGCGACCACGCTCGCCGGTGTCTCGCTTGCCATCACCCCCCTGCTCGGCGGGTTCTGGCCGCTGATGGCCGCGTCGGGGCTGATGGGCGCAAGCCTGGGCTTTACGCAGCCGCTGACGATGAGCCTGCTCGTCGGGTCGGTCGGTGCCGATATGTGGGGCGTGGCGTTCGGGCTCCGGCAGAGCGTCCAGCGGATTTCCTCTGTCGTCAGCCCGGTCATGTACGGCGTCATCATCACGGCGTACGGGCTCGGGGCCGGGTTCTTCGCCGGCGCGCTGACGTTCGCCATCGCCGTCCCGATCATGGCGCGGATGACCCGCGACATCTCGCGCGCGTCGCCCGACTGATCGCGCGGGCGCCGGCCCGACCCGCCGTCCGTGCTCCTACTGGATGAAGAACCGCTGCACCGTGACCTGGTGCAGCTCGCGGCCCGCCCCCGGCTGCGCGACCATAAACAGGTACGTGCCCGCCGGCGCGCCGGCCAACTCATACGTCGTGGATCGGCCCGACGCGGCCGGGATCGAGGACCATCGGCGCCAGGTCGCTGATCGGGATCGGGACATCCTGGCCCATCCGCAGCCAGATCGCCTGCACGCGCAGAGGCGCGGGCACCGCCACCACCGTCAGGGTCGCGCCCACGAGGTCGCCGATCTCGAACAAGTTGGTCTGCTGCACCGGCGCGCGGGTCCGGTCCAATCTCGCCAGCGCCACGGCGACCAAGAGACCGCGCGTTGACGCCTGCGTCCCTCCGTCCCGCGCCGCCGGACCGACCGCGGGGGACCACGACCCCGAGCTGCGTCAGTATCACGAGGCCCGAGGCGAGGAACGTCGCGCACGCGCAGCCGGCGGCGATCGCTCGCCGAAGACCGCGCGGGCGTGGGAGGGCGCCCGGAATCGCCGGCCTCGCGCCGACCGCGTCCCGGTCCCGTCCGCGAAGCCCCCGGATCTCGTCCCGCACACGCGCCACGTCGGCGTCCGTCCCGGTCCCGCGGCGGCGGCGCCATTTCGCAAAGGCCAGCCGCACCTGCGCCGCCGAGAGCACGCGCCCCTCCTGAAACGATTCCCCGCCGCCGAAGAGGGCGCGGATCGGCCGGCCGAGGCGGTGCGCGGCGGCGAGCGACGCGAGTTCGCGCGGGGTCACCGCCCCGGTCGCGATCTCCTCCGGCAGCGTCTCATCCACGATGCGGCGCTCCCGCTCCCACGCCCAGCCGACCGCGACGAGCACCAGCGGGCCGCAGGTCCAATCCGCGAGCGCGCGGGCGATTCCCGCCGCGGCGGCGACCCCGCCCGGCACCGGGGTGCTGGCCAGCGTCCCGAGCCCGACGTAGGCCGTGTGGTAGAGCGCGGCCGCACCGAAGCCGGCGGCCGGGATGAGCCACCGCCGCGGCGCGGATTCGCGCACGTAGCCGAGGCACGCGCCGAACAGCGCGGTGAAGACGCACTGGCTGAGCCCGGCGGCGAACATGCTGAGCAGCACGCCGGGCGGAACGTGCGCGATCGGGGCGGCCGGCGCCAGGTCCTGCACGTAGGCGAGCCCCTCGGCGAGCGCGAATCCGGCGCCGACGACGGCGCCGACCACCATCCCATCGAGCGTATCGCGGAACCCGCGCCGCAGCAGCGCAAACGCCCCCAACACCACCAGCGCTTTCGCCGCCTCCTCGATGGACCCGGTCCACACGCTCAACGGGGCGAAGCGCGTACGGCTGCAGCAGTGGGGGGAAGATCGATCCGGGCAGCCGGAACGCGGCCTCCGCGAGCCGGGTCAGGAGCGGCGGCACCGACGCTCCAAGCGCGAGCAGCACGATGATATGATTGATCAGGTCCCGCTCGTCGGGATCGGCAAGCCAGAGGAGCACCGCGTACGCGAGCGGCAAGCCCACCACGCACAGCACGGCGAGCGCGGTGAGCTCCGTTCCCCCGAATGCCGGCGGCGTCATCTCGTGACAGTCCTTCGCGCCCTTCGGCGGCGCGTCCTCGCGGACGGACGGCGCGCAGGCAAGGGATGCCGCGCGCCGCGCGCGAAGAGGATCGCAGCCGACGACGGCGATCGCCGCCGCCGTTCGGCGCGACTGGAGGAATTCGGTGACATATCTAGGATCTGGTGCCCAACGACGACTGACCGGAACGCTCTGCGCGGTCGCCCTGCTGATGATCCTGTGCGCGGCGCCCGCGACGCGCGCGGCCGCTCCGGCCGCTCCGGCCGCGATGCAGACCTATACGGACACGGCGCAAGCGCTTCACGATCCAGTACCCGTCCGGCTGGCACGTCAAGCGCGACCCGAGCGGCCTGACGACGTTTTACCTGGACGACCCCGCGGAAGGCACGTCGCTCGCGGTGTGGCTGCCGACCACGGCGTGGAAGGGCGAGGTCGACGCGGCCACGATCATGAAAGCGTTCCTTCAATCGAAGGCCAAAGACGACCCCAACCTCAAGATCGCGACCGGACGGCAGCGCAAGATTGACGCGCAGACCACCGTGGCGCAGGTGATCCTGACCTGGACCAATCCCAAGAAGGTCGCGATGCGGGGCTACGGC
Source organism: uncultured Bacillota bacterium (assembly GCA_963787105.1). Lineage (GTDB taxonomy): Bacteria > Sysuimicrobiota > Sysuimicrobiia > Sysuimicrobiales > Segetimicrobiaceae > JAJPIA01. The sequence continues at coordinate 83,597 of CAWBBU010000017.1, forward strand.
GAGATCGACGCGAAGCAGGTGACCGGCAAAGGATATACGGAGTTCAGCTTCCGAGGGTACCAGTCGCCGGCGTCCGCCTTCAATAAGATGGAGCCGACGTTCGTCGGTATGCTCAAGAGCTTCACGATGAAGTAACCGCGGTCCGGCCGTGCGCGGCGCCGGTCGCGGTTCCCGAAGCGCGTGAACACGCCTCTGATCGTCCTGCCGCACGCCCGCACCGGTTCGCACGCCGCGGCGGTGCGGACCGGCGTCCGCCTCGAGCAGCTCACGATCGTCTGGATGGCGGCCGAGGCCGTCATCGCGCTCTGGGCGGGGGCCGCCGCGCGCAGCGGGCTCCTGACCGCGTTCGGCTTGGACAGCGTCATTGAACTCGTGAGCGGAGGCGTGCTCCTCTGGCGGCTCTCGGTTGACGCAGGCGGCGGCCGGCTCGACCGCGTCGACCGGGCCGAGCGCACGGCGGCGTGGGTCGTCTCAGGATCGCTGGCCCTGCTCTGCGCCTACATCGTCGTGACCGCGGCGTGGACGCTGCTCGCCGGCATGAAACCGGAGGGATCGATCCCCGGCCTCGCCATCGCGATCGCCGCGGTGATCGGCATGCCCTTCCTGGCGCGGCGCGAAGCGCCGCATCGCCGCGCGGATCGACAGCGCCGCCCTCCGAGGGGACGCCGCCTGCTCGCTCACGTGCGCGGCCATGGCGGGAGCGCTGCTCGCGGGACTCGGGCTGCACCTCGCGTTCGGATGGTGGTGGGCCGAGCCGCTTGCCGCGTTCGGATTCCTGTACTGGCTTATCCCGGAGACGCGCGCGGCATTCCGCGCCGCGCGCAGCGGGCGCGTCGGGTGCTGCGGATGCTGCGCGACCGAACGCTGACGCCTCCCGCGTCCTGAGCGGCACCGCACCGCGCGCCGGAAGCGCGAGATCAGGCGCGGACGAGCGTGCGATGCGTGATGTAACTGGCCACGCCGGTCGCCGCGATCACCGCCGCCATGGGCACCGCGGTGCCGGTGTTCCAGGCACCCACGGCCAGACCGGCCAGCGCGGCGAAGGTAAATTGAATCGTGCCGGCGAGCGCCGACGCCGTGCCGGCGACGTGGCGAAACCGGCTCAACGCTCCCGCCATCGCGTTCGCGCCGACAAAACTCAGGGACGAGACGTACGCCGCCAGCGGGATCACCAACCCCGCGAGCCCTCCTGCGCCGGTGACGGCGGTGAGGAGCAGCACACCGCCCGCCACCGCCGCGGCGGTGACGCCGTACTGCAGCAGCCGGTCGGGACCGTAGCGGAGCACCAGCCTGCTGTTCACCGCCGCGCCCGCCATGAGCCCGATGATGTTCACCGCGAATAGGAATCCATAATGCTGGGCAGGCACCCGATAGAGCTGGATGAACACGAACGGCGATCCGGCGAAATACGCGAACATCCCGGAGAACGCCGCCCCGCTGCTGATCGTGTACCCGAGATACGTCCGGTCGCGCAGCAGCCCGCGATAGCGCGCGAGCATCTCGCCGGCGTTGGCGCCCGACCGCTTCGCCATCTCCAGCGTCTCGAAGGCGCCGAACCACCCGCCGAGCAGGCACAGCACGCCGAATCCGGTTTGCACGAAGAAGATCGACCGCCAGCCGGACACGACGAGGAGCTGACCGCCCACGAGCGGCGCGAGGAGCGGCGCGGCGCCCATGATCAGCATCATCAGCGACAGCATCGACGCGCCGCGGTCGCGGTCGTACAGATCCCGCACCATCGCCCGGGCGATCAGCGGTCCGGAGCACGCGCCGAGTCCCTGCAGCAGCCGGAACACGGTCAGCGCGCCCACGCCGGACGCGACCGCGCACAGGCAGCTCGCGGCGATATAGAGGACGATGCCGCCGAGCATCGGCAGCCTCCGGCCCCACCGGTCGGAGCACGGACCGTACACAAGCTGCCCGGCGCCGAATCCGACGAAGAACGAACTGAGCGTCAGCTGCGCCCCGCTCGCGCTTGAGTGCAGGCTGGCGGCAATCGCGGGCAGCGCGGGCAGGTACATGTCGATGGACATCGGCCCGAATCCGGTGAGGGCCCCGAGGAGCAGCGTAAAGCCCGTGCCGCCCCGCCGCGGGCCCGGCGCCGTGGCGGACACCGGCGCGCCGAGGGACTCCGTGGAACTTGGCTGGAGGGACGCGCTCACCCGAGAGGGCCTCTCGCACGCCGGCCGTGCCCGCGTGCGAGATCCGGCATGACCACCACGCGTGGGATGCACACGACCCTCTCACTACGGCTCGAGCGGCCGATCACCTGCGCCGGCGCCGCCGTTCAGTCAGGCTCGCCGGGCGAACGCAGATCGCGGAAGCACCAGAACTCGCGCTGCACCGCCGTGCCGAGCACGACGGGCACGCGCCGGCGGAACACGGGCCCATCAACGACGAACGTGTGGAACTCTCCGTTCTCGCCGCACGGGTCCACCGACGCGGGCAGATCGGCCAGCAGCGCGTGATCGAACTGCCGGCCGGCGAACGACGCGTCCAGCACGCGGGTGTCGACGCAGGTCAGGATCGCCTGAAATCCCCGGGCAATGAATTCCCGCGCCAGGTCGTGCGTGTCGCGCTCCCAGATCGGGAAGATCGGCGTCATGCCCGCGCGAACGAGCCACGCTTCCCGGTAGCCGCGCACGTCGGCGAGAAACAGATCGCCGAAGGCGACGGTCGTGACCCCCTGGGCCCGAAACCGATCAAACGCGGCTTCCATCGCGGACTCGTACACCGCGTTGGTCGCCCGCTGCGGAATCGTGACCACACAGAGCGGCAGCCCGAGGGCGTCGGCCTGCTCGTGCAGCAGCGTCCGGCGAACGCCGTGCATGCTGATCCGATCGTAGCCCTCGGTCACGGTGGTCAGCAGCGCCTCGACCGAACACGCGGGGTCGCCGAGCAGCGCGTCCAACGTGAGGCTGCTGTCTTTGCCGCCGCTCCACGACTGGAGCACGCGCACCTGCACGCTCACTGGACCGCCTCCGGTCTCGAGCCCTGCGCGGGTGGCCGCCGCGCGGACCCTGCGCTCGTGTCGTTCGTCGATCGAGAGAGCCGGCCCTTTCCGCCGCGGCCTCCTCGCGCGGGAACTCCGCGCGGTCCGTCGATCGCTTGAAGAAGCGACAGACATCCGTCGGCGGGCATCCGCGGAACGCGCGGCCACCGCCGGAAAGGAGGACACGCCATGAAACATGGAGTCATGGCACTCGCGATCGCGCTGGCGCTGGCCGGAGGTGCGCTGTTCCGCCCGACGAACGCCGTCGGCGTTTGCCCTTGTGATCGCACCGTTCGCGCCGCCCGCCGTCGTCGTGGAGACGGCTTCCCCAGCACCGGGCCCCGACTTTGTCTGGGTCGGCGGACGCTGGGACTGGCAGGGCCGCTGGGTGTGGGTGCACGGGTACTGGGCCAGGCGTCCCCATCCCGGAGCCCGGTGGGTCAGTGGCGCGTGGGTGGTTCGCGGCGGCGGCTGGGTCTGGGTCGACGGACACTGGAGGTGAGCGAGGGTCGGGCCCGACCGTCACCGGCGCGCGTGTGAGCGGGCAGCCTTCCGCGGGGGCTTGCCGCGCGCCGCACGCGCGTGGATGGCATCGCCGGTCAACCCTGCGGACGCCCCGCCCGGGCGTCGCGCGGCGGCGACAACCGGTACGACGGATGTTCGAGGCCCGTCGGCGCGTAAAACTCCTCATGCGTGAGGCGAAACCCGAGCCGTTCGAGCACCACCCGAGACGCGGCGTTGGCCGGATGATGACCGGCAAAGAGACCGCGGGCCCCCAGCTCGGCAAACGCGAACTCGATCACGGCCCGCGCGGCCTCGACGGCGAACCCCTGCCCCCAATAGGCCGCCCGCAGGTGGAAGCCCAGCTCGTAGATCTGCTCGCTCAAATCGTACGCCCGCAGCCCACAGCATCCCACGTGCGCGCCGCCGCTCAGCAAGAAGACCGGCCAGTACTGCACGCGGTGCGCCGCCATCGTCACAATCTCCGCGTGCAGGCGCTCGCGGATCTGCGCGCCCGAGAACGGTCCCCCGATGAGCCGCGTGACGGCGGGGTCGCCCCACAGCGCCAGGGCGAGCGGCAGGTCCTCGATGCTCCAGCTCCGGAATCCGAGGCGGGGCGTCCTGAGGAAATACTTGTCACGCAAAGGGCTGCCCAAACCGTTCGCGATGGGCCACTTCCCCGAGCGGCTTGCGCCGCTTCTTGCCGCGGCCGACGGCGTGACGCGGGATAGCCGAACGGGAGAATCGCCAGCACGTCGATCGCGTCGGGGATGCCGAGGAGCGATTTGATCTCGGTCAACGTGCCCTGGAAGCCCACCCAGTTCGACCCGATCCCCTCCGACCAGGCCGTCAACACCATCGATTGAACGGCGCGGCTCGCATCGGAGACCGCGAACCGCGTGGCCTCGATCGCCACCACCACGGCGAGCGGCGCCTCGGCGGTGTACGGACCGCTGCGCACGAGCGCACCCAGCCGGCGCAGCGTCTCGCGGTGCTCCACGACGATAAAGTGCCAGGGCTGGAGGTTCTTGCTGCTCCCCGTCAGCCACCCGGCCTCGACGATCCGCCGGACCGCATCCGCCGGTATCGGCCGATCTTGATACGCGCGCACCGCCAATACCGTGCGCACGGCCTCGAACACCTCCATTGGTGCCGCCCCCTCTCCTTCTCGTCCCTCCACTCCGTCCGCGCTCTCTGAGTGTAGCGTGTCCGTTCGCGCGGCGCACCCCGGCGCACGAGGGGCGCGTCCGCCGACGGCCCGCGTGCGTCCGGCGGCCTCCAACCAGGGGCCCGCCGGACGGCGGCGAACCGACAAGATTGTCAACGCCGTCGAAACGCTCGTCGACGCGGCGTCGGAGGACTGATGACCAGGGCATCGCGCGCCGTCGCCACACCGCGCGTCGTAAGCATCGCGGATCTCCGGTCGCTGGCGCGGCGCAGGCTGCCGAAGATCGTGTTCGACTACTTGGACGGCGCCGCGGAAGGCGAAGTCACGCTGGCCGCGAACCGCCGCGCGTTCGAGGCGGTGACGTTCCGGCCGCGCCAGGCGGTGGAGGTGCCCCGTCCGGACCTTCGCACCAGTCTCTTGGGCTTCGACTTGTCTCTTCCTGCTCTGCTGGCGCCGGTCGGGTACTGCCGCTTGATGCATCCCGACGGCGAGATCGCCGCGGCGCGCGCGGCCGGCGCCGCGGGGACGATCTATATCCTGTCAACGGTGTCGGGGCACAGCCTGGAAGACGTCAAAGCGGCCACGACCGGCCCGGCGTGGTACCAGCTCTACCTGATCGGCGGGCGAGACGCCGCCGAGGGCGCCATCGACCGGGCCCGGGTGGCGGGCTATTCGATGCTGGTGATTACGATCGACACCCCCGTGGTGGGCATGCGGGAGCGGGATGCCCGCAACGGCACACAGGAACTGCTCAGCGGCGGCCTGCTGTCCAAGGCGCCGTTTCTGCCGCAGCTGCTCGCCCATCCCGCGTGGCTCGCCGGGTTCTTGCGCGACGGCGGTCTTCGGCCGCTGCCGAACATCGTCGTGCCCGGCCGCGGCGGATTCACGCTCGCCGACACCCGCGGCTCGATGTCGCGCGCGGTGTTTTCGTGGCAGGACCTGCGATGGATCCGCGGCGTGTGGCGCGGTCCCATCATCATCAAAGGGGTATTGACGGGTGACGACGCGCGGCGAGCGGTCGACGAAGGGGCGGTCGCCGTCGTCGTCTCGAATCATGGCGGCCGCCAGCTCGACAGTGTGGCCGCAACCATGGACGTCCTGCCGGAGATCACGGCGGCGGTGAACGGCCAGGCCGAAGTACTCTTGGACAGCGGCATCCGCCGCGGCAGCGACATCATCAAAGCGCTGTGTCTCGGCGTCCGCGCGGTCCTGATGGGCCGCGTCTACGCCTACGGCCTGGCGGCCGCCGGGGAAGCCGGCGTCACCCGCGCGATCGAGATCATCCGCGAGGACCTCGAGCGGACGCTGAAACTCATTGGTTGTCAGTCCACCGCCGAGCTCGACCCGTCGTACGTGGACTCCCCGGCTCTTCGCGGACTGCACGCGGAACCCGCCCGCTCCGGGTCGCGCTGAAGCTCCGGACGTCGGCGCGTCTGGATCTCGGCGACTGCCGCGCGTTGCGGACGCGGCGCGCACCCGCGGGATCCGAGGACACGGCCATGCGCGCGCCGCGAGACGCGATGAGAACGTGTGATCGACCGCCGTCTCGAGCCGCGCCGTCCGGCGCGTGATGATATCCCGAGGAGGGACGCCGGCCCTCTGCGGCGGGTTCCAGTCTTCGTCGTCGGGACACAGGAGCTGCCCGCGGCCGCATCGAAGGAAATGTCCAGCCCACGACGGTTTCCCTGGAGGTTCTGTATCATGACACAGGTCACGCACACGGGTATCCGAGCACGTCGGTGGTGCGCCGCCCTACTCGAGCGCAACACTGCTCATGTTCGCGACGTCGGTCGTCGCCGCGCCGGTGCCCGGCGGGACGCTCACGCTGGGGATTACCGCCGACCCGATCACGCTCGATCCCCACGCCTCGGCGTACGCGAACACCTATCTCGTCGGAAGCCTGAACCTCATCGAGAGCCTCGTGTACCAGCAGCCGGACGGAAAGATCGTCCCGTGGCTGGCGTCGAGCTACCGCGTGTCTCCCGACGGACGCACGTTCACCTTCGTCCTGCGGCAGGACGTGCGCTTCACTGACGGCGCGCCGTTCGACGCGAACACCGTCAAGTGGAACCTCGACCGGATCGTCAATCCGAACTTCCACCCCGGCGGCGCGATCACGGCGTTGGTCGGCTACACCGGCACGACGGTCGTGGACAGCCACACCGTCGACGTGCACTTCAAAGATCCGTACGCGCCGTTCCTGCCCTACGCGGCGGGCGGCGTCCTCGGGATGCTGTCGCCGAAGACGACCCCGACGCAGTCGGTGGCGGCCGTCGCCCACGGCGCGGTCGGCAGCGGTCCCTTCATGGTCTCCGACTACGTCACGAACGATCACGTGGGCTTCGTCCGCAACCCCGACTACAACCGGAAGGCGCCGTGGAGCGATCACCAGGGTCCCCCGTACCTGGATCGCGTGGTCTTCAAGGTCGTGCCCGAGCCCGGGACCCGCGCGGTGACCGTCCAATCGGGCGAGACGCAGATGGTCTACGTCCTCGGGTACGGGGCCGGCGGGGGCGCGATCCTGGCGCAGCTCAGGAAGGACCCGCAGCTCGTCGAGGACACGCGGCCGTTCCCGGGGTCGGCGTACCTCTGGCTGTTCAACGTCAAGCAGCCTCCGATGGACGATGTGCGGGTTCGCCAGGCGGTCATCTACGGCATCAACCGCCGCGCGATCATCAGCGCGATCTACCGCGGCCTCGGGTCCCCCGCCTGCGGCATCGTCAGCCAGGTGCTGCTGACGGACAAGGCCGCGTGCGCCTATTACCCGTACAACCCCAAGAAGGCCGCGGAGCTGCTCGACGAGGCCGGCTGGAAGATGGGCCCCAATAACGTGCGCATGAAGGACGGCAAACCGCTGACGCTGGTCTTCAACTCGCTCAACAGCGGCGGCGGCGATCTTCCAGACGTCCAGCCGGTGCAGGGCCAGCTGGCCGATCTCGGGATCAACCTCCAGATCAAGAGCCAGTCGATCGGCGGCTTCGCGGACGACAACTTCCGGTGCCTCGACCACGCGGGGACGATCTTCCTCCGCACCAACGACAGCGACACCCTCTACGCGCTGTTCGCGACCGCCAACATCGGCTCAAACTTCAACTGGTCGTGCTACTCCAATCCGGAGGCCGACCGGCTGCTCGCCGAGGGACGGAGCACGCTGGACCTCGCCAAGCGCAACGCGATCTACGTCCAGCTCGACCACATGCTGCTGGACCAGGCCGTCGCGATGCCGATGATGGACGAACTGTCCGTGTGGGTGCGCCGCTCGAACGTACAGGGGGTCAAGTACAACTACTCAACGTACCCGGCGCTGAGCGACGCGTATCTGACGAAGTAGCGCCCGACTGCGGAGCGCCGGCGGTGGGGCCACCCGGACCGCGGCCCCACCGCCGGCGTGACGTCTGTTTCACGCGGTCAGGACTCCGCACGTCCGCAGGGCGGCCACACCGCAGGCGCGGGCGGCCGCATGCTGTTCGACCGTCAGGTCCGCGCCGATCCTTGTACTCGCGATCGCCGGACGCGGACACCTGTCCGGCGGTAATCTGACGCGGTCGGGACAAATTGCGAGTGGCTGCAATTGGAAGCACAATCCCGAGTTCCGCCAGCCGACCTTCGATCCGGCCCATGTTGCTCCTCCTCGCCCTGCGTCGCGGGCGCCCGCTCGACCGCGTTGGTGGATACCCACGCGGTGATGTTCACCGCCGCGGCCTCGCCGCCTACGGCGCGATTCGCGTGTACACGATGTGCTGGCGGTTTCGGGTGTGCGGCCTGATCTTCGTCGGCCACTCGCCGCTGTCGGCGGCCCGTTGGAACGCCTCGCTCTGCGGCACGTCCGGAGCCGCCAACTCATACACGGCCGCGTAGCGCGGGACCCCCGGGACCGACGTTCGATAGCGGGTCGCGCTCAGGACCCCCGGCACCGTGAGCAGGGTCGGGATATGCTCCGTATCGTACACTCTGTTGAACTCGGCCTCTTTCTCAGGATCGACATCCATCATCACCAGGTAGAGGTGCTGGGCGTGCGACGGCATTGGTTCATCTCCTGTGCACGTGACGTCGAACTCGCCAGCCAACGACCACAGCGGGAGGATCGTCAATGACGCCATCGTGGTTCGTGTTCGGTCCGGACGACGGCGAGATCCGATACCTCCGTCCTCCCGCGCGGAGTGGCACGGTCACCATCCTGGTCGACCCAAAGAACACCGCATCGCGGCACCTGGCCATGGGACACCAGCGGCTCGACCCGGGGGGGTCGATTCCCACCCATCTCCACGAGCGCCAGGATGAAATCCTCTTCGTCCACGCCGGCCGGGCATCGCTGATCCTCGAACACGAGCGGCTGTCCGCGGCGGAGGGAACGACCGTGTTCGTCCCCGCGGGTATCTGGCACGGCGTCGAGAACGCGGGCGACGGGATCCTCCATCTGCTGTGGATTATCACGCCGCCCGGCCTCGAGGAGATGTTCCGGGGGATCAGCGCGCCCCCCGGCGCCGAGCGTCCGCCGATGACACCGGACGA
>CAWBBU010000018.1:0-128517 GCA_963787105.1 uncultured Bacillota bacterium
GGAGGGCGCGCACGCCGACGTGGCGGTGCTTGAGCTCGTCTCTCAACCGGTCGACCTCTACGATTCGGACTGGCAGGTGCGGCGGAGTGATCGGAGCGTCCGCTGCAACGCGACGTTCGTGGGCGGCCGACTGCTTCCGCGGGTCGACGATGACCCCGCGCCCCGTTACCTCGAATGGAAGCGCGGCGGCCGCGACGACATACTCTACGCCAAGCAGGCGGAAGCCGCGGCGGCGCGGGGCCGATTGGCGCGCTGAGCACGCCGACCGCCGCCCCGCGGGCGGCCGGATCGCGCGAGGACCCGACGAGCGGTCCCCCTTACCGGTACTTGTGCGCGACCACTTTCGGCTGCAGGAAGTTGAGCAGGTAGTCGGGCCCGCCCGCCTTGCTGTCCGTGCCCGACATATTGAACCCGCCGAACGGGTGCGACGCCACCATCGCACCGGTGCATTTCCGGTTGAGATACAAGTTCCCGCACATGAACTCGCGGCGTGCCTTGGCCAACTTGTCCGGGTTGCGCGAGAACACCGACCCCGTCAGTCCGAACACGGTGCCGTTTGCGATGCGCAGCGCCTCGTCGAAATCCTTCGCGGGAATCGCCGCGACGACGGGGCCGAAGATCTCCTCCTGGGCGATCCGGTCGCCGGGCGCGACGTCGAGGAACACCGTCGGCTTGATGTAGAAGCCGCCCTCACGCGCGCGTCCGCCCCCCACGGCGAGACGCGCTTCGCGCTTGCCGATGTCGATGTACTCGAGGATCGTGCCCTCGGCGGCCGCGTTGATGACGGGACCGGCGGGGAAGTTCTCCGGCCCAGGTCCGATCTCGAGGCGCTTGACGCGCTCGACGACCGCCTCCGAAAACCGGTCGTACATCCCCGGGGTCGCGATCACCCGGGAGCCCGCCGAGCACTTCTGCCCCTGATAGCCGTACCCGGACGCGACCACGGCCGCGAGCGCCTCGTCGAAGTCCGCCTCATCGTCCACGATGATCGCGTTCTTGCCGCCCATCTCCGCGATGATCCGCTTCAGCCACTTCTGGTCGGGCGGGGTTTTCGCGGCGAGGCCGAACAGATGGATGCCGACCTCCCGGGAGCCGGTAAACGCGATCATCCGGACCTTGGGGTGCGTCGCGAGGGCTTCGCCGACGACCCGGCCGGACCCGGGGATCACGTTCAGCACCCCAGGCGGCAGACCCGCGTCGGTCAGCGCGTCCAACGTCTCGTAGGCCGTCGCCGCGGAATCGCTCGCCGGCTTCATCACCACCGTGTTGCCCGCCACGATCGCGCCGAGCGCCATGCCCGTCGGAATCGCGAGCGGGAAGTTCCACGGCGAGATCACCGCGACGATGCCGATCGGAATGTACGTGTACTCGCTCATCTCTCCGTCGTACGGGGGCAGCGGCTTGCCCTGCGAGTACCGGAGGATCTCGCGGGCGTTATACTCGATGAAGTCGATCGCCTCGGCGACGTCGCCGTCGGCCTCGGCCCAGTTCTTGCCGACCTCGTAGCACATCAGCGCCGAGGCGCGCAGCCGCCGCTTGCGGAGGATGTGCGCGGCCCGCATGAACAGGGCCGACTTTTCCTCCGCCGGCACCCACCGCCACGACTCGTACGCCCGCCCGGCCGCGGCGATGGCGGCCTCCACGTGCTCGGGCCCCGCTTGGTGCATGACGGCGACCACCTGGTCCGACTCTGAGGGGTTCATCGAGCGAAATGTCTTGGCCGACCGGACCGCCTTCCCATCGATCCACAGCGGGTACTCTCGGCCGAGTTCCGCGCCCACCGCGGCGATTGCGTCCCGCATCGCGCGGCGAGCCGGGTCGGCGGAAAAATCGTAAAAGGGCTCGTTCCGAAATGCGGCGGGCTTCATCATCGTCATCACTCCTTCGTGGGTTTCGAAAGATCGGTCGCGCACGAGCCGAGATGGATCGGCACCCCTACCGGACGCCGCCCGGCCGCCCCGGCCGTATCGGTTAGGCGCGTGCGGCGAGCGGGGCGAGCGCCTGGGTCAATCCGGTTCAGACCTTCCTCAATGCGGTCCATCGACGTGGCATAGGACAGCCGCAGAAATCCCGGGGCCTCGAACGCCTCGCCCGGGACGACCGCGACGTGCGCTTCATCGAGCAAACGCTCGGACAGCGCCAGCGCGGTCGCGGGTCCGCCGGGACGGGCGAGCACGCCCCGGACGTCGGGGAACACGTAAAACGCGCCGCGGGGCATGCCGCACTCGACGCCAGGGATGTCATTGAGCCGCCCGACGATATATTTCCGCCGCGCGTCGTACTCCCGGACCATCGCCGAGAGATCCACGCGCGCCGTCAGGGCGTACAGCGCGGCCTTCTGGGCGATCGAGTTGGGATTGCCGGCCAAGGTGCGCCTGGATGTCCGTGATCGCGGATGCCACCGCTTTCGGCGCCGCCGCGTAGCCGATCCGCCAGCCGGTCATCGCGTACGTCTTTGACATCGAGTTGAGCAGCACGATCCGGTCGTGGGCCTCCGGCCAGGTTCCGGGCACGGAGATGTGCGTCCCGCCGTCATAGACCATGCTCTCATAGATCTCGTCGCTCAGCAGCGTGAAGCTTTCGTGGCGCATCGCCAGACCGACGAGGCCGGCGAGCGTCTCGCGCGTGTAGACGGCGCCCGTCGGATTATGCGGCGAGTCGACGATGATCGCCCGCGTGCGGGGCCGGATCAACGGCGCCACCTGCTCCGCGGTCGGCTGCCAGTCATGCGCGGCATCGGTCGGCACCGGCACCGGGACAGCGCCCGCCAAGCCGGATCTGCTCGATGTACGAGACCCACGCGGGCGTCGGGATCAGCACCTCGTCGCCGGGATCGCACAGCGCGCGCAGCGCGAAGTACAGCGCCGGTTTGCCCCCCGCGGTCACGACGATCTCCTCCGGCGCGTAGATCGCGCCGTAGTCCTCGCGGAGCCGCGCGGCGACCGCCTGCCGCAGCTCCGGAATGCCCGCCGGTCCCGTGTACTTCGTGAATCCCTCGCGGATCGCGGTGATCGCCGCCTCCTTCACGGGGTCCGGCGTGTCGAAGTCCGGCTCCCCCGCGGCGAAGCTCAGCACGTCGATGCCCTTGCGCCGCAGCTGCCGCGCACGATCGTCCATGCCGATCGTCATCGACGGCGTGATCTCGCGGGCGGCCTTGGAAAGATGCATGCGTACACTCCTTTGTCCTGCACGTGTGCCGCGTGGCGGCTGCTCCGCACGGCCTCCCCTCTATTCGCCGCGCACGAGTCCTCCTCCCCGTCGGCGGCGCGGTCCCCCGCGCCGGCCGGCGACCGCTCACCGGCGCGCGGTGGACCGGCTGCGCTGGAGGGTCGGCCCACCGGCCTCGGGGACCCGGCGGTCCTTGTCGCGCCACAAGATCACGTTGATGAGGATCAGCAGGGGGACGATGTACATCATCTGGCCCATGACCCACATCAAGGCACCGCCGAGGTGGAGATCGTCGAGCGGCGACAGCCCCCACAGGCGGGCGACCTGGGCGTACGGCGTGTACCATGGATGCCCCGCGAACGCGAGCGCGAACCCGAGGCCGAAGTTCACGATATCGGCCCCGCCCAGGAGCGCCAGCCGAAGGCCGAACGACGCGCGGACCAGCGCGGGCGCCGGGGACACGATGACCCCCCAAAAAATCAGGCCCGCCACTACGAAGGAGACGTGCTCCGCCGCGTGGACCCACGGCGACCGAAGCGCGGCGTCGTACGCCGCCGGCACGTGCCATGCGAGCAGCGATCCCGTTGAACACGACGAACGCCGGGACTGGCGCCCAGACCGCGCGCAGCACGCGGCGCAGCGCCGGACGCTGGAACACCCAGCCAAGCAGCGTCGGGGGAATCGAGAGCGCGATCAGCGGCGGCGCCACCAGCAGGAGCAGCATGTGCTGCAGCATGTGGAGGCTGAACAAATACACCGCGCCGCGGTCGAGCGGGGAGACGAGCGCGAGCGTCGAGGACGGCGTAGCCGCTCCAAAAGTACCAGCGCCTGCCCGTGCCGCGGCGGAAACCGGGAGGCGATCCACACATAGGCGAGCGCGCCGAGCACGAGCGCGCCCAGCACCATCGGATCGGCGTTCCAGTCGGTCCAGCGGAGTGTGACGATGCGTCACCGGGCCTAGCGGCCGGCCCAACCCCTCCCGCGAACCACCGCGCACGTCAGCTTGAGCAAGGCCATCCGGATGTACATCCCGGCCTCGGTCTGGTCGAAGATGATCACGCGCGAGTCCGCGTCCACGGACGTGGGCAGTTCGGAGTGGGCCCCCTCGACGCGCGGCAGCGGATGCATCACGATGGCGTTCGGCGGCAGCTCGGCAAGGATCTCCGGCGTCACGGCAAAGGCGTCGCGAATCCGTTCGTACGTGGCGACGTCGTCGCCGAAGCGCTCCTTCTGGATCCGCGTGACGTACAGCACGTCGGCCCCCCGCACGCCCTCGCGGAGATCGTCGGTCTGCGTCACGGGAATCTTGTGGCGGCGCAGGTAGTTCAGGAGATCTTCCTTCATCTGCACGGCGCGCGGCGCGATCATGCGGATGGACGTCCCCGGATACTTGGCGAGCAGATAACAGAGCGACCGCGCGGTCCGCCCGAAGAGCAGATCGCCCGCCACCGCGATCGTGACCCCATCGAGCGAGCCGCGGTGCCGCCAGATCGTGTAGGCGTCCAAGAGCGCCTGCGTCGGGTGCTGGCCGGGCCCGTCACCCGCGTTGAACACCGGCACGGGCCGTCCCGTGCGCGGATCGACCGACACGGCCGCGGCGCGCTCCGCGGCTCCTTCCTGGTAGTGGCGGATCACGATCGCCGCCGGACGGTACCGGCACACGACCCGGATCGTGTCTTCGATCGACTCGCCCTTCGCCGCCGAGGAGAATTCGCGGGCCGCTTCGGACGACAGCACGCGCCCGCCAAGATGGTACGTGGCGAACTCAAACGACAGACGGGTTCGGGTGCTCGGCTCGTAGAACAGCGTGAGGACGATCTTGCCCTTGAGGAGGTTGCTGCCGCCGCCGTCGATGATCTCTTCCGCCAGCTGGGCTTCCCGAAATACGCAGTCCAACGCCGGAGGATCAAACTGCTGGGCGCGTAACACATGCGGCCAGCCGGCCCAGAGTTGAAGCGCGGCGGGGGCGGCCATATGTACGAGAAGATTCGCGCCGGGTTGGAACGCTCCCTCCCGCGCGGACCAAGGGGTCCCTGCGCCGGAGGAGAATCCTTAGCCCAATCGGATCCACCCAGGAGGGGACCATGGTCCCGCCGGCGGGGACGTCCGCCCATCAAGATCTGCTTGTCCAGCACGTGGCGGCCTGGAGCCGACACGACACCGACGCGATCCTCGAGACAATGACCCCGGACTGCGTGTTCGAGACGTCCGGCGGACCCGATCCGTGGGGACGCCGCTATGAGGGACAGGCCGCGGTTCGCGAAGCGATCGAGGAGATCTTCAACATGCTGCCCGACGTGCGGTATATGCACGCACGGCACAGCGCGTTCGGAGACCGCGGCGTCTCGGAATGGACCATGGTGGCGACGCGTCCCGACGGCAGCCGCATCGAAGCCCGCGGCTGCGACCTGTTCGAGTTCCGAGACGGCAAAATTCACCGGAAGGATTCCTACCGCAAGCGACGGCTTCCCCGCTAACCGCGTCCCTCAGCGCCGTGTGACGCGCGCCGCCGGACGGCACGCGTGTGCCGTGTCACCTGCCGTCAATGTCTGGCCGGCGACGATAGCATGCGGCCCGTCCGCATTGTTCACGGTCAGCATGGGCGGCGCCCTGCACGCCGGTGATGCCTGTGCGTCGTGTCTGCGGTGGCGCGATCAATCGATCGGCCCCGCGTGTTGCGGGCAGTCACACCGACGTCCACGTGACCAACTCCGCGTGCGTGCGCACGCGACGCGCGGCCTCAGAGACCCGGCGTTGCGGCCGCGTAACAGCCGCGTCACACGCGCCGGCGCAGCGGCGACATCCACGCGCGCTCCGCGCGCAGTAACAATTCCGTCACTCCTCGCACAATTCGGAATGGCCGTGTCCCCGCGGCCGGTTAACTCTGGGTAGAAGCGAGTAAGTACACCGACAGAGACCTCGTGCCTCTGATCCACAACGAAAGGAGGTGACCCCCCGTGCGCAAGATTCTCGCGATCGTACTGCTGGGCGGTGCCCTCATCGTGAGCGCGTCCGCGGCCTTCGCCAACGGCCCCACGAGCACCGCGCAGCTCAGCATGGACCAGCCCACCGGCCAGACCGGCGGTACCTGGATCGACCAACAGGGCACGCCGCTGGTCCCGAATCAGCAGGCCCAGTAAGCGCCGGTGAGGCGCGCTCCGCGGACGCGATCGGGCGGATGCGCGCTGAGTGAAGACGATCGCACGTCGTGTGCATCACATCGTGTCGGATCCTGACGGATCTCACTTGAGGAGGCGATCGGTATGAAGCGGTTGTGGAAGGCAGTGTACGGTGCAATGGCGGTGTTGACGGTGGGGGCTATCGTGGCGATGTCATCGGGCGCGGCGCTGGCTCAGGACGATCCAACGAACGGCAACGGCGTCGGCGCAGCGATGGGCAGCGTGACCCAGGTTCCCGCGTACCAGATCGGGAACGCGCAGGGCGACGGCAACGGGCAGTAACCAGTTTGCGCGTGCGTGATCGCGAGCCGCGGTCACAGGAATGAAGACAGCCGGGCGAGACGAGAGCATCTCGCCCGGCTGTCTTGCTGTCGTATGGTTCGGTCAGCCGCAGACGGCCCCCTGCGCCGACGATGACACGAGCTTCGCGTACTTCGCCAGCGCGCCCGTGATGTTCGACGCAGGCCTGCGGATGGTACACGGCACGTGGCGTGCCCCCACCGACCAGTATCGCCCGACTCGGCAGGATCAATCGATCGGCCGGGCCGTGTCACGGCTCGGTCATGCCAATGCCTAGGCATCTTTGGGAACACGCACGCGCCGAACGCCGCTAATCCTGTGTAGCAATTAGTGAGACACACAGAGACCTCGGCCTGTGACCCACAACGAAAGGAGGTAACGCCCCGTGCGCAAGATTCTCGCGATCGTACTGATGGGCGGCGCGCTCATCGTGAGTGCGTCCGCGGCCGTCGCCAACGGCCCCACGAGCGCGGCGCAGTTCAGCATGGGCCAGCCGTCGGGCCCGAACGGCGACTGGATCGATCAGCAGGGGAACCCGCTGGTCCCGAATCAGGCTCAGTAAGCCGGACCGACGCGCGCCCCGCGGGTTGGATCAAGCGGACGCGCTCCACGGTACCAGCGATCGCACCAAGCGTGTCGACAACGTCGCGTCGGAGAATGACGTATCAACCACCTAGAGGAGGGGATCAGTATGAAGCGGTTGCGGATGGCGGTGTACGGTGTGCTGGCGGTGTTGACGGTCGGAACCGTCGTAGCGATGTCGTCGGGCGCGGCGTTGGCCCAAGATGACATGAGCAACGGCAACGGACTCACCACGGCGACGGGCGGCGCGGACCAAGTTCCCGCCTACCAGTCGGGGAACGCGCAGGGCGACGGCCGCGGTCAGTAGGCGGATCGAGCGCGCGTGATCGCGCGCCGCGGTCACGGGAATGGAGACAGCCGGGCGAGATGAGAGCATCTCGCCCGGCTGTCTTGCTGTCGTATGGTTCGGTCAGCCGCAGACGGCGCCCAGCGCCGACGATGACACGAGCTTCGCGTACTTCGCCAGCGCGCCCGTGCGGTAGCGGGGCTCGGGCGCCTTCCACTGGCGCAGGCGCGCGTTGATCTCCTCGGCCGGGACCTCCAGGTCCAGGCGCCGGCTCGGCAGATCGATGTTGATCACATCCCCCTCGCGTACGATCGCGATCGGCCCGCCGTGCGCCGCTTCCGGCGCGACGTGCCCGATCACCAATCCGTGGGATCCGCCCGAAAAACGCCCGTCGGTGATCAGCGCCACATCCTCGCCGAGCCCGGCGCCGTAGAGCGCGCCGGTGACCGCCAGCATCTCCCGCATGCCGGGGCCGCCCTTCGGGCCCTCGTTCCGGATGATGATCACGTCGCCCGCGGACACACGCTTGTGAACGACCGCGTCAAACGCGTCCTCTTCCCGCTCAAACACGCGCGCGGGTCCCCGCAGCGTGTGCCGCCGCAGGCCCGCGGTCTTGATGACGGCGCCGTCCGGCGCGAGCGTGCCGGAGAGCACCGCCAGCGTCCCGCTCGGCGCGATCGGTCGGTCGATCGGATGCACAATCGACTGGCCCTCGGGACGGCGAACATCCTTGAGATTCTCCGCCATCGTCTTCCCCGTCACGGTCATCACGCCGCCGTGGAGGTACCCGCCGTCGAGCAGCTCCCGCAGGACCACCGGCACGCCGCCGATCCGGTCGAGATCCACCATCAAATAGCGGCCGCCGGGGTGCATGTCGGCGATATACGGGGTGCGGCGGCTGATGCGGTCGAAGTCGGCCAGCGCGAGGTCCACCCCGGCCTCGCGGGCGATCGCGAGGAGATGCAGCACGCCGTTCGTCGATCCGCCCATCGCCACCAGCGCCGTGATCGCGTTTTCGAACGCCTCGCGCGTCAGGATGTCCCTGGGGCGGAGCCCGTCACGCAGCAGACGCATCACGGCTTCGCCCGTCCGGCGGCAGACTTCCGGACGCTTCGGATCCACCGACGGCACGGACGAGCTGCCCGGCAGCGCCATCCCGAGGGCCTCGACGCACGACGCCATGGTGTTGGCGGTATACAGGCCTCCGCACGACCCGGCGCCCGGACACGCGACGCATTCCAGGCGGTACAGCTGCTCGTCGGTCATCGTACCGTTCGCGTGGGCGCCGACGGCTTCAAAGACATCCACGATCGTGACATCGCGTCCCTCGAACTGCCCGGGCAAAATCGTCCCCCCGTACAGGAAGATGCCGGGCACATTGAGGCGCGCCAGCGCGAGCATCATCCCGGGCAGACTCTTGTCGCATCCGGCGATGGCCACCAGGCCGTCGAACGCCTCCGCGATGACCATCAGCTCGACCGAGTCGGCGATGACTTCACGGCTGATGAGCGACGCCTTCATGCCTTCGTGCCCCATCGAGATCGCGTCGCTCACTGCGATCGTCGTGAACTCAATCGGCGTGCCGCCGGCGGTGCGCACGCCCTCTTTGACGAGGCGCGCGTGCACGTCGAGATTGAGGTTGCACGGGGTCACCTCGTTCCAGGACGACGCGACGCCGACGAGCGGCTTCTTGAGATCGTCGTCGTGCAGTCCGGTCGCCCGAAGCATCGCGCGGTGCGGCGCGCGCTCGGGCCCGTCCGTGACCGCGCGGGAGCGCGTCTTGCCGTCCACGCTGGTTTTTGCCATAGGAGCGCCTCCTCAGATCGATTTCCGCCCACGCAGGCGCTGGGACGCGAGGCGTGGGTCTGTGTGTTTCTCCGGAACGCGCCGCCGGCCCTGCCGTAGCACCTAGCGGAGCGCGTGGCCGAGATGCACGGCGGCGCCGTGCGTCGGCGCTGCGCCGTTCTCGCCGAGCGACGCGAACAAGCGGGCCAGCCGCGCACGGACCGCGCGCCCCGCTGCCAGATCCCAGCAGTTCACGATCGCGAGCCGGAATCCCCCGGGCGGCATCGCATGCTGTTCGAGCGGCCGGCGGACGTCAAACGTGATCTGGATGCTCGACACGCCCGGCACCGCCCGGAGCGCCTCGACCGCGTCGGGGTCGATCCAGTATCTCCGTCCGTGCGACGCGAACAGCACGACGCTGTAGCCGGTCCGCGGCGCCGCGTCGAACCGCCAGCGTCCGCGCGCGTACAGGTCCACCACGCTCTCGAGCCATCCGGGTCCGTTGAGATCAACCCACTGCTCCGACATCCGCAGGTGGCACTCGATGATCGTACCACCGATGGACTCGAGATTCACGATGCCCGTGTATCCGTCCAGGTGCTCGCGAAGCCATCGATCCCAGCGCGCTTCGAGCCGCGGCAGCCGGCGCGCGAGCACCACCCAATCGTCGAACATCCCGCCTGCCAGGCGGTGCCCCACCGTATGCCGCCACCACCGCGGGACGCCGCCCACCAGGGCCACGTCCGTGCTCAGGTGCCGGCCGGTGAGGAGCCGCATCCACAGATGCCCGGGCGTAAAGTGCGCGTCGAGGTCCCGGCCCGAGCGGACCACGTACCCGCCGGCCCCCATGCCGTGCAGATTGACGATCGGCTTGCTGAACACCGGAAACCGCCTCGGGGCCACGCCGTGCGGGGCGTGCGTGATGCTCTGGCTCCAGCAGATGAACAGCTTCTCGTACACGCGGCGGTGCTGCGGGTGCAGCCGCCACGCCCACGCGTCGTCGATGGGAATGCGGACCCCGCGCGGCACGCGTACGCCTTCGAAATACTGCCACCGCCAGAGGTCGGTGCCGGGAAACGCGGAGCGCCCGGCCGGCGGAGGTTCATCGTGCAGATGGTGCAGGCGCAGCAGCGACTCGCGCGAGACTGCTGCCCCGCGGCGGGACGCCCCCGCGCGGGGCGGTACTGAGGCGGTCGGGTCCGCGGTCACGCCGGCCGGGCCGCCGCGGGATGGCCCACGGCGACGCCGAGATGCCGGGCGCACCGTACCGTCATCGGACGTCTCCTCCACACGGCGGCTACTCGAGGGCCGCGTATCCGGGAGTCGTGAGAAACTCGATGAACGTCTCCCCGAGCGCCACCTCGTCGAACAGCGCGCGCGCCCGATCGAGGGTGTCCGCCGGCCCGCCGCCGCGCTCACGCCGCAGCCGGGCGACCTCCTCGTCGCACACGCGGCGCGCGAGGTCGCGCGTGACGCGCCCGCCCCCCGCGAGCGGCGTCCCATGACGAATCCACTGCCACACCTGGCTTCTCGAGATCTCGGCCGTCGCGGCGTCTTCCATCAAATTGTTGATCGCGGCGGCGCCGGTGCCCGCGAGCCAGGACTCGAGGTATTGGAGCCCGACGCTGATGTTCATGCGCAGCCCCGCTTCCGTCGTTTCACCGCCCGGCACGCGCACGTCGAGCACGTCGCGCGCCGTCACGTGCACGTCGTCGCGCAGGCGGTCCACCTGGTGCGCCCGGGGCCCGAGGATCTGGTTGAATACTTCCGCGGCCACCGGCACGAGATCCGGGTGGGCCACCCACGTGCCGTCGAAGCCGTCCGTCGCCTCGCGGACCTTGTCGTCCTTCACCTTCGCGAGCGCCACCTCGTTGACGGCGGCATCCCGGCGGCTTGGGATGAACGCGGCCATGCCGCCGATCGCGTGCGCGCCGCGGCGGTGGCAGGTGTGCACGAGCAGTTCGGTGTAGCCGCGCATGAACGGCACCGTCATCGTCACCTGCGCGCGGTCGGGCAGCACGAACTCGCGGCCGGTCCCGGAATTTCTTGATGATGCTGAAGATATAGTCCCACCGGCCGGCGTTGAGGCCGGCGGAGTGGTCTCGAAGCTCGTACAGGATCTCGTCCATCTCGAACGCGGCGAGCACGGTCTCGACGAGGACCGTGGCCTTGATGGTCCCGCGCGGCACGCCGAGCGCGTCCTCCGCCGCGACGAACACGTCATTCCAGAGGCGCGCCTCGAGTGTGGCTCTCGAGCTTCGCCAGGTAAAAGTAGGGCCCGGTGCCCCGCTCGAGCTGCTGCCGGGCGTTGTGGTACACATAGCCCCCGAAGTCGAACAGCCCCGCGGAGATCGGACGGCCGTCCACCAGGACGTGCTTCTCGACCATGTGCCAGCCGCGCGGGCGCACGAGGAGGGTCGCGACCTTCTCCTTGAGGCGGTACACCCGGCCGTCGGGGTTCGTGAACTCGATCGTCCCCGCCGCCGCGTCGATCAGATTTTGCTGGCCGTCCAGGACGTTCGTCCAGGTCGGCGAGAGCGCGTCCTCAAAATCGGCCATGAACACGTCCGCGCCGGAGTTCAGCGCGTTGATCATCATCTTCCGTTCCACGGGACCGGTGATCTCCACATGGCGGCGCTGAAGATCGGCGGGCACCGGCGCGGTGCGCCACGTGTCTTCGCGGACGCGGCGCGTCGTCGGGAGAAAATCGGGCAGGGTCCCCGCGCTGAACTCCAGCTGCCGCGCGGCGCGCGCGCGCAGCAGCCCTTCGCGCCGGTCGTTGAACTCCCGGTGCAGGCCGGCGACGAACGCGAGCGCCCCCGGGCTGAGGACCGGCGCGAGCCGTGCCTCCACCGGTCCTGTGACCTCGACCCCATCGGGAACGGTGTTCCTCTTCGCGTTCATCGTCACACCTCGCCTCCATCGGTTCTGCGTACTCGTCGGAGCCCGCCGGTCGCGCTACCGCACAGGCCCCCGCCGCAGCGGCTGCGCGGCGTTTATTTCGCATAGGCATCGTAGACCGCCCGCCCGACGTGCCCGATCGCCGTCGCGCCCTCGAGGTCGCTCCCCAGATCCCGGGTAAACACGCTGACCACGCACACGCTCCCGGGCGCGTACAGCACCCCGGCATCGTTGCTGACGCGGCTCACCGACCCCGTCTTGTGCGCGATCTCGACGCCCGGCGGCAGCAAGAGCGGCAGGCGATTCCGCACCTGTTGGCGCCGTAGGATATCGAGCATCCCGCGGCACACGGCCAGCGGCAGCGGCCCGGCCGCGGCCGCGTTTCCGTCGAGGGTGGGGCGGACGACGGCTTCGAGCAGCATCCCCATCTCCCGGGGCGTCGTCATGTTCGCCGTCGGGTCGTGGTATATCCGGGCGTTGAGATCGATCTCACGGCGCCGCAGCCGGCCGAGCGCCGTCTGACGCGTCTCCGGAGTATTCGGCGCGTCGGCGAGGCCCACGACATCATACAACAGCTCGCGGCAGCTCATGGACACGGTCGTGCGGGTCAGCCCGCATTGACGCAGGCGCGCATTGACCGCGTCCTTGGTCACAAGACCGAGCAGCATGTCGGTGGCCGTGTTGTCGCTGACGATGATCATCAGCGTCGCGAAGTCCTTCAACGACAGCGACGTCCCCGCGGACAGCTCCTTGAGCACACCCGAGCCGGGCGACTTCATCTCATCCGTCAGCGTCACGCGATCATCGAGGGAGCGCTGCTTCGCCTCGACCTGGGACAAGAGCTCGGCCAGGATCGGAATCTTGAACACGCTCGCCATCTGGTACGGATCATCCGCGTTGACCGCGATCGTCTCTCCGCCGTCTTTGAGCGCGTGGACGTACACGCCCATCGTACCGTCGAGTGCGTCGGCGAGGTGGGTGATGCGGGTCTCGAGCTGGCTGGCCATGTCGCGTCTCCCCTGCCAGATGTGGCCTGTCGGGCGCCGGGCGCCCCCGCTCCTCCTTCTCGGAGGGAGCCCGGCGCACCTATCCGGGACGGTTCGCCGGCCCCAGGGGGATGCCGGTGGCCGGTCGAACATGACGACGTAGCCGCAGTCGGCCCGGAAACGCCGGGATCCGGCGGCGCGGCCCCACGAGGTCGGAGGAGCGTTGACGCCCATGGCGCACTGGACGGTGTTCCCGGAGGAAACGCCCGCCAAGGCCGCCGCGGCGCTGGCGGAGCAGATCGAGCGCGACGGCGGGCACGTGCTCGCCATTTACCGGGAGCCGGTCGGCGACCACTGGCAGATCTTCTCGCTCTTGCCGATGGACCGGGTCGAACCGACGCCCTACCAGCGGGACCTCTCGCCGACCCACGCGAAGCGGCTCGCCGGCGTCGTCAAAAAGCTCGACCGGTTCGTGGATCCGATCGTCGTGATGTCGCCGGAGCCGGGCCGCTACTGGACGCCGAACGGCAACCACCGCCGCGAGGTGCTGCGCAAGATGAAGATCGCGATGATCCCGGCGATCGTCGTCCCGGAACCCGAGGTCGCGTTCCAGATCCTCGCGCTCAACACGGAAAAAGCGCACAATCTCAAGGAGAAATCGCTCGAAGTGATCCGCATGTACCGCGGCCTCGTCGAGTCCGAGCCGTCCGAGGGCGAGGAGGACTATACGTTTCAGTTCGAGGCCCCGCACTTTATCACGCTCGGCCTCTTGTACGAGGCCAACAAGCGCTTCGCCGGCGGCGCGTTCGCCCCGATCCTCCGGCGCGTCGACAAGTTTCTCGGCGGGACGTTTCGCAAGACGCTGCCCGAGCGGGAGGAGCG
The DNA here is from genome assembly GCA_963787105.1 of uncultured Bacillota bacterium. Taxonomy (GTDB): domain Bacteria; phylum Sysuimicrobiota; class Sysuimicrobiia; order Sysuimicrobiales; family Segetimicrobiaceae; genus JAJPIA01. Next base: position 14,070 of record CAWBBU010000018.1, read on the forward strand.
CGCCGCGCTCGTCCGTGAGGCGGATGAGATGCTGGGGAGCGTCGTCGAGAAGATCAAGAAGCGCGGCATCCGCCATCCGTACGTGAAGAACTACGTGCTCTCGAGGACGACGCCGCTCACGCGTCAGCGCAAGACGCTGCCCAGCTTCGATCAGACGTTCAAGAAGCTGCGCGCGAGCATCGAGGCGTTCGACATCGGCAAAGTGCGCTACGAGGACATCCAGCGCTCATCCATCATGGCGATCCCGGCGGCCGAGTAGCGCGGCACCGCAATACGCGTGCCGAGACGGCCCGGGCCGCCGCGCACATCCCAAGGAGGTCGGAACGGAGCATGACGGACGTGATCGTGATCGGCGGAGGGCTGCTCGGGTTCTCGACCGCGTACCACTGCGTCTTGGCCGGGGCGCGCACCATGCTCGTCGACCGACGGGACGCGGGATGGGCGACCGGCGCCGGCGCCGGCATCATCTCCCCCGAATCGTATGCGGGCGAGGTGACGCACTGGGTTGAGTTTGCCGTCCGGGCAAGCGCCTACTACCCGCCGCTCCTCGAGTCCCTCAAGACGGACGGCGCCGGCGACACCGGTTACGCTCGATGTGGCCTCGTGCTCGCGGCGACTGGCGACGATGAGGCGGCCGCGTTCGCCGCGGCGCGAGACCGCATCCTGGCGAGGCAGCGGGCGCGCGGCACACCGTCCCACGAGGATCTCCGGGAGATCTCTCCCGACGAGGCGCGGCGCTTCTTCCCCCCGCTGCGCACGGTCGTGGGCGCGGTGTATCACCGCAACGCGGCGCGGGTCGATGGGCGCCTCCTCGTGCAGGCGATACAGGACGCGTCTGCGCGGCGCGGCCTGGTCGTCCGGCGCGGCAGCGCCACGGCGCTGACGGTGGACGGGGCCCGCGTCACCGGGGTGGTGATCGACGGCGAAAGCTGCCCCGCCACGCGCGTCGTCATCGCCGGCGGGGCGTGGTCGAAGGCGTTCGGAGATCAGCTGCGCGTGCGGATTCCGGTGGAGCCCCAGCGGGGACAGATCATCCATCTGTTGATGCGCGGCGTGGACGTCGGCGAGTGGACCATCGTGAACGGATTCCGCGGCCACTACATCGTCCCGTGGCCGGACGGCCGCGTCGTCGTCGGCGCCAGCCGGGAGACGGGCTCAGGGTACGACCCGCGCCTGACGGCCGCGGGCGTGCGCGAAGTCCTCGCGGAAGCGCTGCGGGCGGCGCCGGGCCTGGCCGACGGCGAGATCCATGAGATGCGCGTGGGCCTGCGTCCGCTCGCCGTCGACGGGCTGCCGGTCCTCGGCGGCGTGCCCACGGTGGCGGGCGTCTATCTGGCGACGGGGCACGGCGCCTCGGGCCTGCAGCTTGGACCGTTCAGCGGCAAGGTCGTCGCCGATGTTGCACTCGGCCGCGACCCCGGGCTCGATCTCGACCCGTTCAGCGTGACTCGGTTCAGCCCACGCTGATCGCGGGCGGCCGCGTCACAAAATCCGCTTCCCGAGCGCAGACGCGGCCAGCGCGGCGGCGAGCCGCCCGGTCCGATTCTCCTGATCACGGATGGGGTTGCACTCGACAATGTCCATCGACACGAGCGCGCCCGACTGACTGATCAGCTCCATCGCCAGGTGCGCCTCCCGGAGGGTCAGACCCCCGTCGACCGGCGTGCCCACCCCGGGGGCCCGGAGCGGATCCACCACGTCCATGTCGAGACTGACGTGCAGCGGCCGGCTCCCGTCCCCGGTCGCGGCGCGGAGCGCGTGGCGGATCACGGCGGCGATGCCGAGCTCGTCAATCTCCTTCATCGTCAGCACCGTGACGTCCGAGTCCCGGAGCGCCAGGCGCTCCCCCGGATCCAGGTCGCGCGCGCCGACGAGCGCCGTCTGCGACGCCCGCACACTGGGGTCCCGGCCGGCAAGATGCACGAGGGCGGGGGCGCCCCGCCCGACGATGGCGGCGAGCGGCATGCCGTGAATGTTGCCGCTCGGGGAGGTCTCAGGCGTGTTGAAGTCTCCGTGGGCGTCCATCCAGATCAGACCGACATCCGGATGCCGCCGCCCGACGGCGGCGAGCGAGCCCATCGAGAGGCTGTGATCTCCGCCGAGCACGAGCGGCAGGTGCCCGGTGTCCATCAGGTTGCCTACCGCATCGGCAACCCGTTCGCAGACCGCGACGATCTCGTCGAGATAGCGCAGCGCGGTCCCGCCCTGTACTTGACCCGCGACCGGCACCGGCACGTTACCGAACTCGCTCACCCGGTGGCCGATCGCGGTGAGCGCGTCGGCGAGGCCCGCGTAGCGAATGGCGCTCGGCCCCATGTCGGTGCCGCGCAGGCTCGCACCGAGATCGAGCGGGACGCCGAGGATGCCGACGCGCACAGACGCCGCCGCGGTACCGTCCTAGTCCGTGACCGGACGCGCCCGCGCGCGGTCGTACTTGATGATGTTCTCCCACTCGGACGCGTCGGACCGCGCGACGACCGCGACGACCGGCTCGGTATCGCTCCGGTTGAACACCTCGTGGGGCACGCCCGGCTCGATAAAAATGAAGTCGCCGGCCTCGTTGTCGATCGACAGCGCGCAGCCCGGCCCGTACTCGTGACGCACCTGTCCCTGGACGATGTACAGCATGACTTCGAAGTCCACATGGATGTGCGCGTAGGCCACGCCGCCCGGGGGAATCGTCGCCACGTTCATCGAGAGCTGTTTCGCGCCCACGTTCTTCGCGGAGAGCCCGGTCTTATATTGAATGCCGTTCCAGCCTCGATGGGTCTTGCTGGCACGCACGGTGAGGATGCCGCGCTCGCCATCCACGTACTGCGTCAGGTCCTCGTCCACGGGTCCCATGCGAGTCTCCTTTCACCGAGGCACACCCACGTGGTATTTGCCCTGCTCCCGAACGACTTCCTGCGCGACGTCCCGGAGCAGCGGCATCCAAGGACCGCCGGCGCCGGGCCGCGCGGTGCTGGCTGGCCGCGCGGCCCGTCCCGTCCGATGGTGCGATGCCGCCGTCGATCACGCCCCGACTCCCGCACGCCGGGAGCCCCCGCTACTTGGCCAGCGAGACCTCGCCCCACGTCGTGCCGACGGCGTCCGAGTACAGCGAATCGAGTTTGATGTCGCGGAACTCGGGATCCGCGTTCAGGGCGTCAAAGTGTGCGAACGAATCGATCTCGTAGATGAACAGCCGGTTCGGCGTGCCGGACGTCATCGACGCGTAGTACCGGAGGTTCCTCCCGCCGTGCCGTCCGACGACCTTTTCCAACTTCCGCAGCTCCTGCTTGGCCTGCTCCTTGTCCTTCTGATGGATCTGAAACATGTAATGGACGATCATCCGTCACCCCCCGCGCGTTGTCTAGAGCTCCAGGGTCTCCAGAGCTTTGCCGAGTTCCTGCCGCAGCTGCGGGGTGTCCTCGTGGCCGTGGACCCGAATCGCATGGGTGCTGGCCGCCTCCACCAGATCCGCGCGCTGCGCCGCAGGCGCCATGATGACGAGCTGACAATTCTTCTCGCTCGGAAACTTGCCGCAGTTGACCGCCAACCAGGTGCCGCTCTTCAGCTCGAGTCCCCCTACCTTCATGGTGATCACCTCTCCGTCAGTATGCGTGCACGAGCCGCCGGTCCCGAGGGTCCCAGCGCGTCGGGCCTTGGGCATTCGCGTACCCGGGAGGCGCGTGCGCGCGGAATGGGGACGCGGATGGCCGTACGGGTCCTGCTTCTCTTGGCGGGTGCCCGCGACCGCCGCACGCGGATCGGACTCGCCGTCCGATCCGCGCGGCCGGCAGCGCGCGTGACCGCGGTACAGGATTCCCGCGCAGCGCGCGGGACGGCTGGGGCTCGACGGGCGGACGGACGGCGGTATAGGCGCGCGGCACCGCTCCGCCGCGGAACGCCGAGAGACGAAACGTGCGAACGGGCGGCGTGGCGGAGGGACCCCGCGGCCGTCGGTGGGTCCCCGAGCGCGCCCGTCACGTCAGCGTCCGCGGGCGCGAACTGCGCGCCGGTCGCCGCTAACACCAGGCCCAGCACGACCCACATCATCGCCGCGCACACTCCGGGCGTCTGGCACCGATCAACGCGATCCCGGTCGACGTTCTAGATGATGTGGCGCAGTCCCTGGGTGCCGACGAGGTCGCGCGCGGCGAGCGGCGCCGCAGCCGCCGGTCGCGCTACACGCGTCCGCGCAGCGCGCCGACCGTCTGGTCGAGATGGTGGACGAGGTATCGTGCGAGATCGATCCGATCACTGCCGCCCGCCCGCGAGGGTCGATCGCCGGGGTGATCCAAGACGGTCACGGAGGTGTCCCCCGAGAAGAACGCCCACGCGTCGGTGCCGGGTTCGAGCGCAGCGGGCTGCTGCACGCGCAGTTCGAGACGCAACACCCGCCGGTTCTCCCCGGTCGGCGAAGACTGTTCGACGACGTTGTTCGCGACGATGTGGCAGCCGGCCAGTCTGGTGGCCGTCACCGACCGTGGTGTCGGCGATGGCACGTTGATGTTCACGAGCGGCGTGCGGTCCCCCGGCTCGGCGTCGGCGGCCAGGGACCTCGCGGCCAGGAGCTCGGCGACCCGCAGCGCGGTCCGCGCGGCCGTGTCCCACGCGGGACCGGCGGGATCCCGGCGGCAGGACACCGCGATCCCCGGGATACCAAGGGTTGTCGCCACCCGCGCCGCGCCGACGGTTCCGGAGAGGTACGTATCACACCCGAGATTCGGCCCGGGGTTGACCCCGGACACGACAAGATCGGGCCGCGCCACGAAGGTGCCGCAGGAGGCGATGAGGACGCACGTCGCGGGCGTCGCGTCCAACTGGTACGCGGCCGCCGCCCCCATGCGCACAAGCTCGGGCGCGTCCTGCGCGTCGATGTCCTGGCGCACGCTCAGCGACGCGCCGGAGGCGCTGCGATCGTTGCTCGGAGCGACCACCACGACCTCATGGGCGGTCGCAAATGCCCGCACGAGCGCGTGCAGCCCTTCGCTGCCGATCCCGTCGTCGTTCGTGATGAGCACCCGCATCCTTTGCCTCCTCCGGGTGGGGCGAGGCACTCCGTCGTGCGTCCCGGCCCGACGTCATGTTCCGCCTGTGGCCGCGAACGTCTCGATAATCTGCCGCTGCCAGACGAGAGAGGCCAGCACGGCCGGCGCGCACACCAGCACGCTGGCGGCGGTCAGCGGACCCACAACTCCGCGCCTTCTCCGAGGGACTGCGCGATGCCTGTCTGCACCGTCTGCATCGACTTGGCGGCTGCGTAGCATCACGATGGCGTGGCCGGCGGTCGCCTCACCTAACCACCGCCGGGCGCCTAGCTCGCGTCGACGTCGTAGACCGGGCATCCCATCTATCAGCGCTCCCGCCGGGTTACTGGCAAGACCATGGCGGAGAAACTCTTTGGCGTGTCGGGACATCAGCTCCTTTGTCCGCGAAAAGGTCAGGACGACCGCAGCGGGGAATGCCATGCTCTAAGCATGCCCGCACGGACTCTCCAGGCCGTTATTTTCGATCTTGATGGGCTCCTCGTTGACACGGAAGCCCTGCATTACCGGTCTTGGCGCGACACGCTCGCAGAAATTGGCATTACGCTCGGGTTGGACGAATATCGCGACCTGTGGATCCGCGCGGGTGGGAGCATTGAAAGTTACCTGCGTTTCCGTGACGCCCGCCACGACCCAGAGGTGCTGCGCGCGCGCAAATTGGCTCACTATTCGGCGTTACTGGAAGTCGAAATGCGGCCAATGCCGTGTGCGCTCGAACTGATTCACGCCCTACGCCCACACGTGCGCCTCGCGCTTGCCACGGCTTCGTTTCAGGTGAATGTCGACGCGGCGCTTCGAAAGATTGGTGCGGCGAGCGTGTTCGACGTGATCGCCACAAGGGAATGCGTCCGACGCGCCAAACCCCATCCCGATGTCTTTCTGCACACCGCCCGGCATCTAAAGGTGGGGACACACAACTGTGTTGTATTAGAGGATGCGGAAAAGGGCGTCCGTGCCGCTCGGGACGCTGGGATGCTCGTGGTCGCCGTCCCAACGATGCACACCCGGACCAATGATTTTTCTTCTGCGACGCTGGTTGTCAACTCGTTGTGCGACCTTACGCTGGAACGGCTAGAACGCCTGGTAACAGACAGCAGGTAGGCGGTTCATGTCAGGGCCGGGTAGGTATTTCCGGCTCCCACCGAATCACGTCGGGTGGATTCTTAGGCTGGTCCGCGCCGTGCCGTCTCAATCCGTGAACCCGATCCTCGCCTCCCGGCACCGCCGCAGGAGAGGGCTTCCGTGCCGCGGTAGGGTAGCGGCGCAGGATACGCGTCGGTCGTGGTAGACTCGGGCGCCGCGACGGCACGCACACGGGAGGGAGAGAGTCATGGCTGTCTCCGCGCGTTGCTTTGCCCTGGTCTTCATTTTGATCGTGGCCATCTCCGCGGTGCCGGTTCACGGGCAATCGGCCAGCGCGACGGGTACGGTGACAATGTACTTCACCCACAAGACCATCCCGGGGAAGCGGTGGTCCAGGCCTTCACGTCCGCTCGGCGCGAGATCCTCGCCGCAATCTACGAATTTACCGATAGTCAGATCGCCGACGCGTTGGTTGCGGCGGCCGCTCGGCACGTGGACGTCTGGGTGCTTATGGATCAGAGTGAGTCGCGAGAACGGGGCAGCCAGACATTCCGCGTGGCAGAGACCTCGGGCGCGCACGCGCGTCTTCGCGCAGGCATCAACGGTACGTCCGGAATCCTACACGATAAGTTCGCGGTCATCGACGGTACCCGGGTGCTCCCGGGATCTCAATTGGACGTACAGCGCGGAAGATCGCAACTGGGAGAACCTCGTCGTGATCGACAGCCCTCCCGTGGCCCAAGCATACGTGCAGGAATTTCGCCACATCTGGGCCGCGCCGTGAGGACGCGCACGGCCGTGCCGCTGGCCTGCTCGATGTGGACGTGTAGCGGAGGTGACGCGTAATGCGGCGATGGGCTCATCGAGGTCTGTCTGTGTCTCGTGCTTGCGCTGACCGCGTTGAGCGCACACGGGTATGCGGCGTCTCCCGCGCCGCGCGGTGGAGGCGAGATGATTGTGTTCATGCGTCATGGAGAAAAGCCCGCGGCGGGGCTCGGACAGCTGAACTGTCAGGGTTGAACCGCTCGCTCGCCAGCCCTCGGGACCTCATGAAAAATTTCGGCGTCCTGACTATATCTTTGCACCCGACCCGGACATCAAATGCCCGATAATGGCGTGTTGTACTATTACATGCGCCCGCTCGCGACGATCGAACCCACCGCGATCCGGCTTGGGATGCCAGTGAACACACAGTTTGGGGCTGATCAAATTGATCAACTCCAGCGTACCCTGCTCCTGCCGCAATACGCACAGGCGTTGATCTTTGTAGCGTGGGAACATACGTTGCTTGACCAACTGGTGAAGCACATGATCGTGGCCACCGGTGGGAACCCTGACATCGTGCATGACTGGAAGAGCGCGGACTTCGATAGCTTATTCATCGTGGGGGTGACGCAGGTGGGCGGGAAGACCGCCATCACGTTCACCAGAGACGCGGAAGGGTTGAACAATCAATCCACCGCGTGCCCGCTCACCCAGTGAGCGCGGAGGTATTACATTCGACACGTGCAGCATGCGCCGAGCGATCGACGAGCCGAATAGGGATAATGCTTGTTTTTTCTCCCTTTCGCAAGTGATGGCGATGCCGGGCCACGATCAGTTTGACACAGATCCGGTACACGGTCCCCGCTCTTCACAATCATCAACCTCGATGCGGTGATCCCGATGTACGAGTCGGTGGACATGGCCCTCGCGGCCTGCGCCGCCGCGCACCAGGTCGCGGACGCCCGCGCGTCTCTCGCGCCGCTCCCGGCCGCCCCCACGGACGCAGATCCCGCATCCGGCTGACCTCGAACCGATCGCACGGCAGGGAACCTCCCCCGCCCTGCGAAGACTCTCCCCGAAATCGAACGCCGCGCACGAGGCAGGCGGCAGCCGGGGTGGGATCGTCATGGGCGAGCTCTCCTATGCGCACGGCGCGCACCCGACGCCGCTGCTCGGCGAGACGATCGGCGACAACCTCAAGCGCACCGTGCAAGAGGCGCCCGACAGCCCCGCGCTCGTCGTGCGCCATCAGGCGTACCGGGCGACCTACCGCGAGTTCTGGGACCAGGTGACGCAGGCCGCGCGGGGCCTGCTCGCCCGCGGCGTCCGGAAGGGCGAGCGCGTCGGGATCTGGGCGCCGAACCGTTACGAATGGGTCATCACCCAGTACGCGACGGCCCGCATCGGAGCCATTCTCGTCAACATCAACCCGGCCTACAAGAGCACCGAACTCGAGTACGCGCTGACGCAGTCCGGGGTCAGCGTCCTGCTACTCGCCCGGGGATTCCGCCAGTCCGATTACGTCGGCATGGCCGAGGAGGTGCGGCCGCGCTGCCCGAATCTTCGGGAGCGCATCGTCCTCGACGACGGCTGGACGGCGCTCCTCCACGACGGCGCGCGCGTGTCGCGAAGCCGATCTCGCCGCGGTCGAAGCGGCGCTCCAATTCGACGAGCCGATCAACGTCCAATACACCTCGGGCACGACGGGCTTTCCGAAGGGCGCGACGCTCTCCCACCACAACATCCTGAACAACGGCTTTTTCATCGGCGAGGCGCTGCGCTACAGCGTCCGGGACCGCGTGTGCATCCCCGTGCCGTTTTACCACTGCTTCGGGATGGTGCTCGGCAACCTCGCCTGCACCACCCACGGCGCGTGCATCGTGGTGCCCGGCGAGGCGTTCGAGCCGCTCGCGGTGCTGGAGGCGGTCCAGGCCGAGCGGTGCACCGCGTTGTACGGCGTCCCCACGATGTTTATCGCCGAGCTCGATCACCCCCGCTTCCAGGAGTACGACCCCTCGAGCCTCCGCACCGGCATCATGGCCGGCTCCCCGTGCCCGGTCGAGGTCATGAAGCGGGTGCAGTCGCAGATGGGCATGCGGGAGGTCACGATCTGCTACGGCATGACCGAGACGTCGCCCGTCTCCACCCAGAGCGCGCTCGACGATCCGCTCGACAAGCGCGTGGCGACGGTCGGCCGGGTCCACCCGCACGTCGAGATCAAGATCATCGACCCCGTCACGGGCGCCGTCGTGCCCCGCGGCGCGCCCGGCGAACTCTGCACCCGCGGGTACGTGGTCATGCTGGGCTACTGGAACAACGAGGCGGCCACGCGCGAGGCGATCGACGAGGCTCGATGGATGCACACCGGGGACCTCGCGACGATGGACGGGGACGGGTACGTCAATATCGTCGGCCGGTTGAAAGACATGATCATCCGGGGCGGGGAAAACATCTACCCGCGCGAGGTCGAGGAATTTCTCTACACGCACCCGGCCGTCGCGGATGTCCAAGTGATCGGGGTGCCGAGCCGTCAGTACGGCGAGGAAGTGATGGCGTGGGTCAAAGTGCGGGACGGCGCCCAGCTGACGGACGCGGAGCTCGTCCAGTTCTGCCGGGGCAAGATCGCGACCGTCAAGATCCCGCGGTACTGGAAGTTTACCGACGCCTTCCCGCTCACGGTCACCGGGAAGGTGCAGAAGTTCCGGATGCGCGAGGCCTCGATCGTCGAGCTGGGACTCCAGGACGCCGCCGCGATCCGGACGGCCTAAGCGCGCGTCCCCGTCAGTCGTCCGCGCCCGGGAACGGCGACCCGTCCGGGACCCGCACGGGCACGACCGAGCTCCTGGCGAGATCCGCGAAGATCGCCGCGACCACGGCCAGCCCCACGAGCAGCGTCCGCGTGTGCCGCACGGTCAGCCGGGCCGGCCCGGCCCCGCTCCGCATGAGATCGCGCTCGACTGCGGCGCGCATGCTCCCCTGAGACGCCGGCGCTGAACGAATCATCTCGGTGCACCTCCCAGATTCCCGGCCGCCGCGGCGCCCGCGGTCAGTCGGCCACGAACTGCTCGAAATACACCCGCACGACCTGCGCCGGCGCCAGGATCTCGCCGAACTTGGACTCGAGCGTGGTGCTCAGCGTTTGGATCCCGTCGTTCGTCCGCATCGAGGTAAACCGCTGCCCCTCGATCGCCTTGTTCAGGGCGTCCAGCAGGGCCGCTTTGTGGTCGTCGACCATCTTGCTCATCGCGTCCGAGGTCGCGCTGCCCTCCATGACCACGGCGACCTGGATCTCCAAGTACTGGAACCCGTCATCGCCGCTGAGGTTGATCGTCGCAGCCGGGAGCGCCGCGGTCACGGTATTGGCGACCACCTTCGGATGCACGGCCGCGTGGGCGGCCGGCTGCTTCATGTGCGTGTATGCAAATCCGCCGCCTCCCACGAGCAGGAGCACCGGCAAGACGATCATCAGCAGTCGCTTCATTCACCCGAGCTCCCCTGTCGTGCAACTGACAACCCGACCTACGCCTGTGCCGCCACCGGCTCGGCCGCCAGACGGCGCACGTCCGTGCGTCTGATCGCGGCGATCTTCGTCCGCGCCTTCCCGAGCAGCGTGGCCGACGGGTAGACGGCGAGTCCCGCGTCCAAGAACACGAGCGCGTCGTCGAGCCGCCGCAGCTTGAGCGCCACGGACGCGGCCTCGAGATAGGTGCTCATCGCGCCGCGCGTGCGCGTGGACACGAACGCCTGGTACAGCGTCAGCGCGTCGTCGTAGTTCTGCGCGAGCCGGTGCAGGTCCGCGGCGATGACGCAGCCCTCCGCGTCCAGCCCTCGGAGCGCGTAGGCGCGGCCGAGAAACTGCCCCGCCACCGTGTGCTGCTGCTCCAGGTACGCGAGCTTGCCCATAAGACACAGCGCCTCGCCGTCCGTCAGGCCCGCGAGCCGCAGCAGCAGCGACAGCGACGAGGCCAGCGCGGTGGCGCCGCACGAGAGCGCCGAGCGGATGACGTTGCGAATGATCGGAATCGCGATCTGCCGGTCCGTGTCCGTGATCTCCACGAGGCGCGAGGTGTCCTCGCAGACGGCGAGCATCGCGTCGAACGTGCGGAACACGGCGTCGAGCCCGCGCGGCTGCGCGCACTGCGCCTCGACGAGCAGCGTCCGCGCGCGCGCAATGTCCCCCATGACCATGGCCGTCTGGATCCGGCGCAGCAGCGCGGGCAGCAGCGCCGCATTGTTGCGCGGCACCTCGCCCAGTACGTCGTACGCCTCCTGGAGCCGCCCGAGGCGGAACAGGCACTCGCCGCGGAACAGCGTCACAAACCCGTCGGCGGCGTCCTCGGGCGACAGGATCTCGAGCGCCGCCTCATACGCGCCGGCTTTGGCGAACGCCCGCGCGGCGCGGCGCGCCGCCACCCGTCCGGAGCTGGCGATCGGCCGGACGCGCTCGAGGGCTTTGGCCGCGCCCTCCGACTTGCACGACCGGCGGACGAGGTGCTCGAGGACGTTCGGATCGTGCGGCACCGCGTCGGCCGCGGTTTGCAGCGCCAGCACGGCGTCCTCCCCGCGCTCCATCTTCGCGATCGCGATCCACACCAAGGGCAGCGTCGTCCCGGCGCCGCGCAGGACCAGATAGTCATTGGACCGCGCGTCGCCGAGCGCCAGCGCGCGCCGCATCGCGGTCTCGACGCCGTCCCAATCGAACAGGTCCGCGCACACGAGCCCTTCGAAGTAGTGCAGATCCGTGTAGTCGGGAAACTGCGTCTGGTACTGCCGCAGCAGCTCGAGGGTGGCCAGGTCCTTCCGCTGGTCCCGGAGCGCCAGCGTGAGATTGCGCACGATGACGGACAGGTAGCGCGGCGCCTTCGTGCCGAGCAGCTTCAGCGACTTCCGGAACGCCCGCTCGGCGTCCGCGGGGCGGCGGTCGCGCAGATACTCCGTCCCGAGGTTGAACCAGTGGTACGGATCTTTGGGATGCTTCTTCAGCGCCCCTTCGAGCATCGTGGTGTTCCGGGCGATCTTGCCGCGCCGGGCGACGACGGGGGCGAGATAGCCGTAGTGCAGCAGGGTGATCGCGCTCGTGCGCACGTCCGCGCCGGCCGTGGTGAGCGCCGGCAGGATCTGCTCGTGGATGTCCCCGGAGAAGCGGTACTGAGGCCGGCGCCGGAACAGCCGCGGGTAGAGGTTTTCGACCGTCAGCTGGTCGTCGGGCGATTCGCCGAGGTAGCTGACGATGCGCACCCAGTACGCCTCCGCCGCGGGGTCGGACGCCGCCGCGCGCACCGCGGCCGCCGACGCGTCGTCGAGCTCCTCGTCGGCGTCGAGCACGAAGATCCAGTCGCCCGTCGCCTGATCGAGCGCGGCGTTGCGCGCGGCGGCGAAGTCGCCCCGCCACGCGATGGTGGTGACGTTGGCGCCTTCGGCGCGCGCGATCAGCACCGTGTCATCGGTGCTGCCCGTGTCGACGACGACGATCTCGTCGGCGACCCCGCGCACGCTGCGGAGGCAGCCGGCCAGACTGGCCGCCTCGTCCTTGACGATCAAACACGCCGAGATCCTAGCCATTCGACGACTCCCGCGCGGCCGCCGCCGCGTGCGCAAACGCGCCGCGCAGGTTCGCGAGCACCGCCCGCACCTTCGCGTACGCCACGCTGTCTGATTGGTGCCCTTCCGCCAGCCTGGCCAGACACCACTGATAGAGCGTCAAGAGGCGCCCCGCGAGGACGGGATCCGGACCGGGATCGATCGCGCTGATCAGCAAGAGCAGCACCTGCGTGACCTTCCGTTCCCCCTTGCGCACCCCGTCAAGATCGGCGTTGGCCACCGCGGCGGCCGCCCGGTCGCACTCCTGCAGCGCCGTGTCGTAGGCCAGCAGGAGCACGTCGGTGTTCGACGCGGTGAGAATGTTTGCGGCCTGGTACGCGCGGGCCGCTTCGACCCGGCTGTCAACTGTTGCCATCGTCGGTTACCCCCGTCTAGCCCGTCGAGCCGGAGCTCGACCCGCTGTGGCTGTTCGCGGCGCTGGCCGCGCTGCTCGTAGCCCGAGCCCTGCTGCTGCCGCCGCCGTCCAGCAGCGACGTCTCGCCGGCGAGCAGCGTCAGCAGGCCCTGGTTCTGGCTCACCGTCTGCTCCATCGCCGTGAACAGCTGCTGCTCGATCAGCGCCTCCTGCTGCTCCTGCGCCTGCAGGGTGTTAATGGTCGTGGTGAGGTTCTGGATCTGGCTCTGGTTGGCCGAGATCTGCTCCGGGACCGCGCCGACGTTCGTCTGATCCAAGCTCGACAGCGCGGTGCCGGTCGCCTGCGCCACGCCTTGAATCAGCGTCTGGACGCCCTGGGGATTCTGCTGCAGCGCCGCCTGCAGGGTGGCGCTGTTCACCGAGAGCGTGCCGTTGTTGTTCATGGTGACGCCGATCATGGCGAGGCTGTTCACCGCCGCGGGCGCGCCGGCGACCGGGCTCGTCACGGCCTCGGCCATCGTCCCGCCCACGAGATTCAGGAGCGGGTTGCCGAACAGCGGCCCGCCCGGCGTCGCCGTGCTCGCGTTGTAGGTGTTCTGGGTGTTGATGTCGCTGACGAGCTGGTTGTAGGCGGCAACAAAGTTCTGGACGCTCGAGGTTTCGGTGCCCGGTATCCGGCGACACGGTCACGGTGCTCGTGCCCTGCGAGAGGAGCGACAGCGAGAGCCCCGGCAGGAGCGAGGTCACCGTGTTCGAGGCGGACGTGACATTGAGCGCGCCGGACCCGCTGCCGAGCGTCAGCTGCGCGTCCTGCGCGGCCTGGACGGTGTCGAAGGGGCCGAGCGCGGTGCCGCCTCCGGACAGGCCGTCCGTCACCGTAAAGCCGTTGTCGACGCCGGTCTGATTGCCGGTCAGCAGAAGCTGATAGGTCCCGTCGCCGGTCTCGGCGACCTGCGCCGTCACGCCGATGCCCGCGCCGTTGATCGCCGCGGCGATGCCGTTGAGGCTGTTCTGGCCGGTGCCGATCGTGATCGACGTCGGCGCTCCGGAGCCCACCTGGATCGAGAGCGTGCCCGTCCCGAAGTCGAGCGCCGTCGGGTCGTTGACGCTGCCGGTGCTGACGGACTCCTGGCCCTGCGCGAGGCTCGAGACCGTCAGCTGGTAGCTGCCGGCGGGAGCCCCGGACGATGCGGTCGCGGTCAGGACGCCCGAGTTGCTCGACTGCACGCCCATGGCCTGAAACGTCAGCGGATCCTGCAGGGTGGTCACCTGACTGCCGATCCCCTGCAGGTCGGTCAGAATGGTCTGCCATGCCGTGTTGGCGTCGGTGTACGTGCCGACCTGAGACTGGTATTCGTTGATCACCGCGGTCTCCGGCGCCTGCTCCGCCTGGATGATCGACGTCGAATTGATCCCGCTCGCGATGCCGGTGAACGAGACGGGAGCGGAGCTGCTGCTGGAGCCGATGCTGAGCGACATGGTGTCGATCCCCTTCCGAGGGGGTGGGCGGGGGCTCACCGCCCCCACCCACCCCGCGCTACGTACCCGGCGTTAGCCGGTGATGATGTGGAGCAGCAGCGTCGGCTCCGCGTTCGCCTGCTGGAGCATGGCCACGCCGGCCTGGAACTGCACCTGCGCCTGCGTGAAGTTCATCATCTCCTGCGGGATGTTCGCGTCGGCGATGACGCCGTTCGCGCTCTGCAGGTTCTGGGACGTGACCTGCAGGTTGCTGATCGTCGCCTGGACGCGGTTCTGCACCGCGCCGATCAGGGCTTCTTGGTTCGTGACGGTCGTGAGCGCGTTGTCGAGCGCGGTGATCGAGTTCTCCGCGTCGCCCGCGTCGAGCACGTTCGGACCGCCGGCCTGGAGCGAGAAGTTGCCGATGGCCGTGCCGGAGTCCGGCGTCATGCCGTCGGAACCCACCTGGAGCACGAGGTCGTTCTGTGTCGCGGTCGTCGCGTCGATGAACGTGATGGCGCCGTTCGCCGCGACGCTCGGGTTCGTGGCCGTCGCGACCACGGTGGCCCCGTTCATGACGTTCAGCGCGACCGTCACGGTCACCACGCCGAGGGATGACGTGCCCGAGGCCGGTGCGGCACCGATCGCGGCCACGCTGTTCTTCAGCTGGATGTCCGCCTGGCTGGTCTGGGTCAGGTCGTCGAACGTGATCGTGGTGTTCTGCGCATCGCCGGCCACCTGGGCCGTCGACTTCGCGACGGTGGTGCCCGTTGCCGTGTTCACAAGGTACGCGTAGCTGTCGGAGTTCAGGACCACGGTGTAGGTCCCGCCGGCCAAGGCGCTGCCGGCCGCAACGGTCGGAGTGCCGCCGAACGTGCCGCCGGCGACCGAAGAGGTCGTCGCCGCAAACGTGAGCGAGTAGGTCTGGCCGGCCGCCAGGATGGAGCCCGTGGGAGCCGTGCCGCCGACGAAGTCGGTCGCCGCGGACGAGCCGCTGGCGATCGACGCCTGCTGCGTCTGCAATCCGAGCGAGCTCGCGTCCATGGCGCCGATCGAGAACCCGATCGTCTGGTTCGCGTTCGCGCCGACCTGCAGGGTCACGTTCTGCAGCGTGCCGTCGAGCAGGTTCTTGCTGTTGAACTGCGTCTGCTGCGCGATGCTGGTCAGCTGGTCGGCGAGCTGGTTGACTTCATCCTGGATCGTGGACCGGTCGGTCGGTGTGAGCGTGCCGTTCGCGGCCTGTACGGCCAGGGTCCGCATCTGCTGCACGATCGACTGGCTCTGGCTGAGCGCGCCGTCGGCGGTCTGGAGAAGCGAGATGCCGGTCTGCGCGTTCGCCACAGCCTGGTTCAACCCCGAGACCTGGTTCTGCATCTTGGCACTGATCGCCAAGCCGGCTGGGTTGTCTGCTGCGCTGTTGATCTGCAGGCCTGAGGACAGGCGCTGCATCGCGGTGCTCATCGACATTTGGGCGTTGCCCAAGTAGTACAGGTCCTGGACTGCCCCTGCGTTGGAGTTGATGCTCAGGCTCATGTAAGGTCTCCTTCAATCAAATTGCCCGGGTGAACCAAGTCGTTGCGCAGAGTTCGTTGGCAGCCCCACCCCCTATTGAATGCAAGTCTCAACATCTGCATAATCCCCCTAGCCGAGCGATGCTGCGGTCTTCTCGGTCTTGGAACGCCGTCTGCGCGGCGGCAATCGCCGCGTTGTAGGCTGTGGTCGCGGTCTGGTACTCAGAGTAAATGGCGGCCTGATCGCTCGACCCCGAGATCTGATTCACCGACGTCTGGATCGCCGCGTCTTGGGTCTGGAGCCGGGTCTCGGTGTTCTGCGCGACCGCCTGCTGGCTGCCGATATAGGCGTCGACGTTGCTGACGGTCGTCTGTGCCGTCTGGAGCTCGGTCAGGCGGTTGGCCAAATCCGCGACGTCGTTCGTCTGCAGATCGGCCAAGGCGCCCTGGAGCGCATCGAAGAGGTTGTTGGGAAGGGTCTCGTTCACGATCGCGCCCATCGCGTTGACGACGCCGAGCGACTGGAGCACGCCGGCGCCGCCGTCCACGAGGGCGAGCGGATTCGTGGAGAGACTGCTGATCTGGAGCTCCTGCTGTCCGCCACCCGCCGCCACCGTGGTCGCGGAGACGCCGGCGTTGGCCCCGTTGATCGCCGTGGCGATCTGCGCCAGCGTCATCCCCGCGGTGACGGTCACGGTCTGTCCGTTGACCGTGAAGGTGCCGTTCAGCCCCAGGACCCCCGCCGACTGGGGACTGCCGGTCGCCATGTCGGTTTGGGCTAGGAAGATCGCCGTTCCGGGCTCTCCAACGGTGATCTCGGTCCCGGGGCTCAGCGACACCGTCGAGGTGCTCTGATTCCCGTTGTAGCTGATGGACGTCGCGTTCTGCGTAAAGGGTGTCGCGGATGCGGTGCCGTTGAACAGGTACTGGCCGATGCCGCTCTCGGTGTTCGACAGCGACACCATGTTGCCGAGAATACCCTGCAGCTGGCTGGCCAGCTCGGTCAGGTCGGTCGCGGCCAAGGTCCCGTTCTGGGCCTCCACGAGCAGCGTCTGCGCCTGCCCGAGGCTCTGGGTCACCGACTGCAGCACCGTGTCGGTCTGCGCGAGCGTCGTGGTCTGCACCGCGGACGTCTGAATGCCCTGCTCGTTGATGCCGATCTGCTCCTGATCGCCCAGCAAGAGCGCCATCGCGGCGGGATCGTCTGACGGCTGCACCACCGTGCGGCCGCTCGCCGTGTCGACGCTCAACTGCGCCAGGCTGGTCTGGTCGTTGTCGAGGATGTTCGAGAGCGCGATGCTCAGACCGTAGTCGGTGACTCGCATCGGTCGGCTCCTACACGCCCACGGCCGTCAAGAGGCCGTTCAGCATGGCCTGGACCGCCTGCAGGACCGCCGAGGCGGCCTGCGACTGCGTCTCATCGAGCAACAGCGCGGTCTGCTCGTCGGACGTCGAGACGCCGGAGACGGACTGGTCGAGCTGCTCAAACGATGTGACCTGGTTGTTGGCGGTCGTCTGTCCCTGGTTGGCCGTCGCCAGCATCGTGCCGACCTGTACGACGAGCGCGTTGTACTGCTGCGTGAGCGTGCTGCCGCTCGCCCCGGGCGCGCGTGGCCAGGGTCGCGATGTCCTGCGCGTTCGTGCCGTCGTTCGGCGAGCCCGACGCGGACGCGGCAATCTCGTTGGTGTTGGCGGTGATCGCCGGGTTGATCGCGATGTCGCCGGCGCCCGTCCCTTGGAAGAACGCCACCCCGGTCACCGGGGGCGTGTCCAGCGTGTAGCCGGCCTCACTCTGGGTGTTCACGGCCTGGATCAGTCCCGCGGCCACCGCGTTCAGCTGGCTCTGCACGGCCGGAATCTGATTGGTCGCCGCCTGAATCTCGGCGCCGAGCTGGCCGCCCGTGAGGTTCACCGGCTGCCCGTTCGCCGCCCACGTCACGTTGATACTCGTCGGCGTCGTCGTGGCCTCGAGCGCGTACGCGGTCGCCCCGACCACGAGCGGCTGCCCGTTCACGACCACGGTCGGCTGCCCGGTCGCGAGCGACGTCGGCGCCGCGCCGACGAGGTCCGCCAGCTGGCTGATCAGCTGATCGCGCTGGTCCTCGAGCGAATTCACGTCCTGCCCGCCCGCGCCGCCGGTCGTGATCTGGCCGTTCAGGCTCGCCACCTGCTGCGCGAGCGTGTTGACCTGGCCGACCTGCTGGGCGATCGTGGGGACCAAGGACTGCTGGAGCGCGATCAGGCCGTCGCCCACGGTGTTGAACTGCGTGGTGAGCTGGGTCGTCGCGCTGACCAGGGCGTCGCGGGCCCCCGGGTTCGACGGCGAGTTCGCGACCTGCTGCCAGGCGTTCCAGAACGAGGTGAGCTGGGTGCTGAGGCCGTCGTCGGCTCGCCCAGCAGTGCCTGGACCTGAGACAGGATCTGGCTCGATTCGGTCGCGCTGCTCTGCTGGCCCTGCGCGTTCATCAAGGAGGACCGGATCGTCGGAGACACCAGGCGTTCGATATTGCCGATGTTGACGCCCGAGTCGTTGGAGTATGCGCTGAGATCCACCTGCTCGCGGGCGTACTCAGGTGTGGACGCGTTCGCGATGTTCTGCGTGCTGATCGCGGCCTGCGCCGACGACGCGTCGAGCGCGGTCTGCGCGGCGCTCAGGGCGCCGGTGAGTGTGAGGGGGAGGGTTGACATCGTTAGACGACCCGGTTGACTAACAGTCCGCCGGCGGGGCCCGTGTCACCGAGATACTGCACCAGCCGCTCGCGCGCGGCCTTGAGCGCGCGAAGCAGTGCCAGATTCGTGCTGATGACGGCGAGAGTCTCCTGGATCACGCCGCGCGCCTTCGCGTCGGTGACGCCGGCGTTGCGCAGCGAGGTCACCAGCTCGGCGAGCTGCTGGGTCGTGGTCTCGACGCTCTCGCGCTCGAGCCGGACGATCCCGGCCTGCTGCTGCTGGGCGAGCATCGCGATTCTCAGGATCATGCCTTCGAGGTCGGCCGGTGCACTCTCGCGCTCGATAGTCGCGCTCATGACTTGCCTCCGGTGAACGCGGCGATGATCGCCGCGGCGATCGCCTTCGGGTCCGGCTGGTACTGGCCCGAGGCCACTGCGGTCGAGAGCTGCGCGATCTGCTCGGGTGACGCCGCCTGCGGCGCCACGCTGCCGGTCCCCTGACTGCCGAGGGGATCGACGGTGACGGCGGCCGGCTGGACCGCCTCGTCGCCGGATGTCGGCGGAACCGTCTGCGCCGAGGTTTGCTCGGCGGGCGTCGTGATCGGTGCTGTCAGTCCTGGAACGCCGCCTGGTTGTAGCGGGCTGATCCGGTCCATCGCCACCACTCCTGTCTGCGCCGCCGGCCGGTGCTCTGGGACCGTGCCGGTATTGTTACCCTCTGTTTCTGAAGACGACGGCGCCCGCTGGTTGTCTCACGAAATATCGTCTCAACCGAAAGATTTTGCGAGGGGGCCGAACACCGGGCGGCCGGTGCCCCGGCCAGAATGGGCCAAAACGCAGGAGGAGCGGTGTCAGTTCCCGCTCCTCCTGCCAAAAACAGCCTCTCCCGGCCTGATTTTAGGGTGTTTGTGGACCCGAAAGCTTGTTCGGGGTCGGCGCCGGGCCGTGATGCGTGAGGGAATTCAGCACCATTTTGGCCAACCCGTTGTCGCCGCGCGACACCGCGTCCGCAAAGCCCTGCTCCACAAGCCCTCCATAAATATCCGCGCCGCCGGACGAGTCTCCCATTAAAGTGTCCGTCGGAAGGGCGGTATGGAGCACTTCCTGCCACAGCATCGAGGCAAAATCCTCGGTCGCCTTCACCAGCTTGTTGTCCGGCTTCGCGGGGGCGGAGGCCGCGGACGCGGCCTGTCCCGAGCCCGCCGGCTCGACGGCCGCCATCAGATGACCTCCACGTCGGCCTGGAGCGCCCCGGCGCGCTGCAGCGATTCGATGATCGTGATGAGATCGCGCGGCGGCACCCCGAGCGAGTTGAGCGCCGCGACGAGGTCGCTCAACGTCGCGGCCCCGCCCACCAGCAGCATCGGTTTGTTGCCCTGCTGCACCGAGATTTGGGCGTTCGGCACCGTCTGGGTCGTCCCGTTGCTGAACGGCCCCGGTTGGCTGACCTGCGTCGTATTCGTGATGATGACCTTGATCGAGCCGTTGGCGATCGCCGCGGGCATGAGGTGGACGTCCCCGCCGGCCACGATCGTACCGGTGCGCTCGTTGATGATCACCTTGGCGGACACGTGCGGGGCGACCCGCACCCCCATCACCTGGCCGATCCACGCGTCCGGCGCGGCGACCTGCGCCATGGGCGGCGTCACGATGATCGTCGTCGCGTCCTGCGCCACGGCCTGGCCGAGGCCCATTTGATTGATCGTCTCGGCGATCACCGCCGCGGTCTCGTAATCCGGGTTTCGCAGCGCGAAGCGGACGGTGCCGTGCTCGTCCACCGCGAGCTCGTCGGGGATCGGGTCCACCACCAGGCCGCCGGACGGCATCATGCCCACCGTTGGATGGTTCACCTGCACGCTCGACCCGGACTGCTGCGCGTTGAAGCCGCCGATGCTGAGCGCCCCCTGCGCCATCGCGTGCACCGCCCCGTCGAGGCCCTGCAGCGGCGTTTGGAGGAGGATCCCGCCCTGCAGCGTCTTGGCATCGCCCATCGAGCTCACCGTGACCGGGAACCGCTGGCCTTCGGGCGCGAACGCCGGCAGCGACGACGTGACGACCACCGCCGCGACGTTCCCGATGTTCATCTGGGATCCCGACGGCACGTGGATGCCGAACTTCGCGAGCAGGTTGACGACCGTCTGCACGGTGTACGTCGCCTGGCTGCTGTCGCCGGTTCCCGCCAGGCCGACCACCAGTCCGTAGCCGACCAGCGGATGATCGTGCACGCCCGAGACGGTGGCCAGGCTGCCGATCTCCACGCCGCTCGGGACCTGCGCCCATCCGGCGCCGGCGCCGAGGATCGCCGCGAGCAGTCCCACCGCGCACCCTACAAGATGCTGCCGCATTCGCATTCCTCCTGGTGCCGTGTCTGTCTTACGGACAACTCACAGCGACGGGATGAGCTTCAAGACGATGCCGACGCCGAAGGCGACCGCGAGCGCGTCCCAGATAGTGAACCGCTCGGTGGTCGTCAGGTGGCCGGTCATCGTCGCCACCACGTCCGCGAGCCGCGAGCCCTGAACGGAATCGTCCGAGGCGAGGTCCTGGGCGCGCAGCACCCCGGTGATCGTGATCGTCTGCATGTTCCCGTCGAGCTTGAACTGGCGCGAGCCCTGCACCGTCATGAGGCCGCCCGGTGCAATGCCCGTCACGCGCATCGCAAAATCGCCGGTCAGGGCGTTCTGCCACGTCGTCGTCGACCCCAGGCTGCTTTGCAGCCCCTGCGACTCAAAAATGCTGACGAACGGTGAGTTCTGTGTGGTGGTGGACGTCCCGTTCACGGTCGCCTGCACCGACGATGACGCCAGGTGCACCAGCACGATGTCGCCGACCGTGGTGGCGATGGGATCCGCAAAGAGGCTCCCCCCGCGCGGCGCGTCGGGGCTCGTGCCCCAGGCGGGCGCGGCGCCGAGCACCACGCACAGCACGAACGCGATCCACGAAAATCCCCGCATCATCTCATCTCCTCCGATCGGTAGCGTCAGGGCAGCGAGAGCTCCACGGTATCCGTCCCCGTGACCCGGCCGGTCACCGTCACCCCGGTCGACACGATCTTGACGGGGACCATCTGCCCGACCACGCCGTCGCCCTGTGCCTGCCCCTCGGCGCTGATCCACAGCGTGCCGCGCTGCACGACGACCGTGACCATCGCCCCGCGCTGCACCGCGGGCATCGGCGCGACCATCTGCTGGGTCAAGACCGTGCCCGCGGGGATCGACTGCGTGGTCCACATCTCCGCGATCGCCGCGGGATCATGAAACGAGCTCGTGTTGGGCGTCGTGGTGGTTCGCACCTCGACGTGGATCGACGATGGTTCGACCGCCGTGTGATACGGCAGCGCCCCCACGGTGACCAGGACCGGCGCGCGCAGCCCGATCTCGATCGGGATCATCGCGGTGCGCAGCAGCGTGCCGTCCTCCATGACGCGGACCCCTACCGTGATGATGCCGAGCCCCATCGACGCGGGCAGCATCGGCGAGAGCGTCCACGGCCGCGCCGGCACGACGACGGCGGTGGGCTGCGTCATCGGGGTGACGACGTAGGCGGCGCCGGTCCCGGGCGGCGGCAGCGCATCTTCGATCGCCTTGGTCGCCGCCGCGACCAGCCGATCCGCGGGAATCGTCTCGGCGGGCGTGGTGATGACGCAGGCGTCCGCCCCGGCCCATGCCGCGTCGCGGATGCCCATGCCGGCGAGCACGGCCGCGATCTGCGCGCGCGTCAGCACCTCCTGCCTCCCCGCCATCGGCGCGGTGGCCAGCACGATGCCGGCGACCCCGTCGGGCACCGTGCCCGAGAACTGCGCACAGTCCGTGAGGTGCACGATCGCGGTCGCGGCGGTGACGCGCGCCAGCACCGTGACGATCAGCCCGTCGGTCGCGGCCGCCGGCACGCCGCACAGGGCGATGATCGCGGCGCCCGCCGCGAGGACGCCCAACGTGCGGCATGCCAAATCGCGTAGGAGTCTCATGGCTATCCGTTCATCTGGTTGGCCATCTGCAGCATCTGATCGCCCGTGGAGACCACCTTGGCCATCGCCTCGTACGCGCGCTCCGCGTCGATCAGCGAGACCATCTCGTCGGTCAGGCTGACGTTCGACTGCTCGACGTAGCCCTGCGAGAGGGTGCCCAGGCCCTGCTGCCCCGGGGTTGCGACGACCGGCGCGCCGCTCGCCTGGGTCGCCGTGAACAGGTTCTGCCCCTGCGCGGCGAGGCCGGCCGGGTTCTGGAACTCCGCGAGCTGCAGCTGCCCGACGGTCTGCGGGGCCGACTGCCCGGCCACGGTCACCGACACGGTGCCGTCGGACCCGATCGACAAGGACGTCGCGTTCTGCGGAACCGTGATCGCCGGCTGGACGAGGTACCCGTCCGACGTCAGCAGCTGCCCCGTACCGCTCAGCTGGAACGAGCCGTCGCGCGTGTAGCCGACGGTCCCGTCGGGCAGCGTGACCTGGAAGAACCCCGCGCCGGAGATCGCCAGGTTCGTCTGGCTCCCGGTCTGTTCAAGGCTCCCCTGCGTAAACACCCGGCTCGTGCTCGCGAGCTTCGTCCCGAGTCCGATCTCCACGCCGCTCGGCACGGTGCTCCCGCCCGGGGCCGAGGTCCCCGGCGCGGTTTGGGTCTGGTACACCAGATCCTGGAACGTCGCCTGCGCCGCCTTGAACCCCGGCGTGTTCATGTTCGCGAGGTTGTTCGCGATGACGTCGAGCCGGGTCTGTTCCCCCGTCATACCGGTGCTTGCCGTCAGCAGTGCCTGCATTATGTCTCTCCTCCTCGTCCTAAGACACCAGGCCGACGTTCTGGGTGGCCAGGTTCTTGGTTTCGTTGTCCATCTGCAGTCCTTGCGTCAACTCTTGGTACACGCGCAGCACGGTGATGAGCCGCACCATCTGGTCGACCGACGACACGTTGGACATCTCAAGCGACCCCTGGATCACGGACGGCGGGGTGGTGGGCGGCACGATCGGCGCCGTGCTCTGGTACAGCGCCCCTCCGAGCGGCACGATGCTGAGCGGCGCCGGCGGCGCGGCGAACTGGAACTGGCCCACCGCCACGTTGTCGGCGCTGACGGTGCCGTCGGACGCCACGGTGATCTTCTGTGTGTTCTGTGGAATCAAGATCGGCCCGTTCGCGCCCATCACCGGATCGCCGTTCCCGGTCACGATCTGCCCGGTCGTATCCACGCGGAACGAGCCGCTGCGCGTGAGCGCCACCCCCGAGGGGCCGGTGGCCACGACAAAATACCCGGGGCCGCTGAGCGCGAGGTCGAGCGGGTTGCCCGTGGGCTGCATGGTCCCGGCCTGCTGGTTCACCGAGACGACCAGCCCCTGCGGCATCCCCTCCACGGTGCCGACGGAGGTGACCCCGTCGTCCGACGCGCGCAGCATCTCCGTCGGCTGCCCGCCCATGACGGTCATGATCATCGACTGAAACCCGGGCGTGTTGACGTTCGACAGATTGTTGGCCACGATGTCGGTCATCTGCTCGAGCATGTTGATGGAGTTCCCCGCCGCTCCCGCGGCAGTCATTGGGCTCATGCGTCTCCTCCTTCTTCCGAGCCGCCCAGCGCCACCGCGAGCGTCCGCAGAATGCGCTGGTGCCGCCGTCCGATCGTGGGCTTGGTGCTGCCCACCACCTGCGCGATCTCCTCATACGTGAGCTCCTGGGTCCAGTAGAGCCCCAGCAGCTGCTGATCTTCCATCGGCAGCTGGCCGATCGCCTCGGCGAGCTTGCCCGCCATCACCGACTGCACCGCCGCGGCCTCGGTCGGCGCGGGATCGACGTCGATCTGCTGGCGCAGCCGGTCCCAGATCGCGACCTCCTCCACGCACGAGACGGGCGACCGTTCGTCCGCGTTCGACTCCGCGTGCTCCGCGTCGCCGTCAGCGGACTCCGGGCCGGCGTCCTGGCGGGGCGCCGGCTGGCGCGGTCCCGCGCGGCGCAGCTGCTGGCGCACGTAGTCGAGCACGCGCCAGCGAATGCGTCTGATCGCGAACGGCTCGAGCGGCCCGTTGTGCGACGGATCATACGCCCGAATCGCCTCGAGCAGCGCCACCGCCGCCTCCTGATCGAGGTCGTCGTAGGTCAGCACACCGTCGGCGTAGGAGAAGTACCGCCGGACGACGCGCTTCGCCATCGGCAGGTACCGGGCGACCAGCGCCGATTCATCGATCCGCACGTACTCGCCGACGCCGGGCATCAGGGCACCGAGATCATCCCGTAGGAATTGAGCGCGACGTCCGCCGCGAGCTCCTCGTACGCCAGAATGGGCAGCCCCGGAACCCGCGCGGACACGAGCTTGCGCAGCGTGCTGCGGATCGATCCCGGCACGAGCAGCACCGCCGAGACGCCCTTCGCCGCCGCGGTCGCGCGCGCGGACAGCAGCTGATCGCTCAGCGTCGTGACCTCTTTGAGCCCCAGGCCCAACAGCGGCTTGTGCTGGTCCTGCGCCTGGCGGAAGCGGTCCTGCACCGCGGGGTCGAGCATCAATACCGGCAGCTTCCGGTCCGCGCCGAGATACGACTGCCACAGCGCGGGCCCGAGCTGCCGGCGGGCCATCTCGACGAGCTCCGCCGGGTCCTTCACATTGGCGTTCACCCCGTCCGCCACCGCCTCGATGATGCGGGCGAGCGAGCGCACCGGGATCTGCTCCGCGAGCAGGCCCTGCAGCACGCGCTGGAGCGTCCCGAGCGACACGATCTTCGGCACGACCTCGTCGAGCAGGACCGCGTGCTGTCCACGGAGCCGCTCGACCATGTCGCGGGTCGTCTGGCGCGTCATCAGATCGGGCGCGTGCCGGCGCAGCAGCTCGACCATGTGCGTGGCGATCACCACGGTCGGGGGCACGAGCAGGTACCCGGCCCGTTCGACGTCGTCCTTGATCGCCTGATCGACCCACACCGCGGGACCTCCGAACGTGGGGTCCTTCGCCTGCAGCCCCTCGATCGCCGGCGGGTTCGGCACGGTCGGAATCGCCATGATCCGGTTGGGATAGACCTCGCCCCGGCCGACCTCGGCCCCCCACAGCGTCACCGCGTAGGTGCGCGCGCCGAGGGTCGCGACGTCCCGGATCCTGATCGTCGGGACCAGGACGGCGAGCTGCTGCGTCACCTGACGCCGCGCCAGCACCATCCGGTCCGCGAGATCGCCCTGCGTCACGAGCAGCGCGAGCGACGGCGCCAGCAAGAGCTCGATCGGCTCGACCACGAGCAGCGACTCCATCGCCTGCGCCGAGCCGAGGTCCGCGGGTGCCGGTGCCGCGGTCGGCTCGGCCTTCGGCCCGCGCCGCCGCGCGTTGCCCGCGATCACGAGCCCGACCGCGAAGAGCAGAAACACCACCTTCGGCATCCCCGGAATCAGCGCGATCACGCCGACCATGCACCCGGCGAGCGTCAGCGCCTGCGGGCGCGCGGTGATCTGCTCCACGGCTTCGGCGCCCAGCTCTTCGCGGGACGCCGCGCGCGTCACCAGAAGACCGCTCGCCATGCCCATCAGCAGCGCGGGCACCTGGACCGCGAGGCCCGCGCCCACGGTGAGCACCGTCAGGGCCTGGGCCGCGTCCTGAATCGGCTGGCCGCGCATGAACGCCGCGATCGCGATGCCGCCGACGAGATCGATCAGCACGATGACCGCGCTCGCGACCGCGTCGCCGCGCACGAACTTCCCCGCGCCGTCCATCGCGCCGTAGAAGTCCGCCTGCTGCTCGATCGCGCGGCGCCGGACGCGCGCGACGTCCTCCGTGATCACCCCGGCGTTCAGATCGGCGTCGATCGCCATCTGCTTGCCGGGCATCGCGTCGAGCGTGAACCGGGCCGCGACCTCGGCGATCCGGCTCGCGCCGCTGCTGATCACGACGAATTGGACGATCATCACGATCAGGAAGAGCACGAACCCCACGATCGCGTTGCCGCCCATCACGACGTTCCCGAACGCCCCGATGAGGCTGCCGGCGCTGCCTTGGAGCAGAATCAGCCGCGTCAGCCCGATGTTGACGGCGAGCCGGAACACCGAGCTCATCAACAGCACCGACGGGAACACCGAGAACTGCAGCGGGTCCGTCGTGTACGCCGCCACGAACATCACCAGCACCGACACCGCGATGTTCGCCGCGACCAGGAGGTCGATGATCCACGGGGCCAGCGGCGCCAGGATCAGCAGCGTGATGAGCAGCGCCGCGGCGCCGACGAGGATGTCGCCGAGCCGGCGTCCGGCCGTCTTCGCGGGCGTGGCGCTCGGGGCGGCCCCCGGACGCGCGGGGCGGGCCGGGCGCGCCTCCCGGGCGCGCGGCGCCGGCCGGCCGGACGTCCCGCCGCCCACGCCGGTCACGCCGGCCGACTCGGGGACGACGCTAGCCACGTGCCGCCTCCTGCCGCGTGCGATAGATCCAGCCCAGGACCTCGGCAACCGCGCGGTACAGCTTGGGCGGGATGAACTGCCCGACCTCGACGCTCGAGTACAGGGCGCGCGCGAGCGGAGGCTCGGGGTGGATCGGCACGCCGGCGCGCCAGGCCACCGCGCGGATGCGCGCCGCGACGTGCCCCTGGCCCTTCGCGACGACCTGCGGCGCGGCGAGGCCCGCCTCGTAGCGGAGGGCGACGGCGACTTCCGTCGGGTTCGTGATCACGACGGCCGCCGTCGGCACCGCGTGCATCATGCGGGCGCGCGCGATCGCCCGCGCCCGGGCGCGGCGCCGGGACTTCCAGTAGGGATCGCCCTCGGTCTCCTTCATATCCTCGCGGACTTCCTGGCGCGTCATCCTGAGCTCGCGCTCGATCCGGAAGCGCTGCCACGCGTAGTCCGCCACCATGATGACCGCGCCGACGGCGAACACGCGGGCCAGCAGCGGCCCCGCGACCGCGCGCAGCACCTGCCACACGCCGTCGGGCGTCGCCACCTCGCCGGCCGAGGCGCGGTTCAGGATGTCCCGCAGGCCCGCCTTCAACAGAAATGCCACGACGACGCTCACGGCGACCATCCGCAGCACCTCGACGATCACGCGCGCGGAGATGAGGCGCTGCAACCCCGAGAGCGGATTCATCCGCGAGAGCTGCGGCTTCAGCAGCGACGGCGCGGCACGCCCGCCGGTCTGGGCCAGTCCCAGCGCGAGCGCCCCGACGCACGCCCCGGCCGCCACCACGGCCACCGGGATCGCCGCCGTCCACAACTCCGTCCGGATCACCGTCATCGCCCAGGTGACGTCGGGCTCCGCCGGCACCGACGGGGACGGCTGCGTGACCGTGCGCTCGAGCCAGCCCCACACCCATCCGCCGCCCATCGCGAGGATCCCGAGCGCCCCGCCGACCGAACCCACGGCGGTGGCCATCCCGCTGCGCGCGATCTTGCCCTCGGACTGGGCGCGCTGACGCCGCCGCGGGGTGGGGGCCTCGGTCTTATCGCCGAGCGACATTAGCGCATCACCTCCCTCGCGGCGCGGGTCATGGAACCACCAGCTGCCGCGCGGATCCGATGATCTCGCCCAGGCCGCCGAGCAGGCGGCCTTCCAGCGCGAGCGTGACGGCGATGGTAATCGTGATGGCGATCAACGCCGTGCCGAGTTCCGCCGGCAGCGCGGCCATGTACAGCGCGTTCTGTCCGGTCAGCCGGCCTGCCACGGCCAGGGTCATGTTCACGACGAACAGAGAGAGCAGCACCGGCGCGGCGAGCGTCAGGGCCACGCCGACCAACCGTCCGACCATGGACACCACGGCGAGGCCGGGCCGATCCGGCAGGCCGCCCGTCAGCGGGATCGTGGCGAAGCTGTCGCCGAGGGCCCGGATCCACTGCTCCAGGCCGCCGCTGCCGAAAAACAGGAGCGCCAACATTAAAGGATAGATCTGCCCGAGGCTCGTCGAGGCCGATGATCCGCCGGTGCCGAGAATGCCCGACGGGTTGAGGCCGACCGCCAGCTCGGCGATCGAGCCCGCCATCTCGGCCGCGCTCCACAGGAGGCTGATCGCGAATCCGAAGACCAGGCCGAGCGCGAGGTTCCAGGCGATGCCGCCCACCAGCCCGCCCGTCGTGTCCGGGACCGCGAGCCCCCGATGCAGGAGCTCCGGGGTCAGCGCGAATCCGATCGCGGCGGCCAGCGCGGCGCGAAACTGAAGCGGCAGCACCTCCGCGCCGATCCATCCCGGCGCCGCAAAGATCCCCATCGCGCGGGACGCGGTCAGGACGAACATGGTCAGCTCAGTCATCTGCGGCATTCGGTCAGCGCACCGCCACGGTCCCGATCATGTCGAGAATGCCGGCGGCGAAATGGACGATCATCCCGAGCATCCACCCGCCGAAGATCACGACCGCCGCGGCGACCGCCAAGAGGCGCGGCAGGTACGTCACGGTCGGGTCCTGCAGCTGCATCGCGGCCTGCAAAATGCTCGTGCCGAGCCCCACCGTCAGCATCATGCCGAGCAGCGGCGCCAGGACCTCCGCCACCACGACCAGCATCCGCACGAATAGCGTCAATACCGCTCCGTCGGTCATGCGTCTCCCCTCTCCTCAGTGCACACTGGCCACGAGCCCGCCGACTACGCGGTCCCACCCGTTGGTCAGGACGAACAACAGCAGCTTGACCGGCAGCGAGATCACCGTCGGCGGCAGCATGAACATGCCGAGCGACAAGAGCGTGCTCGAGACCACGAGGTCGATCACGACAAACGGGAGGAACACGAGCGTGCCCAGCACAAACGCGGTGCTCAACTCGCTGGTCACGAACGCCGGCACGAGCACGTACGTGGGGACGTCCGCCTGCGTCGCCGGCCTGGACAGATGGGCCATGCCCTGGAACAGCGCCACGTCGCGATCGTGCGTCTGGCGGAACATGAACGCCCGGATCGGCGGCTGCACCAGGTCCAGCGTCTTTTGAATCGTGATCTTGCCCGCCATGTACGGCTGGAGCGCCGTCTGGTCGATCTGCCGGAAGGTCGGCGCCATCGTGAACATCGTCAGCACCAGCGCGAGGCCGGTCACGACCATGTTGGGCGGCACCGTCGGCGCGCCGATCGCGTTCCGCAGGAGCGACAGCACGACGACGATCCGCACAAACGACGTGAACATGATCAGGATCGCCGGCGCGAAGCTGAGCAGCGTCAAGAGCAGCATCAGCTCGACGATCGGGGCCCCGCCCCCGGCGCCGGGGGAGCCGAGCTGGAAGGAGATCGGCGGCATCGTCGGCATCAGCTCGCCCGCTCCTCAACCGCGAGCGGCAGCGTCCCGAGCGCCGAGATCGTCTGGGGCGCGATGCCGACCACGAGGCGCTGCCCTTCGATGTCGAGCACAAACACCGCGTGGCCGGCGCCGAGCGCCGCCCGTCCGACCACACGGACCGGCACCGCCGCCGCGGGGTTGCGGGTCAGGGCCCGTCGCCACCAGTCGCGCATGCCCGTCATGCCGTGCCTTCGGTGCCGGCCACGACGGCGCCGAACGGCAGATCGACGCCGTCGGCCCGGTCCGCGTCTCCGTGCGGCATCTGGGGCGTGAGGATCTCGGTGATCCGCACCCCGAACGTATCGGTGATGACCACCACCTCGCCGAGCGCGAAGCGGTGCCCATTCACCAGCACGTCGACGGGCTCGCCGACCAGCCGGTCGAGCTCGACGATCGAGCCCGAGCGCAGCTCGAGGATGTCGCGAATCGGGATCCGCGTGCCGCCGACTTCCACGCTGATGCGCATCTCGACGTCGCGCAGCGCATCCATCGCGACGGTCGCGCCCCCCGTCATTCCGTCCGCCGTCAGCTGCGCGGGGGCGAGCGCCTTCACCGGTGTCTTCTTCATACGGGTTCCTCCTGGAAATGGGGTGTTTCGCCGGCGACGATCTGCACGGCCATGCGGGTGCCGACCGCACCCAGCTGCCCGACCGCGAGTTGACGCCCTTCGATCGACATCGGCAGCGGACGCGAGCACGGATGCCCAAGCGGAATCACATCGCCGACCGAGAGCGTGGCCAGCTCGGCGAACCCGAGCGGCAGCCCCTCGATCGTCACCGACAGCGGCAGCGCCGCCTCGACCAGCGCCCGGCGCACCAGCTCCCGGCCGCGGTGCGTCACGACCTGCTGGCGCGAGGACGCCGCCCACGTCACGGAGCGCAGCTTCGCGAGATGCGGCTGCAGGCCGGTGTGGAGCAGCAGCACGTCGATCGGCACGGGGTCGCCGAGCCCTTCGAGCGCGAGGTGCACGGTCACGATGGTCTCCTGCGCCGACGCCAGCTGCACGAATTCAAGGCTTCCCTCGAGCCGGTCCAAGCTGACCTCGAGCTCGGCGACGGGGTGCCAGGCGCTCCGGAGATGGTCCGGCCACAGCGCAAACACGCGCTCCAGCACGAGCTGTTCCGTCTCGCCCATCGGCCGCTCCGGCCCGATCATCTCCCCGCGCCCGCCCAGCATCAGGTCGGCGAGAATGGCGCCCTGCTGCGCGGGGAGCACCGCGACAACCCACCCCCCGAGCTCGGCCACGTGCAGAACCGCGGCGCACACGAACGGCGGCATCTTTTGGAGAATCTCCTCGTAGGACTGCTGGTCGATGCCGGAGACCGCCAGCCGCACGGACGTCCGCAGGAGCCCGCCGATCTCGGGGGCCACGAACCGGCCGAACGCGTTGAACATGCCGGCGAGCATCGTGAGCTGCTCCTTGCCGAGCCTGTCGGGGCGCCGGAAGTCGTACGCGCGAATCGGGGAGCCGCTCGGCTGCTTCTTCACTAGTCCCTCGCAAACTCCGAGAAGTAGACGCGATCGAGGCTCGCCGGCGCAAGGATCTCGCCGAACCGCGCCCGAAGGCGTCCCGTGACCGTCTGAAACCCCGCGGCCGTCCGCATCGTCGCGTACCGCTGCCCCTCGAACGTCCAGATCAGGCCGTCGAGCAGCGCGGGCGTCCGGTCCGCCACCATCTTCGCCAGCGCGTCGTGCCCCATCGGCGCGCGCATGACGAGGCTCACCTGCACCTTCAGGTACCGCACCCCGTCCGCGCCGTCGAGGTTGACGATCACCGCCGGCAGCGGCAGGACCGAGTACCCCTTCGCAGCCGGACGCGCCGGCGCCGGCGTGTGCGCGCGCATCGGCAGGGCGATGCCCAGGCCGATCCCCGCCCCGAGGGCCACGGCCGCGATCCCGAGCGCCGCCCGCCGCCACGCCATCACGGCGCGACCCGCTCGACAACATGGGTGATGACGATCTCGACCCGGCGGTTGGCCGCCTGGCCCGTAGGCGTCAGGTTGCTCGCCACGGGATTGTTCACGCCGTTGCCGCCCGCCGTCAGGATCGACGCGTCCACGCCGTCGGCGACCAGCGCGTGCAGCACCGCGAGCGCCCGCCCCGAGGACAGTTCCCAGTTGCTCGGGAACTGCGGCGTCTGGATCGGGCGCGAGTCGGTGTACCCCTCGACCCGCACCGTGTAGCCGCGCAGCGTCTCAAGAAATTCGGCCACCTTCCCGAGCACCGGCTGCGCCGCCGTCGTCAGCTCGGCGGTGCCGGTGTCGAACAGCACGTCGGTCTGCAGCCGAATCGCCACCCCGGTGTTCGCCTGCACCACGCGCACGTTGAGCTGGAGCCCGGCGTTGCGGATCGCGTGCTCGAGCGCCTTCGTGTTTTCGGGGATCGGCGGCGCCACCGGGGCGGGACGCATCTCCGCGCCGTACCCCTGCAGCGGCCGCGGGCCGAGGCCAATCGGTCCCGCGCCGCGCGGCTGCAGGTCGAACGGCAGCGCGACGGCCCCCCCGTTCGGCTCGGCCATCGCGTTCCGGATGCTCGCCGCCACTTGCCCGAACATCGGCTTGTGCGTGCTCGCGATACTGAACAGCAGAATAAAGAGCGCGAGCAGGAGCGTGATCATGTCGGCGTAGGTCAGGAGCCAGCGCTCGTTGTTCTCGTGCTCCTCGTGGGCCTTGTGGCGCCGGCTCATGACGTCTGCGCCCCCGGCTGGGCGAGCGTCTCGCCCGACTCCGCGGGCGGTGCCTCCGCCGGCGTGCGCGTGGAGCCGTACGCCGCGCGCTGCTGGGGCGGCAGCATGGCGATGAGGTGGTCACGCAGCACGCTCGGGCTCTCGCCGCGCGCAATGCCGAGCGCCCCTTCCATCGCGAGATCCCGGGCCACCGCCTCGTGCGTGTGCTGGGCGCGCAGCTTGTTGGCGACCGGCAGGAAGAACAGGTTCGCCATCGACACCCCGTAGAGGGTCGCCATGAATGCCGACGCGATCGCCGGCCCGATCGAACTGGGGTCCGAGAGGTTCTGCAGCATATGGATCAGTCCGACCACCGTCCCGATAATGCCGAGGGTCGGCGCGAAGCCCGCGGCGGTCGTGAAAAACCGCTCGCCGGTTTTGTGCCGCTCCTCCTGCTGCGCGCAGTCGTTCTCAAGCGCCTCACGGATCTTGGCCTCCTCGGTGCCGTCGATGACGAGCGTCAGCGCGCGCCGCACGAACGGATCCGATTCCTCGTTGAGCGTCCGGTCCAGCTGCAAGATCCCCTGCTTGCGGGCCACCGTCGCGAAGTCCACCATCCGGTTGAGCAGCGTGATCATGTCCTCGCCCGCGCGCGTCGTCTGCTTCAGGAGCGACACGAACTGCTTGATCTGCTGCATCCGCGCGCTCGCGAGCGTGGCCCCCGCCGTCCCCCCGAACACCAAGATGATCGCGGGGATGTTGAAGAACGTCCCGGGGCTCATGCCGTCGACCAGCATGGCGCCCACCAGCGCGCCCCACGCGAGGCCGATTCCGATCAGCGTGGCGAGTTCCATCCCCTAGCCCTCGCCCGCCGGCACCGGCCCCGCGGCCAGGCGCCGTTTGTACTCGATCACCCGCGACACGACCTCGTCGCGGGACGTGCGGACGACGTAGTGCCGGCCGTTCGTCAGCACGATCATGGTGTCGGGGTTCTCGTCGATGCGTTCGATAAGATCCGCGTTGAGCATGAATTCCTTGCCGCTCAGATGTTCAAGAATAATCACAAGCCCCGATCACCTCCTCCGGAGACGTCCGCCGGGGGGCCTGCGGCCCCCCGGCGCCCTGCGTAGAGTCGTGCGCTACGG
The DNA here is from genome assembly GCA_963787105.1 of uncultured Bacillota bacterium. Classification (GTDB taxonomy): domain Bacteria; phylum Sysuimicrobiota; class Sysuimicrobiia; order Sysuimicrobiales; family Segetimicrobiaceae; genus JAJPIA01. The sequence continues at coordinate 47,549 of CAWBBU010000018.1, forward strand.
CACCATCTGAATCGCGGCCTGCTGCATCGCCGTGATCGCGGTGATCGTGCGCGCGTCGGCCTGGTAGCTCGACTGCGCTTGAATGACCTGCGTCAGCGCGTCGCTCATGTCGACGTTGCTCTCTTCGAGCGCGCCGCCGGCGAGCGTGCCGGCGCTGCCGGTCCCGGGCGCCGTGATCGCGGCGACGCCGCTGTCAGGCGTTTCGGCCAGCTGGTTCTGCCCGACGCTGCTGAGGCCCTGAGGATTGATGAAGGTCGCAAGCGCGATCTGCGCGATCGCCTGCTGCACGCCGTTCGAGTAGCTGCCGGTCAGGACGCCGCTCGGGCCGATCTGGAAGCTCTGCAGCGTGCCCGGCGACGACCCGTTCTGCGTGCCGAGGGCGATCGTCGATGCCGACCCGAACTGGGTGACGGTGCTCATGTCCAGGGCCGACACGACCGAGGCCGCCCCGTCGGTCGGGGTGATCGTGAGCGAGCCCGTCTGGCCCGTGAGCTGGCCTGACGAGTTGAAGGTCATCGTGCCGCTGCCCGCCGCGGTCACGGTGATGCTGCCGAGCGCCTGCACGTTGCCGTTCGCGACCGGAATCCCGCCGGCGCCGGCGATGGCCGTCATCGCGACGGTGGCCGTGGTCGTCCCGCCGATGACGTCGTCAAACGTGACCGGCTGACCGGCCCCGGTCCCGCCGGCGCCCGTGGCGACCGCCACCACGGTTCCGCCGTTCAGCACCTCGACATTGCCGCCGGCCGTCTCCTGGATCGTGTACGTCACGCCGCCGCCGAGCGTGCTGTCGGCGGGGATCGTCGGGCCGGCGGCAAACGGCGCGCCGCCCCCGAACGTGCCCGCGGCGGGAGCGACGCTGCCCCCGCTCGGGAGCGTCGCCGACCAGGACCACTGGCCCGCGGCGAGCGGCGTAAACGAGAACGACACGGTGAGCGGATTGCCGAGCGAGTCGTAGACCGTGGCGAGCAGCGGCTGCGCGGTCGTGCCGCCGGCCTGCAGGTTGCCCAACAGGCTGACGTAGAGGTCGCGACGGGATCGATCTGCTGCGCGCCCGCGAGCGAGATCGGCGCGATGACCCCTGCGGGGTCACGACGCCGTTCACCCCGGTCCAGCCCTCCACGAGCCCGCCCGTCGAGGCCTGCACCAGGTTGTTGCCCGCGTCGACCGACAGCTGGCCGTCGCGGGAGTACACTTGATTGTCTCCCTGCTGCAGCACGAGGAATCCGCCGCCCTGAATCGCCACGTCGGTCTGCACCCCGGTCTGCTGGACCGATCCCTGGCCTTCGTCCGCGAGAATCGCCCCGCGCTGCACGCCCAAGCCGATCTGGATCGGCGCGGTGCCGCCGGTGTTCGCGCTGGGCGCGGACGCGCCCGCGATGTTTTCGCTCAGCAGGTCCTCAAAGGAGACCGTCTGCGCCTTGAACCCCGTCGTATTCAAGTTGGCGAGGTTGTTGCTGATCACGTTCATCCACTGCGTTGCCGAGTCCAATCCGCTGACGATCGTATCCATGCCGGCCATAGGTTGTCTCCTCCTGTGCTACGAAATGCTCGCGCTACGGGACGCTGACGAGATTCCCGAACGGAATATTCTCGTTGTTGATCGTGAGGGTGGGGCCGCTCGTGCCGACCGCGGCGCCCGTGACGCTGCCCTGCATGGTATCGCCGCTCGTGGGATCCTGGTACGTCACCGACTGCCCCACCAGCTGGAGCGCGGTCTGGAACTGCGTCGTCTGGCTCGCCTGCGCGGTCTCTTCCACGTCCGTCATCTGGGCGAGCTGCGTGACCATCGTCGTGGGATCGGTGGCGTTCGTCGGATCCTGGTGGCTGAGCTCCTCCAACAGCACCTGCAGAAACATCTGGCTGACCGGCGTGGTCGAGCCGCTCCCGCTCAGGCTGGTGGCGCTGCTCGAGCCGCTGGTCGACCCGGCGGCCGTGGTCGCGGGCGCGGTGACTTGGTTAAGCACCGGACTGCTCATGTGTGTCCTCCTCTGAGTCTGGCATCGTCGTCTGGAAAGGCTGGGTAGATCGCGGAGACCGGTGCGACCCGCCGTGCGGGTGCCCGTTCGCGGGACGGTCGGACGACGCGGGCCGTACGGCCAGATCCGACAGCTGGACTTGGTGCGACGCGAGCGCGCTGCGGAGCGCTCCGGCGTGGTCCCGCAGCGACTGGGCCATCGCGGGCGTCTGCGTCACCACGCGCGCGGACACCGCGTCCGCCCGGTCGGTGAGCGTGACGGTGACCGGCTGGTCACCGCCGGAGCGAATCGTCACGTGGGACACCGAGCCGCCGCTCGGGGTACCGGCGGCCGGTCCGTCTGCACCACGCGCCTGAGATCCGGCGCTCGGGGATGGCGTGCCCGCGGACGGTGCGGGCCCGGAAGCCGCACCTCCCTGCGGAGCCTGGTTCATGCCCTGCCCGACGCCCTGGTATCCGCCGCCGCCGGCCTGCGCCTGCCCGCCGTTGCCGCTGAGCACGCCGCCGAGATCCAGCGTCGGCGCCGCATCGGCGCCCCGCCGGCCCGCGTCCTTCCCGGTGCCCGCGGTTCCCGCGCCCGCGGCATCGGCCACCCGTGCCTGCACGATCGACGCCGCCCCGTTTGCGGCGGCGCCATTCGGCGAGGCGCCCCGTCCGTCCACGGCGCCCGCGGCCTGCCCGCCGCGGACGAACGCGAAGTCGGCGACCGCTCCGCGGGTCGGGGCCATCCCGTGCGGCTGCGAGCCATCGACGGACGTGGGCGCGCCGGACTTCGCGCCGCCGGTAGATGCGGGGCCGTGGTCTGCGCGCCGCCCGTCGAGCCCGGCGCCGCGGACTTCGGCCCACCCGCGGTGCCGGGCGTGGGCGCGGACCCCTGACCCGCGCGCGTGCCGGCGCCCGATCCCGCGCTTCCCGCGGCACCGGCAGTACCGCGGTGGGTCGGGTCGGTGCCGGCGGCGCCCGTCGTCGCTGTCGTGCCTGTCGTGCCTGTCGCGCCTGTCGTGCCGCTCGCGAGCTGACGGGCGATGTCATCACGCGCGCGCAGGATGTTCGAGACGTACGACTGGGTTTCGGGGTACGGAGGCACGCCGCCCCACGACGACACGGCGCCGCTGCCGGCGTTATAGGCCGCGAGCCCCAGCGGGACCGACCCGAACTCGGTCACCTTCTGCTTCAGGTAGTCCAACCCGCCGGCCAGGTTCTGGGTCGGATCAAGCGGCTTCGAGACGCCGAGCTCCTGGACCGTGCCCGGCATCAGCTGCATCAGACCGAGCGCGCCCGCCGGCGACACCGCGTTCGGGTTCCCGCCGGACTCCTGCAGCACGACGGCCAGCGCCAGCGCCGGGTCGACGCCTTCGCGGCGCGCCTGGTTGATGATCAGCTCGCGCTCGCCCTGCGGCAGCTTGCCGAGCTCGTCCGCGATGTTCGAGCCCGTCCCGGCGCCTCCCGAGACTTGGTTCAGAACGTTCGCGAACGTCGACGTTCCCCCGTTCGCATCCTCCGAGGTGTCCGCGGAGACCCCGAAGCGCGATTGAATCGCGCCGATCCGCGCGAGCACCGCGCTGAGGCTGGCGGGGATCACGCGATGGTCCTCCGCGCGCGCTCGGCCACCATCTCGTCCGTGGCCTTCTCCTGCTCCCGCGCCGCCTCGAGGCGGTGGTTGGCGAGGGCCCGGTCCTTGAGGCGCTCGACGATCTCCGTCTCCTGCCGGCGCGACGTGACGACCACCCGCGCCTCGGCGACGGTCGCCGCGGCCTGGGCCAAGAGGGTCGACTCGCTCTGCAGCGCCGCGTGCATGCCGCGGAGGATGGTATCCGCGGTCAGCACCTCGGTGGCCGTCGGGCTCTCGAGCAGGCGGTCGCGGACGTCGTTCACCGCGTCCTGGATCTCCGACTCCACGGCCGCCACCCGCTCCTCGGCCTCGCGCTGCTTGAGGACCGACGCGTGCAGCTCGGCCTGAGCCGCGAGCATCCGATGGTGGCGCACTTCGAGCAACCGCTCCAGAGGAAACCGAAACTTCTTCATCCCTGCAACACCGTCCTCAGTTGGTCCACGATGCCCTCGCCTCGACCGACGTCATTCTGATCCTGCCGCAGAAACGTTTCCAACGCGGGCGCCACGTGGCGGGCCCGGTCGATCCTCGGATTCGAGCCCGGGGTATAGGCGCCGATATTGATCAGGTCCTCCGCCTCGCGCAGCGCCGCGAGATTCCCGCGGACTTCCTGCGCCAATCCGAGATGATCCGCCCCGACCACGGCCGGCATCACCCGGCTCAGCGACTGGACGATATCGATCGGGGAAACCAGCCGCGCTGGGACAAGGGGCGCGACAGCACGATGTGCCCGTCGAGAATGCTGCGCGTCGCGTCGGCGATCGGATCCATCATGTCGTCCCCGTCGACCAGCACGGTGTACAGCGCGGTGATGCAGCCGCGCGCGGCGGTCCCGGCCCGCTCGAGCATGCGGGGCAGATGCGCGAACGCCGACGGGGTGTACCCGCGGGTCGCCGGCGGCTCGCCGGCCGCCAGCCCGATCTCCCGCTGGGCCATCATCCACCGGGTGACGGAGTCCATCAGCAGCAGCACGTCCTGGCCCTGGTCCCGAAACCACTCGGCGATCGCGGTCGCGACAAGCGGCGCCGTCGCGCGCACCATCGGCGGCTCGTCGCTCGTGGCGACGACCACGACGCCGCGCGCGAGCCCCTCGGCGGAGATGATCTCCAGAAACTCGTTCACCTCGCGGCCGCGCTCGCCGATGAGCGCCGTCACCACCACGTCGGCCTGCGCCGACCGCGCGAGCATCCCCAGGAGCGTGCTCTTGCCGACCCCGCTCCCGCTCATGATGCCGATGCGCTGGCCGCGCCCGAGCGTGAGGCATCCGTCGATCGCCCGCACGCCGGTCCACAGCGGGGTCGTGATCCGGGGCCGGTCGAGCGGGTTCGGCGGGGAGCGCCGGATCGGCGCCCAGTCGCGCCCGACGACCGGCGGCTTCCCGTCCAGCGGGTGCCCCAGCCCGTTCAGCACGCGGCCCAGCACGTCGTCGCCCACCCGGATCGCCAGCGCCCGCCCGAACGGCACGACCTCCGCGCCGGCGCCCATGCCGCTGAGATGGCCGAGCGCCATCAGCAGCACGCGGCCCTGGCGGAATCCGACGACCTCCGCCTCGATCGCGGGCTCCGCCGGAGACGACTGGACGAGGCACAGATCGCCGACGGCGACGCCTTCGGGTCCCTTCGCCTCGAGGATCAGCCCCACGATGTCCGTCACCGTGCCGATGACCCGTACGAGCGAGGCGTCGGCGACGCGCTGCGGAACCTCCGCGAGCAGCGGATCAAGATGCATCGCCGTGCCTCACGAGCGCCGTGTGAATCGCCGCGAGCTTCGCGTCGAGGCGCGCGTCCACCAGTCCGCGCGAGGTCTCCACCACGCACCCGCCGCGCAGGACCGTGCGGTCCGACCGGAAGGTCACGTGCGTGCCGGAGTCGCGCTCGAGCGCCTCGCGTACCGGCGCCAGCAGCGCCGCGTCGTCCGGATGCAGCCGGAGCACGACCCGATCGTCCTCGCGAATGGCCTCCAACGCGGTGCGGACAATGGCCTCGAGCCGCGCGGGATCCTCGGTGATCGCGCCCTGGGCCACCACGCCGGCGATGTGCACGATCGCGTCGACGACGCGGCCGCTGACGCTCGTCAGGAGCTGGTCGCGCGCCTCGGCGATTTGCGCCACCAGCGCCTGCGCGCGCTCGATCGTCTCGCGCAGCTGCTCGAGCCCCTGCGCTTTGCCCTCGCGCCCGCCCTGCGTGCGCCCCTGCTCGCGCAGCAGCTCCGCCTCGCGGCGCGCCTCCGCCAGCAGCACCTCCGCCTGCGCGCGCGCGGCGATCAGGAGCTGCTCGGGCGTCATGCCGTCGACGATGGCCACCTCGGAGATCGGCGCCCGGACCGGGGCCGGCACGACCTGCCCCGTCACCACGGCGCCGCGCACCAGGCGGGATGAGGATCCGGACAGCACCTTAGACAACGAGCTCCTCCTCGCCGCGGACGACCGTGATCTCGCCGGACTCCTCGAGCGCACGGACCACGGCCACGATCGCCCGCCGCGCGTTCTCCACGTCGCGTACGCGGGTCGCGCCCATCAGCTCCATCTCTTCCTTCACGACCTCCTGGGCGCGCTGGCTCAGGTTCCGCAGCATCTTCTCGCGCACGTCGTCCTGCGCGCCCTTGAGCGCCGTGGCCACCACCTTGTGCTCCACGTCCCGCAGCACGCGCTGCAGCGTCGCGTCGCTCAGCATCAGGAGGTCGTCGAACACGAACAGGAGCGCCTTGACCTCGTCCACGAGCGCCGGGTCCCGCTTCTCGAGCTCGCCGAGGATGGCGCGCTCCGAGTCGCGGTCGACGCGGGTGATGATGTCGACCAGGGCCTTCACGCCGCCGGTCGGCTCCGCCGTCAGCGGCATCACCACGACGATCTTCTTCTCGAGCGAGTGCTCGACGCGGCGCAGGAGCTCCGGACTGACCGGCTGCGCCCGCGCGATCCGATGGGCGAGATCCGCCTTGACGCTCGCCGGCATGTGCTGGAGCGCCCGCCCGGCGACGTCGCTCGGGAGATAGGAGAGCGCGAGCGCGGCGGCCTGCGGATGCTCGTCCGCGAGCACCGCGGCGATCTGCTCGGGGCGCGCCCGGCGCATCCGGTCGAACATCGCGCTCTGCTTCGGCATCAGCTGCGCCAGCATGTCCTCGGCGCGCTGCGGGCCGACCGCGCCCTGCAGCAGCTCGCGGTAGTACGACATCCCGCCGCTGCCGCCGAATACCGTGGACCGCCCGAACTCCTTCAGCACCGTTTCACGCTCCCCGTTGGGCGCGTTGCCGACCGCCATCATCTCCGCGAGCAGCGGCGCGACGTCGTCCTCGTTGAGGTACTTGAGCACCTGCGCCGCCACATCGCTCGGCAGCATCAACATGAAGATCGCCGCCTTCCGCCGGCCGGTGAGTGGGTTCGCCGTGCTGGTCGCGTTCATCAGTTGCTGGCCTCCTGCCCGCCGTTACCCCACCACGCGCGCACGACGTCGGCGCTCACGGCGGGGTTGCGCCGCGCCCACTCGGCGACTTGCTGCGCGAGCGCGCTGTCCGTCTCGGCCGGCGCCGGAGCGTTCTCGGGCATGACCGGCATCGACATCACCGGGGCCGGGGCCGGCGCGGGGGCCCGCCGGCGGCCGCGCATGAGGAAGAACGCGAGTGCCGCGATGACGGCGAGCCCGATGCCGCCGCCCGCGGCGAGCATCACCATCGACGGCGCGCCCTTGGCGGCGGCCGCGCCCGGCACCGTCCCGAACCCCGACGCCGTGGTCGCCGGCGCGAAGGGCACGCGCGTCACCACGACGGTGTCGCCCCGCTTCGGGTTGAGGTAGCTCGAGGCGATCGCCCGCTGGATGTTGTCGGCGGTGGTCAGGCCGACCGAGTTGTCGACGAACACCGTGATCGCGAGCCGGTCAAGCTGGCCGCCCGGGTCGCTGGTCTCGACCCGGCGCAGACCCTCGTGGTAGTTGGTCGTCGAGAGCGTGCGCTGGTACGCGTTCCCCGATGCGGCGCCGGCGCCGCCCGCGGCGGCCGGCCCGTAGGTCGGCGGCTTCGCCGGCGCGGCCGCGCCGGGAGCGCCCGCGGGCGCGTTCGCCGTGCCGCCCACGTTCGGGGGAAGCCCGCCGGGGCCGCCTGAGTACGTTTCCTGCGTCGACTGCTGGCTGACCGGGACCCCTTGGGTGGGCACGTCCTCGACGGTCCGCACCTGCGCGGCGCGGATGTCGGCCCGCACCTCGATCACGGCCTTGCCCGGGCCCGTGACCGCGTCGACGAGCTGCGAGACCTGATCGTGGACCCGCTGCTCCGTCGCCTGCTCGACGGTATCCATCTCGGATCCGGACACGGACCCGTCGCTCGACCCCGACCCGGACGCGAGCAGCCGGCCTTTGTCGTCCGCGACCGACACGCGGTCCGGCGTCAGCCCCTGCACGGAGGAGGCGACGAGATGCGTGATCGCCCGGACTTCGGAGCTGGACAGCTCCCCGCCCGGCTGCAGCGACACCATCACCGCCGCGTGCGCCGGCCGGTCGTCGCTCGAGTAGGTGCTGGTCTCCGGCAGCGCCAGCATGACCTGCGCGGAGCGGACCTCGCCGAGCGCCTCCACCGCCTGGGTGAGCTGGCCCTCGAGCGCGCGCATGTAGTCCACATGCTCCACGGTGTCGCTCGCGCCGAGCGGCAGGTGGTCGAACAGGCCGAAGCCGACGATCCCGGTCGGCAGCCCTTCGCCGGCGAGCTGGATGCGCGTCGCGGCGAGGCGGTCCGGCGCCACGAGAATGCTCGTGCCGTCGTCGCTCGGCCGGAAGGGAATGTGGTGCGCCTCGAGCGCGGTGATCACCTGGCTCGCGCCGTCGGGCGTGAGGTTGCTGTAGAGCACGCTCCACTGCGACTGGTGTCCCACGACCGCGAGCGCGGCGAGCACCACGGCCACGGCGACCGTAATCGCCAGGCCGAAGCGCCGCTGCGACGCGGGCACGTTCGCCCACGTCGCGCTCACCGACTGCATCATCTGGTCCATGGACACGGGCTACACGGCCTCCGACATCAGCGACTGGTAGGCGCTCACGACGCGGTCGCGCACCTGGGCGAGCAGGCCCACCGACAGCGACGCCTCCTGCAGCGTGAGCATCGTCTTCGCGATGTCGCCGCCGCCGGTCGCGAGCTGGCTGACCTGGGACTCCGCCTGCGTCTCGAGCCCCTCGGCCTGGCTGACCACGCCGCCGAGCATGCCGGCGAACCCCGGCTCCGCGGACGTGCTCGGGCGCGCCGACTGCATGTCGGCGGGGGTCATGGGCGCGAGCGTCGGCCCCGAGATCGGCATCATGCGCTTTTCCCGATGCCGATCGCCGCGGTGGCCATGCTCTTGGCGTCTTCGATCGCGGTGACGTTCGCGCGGTAGTGCTGGGCGGCGCCCATCAGGTCCACCATCTCGCTGATCGAGGACACGTTGGGCTGGTGCACGTAGCCCTGCGCGTCGGCCTGCGGATTGCCCGGGTCGTAGGTCTCGCCGCCCGGGGTCGTGTCGGTCCGCACGCCCACGACCTGGACGCCGGCCCCGGAGGCATCGCCCGCCAGCAGCGGTTCGTCGAAGCCGCCGTTCGGGGCCGCGGCCACGATGTTCGAGTCCGACGAGCGCTCCGCGACGATGGCTTCCTGGCGCTGAAACGGGCCGCCGCCGGGCGTGTTGACCGTGTCGACGTTCGCGAGGTTGTTGGCGATGAGGGACATGCGAAACCGCTCGGCGGTCATGCCCGACGCGCTCACCGTCATGCTCTGAAACAGCGGATCCATGGCGGGCCTCCTCCGCTATCCCATTATTCCGGTTTTGGCGAGCGCGATCTCGCTGCCCGCCGCGGTCGCAATCGCCTGGTACGAGAGCGCGTTCGCCGCGATCTCCGCCATCGTGGCGTCCGGGTCGACGCCGCTGCCCTCGGAGCCCGCCAGCACCGGCGAGGTGATGATCGCGTCGTCGTCCGAATCCGACGGCGCCGCGGTCGAGATCGGCACGGCGCCGGTCTCCGATGCACGCAGTGGGAGAGTCTGCTCGAGCGTATCTGCGAAGGAAGTCGTCGTGTCGACGTCCCGGGCGACGAAGCCCGGAGAGTGCGCGTTCGCCAGGTCGTTGGCGAGGACTTGCTGCCGGAACGCGTGCAGCGAGAGCGCCCGTGCCACTTCGGTCAAGCCTGGGATCATCATCGCACTGTCAACCATACCGGGCCCGCCTGTGCGAGACAATCTGCAAACGCCTATTCACTTCACCGACGTGCGGACGCTAGTCTGCGGCGGGACCCTCGACGTGAGCGGCGCGCAGCGCGGACGCGAGTGCCACCGCGCCGACCGTGTGCTGAACGTCCGGCACAGCCTGGAGCGGAGCCGCCGGCGCACTGCCGTTGTTGCGGATGGGCGGGGTGGAACCGGACGCCATCGCGACGAGCGCGAACACCGCCCGTGCCTGTTCGAGGACGCTGCTGGCATCGGTGATTCGTCCGGAGGATGTGTGGAGGTCCGCGAGCGCCACGAGGCTCTGGGCCTCGGTCAGCGCGTCGCCGGCCTCGTGCGCCACCGCGCGGGCGTAGCCAATCTGCGCGAACGCTTCGTCGATCCGCCCCTGCCGGCGCGCCGCCTGCCCGAGGTGCAGGCGCGTGATGGCTTCGTGCCGCTTGGTCGCCAAGCTCTCGCGCAGCATCAGCGCGTGCTGGTTGGCGTTGACCGCGCTCACGAGATTGCCGTGGTTCTCGGCGTTGATCGCCTGCGCTTCCCACAGGTCCGCGGCCTGCTGGGGCGCGAGCGAGGCCATCGCCTCTTCCAGCTGCGCCTCGAGGCCCTCGCTGCCGTCGCCCTGTGCGAGCGCGATGCAGATCAGCTCCGCGACGCAGCGCGCGCGCAGCCCCGGCCACGAGTCGCCCATGCTCGCGAGCGTCGTGATCAGCGTCTGCTGCGCGCGGGGATGATCCCCCTTCGCGTGCAGCGCCACGGCGAGCGCGTACCGGCTCTGCGCGACGGCCTGCGCGTGTCCGAACCGCGCCGCCTCGGTCTGCGCCGCGGTCAATTCGGTCTCATACTGCGGGGTCCACCGGCGCTGCACGCGCGCCGCGGCGAACTCAAGCCGGGCCAGCGCGGTGCGGGCCGCGTCGGATGCGGTCACCGCGAGCGCTTCCGCGGTCTCAAACAGGCGCTGCGCCGTCTCCAAGTCGCCCGCGGCGCGCCGGATTCGCGCGCGCAGCAGGACGCAGTCGATCTCGGCCTCGTCCGGGCCCCCCTGCTCGAGGAAAAATCGGATGGGCTTGCCGACACGACGGGCGATGTGCGACAGCACGCGGCGGGTGGGATTCACGCGGCCAGACTCGATCCGGTGAATCGTCACCGGATCGACCTCGCCCCCCGCGAGCTGCGCTTGCGTCAGGCCAGCCTCCAAGCGGGACTGTCGTACCTTGTCCGCGAGCGAGGCCGTTGAGGAACTCAACCGGATCGTCCCCCCCACTTCATCACCGGCGCCGCCGGTCGTGCCGGCCCGTGACGTCTCCCCCCCAGGAGTCCAGGCGACCAGCATATACCCCTGGGGTTCTGTCCGTAGACATCGCACTGTCTGATTCGCGTGGTGCGCGTGTCACACGCATCGAAGAATCGTCGTGCGTGGGGGGGCCGAGTGACTCACGAGAGCCCGGTCGAGATGTGGCGTGAGAGAGGACAGCTCCTCTAGGCGTCGCTCCCACACCGTGGATCCCTCGCCCCCCCGGCGAGTGAAGTTTGGCAGGTATCTCTCCGCGCCCGGAGAGGATCGACAACGTCTGCACAGGTACCGTACTTCTTTCCCGGCAGTGCCTCAATGGGAATTTCGGGCGCGCGCGGTCCAAAGGTACCACCGCGCCCGATTAGTCCGAAGGTACCGGAAAGAAGTCCGCGGGCCCCCCGCTAGAACGCCGGGGTTCGGGGCATAACCTGTAGTTCGCGCGTCATAGGGACGCACGAGACCGGCGGCGCCGGTCACCGCCGGTCTGTCGCGGCGTGGCGGCGGCTCAGCGTCGAGACGCGAGCAGGACGACCAGGCTCGGGAGCACGAGCAGGACGGTCACGATCAGGACGAGCACAAACGACGGGCGTGTGGGCGCGCTCCGCTCTCGCGTCCAGCGCTTCGAGCGTCATGAGACGCAGCCCGTTCAACGCGTGGTACACGACGGCCGCGACCAGCGCGGCCTCCATCGGCACGAGAAACGGCGCGGCGTACCCGCGCACCGTGCGGTCGTAGAGATTGGGCGCCAGCGGGACGAGCGCGATGTCGAGAATGTGGACGCAGAGAAATCCCAGCACGCCCACGCCCGCCGCGCGGCTGAGGGCAAACGCCCACTGTCCCGGATACACCCAGCGTCCGAGCGGAAGGCGGCGCACGAGCCGCGCACACACGAGGATCGCGGCGGCGAGGCCGGCCGCGTAGGTCAGCGCCGCCAGCCCCGCGAGCGCGGCGAGCGCGGCCGCAGGGATCCACGCCGCCCCCGAGAGCGGCCCCGCAGCACTCCCCGCCGTCCGCGCGCCCGCGAGCAGCGTCCACAGACCGAGGGACGCGAACGCGCCGAGGCCGACGGCGAAGGCGGCGGCGAGCGCCGCGCGCGGCGCGCCCGGGCGCACCCGCGCCCGTACCGTGCCGTAGGCGCCGGCGACGCCGTGCGTCAGGGCCAAGAGCAGCAGCACGCCGTCAAACGCCCGCCACGCCAGCCCGGTCCACCGTCCCGCCACAAACGCCGCGTCCGTCGCGGACGGCGCGCGCTGATAGTGCATGATGAACAGGTGGGCGAACGCGAACGCCACCATCGCGAGTCCGCTGACGCGCAGGTAGGTCCACGTGGCGGCCTCGACGCCGCGGGCCGGCCGGCTAGCGATCGACGGTCCCTTTCCGGAGGCGCATGATCGACAAGAGCGGATTGATGTCGACCGGACACGCGGCGACGCAGCTGCCGACCTCATGGCACGCGTGCACGCCGCCGTCCCCGGAGACCAGGCGCAGCCGGTCGTGGTGCGCCGTCTCTCGCGCGTCCGCGGCGAGCACGTACGCGCGATTGAGCGCCGCCGGCCCGAGGTAGCGCGGGATCGATCGCGACGATCGGGCACGCCGAATAGCACGCGCCGCAGGAGATGCACCCGAGCTGCCGGTCCACGAGCGCGCGCGCGCCCGAGTCGGGACGCACCACCGCCGGCGCGCCGCCGGCCGCGGTCACGAGGGCCGGCTCGCCGACGTAGAACGGATCCACCGCGCCGTACTTGTCGAAGAACGGGCCCATGTCGACGACCAGATCCTTGATCACCGGCAGCGAGCGCAGCGGCTCGACGTGCAGCGGCGCGCCGGACGTTCTCGAGCCGGAGGCGGCAGGCGAGCGCTTCGCGGCCGTTCACGACCATCGCGCAGGATCCGCACATCCCCGCCCGGCACGAGTACCGGAAGCCGAGGCTGCCGTCGGTGTGCTCGAGAATCCAAAACAGGGCGTCCAAGACGCTCATGCGCGGCTCGACGGCGACCGTGTACGACCGCCAGATAGCACCGGCGTCCGTCGTCGGATCGAAGCGCCTGACGCGGACGATCACGACGGCGCGGGCTGCCGGAGTCCCGCGTGCCCGTCCGGCGAGAGGCGCGTCAGGCGCACCGGCTCCGTCCACGGCTCGCGCCCGGCGGCCTGATGGATGTGGACCAGCCAGCGCGCGTCGTCGCGGTCCGGGAAATCGCTGCGCGCGTGAGACCCGCGGCTCTCGCACCGGTGGAGGGCGGCGGTGGCCGTGAGGCGGGCGGCGGTCAGGAGATTGCGGACGTCGAGCGCCTGCTGCCACGCGAGATTCCAGCGCCGGCCGCTCGGGACCGCGGCGTCGGCGGCGTCCGCGTCCAGCTCCCCGATCTCCGCGAGCGCCCGCGCGAGGCCGGCGCCGTCGCGCACCAGGCCCACCCGGTCCCACATCACCCGCTGCAGCCGATCGCGAATCGCAAACGCGTGCGTGCCGCGGTCCCGGCCGAGCGGCGCGAGCGCCTCCGCGCACGCCCGCCGGGCCTCGTCCGCATCGGGCTCCTCGAGCGGGCTCTCGGCGCGCGCCCGCGCCGCCGTCCTTCCGGCCCGCGCGCCGAACACGCAGGATTCGGCGACCCCGTTGCCGCCCAGACGGTTGGCGCCGTGCACGCCGCCGGCGTCCTCGCCGGCCACGAGCAGTCCCGGCAAGGCCGGTGCGGCAGTCCGCGTCGATCCGCACGCCGCCCATGTGAAAGTGCGCCGTGGGCGTCACCTCGACCGGCCCCGTCGTCAGATCGTATCCGACCTCCGCGCACCGCTTCACCATGCCGGGAAAGTTGCGCGCGACGAACTCAGCACCCAGGTGGGACGCGTCGAGCAGCACGCCGCCCGCCGCGGTCCCGCGCCCGGCGGCGATCTCGAGATAGCTCGCGCGCGAGACGAGGTCCCGCGTCGCGCGCTCCATGCGCTCCGGATCGTACCGCGCCATGTAGCGCTCGCCGCGGGCGTTCGTCAGCCATGCGCCGGCGCCCCGCAGGCCTTCCTCGAGGACCATGCCCGAGAGCCGCGAGGCGCCCGCGAGCAGCCCCGTGGGATGGAACTGCATCATCTCCATGTCGATGAGATCGCAGCCCGCCCGCCACGCCATCGCATAGCCGTCCCCGGTCTTCTCCAGCGACGGCGCCGAGTACGTGTACATCCGCGGTCCGCCGCCCGTCGCGAGAATCACCACCCGCGCCGTGACGAGGACGAACGTGCCCTCGCGCTGCTTTAAGCAGAAGGGCGCCCGCGATGCGCCGCCCCGCGCGGTCGTGGAGCAGGTCGACGGCCCGGGTCTCGTCGAGCACCCGGATGCGCCGCGCGAACAGCTGGTCGTGGAGGCGGCTCACGATCTCGATGCCGGTGAGGTCGCCCCGGTGGATCGTGCGGTCAAACGACTGGCCCGCGAACGCCTTCTGGTGGATCGCGCCGTCCTCGCGCCGGTCGAAGAAGCACCCCACCCGGGTCTCGAGCGTGCGGATCACGTCGGGCGCTTCGGTGACGAGCGTCCAGGCGAGTTCCTGGTCGTTCAGGAACTGGCCGCCTGCGATCGTGTCGCGGAAGTGCCGTTCCGGGGAATCGGCGGGATCGAGCGCCGCGTTGAAGCCGCCCTGCACGAGCCGCGTGCAGCCGCTCTTGCCGACGAGGCCCTTCGCGGCGAGCACGATGTCGAGGGTCGGGTCCGTGTCGTGGGCGTACAGCGCGGCCATCAGACCCGCGCCGCCGCTCCCGAGGATCAGCACATCGCAGGCGAGCGCGTCCCACTCAGGGGTCATCACTGAGGCCCAGTTTCGTGAAGACATCGGCGAGGCGCTGCCGCGCGCGCGCGGCCACGTCCCGGTACATGCTCGCGCCCGACGCGTCCATGGCGACGGTCAGCGGTCCGAACGCCCGGACCCGAAACTCCCACAGACACTCGGGCATCAGATCTTCCCAGTACACGTGCTCGATCGACTCGACTTGCTCGGTCTCGACCGACGCGGCGCCCCCGACGATGGCGAGATACACGCCGCCGTACCGGGCGAACGCCTGGCTGCTCGCCTCGGACAGCCCGCCCTTGCCGATGATCGCCCGCACGCCGTGGTCGCGCAGCAGGCCTTCCGTGAAGCGGTCCATGCGCATGCTCGTCGTGGTGCCGACGGTCGTGGGCACGTAGCCGCTCGGCGCGTCCGCCGACGGGCGCACGTTCGGCGCCACGTGCAGCAGGGCGGCCCCGCGCAGATCCGCCGGCGGAGGCTGCCCGTGATCGAAGATGCGGATCAACGTGGCGTCCCGGATGCCCCACACGATGCCGTCGAGCGTCACCGCATCGCCGGCGTGGAGCGCCCGCACCGCCTGCTCGTCGAGCGGCGTGCGGAGAACATGGTCCATCGTCAGTAGCCGACCTCGACGCGTCCCCCGGCGTAGACGCGCGCGCGGCGCCGCTCGCCGCGCCAGCACTGCATGTTCACCGCGACGGGGTTGAGGGTGATGTGCGTCCACGCGGTCTCAATGTGCAGGTCGAGGGCCGTCGTGTCGCCGCCGAGGCCCATCGGCCCGATGCCCGTGCTGTTGATCGCGTCGAGCAGCTCGACCTCGAGCGCGGCGATCTTCGGATCCGGATGCCGCTCGCCGACGGGCCGGAGCGTCGCCTTCTTCGCGATCGTGACGCACACGTCGGACGACCCCCCGATGCCGACGCCGATGATCGTCGGCGGGCAGGGGCGTCCCGCCGCCCCCACGCAGGTCTCCAGCACGAACTTCTTGATCCCGTTGACCCCGTCGGCCGGCAGCAGCATTTTCAAGGAAGGACATGCTCTCGGATCCCGACCCTTTCGGCATCATCATGATGTCGATGTGGTCGATCTCCTGCGAAAACTCCACGTGGAACACGGGGATCCCGTCGCCGCTGCTCGTCTGGCGGTTTTCGCGCCCGATCGGCGAGACGATGCTGGACCGGATCGGCGTCTCGACCGTGGCCCGCTCGACCCCGCGGCGCAGCGCGTCGAGCATGCGCGCGCCGTCCACCACCACGCCGCGGCCGATCGTAATCCAGAAGATCGGAATGCCGGTGTCCTGGCAGACGAGGGTGTGCGTGCGGTCCGAGACGTCGATCGCCTTGAGGATCGTGTGAAAGATGCCGCGGGCGACCAGATGAGTCTCGCGCGCCAAGGCGCTCCGCAGGCCCTCACGCACGTCCGGGGGAATGTCGATCTGCGCGTCCAGGTACAGCCGGCACCCCAGCTCCTCAAACAGCGCATCGTACTCGCGGGCGTCTATCGTCGTCTCCGCCATCCACGCGCCTCCCGCGTCTCGGCCTGCCACCGGCGCCCGGTCGGGCTGGACGCCTACCCTCCGAGCAACTGGCGCAGGCGCGCCGCCACGGCGCGCTCTTCCCCGGGCCGCATCGCGGCGGCCGTGAGCCCGAGCGCGCGGCGGTGGAGAAACTGCTGGGACACGCCGATCGGCGGCTCTCCGTCGAACAGCGCGTTCACCAGGGTCTCGACCGACCGCCCGAGCACCGCTTCGTCGATATGCACCACGGCGACGGGATACCGGCGGGCGGGGTCGGCGTCGTCGAGCAGCTCCGCGCGCACGCCGCGCAGGCCGGCGAGCGCCTCGAGGATCGTCTGGAGCTGCCCCCGTTGGAACGGCCGAGGTAGCCGCGTGGTCACTCGCGAGGAACCGCCGGAGGGCGACGATGAGGCCGACGATCTCCTCGCGGCCCACCTTCATCGACCGGCCGAGCCCGTGGTGCGGCGGCCCGGGCAGGCGGCCGGTCGCGAGATACCGGTCGCGCCATGGCCAGGTGCCCGGATACACGTCCATGTCCTGGTGCTGCAGGGCGACGGATTCGATCAGGTCGGCACGCCCGACGAGAATCCCGCTGGCCTGGGGGCCGCCGATCGCCTTGCCGCCGCTGAACGCAACGAGATCGGCGCCTTCCGAGATAAACCGGCGCAGGTTCTCCGCGGGCGGAAGCGCGGCCGCGGCGTCCACGATCACGGGCAGTTCTTGCTCATGCGCAATCCGAACGACCTCGTCGAGCGGGACGCTGCCGGGCACGTCGCCCACGGAGAACGCCACCGCGGCCGTGCGGTCGGTGATGGCGGCTTCGATCTGCCACGGCCAGGTCGCTCCCCCGCCGGGATACCCCAGATAGCCGACCTCCACCAACTGGGCCCCGGCGACCCGGAGCGCGTGCGTATACGCCGTCAGGTGCGGCCGCTGGACGATGATCTCGTGGCGGAGACCGGAGGTGTTCGGGAGCTGATCCATCGCGGCGACGTCCATTCCCGCGATGCTCGCCGCGGCGGCCAGCGTCAGTCCGGCGGCGGCGCCCGCCGTGACGTAGCCGGCCTCGGCCCCCGTCACCTCGGCCAGGTAGCGCCCCGCGGCGGCCTGCAGCTCATCGATGCGCACGCACTGCCGTGCGGCCTCCGCCATCGCCGCCGCGACCTCGGGGGCGATCGGCATGCCGCTCAGGCGGGTCAGCGGCCCCGCGGCGTTGATGATCGGACGGACGCCGAGCTCCTCGAAGATCCCCACCCGGTTCCTCCACAGCTGCGTCCGGCGCGTCGGACTGCCGCGCGACGTCGGGCAGCGCCTTCAATTGTAGAGGAAAAATGCCGGGGGTGAACAGGTCCGCGCCGGCTCCGAGCATCGCCCGGCCCGCCGCGGACGGGCGCCCTCGGCCTGGCGCGGGACTAGTCGCCGCCCGCGACGTCCACGGGCTCGCTCGGCACGAGCTTGTTGAGACCGTTCAGCGCGGCGGCCTTGTACGCTTCCGCCAGCGTGGGGTAGTTGAACACCACGTCCCGCAGGTAGCTGACGGTGCCGCCGTGGTCGACGAGCGCCTGCCCGATGTGAATCAGCTCGGTGGCGCTCTGCCCGAGAATGTGCACCGCCAGCACTTTCAGCGTCTCACGGTGGAACAGCAGTTTCAGGAGGCCGTCCCGGCCGCCGCTGATCTGCACGCGCGACAGCTCGCGAAACGGCACCACGCCGACCTCGTAGGGCACCGCGAGGCGCGTCAGCTGCTGCTCCGTCGGACCCACCATCGCCACTTCCGGAATGGTATAGATGCCGTACACGAGGCGCGTGGACATCGGCGGCGCCTCGATACCGCACGCGTGCAGCGCCGCGAGCCGGCCCTGCTCCATGGACGTCGATGCCAGGCTGAACCCGCCGATGATGTCGCCGACCGCGTACACGTTCGGGACGGTCGTGCGGTACATCTCGTCCACCTTGATGCGGCCTTTCGCGTCCATCTCGATGCCCACCGCGTCCAGCTTGAGATCCGCCGACGCGCCCGAGCGGCCCGCCGCGACCATTAGCGCGTCCGTCAGCAGCGCCTTGCCGCTCGCCATGCCGACGTGCACGCGGCCCTCCGCGGTCCGGCGGACGCTCGAGACGGTCTCGCCGAACCGCAGCGTGATGCCCTCGTCCCGCATGTGGTAGTACAGGGCGTCCTCGATCTCGTCGTCCAGGGCCTCCATCGGACGCTCGCGGGAGTCGATGAGGGTCACCTGCACCCCCGCCGTCTGGAAGATCGTCGCGTACTCCACCCCGATGATCCCGGCGCCGACGACCGTCATCGAACGCGGAATCTCCGACAGCGTGAGCAGGCCGTCGCTGTCGATGACCGTGCGGTCGTCAAACTCGAACGCCGCCGGGCGCAGCGGCCGGCTGCCGACGGCGATGACGATCTTGTCGGCGGTCACGGTGCGCGACCCGTCCTCGGTGGAGACGATGATGTGATGCGGATCCGCGAACGAGCCGATGCCGGAGTAAATATCGACGCCGTTCCGGATGAGTTGATCGCGCACGATATTGGTCTCGGCGGCGATGACGTGCTGCGTCCGCGTCGTGAGGTCCGCCATCTCGATGCGGTCTTTCACCCGGAACGCGGCGCCCATCGTCGGGCGCTGGCGGACCCCGGACAAGTAGGCGACGACCTCGCGCAGCGTCTTGCTCGGGATCGTCCCATGATGGATGCAGCCGCCGCCGACGTCCATGTTGCGCTCCACGATCGCGGTCCGCCGGCCGATTTTGGCCGCCGCGATCGCGGCCCGCTGGCCCGCCGGGCCGCTGCCGATCACGATCAGGTCATACTCGTTTGCCACAGCCGTCTCTCCCGTCATCGAGCCTCGGCGCGCGTCGAGTCCGCCTCGGGCCGCCGCCGGCCCACCGGTACGTTCCACCGGTGGGCAACCGAAAACAGTATACACGCGACAGCAGGTTATCGGACATGGTCGCCCCAGAAAGCGCCGCGGACGCCCGCAGGTACGACCAGAATACGCGCCGCCTGTTATGCCCCGCGTCGAATCAGCGTGAGGTCTCTGTTAAGAACAGACGAACGCTTTGGCCGGCGGGATCACGCAGTTTCGGGAGGCGGACGGTGGAACGCCGACACGTGCCCGGTTCGGGGGACCGCTCACCCGGCGAAGGTGATCTCGACGGGGGGGTGGGTCTGCAGCTCTCGCAGCGGCGCGCGAATCGGCTTCACGGCGCGCATCTCGCAGACCATCTCCCGCACCACGTTGCGGTGCGACTTGACCTGTTCGATGATCGTCTTGACGTCCATGCCCGCGTAGGCGGCGCGTTCCACCAAGAGCAGAATGCGCACCGCGTCCCAGTCCCCACGGTAGCCGTAGTCGGCCCGCCAGTAGTGCGGCTGGCCGAAGTACCCGAAGGTCCCCGGAAAGCACAGACGCACGTGCGTGGGATCCTCCGACCCGTCGTCGCTCGCCCCGTGCGGCACGCGAATCGTGGCGACGGCGCCCGGCTTGGCCACCCGGTGCAGCTCCTGCATCATCGGGAGCGGCGCGCGGATGTGCTCGAGCAGGTGCGAGAGCAGAAACTCGTCGATGCTGTCGTCCTCGATCGGCAGGGGGACCTCGGCGCAGCGCTCGAGATCCGCCACGATGTCGACGCCGGGCAGCGGATAGATATCCAGGTTGAGCCAGCCCTCGATGATGTTCCGGCCGCACCCGACGTTGAGGCGCCGTTCAGCCACGACGCCGCCCCGCGCGGTTCAACTGGGTTTGCCCGCTTGGACGATCTCGATGTGGGTGATCTTCACCGGCGTGAGCGGCCGGTCCTGAGCGTTCCGCGGCATGCGCGCGATCTTCTTCACCAACTCGACCGACGCGTCGTCGCACTGGCCGAAGATCGTGTACGCGCCCTGGGGGGGATTGAGGCCCGGCTGCGGGGCCTCCGTGATGAAAAACTGGGACCCGTTGGTGTTCGGGCCGGCGTTGGCCATCGCGAGCCGGCCGGGGCGGTCGAAGGTCAGGTCCGGACGCAGCTCGTCCGCGAACTGGTAGCCGGGACCGCCCATGCCGGTGCCCATCGGGTCACCGCCCTGAATCATGAACCCGGGGATCACCCGGTGGAAGATCACGCCGTCGTAGAGCGGCCGGCCGTGCACCACTTTCCCGGTCGCCGGATCGGTCCAGTCCTTGGTCCCGTCCGCGAGGCCGATGAAGTTCTTGGACGTGACCGGCACCTTGTCGACGAAGATCTCGCATCGAAGGTCTCCGGCGGTCGTGTGGATGATCGCGGTCGGGTTGTGAGACGCTGGCGCGGGCTGCGCTGCCGACATCTGTTGTCCTCCAGGTTCGACCGTGTGGTACAGAGCGGTCTGCCCGCCCGCGGCGCCGGCCAGGGCCGGCACGGTCACACAGGCGAGCAGCATCCATACAATAGCGCGAATTCGCATCGCATCCCTCTCCTGAGCACCCGTCATCGTGTTCGCCGGTCCTCGTGACCTGACGGGGCCGCCGCGCTGGACCCGCGACCCCGTGATATGCCACGCCCCAACGTCTCGCACCTGCTTATGTACACAACGGGAATCGACAACGCAACCACCGGCGGCGTCCGCGCGCCGCGGGAGAACCGCGCGGCGGCCTCACGACCTCCCGGCCGCGGCCCGCGCCGCCCGCCACGCGTCGATCGCGGTGACGATGGTGGGCGTCGGTTCGAGCGCGCCGAACCGGTCGCCCGCCGTCGCCGCCAGGATCAACTGTCCGCACCGGGTAGCGCGCGTGCGCCACCCGCAGGCTGATGCCGTCCCGCTCGAGCCGGTCGGCGAGATCCTCGAGCATCGCCACCGCGGCGAGATCGATCGCCGACGCCCCTTCCAGGGTGAAGACGACGAGCTTGATCGGCCGCCCCGCCCGCTCCACCGCGGCCGTCGCGGCATGGCGCACGGCGGACGCGTTCGCGAAAAAGATCGCGCCGTCGACGCGGAACACCAGCACCTCCGGAATCTCCTCGTTGTGCGGGGCGTGGGCCAGATCGGTGAAGGTGTCCGGTGCCCGGGACGCGGCCGAGGATGGCCGTGGGCGGGTGCGCCGCGCGCGCGATGAGCATCACGACCGACGCGATCACCCCGACAAACAGCCCCCGGAGCATCCCCAAGACGAGCACGCTGAGCAGCGCCAGGACCGCGATCCGAAACTCGGGGGGACTGGCGCGGCGCGTCCGGCCCAGCGCCCGAAGGTCGATCAGACCCGCCGCGGCCACCAGCACGACCGCGGCCAGAATCGGCTGCGGAAGATTGCGGAACAATCCGCTCAGGAACACCAGCACCGCCGCGATCAGCGCCACGGCCACCAAGCAGCGCCGCGGGCGTCCTGGCGCCGCTGGCGTCGTTCACGGCCGACTGGGACATGCCGCCCCCGACGGGGTACCCCTGACCGAACGCGACCGCCGCATTGGCGACGCCCAAGGCGAGCAGCTCCTGGTTCGGATCGATCTCGTCCCCGTGCTTCGCGGCGAAGGTGCGGGCGACCGCCATGCTCTCGACGTAGCACAATAGAAAGCAGGCGAGCGCGAGCGCGAGCAACGTGTCGAGGTCCGACGGCGTCACGCCGGGAAGCGCGAGGGCCGGCAGTCCCTGCGGAATCCGCCCGACCACGTCGACCCCGTGCGCCGCGAGCGAGGTCATCGACGCGAACACGATGGACAGCACCACGACGACCAGCGACACGGGACGCCGGGGAAAGAGATGTCCGCCGGCGACCAACAGGATGATGCCGGCGAGCCCGACCGCCAGCGCGGGCGGCTTGGTCTCTCCGAGATGTCGCACGAGAAACACGATGCGCGGGATGAAATTGCCGCTGCCCCCCGGGATCCCGAACAGCTTCGGCAGCTGCGTCGAGGCGATCTGCAGCGCGACCCCCGCCTTGAACCCCACCAGCACCGTGTCGGCGATGAAGTTGACGATCACTCCCAAGCCGCAGCGCCCAGGCGAGCACGCACGCGCCCGCCACCATGATCGCCGTGGTCGCCGCGAGGGCCGCGTAGCGTGCCGGATCGCCGGCCACGAGCGTGCCGAGCGTCGACGCCACGAGGATCGAGATTGATGAGGTCGGGCCCACCGCCATCTGACGCGAGCTGCCGAACACCGCGTAGGCGAGGGCGCCGAGCATGACGCAGTACAGGCCGACCTGGGACGGCAGTCCGGCGAGGGACGCGTAGGCGAGTGAGACGGGAATCGTGAACGCCGCGAGCGTCAGGCCGGCCACGATGTCGGGTCGCAGCCACGCGGCGTCGTAGTCCGGCAGCCACCGGGTGATCGGCAGGACGGTCTTCAACACCATCGGCCAGCGGGAGTGGGAGGAGGACGACGCCATCTCAAGATCCGGTCTGCCCGTGACGTTCGCGCGGGACCGCGGCCGCCGCGCACGCGCGCCGCCGTCACCAGAATCAGACCGGACGGCCCTCCCCCCGGCACATCGCCTGCTGGATGCTCGATCGATACGCTGCGCTCGCCGGGGATTCCTGGCGCGCGTCTTCTCACCGACCTCCGGCGCGGATCACGACCTGCGGTGTGCTGGGACGCTCCGGCACCGCGCCGATGGGATCCGTGGAGGCGGACGCACCCGCGCAGGGTGTCTCGCGTCTGGCGCGCGCCTATCCTAGCTGCACTGAAATCCGACGCCCCCGCAGAGGGTCGCCATCAGCACGCCCTTGTCGACGCTTCCCGTCCGGTAGGTCCGGCACGTAAACCCGCCGGCGCCCGTCGGAATGAACGTCGCGGGCGGGTTGTCGGGGTTCGCGGTCGTGTTGAACGCGACCATGCCGTGGTGGCCGCCGCCCGCGGTGTAATTCGGGCTCACGAGCCACTGCCGGCCGGCGCCGTCCGTGTAGACGTCGATCCCCGGGGCGGCGAGCGGATTGTTCGTCGGGTCGGGGTCCCCGGTCGCGGTGAGCTGCCCGGTCCGCCGCATCGTGGCCGGATTGTAGACGCGAATCCCGAGGTCGCCTTGGCTCACGTAGATCCGCTGGCTCGCTTTGCGGATCTCGCAGATCCCGCCCGCGGCCGGGATGAACGACCCGCCGACGTTGGGCGGGTTGCCGAACCATCCCGCGTGCGGGGACGCCAGCGTAATGGCTTTGGTCGACGCCGGCAGGCCGACGGCCCCGGTCACGGGCGACGGGCCGAACGTCTGGGGGCTCCCCATGTACTGGTACTGCCCGTACACGTTCAGCGTCGCCGCGAGCGGCGGCACCGCCGGGAGGCCCGACACGATGATCGCATTCGACGGATTCCGCAGCGTCATGGCGTTCGAGAGCGGCGACATCCCGCAGCACACGCCGAAGGAGTCGAAGTACGCGATCTGCACCTGATACGTGAACGGCGTCTCGACGCTGCCGCCGGAGCCCGCGGCGATGTGCGGCGCCGCCACGGCCGTCAGCAGCCGGTCGGGGATCCCCTCGGTCACGATCGGCGCGATGACGCCGAGGCGGCCGACGTCAAACGCCATGACGCCGAGCGCGGAGTCCGAGACCCAAAGTGTCGAGCCGGGCACGCCGCAGGCGCCGTCGACGAACAGCCCCGTCGTCCCCTGGGTGCCGGACGGCCCCGTGTACGCCCCAACGGCCGTGAGCGCGTAGTACGGCGCCGACCCCACCGCGTAGGTCACGATCTTGAGCCACGCCGTAGGCGTTGACGACGGCGCTCAGATACTTCCCGTCCCACGCGGTGTTCACCAGCGTCGCATCGCCGTAGCACACGAGCGGCGTCATCGCGCCGCCCCGGCACTGGAACAGGTAGTCGTAGCCGTTCCCGGCCGCGCCCGGCGCGATCCGCAGGGTCGGGTCGGTGCCGCCCGCCGTGGTGCCGAACGCCTGCAGGCGGCTGCCGATCAGGGTGCCCACCGAGCCGGCCATGATCAGGTTGTCCTTAGGATCGTGGACCTCGTAGGAAAAGCGGCACGTCGAGTACGCGTATTCGACGGGGTCGCCGACGACCGTCGTCGCTTGCCGCGTCTCCGCATTGGCGTAGCACGTCTGCAGCACCGCGACCCGGCCGCCGGCGGCCACTTTCGACACATCGTACACGATCGTCCCGCCCGGTCCGCCGTTCGCCCTCGGACGAGAGCGCAAACTTGGTCCCGTCGGGGCTGACCGCCGTGTCGACCGCCGGACACGAGACGGTGCCCCCGGGGCCGGCCTGCGTCCATCCGGGGATCGTGGTGAGCAGGCTCAGCGCGTCCGCGGGCCCGATCGCGAGCACGTCCGTCCCCGATTGATTCACGTCGCCCCACGTCGCGTACAGGAGATTGTGCACCGGGTCGAATTTGAGCTGGCCGTACCCCGTCGCGCGGGCGGGCGCGCGATACGCGGCCGCGGGGCCGAGCAGCCGCGGGGCCGTCGGCGTCGTAATGTCGTACGTCTGAATCACGCCCGCGTTCGCGGCGTACAGACGGCTGCCGTGGGGCACGCCGACGTGCAGATTCGGGATCGTGGCGAGGCGGGTGGCCGGCGGTCCCCCGGCGACGAGCAGCGCCAGATTGAACAGATACAGGTTCCCCGTCGCGTTGTCGCAGCACACGAGCCGCTGGTTGGCCCGGTCGATCTCCATGCAGTAGACGCCGCTCCACGCGTCCGTCGACTGGAACGTGTACGTCGCCCCGGTCTGGATGTTCGTCGCGGTCAGCGTCCCCGGCGTCCCATCGTGCGCCAGGTAGACGTAGGTGGCGTCAATCTGCACGGCTTGGCTGATCGTATTGAACGACTTGGGCCAGTTCGCATTCGCCATCGCCATGGTCGTGCCGTTGAGCACCTGCGCCTGCGGCACGACCGTGTTGTTCACGGCCACGTACCCCTTGAACTGGGCGCTTTTTCGCGGGTTGCTGTACACGGCGTTGTTGCACGCATAGGACAGCACCGTACTCTGCCCGCTCTGCGTGTCGATGCGGATGATGCCGGTGTCTCCCTCCTGCGTCGGGACGTACAGATAGCGGCTGTCGTCACTAAAGGCCGGGCCCCCCGCGAATCCCTGGAAGCTCGCTCTCGTGACCGGCCCGATGATCGCCGTTCCGGCGTAGTTGCCGTACACGGTCATGTCGCGCAGCTTCCGCCAGGTCCCCGCGGTCGCGGTCGTCGATGTCGTCGTGGCGCTCGTCTTGGTACTGGACGCGGCGGAGGCCTCTCCGCCCATCGTCTCTCCCAAACCGATCGCGACCGCCGCGGCGACGCCGTGTCGAAGGAAATGCCTGCGGCTGTAGACAGACCCAGCAGCGTGTGTCATCGCACCGATGCCTCCCCGGAGCTCATCTGGCGGTGACCTAGTGTGGACGGTGCACGCGGTCGGAGCCGTTCGCGCGGGCGAATGTCGGTCCGCCCGCGCGCCGTGACCGCGTGTCGTCGGCCTTCCCGACGATACAACACCGCACCGGCGCCGTCGTTCACCTCGCGATTGCGCGCCGCGCGTCCGACTCGTATATGCCCGCGCCCCCATTCGTCTGGACGCCGACAGACACAAATCTTTATTTTTTCCGCGCGAGTCGGCGCGCCCGCGCGTCTGAACCGCGCCGGCGCACGGTATAAGGCAGGATGCACGGCCGGGGAGCGGCTCGGGATGACGCGAAGACGACAGATCGCCGCGGGACGCAGGCGGCGCCCATCGGATTGGGGTGAGAGCGGATTCACCCTGGTCGAGACGATGCTTGGGATCGTGCTGCTGACGTTCGGGCTCCTCGCCGTCGCGGATGTCTTCCCGCACGGCTTGGCGCTGTCGGCCTACGGGCAGGGCCAGACGGAGGCGGCCGACCTGTCCGAGCGATGGATCGAGGATCTCAAAAGCGCGCCGACCACGACGCTGACCCAGGACCTGGGCGATTACGGCACGGTGCCGAGCCTCTATTTTGATCAGAACGGCAGCGCCACGACCGCCGCGAACGCGGTCTTCACGGTGGACCTCCAGATCCAGTCCTGGATCTGGGATCAGAGCACCGGCCAGTATGTCGCCTCCGCGACCCCGTACAGCGTGCCCGGCTCCGGCGCGTACGTGTACCGCGTGTCCGCGGCCGCGCACTGGCTCGTCAACGGGCACACCGCGTTCACGTCCGGGAACGCCGGCGCGCCGAACGGGTGCGTGGCCGGCGGCGCCGCCGTGCCGGAAGGAGCGGGCTGTGTCCAGACGAGCACCTTTGTCACCCCGTAGGGCCCCGCCGCGGCGCGCCGGTGAGCGGGGGATGACGGTCATCGAGCTGATGACCGTGCTCCTCGTGTTCTCGCTGATCATGGGTGCCTTGTCGTCGCTCATGATCACCAGTCTCGACGTCTACTCCAAGGGCAGCGTGAGCACGCAGGCGCAGGCCAGCGTGCGCATCGCGCTCAGCCGTCTCGTGCGCGAGGTGCGCCAGGCGCGCCGTCTCATCACCGGGACTGGCGAACCCGCCAACGGCGGGACGTTCACGTTCGAGACCGCGTGCGGCCCCGCGCCGCAGATCAGCTTCGCCCTGCCGCACACCGCGGTCTACGCGCTGTCCGACGGAACGACCGCGTACGCCACCGACGCGAACGCGGTCGGCGCGAACCCCTACGACGGCTGGTACGTGAGCTACTATCTGTCGGCGGCGCAGGCCGCCGGGACGCTGCCTCCCGCGGCCAATGCGTCGGGACCGTACGTCATCCGCGTGCAGTACGATGTGACCGCGAACCAGCTCTCGTACGGGACGGTGGCGGGGGGCGTGACGGCGCTGACGCTCGCCGCGCACGGCAGCTGCCCCACCGTGAGCACGCGCAATCTCTCCATCACGGTCGCGGGCTCGGCGGCGGCGGTGAACGAGGCGGTGAGCTCCACCGATGTGGTCGCGAGCGATGTCACCCTCCGCAACCAGTAGGGGCCGCGCGCCGGCGCGGGCGATCGGGCGGGCCGTCCGCTCGGACGACGGCATGACGTTTCTGATGACGCTGCTGGTCGTCTTCTTTGTGAGCATGATGCTCCTCGCGTTCCTCTTCATGAGCCAGAGCGGCGTCTGGTTTGCGGCCAACGACCGGAACAGCACGATCGCCCTGAACCTCGCGGAGGCCGGGGTCCAGGAAGCGCTCAACCGGATCCGCGTCTCCGGCGTCGGCGGCACGGGCGCGTTCACGAACAGTCTCGCGAGCAGCGCGGCGTCGCCGCACAGCACCGGCACCGTGTCGCTCGAGGCCGCGCTGGCGACGAACCCGACGATCGTGCCGATTCTCTCCGTGGCCGCGTACGGCGGCATGACGCGCGCGACGCGGGTCCTGGTCCAGGCGGCGTACCAGACCGGATTCGCGAACGCGGTGCAGGCCCCGCTGGTCGTGTTCCAGGGCGACGTCTCGGCGATGACGGGGGACGCGTACTCGCAGTCCAGCGTGACGTTTCAGAACTATCAAGACGTCCCCCGCACCGGCCTCGGGCGCGAGCGCGATGAACCTGATTTCCCCTCAGGTGATGGCCGGCAGCGACGTCACGACCCAGGGAAGCGGCCCGGGCGACTTTTTCTTCGAGTGCGCCAACGATTCGACGACTGAAGTCGCGCCGACCCCGTGTCTGCGGCAAACGAACCTGCCGGTCAACTGGCATCCGGACACCCCGCAGGGAATGCCGTCCGCGGACTTCGCCGCCGTGATGCTGCAGTGGCAGGGCAGCAATGCGAACCTCCCGAGCGGCGTGCAGGTGGTGGAGGCCACGCAGAACGGCGCCGGCGTCACCTACACGTCCGCGGGGACGTACACGCCGACCTATTGGACGGCCCTCACCGCCACGGCCGGACAGGTGATGCTGGTCGTGGATACGAGCGGCCCGTTCTGCGTCAACGGGGCGAGCGTCACCGCGGGGGTCTGCGCCGGCCTCGGCACCGTCTACGGCAGCGTCTCTGGCGGCGGCGCGGTTGAGCGCTACCTCGACTGGGGTCTCGTCGCGGACGATCTCAGCCGGCCCGCGGCGACGACGTTCTTTCAGGCGCCCACCTGCGCGGCGTGCGATGCCGGCGGCCCGAACGGTCTTCAAAACGGCATCCGCTACGTATCGCCGATCCCCGCCGTCGACGTGCTGGGCATCGCCTGCGGCAACAATCTCGCGCCGGGATTCAGCGCATTCTACAACGCGTCGGAAGACGGGACGGCGTGTGCGACCCCCCCGACGCTCGTCGGCAGCGGCGCTTTCACCGGGACGCAGAACAACCCCGAGTTCCTCGTCATCGACGACGGCGCCCCAGGCGGCGCCGGGGTGACGATCACCGGCTCCGGCCGCGCGAGCGGATGCGGCGACAACTTTGCGTCCGCCAACTGGGGGGTGATCGTCGCGACGGGAGACGTGACCTTGAATAACTTCTCGTTCGACGGCGTCATCTACGCCCTCGGCAGCGTGTATAGCCAGGGCCATACCTACATTAAAGGCGGGGTCTTCTCCGCCACGCCCTGTCGACGACGCAGGTCGACCAGCTGGGCGGCACATTGACCTTCTGCGGCGGCGCATCCGTCGGCGTCCCCATGGCCGCGACGTTTTTCAATTTCACGGCGATGTCGTGGGTGGACCGCCCCGCAGGGCAGCCCTGACGCGCGCGTAAGGCAAGTGTCCGATCGCTAGCACGAAATCGCCGGTTCCCGGAGCAGGTATCTCCCGTCAGGCAGCGAATTTGGCGTGGGATTGTCGACTGTTGACAATCCTACCCACCGGCTCGGGCAGGCGCCATTCCCGTGTCAGCTCCGATCATCAGAGGATCACTCGCCTATGGCATCCGTGCGATCCGTGGCACCGAAGCTGTTGTCCCGACGTTCGCTTGTCGACGGCGTGCGTGAATCGCTGATCGATGCGATCCTCACGGGTCGGCTCGCCCCGGGCGACCGCGTCATCGAGGCCAACGTCGCGCGCGATCTCGGTGTCAGTCGGGGCCCCGTCCGGGAGGCGTTTCGGCAGCTCGCCGAGCAGGGACTGCTCGTTCTCGTGCCACACCGCGGGGCCGCGGTCGCCACGCTGACCGAGCGGGACGCCTACGAGATCTACAGCCTGCTCGTGTTTACCGAGCGGCTCGCGCTGCGGTTCATCAAGCGGCGGCTGTCCGACGCACCGCGGGACGGGCTGCGGCGGGCGCTCGATGCGATGCAGGAGGCGGCCGCGCGCGGCGACGCGTCCGCGGTCGCCCGGGCGGATCTGGCCTTCAACGACGCGCTGTACGAATGCGCGGGACACCGGCGGCTGCAGCAGTTGTGGACCGGGCTCAAGTACCAAAGCTTCCTGCTCGTGTGGAGCTACGCGAGCCGCGCGTACCCGTCGCTCACGGCCATCGTCGAGCACCACGCGAGAATCGTGAATTTGCTTGAGCACGCCCGCTGGGACGAGCTGCTGGGCTATCTTGAGGCGAACGCGGACCGGGTCGAGCTGCAGCTCTTGGACTTCTCGACCATCGCCACGACACCCACGTAGCACCGCGGCGGCAGAGGACCGTCGACGCGCCGCACCGCCGCATCCGCGCGGGGCGAGTCACACACGCAGGGAGGGATCATGCGAGACATCGCACATCGAGCGCTGGCCGCGGCCGCCGGACGAGGAGTCGTCTACGCGTCCGTGCGCGTCACCGACGTAACGTACCGGCGGATGGCGCTGCGCAACACGGCGCCGGCCGAGCCGGTCGTGGACCATCAAGCCGGGCTGCTCGTCCAGATCCAGACCGAGACCGGACGGGGCTACGCGGCCACGACCCGGATGGATGCCGCGGGCATCGACCGCGCGGTCTCGGACGCCCTCACGCGCGCGGGGGAATTTCCGTTCACGGCGCCGGTGCCTGTCGGCGCGGGGCCGCGGGCGGCGTACGCGACGCCGGTCGAGATCGATCCGTTCGCCGTCGACGCGGAGGACTACTACGCCGTCATGGAGCGCGGCGCACGGGCGGCGCTGCGGCATCCCGCGGTCCGCGTGGTCGAGCCGTTCATCACGGCGTCCCGGGTCACGAAGGTGTTCGTGGACACCCGCGGCAGCGAGATCGAACAGCGCCTGACGACCTGCGGCGGCGGCATCCGGGTGTTCGCCGAGCGGGACGGACTGGTGCAGCGCCGCTCGCACGGGATTCTGCAGGGGACCCACGGCCAGGCCGGGTTCGAGTTCGTCGCGCGGGACGATCAGGAGGAGCGCGCCGACCGCCTGGCGCGGGAGGCCACGATGCTGCTCGACGCCCCACCGTGCCCCGATACGACCACCACGGTCATCCTGGGCACCGAGCATCTGGCGCTGCTGCTTGCATGAATCGTGCGGACACGCCTCCGAGTTCGACCGCGCCACCGGCGACGAGTTGACCTTCGCCGGCGGATCATTTCTCACGCCCGAGCGGCGCGGAGAGTTTCGCTACGGGTCCCCGCTCGTCACCATCGTGGCGGACGGGTCGACGCCCGGCGCGATGGGCACGTACGCGTACGATGACGAGGGATTTGCCGCCTCAAACGGTGCCGATCGTGTCACACGGCCGCTTCGAGAACTTCCTGACGTCCTACAGCACCGCGGCCTCCGCGGAGAACGGTCCCGGGCGGCGGATGCGCCCGGGGCGAAGCCTGGTGGGGCATTCCGCTGGTCCGGATGCCGAATCTCAGCCTCGAGCCGGGTGCTGTGCCGCTCGAGCAGCTGCTCGAGGACACCGACGACGGGATCGTCATGGAGACTCCCGCCACGTGGAGCATCGACGACCGGCGCATTAATTTTCATTTCTCGAGCGAACTGGCCTACGAGATCAAGCGCGGAAAGCGTGGACGGACGCTGCGGAACGCGTCGTACATGGGCGTGACGCCGCGTTTTTGGGGCGCCTGCGACGCGATCGCCGACAGCGCGTCGTGGACGATGTGGGGACTCGCGGCGTGCGGCAAGGGAGAGCCGATGCAGGCCATGCCGGTCGGCCACGGCGCCTCTCCCTCGCGGTTCCGGGACGTGCACGTGGTGGGGGGCCGCTGATGCAACAGGACACTGTGGCCACGCACCTCCGCGCCGCGCTCGACCGGACAGCCGCGCAGTCGGCGATCGTCACGCTGCTCGACGAGGACTACAGCCTGACCCGATTTCGCCGCGGGACCGTGCATCAAAACCTCACGCGGCAGGGGCTGACGGCGTGCGTGCGCGTGATGGTGGACGGGCAGCTCGGCCAGGTCCTCGCGACCGTGCCCGGGCCAGAGGCGGTCGCCGGGCTGCTGGACGACGCCTGTGCGCTGGCCCGGACCGGCGGGCCGGCAGGACCCGACCGTCCGCTCGGTGCGATGGACGGCGATGACGTCACGATCGATCTCGCGGCGTCCCTCCCCACGGCGGCGGTCCGGCGAGACGCCATTGACGCGATCATCGCGCACGCGCGCGGACGGGGGACCGTGGCGTCAGGCGCGTACGTGACGTACCGGACGCGCACGACCGTCGCGGTCTCGGGCGGACCGGTCCGCGAGATGGTCACGGCCAGCAGCTATCTCCGGACGGTGATCGAATCCGAGCGCGCGTCGGGGTACGCCGAAGCACTCAGCCCGGATTTTCATGCCCTCGATCCGCAGGCGGTTGCCCGGGAGGCCGCGGACAAGGCGCTGGCGGCCGGGGCGCCGCGGACGCTCCCGCCCGGCGACTATGATGTGGTACTCGACTATGTCGCCGCGGCCGATTGGCTGCGATTCCTCGGAGTGTACGGCTTCAACGGTCAGGCGGCCGCGAGCGGGGCGAGCTTTCTCCGGGACGTGTGGGGCCGCCCGGCGGTATCGCCGCTCGTCACGCTCTGGGATGACGCCACGGATCCCGAGACGCTGCGCCTCCCCTTCGATTTTGAGGGAACCCCGAAGCGCCGGACCCCGTTGGTGACAGAGGGACGCGTCGAGGCCCCGGTCCACGACCTCACGACGGCCGCCGCGTCCGGGACCACGTCCACCGGGCACGCGAACTCACCGTTCGGCCTGCAGCTGCTGCCTGGACCCGCGCCGTTCCACTGGCACATGGCGCCGGGCGCGCGCAGCCGCCAAGCGATCATCGAGTCGACGCAGCGCGGCCTCTTGGTCACCCGCATGAACTACACGGATCTGTCCGACCGGAGGGCCGGAATCCTGACCGGACCGACCCGCGATGGGACGCTGTGGATCGAGGACGGCGAGATCCGCGGTCCGGCCACCGACGTCCGCATCACGGACAGCCTGCTCGGGACGCTCGAGCGGGTGGCCGCGGTCGGCGATGCGCCGCGCCTAGTCTACGACTGGTGGAATCCCATGCACAGCTACAGCATGTGTTACCGCGTGCCCGTGGTGAAGATCGCCGCCTGCCACATCAGCGGCGCAAGCGCACTCGACTAGCCAAGGAGGATTCGCTCATGATGCAACGGCTCTCAGTGATCTTGATCGGATTGCTCGTGGTCTCGAGCGTGGCTCTCGCGAACGTGCCGGTATCCCACGCCCAGGCCGGCGCCACCGTCGTCGTGGACCAGGGGACCGACACCGAAAGCATGGATCCCATGTTCACGCAGGCGCGGTTCAGCGACAACGTCATGCTCACGATGTTCGAGACGCTGGTCACGCGGGACAGCTCGATGCACTACAGCCCGCTCTTGGCCGAGAGCTGGCGCATCCTGTCGCCCACGACGTGGCAGTTCAAGCTCCGTCAGGGCGTCCGCTTCCACGACGGCGAGCCGTTCAACGCCGCGGCCGTGAAGTACACGATCAGCCGGCTGTACGATCCGGCGGTCAAGGCCCCCAGCTTCCTCAAGGGGTTCGTCCAACTGGACCGCGTCGACGTGGTCAATGATTACACCGTGAACATCGTGACGAAGGCGCCCGCGCCGCTGATGCTCGAGTGGCTCGTGTACTTCTATATGATGGCGCCGAAATACTACAGCGCCATCACGCTGCCCCAGGCGGCGCTGCGCCCCATCGGCACCGGTCCGTACGTGTTCAAGGAGTGGGTCCACGACGACCACGTGACGGTGACCGCGAACCCGAACTACTGGGGCCCCAAGCCGTCGATCAGCACGATCATCTTCCGGCCGGTGCCCGAGGACGGGACCCGGATCGCCGACCTCTTGTCCGGGAGCGCCGACATCATCGTCAACGTGCCGCCCGATCAGGCGAGCCGCATCAGCGCCTCGTCGATCGCCACCGTCAAGACCGTGGAGGGCGGACGCGACATCTTCATCGGCATGCGCACCGACCGGCCGATCCTCCGCGACGCGCGCGTCCGGCAGGCGATGAACTACGCGGTGGACGTGGACGCGATCATCAAGTCGCTGCTGAACGGCACGGGACGCCGGATGGCGACCGTGGTGAACGCGTTCGCGAACCCGGCGGTCAAGCCGTACCCGTACGATCCGAACAAGGCGAAGGAGCTGCTCGGCGAGGCGGGGTGGACGCCGAAGAACGGCGTGCTGACGAACGCGCAGGGACAGCCGTTTGCGATCACCATGGACACGCCGGTGGGCCGCTACATCGCGGACAAAGAGGTCGCCCAGGCGGTGGCGTCCTACCTGCAGGCCGTGGGCGTCCAGATCACCGTGAACCCGCTGGCCTGGCCGATCTATTCCAAGAAGATGTTCGAGGACACCAACCCGGCCGATATGTTCCTCTTGGGACTGGGGTCCTCGTTTGACGGCCAAGACGAGATCCGCTATCTCCAGAAGGACTTCGGCTACAACCCGACGTTCTGGAACAACGCCGACTTCGAGAAGACCTACGCGGCGCTGAACGCGACGGTCGATCCGAAGCAGCGGATGCAGGATCTCTACACGCTGCAGCAGATCGCGCACGACGATCCGCCGATCATCTACCTGTACAAGCAGACCGACTACTACGGGGCGAACAAGCGCCTCAACTGGTCCCCGCGCGCCGACGAGTTGATCGTGCTGCAGAACGCGACGGTCAGCCGCTAGACGGCGGGCGCCCCGCGGCCGGCGGGATCGGGGCCGCACATCACCGGAGGTGGACGGACATGCTCGACGGGATCGGGAAGGCGGGGACGAAGACCTACGGGGCGTTCGAGTTCGCGCACCCGCTGCTGGCGGGGCGGTCGTGGCCCTATATCTCCATCCGGGGAGCCGAGGACGGGCCGACGCTGTCGGTCACGGGCGGCTCCCATGGGTCCGAGTACGCGGGCATCGCGGCCACGATGCGGTTCGCGGACGAGCTCGATCCCCGGAAGATCCGGGGGCACGTCCTCGTGATGCCGATCATCAACCAGCCGGCCTTTTGGGAGCGCGTGGGCGAGATATGTCCGGTCGACGGCAAAAACCCCAGCCAGGTCTACCCGGGCCGGATGGACGGCACGTTCACCGAGGTGATGGCGGCCTACCTCTTTGAAGAAGTGTTCGCGCACTGCGACGCGCTCGTGGATCTTCACGGGGGGGACCTGATGGGACGGCTCACCCCGTTCACCATCTACCAACCGGCCGATGACCCCGCGCTGACCCAGAAGTCGCGCGCGCTCGCGGCCAGTTATGGGTTTCCGGTGACCGTGCTGCGGAAGAGAGACGTGCTGAAGCGGCCGGTCCCCGGCTACGTCCATTCCGCGGGCGCCCTTCGCGGAATCCCCGGCATCACCGCGGAGTGCGGGGGCGAAGACCAGGCGAAACCCGAGGACGTCGAGGCCCACGTCGAGGGGCTGCGGCGGGTGTGCGTCCATCTCGGCATCGCCCGCGGCACGCTGCCCCCCAACGATCCGCGCTGGTCGAGTTCGCGCTGGTGCTGGCATCGCAGGACGGAGTCTTCGCGCGGACCGCCGATATCCAGGCCCGCGTCCGTGCCGGCGACGTGATGGGGGCCCTGCGCGACCTGTGGGGCCGGCACGTCGAGGACATCGTGGCGCCGGTCGACGGCGAGGTGCTCTTCCTGAACACGAGCCTCGCCGCGCGCAAGGGACGCATCCTGTTCGGGCTCGGAGCACCGGTCGCGGCCACGTAGAGCGTGGGCGTCTTCGTCGCGCGGCGCCTCGTCGAAGCCGTCGTCGTTCTCTTCGGCGTCAGCTTCCTGTCGTTTGCGCTGCTCTTTCTCTCCGGCGATCCGACCTACTTGATGATCCCGGAAAACTACTCGCGTCAGCAGATCGCCGAGTTTCGCCACCAAATGGGCTTCGACCGTCCGTGGTACGCGCAGTACGAGGATTTTCTGGCCCACGCCGTCCGCGGCGACTTTGGGGTCTCGCTCCGCAGCCAGCTGCCGGCGCTCCCGCTCGTCATCGAGCGGATGCCCGCGACGATGGAGCTCGCGGTCACCGCGATGGCATTGTCGCTCGCGGTCGCGCTGCCGCTCGGCGTGGCGGCCGCCACGCATCATCGGACGCCGCTCGACACCGCGAGCATGGTCGGCGGACTGCTCGGCCAATCGACCCCCGGGTTCTGGCTCGGCCTCCTGCTGATCCTCGTGTTCGGGGTGGAGCTCCGGTGGCTCCCCGTGTCCGGCCGCGGCGGCGTGTCGCACCTCATCCTGCCGAGCGTCACCCTCGCGATGTATTCCATGGGGCGCAACGCCCGGGTCGTGCGCGCGTCGATGCTCGACGCGCTGGGCCACGACTTCGTCCGGACCGCCCGCGCGAAGGGCGTGACGCGGGGGGCCGTCCTGTACCGTCACGCGCTGCGCAACGCGCTCTTGCCGATCGTCACCCTGATTGGGATCGATTTCGGCGTGCTCCTGGGGGGCGCCATTATCACCGAGACGGTCTTTGCGTGGCCGGGCGTCGGGCGCTTGGTCGTGAACGCGATCTACGAGAAGGACTTTCCGATCGTCGAGGCCGCGGTGATCGTGATCGCGGCTGTATTTGTCCTGCTGAATCTCTGCGTGGATCTGGCCTACGGGTATCTGGATCCGCGCGTGCGGTACGGGTAGCGGGCGCCGATGGGAGGTCGCTTCAGGCAGTCGCCCGGCGCCATGGTCGGCCTCTGCCTCCTGCTTTTGATCGCGGGCATGGCCGCCGGCGCGTCATGGCTCGCACCGGCATCGCCGACGGCGATTCACGTGCAGGACCGGCTCCTGCCGCCGCTGTCGGTGCAGGGGGGACTGCGGCACTGGCTCGGCACCGACTCGCTGGGGCGGGACGTGCTCAGCCGCTTTCTCGTCGGCGCGCGGATCTCGCTGTTTATCGGGCTCAGCGCGGTCGCGATCGGCGGCGTGCTCGGCACCGCGATCGGCCTCGTGAGCGGCTACTACGGGGGCTGGCTCGATCGCGTGATGATGCGGCTCGGGGACGTGCAGCTGGCGTTTCCGTTCATTCTGCTGGCGCTGGCCGTGATGGCGGTGCTCGGCCCGGGGCTCGCCAACATCATCGGCGTCTTGGGGGTGACCAGCTGGATCACGTACGCACGGGTGGTGCGGTCCGAGGTGCTGTCGGTCCGCGAGCGGGAGTTTGTGCAGGCGGCGCGCGCGCTCGGCGCGGCGACCCCGCGCATCCTCACGGTCCACGCGCTGCCGAACGTCATCGGCACGGTCGTCGTCGTCGCCACGTTCTCGGTCGCCGGGACGATCCTCTCGGAAGCGGGCCTCAGCTTCCTCGGACTGGGCGTCGGCGCGGGCACGCCGACCTGGGGGCAGATGCTCGCGGATGCGCGCGACTATCTCACGAACGCGTGGTGGCTGACGACCTTCCCGGGACTCGGCATCTTGGTGACCGTGCTGGGCGTGAACCTGATCGGCGATTGGCTGCGCGACTACCTGGATCCGCGGCTTCGGTAAGCGCCGGACGCCCGCCGGCTACGCCCGGACGCCCTCGGTGACCGCCCGAAGAATCTCGGCGGCCCCCATCCCCTCTAACCCGAGCTGACGAATACCCCGGCCGGTGTTCCGAAAGTCCTCGCCCACCGCGGCCGACAACACGGTGATCACCGCATCCGTGCACGGCGTCGGCACCCCGATGGCCGCCGCGACCGCCGCCATCGGCACCAGCCCATACGGCACGTCTTCGCGCACGTGGCGGTGCTGAAACGACCGGGCCCCTTTGGAATTCGCCAGCACCGGGGCCGTCGACAGCACTTCGTACAAATCATCGCCGCGCACCCCCTGGTCGGCGTAGTACCGGATCATCGACTCCGCGAGACTCAGCGCCGGCAGATCCAGCGCGCGCAGAATCGCGAGCCGCTCCGCGTCGACTGCGTCCATCAGGCGCGCAATCGACGGCGTCAACCCGCTGCGGAACAAGCCCCACTCGACGCCGCGCTCGGTCAGGCTCAGGTTCCCGGTGACGAGCACTGGGTGGACGATGATGTTCACGTTGTTGAGCCCCGTCTCTAACACGTTCCCGGCCGCCGAAAACTCCGGGTACACGGGGGCGAGGGCGGCGAGCATCTCCCCGGTCCGTTCGGCCGGAATCGCCGCCGCGGGAACCGCCCGTTTGATGCCGTTGATCCGGACATTCGCGGGAGCTTCAGCATCATCCGCCGGCATGCGATGAGCGGTATAGATCAGGTTCGCGCTCTCGCCGATCACCGGATCATAACGCGGCGCGATCCGCTGGGACGTGCTGTAGAACTCGAGCGCGCCGCCAAACGCTCCCGGGCTCATCAGCACCACATGATGATCGCGCAGGTGCGGGACGAGCGCCTGGGCGAAGCGCGCGTGGCCGTACGCCGGCACGATCACGAGCACGACCCGTACGCCGTCCAGCGCTTCCTCCACGTCGGTAGTCACCACCGACGGCCGATACACGTTGTCGGACACGGCGCCGTAAATCCGGATGCCGTGCGCGCGGACAGGAGCGAGTTGAGGCGCGAATTCTGGAAGATCGTACAGCGCCACGGTGTGGCCGCGTTCGATCAAGTGGCCGGCGGTCGCCAGGCCGCCGGCGCCAGCGCCGAGAACGGCCACGCGGGATTCCATCGCGGCGCGATCAGGCATGGTGGGCTGCCGCCGTTCGCATCCCCTGCGGAGCCGCGTTGCGTGCAAGACGAGTCGTCCATGTACCCGTGCTCAGGATGATCCCTCCCAGTGAGTCCATCTCAGCGAGGCGTCGTCGAGACGCGTGCGCGGCATGCACCCGCACGACGGCGCAGGCCCGGACTCGAAACCGCCGCGGCCGAGACCGTCCGCGCGTTTCCGTCACAATTCCGTCGCATCGTCCTCGGTTCCCCCTTCCACCTCTGTGCGCCGGACCGGCCGCGGCAGGAGGCCCCGCGTATGGCTCACGAATCCTCCCGTAGCGTCTCAGCACCGCCGCGACATCCCGACGTTACCAACCGTTCGTCGCGATCACGTGTCGCGTACGCTGCGGCACGGGTTCACATTGCCGGTGCGCCGGCGCGGAATGCGCTACGCTGTCCGGCATCGTCAAAGTCAAGCGCGTGCCGACCACTGG
The DNA here is from genome assembly GCA_963787105.1 of uncultured Bacillota bacterium. GTDB lineage: Bacteria > Sysuimicrobiota > Sysuimicrobiia > Sysuimicrobiales > Segetimicrobiaceae > JAJPIA01. Next base: position 86,134 of record CAWBBU010000018.1, read on the forward strand.
CGACGCGATGGGTACGCCTCTGATCGCCACACCACGACGCGTGAACACCAGTGCGATCGACGCGGCCGAAAGGACGGGGACGCATGACAACACGGACCTGGTTCAGTGTGCTGACAGTGGTCACGCTGGTCGTCGGCGTCGGGATCGGCCTGCCGGCCAGGAGCATCGCACAGGCGACCGACCAAGTGACACTCGGCATCGCCGGCAACGTGCCGACGTGGGACCCGCAGTCAACGGGGATCCTCGCGACGGAGCTGGTGGCCACCAACATCTACGACACGTTGATCAAGAGCGACGCCGCGCAGCGCCTGCGGCCCGGGCTGGCCGTCTCGTGGACGATGATCGACCCCACGACCTGGGAGTTCAAGCTCCGGCGCAACGTCGTGTTTCAAGACGGCGAACCGTTCAACGCGCAGGCCGTGAAATTCTCGTTCGACCGCGCGCTCGACCCAAAAACCAAGAACGCCCGCGCCTCGCTGCTTCGGCTCATCGCGGGGGTCACCGTCGTCGATAACTACACGGTCCGCTTCACCACCCAGCATCCCTGGCCGCTGTTCCTACCGACGATCGCGCGCCACGGATGGATCGTCCCGCCGCGCTACCTCCAGCAGAGCGGTCCCGACGCACTGGTGGCGCACCCCATCGGCACCGGCCCGTATCGGCTGATCAGCTGGACCGTGGACGACCGCGCGGAGCTGGAGGCCAACCCCACGTACTGGGGCGGGACGCCGCGGATCAAGCACGTGACCATTCGCATCATCCCGAGCCAGCCCACCCGCCTCTCGGAGCTCCTCAGCGGATCCGTGAACCTGATCGACCAGGTGCCGCCCGACCTAATGGACCCGATTCAGCGGTCTCCGCGGACGAAACTGGTCGGCGCGCCCGCCGCCGCGATCTTCCTCGTCGAGTTTAACCTCATCAACATGGCGCCCACGCGCCCGCTGGCGGACAAGCGGGTGCGTCAGGCCCTCAACTACGCGATCGACCGCACGCAGATCAACCAGAGCATCATGCACAACACCGGCGCACTGATCGCCACGTTCTGCCCGCCCGCGGGCGTCGGGTGCGACGCGTCAATCCCGCCGTTCCCGTACGACCCGCAGCGGGCCCGTGATCTGCTGCGGGACGCCGGCTATCCCAACGGCATCGACATGACGATGGGCTATACGAATGGGATCTATCCGGAGGACCACAACATCGCGCTCGCGATCGTCGACCAATTGGGGCGGGTCGGCGTGCGCGTCACCCCGTCCGTGATGGACTACGGCATCTTCATCAGCCAGCTCGCGAGCAAGAAGATCCCGTACGACGCGTTCCTCAGCCGCTCGACCGCGCAGAACGGGTACTTCGAAGAGGTGGCGGCGCAGGCGCTCCACACGGGCGGCGCCGCGTCGTTCTGGAGCAACTTCGACTTCGACGTGCTGCTCGACACCGCGGAGGTGACCACCGACAGACGAGGCGGAACGACATCCTGCGCCGCGCACAACTCCTGGTCAAGGACGAAGCGCCGATCATTCCGCTGTTTACAGCGCCGAACGCCGACGGGCTCGATCGCGATCTCATCTGGACGCCGCGCTTCGACGGGCTGCTGACCATGGTCGACGCGTCGTGGAATCATCCGTAAGCCTCCCCGGGGATCGTCCGGCGGCACCATCACGCATCAAGGAGGATCTTGTATGAAGCGGGTGACACAAGACGGACCGCTCGGCGACAAGCTCATGCTCCGTGACCCTGAGGCCGGCGTGCTCGCAATCACCGGGGGCACGGTCTTCACCTCCACCGGCGCGGCGCCGATCACGCCGGGCACGTCGTGATCGACGGTGAACGGATCACCGCCGTCGGCCCCGCGAACGACTTGAAGATCCCCAAGGGCGCCGAGGTCTACGACGCGACCGGGCAGTTCGTCATGCCCGGGCTCATCGACGCCCACCTGCACTTCACCGGGGTCTTCAGCTTCGACCGCTATCGCATGTTTCTCCAGCCGCCGTTCGCCGCCCGGGTGATCCGCGCCGCGCTGGACGCCTATGAGGTGCTGGCGGCGGGGTTTACCACCGTACGCGAGCTCGGACACGGGTCAATGGACCAGGTCATCGGGCTGCGGTGGGCGATCAACAACCGGCTGGTCTGCGGGCCGCGGATCCTGACGTCGGGATGGTCGATCTCACAAACCGGCGGACACGGTGATCCGCACGTGTTTCCGAGGGACTGGACGCGGGAGCTCCGCCCCCGCAGCCGCTTCGCCGACGGACCGGAGGAATGCCGCAAGGCGGTTCGCGAGAACTTCGGCGACGGGGCGGACCTGGTCAAGTTCTTCGCGACCGAAGAGGGGCTCGCGCCCGGCCCGGACGGGCTGGAGGCGGATCCCAACTTCACCATCCCCGAGATCGAAGCGATGACCGACGAGGCGCACCGGCGCGGCGCGAAGGTTGCCGCGCACGCGACATCCCCCGAAGGTCTCCGGAACGCGCTCGTCGGGGGAGTCGACACCATCGAGCACGGCGGAGATTTGGGGGCGCACGACGATCTACTCGACATGATGGTCGCGCGCGACGTCATTTTGGTACCAACGCTCTCGGTCTATTATTGGATCGGCCAAGAGGGCAAGCGCATCAACACCAACCCCAAAACGATTGGCGGCGCCGCCGCGATGATGGAAGTGCAGGCGAAGTACCTCAAGAAAATCCATCAGCGCGGCGTGAAGATCGCGCTCGGCACCGATACGGGAAACATCAAGGGGCGCGGGCAAAACGCGCGCGAGCTCGAGATGCTGGTCGAGTGCGGCCTCACGTCGACCGAGGCCCTCATCGCCGGCACGCGCGTCAGCGCGGAAGCGATGGGGCTGCAGAAGCATCTCGGCACGTTCGAGCCCAACAAGCTCGGCGACGTCCTGATCCTGAGCGCCAATCCGCTCGACGACATCACCTGCATTCGCAAAAAGGACACCATCGTGCGCATCATCAAGAGTCAGGCGCCCCTGTCGAAGGCGCCGCAGCCTCCGGTGTAGCGCGCCGGAGGAGACGCGTTCCTCGGCGGTCGGCGGAACCTACGGCGTCGGCAGCGGGAAGCCGCCGACAGCGCGCTCGTAGCGCGCGGCCGCCTGCAGCACGGAGATCTCGTCGAAGTGTCGTCCGACGATCTCCAGACCGACGGGGAGCCCGGTGCCGTCGAACCCGCAGGGCACCGAGATGGCCGGGTAGCCCAACAGGTTGAAGGTCCACGTATTACACAGGTAGAGTCCTTCCGCGTCCCGCTCCCCTCCGTTCCACGGCAGCATCTGCGTCTCGAACGACGTGGCGGTAATGGGCGTGGTCGGCAACACCAGGAGGTCGAACCGCGAAAACAGGTTCGCATAGACGCGGCGCATCTCGTCGACGTCGACCGCCACCCGCCGCGCGATGCGCGTCCGCTTCCGACGGAGACCCGCGCGCACGTATTCCATGTAGGGCGGAAGCGCCGGGAGCTCTTCATCAAAGCGCGCCGCCTCCTCCAGCAGCACGAGCTCCGGCCACCGCTCCTCGTCGAACACCGGCGCCTCGATGGATTCGATCGACAGCCCCAGCGCGGCGAGGACCCGCACCGCCTCCCCCACGCGTTCCAAGACGTCCGGCTGGGCGCCGCGCGGACCGCCGGCCGCAAACCACCCGACGCGCAGGGGCTCCGCGTCCGCACGTCCGTCCAGCGCGCCGAGATAGTCGGGGACCTCGACGTTGGCGGATGTGGGGTCGCGCGGATCGTACCCCGCCAGCGCCGCGAGCAGGATCGCGGCATCCCGCACGGTGCGCGTCAGCGGCCCAACGTGCTCCAGCGCCTGCCCGAACCCGAACACGCTTCCATACTGGCTGACGCGGCCGTGCGTCGGCTTCAACCCCACGATGCCGCTGAACGAGGCGGGGATGCGAATCGACCCGCCGGAATCGGTCCCGACGCTCGCGTAGCCCATGCCGAGCGCCACTGCGACCGCGGACCCGCTGCTCGAGCCTCCCGGCGTATACCCCAACCGCCATGGGTTTTGGGCGCGGGCAAAGCCGGTACTCGCCGTCCGGACCGTGTCCCAGGCCATCCCGGTCCCGACGTTCACTTTCCCGAGAATAACGGCACCGGCCCGGCGCAGCTTGTCGAGACACGCCGCGTCATCGCCCGGGGGAGCGTAGTCCGCCAAGATCGGCGATCCGACCGTCGTCGGAGTGCCCCGCAGGAGAAACGTGTCCTTGACGCTGATCGGGACACCCAGGAGCGGGCCCGCGTCGGAGCCGCCCCGAACGGCGGCATCCGCGTCATGCGCGGCCGCGAGCGCGCTCTCTTCCATGATGGTGCGGTACGCGTGATACACGGGGTCGAGCGCGCGGATGCACGCGAGACACGTCTGGGTAACTTCAAGCGACGACACCGTACGGGCGCGAATACGCGCCGCGACCTGCTCGACCGATGCGCCGCTGGGCAGCGCCGTCATCACGTGCGTCGCTCCGTCCACGGCGCAGCCGAGCGCATCCGCAACCGCGTGCGCTCAGACCGCGACGACGTAGCCTTCGCGGCGCGGATCGGCCCCGCCGATGAACACTTGTCGGTCCGGATCCCGCATGATCACGCACGCGCCGCCGGCCGACCAGGTCCACTTCGGCCAGCGCGCGATCGTATGCCCAAGCGCGCGGAGCCGTATCGCGGTGTCTTCCGGCACGTCGGCCTCCATGCGCAGCATGCCCGGCTCGTAGCCATGCGGATACGCCGACTGCGGGAATGAGTACGAGGCGTAGCGCGCGTCCTCCACGGCGTGCTGCGGGTTCATCCCCCAGAGCAGGATCTTCGTGAGCACCTGGGTCATCGTCTGAGGCTGCTTGTCGCCGCCCGGAGTCCCGATCGCCATCAACGGCACGCCGTCGCGCATCACGAGCGCCGGATTGGCGTCAGGCGGACCCGCTTCCCCCCCGCGACCACGTTGGGATTGTTTGGATTCAAGCTCCCCTGCATGCCGCGCTCCGAGATGTCCAAGCCCAGGCCAGGAATGATGGGACCGTCGGAGCACCCGTCGCTCGGCGTACAGGAGAAGATGTTCCCCTCCCGATCCATCGCGGCGATGTACGACGTGCCGTGCAGTTCCGACTTCACTCCATACGCGTCCGCGGCGTACACCTCACCGGCCGGCGGAATCGGGGCGATCTGCGGAAACCCCGGAATGCTGCCGTGGGGAGGACACTCGGGATACGCGCGCCGCGGGTCGATCCGGGACCGCCGCTCCGCCAGGTACGCGGGCGACAGCAGCTGCGCCATCGGCACATCCACCACCCGCGGGTCCCCGTAGTACCGCTCGCGGTCGGCAAACGCCAGCTTCAGGGCCTCGACGATGTGATGCACCGTCTCCGGGCTGTGCGGGGAAAACGCCTCCAGCGGGACGCCGTCGAGCATGCCCAGCGTTTCGAGGAACGCCGGACCCTGACTCCACGGCCCGCAGCCGTAGACGTCATGCTTCCGGAAGGAAACCTTTTCCGCGGGCTCCTCCCGAACGGCGAATGACTCGAAGTCTTCCATGCTGAAGAGTGCGCCGTTGGCCCGGGAAAAGTCCACCATGGCCTTCGCGATGGGACCGCGGTAGAAGTAGTCTCTGACCGCATCGATTCCCTGCTCGCGTGTGCCCCGAGCGCGCTGTTCCGCCTCGGCCATCGCGCGCAACGTCGCGCCCAGCTCGCGCAAAACGATCACGTCGCCGACCGCCGGGGGATTTCCGTTGCGCAGGTAGATCTCCCGATTGACCGGATGCTTACGGAACTGCTCCAGGAAGCCGCCGATGCTGTGAGCCATAAAGTGATGAACGGGAAATCCGCCTTCCGCCACGCGGATCGCGTTCTCCACCACGTCCGCGAAGCGCTTCGTCCCGTAGTTGCGCAGCGCCAGCAGCCACGAGTCCGCAGCGGATGGGACGACGCAGCTCGACATATCCTGGGTGATGCGGCCGCCCTTTTCTCTCAGATAGTAGTCGCGCGAAATCGCTCGTGGCCAGGTCCCGGTCCCCGCGAGCGTGGTCACCCGGCCGGTGGCCTTGTGGTAGAGAATAATCGGCGCCACGCCCGATAACGACGACATGTCGTTGTGCACGACGTTGAGCGTCAACCCGGCGGCGACGCCGGCATCGATCGCATTGCCGCCGTCCGCGAGCATGCGCATCCCGGCGGACGCGGCAAGGTAGTGTCCCGCGGCCACCATGCCGAACATTCCCATCACGAGCGGGCGTGAAATCTCCGTACGAATGGACCACGTGTTGGCGCCGTATTTTGTGTTATAGCTCTGGCTCATAGAACGTCCCCCTCACGCGTACCGCATGATGGCGGTGCTACCGGATCCCGCACAATGGGCACTCCCGAACTGTCTGGTTCGTCGCCGAGCGACCGGCAGTCCGTCATGCCGACGGCCTCCGCTCCTCCGGACCTACATGTAACCCGCGGACACTCGGCGCTTCACCACCGCCTGGTACACCCAGTGGGTCATGGTGACGACATCGTAAAACGGAAGCCCGGTCGCATCCTGCACGGCCGGACCAAAGGTGCTGAAGTTCGTACCCTCACAGACGAACGCGCCCACCTCGGGATGACGCTCGACGAGGCCCGTCGCCATCCTCACCACGCCCGCTTCCGCCGCGAGTGGATCGATCGAATCGCCGTTCTTCACGAACACCTCATAGAACTCCGGCGTGTGTTCCGCGCCTGCCACCACGTAGGGCACGTCTGCCGCCCCAACGGCGCTCAACACCTCCGGGCTCAAGTGCTCGCCGTTCGCGGTGAGCACGCCGATCTTCTGGTCGGGCTGTAGCATGCGGTACACGACGGGCATTTGCATGAGGCTCGACGTGAAGACCGGAATCTTCACGGCCGCGGCCATCTGCGGCTGAAACAGGGCCAAGAACCCGCAGCTCGTGGTGATCGCCCGGACACCGTCCTGTTCCAGTTCTTTTGCCGCCTGGACAAACGCGTCGAGGAGCCCAACCCCCCGCTCGAGTACCACGCGCTGGGGCACGGCCGACGACACCTTCTTGTACCGCACTGGAAAGGGAAACGTGGTCGCGTTCCCGACATCACCGGGCAGCCTGGGAAACCGCGTGTCCAGCATCAGAATCCCGATTGCCTCGCCGTACGTGTTGTACCCCCCGTGAACCCGCGGCAACGACATCGCTCCTTTCCTACGAGCTGGCGCACACAAGAGACCGACGAGCGCGGTGAAGCGGAGGGCCCGTGACCCCGCGGACGGGGGCTTGCGCGCATCTTCCCGGCGTGCGTCCCGCCTACTTGTTGAGCGGTCCGATCTTGGCCCCTGTCATCGCGAAGTCGTACATTAAGCCCTTCGGGCCAACCACGAATCCGGCGATCGGCGCGGTAATGTGCATCGTGCTCAGATCGGCGCCCGGGCCGACGTGAATCAGCGTCACGGGGCCATCGGTACCCACCGTCCAGCCTGCCGTCAGCTGGAAGCGCCGGAGCGTCCCGGCATCGCGGAACACGAAAATAATGTCCTTCGACAGGATCGCCGAGGAGGCTCCCCATTTGGCCGTAAAGCTGTAGTAGCCGAAGCTCCGCGCGTTCCCGTTCAGCCGCAGGGCGCCTTCCCCGTACTGCTGACCGTACAGGTATGCGCCCTTCACGACCTGCGGGAACACCAGCACACCCGGCGATGCGGCGATGAACTTCGCACCGCCTTTGAACTGTTGATCGAATCGCGCCAATGCCGCGTTCACGGCGGTGTTAATCTGCCCCACCGTGTTCGCGTGGGAGGTACCGGGCATCGTGAGTCCGCAGAGCAGAAGTACAAATCCCGCGAGCGCCATGCCGCGGGAAAACCGCCGAGCGTGCATCGCCCTACCCCCTGGAAAACTCGAAGTCGCTCCGACCCGGCGGGGCCACCGCCGTCCGACGCGCCAACGGCCGAGGCGCGTGCATTCAGCACGCCCCCGCACCGAGAAGCATACTCCGCGCCGCAACCGAAAGCCTTGTGGCGGCGGAGCCGGGCGATGCAACGCGAGGCGCGCTACAGCGACGTGGTCAGGAGCGAACCCCCGGTGGCGCGGCGGACGGGTGCGTTGCCCGCGATCTCACGGTCCACGCGACGGTCCGCCCGAGGGGCGGGCCATCAGCCCCGTCTCGATGGCGAGTGCCACAGCCTGGACTCGGTTCCGAGCGCCGAGCTTGCGATAGATGGCACGCAGGTGGGCTTTGATCGTCGACTTTGAGAGACACATCTCTCCGGCAATCTCTTTGTCGCCGGATCCAGCGGCAACGGCGGTGAGGATTTCGATCTCCCGATGGCTCAAGGGTTTCGGGCGAGCCGCCCCAGTGGTCGGATCCGCGTGCGCCATGGTGTGGAACAATTGCCGCGCCGTCTCGGGACTGATCGTCGCCGTGCCTTCGTGCGCGGCATGAATGGCCGCGACGAGGTGCTCGACATCAGTGTCTTTCGTCAGAAATCCTACCGCGCCGGCGGCCAGGGCCTTCTGAAGGAGATCCTGACTGCCGAGCGCACTCAGAATCACGACCCGGGTGTCCGGGCACTCCGTTCGGATCGCTCTCGCGGCCTCCAATCCGTCGCCGTCAGGCATATTGAGGTCGAGCAGCGCGACGTCCGGACGGAGTTCGAGCGCGCGGGCAATGGCCTCGCGTCCGGTCCCCGCTTCGCCGACAAGCTCAATATCGCGTGCGCCCGGAGCGCGCTCCAACACCTGAGAGATCGCCCGTCGGAACAACACATGGTCATCGGCAACCAAGAGCCGGATACTCATATCGCAGCCATGGTTGTCCCCGCATGGGAATGCGCGGATACCGCGACAAGGTCGGCGGTCGCGAGCGGGACGAGAGCCTGCTCACCCGCGGCTCGTGGGCGGTGATGTTTTCGAATACAGCGATGTCGCACCCTTAGTCGGAACTCTACGTAACGAGCCGCACCGTGCACATGGGATGTTCAGACTAATCCCCGGCACAGCGTGAAACAGGGGTGCGGTACTCGAGTGTTTGCCGTCTTCGTTTCGGTTGCGAACGCGTGCCTATCAACCGCCGACGTCGGAGCGCCTACGTGAGGACAGAGACGCGGTTCGCGGCACGTCTCGATACACACATCACAACGTACGCTGATATTGACCCGCACACGGCTCCCATGCCCCACGGCATCGCCAACGCCATGGGATGCGGCGGATTTTTCGGTCTCTTCGTGGACATTAGGTGGTGAATAGCGTGGTGACAACACCACGTGTCCAACTACCGCGGCGCCACGGTGCGTGACGAGCGCGTGAGTCAAGACGATCGTTTTCGATCAGTAGCGCACCCTAATACGACTGCGCGTTGCTCACGACCAACCGAAAGAGGACACCCGGGTGGTCGCCGGCATTGTCTGACCACCGAATGCACCTGCGCGTTCATCCCTCGCCTGGACAGTAGTGCTTTAGTACCAATGAGGACACCGCCGGAAGTCCTATCGCACAAGCGTGCGCGAATGCCTAGGCTTGTGACGAACGACGCAGATCGTGGATGACACTCATCCGGTCGGCTCAGGCGAGGTACGCAGGATCGCTTGAGAGACGCCGCTACCAGCCGGTTCTGCGAGGCGCGGATCTGGGTTCGTCGGGCTGACGGTCCGACATGAACGAGGCGGCCGAGTATTGCGCAACGACACGTTCAACTCCAGCGACGCGACCCGTGAAACCGCGGTGACTCGACCCGGGTATCCGTACAGGCCCGCCGACGACCTCGGCCAGCGGCGCAGAGGATCCCAACTCACCGGGTTGCCCACCCGCTCCAGCGAGGAGACACGTCAGCATGCCTGACACGAGCCCGCTCGCCACGACGAGCGTGGCGCCACCATCAGGACCGCGATTTTGGAAATACCTGAGTCGACACGCGCGCCGGGTGAACTCGCACTCGCACGGCCACCGTGACGCGCGTGGCTTCACGTTGATTGAACTGATCGTTGTGGCCGCTGTCCTTTCGTTGCTCGTCGCGCTGGCGTTGCCGTCCTATTTGGGTGCGCGCAAGCAGGCCGCGATTGATGAAGCGAATACCATGGCGGACGAATGGAAAGGGCTCGAGTGGGGGTGCTACCTCCAAAATGGCCTCAACCTGCCCCCGTGCCTGGGAAATGCCGCCATCGGATTTGGTGAGCAACCCGGTAAATATTGGAATTGGACGACCAGTGCCACCTACAGCGATGTCATCACGGCAAGCGGCGGTGGAAAGGCCCTGGAGGTGACCGTCTCGTGGCCGTCAACAAATGCCGGCCTCGAAGACGGAGAAACCTTCGTGGTCGACCTGATCATTAGCGCATCGGTCAATGTGGGACAGGCCACGACCTCATGCCTCCCCAACGCCTGCTAATGGAGCGGTCGCGCGCAGGTCGACGCACCTCGTTCGCGACGAGCTCGCGCTGTCACGGAATTCATCGGCTGAACCTCGCATCCCGCGTGGCCCACTGACCAGTTAGTTCGAACTCCCGCAATGGAGCGGCAAGAACCCACAATTCGATGGAGTGTTCTTAATGGGAGTTGCGCCCAGTATATAGGCGTATAGAGGCACGTCACAATGTGGGGTGTCACGATGATGAGAGGAACACTGCTCGCAGCAGTCCTTCTTGTCGCCGTGGTCGTCGGCCTGACGGTGCTGCCCGGCGTGGCATTCGCGGATATCGTGGTGAACGGCGGCTTCGAAACCGGCGATTTGACGGGATGGACGACCAATCCGGCGCCCGCGGGCGGCTTTCCATGGACCGTCGAGACCACGGGCGGCCTCGGCCCAGGTTTTGCCAACAGCGGAAACTACTACGCCAGCACCGGTTGCGTCGGAGCCGGATGCCTTGATCCCATCACCGGCGCATGGCTCACACAGACCCTGCCCACGATCGCCGGCCAGACCTACGATCTCAGCTTCGCCTATGACCCGTATCTGGGATCGCCAGTCGAACTGCAGGTCCAGTGGGGGGGCGCCACGGTGTTGGATCTCATGAACAGCAACAGCCCCGGATATACCGTGTACACGGTGGATGATCTACTGGCCACGTCCGCGTCCACGCCGCTCACGTTTCTGGGCCGGGACGATCCGTCGTTCGACGGCTTGGACGATGTCGCGGTCAGTCCCACACCGGAGCCGTCGACCCTGGTGTTAGTGACGTCCGTCCTGCCATGCTTCGCCGGGATGCGCGTCTTATGGCTTCGGAAGTTACGCGTGTCGAACGGAGTATCCCGACCATAACGCGAGCGATACGTCGCGGCGCCGCCGAACGGACGCGTCCAACGCTCGCTTCCAAGTGGAGGTGACGGCGTCGCGCGCAGGATGGGGGTCTGCCCCTGCGTGTTGATCCGGACGCATGGGCCACCTCTTCGCACGCGGAACGTTCCTGCCCAATGCGTCACGGATATGCTGTTCTAGAATTCGACGCGGCGCGGCTGCGGGGCGGCGTCGACCGCCGATCGGGCTCGGCGGACCGGTCGATGCGCGAACGATGAGGGTCGGCTGGAACAGGATCGTCTGAGGGGGCAGGGAATCCGCCGCAGTCCCCGCGCGGAGCCGGTTGATGAGCAACTGCGCGGCCGCGGTCCCGAGGTCGTATCCGGGCTGGGCGATCGTCGTCAGGGGCGGCGTCAGGATGGGGGCCCAATCCATGTCGTCGAAGCCGATCACCGACATCTCGCCGGGAATCTGTACGTTGGATTCCTTGAGCCGCAGAAGCGCGCCGATCGTCATCAGGTTGTTGGCGACCAGGATCGCGGTCGGCCGTGGCCGCAGCCGCAGGAACTCGTCGACCAGGACGTACCCGCTCTGCTGTTTGAAATCTCCCTCGAGGATCAGCGCGTCGTCGACCGGCAGTCGGGCGTCCTGGAGCGCCTCGATGTACCCTTCCAGACGCTCGCGTCCCGTGGAGTGGCGTCGCGGACCGGTAATCATCCCGATCCGCGTGTGCCCGAGCGTCAAGAGGTGCGCCATGCCCGCACGAACGCCGGCCCGATTATCGATCAGCACCGCGTCGGACTGCAGGGCATCCAACTTCCGATCCACCTGCACGAGCGGGATCCGGATGGCCGGCGGCAGCGGGGATCCGTCGGGCGATCCGCCGGAGGGGGACAATACCAACCCGTCGGCGCGCTTTTCCCGGATCGTGCGCAAATGCAGCTCTTCCTTTTTCGCATCCTCATCGGCGTTGAAAAGCAGCAACGAGTAGCCGTGGGCCAGCACGACGTTCTCGACACCCCGGACCAGCGCGGCGAAAAATGGATTGGAGTTGTCGGAGACTACGACGGCGAGGGTGTTGGTACTGCCCTTGATCATGCTGCGCGCGATCGAGCTCGGTGCGTAATCCAGCGATTTCGCCGCCCGCAAGACGCGCTCGCGCGACGCGTGGCTCACGCATCCATACCCGCCCAGGGCGCGCGCGGCGGTCGCGACCGAAACTCCCGCGTTTGCTGCGACATCGCGAATGGTCGTCATCGCATCTCCCGGACGAAACGGTGAGATCACTGTCATGGCGCGGGCCGCGGTTTCGCCGGTGCCCGGACATCCGCAAGTGGCCTGTTGGACAGACGATCGTCCGGACCCTTCACATACGGGGCCGCCCGCCGATCTCGAATTCGGCCGACTCATACCGTGCTCGATCACGGGGTAGACGTAAGGGACGTGTGCATCCACGCGGCAATCGAGTACGTCGGCCCCATACGCGAATGCCACGTCGCCGGCTCCGTCCCGTCGCGCGCCCCCTGAGTCATGCCAGCAGGCCGGCCGCGCGCAGGGCGGCGCAGCACTGATCGGCCGCATCGGGGGACAGCGGCGCGAGCGGCGGCTTGGGGATGCCAGCGCGAATTCCCTTTGCGATCAACGCCGCCTTGAGCGCCGCCGGAATCGAGGTCGCGGCCAGGATCGCGTCCTGCCCGGCGATCACCTGCTGCTGCAATCGTTGCGCGAGCGTCAGATCTCCGGCGCGCATGGCACGGTACAGATTGACCATGACTTCGGGACACACATTGCCCGAGTCCACACACGCCGCCTGCCGCGCCTGCGGCCATCGCGGGCAGAATGAGCGCGTCGTCGCCCATCAGCACGGGAACGTCCGGACGTACGGCCTTGAGGAGGCGGAGAAAGTACCCCATGTCGCCGCTGCTGTCCTTGAACGCGACCAGCCGCGGGTGCGCCGTGAGGACCCGCACGGTGGCAATCGACAATCGATTCCCCGTCCGCGCGGGAAGCTCGTAGAGCGCCACCGGCAATGCCGACTCCCGCAACAGGGTCTCGAAGTATGTCCGAAGCTCCGATTGCTCGTAATGGTAGAAATGCGGGGTCATGATGACCGCGATATCGGCGCCATCCTCCGCCGCCATGGCGCTGAGCGTCCGTCCTTGATCGATGGAAATCGCGGCGATGCTGGCGAGGACCGGCACCCTGCCGGCCGCCTGACGCCGCACGACCCTGAGCAACGCCCTCCGCTCGTCCACGCTCAGCAGGGGGCCCTCCCCCGTCGTGCCGCCGACGAAGAGGCCATGGATGCCGCCTCGGATCAACCCTTCAGTCAGCTCGGCCGCCGCCTCTTCGTCGATCCCGGTCGAGCTGATCGGTGTGACGATCGGCACTACGATCCCCTCGAGTCGCATCATGCCTCCGTTCCCGGGGCAGCGGCTTCGTTGGACCTCATCCACCGCACCCACTCCGCGAGCGTCTGCCATGGTGCGGGCCCCGCGTCCTGCTCAAAGCACGCGGGACCGTTCCAGCCATTGAGCGCGCGCGTGACCGCTGCGAAGTTGATCGCTCCGGGCGGCGACGCCGCGCCGTCCGGCAAGCCCTTCAAATGCACCATCGCGGTCACGTCGCGCACGTCCGCCACGATACGCGGGACGTCAAACCCCGCCTGCGCGGCGTTCCCAACGTCGACGTTCAAGCGCAGGCCCGGCACGCGGCGCACGAACTCCGCGAGCGCACGGAGATCGCTGCCGGGGCCGTTGCCGATGTTCTCCAATACGAGCTGCACCCCGGCGTCCGCGGACGCACGCGCCCAGGTCGTGGCCAGGGACACGGCGCTGCTCCCAAGCGCGCCGAGATCGCCCGGGAAGATGCGGAGCATGCGCGCGCCGAGGGCTCGGGCGACCCCGAGGTCCGCCCGCAGCGGACTTTCCGCCCCCGCATCTGCCGGCTGGGCGGCGAGTGCGGTGTTGGTCGCGTAGATCGTGCTGAGGCCGTGCGCCGCGAGGATCTCGGCGACCTCCGCGGGAGAACGGCCCGCTCCCAAATAGTCCGGGCGCAGCTCGACGGCGCGCAGCCCGAGCGCTTGGCAATGCCGGGCGACCATGTCCGGCGAGCTCTCGCTCGGCGCGGCCGACTCAAACACGACCGAACTGATCCCCAGTGTCAGGCTCACGTCTTCGGAGCCGCCTTGGCGAGGATGGCCGCGACCACGTCGAGATCCGCCGGGGTGTCGACGCTCACGCCGGTGTATGGGAATCGCGTCTGGGACACTCGGATCCGGTGCCCGTGCTCCAGCGCCCGCAGCTGCTCCAGGGATTCGGTCTGTTCGAGCGGCGTCGGGGCGAGGCGCGTGAACTGCAGCAAAAACTCACGCCGGTACGCGTAGATGCCGATGTGCACCTGCGGGACCGCCACCCCCCTCACGCGCGGGTATGGGATCTGCGCGCGGGAGAAGTACAGCGCGCGACCGTTCAGGTCGGCGGCGACTTTCACGACGTTCGGGTTCTGGAACTCCTCGTCGGTGGTGATGGGCATCATGAGGGTCGCCATGTCGGCCTGCGGATCGTCCCGCAGCAGCCCGATGACCTCGTCGACCATGCCGGGCTCGAGCAGGGGCTCATCGCCCTGCACGTTCACGACCACGTCGCACTCGATGCCGCGCGCGACCTCGGCCACCCGGTCCGTGCCGGTCGGGTGCGTCGTTGCGGTGATCCGCGCCTCGCCGCCGTGCGCGGCGACGGCTCGTTGAATACGTTCGTCGTCCGTCGCGACGACGACCTGGGTCACCGACTTCGCCGCGCGAGCGCGCTCCAGCACGTGGATGATCATGGGCTTGCCCGCGAGCACGGCCAGCGGCTTCCCTTCGAACCGCGTGGATCCGTATCGGGCCGGGATCACAACGAGCGCACGCATGCCCGTCACCTCACGCCGATGGGCGCGGCACGCCGCGCTCCGAGGTCCGCGCACCCCACCGCTCAGTCACGGACGCGTACACGCGCGAGCGGTCAAGCGGCGTCACCTGATTCACGATCCACTCGCGCATCGCGATGCCCTCCGGCGTCTCCTGCGGCGCCGTCATGAACTCCGCGACCAAGCCGAGCTCACGGATCACTCCCCGCGCCAGCGCGGGCCACACCGCTCCGATGTCCGCCGAGATCGGCACGCTGCCCTCCAGGCGGGTGAAGCCGGACATCTCCATGCGAAACGGAATGCCCGTGCTCTTCGTCTTGGGAAGGCCCTTGTCGATGGCTCCCTGAATGCGTCCGCCCTCGCGTTCGAGACGCCACGCGTGTTCGAGCTGCGGATCGAGGTCGATGCGGATGAGCACCTTGCCCTCGAGCCGGTACGTCGGATAGTGTTCCCACGCGGCCCAAATGCCGTGCCCCAGGTAGAGCTCGAACGGCCCGTCGTGGATCTCCTGGGTGTAGGCGACCGCGGACTCGATAATCACGTCGGCATCGGCGAGGATCCGCGCGTTGCGCGCCGTGCGCTGGCCGACCGGAATGCTGTCGGCGACGGCGGTCCCCACCATGCCGCCGCCGATGAGCTGCGGCACCGTCACCATGACCGGGACGCCGCGGCGCGCGCCGGCCCCAAGCATGGTCGACGGGTGGCAGCCGAACCCGGCGACGAGCTCAAACGGTTCGCCGACGCTCTGGGCGAGCATGAGCAGCTCGCGGGCCACGCGCTCCGTGCGCAACCCCATCGGATACGCCATGTTGCCCGCCGCCTTGATGATTACCGCGCCGTCGGCCGCGCTCGCGCGCGCGTACAGGTCCCGGTCGAATGGCATTTCGCGCGCCACCCAGTCGAGCTGTTCCGGGGGCATCACCGTAATCTCGAACACGCCCCCGCGCGGCAGCAGCTCCGCGGGCAGCCCCAACGGAACGCCTTGGACGCGGCGCACCCGGTCCAGCGTCCCGGCCATCTCATGCGCCACAACCGCCGAGCTCGTGAGGACTCCGTCGACGACGCCGATGCGAATGAGCTCGGCGATGAGTGTGGTGACGCCTTCATGAAGGTTGGGGCCGCTGCCGACGGCAACCGCGACCCGCCCGCCGCGCCGCTTCGCGGCCACCACCGCGTCCACCGCCTGCGCGACGCGCGCTTCTACTTCGCTGGACAGTATGCCGTTCGCCATGGTCGGTTGGCGCCTCCGAAAGGTTATGCCGTGGCGTTGCGGTCGAACACGCCCGCGGTTACGGGAACGGCTGCACGCGACATCCTGTCCGCTCGATCGGTCGTGTTCGCGGCTAAGACTACAGCATCCTCGAAACGCGGGGTCGGTGAACGCGCCACGAGACCATCCTCGTCTTGTGTACGTGCTGCGCCCGCGAAGTGCGCGACGCCGCCGCATGTGATCGTGCATCGACAAGCACGACGCACACATCTCCGGAGCCGCCTGCGGCCGGCCGTCACGCCCGGCCACTGCGGAGCCGATGCAACCGCGCCATGACCTCCGTGCCGCCCTCGCCGAAGTAGCGCGCGGTCTCGACGTAGTCCGAGTACAGGCGCTCGTACACGCCTCGCGCGCCGGCGTCCGGTCGGTACCACACCCGGTCCCTGTTCCCCATGCGCTCGACGACGCCGGTCATGTCGGAAGTCTCCTCCGCCGCCGCCACCGCGTAAATCGCCGCGCCGACCGCGGACGCATCGGGGACACGGGCCGCGGCCACGGGGCGCCCGGTCACGTCGGCCGTGATCTGGAGCAATAGGGGGTTGCGCTCGGCCAGCCCGCCGCAGGCGTGGAGGCCCGCGATCGACACCCCGCCCGCCTCAAATGTCTCGATGACGCGGCGGGTCCCGTATGCCGTCGCTTCCAGGAGCGCGCGATAGATCTCCGCCGGCTCGGTCGTGAGGGTCAGCCCAAGCAGCATGCCGGACAGGGTGGCATCGACCAGCGGCGTGCGACACCCGTTCCACCAGTCGAGCGCGAGCAGTCCCGACGCTCCCGGCGCGATCGCGGCCGCCTCCCGACCGAGACGCTCGAAGACGTCTTGGTCTCCGTACCGACCCGGGACGGCCGTCCGAAGAAACCAGAGGAAGATGTCGCCGACCGACGCTTGACCGGCCTCGTACCCGAACAGTCCGGGAAGGATTCCGTCCTCGACGACTCCCGAGATGCCGCGAACCGGCTGCCGCCTGGCATCGACGAGGAGATGGCAGGTCGACGTCCCCATGATCATAACGAGCTGGCCGGCCTCCGACACCCCGAGCGCGGGAACGGCCGCGTGCGCGTCGATCGTCGCGACCGCGACCGGCACGCCGCTGTTCAAGACCCGTCCGGTCCGCCCATGCGGGCGTGAGTCGGCCCGCGCGCGTACCGACGGGACGCGGTGACGCGGCGAGGCGATCCAGCAAGCCGGGCAGCGCGGGATCGAGTCCCCGCCAGAACTCGCGCGGAGGGTACCCGGAGTCCTTTTGCCAGTGCGCTTTGTACCCCGCCTGGCACGCGCTGCGCGCTTCGCTCCCCGTCAGTTGCCAGACGAGCCAGTCGCCGGCCTCAATCCAGCGCGCGGTAGACTGCGACACGGCGGGGGGCGCTTCGGCGAGCACTTGCCACCCTTTGGCCCACATCCACTCCGATGAGGTCTTCCCCCCGTACCACGCAAGGAATTCACTCTCGGGCTGCGCCGCGCGATCGTTGATGCGGTCGGCATAGGGCTGCGCCGCGTGATGTTTCCAGAGCTTCGGCCATGCGTGCGGCTCGGCGGCGAACTCAGGAATCAGGCACAGGGGCGTGCCGTCCGCCGTCGTCGGCAGAACGGTGCAGGACGTACAGTCGAGCCCGATCCCGATCACATCGTCGGGGCTCCCGACGTCACCCATCGCGTGCAGCAGGCTGGCCGCGGCCTCGAGCCAGTCGCCGGGATGCTGCAACGCCCAATCAGGCGGCAGTCTCTCGGTCCCGCCGGGGAGCGTGCGGTCGATCACGCCGTGCGTGTATGGGTGCGTCGCCGTCGCGATCACGCGCCCGTCGGCCGCATCGACGAGTACCGCGCGCGCGGACTCGGTGCCGAAATCGAGGCCGATCGCGTGGCGGCCCATAGAATCGGTCCGCGTTATGCGAAGACCCGGTAGTCGATCCCAAACATCTTCGCGAGCCACACGAGATCCGCGACGCAGTCGCCGTACACGCCGTGGATGTGGTTGCTGTCGTACTCGGACAAAAACACGTCGGGCGCGACCCGAAACCGTGCGAACGCGTGGGGCCACACCGGCGTCGTGGCCGCCGCCTTCTCCGCGGCCACCTTCGCGGGAAACTTCACGAACTCTCCGGGCACGATCGCGAGCCAGTACTTCCCCTGCCGGCGGGCCAGTCTCGCCAGCGTGACGGGACCCGGCGCGGCGATGTGCATCACCGACGCGCCTCCGGCCGGAAAGTACACGTCGGCGGGATAGAGGTGCACGTGCCGCAAGTTCACGCTCGGGTCGAAGGAGTGCCCGGCGAAGTACGTCGCATGCTCGCCCGAGTTGCAGAGATCCCAGACGTCGTCGCCCGCGTCGTAGTGGCGCACATCGGCAAACAGCACGGGCGTACCGGCGATGTGCTTGAAGAGCTCCATGGTCAGCGCGCCATCGCTGTCGGCCTCGGTCGCGCAGACGATCGGATCGTGAGGGCCTTCCCAGTCGTACGGGTCATTCAGCAGCGCCTCCGCGACGTCCATCGTGGCGAAGTGGTTCGTCATCTCGGGCTGGCCTTTGATCCCGCAGAAATTACACCGCCACTCGTCCAGGATCTCCCGCACGGCGAGATACGACTTCAGCTGGCGGCGCAGCAATTCCGGTGTTAACCGTTTGCCGTCGTAGTGAATCCGTGCGCCGTTTTGCTCAAGCCATCCGATGCCCGCGTTCACGCGCGCATCGGGCATGGCCTCGGACCGGCGGACGATCTCGTACTGGTCGATATGCTCGATGTCGATCCCGAAGTCTCGGCGCCATTGGTCGAGCGCGGGGACCGCGGTGTACATGCCCATCGACCGTCCGCCGATGAGGCCGTACACTTCACCGCGCAACCGGTTCTTGGCCATCGACGCCCGCAGGAATGACAGCACCCGCTCGAACACCGCCGCGTCGTCGATGTCCCCCGAGATGCGGCCGTGGAACACACCGACCTGGTCGAGGCTCCCCGCGGCGGCGAGCATCGCCACGAGACCCGGATATTTCGGGTTCACGTTGCTGAGCAGCAGAATCGGTTCGGGCACGAACTGCGCGGCGATCGCCGAGAAGTGAGGAAACGCCCAGATGCCGTAGTTGAAGATGACGGCTTCCACGTCCTGCGCGGCGAGGTACCGCCCTTCGCGCTGCGCAAGATCCGTCGTCCATACGATCTCGCGCCCGGTCACGACGTCCCACCCGACGGCCCTGAGCCGCTCCGCGAGCCGTTCCTGGAACTGCCGCGTCAGCGGCAGTAACGACTCGTGCATGTGGCTCCGGCCGTCTGAAAACGTCAGGATGCCTACCTTCGGACGCTTCACCGCATCCACCCCCGTGCGGCCGGCCCCCTCGCGAACCGACCACAGCCCCGTTTGATGACTCAGACCATGCCCGACCCGTCTCTCCGGAACAGCGCGGAGCCCCGCGCCATCCTCTCTGAGAACGTTCTCTACTTCGGTAACCTACGAGCCCCTCCTCCTGGGAGCGGGCGGACATCAGCGGACGCGCGAGTCGGATATCCCAACTGCCAAGGCGGCGCGAGCGGCGACATGCTGGTGGTCGCGGGGCGACGGAAACGGGCCTTCCCGAGATGGTCGGTAACCCGACCCGTGCTGCCCGCTGCGCTGACGCCGGTCCCTCCCGACGGGGAACCCTTGTAGGCACTCCGAACGGCCGGACGGCACGGGACGTCAGTGCGAAGCGTCGCCCTCGACGTCCGGCAGGCCGGCCGCGCGCAGAATTCGATTCATCAGACGATGGGTCTCCAACGCGTCGCGGGCCGGCGATCGGACGTCACCGCCGGACTCAACCGCACGAACAAAATCGTTCACTTCCTGCTGGAATCCGAACCGCTCCTGCGCGGTCATGAGACCGCCCGTGCGCGGAATCAACGATGTGATACGCGTCTCGCCGTCGCCGCTCGCCGCGAAACTCTCGGGCGCGTCGACTCTGGTGCTCTTTCCGCCGCCGTAGGCTTCGACGTGCTCCGTCCACTCGCCGCATGAGCGGTTCGCGATTAGGACGCCGATCGAGCGCGCAAAGCGAATATGGGCGACGCACGACGTCTCGTAGTAGGGATCGTCGAACTGGCTGGACGCGGTCACGTCCACGGCGTCCCCGCATATCCAACGCATCATGTCGACCATGTGGATGGCGTTATCGTAGGTCCCACGATAATCGACACCCGACCGGCACTTCTGGGCGACGATCACATCCGGGGCCTGCTGCGCCCACGCCGCTTTCAGGGCTTCGTAGACCGGGGCATACCGGCGGTTGAACCCGACCATCAACAGCACGGCCCTGCGTTCGGCCGCCGCCACCATGCGTTCGGCATCGTGGAGCGTCGCGGCCATGGGCTTCTCGACGAAGACATGAATGCCGCGCTCGAGCAGCGGCACGGCAATCTCCGCGTGGGTCTCGGTACTCGTGAGGACAAACGCCGCGTCCGTGTCGATTTGATCGAGCGAGTCGTACACGCGGCCGATCCCGTACCGGTGCGCGGCACGGCTTGCGCTTTCGCCCGAACGGCTCATGATCCCCTCGACGCTACACGGGCTGTTCATGATCGCGGGCAGCAAGACTCGCGAAATATTCCCGCTCCAACAATGGCGGCGCGCATATGGTCGGTGCCCTCCTTGAGTTTCCGGCCGATGCATTCTAGTCTACCGTCCTGCGCGTCCGCGGTGTATCCTTCGCACATCCGGTCGACGCTCAGAACGGCGGAGGACAAGCACAATGGGACAGACACCCACGGTGGCCATGCTGATACCATACCCGACGCGGGCGGAGGTACTCACCGCGAACATGGAGCGCCGCCTGGGGTCGATCGCCCGAGTCGTGTCAACGCCGGAGCAGGATCCGGATCGATGGGACCTCCGGGCGATGCTGACGGGTGCGGACGCCTGCCTGACGGGGTGGGGCACGCCGGCCCTGTCGGATGAACTGCTGGCCAGTGTGCCGACCATCAAGTTCGTGGCGCATACGGGCGCCAGCATCCGTCGCCTCGTTCCCCGCGCCGCGATCGAGCGCGGCCTTATCCTCTCACACGCGTCGTCGATGATCGCCGACGCCGTGGCCGAGATGGTGGTGCTGCAGGCGCTGCTGCATGTGCGAAGGCTGCCTGACATGGACCGTGCGATCAAGCACGGGGCCGACTGGCAGGAGACCTTCGATCGATACCTCGGCAGGCAGCTCGGCGCGCTGACGGTCGGCATCGTCGGAGCCAGCCACGTGGGGAGGGCCGTCATTCGTCTCCTCAAGGCGTTTGGCAGTCGGGTGCGCGTGTACGATCCCACGCTCACCCAGATCGAGGCGTCGCGGCTCGGGGTCGAACCGGTCGCGCTTGCCGAGTTGATGCGCTCATGCGATATCGTCAGCCTCCACGCACCCGTGCTGGCCGAAACCATCGGAATGATCGGCGCCTCCGAGCTGGCGCTTATCCGCAACGGCGGGCTCTTTATCAACACCGCTCGGGCCGCATTGGTCGATAACACCGCGCTCCTCAGTCACCTCCGCGAGGGACGTTTTTCGGCCGCGTTGGACGTCTTCGAACAGGAGCCTCTTCCGGATGACAGCGAGCTCCGGCAGCTGCCGAACGTGGTACTGTCTCCCCACGCCGGCGGCCATACCGTTGACACCCAATTTCGACAAGGAGAAGCGATGGTGGCCGAACTGGAGCGGTTCTTCCGGGGAGAACCGCTGCGATTCGCTGTTGATCCCGCCGCGCTCTCGATCATGGCCTGAATCGTTCGCCGAGGCGGTAAAGAGCATAGGCAATGCAGGAATTCCATATGACCCGTCGAACCAGCGCCCGAGAGTGAGAACGCTCTCACAATGGCCAGATATGGGTTCGAGGGGTCCATCGGCCAGGCGGTAAGCTCAGAAGGATCACCACAGCCCGTGGTTCCGGGGAGGTGTCGCAATATGAGATGGGTGACGTGTGTGATTGCAGCGGCCGTGATGGTCGTGTCTCTACCGTTTGCGGGAATGACGGCATCGCCGGTGGTCATCACGTCCTGGAACGGTGTGGGACCGCCGGAAAATGTCATCTTGTCCCAATTCACCAGGGACTTCAACACCAAGTACGCGGGGCAGATCCAGGTGACCGAGAACGTCACGAAGTGGGACACGCTGTACTCGCAGATTCTGACGGACTACCGGTCGGGCAATCCGCCGGATGTCTTGACCTTCGAGACGTCGGCGCTGCCGCAGTACGTGCACTTCGGCGTCCTGCAGCCGGTGGGCCCGCTGATGGCGCAGGCCGGTTTGAAGCAGTCAGATTTCGTTCCGGCAGTGTGGCGAAGCACGTTCATCGGCGGTGTCCAGTACGCCGTCCCCCTCGACGTACATCCGTGGGGATTCTTTTACAACCGCAAGCTCTTCCAGGCGGCAGGTCTACCCGATCGCGCGCCGCGGAACATGGCGGAGTTTCTGAGCGACGCGCAAAAGCTGACCGTCGCCGGTACCGGCGGGGCACCCGACCAGTACGGATTTGGATTCAACTACAACGGCGCGAATCCGAGCCGGCTGATGATCTCGCTGCTGGCGCAAAAGGGCAAGAACATCCTGTCGCCGGATAACAAGCGCGCCGTGTTCGACACCGCCGACACCCGGGAAGTGCTGCAGTTCCTCTACGACCTCGTCTACAAGTACAAAGTGGTGCCGCAGCGCGAGACCGACGCGGTCGGAGACTTCAAGCGCGGCGCGATCGCGATGCTCGTCACCGGCCCGTGGGAGATCCCAGACTTCAAGGGCGTGTCGGGGCTCGACTTTGCGACCGCCGCGATGCCGGTCTTTTACAACAAGCCCGGCGTGTGGGGCGACGCGCACGACCTGGTGCTGTCGAAGACAAACTCGCCCGAGCGCCAGAAGGCGGCGATGGAGTTCGCCGCCTACATCAGCAGCCGGGGATACGAGTGGACCACCCAGGCGGGGCACCTGCCCGTGCGCGAGGACGTCATCAACAACCCCCAGTTCAAGACGCTCGGGTACTGGCAGCCACTGGTCGCCGAGGAAAGTTACATGACGGTCTATCCGCCCATTGACCAGTTTTCTGAGATGTTCGGCCAGGACCCGACCGCGCCGCTTGTGAAGATGACGGAGTCGATCCTGCTCAATCAAGGCGTCCATCGCAGCGGCGGTCACGCAGGCGCAGACCGAGTTCAACCGGTGCTCGCGCAGAAGTAGTGGCGCGCATGTACGAAGAACCGCGCGCGCTGCGAAAGGCCACGCGGTGATCAGCAACGGGGAGGCGCGGATCGGGGTCGATCCGCGCCTCCCTACCCGTCGTAGGACTTCGCCGTTCCGATCGGCGTGGGCGTGGGGGATGCTTGCGCCCTACCTCATTTGCCTCGTGCTGTTCTTCCTCGTGCCGTTCTTTTTTGCCGTCGCGATCAGCTTCACCCGATGGCAGATCATCGGGCAGCCCGTGTTCATCGGGTTCGCGAACTATCTCCGCGCCGCCCAGGACCCGTCGGTGCGGCAAGCCATTGGGAACACGTTTTATTACATGGCGCTCATGACGTCGACGCTGATGATCCTGGGACTCGGGCTGGCGCTGCTGCTCAACGCGCCGGTGCCGGGGCGGTATCTCGCCAGAACAGTCGTCGTGATGCCGTACGTGATCAGCGTCTCGGTCATGGGGATCCTCTGGCGTTGGATGTATGACCCGAACTTCGGCATCATCAACTACTATCTGGGCCGTCTCGGACTGCCGCGGTTATGGTGGCTCACGGACACCGTCCAGGCGATGCCGTCGATCGTCATCGCGGACTGGTGGTGGATCGCCAGTTTCACCACGGTGGTCTACCTCGCCGGGCTCCAGGCGATCCCACGGGAGTTGTACGAGGCCGCCGAGGTCGACGGGGCGTCGGCGCGGAGCAAGTTCTGGCACGTGACACTCCCGGGCCTCCGTCCGGTCACGCTCTACGTGCTCATCCTCAACACGATCACATCGTTTCAAATGTTCGGCGAGTCGTTTGTGATGACCCAAGGCGGTCCGCTCGGCACCACCACCACGCTGACGTATAAACTCTACGACGCCGGATTCTTCGATCTCCAGCTCGGCTACGCCGCCGCCCTGTCGGTGGTGTTTCTCATCGCCATCGTGGCCCTGACCGCCGTGGAGTTCCGGGTGCTCAAACTTGCTGGGGACTGACGCCGTCTCGTCCCGTTGGCTGACGCCTGCGCGGGTGCGGCGCGTGGTGTTGACGTGCCTGATCGCACTGGTCATCGTCGCCTACGCGGGGCCGACGCTGTGGCTGGTGTCGACCTCCGTGACCGAGGAGGGGCGTGTCTTCACCCGGATCCCGCAGTGGATTCCCCATCCGATCACCATCGCCAACTACCAGTTCGCGTTTCTCACGTATCCGTTGGGACGATGGTTTGTGAACAGCGCGGTCGTCTCATTGGTGACCGTGGCGTTGTGCGTGCTCATCAACGTGCCTGCGGGGTATGCGTTTGCCCGGCACCGCTTCCCCGGAGATGGGATCCTCTTTTGGCTCACGCTGGCCTCGGTCATGGTGCCGGTGCAGGCCTACTTGGTTCCCATGTACCTGCTCTTTACGCAATTCGGGCTGATCAACACGCTCACCGGATTGATTCTGCCGTTCCTGTCGAACGGGTTCGGCGTATTTCTGATGCGGCAGTTTATCCAGCAGATTCCACCTGAACTGGAAGAGGCGGCCATCATTGATGGCGCGTCCCGCGTGGTCGTGCTGTGGCGGGTCGTTGTGCCGCTGATCACCCCAGCG
Organism: uncultured Bacillota bacterium; assembly: GCA_963787105.1. Taxonomy (GTDB): domain Bacteria; phylum Sysuimicrobiota; class Sysuimicrobiia; order Sysuimicrobiales; family Segetimicrobiaceae; genus JAJPIA01. The sequence continues at coordinate 111,227 of CAWBBU010000018.1, forward strand.
ATCGCGACGCTCGTGATCTTCCGCTTCATGCAGAGCTGGAATTCGTTCGCGTGGCCGCTGGTCGCGGCGAGCAGCGACAGGTCGATCACCTTGCCCGTGGGACTGGCGCTGCACGTGTTCGGCGTGGTCGGCTCCGCGTCCGCGCAACCGCGGTTCGGCCTCTCGATGGCCGCATCGTTTGTCTCGATGGCGCCCGCGATTGTGGTGTTCCTACTGCTGCAGCGCTACTTCGTTGAAGGCATGGCGTCGTCGGGGCTCAAGTAGCGAGGCCGGCATTCACGCCCTGTCCTGCATCGACCCAGGGCACCGGATGAGCAAACCGAGCGGCGTACACGCGCGTGAGATGGTCGACCGCCAGAGGAAGCAGCTCGAGGCCGCGCCCCTCCCCCTGGAACGAAATGGTCAGGTCCTGATGGTAGCCGAGCGCCCCGAGCGCCCATAGGAGACCGTACCACCACAGCGTTCCGTCACCCGGATAGGTCGTCTGTTGGCGGCCGAGAAGAGACCGTACGTCCGTCGCGTGGACGTGTCCGATTCTCCGATTGAGCACATACGCCGACCGCACGGGATCCTCTCCGACCAACACGGGCGCCGCCGTGTCGAAGGAGGCCTGGATCCAAGGAGTGGCCGCCGCATCGATCAGCGCCCGCACACGCACGACCGACCCCGGCAGCGGCTCGTTCGCCAGCAGGAGGTGAACACCGGCCTCTTTGGCCTGCTGAAGAAACGTCCACTGAGGGTCCCCGGTCGGCGGGAGCATGCGCATGCGCTTCGCGCCGAGCGCCCCCGCGGTTGCAAGCGCCGCACCTGCCGGCTCTATGTCGCCGTGACCGGATGGGAACCGTAGACCGCTTCCATAAACGACCGTACAACCCGCCCGATTCGCAGCGTCGCGGGTCGCCGCGGCGTCTTGCGTCCACTCGGGGTCGACCTCAACGCCCCGGCACCCGAGCGCCGCCGCCTGTTGCAGAAACTGCTCGATCGTGACTCGGCCGGACCGTAACTCCGCGGCCGCGACGGCCGTGTGGACGGCAAGGCGCATCCGGGAGCGCCCCTGAGCGGCGGGACCGGACGACGTCGTGTTCATCCCTCGAGCGCCGCCTGGTCGAACGTGAGGTGCGCGATCGCGAACCGTCGATCGGTATAGAGCAGATGCAGCATGCCGTCCGAGCCCTGGATGATGGCGGGATACGAATATTCCCCCGGCTCGGTCTCGACGTCGCGGGCGACGCGCCACGACTTTCCCCGGTCCTCGGACACCGCGAGTGTTAGGGGAGACCGATCGTACAACGCATTGTTGAACGCCAGCACCAGGCGGTCATCGGGCGTGCGCACCATGTCCACGCCGGCGTCCGGGTTAGGGAGCGCGATCGGTGTCGGCGATGACCACGTGCGACCGCGATTGGTCGACTGTGCCCGCCACAGCGGCCCGCGGCCCTGCGTCCGCATCAGGCACACCAGCTCGCCGTCCGGAAACTCGACGATCGTGGGCTGCTCGTTCCCCGGCGTGGACCGGATGGGCATAGAGGTCTCCCATGACTGGCCTTCATCCCCGGAGATCAAGCAGACCGAGGCGTGCACACCCGTGTCATCGTACAGCGGGAGTAAAAGCTCGCCGTTCGACAGGACGCACGGCGTGTTCCGAGGCATCAACCCCGTCTCGTCGCGAAGCACGTGCCGGGGCCCGAACGTCACGCCGCCGTCGGTTGACACCCGGTACTTCAGCTTGCACGCGCCCCAATTGAGAACCTCGTACATCACGGAGTAAAACAGTCGGAGTTCCCCGGGCCTCACTGAGAACAGCACGGGATTGCCGACCGTGCACCCCTCGGTCTCCACGAGCACAACGGCTTCCGTCCAAGTTCCCGTGGACCGCCGAAAGAACGCACCGAGGATTACAACGTCGGACGCGTACTCGTGCGAGCCCCCATACCACGCAGCCATGAGGTCACCGCTGGGCAATTCGCACACCGTGGCCGCGTGCACCGAAGGGTGGTCAGGAGAATCGCCGAACACGACGCGTTTCTCCCATGTCGCCATGCTTGTCGCTCCATCGACATGATGTCACCAGGACGATCGGGTGCAGGTAGACAACCCCCGCATAGAGAACGTTCTCACTGTCTCGATGTGATCCCTTTCGCCTCTCCCAATCCGCCGCTGCCGCGCCGCTGAGCCGTCCATGGCCGAATCGCGAAACAACTCGTCGTCCATGGCAGTCGCATGGTCGTGTTATTGGACAGTGCGGCCTTCGTGAGCAATCGCTGGGTCGTCATGGCGCCGGCATCTTCTTCGGAGCGGCAGCGAGAACAGCGTCCTTGGTCTGCTGAGCAGCGACGGCCGTCGTCGTCCCGTGTGATATGTAGCCAGCAGGCGTCAACTCGATCGTGCGCTCTTCCATCCTCCAAAAGGAGGGGATGAGGAGACCGTTTGCTACTCGTAGGTCCGGCACGACCTGCTACAATTGCGGCGCAAGGGTCGCGGGTGTACGAACGGGATCGTTGCTCCGTTATCAACCGACATAGGGGAGGGATACTGATGGCCGAAAGCAAGCTTGCCGCATTGGCCCCAAAATTCAAGGAAAATCCCGGGCTGAAAGACCAGATTAAGAAGGCCACGAGCCTTGATCAGGTTGTTTCCATTATGAACTCTGCGGGTGTCCAGATCACGAAGGCCGAACTCCTCAAGTCCGAAGCGCAGAGAGTCCTCGCGCTCAGCGACGCGCAACTGGAAGCCGTTGTCGTCAGCCATAGCTATACGACCGACACGTTTATGGGCTGCGCCACGTGGGTGTTTCAGTGCTGCGGCTGATTTCTTGCCGCACGAGTTTTGAATCTGTGCGATAACGCACTGTGACGTTTCGAGTTGCGGGCTTCTAGCGGTCGCGTCCGTTGCGATTTTCTAGGAGCCCGCAACTCAGGCAGCCTGCCAGGACGTCGACATCCTCCATCGTCAGTGAGACTAATCCAATGCCGGACGTGCCGGTAAACAGGCCCGGCAAGAAGATGTGCCCCTCCGCCGGCGAGAACAGCCGATAGGCACCACCGTGGCGCTCGGCACGGCCAATGCGTCTCGTCAGGATCGCCTCGGCGGCAGCACCCCAGTGCGTGCCCAACCCATTGGCCGCAGCGATCTTCAAGATCGTGATTTTTCCAAACGCTCCACAGCACACCTGATCGACCGCGACATCATCGCGTACGGTAGTGGTCAGGGCCACCTCGAGTTCCTGTTCCACCTCGGCATCCCAGAGGCATGTGTGTCGCAGGCATAGGCGTGCGAGTGCGATACCCGGAGCCCCGTGGCACCAGCTGTTCATGAACTGTGTCGAGTGTTCCGTCGTCCGGAAGTCGGGCCAATTGCCGCGTGGCGGCGAGAACTGCGAACGCTCGTAGGCCAATCCCCTCCGGGCCGACGTGAGGTACCGGGTCGCCTGGGTGGCTCGATGGAGCCTCGCGAGCGCGGCGGCGATCCCTCCGGCGCCGTGAGAGAAGCCCGTCAGAGATTTCTTCGCGTCCATACTTGGCCACGCATCATTCTCCGACTGTTGGGTCACCAGATGGTCGCCACAGGCGCCCGCCAGCGCGAGCAGGTCGCGAGGGCTCTCTCCAGCGGCCTCTCTGACACGTGCCAACGAGAGCAGCGGTCCGACTAAGCCGGCACAGCCGGCGATGATGTCAAGACGGTTGTCGGCGTGTATCCGCTCGACCGTAATCCGATCGGCGAGCGCATGCGCTACCGCACTATAGCTCCCAGACGGGGGCCGCAGGCCCAGCCGTTCAAGCGTCAGGAGGCTGAGGATCAGACCCCCCGTGCCCGCAAGCCCGAGTGGTTGGTCGCGAACCCAGCGAAACGCCGCAAATGCGTCATCAGACTCCAGGGTTTCCAACACTGTTGACATCGACTGGCGGGCATCCTCACGAAGCCGCGCGGCCTCCGCGGCGTGGCCGGGATGCGCATCTAGGTGCTGTGCGAGTACCGAGAAGAACAGGGCGATGCCGCTGCGCCCGCTGTAGAGCGACGGCCCGACGATCCCAAACCGAAATCGCTCTTGATCCTCGGCGAGATCCAAGCCGAGCCACGCAGGACGACCCCGTGAACCGCGCAGAATGCGCTGTTGCAGTTGTGTCGCCAAGCGACGCGCCTCCGTCAACCGCCGCTCCTGGGAAAGCGGGCGAGCGGCTCCGCCGGTCGTCCCCACAATCCCTGGCGAGGTGGCGTCTTGACCGTCGTCGCTCGGCCGCGTGGATTGCAGCTGACTGGCCTCGATCGCACCGCGAATGAGCTGGAGCTGAAAGTCGATATCCGCCTGTTCGAGGCGCTCGACCCGTCGTCGGCTGGCAGCCAAGCCGGACGCGCGCACGAAGCCGGGAATCGGTTCCATGCCGCCGGGAAGCCGCAGCACGTCGCTATCGATCGCCTGCTCGAAATACGGAATATCGAGCGTCTCCATCTGCCGCAGTTCTGATTCGAAGATCGGCCAGTCGAACGGTTTCTCGTTTGGAATCAGATACTGGCGGCTGAGCTGGTCCAGCTTCACGCCGCGCGCGACCGCAGTGTGTAGCGCGTCCGGCTCCAGTGCCTGCAGTTGGATGGTCGCATAGACCTGCGTGGGCCGCACCACCACGCGACGTGGAAGTCCGGCGAAACGGTCAAGAAGCGCGCCGGGCGCAAGGAGGTCGTCCTTGTGACGCAAAAAGTGCTGCATCTGCACGGCGAACCCCTCGCAGAGGGATGACGCGAACTGCTCGAACAGACCCGGCCGGGTGCCCGTGACCGGAGAGCTTGTCGGCGTTGCGGCGGGTTCGTCGACGCGTCCCCAATGCATGCGGTCGCTGTTCATCGCGACCCACCCATCCCGCGTCGTCGTCTGGTTCAGCCGCGCGACGCCGAGGGCGCTCGAATCGATGGCGCGCATGCGCCCACCGACCGCCATGAACCGCCACTGGGGCAACAAGCCGACGCGCAAGACCGACTGCCCCAACTTCTGCCGGAGATCATCGGGGCCAGCGTCCCGCCGCTCGATCGGGTCATCTCGGTCGCCCTGCAACAGTGTTTCTACATCGATCAGCACAAGCTGGTCGCCGTTGGCGATTACATTTTCGTTGTGGCAGTCGTTACAGCCGAGCATGTACAGCACCGCGAGAAGATGGCCCGCGTGGCGGTAGAATCTCTCGAGTTCTTGATCGCTCTCGCACGGCCGATGATCCACAAATTCCATAAACCCATAGTCCTCGACCGGCAGAACCTTGAGCACACGGAACACTGGCGCGCCGCCGAGCTCATTCAGATGATGCAGGAAGGCGTGATACGCGCGGTCGACGCCCATATGCCTCGGCTTATAGACGACCTTCCAACGGTCCCCGCACGTCGTGGAAAAGTCGCAGGACCGCCACGGACCGTCCGCCCCGGTGCGGGTCGCTCAGATTGAGATCGATCTGGCTCAGGAGCGCGTCCGGTGGGCACCCCGAAGATCTCAAAGAGCACCGCCCTGTTCTGGTGAACCCGTTCGAGCAGTTCCTGACTCGACTCGAGCCACTGATGGACCGCCGTCGACCACACACGTCCGAGGACCGGGTACGCACTCAGGATCTCGGTCAAACCATCGCGACGGTGATGCTCGATGAACGCCAGATACTCGTCGGTCGCCGGAGGGCTGTCGTCGGGAATCTCACCGCTCAGACGCGCCAGCAACGTGCCGCCAACGCCGCGGTGCTCGGAAAATAGCTCGAACACGGCATGTTCGCCGAGACGCGCGAGCCTCTCAAGCAGGACATCCGAGAGCGCGCGAATGGCTTGCGGGGCGATCCGGTTCAGCACGGCCGGGGGCAGTCCCCGTTGCAGCAACTGCTGTGCCCAGTTGCCGATAGGCCGCCATAACTCCTCAAACGGTCGGCGGATCCCGTGGCGGACGGCGGCATCCCCATTCGGCGGGGGCGGTGCGTCCCTACATGCGCGGCGCAGCTGATCCAGGAGGGGCAGCCAGCACGGCTCGCCGGGCGGCGCATCCACCGGAGGGTTCACTGCCCAGGCCGCATGTTGGAGGGTGTTCCCGCACCACTGCAGCCGCTTCTCGAAGTTGGCGCTCTGATGCGGAGCCACCGCGGCCCGCCATGCCGCCAGGCGCTCATCGTCTACCGATGTTGACCCGCACCCTCGATCGCGGGCTTCCTGTAGCCGTTCTCGCAGCGTCCAGCCTTCGCGTATGATCAGCCGAGGGCTCGCGGGCTCCAGATCTAACCGGCCCATGTCTGCCGTTGGTCCTCCACGCTGCGCTGTGACCGGCTTTCGTCGGGATGGAGAGGCAGTCCTCCGCGAGCGGGCGGCCCTGATCGTGCGCTAAGCCTTGATTTACAAGGGTTGGTGGAGACGACGGGATTCGAACCCGTGACCCCCTGCTTGCAAACAGGATACGCGAAGTAGTGCCCCGTGCTCCTCCGTGTACATAGGTCTTGTCCAGTGAGGATTTCCGCGTGGCGCAGTGCTTGCGTGTGCTGGCCCTGTGCAGGCCAGTTTCGGTCCCGTAGATTAGCAAAGGATTAGCAGAACGTGTGGCGCTGTGGCAACGGATCCATGATGCAAACGGGGGGCCCTGACGCAACGGCGACCGAGGAGGATGTCGATAAGGCGACCGAGGCGCAGTCCCCCGCGCGCTCCCGGAACCGCCCCGCCACGCCGACGATCTGCGCGCGGCAGCCCGAGAGGCGGGCGTAGACCCCTGCCCGCGTCTCGGCGATGAATCCCGCGCCGACGATCCCGACGTTCACCCGCGGTGGCGCGGTCATCGCATCGCCTTAGGTCTCTTGGAAATCGTGGCGGGCATCGAGGTGGACAATGCGGAATCGTCTCTCCAATGAGCCACCAATCAGGGAGATCGCGTAGGTGATCACAAAGTACATGCTGGCAACAATGGACAAGACGAGGAAACTGTTACGAGTCGTATCGCGCACGAGCAGGCCGGTCTGGGTCAATTCCGCATATCCGATGATCGATGCCAACGAGGAGTCCTTCAGCGTACCGATATACACACCAACGGATGGCGGCAACATAACTCGGACTGCCTGAGGACCGATGACATAGCGCATCGTTGCAAGGAATGCCATCCCAGACGCAGAGGCCGCCTCCCATTGTCCCACTCCCACGCTCTCGATCCCCGCACGCACAATCTCCGCCATGTTGGCGCTGGCCACTGCGGCAAGCGCCATCGTTGCCGCGGCAAAGGGAGGCACGCTAACGCGCGCGATCAGCGGGATTCCGTAGAATGCGAAAAACAACAGCACGAGCAGCGGAATCGAACGAAATCCTTCCACGTACGCGATTGCGCCGACGCGCACAGCTGTCCAGCGGGATGTCCGAGCCAGACCGACAAGGATCCCGATGAGCCCGCCCAAGAGGAGAGCCAACCAGCTGATCCACAGCGTGATCCCAGCCGCCCTGACCAGCGTCCCAAAGTATCCGAAGACAACCATCATCTAAATTGGCGGGCGTCGAGCGGAGAGCCAAACACACGTTGGCCGACTATTAGCCGCGCAACATTCACTATTTGGCACAGCACAATGTACACAAAGCCGGCCACGAGGAACGTTTCAAAGAAGCGAAACGTGGTGGAGCCGGTAACCCACATCCAGTTTGACAAGTCGAATACCGTCACCACCGACGCCAAGGACGAACCTAAAAGCACGCCGATAAACATATTCCCCAGCGCCGGGTAAATCGCGCGGAAGACTTGAGGGGCGACAATGTGACGGAGCGTTTGGAAGCTCGTCATACCCTGAGACGCTGATGCTTCGTACTGTCCTTTGGGAATCGCCTGCAGGCCGCCTCGAAAGACCTCCGTCATGTAGGCACCAGAGTGTAGCGTAAGACTGATCACGGAGGCAGTGAAAGCGGTGATGCGCCATCCGGCTTGGCTGGAACCGAAATACACGAGATAGAGCAGGATCAGCAGCGGGATGTTCCGCAAGACCTCAACATAGGTGGCACCCACCGCTCTCAGAACTCTCAAACGGTGGGTTCGCGCGAGGGCTCCGAATACGCCCACCACCATGCTGAAGACTATTGCCAAGATACTGAGCCACAACGTCGTGCCGATTGCCCCGGGCAAACTTCCAATGTATGGAAGAATTGCCCTCAGATTAATTGATAGCCCATTGAATCCTCTAGGCGAGCTTTACCCCGGGATAGTCGTTCTTGAACCAGCGCTTCCAAACTCCTACGTTCATGCCGGAAATATTGAACCCGCGGACCCACACATTCACCACGCGCCACCAGTCGAAATCGCCTGCTGGCAGCCCGATACAAATGTCTTCGAAGGCCCACGATCCCGCGACGCGATATTTGCCCGGATTCTGCCGCATCTCCTCCGCAATGGAAAAACCGTCATCGGCCAGAGCGTCGATTTGCCCTCCCTGCAAAGCGAGAAACTCGTCGATATTCTTGGTGAAGACTTCAAGTTTTGCATTCGGCAGGGTAAGCGGCACCAAGTCATAGGCCGTACCACCACGTGCAACGCCAATCTTGATGCTCGGTTTGTTCAAGTAGTCTACTTTTTGCAGATCACGCCGGCTGTTCAAGACGGCGAAATCGTTGTGGGTTGTTACGTACGGGTCACTGAATGCGATCACGGTAGAGCGTTGAACGGTATTGGTGAAGTTTGAGATGGTTATGTCCGCCTTCCCGGTCTGAAGTGCGGCCACGCGCCCGGGACCGTCCAGCTTAACCCACTCAATATTGACCTTCAGGGCTTTCGCGAACGCACCCGCGATGTCGATTTCGTATCCTTCGAACGTGCCAGCAGGAGTGAGCAGGATTTCCACGGCAGTCCATCTCCCGCCGTTGCAACGCGAAGATCGTGCCACTCTTCAGAACCCGATTGACGGCATCGGAAGTCTGTGCGTCACTGCGCGCTGCTAGCGCTCCACCAGCGACCATAGCCGCGCCAGCACCCAGACCCACAGGAGCCAGCATGCGAGATAGTCCACCGGCAACGGTCACGCCCAGCGTACGAGAGAACAAATCGCGCCGTCCGAACATCTACCATCCCTCCTTCGCGATCGGATACGATTGATTGACCCGACGCAACAGCGACGTATCCCTGAAACGGTACCCATCGTACGCGGTTGCCTTAGCCGGCTCCATGCTCGGGGGATATTGGCCATGCGCGACGCCACGCTGCGTAGGCCAATTCCCTCGCCCGAGCGACGATGCTGGAGTCGCAACACATCCCCCACCTCGCCGCTTGGCGTGGCGCCTGCGCCATGTTGTGAAATCTATCTTCACTTTCTTTCTGCAAATCGCATTTCCTCTCGCGTGACGTCCAGGCAACGGCCGCCAGCACTCGATGAGCCGGCGCACGCGAGCGCCCATCAGCCACCAACCCGGGGTGTTTCGGGAAGCGGGAATCCGCCGCGCGCGCGTTCGTAGATCCCCGCAACACCGAGCACGAGATCATCGTGCAGATGTCGTCCCACCGAGCTGCAGGCCTACCGGCAGACCCTCCTCGCTGAGCCCGCACGGCACCGAGACGGCGGGGTGTCCGGTGACGTTGAACATCCAAGTGTTAGCCGCGTGGAGATCTGGGGTCTCGAGCTCGCAGCCGTGCCACAGATAGGTCATCGCGCCAAGGGGCTTGGCGGTGATGGGCGTCGTCGGCAGCACGAGTAGGTCGACGCGCTCGAACAGCTCGGCATAGGCGGCGCCGATGTGCCCTGAATCTCGCTGAAACGATCCATCACTTTGCGCCGCTTGCGCCGGAGATTGGCCCTAATGTAGGCCCGGTAAGATCCCGGCGTCGGCGCCTTCCGCATCATACATTTCCCACTCGTTCAGCAGGGTGATCTCGTCCCACAACGCGATGTCGAACATCGGAAGCCTCACCGACTCGACGAAGATGCCGGCCCCGGCACCCGCCAAACTCTCAACTGCCGCCTCCACCCGGGCACCTACGTCCGGCTCGGACCGAACTGTCCCCCGCTCACGTCGAAGCCCAGCCGCACCGCCCCGAAGTCGGGGTGCAACACCGCAGACAACGCAGCGGGTGGCGGTGCGTCAAGGGACGTCGGGTCCAAGGGATCGCGGCCCGCGAGCACCTCTAGCATGAGCGCGGCGTCTTCGACCGTCCGCGCGAGGGGGCCGACGTGTTCGAGCGCCGTGGCCATACCGAAGACGTCGCCATGCTGGCTGACGCGACCGTAGGTCGGCTTGAGCCCGACGACGCCGGTGAACGCGGCGGGGATACGGATCGAACCGCCGAGATCGGTGCCGACGCTCCCATAGCTCGTGCCGATCGCAAGGGAGACCGCAGAGCCGCTGCTCGATCCCCCGGGCGTGTAGGTCGGGCCGCCACGGATTTCGGGCCGTGGGCAGGCGCGCGCTATCCGCGTTGGTGCGGGACATCCCGCTCCCGACGTTCGCTTTTGCGACCACGATGGCACCGGCGGCGGTCAGGCGCTGGACGCAGGTCGCGTCTTCCTGGCGAGCCGGCGCGTAGTTCGAAAGGCTCACGGTCCCGACGGTCGTGCGGGTCCCGCGCATCAAAAACGCGTCCTTCACCGTCACGGGTACGCCGTGGAGCCGACCGAGTGGGCGGCCAAGGCTAACATCCTCATCGGCGCGGCGCGCTGCTTCGCGGGCCTCGTCGGTGGGCGCCGAGAGATGCGCATGATGGCGGGGTCAAGCACCGCGGCACGCGCGAGACAGGTGTCCACGAGTTCGGTGGAGGACACCTCTCCGCGCCGGATCAGGTCCGCCGCGACGGCAGAGAGAACATTCGGTCCTGCGCCACCTCTTACCCACCTCCCGTCCGGGGCACATCGTAGACGCGCCGCACTACAGGCAGCGGACCGCGCGACGTACGTCTGAGCCCGGTCCGGCTACAGGTCGCGAAGATCCGGACGGTCCACCAGTTCGATGCGCACGCCATCTGGATCGCGGATGATGCCGATGCCCCCAAACCGGTGCCAGCCGGCTTGGGGCTGTCGGGTTCCGGGGTCACACCCTGCGAAGCGAACCGGTCGAGGGCCGCGTCAACGCTCTCGACGCGCAGCGCGATGTGGCCGAAGATGTTGCTCGTAGTGTCGGGTGTCGGCCGGTGCAGTAGCTCCAGCACATCGTACCCATAGTGGTAATATAGAATCGTCTGCTGACGCGACGCCACGTACATCTCCTTGAGGACCTTCATGCCGAGGGGCCGTCCATAGAAGTCCTTCGCCGCCGCGAGATTGTTCGCACGCAGCGAGTAGTGGTCTAATGACTGAATAATCCCCGGCGCGATCGGCGCCATCCGGAAGTCGGGGTTGCGCTGGATGAGCTCGACCCGGGCGCCGTTTGGGTCGCGCACAAAGGCGAGGCGGCCGACGCCCGAGCCGGCGACCTTGGGCGCATCCAACGCCTCCGCCCCCGTGTCGACCAGCATCTTATAGTCGTCGTCGAGCGCGTCTGACAAAAAGGCCACGTGGGTGATCCCGAAAACCTCGTCCCGCGGCGGGCGAACGGCGGTGCAGCGACTCGATCATACCGCCAGTGATCTGGCGAATACCACGTCGGTCTGGCTCGATGGGATGATCCTGCGGGAGATTTCCTTGGCGCCGAGCACGTCTCGATAGAACGCGAGCGTCGTGTCCAGGTTCCGTATCACAATGCCGTAGTGGTTAATCTAGATCATGACAGAGTCTCCTTCGCGGTCCCCGCATCACGCGAGATTGAGCGTTCGCCGTCTCTCGTCAGGACACCTGCGCGCTCCTTGCTGACGGCGTCTTCGCATCGCGGAGGACCCGAGGAGTGACCGTGATCTCGGGGATGTGCATCCGCTCCGGGCAACTCAGCGGCCAGATGAAGATGTCGGCGATGTCAGACGGCCGCAGCGTTAGCGCCACGTTGCTCTTCAGACGGTGACACCAGCTTATGCCCTCAGACGGTCGTATTGACCGGTCCTGGGCTAACCGAGGTCACGCGAATGCCGGAATTGCGGTATTCCTCGATGCAGGGCTCCCCATCCGCGCCCGGGCTCCGTACGGTGAGGACCTGATCGAAACCGTCGGGCGAGCATTTGGCCGAATCCTTCACGTGCACGCACCTGACGCTGTTCCGGAGCTGTCTCCACGTGTAGACGCCCGACTCGCCGTAGCGGTACGTGTGCAGGGTTTCCAGAGGATCCCGAGTGGGTCGCTCGCGCCGCGGGCGTACAGATCGACAATGCGGTTGGACGTTGAAAAATAGTCGCGGGTCTCAAGAAGGCTCATGACACCATGCGTGCGGGTAACCTCGGCGATTTGGGTCAGTCCCGCGGCGATGGCCTCGATTGTCGCGTCGAAGTCCTGATCCTTGGGAATCGGACCCCCAAACACGCGCATGAAACGGCCCCGAGCGCCTCGGCAAATGAAAGGTTCTGCCGGGTAGATTCTGCGTTACCGACGAGACGCTCGCCCTCGTCAAGCGAGTTCATCCGGACGCTGATGCCGAAGTAGGGTCGAGGGTTGGCGCAGTGCTTGGGTCTAAGCAGCAGTCTTTCGGCCCTGTCCATCTCTGACGATGGCGTGCAGACCCCGACGGCTGCTCGGTACAAGTCTGGTTCCGACCCCCGCCACCTCGAACCCGGACGTGCGGGTTTCCCGCATCCGGCTCTCCTGCCCACTTCACACCAAGGGTTATGAGACCTATCGAACTGGGAGTGCTTTCGGGAGCGCCGGCACGTGTCGGACTCCGTAATCGTCGTACAGGCCGAGTGTGCCGTAGATCCACTCCCTACTCCACCTCTTCCAGCCGAAGCCTGGTCGTTTTGCCGCTCTCGCAAGGTGGCGCCGTACTTTCTTCTCGATCCAGTACCGCAGACCCGTGAATTGCCGACTGGCGTGACCGATGCGGAGTAGAGTAAGGAGTTGGCGCGCCGCGTAGCTCAGCCAATAGGGGTACAGCCTGTCCACCTCCGTCGGTGGCTTGCAGCCTCCAGCCCTCGTCCCGGGCGACACACGTTTCCAACTCCTCCTCATCGATCCGAGCATGACCTTTTCGGTCACTCGGCTCACCGACGCCCTTCACCGACGGTTTTCGCTCCGCTCGAACCGAACGCTTCCGACCAAGCGGATCAATCCGACGCGGTTGCCGGACATGACGATGTACTTCATGCCGCGCCCGCGTCCGTTCCGCCCGTGTCGTTTGGAGAGCAGCAGCGCCATTCGTTCGACCGTGTACCGGTCCAACTTGGCGAAGCAACGAGTCGAGTTGCCGTACCGATAGTACTCGCGCCATCCCCCGAGAAAACGATTGAGGTCGCCCACAACCGTGTGCGTGGGGACATGGCGTCGATTGCGCCCGGTGAGTTCCCGGATCCGAGAACGGCACCGGAGCACGGCTTTGGCACTCGGCCAGCACGCCGGATAGTGGAAGCTCGGTCTGCGCCGCGAGGGTACCATCTGATGATGGAAACCCAGGAAGTCGTATCCCTTGCTCCCACTCGCTACTCCGACGATCTGCGTTTTGGAGCCGGACAATGCCAGCCCCAACTCTTCCAGGGTCGTTGCCAGGGCCGCCTTTGCGGCTTCGGCCTTCTCCCGAGTTGAGCAGCAGATGCAAAGATCGTCAGCGTAACGCACGAGCGTCCCCAGCAGGTGATGCTTCGTCATCCAGGCTTGGTCCAAACGATGCAGGACCACGTTAGCGAGGACTGGCGAGAGCGGCCCGCCCTGCGGGGAGCCCGCCGTCGGGGTCGTCAGCGTACCGCTGTCGAGTATCCCGGCGGACAAGATGCACCGAATGAGCTCTACGACCTTCCGGTCGCTGATCCGCTCCCGGAGGCAATCCAGGATGCGGCCATGCGCGAGTCGATCGAAGCAGCTCTCGATGTCGGCGTCCACTACCCATGTCCTTCCTTCCCGAATCGCCTCCCGCATTGCTTGCAATGCTTGGTGGGCGTCTCGCCGGGGCCGAAACCCGTACGAGCAGGGCAGAAAGTCCGCCTCGAAGATCGGTTCGATGACGATCTTCAGCGCTTGCTGGACCACCCGGTCCCGCACATTCGCGATCCCGAGCGGTCGGAGCTTGTCCGGCTTGCCCGGTTTGGGAATCCAGACTCGCCGCAGCGGCTGCGGACGATACGTTCCGTCTCGCAGGCTGGCCTCTAGGTCCTCAAGGAACTCCTCTACACCGGCCGCTTCAATATCCGCGATGGTGATGGCATCGTTTCCCGGTGCTCCCTGGTTGGCGCGCACCTCCAACCACGCGCGCCGGAGAACATCCCTGCGATGGACCCGGTCATATAGCGCGTGGAAACGTCGATTCGGCGACCGCTTGGCCGCCTGGTACAGTTTGTGTTGGAGGGTCCGAACCTTATCGAGGGTGTTGTTGGGCCTTGCGGCCATGCACCAGTTCCCCCCTCTCCCACAACACGGACGAAGCAGGGGCCCTTTGCTCCAGCGGGTTATGTTGTCCCGCCGGTCATCGCTACCGTATGGCCCCATCCGACGCCCTCCCGGCTCAGCGCGATTTCCCGTTTGGCGGTTATACGCACCGGCTGCTCCTGGATCGCAGACCCAGGGCCGGGGAGGGCCTCTCCAGTTCCCGTCACCACCGTCCGAACGTTCCGCGCCCCTTACGGCGGAGGGTTCTTCGGCGTTGCGCTTCCAGGCTCTTCACGCCTTCCGTGGCCTTCGCCCTGTTACTCCGGGCTCGGCTCCCCCTTGGTCCCTTTCGGGCTGGTCTAACGCCGCGGCAGGCTTCGCGTAATGCTGCGGACCGTTCGCTTGCTACCTCCGTGAGGCTTCCGACGCTGGGCTTCGACGTCAGGCGTTTCCCCCTGACGCCGCCAGCCTGCTACCAGGCTCCCTGGCGATTACCTGGGCGGGACTTTCACCCGCTGGCGGTGACGAGCTTACGGGCTACGCGCTCACACCGACACCACCTCCCTCCGTCGCGCGTGCCCTCTGGACACGCAGTAGTTGAGCCATCCCGCAAGGATGGGGTTCACCTCGCCTGGATGACTCGCTGCACCGGCTGTGAGCGGTGGTGCCGGAAAGACCTCCCGGATCTTCTGCCGGAGTTCAGTGCATTTGTGGCGTGTCGGCGTGTACTGCGGTCGCCACACGCCGCGATAACTCCGAATCCGGCGAAAATCGAACCCGAGGAACGTAAATGTCTCCTCCCGCTCGAGATCCACCATGCGGCTCTTCTGCTCATTGACCTGGATACCGAGCTTCGCGATTTCTTCCCGGATTCGCCGGTTGATCGCCTTGAGTAACCAGTCGTGCCGTGTGTGCGCGTCAACCAAGATGACCATGTCGTCTGCCCACCGCGCGTACGTCACGTTCGGGATGGAGCCCCGCCGTGTGGTCTGCCGCGCCTTCTCCAACATCACATCGACCGGAGTCAGATAGATATTGGAAAGCAAAGGTGACAGGACTCCTCCCACGCAAGAGATAACCCGTGGGGGAAGTTGAAGTGGGGATCGAGTGTTTAATGGTAACCGTGTCGGCGCTGATCTCCACTTGCTTGACGACCAATCGGAGTACTCGCTGCTGATCACCGATTGAGAGAGTTTGGCTCGCCGTTTTGAGACGCACGAGAAATGTTTCGAGGCTTTCTGTCAACTGCAAATAGCGCTCCGCGTCGACCAGTTCGGTCTCTAACGCTTCGGTCTGCGCCTGTAGGGCCACTTCGCGGTGTCGCAGTTTCGGCATCCGCTGCCGCAATTCAGCCAACTCCATGAAGCCCTCTTGGTAGACCTCGATGAGACGCGACCGGGCGCTCCGCACACGGTTGAGCTCCGCGATGAGTCGATCTTTTCTGCCGACAGCTGGATGCGTCTTGCGCAAGGCCTGCTGCCGACGATTGATCTCCTGGTGCATGAGGGATGGGTCCGCGAGCAACGCGGTCACATGGTCCCACACTAACGCATCAAGATAGTCCTGGCGGATGGGCGCATTGCGACAGACTCGCCCCTGTTCCCACCGGTAGTCATCGGAGCCCAGGCAGCGGTAATAGTAGAGCTTGCGCCGCGACGTCCGGGTCGAGGTGCGATAATAGGCGTACCCGCACTGCTGGCACACCACCAGGCCTTGCAGCAACGTCGGTTCCTTGGTGTGTCGCGCGGCAAAGTGCAGGTTGTCCTGCAAACGCTGTTGGGCCAAGGCAAACTGCTCGGCCTCGATGATCGCTGGGACCGGAATCGCAATCCAGTCCGTGCGCGGCCGCGGCCGCCCCGTTCTCCGTCGCGGGACGGTGGCGCCACGGAGCCGGAGGCGCCGTGTCACGCGTCCCGGCGTCTCGATCACCCCGGTCTTGCCAAAGCACGCGCGCCCTTCATACGCGGGATTGCGCAGAATCCCCCACACCGTACTCCGGTCCCACCGATGCTTGCCCGTATATGTTGGGATGCCCTGCGTGCCCAGCCGGACTGCGATCCGACCGATACTGAGTCCCTCCTGCGTGTACCATTCAAAGACGGTGCGGACGACCGCGGCCTGCTCTTCCACGATCTCGTAGCGCGCCGGCAGATCCTCGGTCCGCCGCACGTACCGGTAGCCGTAGGGCGCGCCGCACAGTACGTTCACCGAGCCCAAGCGAGCGCGGTGCACTTTCCCCCGCCGGGTCCGTTCCGTAATCTGCGCCTTCTCGTATTCGGCAATCATCCCTTGAAACTGCACGAGCAACTCCTGCTCCGGTCCTCCGCCCGCCGGTGTATTGAGAAATTCGATCGCCGCGCCGCTGCGGGCAAACTCCTCCATCACCAGAATTTGGTACGCATATTTCCGGCTGAGCCGATCAGGGGCGAAGACCAGGACCCGTTCGACCGCGCCATCAGCGACGAGATCCCGCAACCGTTCAAGCGCCGGCCGCGCTAAGGTCGCCCCACTGTACCCCTCATCGGCAAAGACCCACTCTGGCGGGACGTCGTACTCATGCTGCTGCGCGTACTGCAGGACGGCAGCAATCTGGCTATCGATGGTTTGCTCTTCTTTTTGTCGTTCCGATGATACCCGAGCGTAGATCGCGGTCTGTTGAATGGGTCTCACCCCCTATGTCCTCGGCCTCAGTGGGAGCCTCGGTACGATAACGGCGTCGCTCTGGGACGAGTACCCGATAGGCCAGACCCCGCTGGAGTTCAGCGAGGCGATGAAACTGATACTGCAACTCAACCTTCCGGCGGATGGCCACGAGAGCCCGGAGGCCGCCGGCGCAGATAGCCGTCCAATGCACACGTGACCAGATCGCTCAGACTGCGCCCCTCGGCATGTGCACGTCGCCGCATGCGCACCGGCAAGCTCACCGGCACTTTGACCGTCAAGACCACCTTCGCCTCGGGGAGC
>CAWBBU010000019.1:0-17649 GCA_963787105.1 uncultured Bacillota bacterium
AGCTTCCTCTCCAATCCCACGCGCCCGGGGGCGCCAATGAGTCGCGTCAACGCGCGGAACGCGCGCCGCGCGGTCGCCGCCGTCGACGGCGCCTCGCTCAGCGATCCCATTTCGAATGTCGCAACCTCGTGCGCCCATCCCCGCCGGGCGAGCGCTTCTTCGTCGGTCGGAACCACGAGCCCGATCCGCCCGTCGTGATTGACGATGGCGAGCGACAACCCCATCACCGGCCAGTACCCGGTCATCATCAGCACCGCGGAGGGAACCACCCCGACGATCGTGTCTAACGACGCGTCCAATAGAGCCGCTCGAAGGAGAGCGGCGCGCGTCTCCCCGCGGCGAGCGTTCCCGCGCTTATCGAGATTGAGTAGGTTCGCAGCGCGGTCGTCCGCGACAGCCGTCGACGGGGCATCGAGGCCGCGGTCCATGAGCAGCGATCCGTGACTGAAGTTTCCGTACGAGCCGGGCGCGCTCACGGATACCTATCCGCCTCATCCCTCCGTACGGAGCCCGGCTTGATGGCATCCGCGCCCCTATGTCGTCCGATCGGCTGCTCCCCTTCGTCCGCTTCAACGCGTGACGCTCTCTCTTTGGCACGTGATCCTTCGCTCTGCGAACGTACGCCACGCTCGCCGGCGATGGGATCGTTTTCGATATTCCGTTTCCCGGCCTCGAAGATGGGGGGTTTCGATGGTTCCGGCTCCTGTCGACCGGGCTTCGGCGTACGCACCATCTTCACGGCCCCCCTTACAGTCGGCGGAGTAACCCGCGGGCCGCAGCGGCGGAATGTGCTGCGGAATGGGATGCCGACACCTGAACGGTAAACTAGTTCCCCGGAATGGCGTTAGTAAACACGGATGCAGTCGCCGCCTACGATCCCCGTTTGCGCGGCGAATGTGTCCCGCCCGGTGCGCGATCCGCGCGGTTCCGCCATCAGTCGCGGTCGTCGATCGTCGGTTTTGTCTGGATAACTGCGGGAATAACATTACGGAGCACGAGCGCGCACTCGGGCTACGATGAGGAGGTGGATGCATGTTTTGGAAGTGGATGCTTGTTGTCATTGCGTGTGTGGGGCTGAGCGGTGTGCCGGCGAGCGCCGATTCATCGAAACCGTGGGTCCTTCCGCCGTCACCGAATTGGTATGGGTATCACAGCGGCTATGTATCGCACTGCAATATGCAGGCGAATGCCCAAGGCGAGTGGGGCCGCCAACGTCAGTACGACGAGTGGTGCAAGAGCAACACGCGGTACCGGAACACACAACCAGACCAGCGGTGGGAAACCCAGTATCCATGGGACCACGGACAGCAGGGTGACCACTCACAGAATCACTAAGGTACGGCTACCGTGGGCCGGAAGCGGAGAATCAGACCGCTCCCGGCCCACGGCATGATGCCGCGACGTGGGGCGCGCGGCGCACACCTCGAGTTCTGATAGGATTCCGATCAGTGCATGTCCGGCTTCGACCGCGCGAATCTTGCCGAGGAATTGAAAGGGGCGACTGACAAATGGCACGATACGGCAAAGCTGCCGGCAAAAAAGTCGGCCGCGCTCTCCACGAGAAAAAGCGAGGTACGTTGAAGAGCGGCAGAAGCGGCAAGAAAGTCACGAGTCGAAAGCAGGCAATCGCGATCGGGCTGTCGGAGGCTCGCAAGCGCGGCGCCAAGGTGCCGGCGAAGAGGTCGAAGTCCCGCTAGCCCCATCCGCAACGCATTGTTGTGGCGGGATTCCGGGAGCGCGTGCGGTCGCCGGGCCGCTGGTTCTTTTCCCCCGCGGGGGCCTCTCTATCTGCGCGCGCGGCGCTCGCCGTCTCGACGCCTCAGGCACGCCGGGATTGACCGCGCGGCAGCATCCAGCCCTTAGTCCGTCGCGTGATCGGCGGCCGCGCGCCCGCGATGCGGCGGCTTGGTCTCGCCGGAGCGGCGCTCGCGATACGCGTGCACTAAGATACCCCAGGATGAGCAGATTGATCGGCGTGGTCACCCATTCCAGGCCGCGGTGGTCATGCACGAGCCGCCAGACATTGACCGGAAGAAACAATGCCGTTTCCGCGATGACGAGCAGCTCGCCCCATGCGGCGCGAAGCCACACGCCGACGGTTTCGGCCGCGAACAGTAGGGACCAAAATACCAATCCAATGCCGATGATCAGTGCCAAGTCGGGAGACAACGCCGGCACCTTCAGCGCCAGCCAGTGGACCAACTGGTTGTGAGGGTCCCGCACCATGCGACGCGAGAATAGCACCTCAACCGGATTGGCACCCGGCCGCGTACGAACAAAAAACGCCACGACCGCGGCGGCGGCGAGTAGGATCGTGCTGACGGCTTTTTCCAGCGCGATGAGCACCACCTGCCATGGCCGGCCCGCGATCGAGAGCGTACGAGCGTGTCCCCGCTCGGTGGGGCGTCCCGATCGCTCGCTGCGGCGTGGGCTCATCGCATCCTCGCTCTAGTTCGATCGAATTTTGGGACCCGTCCCGGCGGTGTTTTAGGGACCCGACCGCGACACAAGAGGCGATGGCCGCGGCGGTACATCCGCCGCGGCCATCGCATGATCCTTCTACCGATCGAATTCGTCTACCGTGCCGCTAGCGCCGTAATCCCGCTACCGTTGCCTGCGAATTGATCTGTCCCGCCACTTCGGTCAGCTTCGCATCGGCCGCTTTCTCTTCATTGAGCGTCTCCTCAAGTACCCGCGCGACGTCAGACCGGCCGAGCCGCTCGGCAAACGCCCGCACGGTCCCGTACGCCGCGATCTCGTAGTGCTCGACTCGCTGCGCCGCGCCAATGATCGCGGCGTCCATAATGGGGGACGGTTGACCCTCCCGCAGCGTCTTTTCGACCTCCTTCAAAATACCGGCCATTCCGTCACAGCGTTTTTCTCGTGCCGGCGCGCCGAGTCGATTGAACACCTGCTCGAGCCGGCGCACATGATTGCGTGTTTGCTCCAAATGCATGTCAAGGGCCGCCTTGAGCGCGGGTGCAGACGCCGCATCAATGACCTTAGGTAGCGCCTTCACGATTTGATGTTCGGCGTCGTACAAGTCCTCGAGTTCCTGCACGAACAGCTCTTGCAGCGACGCAACCTTTGGCCCGAATATTGCCATGGTCCGGTCTCCTTTGCAACAGACGTCAGAGCCGACGCCCGAGTATGACGCGAATCGCCCCGGCGGTGTCCGGGCTACTCGTCGTCTCTATCGATTTGCCCTGCTCGGAGCTGCCCCTAACGCACGCGGTGGTAACCGGATCGCCGAACACGCGGCATGAGATCTTGCTTGGCACCGCGGATCCGCGGGCGTGAAAATGTGTGAATCCGCGAAGGGTACCGCGTCGCTAGTCCAGCTTGACCGCCAGCCGGACAGACGTCCCGCGCCCTTTGACACCCGGGTGCTGAATCTCGAGTTTGTCGACGAGTTGCTTAATCACATGGAGCCCGTAGCCGTTTCCAGTACGGCGATCGGGCCGCTCGGACGCAGGCTCAAATGGGAGCCCGGCACCTTCGTCGTGCACGGCCACGGCCAATTCGCTGTCTTGAAAAGCGAGTTCGACTTCCAGCGGACCCGGATGGCGATCGTACGCGTGAAGGTAGGCGTTATTCAGCGCTTCGCCGACGGCGAGTTCCACCCGGCGCACATCGTACTCCTGCGCGCCAAGCGCGGCCGCGGCAGCCGCGACCTGCTTTCTGACGATCCGCAGGACGGTCGGCTCGGTCGTAAAAAGCAGGCGGAGTGTCGTCACGGGACAGCGCCGCCTCCCGCGCCAATCGACGTGAGCGCATTCGAGAGGGTGTCGTAGAGCGGCACACGGTAGTGCAACTCCACAATCGTCAGCAGGGTGTGCACAATGGGATCGGACCCCACGAGCGCCATCCGCTGACCCCCTTCCAATGCCCGACGGTGCGCGTCCTGCAGCATGTGGATCGCCAACATATCGAGATAGTGCACCTGGCTGAAGTCCACGACGATGTGCTTGCGCGTGCCGATCAACCGCGAGAGCTGTTCATCGAGCAGAGCCACGGACGTGATGTCGATCTCACCGATCAGATGAAGAATCGTAGTCGAGGGCGTGTCCTCAACCTCCGCCCGCAGCACGTTCATGATCCGCCGCCTCCGTGGCCTCTCTGAGGGCCGTATTAGGCGCAGTTGATGACCGTTGCCGATTCACCTGTGCCGTCGGCGGTGCACCTCGCCGGCGGCGCTTGGCATTTTCGGTTGGGTTATACCCAGGTTGATCGGAATTTCTGGCTCCGCAGCCGCGCGCCCCCGCGAGTTCCTCCCGCCGCCGGGGCCAGGGGCCCGCCGCGGTTTGCCGCGCCGGCCCCTGGAGAAAAACCAATGAGGGCGGCAGCGCCCGACTCGGGGCGCGACGCCGTGAAGGACGACCCAAGGAGGGAGACTCGTGCTGCAGTTCGGATGGAAGGCGGGAGCGGAACAATATCCCCCGGTGGCACTGCTGGAACAGGCGGAGACGGCGGAGTCCGTAGGGTTTGACTGTATCGATATCAGCGATCATTTTCACCCGTGGAGTGAAGAGGGACAAGCGTCATTCGCGTGGACCTGGCTTGGCGCGGCGGCGGTCAAAACCACGCGCATCCACATCGGCACGGGCGTGACCTGTCCGATCTTGCGCTATCATCCATCGATCGTCGCGCAGGCCGCCGCCACGGTCGCGTGCTTCGCGCCGGGCCGAACGTTTCTCGCGGTCGGAACAGGCGAGGCCCTCAACGAGTACTCGGCCACCGGCGAATGGCCAGCATATCAGGCGCGGCAGGACCGGATGATCGAGGCGATCGAGATGATCCGCGCCCTCTGGACTGGGGAACGCGTCACACACCACGGGGTATACTACCGCACCCAGCAAGCCAAGCTATACACGCCCCCGCCAGCCCCCATTCCGCTG
Source organism: uncultured Bacillota bacterium (assembly GCA_963787105.1). Lineage (GTDB taxonomy): Bacteria > Sysuimicrobiota > Sysuimicrobiia > Sysuimicrobiales > Segetimicrobiaceae > JAJPIA01. Next base: position 4,899 of record CAWBBU010000019.1, read on the forward strand.
TACGTCTCAGCGCTGGTCCCGAACAGCGCCGCCGTCGCGGGACGGTACGGGGACGGCCTGATTACGGTGGGCGGGCACCCACCCCACGTATACCGGTCTCTGCTGGAGCGCTTCGAAGTGGGCGCGCGTGAAGCCGGCAAGGATCCCGCGCGGTTGCCCCGGATGGTGGAGCTGAACGTCTCGTACGCGAACGACGAGAGAGCAGCGCTGGCGTCGCTCAAAGCGTATTGGGCCGGCACCTTCATCCCGGCATTGTTCTCCGAACGTATTTACACACCAACAGATGTCCGCGGAAAACGGTCAAGCGGTCGGGAACGACACGATGCGGGCAACTGGCTGCATCTCGAACAATCCGGATGCCCACGTCGCGTTCGCGCGACAGTATATCGAGCTAGGATTCACCCACCTGATCTTCCATTCGGCCGGTCCGGACCAAGACGCGTTTCTCCGAGGCTACGGCGCGGACGTGCTGCCACAACTCCGTCAGCTGATGTCGCCTGCGCTAACGCGCCGGTGACCACGATCGCATGAGCGGCCGGCATCCTCGACGTACATGACGCCGCGACCGACGCGCCAAAGTGGGACGCGTCGGTCGCGGTTATTTTCGCCTTCGATGCTACGGGATAGCGCCAGCCGGCCGTCCAGGCGTCTAGCGGGCTGCGCGAAGCGCCGCAGCGCTCTTGCGGTAGTGTGCGAAGGTCATCGGCTCTCCCGACGCGAGCCAGCCGCCGATGACACTGCCCATCACCCCCAGCAGCAGGCCCGTCAGCGCGGCGAGGGCGCCGTTGCGCGCGGTCGCGGCGGCGGCGGGGTCAACGAGCGCGCCGGGGGCTGTCGATCCATACTGGGGAGCCCACCAATCCGCCGTACCAGCCGGCAAAGGCGTTCCCGGCTCCCAGCGCGACCAGGCAAAGCAGAAGCGGAATTGCGACCAACCACGCAATCGCTCCATGCAGCATAGCCGGTTCAGCGCGCCGAATACCGGCGATCTTTCCGGCGACCCATCCGCCGAGCGCGGCCGACAGAAACGCGCCGAACACTGCGAAGACCACGCCTTCTCGCGACACATCTGCCCAATTCGTAATCTGGCTGCCGATTCCGAGCACGTGCGCTCCCACAGCAACGGACACCAAGCCAAAGACGATCGCCAGGGCGATCGTGGAGAGCGCTCCGACCCAGACCGCACTCCAGTACACCGGCCACGCGCGCCAGGCCTCCACGCCGCCACTCTCGACCGTTTCAATCACATCGATGCGCATGCTCCCCGTCACCCCCGACTCCTCTCAACTCGTGCACCCCTCGGGCCCGGACCGATGGAGGGACCGAGAAGGCCGCCTTACCAGTGTGCCGCGTCACCCGTGTATATGTGTATCCCGCCACCACGGGTTCAAAACGTCTCAGGTGCACGTCGATCGCGGTCAATGGTGCGCCGTGAGTTCGTAGGGTCACGCTCAGGACGTGTTCAGCCATGCCCGCCGGCACCCGTTCACCGTTCGGACTGGCTGATTTCGAACAGAAACCAGATTCGTCGTTCAGTCTGGTCTAAGATTTCTTGCAGAATGTTGCCGGTTGGTGTGTCGTCATGATCGTCACACACCTCGATCGCAGCTCGCTGCGCCTCCGCCATGCGGCGATTATCTGCGAGAAGGCGAGTAATCATCTCGTCGGCCGGCACGTAGTCATCATCATCATCAGCGATCGTCTGCATCCGAGCAATATGCCCGATGCTTTTCAGGGTCAGGCCGCCAATCTTGCGCACGCGCTCGGCGAGCACATCGATTGAGTCGAGCACCACCGCGGCCTGTTCATCAAACAGCAGATGATAGTCGCGAAACCGCGGTCCCGACAGGTGCCAGTGGAAATTCTTCGTCTTGACGTACAGGGCAAAGGCGTCCGCGATCAGTGGGTTCACCGCCGCCGTGACCGCGGCCGCTGCGTCGGGTTTCAGGTCGGTCGTCGTCGCGAGCGCACGGGGCACGCGCGAGACCTTCGAAGGCGCACTCGTTCTGGCATCACCGGACATGGCTCACACCTCCCGTGTTTACCGGGTCGACGCACAACGAGAAGGAACCTGGAGCCCGTTCTCGGTTCCAGTCCCCTCTCGTCGTTCTCGTCCCGGCCAATCTACGTTCGGACTAGCGCCTTAACCTCAGCCGCGTTCTATTCCTCATCGTCGGACTCGTCCTCCGACTCCTCGTCCGCCTCGTCGTCTGAATTCGTCGGCCGCCGCCTGGTCATTCACCTGAGCGGAGATCTCGGTCAGGGTCTGATCCGCATTCTTCTCCTCGTCGAGCGTCTGCCGGAGGAGACCGACCGCGTCCTGATCTCCCAAACGATCCGCGTGAGCGATGGCCGATCCATAACCTGCTATCTCATAGTGTTCAACCCGCTGCGCCGCGGCGATAAGACCCGCATCTTTGACCGACGGCTCGGCATCCTCGCCGATCATCTCCGCGCCTTCCTCCAAGACCCCCTCCATGCCGTGACACTTCTCGCCCTTCCCGCTCGTGCCGAGACGGTCAAAGATCTGCTCCAGCCGCCGAACCTGCTCGAGCGTTTCATCGAGGTGGTGCTGCAGCGCGTCTTTGAGTTCCTCGGACTCGGCCGCCCGGATGACCTTGGGAAGCGCTTTCGTAATCTGCTGCTCCGCGCTGTACAGGTCCTTGAGCTCATCGACATAGAGATCGCGTAGCGATCCGAGCTTGTGGCTGGCCTGGTTCCGCGGCTTCGCGGGTTGCCGGCGACTTGTCCGTGCGGTGGTGGTGTTCCCTCCCGCGCGGCGCGCGGTCGTCGCTGTACCTCGTGTGGCACGTCGTGGCATGAGTCGCATCCTCCCTTTTTTCATCGCTGACCCGGCCGCCGCGTCCCGCGCATCATCCGCGCATCCGCGGCCTTCGAGCCCGCGCTCTGGGTGTTTCCCGTATGATGGGCGATCAAACACGCGGCGCGGGTCGAGGAGCTGGACGAACGCGGTCGACCGCACCGACGGATCAAACCGACGCGGGCGGAGCCTCGGCCAGAGGATGGTCTCGACGACCCAAGAATCCGGCGCTAACAGGACGATGCGGCATAGCAGCACGGCGCGGCGGCGGCCGAGTTGTGGTAGGCGCGCTTGAACGTCACGGAGTTGTGCCGGAGGCGGGATCAGTCACGCGTCATGAGTTCGTGCAACCGCTGCAGCGCGGCGCGCTCTATCCGGGAGACGTGCATCTGGGAGACGTGAATCCGCTCCGCGACGGTCTGTTGCGCGAGCCCTTCCTGGAAGCGCATGATCAGCACCGCCCGTTCACGCTCCGAGAGGTGAGTCCAAGCACTTTTCAGCGCCAGAACGTCATGCATGCGCGCAATGTTTTCATCTTCGGTACCGATCAGGTCCAACCGCTGAACCGAATCCTCCTGCGCGCCATCCGGCTGCTCCTCGTCAAGGGACATAGGAGCGTACGCATGGGATGCGGCCAGCGCTTCGTTGGCCACGTCAAATGGAATACCCGTATGACGGGCGAGCTCCTCGACGCTGGGCGACCGGCCCAATGTCTGCCGCAGCTGCTCTACCGCCTGCATCAGACGATAGTTGACCTCGCGGTGCCGGCGCGGAATGTGGATCGCCCATACCTTGTCCCGAAAATATCGCCGCAGCTCGCCGATGATCGTCGCGGCCGCGTACGTACCGAAGCGCACGCCACGAGCGGGATCAAACCGATCGACAGCGCTGATGAGGCCGATCTGTGCGACCTGGATCAGGTCGTCGAGCGGTTCGCCACGGTCGTGAAAGCGCCGGGCGAAATACGTGGGAAGGTGTTGGTGCGCCAAGATCAGCGCGTCGCGAGTCGACGCGTCACGAGTCGTGTGGAAGCGCGTGAACAATTCGGCGATTTCGGCGTCCGATGGACGAGGACTCTTCCTTCGCTCCCCACGCGCCGCGTCGTCCGCGACCGCGTTCGACGGATGCGCATCGTCGTCCGGCGGAATGATATCCTGACTCACAGCATTGACCCGGTCCCCAGGATTTTGGCTTAGCGTGTCCCCCAACTCGGGTCGCTTTTACCCGTGACCCAACCGATACCAAACACCGGAGACACCGGGACCAGCAAAACTCAGCCGCCCGCGGAGTCCGCCAGCGCAAACTCGGATCGTCGCCTCAATGATCCTGTGGCGCGCCCTGGACGCCGCGTGGGCCGCCCCGAACCGCGAGCACTGGCACTGGCGCTACCGCGCGGGATCCCTCACCGCCCGACACCGATCAGAAAGAGAATCAGGATCAGACCCAGCGGAGCCCCCAGCAGCCACAGCAGAATCAGAAACATGATCGTCCCACCTCCTTTCCACTCGGAGCGCGGCCCCAGCATCGATCGGCATTCGGCACGGTGGTCGCCGGCGTGTTCCGCGACCGAGCCGTGAGTCTCACCGGCCTGCCCGCGGCGCGTTTCCTGAACAGCCGACTCTCGCTGATTCGATACCCGCTGATGCCCGCGCGAAACGCCGGGACGGCATTTCAGCCTGGCGCAAGGCCTCGTTCTACGCCAGTTGGGACGACACGAGACACGAAGCCGAGATACGTTGGGGCGGCATGCTGCGGGACCGAACATGTCACCGAGCGTTCTTGTGTGACACCGCGACGTCAGCGCGTCCGCTCAGTCCTGCTCACGAGCGCGCGACCGCAGGGACGGCCCGCGCCTGTCTGCATGACGTCATGAATGCCGTTAGGGCTGCTGATCGCACTCGGGATCAGGTGCGGAGGCGGGGAGTATGCGCTGTTCCGCGCGTTCGCGACCATCGCGTTCGACGAACCGATAGAAATGGCTGAGGTGCCCCGGTGCGGTTTCCTCTTCGTACACGAATCCCCAACGGGAGGCTTCGAACGCACGGAAAAACCCGTCCCACGTGATGAGCCGCAGGGCGGCCTTGATGCGGTACTCGGGAAAATCGACGCGAAGCCCGGTAATCCGGCGTCCGAGTCTCCCGAGCGCCGCCGGCCTGCCGCCGCGCCGCTCTACCCACCGTCGAATCTCCTCATGATCTACCGTATATCTCGGCTCGTCCAAGACGACTCCGGCTCCCCCCATGGACCTCACAATCAAGTCTCGGTACCACGTGTATAGTTACCCGCTTGAGCAGCCTCGAAACCCACAAAAGATTCGCGGACGAGCACCCGCGCATACGCGCGCGTGATGGCGGGCCAGTGCCTCGAGGAGGAGGAGGTGGACGATGCATCGAGAACCCGCCCTCTGCGCGCGGCCAGCGCTCTACGACGGGACGGAAGAGGTACACGTGATGCGCGACAGTCAGCAGCCCCATCCCCTGTCCCGAGTGGACGGGGAGGCCACACCGGGACCATCCCGCTCCGACCGGGGCGCGTCGACGCGGCCCCTCAACCCCGCGGGTCGCGAGGGAACCCGCGAGTGCAATGCGCGGCTCGCTGCGCACCGGGTCTCGCGCGCCTAACATGGAACAGCGCACCTTTGGCCCCATGCCTCGCGAAGTCCCCGTGATCGGTCAAGGGACCTGGAACATCGAGGACGGAGACCGCACCGCCGCGATCGCGGCACTCCGCCGCGGCCTTGACCTTGGGATGACGCACATCGATACCGCGGAGATGTACGGGTCGGGCGCTTCCGAGAAATTGATTGCGGACGCGATCGCCGGGCGGCGCGACGAGGTCTTCCTCGTCTCCAAAGTCCTCCCGAATCATGCCACTCGGCGCGGCACCCTGTCAGCGTGCGAAAAGTCGCTGGCGCGCCTCAACACCGACCGGCTAGACGTCTATCTCTTGCACTGGCGCGGCGATGCTCCGCTCGAGGAAACCGTCGCGGCCTTCGAGCAGCTCCTGCATGAGGGAAAAATTCTCGCCTGGGGTGTGAGCAACTTCGACGTCCCCGATCTCGAAGAGCTCCACGCGATCGCTTCAGGAGACCGCTGCGTCTGCAACCAGGTCCTCTATCACCTACACGAGCGTGCGGTCGAGCACGCCGTGATCCCATGGTGCGAACAGCATCGCATGGCGGTGGTCGCCTACAGTCCGTTCGGGCAGGATCGCTTTCCCGGGCCTCGGACCGCGGGAGGACGCGTCCTTCAGGAGATCGCCGACGCCCACGGCGCCACCCCACGTCAGGTCGCGCTGCGCTTCTTAGTTCGGCACGCCGCCGTGTTCGCGATTCCGAAAGCCTCGCGCCCCGACCACACCGCGGAAAACGCCGGCGCCGGGGATCTGCGGCTCACGGCGAAGGAACTCGCCCGGATCGACCACGCCTTCCCCCGCGGGCCTCGTCCTCGCTCGCTGCCAATGCTGTAAGCGCGCCCCGCGCGAAGGCACCGGCATCAGCACGCGTGACGGCCCGAGCGCCCGGAGCGGAGGGACGGCGTCGATCAGAAATGGACGAGGAGACCGGCGCTGAACGTCTGATTGGTCTCGTTGCTGCTCCACGCGGCGTCATAGGCGGCGTAGAAATCGTACCGATCGGACGCGTGGAACGTGATCCGGAACCCCGCCCCGACGGCGTTGGGCGCGGCCGCGATGCCGGCGGTGGTGAAGGGCCCGAGTGCCGCGGCCCCGACCAGGATGGACTGGATCTGCGGCACGGGCTCACTGAGCAGCGTCGTGTACTCCGCGTGCAGCGTATAGGTAATCTGCGTCCCTGCGGCCGTGGTCTGCGCGTAGTCGAGCCGGACGCCGGCGAGGGCCTGGAGCCAATCCGCACTGCTGGCACTGACGTCGAGATCCAGCGCCCCCGCGCCCGACTCATTGAGCGCGGGCTCGTTGACGTGCACGTACTGGAGCCCGACGGTCGGCCGCACAAGCAGCGCCCCTGACTGAATCCGGTAGTCGGCCGAGAGCGCGGCCGTGAGCTCGTTGCCGGTTCCAGACGCCGTCGCGGTGCGGGCGATGCTGCCGAAGTCGATCTGCCGGGTCGTCTGAATATCGTTGATCCCGTATCCGAGCAGACCGCGCGCCTCGAACGCGCCGGCGGTGTACGCGCCGTAGGTGGCCGCGAGGACGGTGGTCGTGTTGCTGGTGCTCCCGCTTCCGTTCGAGAGCGTGAGCGCCGACTGCCACGTCCCCGCCATGTAGCCCCAGGTCAGGTTCGGACCGGCGGTGCGGTCGTAGCCCAGCAGCACGCCGGTGGTCTGACTGCTATATCCCGGCGCGTTCGCCGTGCCCTGCAGCGTCTGCGTGCTGGTGAGTGGGGTCAGCCACCCGGTGGGATCGCCCGGTGCAGCACCATCCCACGTCACCGGACCGGCCTGGCCGGAGAGGCCCGGCGCGAACGCCGTCAGCGCGGGCGTTCCCGCGGTGGTACCGCCCTCGACGTCGCTCAGATGCTGGAACACCACGTCCATTGCCGTCCACGCGTCCTGCGCGGTCAGCGTCGGCTGGTTCGCAAAGATCACGCCGGTCAGCGCGTCCATCGCGGCACGCACTTGGTCCGGCGTCGACAGCGCCGACAGCGCGGTGAGCACCGTCGCGAGATCCCCGCTCGCCATCGGGAGCGCCGCGTCGAGAATGCGCCCGATCTCCATCTGATTCGGCGTCAGGGCGAAGGTCCCAAACGCCGCGCTGCCCGTGATCGTCAGCACGAGCGCGTCGGCGGTATAGCCGAGCGTGTACTGCACGAACAGGTTGCCGCTCGCGTTCACGGTCGCGAACGTGCCGCTGAGCCCGCCGGCGGCATTCAAGAGCGTGTACTGAACCGGGGTATACACGCCGGGGTCGAAGGCCAACGTCAAGGTCCCGGCCAGCGCCGCCGCACCTCCGACGCTCAACTGGCTCGCCGTATTCGGCGACGCTTCGGCGCCGAGCGTGCCGCCCGATCCCTGCGTGTAGCCCCCCGTGACCGTCAGCGTGCCGATGCGGCCGCTGCCGCCACCCGGCCGCACCGTCCCCGCAGGATTCGCGAGGGCCCCAGCAATCGTGCCATAGCCCTCGAGCGTGCACCGCCGTTCACGGTGACGGGCCCGAGAATGCTGCCCGTCGCGTCGGCCCCAACCACAAGCGTACCCGCGTTGATCGTTGTCCCGCCGGCATACGTGCTCACGCCGCTCAGATCAGCGTCCCGCCGCCCACCGCAACCCCGCCGCCCCCGGTGATGCTCCCCGACAGCGTGAGCGTGCCGAGGTCGCCGCCGTCCCCGACCGTGAGCCCCGCGGCGTTCGTGACGGGTCCGGACAGTATGCTCGCCTGTCCGGTGCTCACGAGCAGTGTTCCGCCCGCACCGGCCGTCGTCACGCTTCCCGCCCAGCTCAGCCCGGCCGTCGTCAAGAGCGTCCCGCTCGTGGGGCCGCCGCCCGTCTGAATCCCGCCGAGCGTCAGCGCCCCCGCCGGCGACCCCAAGTTCCCGGCGGCGCTCACGCTCAGCGTGCCCGCGATCACGTTGGTGCTCGTCTGCTGGTTGTTGGCCGTGGTCAGCACCAGCGTTCCGGTGTAGGGGCTCTGGCTGTTGACGTTCACCGTCGTCGCCGTGATCTGCGTTGACCACGACACCGTCTCGTTCGGGAGCACCTCACAATCCAACACGGGATCACCGCTGCAGGTCGCCGCGAGCGTCACGTCCACCTCGTTCGCCTGGTAGGTCAGTTCGGGCGTCAAGGCGCCGAGGTTCGTCCCGCCTTCCGTCAGCATCCCGAACGTCCCGGTGACCCCTCCGGCCGCCGTGACAAGCGTGTAGGCGGTTCCCGCCGCGTACGTGCCCGCATCGAACGTCAGCGCCAGGGTCCCGCCGAGTGCGGCCGATCCGGTCACGACCAGCTCGCTGGCCGTCGCGGGATTGGCCTCAATCGCCAGTGTATTCCCCCGCACCCTGCGTGTAGTTCCCCGACACCGAGAGCGTGCCGATCGTGCCTCCGGGCGCGACCGTCCCGCCGTTCGTCACGGTGCCGGCGACCGTCCCATGCCCTGCCAGGGTCCCGCCCGCCTGTACCGCGACGTTCCCGCCATAGGTCACCCCGGGGATCGCGGCACTCCCGACCTCCAGGGTGCCGCTCATCACGGTGAACGTGCCCGTGGCGCCGCCGGCATTGCCCGTCAGCAGCACCGTTCCCGGGCCCGTGAGCGCCAGGGCACCGGCCCCGGTCAAGGTCCCCGACAGCGTCAGCATGGTTCCACCACTCGGAACAAACGCCCCGCCGCCGCCCCCCGTCGTGTAGATCCGGGCGGATGTGAAGGTCCCCGTGGTGGCCAGCGTCCCGGCGTTGAACGTGACCCCGCCGGCCGCCGCACCGAGGTTCGCGTCGGCGCCGATGCTCACCGTCGCGCCTGCGAGCGTGGTCCCGCCGGTATAGGAGTTGGTCCCGCTGAGCGTGGTCGTCCCCGCCCCCGTCGCGGTCAACCCGCCAGTGCCCGAGATCGCGCCCGAGAACGTCGCCGCGTTGCCGCCGTTGTCGAGCGTGCCCCCGCCGTTGAGCGTGATCGCGCGGGTTGACGTGACCGGGGCCGTCGCCGCGAGCGTCCCGGCGTTCAACACCAGGCCCCCCGCGGGAACGCCGAGGTTGGCGTCGCTGCTCACGCTTAGGGTGCCGCCCGTCACCGTCGTACCGCCGGTGTAGGTGTTCATCCCCCCGAGCGTGGTATCCCCGCCCCCGCGGCGGTGAGGCCGCCGCTGCCGGAGATCGTTCCCGAGAACGTCACCGAGTTGCCGCCGTTGTCGAGCGTGCCGCCGCCGTTGAGCGCGATCGCCCGGCCGACGTCCCGAAGCCGGGGTTATTGATCGCGACGTCCCGCCGTTCAGCGTGAGCCCGCCGGCGGCGCCGAGGTTTGCGTCGCTGCCGACGCTCAGGGTGCCGCCCGTCACCGTCGTGCCGCCGGTGTAGGTGTTCGTCCCCCGAGCGTGGTGGTTCCCAACCCCGCGGCCGTAAGGCCGCCGCTGCCGGAGATAACCCCCGAGAACGTCACCGCGTTGCCCTGGTTGTCGAGCGTGCCGCCGCCGTTGAGCACGACCGTCCGGGCCGATGTCCCGAAACCGCCGTTGTTGATCGCGAGCGTCGCCGCGTTCAAGGTCACCCCGTTCGCCGGGTCGCCGAGGTTGCTGTCGGCCCCCACGTCAGGGTACCGCCGGTCAGCGTGACGCCGCCGGTGAAGTTGTTGCCCGCGTTCGCGAGCACCAGCGTCCCGGCCCCGGTCACGAACAGTCCGCCTGCCCCCGTCAGCACGCCGGACAACGTGAGGGTCGTGCCCGCGTTCGGGCTGATCGCGCCGCCACCAAGCGTAACGCTCCGGGCCGAGACGAACGTCGCGGCGCTCTCGAGCGTCCCGCCGTTGAGAGCCACCGCGTTGGCCACGTTGCCGAGGTTCGCATCGGCCCCGACGCTGAGCGTCCCCGCGGTCAGCGTCACGCCACCCGTGAATGTGTTCGCGCCTGAGAGCACCAGCGTGCCCGCACCGTTCAGAATCAGAGCTCCCGTCCCGCCCAGGACGCCCGCGAGCGTGAGCGTCGTGCAGCGTTCGGGCGATGGTGCCGCCGCCGAGCGTGACCCGCGGGCCGAGACCAACGTAGCCGTGGTCTCGAGCGTCCCCCCGTTGACCGTCACACCGCCGGAGGCCGTCGCCGAGGTTGCCGTCGCCGCTCACGCTGAGCGTCCCGGCGTTGACCGTGGTGCCGCCCGAGGTACGTGTTCGCGCCGCTGAGCACCAGCGTGCCGCCGTCGACGTCACGCCGCCCGCGCCGCTGACCATCCCGGACAGGGTCAGCATCCCGGTCGCCGCTGGGGCTGCCGACGGTCAGTCCGGAGGCGTCGATAACCGCCCCGGACAGCGTGCCGACTTGCCGGGCGCCACGAGCAGCGTCCCGCCCGGCCGCCGCGGCCGGACCTCCCCGCCCAGTGAACCCGCCGTCATCAAGAGGGTGCCGTTGGTCGCGCCGCCGCCGGTCTGCATGCCGCCGAGCGTCAGCGCGCCCGTTGCCGACCCGAGGTTGCCGGGATCGCTCACGCTCAGCGTCCCCGCGATGACGTCCGTGGTCGTCTGCTGGTTGTTTGTCGTGGTCAGCACCAGCGTCCCGTTGTTCGGATTCTGAGTATTGACATTCACCGTCGTGGCCGTGATCTGAGTCGACCACTGCGCGCTGCTGTTCGGAGACACCTCGCAGTCCAGCACCGGACTGCCGCTGCAGACCGGCGGGAGTAGCGTCAGCTCCACCGCGTTCGCCTGATAGGTCAATTCGGGGGTCAGCGCCCCAAGGCTCGCCCCGCTGAGCGTCAGCGTCCCGAACGTCCCGGTCACGCCCCCCGCCGCGGTCACGAGCGTGTACTCCGTCGCCGCGACGTAGGTACCCGCGTCGAGGGTGAGCGCCAGCGTCCCCGCGAGCGACGCGGACCCGGTCACGACCAACTCACTCGCGGTCGCCGGATTGGTCTCGAGTGTCAGGGTGCCACCCGCCGCCTGCGCATAATCGCCGGACACCGTCAGCGTCCCGATCGTCCCGCCCGGCGCCACGTTCCCGCTGCTCGTGACCGTGCCGCCGACCGTCCCGTGTCCCGCCAGCGTGCCGCCGCCCTGCACCACGACGTTGCCGCCGTACGTCACGCCGGGAGTCGCGGCGCTACCCACTTCCAGCGTCCCGCTCGTCACCGTGAAAGTCCCGGTGGCGCCGCCGGCGGTGCCGGTCAGGAGCACCGTGCCCGCCCCGGTCAGCGCCAGGGCGCCGGTGCCGTTCATCGTCCCCGACAGTGTGAGCGTGGTCCCAATACCGGGCAGGAATGCGCCGCCGCCCGCGCCCACCATCACGGTCCGTGCCGATGTGAACGTCCCCGTCGTGGCGAGCGCCCCGCCGTTCATGGTCACGGTGTTCGCCACGGCACCCAAATCGCCGTCGGCCCCGACGCTCGGCGTCCCGGCCGCCAGCGTGGTGCCGCCCGTGTAGGTGTTGGCGGCATTCGACAGCACAAGCGTCCCGGGGCCGTTGAGCGTGAAGCCGCCGGCGCCGCTGAGCACGCCCAGAGGGTCAGCGTCGTCGCTGCGCTCGGACTGGACACCCGCCCGCCCAGAGTCACCCCACGCGCGGAGGTGAACGTCCCCGTCGTCGCAAGCACGCCTCCGGTCAGCGCCACCGCATTCGCCACCGCGGCCAGATCGGCGTCCGCACCGACGCTCAGGGTGCCGCTCGCGATCGTGTCGCCGCCGGTGTAGGTGTTACCCCGGCGTTGGAGAGGATCACTGTCCCGGCCCCGTTGAGCGTCAGCCCGCCGCCTCCGCTGAGCACCCCCGACAGCGACAGCGCGTGCCGCTTTCGGACTCAGCCCGCCGCCGCCGAGCGTGACCGCACGGGCCATCGCGAGCGTCGCGCTAGTCTGGAACATGCCGCCGTTCAGCGTCACCGCGTTCGCCGCGGCACCTCGGTCGCCATTGGCTCCCACGCTCAGCGTCCCGGCCGTGACCGTGGTCCCGCCCGTATAGGTGTTGGCGGCGTTCGACAGGATCAACGTCCCCGCGCCGTTCGAGGATCAGGCCGCCGGCACCGCCGAGCGCCCCGACAGCGTCAGCGTGGTGCCGCCGCTGGGACTGGAGTGACTCCGCCGCCGAGCGTGACCGCGCGGGCCGACGCAAATGTCCCTGTGGTCGCGAGCGTGCCGCCGTTCAACGTCACCGCGTTCGCCGCGGCGCCCAGATCGCCGTCGGCTCCCACGCTCAGCGTCCCCGCCGTAACCGTGGTCCCGCCCGTGTAGGTGTCGGCGGCGTTCGACAGGATCAACGTCCCCGCGCCGTTCAGGATCAAGCCGCCGGCACCGCCGAGCACCCCCGACAGCGTCAGCGTGGTCCCGCCGC
>CAWBBU010000020.1:0-121089 GCA_963787105.1 uncultured Bacillota bacterium
CGGCGAGACGCTGGACGCCGCGGACGCCGCGCTCCGTGCCGGGGCACGACTCGTGGCGATTACGTCAGGCGGGCGGCTCGCGGCGCTCGCGGGCCGGCACGGGACCGTGCTCAGCGTGCGGGGCGGCCTGCAGCCGCGCGCCGCGCTCGCGTACCTCCTCGCGCCGATGCTCGCGGCGCTGGCCGCGTGGGGCATGGTGCCGCCCGTCGATCGTGAGGTCGACGAGGCCGTCGCCGTGCTGGACGCGGTCGCCCGGGAAGCGGGTCCAGACGTCCCGGCCGCTGACAACCTTGCGAAGGATCTCGCCCGGCGGTGGGCGGACCGGATTCCCGCGGTCTACGCGGGGTCGCCGGACGTGGCTCCCGCCGCGCGCCGCTGGAAGACTCAGCTGAACGAGAACGCGAAGACGCTCGCGCTGTGGGACGCGTTTCCCGAGCTGACCCACAACGAGGTCGTGGGCTGGGGTCTGCCGGCCGATCTCGCGGGCCGGCTCGCCGCCGTGGTCCTGCTCAGCGGAAGCGAGGGTCCCGCGGATCTCCGGCGCATCCGGGTCACGCAGGAGACCGCGCTCCGCCGGGCGGCCGACGTGTGCGAGGTCCGCGCCCGCGGCGAGGGGATGCTCGCCCGGGTGCTGTCGCTGGTGCTCCTCGGTGACCTTGCGAGCGTCTATCTCGCGTACCGCCGGGGCATCGATCCGACCCCGGTCGCGGCGATCGACGCGGTGAAGCGCGGCGTCGTGTCCTAAGCGCGTCCGCGGCGATCGCCGGTCTCGAAGGAGGGACCCAAGAACAGCTGGCGCATCAAGGGTGCAGCGATCGACACACGACAGCATCATGACGCGAGGGTGGCGAGATGCGGGTGGAACTGGGCCGAATCGGGGTGTGGGTCGGTCTGAGGCAGCTGGTGGGGTTGTCGGATGCGGAGGTCGCTGACCTGGCGGCCGAGCTCGAACGGAGCGGCTACGGGGCGCTCTGGGTCGGGGGAAGCGTTCCGGCACAGCTCGTGCCTGCGGCTCCTGTGCTCGGCGGAAGCCGCCGGCTCGCGTTCGCGACGGGGATCATCAACATGTGGACGGCGCCGGCTGCCGAGGTCGCCTCGTCGTACCTACGAGTCAACGCGGCGTATCCCGACCGGCTGCTGGTCGGCGTCGGCGTGGGCCACCGAGAGGCCACTGCCGAGTACGCAAGTCCGTACGACCGGCTGAACGAGTACCTCGACGTCCTGACCGCGGGAGGCGTCCCGGCGGAGCACACGGCGCTCGCGGCGCTCGGGCCACGCGTCCTCCGGCTCGCCGGCCGGCGCACCGCGGGCGCGCATCCCTACCTCGTGCCGCCGGAGCACACGCGCCGTGCGCGGCAACTGCTCGGGCCCGGCCCGCTGCTTGCGCCGGAGCAGAAGGTCGTGCTCGAGACGAACCCATCCCGGGCGCGCGCGGTGGCGCGCCGGACCGTGGCGTTCTACCTTCGCCTGTCAAACTATGTCGCCAACCTCCGGAGCCTGGGATTCACCGACCACGATCTGGCCGGCGAGGGCAGCGACCGCCTGATCGACGCGCTGGTCGTGTGGGGCGACGTCGACGCGATTGCGGCGCGGGTCGCCGAGCACCACGATGCCGGTGCCGACCACGTCTGCATCCAGGTACTGACCGCAGAGGAGGGGGTTGGTGTGCCGCGTGATCAGTTGCGGCGCCTTGGCCCGGCGCTCCGCGGTCGCTGACACGCAAGCTCCCGGCGCCGTACGCGCCTCCGACGCTCCGCCGTGGTGCGCCTGGGCGGCGGGACAGACGCCCTTCGGCGGGTTCTGCGCGACAAGGCCGTGGAGCTTCGCCAAGGCTGCCCTCGCCGAAGACGACGGGCCCGGGGGCCTCGCGGGGACAAGGGGAGTGCCCCGGGCGCGTCGTAGAATCGGGTGTTGACGGCGGAAACTCACATTGCGCGGCGGTGCCGCGCTGAGACTGGTCCGCCGTCCGGGAGGTATGCAATGGCGAAGGTGATGCTGGAGGAGATCGTCAAGCAGTTCGGCAACGTCGTGGCGGTGAACCACGTCTCGCTCGAGATCCCCGACAAGCAGTTTACGGTGCTGGTGGGACCCTCCGGATGCGGCAAGACGACCTGCCTGCGGCTGATCGCGGGGCTGGAGGAAGCGACGTCCGGCAACATCTATATTGGGGACCGCGTCGTGAACGACGTGGCGCCGAAGGACCGCGACATCGCGATGGTGTTCCAGAACTACGCGCTGTATCCGCACATGACCGTCTACGACAACATGGCGTTCGGCCTGCGCCTCCGCAAGTACTCGCGGCCCGAGATCGACCGGCGGGTGAAAGAGGCGGGCGAGATGCTGGGGATCCAGGCGCTGCTCGGCCGCAAGCCGAAGCAGCTCTCAGGCGGACAGCGGCAGCGAGTCGCGCTGGGCCGCGCGATCGTCCGGGAGCCGCAGGTGTTCCTCATGGACGAGCCGCTCAGCAACCTCGACGCGAAGCTGCGCGTGCAGACCCGCGCCGAGATCAAGAAGCTCCACGCGCGGCTCCAAACCACGACGGTCTACGTCACCCACGACCAGGTCGAGGCGATGACGATGGGCGACAGCATCGTGGTCATGAAGGACGGCCTGGTGCAGCAGGTGGACAACCCGCTGAACCTGTACGATCGGCCCGCCAACCTGTTCGTGGCCGGGTTCATCGGATCGCCGGCGATGAACTTCCTCGAGGCCACGCTCATCCAGCAGGACGGGAAGCTCATCGTGGACGCCGACGTCTTCCGCGCCGAGGTTCCTGCGGCCGACGCGCCGAAGGTCGCGCCGCTGGCCGGGAAGCCGATCATCTTCGGCATCCGTCCCGAGGACATCCACGACGTGGCCTTCCACCAGTCGATCGTGAACGGCGCCGTGTTCACGTCGACGGTCGACGTGCACGAGCCGCTCGGATCCGACATCATTCTGTATCTGACCGCCGGCAAGCACAGCCTCGTCGCCCGGGTCGACGCGCGCAGCCAGGCCAGGATGGGACAGACCACCCAGGTGATGATGGACACGGCGAAGATGCACCTGTTCAACGCCGAGACGCACGAGGCGGTGCTGTAGCGCGTCCGCGGGCCGAAGTGTTTATCGACCGTTAACGTGATCCTCGTGGACGCGGGGATTGCGCCCGTGCATGATGATGCCGCGGCCGGGGCGGCGATCCGGCCGTGGGGGAGGCGTACCCGCATGGATGTCGTACCGGCCGGAGGGTCCCCGTCGTGACCGCGCGTCTCGTGGCGGTGCTCCTGCTGGCATCCTCCCTGGCGCTCGCGGCGCCGCCGCACGCGGCGGGGCGAGGCGGCATGCTGTTGTTCGCGCTCTCCGGCGGACCCGACTCGCTCGACCCGCAGCGGACGTCCGCCACCCTCTCGTTTCAGGTGATGAAGAGCCTGTACGACACGCTCGTCGAGCCGGACGCGCACGGCGTGCTCGTGCCGGATCTCGCCGCGTCGTGGACGATGTCGGCCGACGGCACCCAGTGGACGTTCAAGCTCAAGCCGAACGTCCGGTTCCAGAACGGCAAGACCCTCGACGCCGGTGACGTGGCCGCGACGTTTAACCGGATTCTCGACCCCAAGACCGCCTCCCCGAAGCGCGGCGATTTTTCCGCGATCGCCCGCGTGGAGGTGGTCGATCCGCTGACGGTGCGGTTCGTGCTGCAGCAGCCGTTCGCGCCGTTCCTCGCCGCCCTCGGGCAGGGCTGGGGCGCGATCCTCCCGGCGAACGCGATCGCGTCCGGCAACGACTTCAGCAGCCACCCCATCGGGACCGGTCCGTTTCAGCTGGTGAGCTGGACGCGCGACAGCGCGCTGCAGCTCGGACGCTTCGATGGCTATTTCATCCGGGGCGAGCCCGCGCTCGACGGCGTGACGTTCCAGTTCGTGACGGAGGACGCGGTGAAGACCGCCGGATTGCTCAGCGGCCAGTTCGACGTGGTCGACGCCGTCGATCCGCTGGAGGTGCCCCAGCTCGCGCACGATCCGCGCGTAACGATCGTGCCGCGGCAGAACGCGACCGTAAACGTGGTGGCGATCAACAACGCCCGGAAGCCCTGGAACGACGTGCGCGCGCGGCAGGCGCTCTGGTATGCGATCGACCGGAAGACGGTGCTGCAGACGGCCTACGGGGCGGGATCGACGCCGGTCGCCGAGTTCATGGACGTCCTGAGCCCGTATTACGTCGACCTCGGCGATCCGTACCCGTACAACCCGACGAAGGCCAAGCAGCTCCTGGCCGAGGCGGGGGCAGGGGTCGACCTGTCGCTCGATCTCGTGCTGCCGCAGCCGTACGCGGCGCACATCAAGGCCGGAGAGCTCGTGCAGGCGATGCTCGCCCAGGTCGGCATCCAGGCGAAGATTCGCGTCGTGGAGTTCGGGTACTGGCTGTCCCGGGTCTATACCGGACCGCACGACTTCGACCTGACGATCATCGGCCACACGGGCAAGCTCGATCCCGACGGCCGCCTCGCTGGCTACGGCGACCCGGCGCAGAACTACGTGCAGTACAACAACCCGCAGGTGGTCGCGCTCCTCGACGCGGGCCGGTTCACCCTCCGCGAGGATCTCCGGAAGCGCATTTACGCGGAGGCGCTCCGGCAGATGACCCAGGACGCGATGATGGTGTTCCTCGGCGAGCCGGAGGATCGGATCATTACGCGGACCGGCGTGCGCAACGTCAAGGAGATGTACGCGATCGATACGTACGATCTTCGCACCACGACCAAGTAACCCCGCGCGATGCGCGCGGCCCGCCTGCTCACCCTGATTCCCACGGTCGTCATGACCGCGACGATCGCGTTCGTCCTCCTCCGCGTCGTGCCGGGAGATCCCGCCGTCCTGATGCTCGGGCTCGACGCCTCTCCCGCGGAACTCACCGTGCTGCGCCATCAGCTGGGAGAGGACCGGCCGATCTGGACGCAGTACGCGTTGTGGCTCGGCGGGCTCGCGACGGGGCACCTGGGCACCTCGTATCAGTACCACGCGCCGGTCGCGAGGCTGATCGCGGAGCGGCTGCCGGTGACGCTGTCGCTCGCGGCGGCGGCGCTGGTGGTGACCGTCGTGGTGGCGCTCCCGCTCGGGCTGCTCGCGGCGGCCCGCGCGTGGTCGCCGCTCGACCTCGGCGTCCTGGCGGGGACGCAGCTCGGGCTTGCGGTGCCTAACTTCTGGCTCGGGATCCTGCTCCTGCTCGCGTTCAGCGTGTCCGTGCGGTGGTTCCCGCTGCAGGGGTACGCGCCGCTCCGCGCCGGTCTCGGCGCGTGGGCGGCGCACCTGGTGCTGCCGGCGGTCACGCTCGGGGCCGCGCGGGCGGCGCAGCTGATGCGCTTCGTCCGCGGCGCCGCGCTCGAGGAGCTCGGACGCGAGTACGTGCGAACCGCCCGGGGCAAGGGGCTCGGCGAGCGGGCCGTGCTCTTCGGCCACGTCCTGCGCAACGCGCTGATCCCGGTGGTGACGGTCGCGGGGCTGCAGGTGGGATTTCTGCTCGGCGGTGCGATTGTCGTCGAGCAAGTCTTCGGGCTTCCCGGCATCGGCCGCTTGGTGCTGCAGGGCATCTTCGCGCGGGACCTGCCGGTCGTCCAGGGCGCCGTCGTGGTGCTGGCCGCGCTCGTCTGTCTCCTGAACGTGCTCGTCGATCTGCTCTACGGGGCCCTCGATCCCCGCGTGACCGTCGAATGACCCGCCGCCGGAACCGGCCGCTTCGGGCCGGGCTCGTGCTGCTCGGGCTCGTGCTCGCCGGCGTCGTGTATCAGGTGCTGTGGGGGGGCGGCGACGACGTGCGCATCGCGGTCGCGCAGCGTCTGGAGCCGCCGAGCGCGGCGCACGTGTTCGGCACCGACGACCTCGGCCGCGACGTCTTGGCGCGGGTGCTGGGCGGCGGCGCGATCGCGTTCGAGGTTGGGCTCGTCGCGGTCGCGATCGGGCTCGCGGCCGGCGTGCCGCTGGCGATGGTCGCCGTGCGATGGCGGCGGTGGCCGGCGCGGGTGCTCGGCGCCGTGATGGATGGCCTCATGGCGTTTCCGGCGATTCTGCTCGCGCTCGCGATCATCGCGGTGCTCGGGACCGGGTACAAGCAGGCGATGATCGCCATCGGCATCGGGCTCGTCCCCGTGTTCTGGCGGCAGACACGGGCGCAGGCGCTCATCGTGGTCACCAACGAATTCGTGCTCGCGGCGCGCGCGCTCGGGGCGACCGAGGCGCGCGTGTTGTGGCAGCACGTGATGCCGCAGGTCGTGCCGCTCCTGATCATCCAGGCCACGACGACGTTCAGCGGGGCCGTGCTGGCGGAAGCGTCGCTCAGCTTTCTCGGCGTGGGGACGCAGCCTCCGCTGCCGTCGTGGGGGCGGATGCTGCTCGACGCCACGCGCGCGCTCGGGGTCGCCCCCTGGATGGCGATCTTTCCGGGCGCGGCGCTGGCGCTCACGGTGCTGGGGGTGAACCTATGCGGCGACGGGCTTCGGGACGCGCTCGACCCTCAGTTCCGGGGGCTCGCGGCCCGCGAGCCCGTCGTCTGACGTCCGGTCCGCGCCGCGCGCTCGACCGCGCGGCGCGAGACCGGACGTCCCCGTTACTTGTCTTGATCGGGCGCGCGCGGAGGCGCGGCGGGCCCGCCGCGCACGTCCAGGAACGGCTGGAGCAGGCGCGTGAACTCCATGGGGAAGATGAACTTCGTCGCGGGGCCTTGGCCGAGCGACTTGAGCGTGTCGAGATACTGCAGGCTCATCGTGTTGAGGTCGACGTTCTTGGCGACGGAGAAGATCTGGTTGAGCGCGAGCGAGAACCCTTCGGCGCGGAGAATCGCCGACTGGCGGTCGCCTTCGGCGCTCAGAATCTTCGACTGCTTCTCGCCCTCCGCGATCGTGATCGCCGCCTGCTTCTTGCCGTCCGCCTCGGTGACCAGCGCGCGCCGGGTCCGTTCGGCGGACATCTGCCGGTTCATCGCTTCCTGGACTTCCTTCGGCGGGGTGATCTCGCGGATCTCGACGGTCGTGACCTTGACGCCCCAGCGCTCGGTGACCTCGTCGAGCTTGGCCTGCATCAGCCGGTTGATCTCTTCGCGCTTCGCGAGCACGTCGTCGAGGCTGATATCGCCGATGACGGCCCGGAGCGTGGTCATCGCGATGCCCTGCGCGGCGCCGGCAAAGTTGCCGACCTGGATAATGCTGAGCGCGGGGTCGATGACCTTGTAGTAAATGAGGAAGTCGATCGAGATCGGCGCGTTGTCCTTGGTGATACAGGTCTGCGCGGGGATCTCAAGAAAGAGCTCTCGGAGGTCTCCCCAGACACCCCGGTCGACGATGGGGATCAGGTAGACGATGCCCGGGCCCTTGGCTCCGATGCTGCGGCCGAGGCGGAACACGACGAGACGCTGATATTCGCGGACGATCTTCACGCCGCTCCAATACAAGAGGGCGACGATGATGATGATGCCGATGAGTACGCCCATGGAAATTCCCCCCTTTTGACGATCACCTAACCGTTCGCGCCGCGGGAAGCGGGCCCCTCTGGTGCGGCGGGAGGGTCTCGGGGGCGCGGCGAACCACCACGTGACGGCGCGGGCGCGGCCCCGCCGAATCCCGGCGTGTTGCGAAGACGCGGGCGAGGTGGACGATCGTGTTGACGATCAGTGCGGACGAGACGCGGCGGCGCCAGGCGCGAGTGCGCGAGGCCCTCGGCCGTCGCGACCTCGGCGGTCTGTGCCTCTTCAGCCCGACCCAGGTGTTTTACCTGACGGGATTCGCGTTCATCCAGACCGAGCGCCCACTCGGTCTCGCGTTCCCCCGTGACGGGCGCAGCGTGCTGTACGTGCCCCAACTGGAAGACGAGCACTCCCGCCTGCACGCGCTTGTCGACGAGGTCGAGGCGTATCCCGAGTATCCGGGGCGTACCCACCCGATGCATCGGTTTGGGGCGATCTGCCGCGATCTCGGGCTCGGCGGCGGACGCGTGGGGTGCGACAGCGACGGGTACGGCGGCGGGTACGGGTACCGCGGCCCCAAGCTGAGCGAGATCCTCCCGGACGCGACGGTCGTGCCGTCGCGCGATCTGATCGAGGAGATGATCGCGGTGAAGTCCCCCGAGGAGATCGCGCTGATCCGCGAGAGCGCGAAGTGGGGCAACGAGGCGCACCGGCTCCTGCAGGCCTACACCCGCCCGGGGCTGACCGAGACCGAGGTGAGCGGCCGTGCGTCGCTCGACGCGACCCAGACGATGATCCGCACGCTGGGTCCGGCCTACCGGCCGCTGTCGTGGCTGCGGGCGGGCGCGCACGCGGGATACCGGGGACAGATCGGGAAGGACTCCGCGCTGCCGCACTCGATGACGACCAACGCGGTGTTTCGGCCCGGCGACGTGCTCGTCACGGGCGCCGGCGCGGCCGTCGGCGGCTACGGCAGTGAGCTCGAGCGCACCATGGTGATCGGAACGCCGGACGACCGTCAGCGGCGTTTTTTCGATCTGATGCTCGGCGCGCTCGAGACCGCGTTCGACGCGATCCGGCCGGGCGCGCCGTGTTCCTCCGTCGACCGCGCGGTGACGGAGTTCTACGAGGCCCACGACCTGATGCCGTACTGGCGGCACCACACCGGCCACGCGCTCGGCATGGGGATCCATGAGGCGCCGTTCTTTGACCTGGGCGACGACACCCCGATGCTGCCCGGCATGGTCTTCAGCGTGGAGCCGGGGCTCTACGTGCCCGGCTTCGCGGGGTTCCGCCACTCGGACACGGTGGTGGTCACGGAGCGCGGGATGGACATGATCACGTTTTATCCACGGAAGCTCGACGACCTGACGATCCCGGCGTGACCGGGGCAACCGAAGCGACCAACAACGAAGGAGAGGTGGGACGTATGCGAATGATCACCGGGCTCGTGGTAGGGTTACTGATCGTGTTCGGGATCACCGGGTCAAGCGTCGCGGCGGGTGAGACCGTGGGCATGGCGTCGGCGAAAGTCGATGGGGCGTCGAAGCAGATCCTGACGAACGCGAAGGGGATGACGCTGTACTACTTCAGCGGCGACACGGCGACCACGAGCGGATGCACCGGCGGGTGCGGATCGGTCTGGCCGGCGCTGCTCAGCACCTCGGCCCCGACCCTGGCGGCGATGATTCCCGGGAAGCTCACACTGGTCAAGACCGACAACGGGTCGCAGGTCGCCTACAACGGGCACCTGTTGTACACGTACTCGCGGGATCAGGCGCCGGGCGACACGAACGGCAACGGCATCGCCGGGAAATGGTTTGCCGCCACGGTGGATCTGAAGGCCGCGCTCGCACGGCCGGGCTCGCCGGCCCGCTGACGATCAGCCCGGCGTGGGTTCCTCGAGGTCGATGCGCCGCTGGACGAAGTTAATGTAGACTTCGCCGCGGCGGAAAAACGCGTTGTCGAGGACTTGGAGATGGAACGGGATCGTGGTCTTGATCCCGCCGATCTCGAACTCGCGGAGCGCCCGCCGCATCCGTGCGATCGACTCGTCGCGGTCCCGTCCCCACGCGATGACCTTCGCCACGAGCGAGTCGTAATGCGGAGAAATCGTGTACCCGGCGTACGCGTGCGTATCCACGCGGATCCCGGGCCCCCCGGGCGTCACGAACGCGGTGATCGGCCCGGGCGAGGGCATGAAGTCGCGGGCCGGATCCTCGGCGTTCACGCGGCACTCGATCGCATGGCCGTGGGTCGGGACGTCGCGCGGCAGCGAGAGGCGTTCGCCCGCGGCGATGCGGATCTGTTCCTTGATCAAGTCGATGTTGGTCACCATCTCGGTGACCGGGTGCTCGACCTGGATCCGCGTGTTCATCTCCATAAAATACAGGCGCCGGCCGGCCTCGACCAGGAACTCGACGGTACCGACGCTGGTGTATCCGACGACCGCCGCGGCGCGGACCGCCGCCCGCAGCAGCGCGGCCCGCATCCGGGTGGTCAGGCCCACCGCGGGCGATTCTTCCAGCAGTTTCTGGTGGCGGCGCTGAATCGAGCAGTCGCGCTCGCCGACCGCGATGATCGACCGGCCGTCGGCGACGAGCTGGACCTCGATGTGCCGGGGCTCCTCCAGGTACCGCTCGACGTAGATCTCCGAGTTGCCGAACGCGGCCTCCGCCTCCTGCTGGGCGGTCGCGAGCGCCCGGCGCAGGTCGCCCGCTGAATGGACGACGCGCATGCCCCGGCCGCCGCCGCCGGCGGCGGCCTTGATGATGAGCGGATATCCGGTCTCCCGCGCCGCCGCGAGCGCGGCCGCTTCGTCGCGGACGGGCGCCATGCTTCCCGGCACAACCGGAAGGCCGGCCTTGCGCATCATCCGCCGCGCCTCGGCCTTGTCGCCCATCTTCTCAATGGCTTCGGGAGACGGTCCGATGAACGTGATGTGGCAGTCGCGGCAGATCGCGGCGAAGTGCGGGTTCTCCGCGAGAAATCCGTAGCCCGGATGGATCGCGTCCACGCCGAGCAGCTCGGCCGTGGCCATGATATTGGGGATGTTGAGGTAGCTGTCCCGTGCGGGCGCGGGCCCGATGCAGAACGCCTCGTCGGCCAGCCGGACGTGCAGCGCGTCGCGGTCCGCCTCGGAATAGACCGCCGCGGTGGGGATGTCGAGCTCCCGGCACGCTCGAATGACGCGTACCGCGATCTCGCCCCGGTTGGCGATCAACACCTTCTTGAACATCGAATTAGTCAGACGACGGATCGATGAGGAACAGCGGCTGCCCGTATTCGACCGCCGCGCCGTTGTCCGCGAGCACGCTCACGACGCGGCCGGCGACATCGCTCTGAATTTCGTTGAACAGCTTCATCGCCTCGAGAATGCAGACGGTCTGTCCTACCGTGACCGTGTCCCCTTCCTGCACGAACGGCGACGCGTCGGGGTCGGCCGCGCGATAGAACGTGCCGACCATCGGCGCCACGATCGGCGCGTAGCGGCCCTCGGCGCCGGGCCGGTCGTCCGCGCGCGAGTCCGTCGGTTCGGGCGCCCGGACGTCGGCCGCGCCGGACTCCGGCGCGTGGATCCGGGGCTTCTTGATCTTCACCTTGATGTGCGGCGCCTCGACCTCGAGCTCCGCGATCTCGGATTCGAGCGCAAGGGCGATCAGCGCCCGGATCTCCTCCAGATCGAGCCGTCGATCGTCGGTCATGTCGTCCGCCCCTCTGGGTCGCCGCCCGCCGCCACGTCGCGGATCCGGCCGATACGACGGTACTTCTCATACCGGCCCGCCACCAGCGATTCCTCCGAGCGACCCTCGCAGGCGGCCAGGCGGCGGCGCACCGCGGCGGCCGACGGCGGCGATCGTGTCGTCGCGGTGGCGGTGGGCGCCCCCCGGAGGCTCGGGGATGATCTCGTCGGCGATGCCGAGCCCCACGAGATCGGGCGCGGTGAGGTGCAGGGCCTGCGCGGCGTCCTTTGCGCGCGCCGCGTCCCGCCACAGAATCGCCGCGCACCCCTCGGGCGAGATGACCGAGTAGACCGCGTGCTCGAGCATCAGCAGCACGTCGCCCATGCCGACCGCGAGCGCGCCGCCGCTGCCGCCTTCGCCGGTGATCACGGTGATGATCGGCGTCCGCAGGCGGGCCATCTGGAGCAGGGCCCGGGCGATCGCCTCGCTCTGGCCGCGCTCCTCCGCTTCCTTGCCGGGGTAGGCCCCGGGTGTGTCGATCAGGGTGATGACCGGGATGCGCAGCTTCTCCGCGAGCGCCATGACGCGCAGGGATTTCCGGTATCCCTCGGGATTGGGCATGCCGAACCGGCGCGCGATGTTCTCGCGGGTGTCGCGTCCCTTCGCATGGCCGATGAGCGCCGCGGGCCGGCCGTCGATCATGCCGAGGCCGGCGACGATCGCCGGATCGTCGCCGAACGCGCGGTCGCCGTGCAGTTCCGCGAACTCGGAGGTCAGCCCGGCGATGTAGTCGTCGACCTTTGGGCGCTCGGCATGGCGCGCGAGCTGCACCTGCTGCCAGGGCGACGGGTGGCGCGCGATCTCCTCGCGGAGGCCTTCCGCCCGGAGCTCGAGCGCGGCAATCTGGTCAACGAGGTCGAGGCGCTGGGCGGTCGTGATCCGGCGCAGCTCGCCGATCTCGCGCTCCACTTCCGCGAGGTCGCGCTCCGTCGGATCGCTGGGGGCCGGCCCCGCCAGGTCAGGCGGTCGGCTGCTCATTGGCGTCGTTCCGCTCCTCGCCCGCCCATCCCTGGGCCGGAAGATCCGCAAGGGCGGGATCGCGGGGCGCGTTCGTCAGGCGCAGCAGGCGTGCGAGCGCGGCGCGCAGGTCGTTTCGCGGCACGATGCCGTCCACGAGTCCGTGCTCCAGGAGGAACTCGGACGTCTGGAATCCCTCGGGCAGCTTCTGGCGGATCGTTTGCTCGATCACACGCGGGCCGGCGAACCCGATGAGGGCGCCCGGCTCTGCGAGGATCACGTCGCCTTGGAACGCGAAGCTCGCGGCGACGCCGCCCGTCGTCGGATCGCACAGGACGGAAATGAACGCCACGCCCGCGTCGGCGAGCCGGCCGAGCGCCACGCTCGTCTTGGCCATCTGGAGGAGTGAGAGCGTGCCTTCTTGCATGCGCGCGCCGCCGGACGCGATAAAGAGCACGAATGGCCACCGGTGCGAGTGGGCGCGCTCCGCGCATCCGGGCGATCTTCTCTCCGACGACGGAGCCGAGGCTGCCGCCCATAAACCCAAACTCCATCGCGCCGACGACGGCCCGCGCGCCTTCGATTGTGCCGGTGCCGGTGACGACCGCTTCGGGCTGTCCCGTCCGGCGCTGCGCCTCCTCGACCCGCGCAGGGTACGGCTTCTCGTCGACGAACCCCAGCGGGTCCTCGGGCACGAGTCCCTGGTCGGTCTCCTCGAAGGAGTCGCGGTCGAGCACCAGCGCGAGACGGTCGGAGGCCGACAGCCGGTGGTGGTAGCCGCACCGGGGACAGACGCGCAGGTTGCGCTCGAGCTCCCGGCGGTACACGAGGTTCGCGCAGCGGGGACACTTGGTCCACAGCCCCGCAGGCATGTCGCGGCGCTCGGACGCGCTCCGGCGGGGTCGACCGAGCCAGTCTAGCATGGGCTGAACCGCGGCGCGGAGCGAGGGACCGGATGGGGATGTCTCAAAGTGTTTCCGATTATACCGTATGCCTCTCGTCCCGGCAAACGCGGTGGACCGGACGGCCGCGGCCACACTGGCCTCGCGCGTCATGTGCGCGAATGCATGTCGAGGCGTGCGATGCCTCCGGTGCGGAGGGACCGAGCACCGTCGTCCCGAACGATCGGACGCAGGGCGAAGGAAGCGCGCCGCGAGCAGAGAAGCGGCACACGGGCACGGGCGCCGCGTGTCTCTTCGCGTGCCGAGTAGACACGGGAACTCCCGCGGCGGCGCCTGGACGGGAAGGGTCAGGACGATAACCGCATGAGACGTTCAGGCGCCTACGAGATACCTGACGAGATTCTCCGTCAGCCACATTCGCCTGCATTTGCGAGCTTTCTCCAACATTGGTTCGGGGACAGCCGCGCCCTCACGCGCGGGGATGTGGACCTCGTCTTTCTCAACGCGTTGACCCCGGAAGAGCGTGCAATCGCCAAGGATCTCGTGCGCCGCAATCTTCCGTTGAAGTATGCCCATGTCATCGAGGGCGTGGCGGCGCTCGGCGATCTCACCGCGGTGCCGGTGCTGCGGGCCATGTTGGCCAGCGAGCCAGACGCGAGCCGGCAGCTGACGATTGCGGGGGTGTTGTGGAAGCTGGTCCACGATGAGGCGTTTGTGGAATGCCTGCTGCCGTATGAAGTCGAGCGACCACACGGCGCTGAAGCGCGCACATTTCCATCAGATTCTGTGGCTCGCGGACGAACGCGCGATAGATTTCCTCATCGGCTTCCTGGATGATGCGGATCACTTTGTGCGGTTCCTCGCGCTCTCCAGGCTCAATGAACTGGAGTTCGAGCGACGCTTTTTTGTTCCCGAAGCGCAGTTGCCCCACGGACCCGACCACTACCGTTCCCGCAGAGACGATGCTGAGTTTCGCGCCAGCATGGCGGCGCATCTCCGGACGCGGAACGCGGCCGTCACAAACGGACGGTAGGCACGGGGTCGACGCGGTCGGGCAACTGGCCCCACGGGACCGTTTCGCCGTGACCCGCCTTCCGTCCATCGGTCGCGTCAGACCGGTGAGCGGCCTGCTGGCTCCTCCCCCACCTGTGTGTGCACCGCGCCATTGCTGGCCGCTCAAATTTCGGGAATGCTATAATAAGGCACGCTCGATGAGCTCGAGGAGGGATCGCAGCATGGCAACGCAGCCCACAGCGCCGCGTCGGTCCGGCGGAACTGCGTATCCGTCGGTGGTGTGGTTGGTGTTGTTGTTTGTCGCGGCCGGCGCGCTGCTCGGGGGCCTTGTGCTGCCCCGCTACGTGAACGTGCCGTCGAACCCCCCGCAGTCATCGGCGCCCGGCCCCCATGCCGTGCCCCCGGCGAACGGCGGGACGGCTCCCGCGCCACCGGGGGCGCCGACGCCGAACGCCGTGTTCCCGGCGCCGCCCCGGACCAGCGGGTTGACGGCCGAGGAATCGGTGGTGATCAACGTCGTGAAATCCGTTCGTCCGTCCGTCGTGAACATCAACACCGAGTCGCAGGTGCAGACCATGTTCGGGGCGTCTCCCGAGCAGGGCGCCGGCTCGGGGGTGATCGTGCGGACGGACGGGTACGTCCTGACGAACAACCACGTCGTCGAGGGCGCGACCACGATCAAGGTCACGCTGGCCGGCGGCAAGACGCTGACGGGGCGGGTCGTGGGTACCGATCCCTTCGCGGACCTCGCCGTGGTCAAAGTGGACTCGCCCGATCCGCTGCCGGCGGCGGCGCTTGGCAGCAGCAGCAGCCTGCAGGTCGGGCAGCTCGCGATCGCGATCGGCAACCCGTTCGGCTTGGGGAGCACCGTCACGACGGGAGTGGTGAGCGCGCTGAACCGGAACATCCAGCTGCCGAACCTCATCGTCGAGAACCTGATCCAGACGTCGGCGCAGATCAACCCCGGGAACAGCGGGGGCGCGCTTGTCGACAGCAGCGGCCGCGTGATCGGGATTAATACCGCGATTCTTCCCAACGCCCAGGGCATCGGATTTGCGATCCCGAGCGACATCGCGCGCGCCGAGATGGAGCAGCTGATCACGAAGGGTCAGGTCGTGCGTCCGTGGGTCGGCGTGGACTACGGCGGCGAGATCGACCCGCAGGTGGCACGGGCCTACAATCTCAACACCGACCATGGGATGCTCGTGCGGGGCGTCGAGCCGGGCTCGCCCGCGGCCAAGGCCGGGCTGCAGCCGAACGACATCATCACGGAAGTCTCGGGGCAGCCCGTCACCAGCTGGAACGACTTCGTCCAGACCATTATCGGGAAGAAGATCGGGGATTCGGTGACGCTGACCTTCATACGCGACGGGGCCACCCACAAGGTCGCCGTGACCCTCACCGAACGGCCGGCGGAAACGCATTAGCGTGCCCGGACCGGTGAACGGCGTGAAGGAGGACGGCATGGAGCGGACGCTTGCGATCGACGTCGTGACGGTGACCGAGGCCGCGGCGATCTCCGCCGCCCACCACATGGGCGAGGGCGACAACGACCGCGCCGACCAGGCCGCGGTGACCGCGATGCGCGAGACGCTCGCGAAGCTGCCGATTCGCGGCCGCATCGTGATCGGCGAGGGCGAGCGGGACGAGGCCCCGATGCTGTACATCGGGGAGGAGGTCGGCCTGGGCCACGGGTTCGACGTGGACATCGCCGTCGATCCGGTGGAAGGCACCAACCTGGTGGCGAAGGGCCAGCCCAACTCTATCGCGATTCTGGCCATCTCGGAGCGCGGCGGGATCCTGCACGCGCCGGACATTTATATGGAGAAGCTGATTGTCCCGCCGCAGGCGGCAGGGAAGGTCGACCTCCGGTGGCCCCCCGAGCGCAACCTGGCCGTGCTGGCCGACGTCCTCGACCGCCGTGTGACGGATATCACCGTCGTGATTCTTGACCGACCCAGGCACGCCGATCTGATCGCGGCCGTACGCCGCGCGGGGGCGCGCATCAAGCTGATCTCGGACGGCGACACGGCGCCGGCCATCTCGGTCGCCGTCTCGGGCACCGGGGTGCATGCCGTGATGGGCATCGGCGGCGCGCCCGAGGGCGTGCTCGCCGCGGCCGCGCTGCGCTGCCTCGGGGGCGAGATGCAGGGCCGTCTCTGGTATCGCAATGAGGACGAGCGGGAGCGCACCAAGAGCATGGGGATCAGCGATCCCGACCGGATCTTCCGGACGGAGGAGCTGGTCCGCGGGACCAACCTCGTGTTTGCCGCGACCGGCATTACGGACGGGGATCTGTTCCGCGGGGTCCGGTTGTTCGGCGGCGGCGTCCGCACGCACTCGCTGGTCATGACCTCGGCGACGCGCGAGATCCGGTTCGTGGATACCATCCACGTCCAGGACCCGGCCCGCATCGGTGTCGTCCGGCTGTAGGGCCGCGCCCGGAGCCGGGCGCGGCACGACGCGGGGCCGGCGGGCCTCCCGGTGATCACGCAGGAGCTGCACGACCTCGTCGGCGCGGCCGTGGCGCGCGCGGTCGCCGCGGGTGATCTGCCCGAGATCCCCGACCCGGCGCCGTCGTTTGAGGTGGCGCCGCCTCGGGATCCCCGGCACGGCGACTACGCGACGAACGTCGCGCTGGTCCTCGCCAAGGCGGTCGGCCGGCCGGCGCGAGACGTGGCCGCCGTCGTGCTCCGCCACCTCGGCGTGCCCTCCGACACGATCGCGCGCGCGGAATTGGCAGGCCCCGGCTTCCTCAACTTATTTCTCGCGCCCGCGGCCGTCTATGGGTGGCTCGAGCGGGTCCATGCCGAGGATACGGCGTTCGGCGGGACCGATGTGGGCGGCGGCCGCCCGGTCCTGGTGGAGTTCGTCAGCGCCAATCCCACCGGGCCGCTCCACGTCGGCACCGGCCGGAACGGTGCGGTCGGCGAGACGATCTCGCGTCTCTTGGAGGCCCTCGGGTTTCGTGTCTCGCGCGAATTTTACGTGAACGATTACGGCGCGCAGGTCGAGCTGCTCGCGCGCTCGGTCGAGGCGCGGTATCTCGAGCTGCTGGGCCGCCCGGCCGAGCTTCCCGCGGACGGCTACCAGGGGGCGTACGTCGCGGAGATCGCCCAGCGGATCCTCGAGAGCGAGGGCCCCGGTCTCGCCGATGCCGGCGCGGCGCGCCTCCCGCGGATCCAGGACCAGGCCGTGCGCATGATGGTCGACGAGATCCGCGAGAGCCTCGACGAGTTCGGCATTCGGTTCGACACGTGGTTCAGCGAGCGGAGCCTGCACGAGAGCGGCGCGGTCGGCCGGTGTCTGGAGGCGCTGCGGGCCCGGGACTTGGTCTACGAGCAGGACGGCGCGCTCTGGTTCCGCTCGTCCCGGTTCGGCGATGACAAGGACCGGGTGATCGTGCGAAGCGACGGGCGGCCGACGTATTTCGCCACCGACGTCCCGTACCACCTGGACAAGTACGCGCGCGGCTTCGGCCATCTGATCGACGTCTGGGGGGTCGATCACATCGGGGACGTCGCCCGGGTTCGGGGCGCCCTCGAGGCGCTCGGCCACGATCCAGCGACCTTCGAGGTCGTGCTGTACCAGCACGTCCGGCTCCGCAACGAGGGCGAAGTGGTCCGGATGAGCAAGCGCAGCGGGGACTTCGTCACGCTCCGCGATCTCGTCGAGAGCGTCGGCAAAGACGCCGCGCGGTACTTCTATATTATGGTGAGCCCGTCGGTGCCGATGGATTTCGATCTGGCCCTCGCCCGGCGCCAGTCGTCCGAGAATCCGGTGTACTATGTCCAGTACGCGCACGCGCGGATCTGCAGTATACTAAGGGAGGCGGAACGCCTCGGGATCTCGGCGCCGGCGCCCCGCGACGCCGACCTTGCGCGGCTGCAGGCGCCCGAGGAATGGGCGCTCGCCAAGCGGGTGCTGGAACTCCCCGAGGTCGTCTATGCCGCCGGCACCCGGCGGGAGCCTCAACGGCTGTGCGCGTACGCGCGCGAACTCGCGGAAGCGTTCCACGTGTTTTACGGGCAGTGCAGGGTCCTGACGGACGATTCGGCATTGACCGCGGCGCGGCTCGCGCTCGTTGATGCGGTCCGCCGGGCGCTTCGGAACACGCTCGACCTCGCCGGCGTGACGCCCACGGAGCGAATGTAACGCCGAGGCCGCCGCGGCGTCCCACGGCCGGCGTGGGCTAAGGAGAATCCGATTGGGGAAAGAAGGAGTATAAGGTATTACACAGAATACCGCGCGCAAGGTTAATGGCTTATCCCGCGTGTTGCCCCGTCGCGTGTGTCCCCGGTGCAGGCCGATCCGGGTAGCGCGGCGTCAGAGTCTGCGGAGGCCCCGAGCGCACGGCCCGTTTGTGTAGGCATCCCTTTGGCGATGTGCTCCCATGTTTCCCCCAAGCCGGTGGTCACTGTGTGGTGTCCTCCCGACGCAATCGGCACCCATCCGGTGACGGCCGCGCGGCGATGACAGTGGACGAAGACGGTAACGACATCTTGAAGACCGCCGCGCCTCGGCGCGGCGGCGCTCGGTAGAGCTGAGGGAGGGTGAAGCGATGACATTACGCAGCCGGACAGTCCTCGCGATGGTCCTGGCAGCCACGGTGGCTGTCATGGCCGCGGTCGGGGCGTCGGCCGATGCGCTGTTTTCGGACATCGCCGGCAGTCCGTACCAGCAGCAGATTATCAAGCTCGCGGTGGTTGGCGTCATCCCCGGGAATCCGGACGGCACGTTCAAGCCCGACCAGTCGATCACGCGCCTCCAGGCCGTGGAGGCGCTGGCGCTTGGGCTGGATGTGCAGGGGTCCGGCACGATCCCGGCCTACACGGACGCCAGCCAGATTCCGGACAGCGTCAAGCCGGCGATCGCGGCCCTGCTCAACACGGGGGCGGCGTCCCAGCAGAAGGCTGAGGTCACGGACGGCGGCGTCCTCTACACGCTGACGACCGACAAAGCGGTCTACGGCGTGGACGACCCCGTCGACCTCACGTTCACGGTCTCCAACCCTGGGAAGAGCGACGTGACGTTCCAGTTTCCGACCACGGAGAACTACGACTTCGTCATCAAGCGCGGGGACACCGAGCTCGCGCGCTGGTCGCTCGGCCAGACGTTCATCCAGCAGCCCACGTCGGTGACGCTCGCGGGGGGGCACGCGTTTTCGTTCGAGACGCGGTGGCTGCAAAAGGATCAGGACAGCCATCCGGTCCCGCCGGGCACGTACACGCTGATGGCGGTGTTCCCGCTCAAGGATCACCCGGTCCAAGTCGCGCTCGACTTCCAGAAGGGTCTCTTGGCGACGTTCCCGGACAACACGTTCCGGCCGAACAGCACCGTGCCCCGCGCGGAGTTCGCGGCGCTCCTGGTCCGGGCGATGGGCCTGCAGGGCGAGGCGACGCAGAAGGCGCAGGCGCCGCTGACCATCAAGGATGCGGCCGATGTGCCGGCGGCGCTGCATGGGTACGTCGCCACGGCGATCGACCACAAGCTGATGCCGCCGTACGCCGACGGGACGTGGAAGCCGAACCAGGCCACGACCCGCGGCGAGGCCGCGTTCGCGCTGTCGGGGGTCATGGACGGGCTCAACAAGTTCAACTACGTGAAGGGCACGCTCGTGAGCCTGACCGGCGGTAACATCTCCGTGAGCAGCGCCACCAAGACGGTCACCAGCTACGCGCTCACGCCGGCCGTCGCCATCTACCGCAACGGCAAGGCGGTCGCGCCTGGCGATCTCAAGGCCAACGACCAGGTCACGCTCCTGCTCACCGGTCCCCAGGGCCGCGCCGGCTACGTCGAGGCGGCCGGGCCGTGAGCGTGCGCGTGACGCATCGGATCGTCCGCGGGTTCCCCCATATCCGACCGGGCGGAGTGGGGCGTGATGGAGGTGGCACGGCGTGGCGATCGCTGAACTCGAAACCAAAAGCATGAACGAGCTTCAAGATCTTGCCAAAGAGCTTAATATTGCGAATTTTCGAAGGTATCGGAAGCAGGAGTTGATCATGAAGATTTTGCAGGCGCAAACCGAGCAGAGCGGACTGATCTTCCGCGCTGGGGTCCTCGAGATCATGCAGGAAGGCTATGGGTTTCTCCGGACGAGCGGCTACCTGCCGGGGTCCGAGGACATTTACGTGTCACCGTCCCAAATCAAACGCTTCGGGCTCCGCGTCGGGGACGAGGTGCTCGGTCAGGTCCGCGCGCCGAAGGACAACGAGAAGTACTTCGCCCTGCTGCGCGTCGAGGCGGTGAACGGGCTCGACCCCGAGCAGGCGCGGTCGCGGCCCGATTTCGAGAAGCTCACGCCGGTGTTTCCGCACGAACGTCTCAACCTTGAGCTGCCGCAGAGCGATCTGACGGTGCGCATCGTGGACCTGTTCTCGCCCATCGGCAAAGGGCAGCGCGCGATGCTGGTGTCGCCGCCGAAGGCCGGCAAGACGACGCTGCTCAAGAAGATCGGCCAGAGCATCGTGCAGAATCATCAGGAGATCTACCTGATGGTGCTGCTGCTCGACGAACGTCCCGAGGAAGTGACCGACATGCGGCGGTCGGTGGAGGCCGAGGTCGTGGCGTCCACGTTTGACCGGCCGCCGGAAGAGCACGTGCAGGTGGCGGACCTGGTCCTGGAGCGCGCGAAGCGGCTGGTCGAGGGCGGCCGCGACGTCGTGGTGCTCCTTGACAGCCTGACCCGCTTCTCGCGCGCCAACAACCTCGTGATCCCCCCGAGCGGACGCACGCTGTCCGGCGGTCTCGATCCGGCGGCGCTCCACCGGCCGAAGCGGTTCTTCGGCGCCGCGCGGAAGATCGAGGAGGGCGGGAGCATCACGATCATCGCGACCGCGCTGATCGACACCGGCAGCCGGATGGACGACGTGATTTACGAGGAGTTCAAGGGAACCGGCAACATGGAGCTGCATCTCAACCGGAAGCTGCAGGAGCGCCGGACGTTCCCGGCGATCGACATCAAGCTCTCCGGGACGCGCCGCGAGGAGCTGCTGCTCCCCGACGAGGAACTGCGAAAGGTCTGGGTGCTCCGCAAGAGCCTCGAGACCCTGGACACGGTGGCGATGACCGAACTGATTCTTGACCGCCTGCGGAAGACCCCGAACAACCAGGCGTTTCTACGGTCGATCATTAAGAACAGCGAGGCGAACACCTAGCAGTCGGCGAGCGTGCGGCCGCGCGCGCCCGCGGCCGCATGATGGTCACGCGCGTGCGCAGGCGTTCGGGGAGGAGTCGGTCCTACGCCGTCGAAGGCGGGTCGTAGGGCGTGTTTGGCCAACCACAGCGATGCCGTGTCGCACGACGCGGCGATTATTTCTCGAGTAACAGGATACTCTGTCCGGCGGGGGGCCGATGATCGGGTCAAGCCGTCTTGTGCCCGCTAGTCTATTGCTCGCGACGACGCTTGCGGTCGTTCCCATGCTCCTCCCGGGGGGCCTGCTTGGGGGAACGGCGGTCGGTGTCCGCGAGGCCGATCCGGACTCGGCCTCGGATCTCGCTGATTGTGCACCTCCGACCGGCGCCGCTGCGGTTCCTCGCGGCGCGCGCCGCGTCGGCGTCGGTGCCGACCGTGCGTCCGGTGATCGCGACGCACACCGTCGTGGACGGCGATACGTTGTGGGACCTCGCGAGCGCGGCACGGCTGACGGTCGCGCAGCTTGCCGCCGCCAACGATCTTTCGCAGGACGCCACGCTACGGATCGGTCAGGTGCTTCGGGTGCCCGCGCCCGGCGCGGCTCCCGTGATCGCGCGCGCGCCGGAGGCCGCGCCGTCCCCGAGTGCGCCCCGGCAGGCGCTGGCTGCTCGGGTGCCGCTGCGCTGGCCCACCTCCGGCATGATCACGTCGCGGTTCGGGTGGCGGATCCAGCCGATTTTTCGCAGGCCCGAGTTTCACACGGGGCTCGACATCGCGACGCGCTGGGGATCGCCGGTGCTGGCGGCCCGCGGCGGGGTGGTCCGGTTCGTCGGCTGGCAGTCGGGCTACGGTCAGATGGTCATCGTGACGCACGGCGGTGGTCTCGAGACATCCTATTCGCACCTGTCGTCCGCGGCCGTGCGGCCGGGCGAATCGGTCGCGGCCGGGCAGCTGCTCGGCCGGATCGGCAGCACGGGATGGAGCACCGGTCCGCATCTCTTGTTTGAAGTCCGCTGGCACGGCGTGCCGGTGGACCCCGCGAGATATCTCAACTAGCGAGCCCGCACCTCAGCACCGCTCCTCCGCGAACCGGGATATCCCGTGCGCGTCTCGGCACCGGCACGCCGTCGCGCGCGTTCGTCGACCGTGACCGAGACGCCCGCGCTGGTCACCGGCGCGACGGGCATGGTCGGCGGCGCGATCGTGCGCGCCCTCTTGCGCCGCCAGCAGCCGGTGCGCGTGTTTGTCCGCGACGGAGGCCGCGCGCGCGCGCTGTTCGGCGCGGCCGTTGAGATCGCCGTCGGCGACCTCGGCGATGCGGAGAGTGTCGGCCGCGCCGCGGACGGCGTCGGGGATGTGTACCACGTGGCCGGCGTGGTCGATGCGCGGACGTGCAATCCTGACGTGATGTGGGACACGAACGTCGGCGGGACGCGCCGGCTGCTCGACGCGTGCGCCGGACGCTTCGTGTATACGAGTTCGGTCTCGGTCTACGGCGATCGACTTCCGCTCAACGTGAGCGAGGACGCTCCGTTTCACCCCGCGGGCGTGTACGGAGCGTCCAAAATCGAGGCGGAACGGATGGTCCTTGACGCGGCGGCGGGCGGGCGGGCGGCGATGGTCGTGCGCCCCTGCGTCGTCTACGGTCCGGGAGATCGGTACTTCGGACCGCAGGCGTCCGACGTGATCCGGCTCCCCGTGGTGCCGCTGCCGGACGGCGGACGGCATCTGGTGGACCTCGTGCACGCGGACGATCTCGCCGACGCGCAGCTCCTGGTGATGGCGAACGGCCGTCCCGGCGATGTGTATAACGTGACCGACGGCGCGACGCACTCGCTGCGCGATCTCATCGGGTGGATGGTGGAGGCGTCGGGCCGGCATCCCTGGCGCCCGTCGATTCCGCGGTGGCTGGCGTTTGGCGCGCAGCCCGTGCTCCGCGCGGCCGGCCGGCTCCTCCGCATCTACCCGCTCGCGCAGCTGCGCCATGACGATGTGGACGTCTTCTTCTCCGACTATAATTTCGCGATCGAGAAGATCCGGGCGCTCGGGTACGCGCCGCGCGTGGACGCGCACGCCGCGGTGCCCGTGGCCCTGCGGGCCGGAGCCTCCACGGCGTAGGCGCGCCGGCGCGTTTGCGCGCGCAATCGCGCGTGTGTTATAATTCCCGCTGTTGCACAGATCGCCCCGCAGGTCCCTCTCTCTCGGCGGGCATTCGAGGTGGGCTCCCATGAAGAAAGGTATTCATCCGCAGTATCGTCAAACCACGGTGACGTGCGCGTGCGGTGAGACGTTCACGACCGGGTCGACGCGCGAGAATATCCGGGTCGAGATCTGCTCGAAGTGCCACCCGTTCTACACCGGGACGCGCAAGTTTGTCGACTCCGAAGGCCGCGTGCAGAAGTTTGCGAAGAAGTATGGGTTGCAGATCTAGCAGGCCGGCGGGCATCGGACGCGCGGACCGGTAGCGGACCGTGCGCCAGATGCCCGCGGTCGCGATCGGCGGTCAGGCGGTACTCGAGGGGGTCATGATGCGATCCCCTCGATTCGTTTCGGTCGCCGTGCGCGATCCGTCGGGTGACCTGCTCGCGGTGACGCGGCCGTCCGGCTCGCTGCTCCACCGGTACCCCTGGCTGCGGGTCCCCGTGCTGCGCGGCATCGCCGCGCTGTACGACGCGCTGACATTGGGCATCGACGCGATCGTCCTCTCGGCGAACGCGGCCGCGGAAGGGACGCCCCGCCGGCCCATGACGGGACACGAGGCGGCGGTGAGCCTGGCCGCTGGGCTCGGCGTCGCGGTCGT
This sequence comes from uncultured Bacillota bacterium, assembly GCA_963787105.1. Taxonomy (GTDB): domain Bacteria; phylum Sysuimicrobiota; class Sysuimicrobiia; order Sysuimicrobiales; family Segetimicrobiaceae; genus JAJPIA01. The sequence continues at coordinate 23,983 of CAWBBU010000020.1, forward strand.
GCTGTTCTTTGTGATCCCGACGCTCGCGGCCCGCCTGGCCGAGGGGGTCGCTTGGGTCGCCCCTCGCCCTTAACCTCGGCGAGGGGGGCCTGCGGATCGTGCTCGTCGTCGCGTACATCGCGGCGATCGGCCGCATTCCGGACCTCGCGCGCGTCTATCAGTACCACGGGGCGGAACACAAAGCCGTGAACACGTTCGAGCAGCGGCTGCCCCTCGAGATCGGTTGGGTCCGGACGCGCAGCCGGTTTCACCCGCGGTGCGGCACCAGCTTTGTGTTGATCGTCCTGCTCGTGTCGCTGGTCGTGTTTGCGATGCTCGGGCGGCCGCCGCTCTGGGTCGGCGTCGGCGAGCGGCTCCTCCTGCTTCCGGTCGTGGCGGGGGTCAGTTACGAGCTGCTGCGTCTCACGCGGCCAGGGGGTCGTCGCGCACGCGGCCGCCGCGCCGGGGCTCTGGCTGCAGCGGCTGACCACCCGGGAGCCCGACGATGCACAGATCGAGGTGGCGATCCGGGCGCTGCGCGGGGTCGTCGCGGCGGAGGCGCGCGCCGGCGTGCCGATGCTATAATCGAGGCAACGTTCGGGGAGGACGGCGCGGTGCGCCCAGAGCTGACCAACAAGCTGACGACGATGCAGGCGCGGTACGACGAGCTGACCGCTCGCCTTGCCGATCCCTTGATCTTCGCGGATCAGGCCCAGGCCCAGCAGGTCGCGCGTGAGCACGCGTCCCTCCGCCAGGTGATGGGCGTCTCGGAGGAGCACCGGCGCGTCACGCGCGAAGCCGACGAGGCCGCGGAACTGGCGCGCACCGAGCACGATGCGGAGCTGCGGGCCCTCGCCGAGACCGAGCGCCGCACCCTGCTGGAGCGCCAGGCCGCGCTCGAGCGGGAGCTCGAGGAACTGCTCGTGCCGCGGGATCCTCGGGATGACCGCAACGTCATCATCGAGATCCGGGGAGGCACCGGCGGCGACGAGGCGGCGCTGTTCGCGGGCGATCTGTTCCGCATGTACGCACGGTACGCCGAGCGGCACGGATGGAAGTCTGAGCTCTTGTCCAGCAGTCCCACGGGAGTCGGCGGATTCAAAGAGGTCGTGGTGGCCATCGCCGGCCGGGGCGCCTACAGCCGGCTCAAGTACGAGAGCGGCGTGCATCGCGTCCAGCGGGTGCCGGCGACGGAGGCGAGCGGGCGCATTCACACGTCGACCGCCACGGTCGCCGTGCTGCCCGAGGCGGAAGACGTGGATGTCGTCATCCGGCCCGACGAGCTGCAGATCGACACCTATCGCGCCGGAGGCGCGGGCGGCCAAAACGTCAACAAGGTGGAAACGGCGGTGCGGATCACGCATCTGCCGACCGGGGTCGTCATCGCGTGCCAGGACGAGCGCTCGCAGCACCAGAATCGTGAGAAGGCGATGCGCGTGCTGCGCGCGCACCTGCTGGAGCGGGCGATTCAGCAGCAGAACGCGGAGATCGCCGAGGCCCGGCGCCGGCAGGTGGGCGGTGGCGAGCGCAGCGAGAAGATCCGGACCTACAACTTTCCCCAAGATCGCGTGACGGACCACCGGATCTTGAAGACCATGCACGATCTGCCGAGCGTGATGGACGGCGATCTCGATGAGCTGCTCGACGCGCTCGCGGCATCCGACCGGCTGGAGAGCCTCACGTCCCTCGGCGTGTGAGCGTCAGCCGGCGCGATCGGCTGGCGCCCGAAGGTCCCGCCGACGCCGCGCGGCCGACGCGGCAGGCCGCGTGGGCGTGGGGGGAAGCGGCGCTGCGTCGCGCCGGGCTCCCGGACGCCGAGGTGCGGCTCGAGGCGGAGGTGCTGCTGCGGGGCGCGGCGGCGATCACCCGCGAAGAGTTGCTGATCCGGCCGCATGTGGTGCTCGGCGCCGATGAGGCCGAGCAGTACGCCCGCTGGATCGCCCGCCGTGCGGACGGGTGTCCCACGGCGTATCTCGTGGGGCGGCGCGAATTCTTCGGAATCGAGTTCGCGGTGGATGCGCGCGTCCTGATCCCGAGGCCCGAGACCGAGCGGCTCGTCGAGGCGGTGTGCGAGGCGCTCGGCGGGCGGCCGACGCCCCTCGTGGCCGACATCGGGACGGGCAGCGGCGCGATCGCGGTCGCGCTGGCGCGGGTGGTGCCCGGACTGCGGGCCGTGGCCACCGACATCTCGGCCGCGGCCCTCGCCGTGGCCCGCGAAAACGCGGCGCGTGCCGGCGTCGCCGAGCGCATCACGTGGCGGGAAGGTGCCGGCGCCGCGGCGCTCGAGGGGGCGGTCCCGGACGGCGCGCTCGACGCGCTGGTCTCCAACCCGCCGTACATCCCGAGCGCCGAGGTGGCGGAGCTCCCGGTGGAGGTGAGGGCGCACGAACCCGTGGTCGCGCTCGACGGCGGCGCGGACGGCCTTCGGGTCCACCGCGAGGTGATCGCCGGCGCCCGCTACCTGCGGCCCGGCGGCGTGCTCGCGCTCGAGGTGTCCGCGCTCGGCGGGCAGGCGCGCGCGGTCGCCGCCCTGGTCGCGGCCGCCGGACACTACGGCACGCCATCCATTCTCTGCGACTACGGCGGGGCGGAACGCGTGGTCCTGGCGGTGAGGAGCGGCGACGGTGCAGATCATCGGCATTGATCCAGAGAGCGCGGACGTGCCCGTGCGGGCGGTGCGGGTGCTGCTCGCCGGCGGCATCGTCGCGTTTCCCACGGACACCTACTACGCGTTGGGCGCCGTCGTGTGGAACGGCGCGGCGGTCGCGCGCGTCGTCGCGGCAAAGCGGCGGCCCGCGGGAGATCCGCTGTCCGCCCTGGTCGCCGATCGCGACCAGTGGCGCGCCGTCACGGCGGACCTGCCGGAGGCGGCGCTCAGGCTGGCGGACCGTTTCTGGCCCGGCGCGCTGACGATCGTGTGCCGCGCCGCGCCTCACCTGCCGCCCGCGCTGACGGGCGGCGGCGGGACGATCGGCGCCCGGCTGCCGCGCTCCGCCGCGGCCGTCGGCCTGTGCCGGGCGGTGGGCGCGCCGCTCAGCGGCACCAGCGCGAACACGCACGGCCGTCCCGCGCCGATCACCGCGGTGGAAGTGGCGCTCGACCTCGGGTCCGCCGTCGATCTGATCCTCGACGGCGGCCGGTGCCCCGTCGCTCAGCCGTCGACGGTGGTGGATCTCACCGAGACGCCGCCGCGGATCGTGCGTGCGGGCGCGATCGGTTCCGACGCCCTGCGCGACGCGCTCGAAGCGGCCGCGGCGGCGGGGTAGGGACGGGCGCGGGAGGGTTCCCTTCCGCGGCGGGGAAGACGGGCACAGGGGCCGCGGTCGGGCCCGCGGCTCGTGAGGAGGATGACTGTGGACGAACTCCGGCGCACTGATCCCGCGATCGCCGACGCCATCGCCGGAGACGTGGAACGTCAGCGCTATTCGGTCAATCTCATCGCCTCGGAGAACTACGTGAGTCGGGCCGTGCTCGAGGCGGTCGGCAGCGTCATGACCAACAAGTACGCCGAGGGATACCCGGGCAGGCGCTACTACGGGGGCTGCGAGTTCGTCGATATCGCCGAGCGCCTCGCGATCGACCGGGCGCGCGCGCTGTTTGGCGCGGAGCACGCGAACGTCCAGCCCCACGCCGGCGCGCAGGCCAATATGGCGGCGTACTTCGCGCTCATCAAGCCGGGCGACCCGATCTTGGCGATGAACCTGGCGCACGGCGGGCACCTGACGCACGGCAGCCCGGTGAACTTTTCCGGCCAGCTCTACCGGGTGATCCCCTACGGCGTGCGCCGGGACACCGAGCAGGTCGACTACGATGACCTGGCGCGCCTCGCCCGCGAGCACCGGCCGCGGATCGTGGTCTCGGGCGCGACGGCGTACTCGCGCGTCTTCGACTTCCCCCGCATCCGCGAGATCTGCGATGAGGTCGGCGCGCTGATGATGGTCGACATGGCCCATTTCGCCGGGCTCGTGGCCGGCAAGGCGCACCCCGATCCGGTGGCGCACGCCGATGTCGTCACGTCGACGACCCATAAGACGCTGCGCGGCCCCCGGGGCGGGCTGATTCTCTCGAAGGCCGCGTACGCGCCGGCGATCGACAAGGCGGTGTTCCCGCTCGTCCAGGGCGGGCCCCTCATGCACTGCATCGCCGGCAAGGCCGTCTGCTTCGCGGAAGCCGCGACCCCGCAGTTTCGCGCGTACGCCGGGCGGATCGTGGACAATGCGCGCGCGCTCTCGGGCAGTCTCGTGGAGCGCGGCTATCACGTCGTGTCGGGCGGCACCGACACCCACCTGCTGCTCCTCGACGTGCGCAGCAAAGGGCTGACGGGACGCCGGGCGGAGAAGCTTCTGAACGACGCCCACATCTTCGTCAACAAGAACATGATCCCGTTCGACCCGGAGAAGCCGATGACGGCGAGCGGCATCCGCCTCGGGACGCCCTCGGTGACGACCCGGGGCATGGTGGTGGACGAGATGCGGACGATCGCCGGGCTGATCGATACCGTGCTGTCCGCGCCCGATGATCCCGCGGTCGTCTCGCGCGTGCGCGGAGAGGTCCGGGCCCTGTGCGCGTCGTTTCCAATCTATCCCGAGCCGGTCGAGGTGGCGGGGTAGGCCTCGACGCCGCGGCGGCGCGAGGGGAGGCTGCGCGTGAGCCAGGTGCGAGTGCTCGACCATCCGCTGATCCAGCACAAGGTCGCCATGCTCCGGGACGCGCGGACGGGGCACAAGGAGTTTCGCGAGCTCGTGGAAGAGCTCGCGATGCTCATGGTGTTCGCGGTGACGAGCGACCTGCCGCTGCGCGCCGTCGAGGTGCGGACACCGGTCGGGGTGGCGCGCGGCGCGACGCTCGCCGGCCAGGAACTCGCGGTCATTCCGATCCTGCGCGCCGGCCTCGCGATGGAGACCGGCGTGCTGCGGGTGATGCCGACCGCGCGCGTCGGCCACATCGGGATCTACCGCGACCCGGAGACGCTCGCGCCGCACACGTACTACTGCACGCTGCCCGCCGATCTCGCCTCGCGCCTGGCCCTCGTTGTCGACCCGATGCTGGCGACCGGCGGCTCGGCGGTGGAGGCGATCACGCTCTTGCGCCAGCGTGGGGCGCAGATGGTGCGGCTGATGGTGTTGATCGCGGCCCCCGAAGGGATCCGGCGCGTGCAGGATGCGCATCCGGACGTCGACATCTACACCGCGGCGGTCGACGACCGCCTGAACGATCATGGGTACATCATCCCGGGCCTCGGCGACGCCGGAGACCGGCTGTACGGAACGCGGTGAGGCGGACCGCCGGGATGCGCCCAGGTTCCACCACCACGCGAACGAAGGAGCACCGATGACCACCCGCCCCTCGTGGGACGAGTACTTTATGAACCTGGCCCACCTCGCCGCGACGCGCTCCACGTGCGTGCGCCGGCAGGTCGGCGCCGTGATCGTCAAGGACCGGATGGTGCTGAGCACCGGCTACAACGATACCCCCCGGGGCATGACGAACTGCGGGGACGGCGGATGCGAGCGGTGCCGGTCCGGCGCCGCGCCCGGGACGGCGCTCGACACGTGCCTGTGCCTCCACGCGGAGCAGAATGCGATCATCCAGGCCGCGTACCACGGGGTCGGGATCGCGAGCGGCATGATCTACTCGACGCATCAACCGTGCCTGACGTGCGCGAAGATGATCGTCAACGCCGGGCTCGTGCGGATTGTCTACGACGCGCCGTATCCGGACGCGGTCGCCGAACGGATGCTGCAGGACGCGGCGGTGGAGTTGGTGCGCCTCGCCGGCGGTTCCGTGCCGCACGCGGCGCCCGGCCGGTAGGCGGGCGCGTCCGCCGGCGGAGCGGCTCGGCGCGGGCGACGGTGACGGTACGCGTGCCTGCCGGTGATGACCCTGACGATCTTCGGCCTGTGTGCCGTCACGGCGATGCTCGTGACCCATGCGCTGGAGAGGCGGAGTCCGTGGTGGCTGGCTCGACCAATCCGAAGGGGCCACGGGCCCTGGGAACGCGTACGCGGAACCGAACACGCAGGAGCCGGCCAAACGCCAAGACCCCCCGGTCCAAAGGATCTCGGCCTCAGCCGCCGACCGATCGGTTCGGCGCCCCGCGCGAGGGCTCAGGGCCGGCGGGTGGTCCGACGTGCTCGGCGCGCTGATGCCGGGAAGGCGGCGGACATCGCCCTCGCGGATGTGCACCCGGACGAGGTCAGCGCGACGAGGCGTGTGCGCTATGTTGTTAGGGGCGGTGTTCATCACACTACGGAGTCTCGGTGGCGCTTCTCCCACGAGAGTCGAGCGCCACGCCGCCCGCGCGGGTGCGCGATCTACTAGCGTAGCGTCCTGAGGAGACCGTTACGCGGTGGGAGAACGAATAACCGGTGGAGGATCCGTGCCGGCGATCGACATCAGTGTCAATACTTTTCGGACGTAGCACTAGCGGACGCCGAAAGTACGACGTTGCACCCAGTCCGCGACCAGGTTAACGCTGAGGTCCATCACGGAGATCGCAATGCCGGGTAGTGTTGTCGGCCACCACGCCACCAGGATCTAGTCCCGGCCGTCGGCGAGCACCGACCCGAGGGTGGCGATCCCAGCTGGCACGCCGAGCCCGAGAAAGCTCAGGGCTGCCTCAGTCGTGATCATCGCGCCGACCGACGTCGCGGCGACGACGACCAACGGCGAGAGCACGTTTGGAAACAAATGCCGGGCCATAATGCGTCGTGACCGATGCTGCGGTCGCACACATCCCAGCGTTCGTTTCGCGATGGCGTTCCCGCGGCCTTCGGCGACCGGCGGGGTCAGTTAACCGCCACTTGTACGCGGTCCGACGATCCGCATCCTTCACGGCCGTCCGAATCATGAGCCTCGGCGAACGATGTGGGATTGGCGCCGGGCCGGTGGAGGCGGCAGGCCGCTGGCGAAGAAGCTCTTGCTCGAAACAGAGTTGTGTTGCTCTCCGGTACACTATTGCCTGGATTCATTCACCCGCTGCTTCGTTACGAACGCTGCGCGGCGCCGTGCCGCCAAATCGCGCTTGATGGAGGATGGCATCGTGATCGGTCCTGCAATGGGAGCGTCGCCGGTGAACCCCTCACAGCCCGCGCGCGACGAGGGCATCCTCAACTCGCTTCGGTGGAGGTTGCTTGGGCCGTTCCGCGGCGGCCGCGTCGTCGCGGTGGCGGGGGATCCGGACCGTGCGCTGGTCTTCTACTTCGGCTCCACGGGTGGCGGCGTATGGAAGACTGAGGACGCCGGGTGGAGCTGGCAGAACGTCTCCGACGACTACTTCCGGACGGCCTCGGTCGGCGCGCTCGCGGTGGCAGAGGCGGACCCCAACGTCATCTACGCGGGGATGGGCGAGTGCTGCATCCGCAACAACGTGGCGCACGGCGACGGCGTCTACCGGTCGACGGATGGGGGACGTACCTGGGAATCCGCCGGGCTCGCGGACACGCAGTCGATCGCCCGGATCCGCGTCCATCCACGCGACGCGGACCTTGTGTACGTCGCGGCGCTCGGTCACGCTTTTGGCGCGCACCCAGAGCGCGGCGTGTTCCGCTCGACCAACGGCGGCAAGTCGTGGGAGCGAATCCTATTCCGGAGCGACCGGGCCGGCGCGTGCGACCTCAGCATGGACCCCAACAATCCCCGAATCCTGTTCGCGGCCATTTGGGAGGCCCAGCGGAGCCCGTGGGATCTCGTCAGCGGTGGCCCCGGGAGTGGTCTCTTCAAGACCACTGACGGCGGCGAGTCCTGGACTGAGATCACCGAGAACCCCGGGCTCCCTGGCGGCACGAAGGGCCGGATCGGCGTAGTCGTGTCTCCGGCGCTCCCGGACCGGGTCTGGGCGATCGTTGAGGCCGAGGAGGGCGGGGTCTTTCGCTCGGACAACGGCGGCGCCACCTGGACCTGCGTGAACACGGAGCGCGAGCTGCGGCAGCGACCGTTCTACTACTGCCACATCTTCGCGGACCCGGCGGACGCCGACACCGTCTACGTCGCGAATCTCGACCTGTGGAAGTCGGTGGACGGCGGGCACAGCTTCCAGAAGCGCGCGCTGCCGCACGGCGATCACCACGACCTCTGGATCGACCCCAGGGATTCCCGGCGCATGATCAACGGCAGCGACGGCGGCGCGAGCGTCTCGCTGAACAGCGGGGACTCCTGGTCCACGATCTACAACCAGCCGACGGCCGAGTTGTATCACGTGACCACCGACAACCGGTTCCCATACCGCGTCTACGGCGCTCAGCAGGACAACACGACTGTGTCCTTGCCGAGCGCCGCGGCGGACGGCGCGATCATGTATAGCGATTTTTACGACGTGGGCGGAAGCGAATCGGGTTACATCGCCGTCCGCCCCGACAATCCCAACATCATCTACGGCGGCATCTACGAGGGGATGCTGACCCGTTACGACCATGAGACCGGTGAGAACCGGGACATCACGGTCTGGCCGGAAAACTCCGCAGGCTGGGGGGCCGGCAGCCTCAAATACCGGTTCGCGTGGACCTTCCCAATCATGCTCTCCCCGCACGACCCGAAGGTTCTGTATGCGACGGGCAACCATGTGTTCCGGACGACGAACGAGGGGACGAGCTGGGAGGTCATCAGCCCCGACCTCACGCGCAACGATCAGACGAAGCTTGGCTCCTCGGGCGGTCCGGTCACGAAGGACAATGTTGGCGCCGAGTACTATTGCACCGTCTTTGCGTTCTGCGAGTCTCCGCTGCGCAAGGGCGTCCTGTGGGCCGGGTCTGACGACGGCCTCATCCACATCTCGGCGGACAATGGTAGTACCTGGGAGAACGTGACCCCGCCCGCCGACCTCCTACCTGAATGGGCGCTAATTAGTATCATCGACCCGTCGCCCCACGACGCCGGTACGGCCTACGTCGCGGCGCCGCGGTACAAGCTCGACGATCTGCAGCCGTACCTCTTGAAGACGACCGACTACGGCAAATCTTGGCGGCCGATCGTGGACGGAATCCCCCCGGATTTGATCACACGTGTGTGCCGCGAGGATCCTGCGCGTAGAGGGCTGCTGTACGTCGGCACCGAGACCGGCGTCTACTTCAGTCTGGATGACGGCGCCCACTGGGAGCCGCTGGGGAACGGGTTGCCGGTCGTCCCCGTGCACGATCTCGTGCTTAAGGACGACGAGTTGGTGCTGGCGACGCACGGCCGGTCGTTCTGGATCCTAGACGACCTCTCGCCGCTGCGGCAGCTGACCGAGCCGGTGCGGAAGGCGGCCATCTACCTGTTCACGCCTCGCGCGACGACGCGCGCGAAAATGCGCGGACCGTCGTTGAAGAAGGGGGGGCCAAGGAGCTATGGACGCTCCGGCGGTCTCGGCGTGACTGCGCTCGACCGCGACGGCACGGCGGTGCTGCTCGACGCCGGCCAAAACCCTCCGGCCGGAGTGCTCGTGCATTACTACTTCCGCGAGAAGCCGGCGGAGGAAGTGAAGCTGGCGTTCGTGGATGTCTCGGGACGCACGCTGCGCGAGTTCTCGAGCCGGGCGGTCGCGCCGCAATGGTCGTCCGGCCTGGTCCACGCCGTCTCGGGTTCCGACCAGCCGGTTACGGTCCCGGCTGAGCAAGGCGCCAATCGATTCGTCTGGAATATGCGTCTCGCCGGCGCGCGCGACGTGGGGGCCGCGATGTGGGTCGGATTTCTCGGCGGCCCGGTCGCGCTGCCCGGCGCCTATCAGGTGCGGCTCACCGTCGGGGACCAGGTGCTGACGCGTCCGTTCGAGATCCGGAAGGACCCGCGCCTCAAGGTGACGGACGACGACCTCAGAGCGCAGTTCGAGTTCCTCGTCCGGGTCCGCGACAAGATCACACAGGTGCACGACGGCGTCTTGGACGTGCGCGAGATACGCGTCCAGGTGCAGCAGTGGGTGTCCCGCACGGAGGGCCTGCCAGGGAGCGGTGCGCTTGCCGGCGCGGCCAAAGAGCTCAATTCAGAACTCGACCGGATCGAGGACGCCCTGATTCAGTGGCGGGCCGAGGCGTTCGAGGACACCTTCCACTATCCAGTCCGCCTCAACAACCAACTGGCGACGATTGCCGACCTGACCAACATGGGCTCCTCGGCACCGACCGACCAGATGCTGACGCTGTACGCCGAGCTTCAAGCGAAGGCGGATGCGCACCTCGACCGGCTGGAGAACGTGAAGCACCGGGAGTGCACGACATTCGGTGACGCGTTGCGTGAACTCGGTATCCCCCCGATCCGGATTCGCCCGAGAGGAGATCGGGCTGATTGAACCGCGACTACGCGGACCGCTGGCCCGCGGCGGTGGCCGCTGCCCGGTGCCATTCAGCGCGGGCCGCCGACAGGAGCGCCACCGTCACGACGAACAGTCCGCACACGAGCAGCCACTCAACGGCCCCGCTGTGTTGATCCGGATCCCAGCCAACGGTGTCCTCGATCCAGTCACGCCAAAACACCGTCGCGACAAACGCGAGACCGGTAAGGGAGCCCATGACCGTCTCGACCCAGAAGCGGTACGGCAAGCTCCTGTTGATCATGCCCTCCATATGATGACGTGATGTCGGTCCAGACGCGCAAACGCTGACATACACTCGATGCGCGACGTGCGCCTGGCGGAGAAATGGTTCACGGCTGACGAGCCCGCTCCTCCTTCTGGCGGACACTTTCGAACGAGCCGGAGGGTTCCGCCTATGCGATGTTGCGCCGCCGTCTCCGTGCCCACGGTCTTCCGGCTGGGGACCCCAAGTCCGTTAGCGGCATCTCGGGATAAGCAGGGGCACTGGGACTCGCCGACTTTTCAGGTGTCGACCAAGGCAGTGTTGCTGACGATCCAGGGCCGTTGTACCTCCCCGCGCGCGGGTGTTATAATGGCACGTCGTACGGAACCGACGGCGCGCGAGCACATGTTCGATCGGCGGCGCGGAGCGCCGCCGGCATCTGGGAGGTCATGACATTATGGAACGCATCAGCCTGAGCGCGGTCACGCGCTCGGCCGTGGGCAAGAACGCGGTGAAGAAGGTCCGGCAGGAGGGATTCGTGCCCGCGATTCTGTACGGGCGCGCCCGGGATCCGCTCGCGCTCTCCGTCGGGCGCAAGGAGCTGCTCGGTGCGCTCGCGAGCGGCCGCAACGTGCTGATCGATCTCAAGATCACGCGCGACGGCGGGGATCTCGCCGACACCGTGATGATCGCCGACGTGCAGCAGGACTACCTGCGCCGCGAGATCGTCCACGTCGATCTGCACCAGATCGACCTCTCGCAGCGGTTGGAGGTCGACGTTTCGGTGGTGCTCGTCGGGATCGCAGCGGGCGTCGCGTCGGGCGGGGGCATCCTGGAGCAGAACCGCCGCGAAGTGACCATCCGGTGTTTGCCGACGGAGATTCCCGACCGGCTGACGATCAGCGTCGCGGCGCTTCAGGTCGGCGAGTCGCTCCACGTCCGGGATCTCGTCGTGGCGGATGGCATCGAGGTGCTGACGCCGCCCGAAGAGGTGCTCGCCGCCGTCGTGGCGCCGAAGGAAGAGGAGGCCGAGACCCCGGCGGCCGCCGCGGAGGGTGCCACCGCGGCCGAGCCCGAGGTGGTGGGCCGCGCGGCCGCAGCCGCGGAGGGCGAGGACAAACCCGAGGGGGCTGCCGGCGGCAAGTCCGCGAAGGCCGAGAAGTAAGGCGAGGCGCGGCCGTGCCGGTGTGTACGTGACCGCGGAAGGTTCGCGACGAGGGGCGTGGGAGGGTCCGCGCCCTTCGTGCTTGTAGCATGATCGTGGTCGTGGGGCTCGGCAACCCCGGACGGCGGTACCAGGGGACGCGCCATAATGTTGGGCAGGACGTCATCATGCGGCTGGCGGCATCGTCCGGCGTGCGGCTCGAAGAGGACGGATGGGCGAGCGTCGGGCGGGCGAGGGTGGGAACGGCGACGATGGTGCTCGCGATCCCCGAGACTTATATGAATGTGAGCGGTCAGGCGGTGCGCGATCTGCTCCGACGCCGGCGCCGCCGGCCCGCCGATCTGCTGGTCGTCTCCGACGACATGGATTTGCCGCTCGGCCGGCTGCGCCTGCGCCCCGGCGACGGCGCCGGGGGGCACAACGGCCTCCGCTCGATCATCGCGGAACTCGGGACCGGCGCGTTTCCGCGCGTGCGCATCGGCATCGGCCGGCCCCCGCTGCGGGCGGATGCGGCCGAGTACGTGCTTGAGCGGTTCACGCCGGAGGAGCGGCCCGTGATCGACGCGGCGATCGCGACCGCCGCGGACGCGGTGGTCACCGTCGCCCGCGAGGGCCTGGACGTGGCGATGAACCGGTTCAACCAGCATGGCTGACGCCGCCACGCCCGTACCCGCCCACCTCGCGCCCGAGCCGCATCTGCGCCGGGACGTGTCGGTGTGGGGCTCGTTCATGTGGGGGTTCGCGGACGTCGGGGCCGACATCTACGCGGCGCTCGGGATCGTCATCGCGGCGACGATGGGCGCCGCGCCGCTCGCGTTCGCCGCCGCCGGCCTCGTCTATGTGATGATCGGGCTCGCCTATACGGAGCTCGCGTCGGCCTATCCGATGGCGGGCGGCGGGCAGTATTTCGTGAGCCGCGGGCTCGGGGATCTGGCCGGGTTTATCGCCGGCTCCGCGCTGCTGCTGGACTATACGATCGACATCGCGCTGTTCGCCACGTTTTCCGCCGGCTATCTGAACTTCTTTTTTCCGGCGATCCAGCACTTCAAGATGACCCTCGGCCCGTTCGCGAACGTCAACCCGCTGTGGGCGGGCGAGACGGCGATCCTCATCGTCGGCCTCGCGTGGGTGAACGTGATCGGCGTGCGGGAGTCGTCGCTCCTGAACGAGGTGCTCGGGGCGTTCGGCCTCGTCGCCGAGGCCGGGCTCATTATCGTCGGGCTGATCTTCGCCTGGAAGCCCGAGCTGCTGGTGACGCAGTGGATCCACCAGTTCCCCACGGCCCATCAGTTCATGTACGGGTCGTCGCTCGCGATCATCTCCTACGTCGGCCTGGAGTCGATCTCCCAGGCGGCGCAGGAGACGCGGCGTCCCGCGACCGTGATTCCGCGCACGTCGATCGGCCTGATCGGCAGCGTGTTCCTGTTTGCGGTGTTTTTCTCGATCACGGCCCTCGGGATCTTGCCGTGGCAGGCCTACGCGGCCGACGTGGGCGATTCGGTGGCGCTGTTCGGGAGCCGGCTGCCGTTCATGGGGGCGTTTGCGGGACCGCTCGCCGCGATGCTCGGCGCCGTGGTGCTGCTGATCTCGGCCAACACGGGCGTCATGGGGTCGAGCCGCCTCGTGTATTCGATGAGCCGCCTCGGCCTCGCGACCTCGTGGCTGCGCGCCGTGCATCCCCGCCACCGCACCCCGACGCGCGCCATCATCATCTTCTCGGGAATCGGGCTGCTCGAGGCGATGCTCGCCTTCCTGACGCCGAGCGCCGTCGACGCGCTCGCGAACTTGTACGCGTTCGGCGCGACGCTCGGCTACACGCTCGTGTTCATCGCGCTGATCGCGCTGCGGCTGCGCGACCCCTATACCCCGCGGCCGTACCGCGTCCCCGGCAACGTCCCATGGCAGTGGCGCGGGCGGCAGGTGCAGGTGCCGCTGGTCGGGCTCCTGGGGTTCATCGGGGTGCTGTTTACGCTGTTTGAAGTCGTGCTGACCCATGCGATCGGGCGCATCGCGGGACCGGCGTGGCTGATCGTCTGCTTCATCTATTACGTCGCCTACCGGCGCAAGCGCAACCTGCCGGTATGGGGCAGCTCGAACCATCACTGGGAGGCGCAGCAGCGCGCCATTTTGAAGGACGCCGAAGAGCACGATCTCCTCGAGCAGTACGAGATCGCGCTGACGCAGCGCGACCGGGACCTCGCCAAAGAGCACGCGCGTGGGTGAGGCGCCGCGCTTCACCGGGGGGGACGCGTTCCGGACGGTGGTGAGCGTGCTCATGGTGGTGCTCGGTGCGATGATCTTGGCGCGGACGCTGCCGCTCGGCTTCCACGTGATCGCGTTCCTCGTCGGGGCCTGCTTCATCGGGCTCGGGGCGTACCGGCTGTCGTTCGTCATCCGCTATTTCGCGCGGAGGCGCGGGCCGGCGTGAACGGCGTGGTGCAGGTCAGCGTGGTCGGGGCGGTGCTGGCGGCCATCTTCGCGGGGGCGCTCCTCGCGCTCTTGTTGTGGATGCTGCGGGTGCCGCGGCCCGTGTCGGCCGAAGTGGCGCGCGCCGTCCGGTCGGTGGGCGCGGTGCGCACCATCCTGGTGCCGATCCTCGAGGCCTACTACTCGGAGCGCGCCGTCGAGCTCGCGAGCCGGCTCGGTCAGATGCAGAAGGCGGCGATCCTATTGGGGTACGTCGTCGTCGTGCCGCGGACGCTCTCGCTCGGCGTGCCGCTGCCCGAGGTGGAGGCAGCAGGCGGCGAGCGCGCTCGAGCGGGCGAAGTCGATCGTGGAGATGCACGCGCTCGAGGCCGAGACCGAGGTGATCCGGGCGCGCGACGCCGGCGAGGGGATTGCCCGCGCCGCCCGGGATAACGACGTCGACCTGATCGTGCTCGGCATCTCGCCGGGCTCGGGGCTGGCTGAGGGAACCACGGCGCGCGTCGCCGAATCGCTGCTTCGCCAGGCGCCGTGCGAAGTGATTATCGACCGCCTCGCCGAAACCAGCATCGGGGCGGGTGCGGTGCGGGAGGAGGCGTCGCCGGAGGATTCCGGGACGCTGGACTGATCCACCCGCGGGCCGGGACCGCCATCGCGTGTGACCGGTCCCGCGCGTTTAGACCGCGGCCGGGGGTCGTAATATATACTTAGACGGGCCTCTTCGACGCGGCCTGTGTTGGGCCGATGATCGGGCACACGGAGGCGAAGGGGGCACGGGCCGATGCACGTAGTGATCCTCGGGTGCGGGCGGGTGGGCGCCACCCTGGCGGCAGAGCTCGTGGCCGGTGGGCACACGGTGGCGGTGATCGACCGGGACAGCGAGGCGTTCCGCCGGCTCGGACGGGATTTTCCCGGCAAGACGATCCTCGGGATCGGCATCGATGAGGACGTGCTGCGGAAGGCCGGCATCGAGCGGGCGGGCGGATTCGCCGCCACGACCAACGGCGACAACACCAACATCATGTCCGCGCAGATGGTGAAGGTGCGGTTCCGGGTGCCGCGCGTCATCGCCCGGATCTACGATCCGCTGCGGGCGGAGGCGTACAAGGAGCTCGGGATCGACACCATGAGCACGACGCTGATCGGCGCCGGCATGTGCCGGGATTTCATCCTCGGGACGCCGTTCCACACGATCGAGGAATATCAGGCTGGGGTGCCGGTGACGCCGAGCGACACGCCGCCCCAGAGCCCGACGGGCGCCGTTCCCGAAAGGAGCCGGTGACATGTACATCATCGTCGCAGGCGGCGGGAAGGTCGGATACTATCTGACGAAAGCGCTCCGGGCCGCCGGGCAAGAGGTGACCCTGATCGAGAAGCTGCGCAAGCGGTACGAGCTGCTGGAGGAGACCTTCGGGGACTCGGCGATCCTGGGCGACGGGGCCGAAGTGTCGACGCTCGCGCTCGCCGGGGCCGCGCGCGCGGACCTCGTCGCCGCGGTCACGGGTGACGACGAGGATAACTTGGTGATCTGCCAGATGGCCAAGCGGAAGTTTAAGGTGAAGCGCGTCATTGCCCGGATCAACAACCCGAAGAATGAGGTGACGTTCAACCTGCTCGGGATCGATGAGACGGTGAGCTCGACCAAGCTGATTTACAGCCTGATCGAGCAAGAGGTCGAGATCGCCGACGTGATCCCGATCACCGCGCTGCGTCGGGGCCACCTGGAACTCGTCGAGGTGGCGCTGACGGCCGAGTCCCCGGCGGTGAACCGCCGGGTCCGGGATCTTGCGCTGCCGCCCAACTGCATGCTGGCGATCCTGGTCCGCGGCGAGACCGCGGAGATCATCGATGGGGATCAGGTGCTGCAGCCCGGGGATCTGATCGTGGCGATCACCCCCGCTTCGTGCGTGCAGGCGCTCCACGACGCGCTGCTCGGCAGCGGCGTGCCGGCCCGCTGAGCCGACTCCGTCCGGGAACCTTTTGGACGCGCTCTCCGATAACAAGGGGAGGCATCACCCAGGGGGCCGGGAGATGGCTGATTCGGTGTCTGTGTTCGAGGCGTTGCCGGGGGTGACGGGGGTCGCGCCCGGCGCGGAGGGCGACAGTCTTGCCCACCGTCTTGCGGCGTTTGAGGAGCTGCTGCAGCGCCATCTGCGCAGTATCTATCGCGTCGCGTACCGCCTGGCCGGCAACCACGACGATGCGGAGGATTTGGCTCAGGAAGCCCTCGTCGAGGCGTTCCGCGCGTTCGACCGATACCAGCCGGGCACGTACTTCGACCGCTGGGTGTTCCGGATCATGACGCGCACCCACATCGACCGCGTGCGCCATCGCGGCCGGCGTCCCGAAACCTCCCTCGACGCGCCGGTTGGCCCGAGCGGAGACTCGCTGACGGCGCTGATCGGCGATGTCCGCGGCGACCCGCAGTACCTGACGGAGACCGGGGATCTCGACGGGCCCGTGCAGGCGGCCCTCGACAGCCTTCCCGAGGAGTTCCGCGCGGTCATCGTTCTTGCGGACATTGAGGGGTTATCGTATGATGAAATTGCTGTCACCGTCGGGCGTCCCATCGGCACCGTGCGGTCGCGACTGCACCGTGCCCGAGACATGCTCAGGCGCGCCTTGCCGCATTTGGTGAGAAGGAGCTGAGAGTGAACACGCACGTAATCGACCGCCTCTCGGCATACCTCGACGGCGCCCTCGGCGCCGACGATTTGGGGCGCGTCGAAGCGCATTTGGGGACGTGCGGCGGATGCCTGCGCGAGTACCAGGAACTCCGGTCGCTGCAGCAGCTGCTGCGGGGGCTGCCGGAACCGTCAGCGGCCGACGGCTTCAGCGAGCGGCTGCACTGGCGGCTGCAGCGCGAAGCGGCGCGACCGGCGGGCCGGAACTGGATGTCCTGGCTGCGGGGCCGTCCGCTCAGGCTCGCGCTCGCGGGCGCGATGGTGCTGCTGGTCCTGACGCTTCCCGCCGGGCGGCTGATGAACCGCGAGACGCCGCTCGATGCGGATGCCTACCTGCGCGAGTACCTGATCCTGTCCGCCGACCAGCCGTTTGGCGTCGAGACCGGCGCCGCGATCGTCCCCTCCGTTCCACCGTCGCCGGAGCTGCCGCGCCGATAACCATGGGTGCGTGGATCCGCCGCCCGATTGCCTGGCTGGCGATCGGCGTGTTTGGGTGCGGCGTGTTCGCCGCCCTCCTGACGCCGTTGCCTGCGTCGCCGCAGCCTGCGGCGCCGCAGCCCGTTGAGGGAGACGCGCTGCAGTGGCTCCGCGCGGCCGCCGACGCCACGAGCCGGGTCAGTTACGAGGGTACGCGCACCGTGACCGTGTGGGCCGCGGGCGTGACCGCGCTCCAGGTCCACGAGTATCACGAGGCCCCGGACCGGACGCGGCTCGAGTACCAGGCCGCGGGCGACCAACCGCAGCGCATCGTCGTGATCTCCGGCGACACCCAGACGACCTACATCCCGGCGCGGAACGAGGTCATCCGGGCGCCGGCCCCGCGGTCGCAGGACCAGGCCCCGGTGCAGCAGCTGCTCCCCCAGCTCGAGCGAAACTACGACGCGCGCTTTGACGGAACCGACGAGGTCGCGGGCAGGCGCACACGGATCATCGACGTCCAGAGCCGGTTTCCCAACCGGCCGCATCTCCGCCTGTGGGTCGACGAGAAGACGCGCCTCATCCTCCGGTTCGAACGGTACGGGCCCGACGGCGCGCTGCGGCAGGCGTCGGCGTTCATCGCCATTACGATCAACCCGGCCTTCGCCGCGGGATTGTTTGACGTCGCGACGGCGCCCGGCGCCCAGGTGCAGACGCAGCGGCCCGCCGAGAAGCTCACGATCGAGGAGATCGCCGCGCGCGTCGGATTCATCCCGCAGCTACCGGGGTACCTGCCGTCCGGCTACAAAATCGTCGGTTCCCGCGTCGTGAACGTGCACGGGGTGCCGACGGTGGCGTTTCAGTTCTTCGACGGCGTCGCGAATCTCACGCTGTTCGAGAGCCACGGCGCCGAAGGCGCGCCGCCGAACGCGCAGCCGGTCGAGGTCGGGACGGTCCCCGGCACGGTCCTCGCCCGCGGCGGCAACAGCGTGCTCCACTGGAACGCCAACGGCGTGTCGTTCACGCTCGTCGGCGAGAGTTTGTCGGCGCAGGAGATGGTCCGCGTCGGCGCCTCGGTGCCGCCCGCGAGCGGTGCCTCGATGCCGACCGGATGGCGGAGGCGCGCGGGCGCGTGGCTTGCCGCGTTCGTCCGGCTGCCCGCCGCGGAGGCCGCCCCGCGCACCGTCCCGGTTCCCGGTGTACCGCCGGTCCCGCTGTCCCCGTACATGACGAACGACACGCACGTGATCGGGCCGGGAATCGTGGCGGAGGAGCGGGCGGTCTGGAATCGCCTCGTCGCACGGCGTCTCTCGCCGATCGTCGTCAAGGTCACGATCGCCAGCGACGGGGTCACGAAGACGTCCGACGGACGGCTGGCCCGCCTCGCGTGGGTGTGGTTCGTCTACGGCATGGATTGGACCGGCGGCGCCGCGGCCGCGGTGCGGGAGGTGCAGGCCAGCGGGTACGCGCTCGGCGCGGCGGCGTTTGCGGGAGACCCCCGGGTCACGCGCGTCGTCCTGACCGGCTACTATCAGCAGTCGGGACGGTTCGACGGGCGGCGCATCGACGCGACGTTCACGGCCCAGCTGTTGCGCGACCGCTTTCAGGACGAGCGCGCCGGGAATTGGGCCGGGCGCGGGCCTCGCCGGTGCGGGCAATGTGTGGTACGATCCGGCGCTGCTCGCCGGCGATCTGGTCGAGCACGAATATGAGGTCCACGATCCGCACATGCCGCTCAGCGAGCGTCTCGAGCTGCATCTGCCGCCCCCGCCGGGCGACCGCACCGCCGAGTCGTCGGAAAACTTCCACGGCAGTCTCGGTGCGCTGATCCTCGAGATCAAGGCCCGGATGCAGAGCCTGCTGTTCGGGGGCGAGAGCCAGGGACGCCTGTGGCGGGGGAATCCGCGGCGTCGCGAGATCGCCCTCACGTTCGACGACGGCCCGAGCCCGCTCACCACGCCGCTCCTCCTCTCGATCCTCCGGCGCTACGGCGCCCACGGTACGTTCTTCGTGATCGGGGAGCACGCGCGGGCCTACCCGTACTTTCTCGCCGAGATGGCCGCCGACGGCGATGAGATCGGCGACCACACGTACCATCACCCGAACCTGTCATCGCTCGACGATGCCGCGGTCGCAGACGAGGTGGATGCGGGCGCCGCGGTGATTCACGCGGCGGTGCCGGGCGCGCGCCTCGTCTGGTTCCGGCCGCCGGGCGGGGACGATACCACCGCCGTCGTGGCCGCCGTCCAACGGGCGGGGCTCGGGCTTGCGATGTGGACGGAGAATTCGGGGGATTGGATGCTGCCCCCGGCGAACATCGTGGCGCAGCGCGTGATGGTCCGTGCGGAGCCGGGGGCGGTGGTCCTGCTGCACAACGGGACGTTGAACACCGTGCGGGCCCTGCCGGACATTATTGTGAATCTTGAGCGTCGGGGGTACCGGCTCGTGACCCTGTCGCAGCTGGCCCAGGACTCGGAGTAGCGATGGCGACGCACGACCGGGAAATGACCCTGCTCGAGCACCTCGACGAACTGCGCGTGCGGCTGACGCGCGCGGTGCTCGGGCTGCTCATTGCGACGATGGCCGGATTGATCTTCGTCGACCGGCTGCTCATGCTGCTGCTGCACCCGCTCGGCGGCCTCAAGCTGACCACGCTGACCGTGCTCGAACCGTTTCTCGTGAAGATGAAGATCTCATTCCTGTTCGGCATCGTGTTGAGCATGCCGTGGGTCGTGTACCAGCTGTTCGCATTTATCAACCCGGCGCTGACCGAGCACGAGCGGCGTAAGGCGGTGCCGCTCGCGCTGCTCGCCGGGGCGTTGTTCGCCTGCGGGGTCCTCTTCGCGTACGTGTTCGTGATGCCGATCAGCACGCACTGGCTCTTGGCCCAAGCGGGGTCGCAGTTCAACGTGCTGATCACGGCCAACTCCTACATCACGTATGTGCTGTTCTTTCTGGCGATCGTGGGCGCGACGTTCGAGACGCCGCTCCTCATTCTCGGGCTCGCGATGCTCGGGCTCGTGACCCCCCAAACGCTGCAGAAAGAGTGGCGGATCGCCTACCTGAGTCGCCGCGGCGATCGCCGTGCTCGGGACCCCCGATTGGAGCCCCGTGACGATGGGCCTGGTCTTCGTCCCGATGGTGCTCCTCTATCATTTCAGCATCCTGCTGTGCCGCATCTTCGTCCGGCCGCCCCGGCCGGAGCCGGTCAGTTCGGTGGGCGTCTAGGGAGTGTCCGCCCCGGCGGACGGGGGTGCCGGCACGTCAGGCGCCCCGAAGGGGCCCAAAAAAGACCCCCAAGGAACTATTGCAACGCGTCCTCCGTGTTTCTGTTATAATGTCGCCCAGCGTGGGAAAAACATTTGGATCGCTCTGCGAACCGCTTCCGCAACGCCGTGGCAGTGTTCCTGGCGTTGGCGTGCGCGCTTATCCCTAGCGGGTGGAGTGCCGCGAACGTCGTCCCGCCGTCGGTCCAGGCGGAGTGCACCATTTCGGTCCCGGTGTACGTCGCGGGTGCGACCCCGTCGGGCGTCGCCGCTGCGGTGACCGTCGCCCGGATCGGCCAGCCCGTGCTGCTCACCGAGGCCCGTGCGTACCCGGGCGGCGACCTGACCGGCCCGATGCTCAACATGTTCGACATGGACTTTGGGGCGAACGACGAGCAGCTCGCGCAGGGCGTGTTCATGGACATTTACAACAAGCTGGGGCTGACCTTCGACGTGGAGTACGCGAAGAAGGTGTTCCGCCAGGAACTGCATCAGGAACCCCTGATCACGACGCAGTACAATGAGCGGCCCATCGCGGTGGTGATGGACGGCGAGCGGATCCAAAAGGTCGTGCTCGAGGACACGCAGACGCGCGTCCAGGAGACGGTGTGCGCGAAGCGCGTCGTGGACGCGACCGACGACGCGGATCTCGCCGCGATGGCCGGCGTTCCGTACACGCTCGGCCGCGAGTCGTCGGGGATCGATCGGGCGATGATGTCCGCCACGCTGATGTTCGAGCTCGGCGGCGTGCACTGGCGGCAGGTAGTGTCGTACGTCACCGGCGTCCGCCGCCACCAGCGCCTCGGCGCGGCCGGCAGCTACCACGGCAACGTGTGGGGGTATGCCGCGCTCATGCAGGAGTATCATCCGACCCAGGCGGATGTCGCGATCTACGACCTCAACCTCGGCCTGCAGAACGACGGCTCCGTGCTCGTCAACGGGCTCCTCTTGTTTGGGGTCGACGGCACCGATCCCGGGTCGGTCGACCGTGCAATGCGCCACGGACGCGACGAGCTCACGCCGCTGGTCGAGTATCTGCGGGAGATGGCGCCCGGATTCGAGCAGGCGTATCTTATCCGGTCGGCGGACTACCTGTACATTCGAGAGACGCGGCATATGCGCGGTCTGTACACCCTGGGCCTGCAGGACCTCGTCACGGGCCGCGTCTTCTGGGACGCGATCGGGGTGGCAAGCTATCCGATCGACCTGCATCCGTACCGTCGCGGGGAGTTCAGCCCGTTCGCGGCCCGTCGCTATCTCTACACGATTCCGCTTCGTGCCCTCGTGCCCTACGGCGTCAGCAACCTCTTGCTCGCGAGCCGGTCGATTTCTGCCACCTACGAGGCGGCCGGATCGGCGCGCGTTGTCCCGACGACGATGGAAGAGGGCCAGGCCGCCGGCGCGGCCGCGGTGATCTCGATTCTGAACAAGGTGTCGGTCCCGCAGATGACGGCGATGCCTGATCTCGTGCACGCCCTTCAGGCCGCCCTGCACGACCAGGGCGCGTACCTGTTGCCGGAGACGCTCGCCGCGATCGGGCACCGGACCGGGCCGCTGTCGGACTCCACGAACGATCACCAGTCGCCGGTCGTGGCGGTCCCCGCGCCCGGGCACTAGCCGGGCGAGTCGCGCGGTCGGGCGCCGTTCCGTGTGCACAACATGAGTGTCGCCGAGACACCGCGCCTCCCCCCGGGCAGACCCGCACCGAGAAGTGGCCGGTCCTCCACTACGGCGCCATTCCGAAGATCGATCTCGCGACGTGGGAGTTTACCATCACGGGAGAAGTGGAGGCGCCCCAGCGCTGGACCTGGGACGAGTTCACCGCGCTGCCGCGTACGACTGTCCCCTGCGACATTCACTGCGTCACCCAATGGTCGAGATTCGATAACCGCTTCGAAGGCGTCTCGTGCCGCGAGGTGTTGAGCCACGTGACGCCGCGCCCCGGGGCGGCGTTCGTCATGGTGCACTCGTACGGTGGGTACACGACGAATATCTCGCTCGACGCGCTGCTCGACGACGACACGCTGTTTGCGTTCGCGCACGACGGGCAACCGCTCGCCAAGGAACACGGGTGGCCGTGCCGCCTCGTCGTGCCGAAGCGGTACTTCTGGAAGAGCGCGAAGTGGGTCCACGGGATCGAATTGATGCGGAACGATCAGCCCGGGTTTTGGGAGCAGAACGGCTACAACATGCACGGGGATCCCTGGAAAGAGGAACGGTTTTCCGATCCCTGGTCCTGAGGTGCGCGTGGGGCCGGTCGCCGATCGTGGCCGTGTGCACCGTCCCAGCATGAGAGCGCCGGGAGGCGGGGCATGGAGGTGTTCATTTTCGGTCGCTTTCACGCCCGTCCCGGCCACGCGCAGGCGGTCGAAGCCGCGGTGCAGGCGGTGGTGGGCCCCACCCGCGACGAGCCGGGCTGTCTCGACGTCCATGCGTTTCGCTCGACCCTTGACGCGTCGCTGTTCTACATTCACTCGCGGTGGGCCGACGCGGCCGCGTTCGAGCGGCACGCTCTCCTGCCCCACACCGTGCGCTTCCTCGCGCGCGTGGAGCCGCTGATCGATCACCCGCTTGACGTCACGCGCACGACGCAGATCGGGTAATCTCGCGTACCGCGCAGGAGACACGCCGCGCGCATCACGAACCACCGTCCGATGACGCCGCACCCGATGACGATCTCCGAACGTGCGTGCCGTCCGCGGAGTCGCCGGAGCGGAATGTCGGTCGGCGGGCGAGACGCCCCGTGATGTGGAACCGGCCCGCCGAGACGATGCCCCGCGATGAGCTGGCGGCGCTCCAGGTGGCGCGCCTGCAGGCACTCGCGCGGCGCGTCTACGCACGGGTCCCGTTTTACCGAGCCGCGTTCGATGGCGCGGAGGTGCATCCCGATCAGATCCGCGGGCTCGATGATCTGCGGCGCCTGCCGACGACGCGGAAGACCGATCTGCGGGATCACTACCCATTCGGGCTGTTCGCCGTTCCGATGACACAGGTCGTGCGGCTGCACGCGTCGTCCGGCACCACCGGCAAGCCCACGGTCGTCGGCTATACGCGCGCCGACCTCGGCGTGTGGGCCGAGGTGTGCGCGCGGGCGCTCGCGGCGAGCGGCGCGCAGCCCGGCGATGTGTTTCACAACGCCTACGGGTATGGGCTGTTTACCGGCGGCCTCGGCATGCATTACGGTGCGGAGCTGATGGGGCTCGTCGTCGTGCCGGTATCCGGCGGCAACACCGAACGGCAGCTGCTGCTGATCCAGGATTTTCGGCCGCGGGTGATCGCCTGCACGCCGTCCTATCTGCTGACGCTCGCCGAGGCGGCGGCCGACCGCGGGCTCGATCTGCCGTCCCTGTCGCTGCGGTGCGCGGTGCTCGGGGCCGAGCCGTGGACCGACGCGATGCGCCGCCAGATCGAGCGCCAGCTCCCGGTGAAGGCCGTGAACATCTACGGACTGAGCGAGGTGATCGGCCCCGGCGTCAGTAATGAGTGCGTTGAGGCCCAGAACGGTTCGCACGTGTTTGAGGACCACTTCCTCGTCGAGGCGCTCGATCCGGCGACGGGGGAGCCGGTGGCCGCGGGCGCGCCCGGCGAGTTGGCGTTCACGACGCTGACGAAGGAAGCGCTGCCGCTGATCCGGTACCGGACGGGAGATCTCGCATCGCTCGATCCCGCGCCGTGCCGGTGCGGACGCACCCACGTGCGCATGTCGCTGGTGATCGGACGCACCGACGACATGCTGATCATCCGCGGCGTCAACGTGTTTCCCTCGCAGGTCGAGACGGTGC
This sequence comes from uncultured Bacillota bacterium, assembly GCA_963787105.1. Lineage (GTDB taxonomy): Bacteria > Sysuimicrobiota > Sysuimicrobiia > Sysuimicrobiales > Segetimicrobiaceae > JAJPIA01. Next base: position 48,187 of record CAWBBU010000020.1, read on the forward strand.
TGGTGCAGTTCGAGGAACTGTCGCCCCACTATCAGCTCGTCGTCACGCGGCCGCGGACGCTCGACGAACTCGAGGCGCGGATCGAGGCGGCGCCGGAGTGGTCCGGCGGCGCCCTGGTGTTTGACGGGGAGAGCGACGCGGCGACCGAACTGCGCGAACGCGTTGCCGCGAGGCTCCGGAGTGTGCTTGGGATCGGGGTGGATGTGACGCTCATCGCGCCCGGCAGGCTGCCCCGCAGCGAGGGCGGGAAGCTGCGCCGGGTGGTCGACGAGCGCCAGCGCTGATAGCGCTCGGCTCCGGGGCGACCCGCAGGCCGAGCGACTGACGGGAGGCGGCCATGCCGAAGATCGGTGTGATCCACACGACACGCGTATCGGTGGAGCTCCTGCGCGACGCGTTCGCGCAGGCCGCGCCGGAAGTGGAACTGATGGATCTCCTGCACGACGGCCTGCTGACGGAGGTGATGCGCGCCGGGGGGCTCACGCCCGCGATCATGCGCGTCCTCTGCCGTCACGTCGTCTCGATGGCCGATCTCGGCTGCGACGCGGTGCTGGCGGCGTGCTCCTCGGTGTCCGAAGGCTTTGACGTCGCGCGCGCGCTGGTCTCCATCCCGGTCATCAAAATCGACGAGGCCATGGCCGACGAGGCGGTGCGTTCGGCCGAGCGGATCGCGGTCGTCGCGACGGTCAAGACGACCCTGGACCCCACGGCCCGTCTGATCCAGCGTACGGGGGCCGAGCGGAACCGCGCGGTGCGCCTCGATATCCGGCTGGTGCCGGGCGCGTTCGAGGCGCTCGTCGGCGGAGACGCCGCCCTCCACGATCAGAAGGTCCTCGCGGAGGTGCGGGACGCTGCGCGCACCGCCGATCTCGTCGTGCTGGCCCAGGCGTCGATGTCGCGCCTCTTGCCCGTCCTCGGGCCCGACGTGCGCGTCCCCGTGCTGACGAGCCCGGGGTTGGCGGTGCAGCGCGTGCTCGAGGCGGTGCGAACGTCCGGCGCGGCCTAAGGCCGGCGCCGCCGTGGTCCTGCTGGGGTGCATCGCCGACGACTTTACGGGCGCGACCGACCTCGCGGACACGCTCGCGCGCGGCGGCATGCGCACGGTGCAACTGATCGAGACGCCCGAGGACGGACCGCCCCCGGGCGACGTGGACGCGGTCGTGATCGCGCTGAAGACCCGCACCGTGCCGGCCGCGGAGGCGGTGGCACGGTCGCTCGGCGCGCTCCGCTGGCTGCGGGACGCGGGCGCGCGCCAATACTTCTTCAAATACTGCTCGACGTTTGACTCGACGGACGCCGGCAACATCGGCCCGGTGGCCGATGCGCTGCTCGACGCGCTCGGGGCGTCGTTCACGGTGGCCTGCCCGGCGTTTCCGGAGAACGGGCGTACCGTGTACCAAGGCCATCTGTTCGTCGGGGATCAGCTCTTGTCCGAGTCGCCGATGCGGCACCATCCGCTGACGCCGATGACCGACAGCAACCTGGTGCGGGTGCTCGGGCGACAGACGCGCCGCCGGGTGGCGCTGATCCCCTATGCCACGGTCGCCGCCGGCGTCGGCGCGATTCGCGGAGCGATGGAATCGCTGCGACGCGAGGGGAGCGCCTACGCCATCGTCGACGCCCTGGACAGCGCGGCGCTGGATCTGATCGGCGAGGCGTGCGACAGAGCTGCGGCTCGTGACCGGAGGCTCCGGCGTCGCGAGGGGACTTCCCCGAAACTTTCGCCGGCGGGGCCTGCTCGCCGCTGCGGACGCGGCCACCGTCCTCGCGTCCCCCGGGGGACGCGCCGCCGTGCTCGCCGGGAGCTGCTCCCCGGCGACGCTGGCCCAAGTCTCGTCGGTCCGCGATGCGTGGCCGTCGCTCGCCGTTGATCCGATGGCGCTCGCCTCGGGCGCGGACATGGCGGCCGCGGTGCGCCGGTGGGCTGAGGCGCATGTGGCGGTGGGCCCGGTCCTGATCTACTCGACCGCCCCGCCTGAGGACGTCGTCCGCGTGCAGGCGGCGCTTGGGCGTGAGCGCGCGAGTGCGCTCGTCGAGCGCGCGTTCGCCGCGATCGCCGAATCGCTCGTGCAGCTTGGCGTCCGCCGTCTGGTCGTGGCGGGGGGAGAGACCGCCGGCGCGGTGGTCAAGGCGCTCGGGATCAGTGCGCTGCGCATCGGGCCGCCGATCGAGCCGGGGGTTCCCTGGACGCTGAGCGTCGGGCCGCCGTCCATCGCGCTCGCGCTCAAGTCCGGCAATTTTGGGACACCCGAGTTCTTCTCGCGGGCCCTGGAGATGATGAGATGAACGAGCACGCGACGCGGGATCACGTGGCGCGGCTGGGCGCCGCGCTCTACGGTCGCGGGCTGGCGCCCGGAAGCTCCGGGAATTTGAGCGTCCGGCTCGGCGACGGGTACCTCGTGACCCCGACCAATTGGTGCCTCGGCCGGCTCGACCCCGCCGTGATCTCCAAGCTTGACGCGCAGGGGCGCCCGATCTCCGGCGATCCGCCGTCGAAAGAGGCGGTGCTGCATCTGTCGGTGTACCGCGCGCGTCCATGGGCCGGCGCCGTCGTGCACCTTCACTCGCCGTATGCGGTCGCGCTGTCCTGCCTGGCCGACGTGGATCCCGTCGACGTCCTGCCGGCGATCACCCCGTATTACGTCATGCGCGTCGGCACGCTCCCGCTCGTGCCGTACCATCGGCCGGGCGACGGCGCGCTCGCGGACGCCGTGGGGGCGGTGATGGGGACGCACAGCGCGGCGCTCCTGGCCAACCACGGCTCGGTCGTGGCCGGCGCATCGCTCGATGAGACCGTGTACGCGGCGGAGGAACTCGAGGAGACCGCGAAGCTCTTCTTCACCTTGCGCGGCAGCGCCGTCCGGTACCTGACGGCGGACCAGATCGCGGAACTGCACCGCACGTTTCCGAAGGCCTGACGCGGGGCCTCGCGTCGTCGCGCGCGCGGCGTCGCGCATGTCGTACTCTGGAGGGCATCGGTGGAGCCTCGCATCGTGATCAGAGCCGGAATGCTGATCGACGGAGCCGGACAACCGGCGCGGCGTGACGTCGCCGTCACCGTCGAGGACGGGCGGATCACCGCGGTCGAGCCGTGGCAGGACGCCCGACGCTCGAACGCGCGGGTGGTGGACGCGGGGACCATGACCGTGATGCCGGGGCTGTTCGACTGTCATGATCACCTGGCGAGCCCGCCGCGCAGCCTCGCGGAGCGCGGCGCCACGCCGCCGTCCCTGCATGTGCTGCGCGTCGCGGAGACCATGCGCGGCATGCTCCAGGCCGGCTTCACGACCGTCCGCGATCTCGGCGGACTCGATCTCGGGTTGAAGCTGGCGGTGGAGGAGGGCGTGCTGCCGGGGCCGCGCGTGCTCATCTGCCTGGCCATTCTCACGCAGACGGCGGGGCTGTCCGATTACACGAATGCGGTCGGGTTTCATACCGAGCTGCTGCGGCTGCCCGGAACTCCCGACGGCGTCTGCGACGGCGTCGATCAGCTTCGGGTGATGACGCGGCGGTTCATCCGCGGCGGCGCGGACTTCATCAAGATCGCGACGACCGGCGGGATCAGCTCGCGGATCAGCGGCGTGCTGACGCGCGAGTTTACCTTCGAGGAGGTCCGCGCGGTCGTCGAGGAGGCGCGCGCCTTTGGGCGACCCGTGGCCGCCCACGCGTACGGCGGCGAAGGCCTGAAGAACGCGCTGCGCGCCGGGGTCCACTCCGTCGAGCACCTGGGACCGCTCGACGACGAGGACATCGCGATGATGGTGCGCCAGGGCACGTATCTCGTCCCGACGCTGCTGAACATGCGGGTGCGCCTCGAGATGGCCGGGGAGCCGGGCGCCCTCACTCCCTACAACATTCAGAAGGCAGCCGAGATCGCGCCGCTGCAGCAAGCCGCGTTTGCGCGCGCGCACGGCGCCGGGGTCCGCATCGCGGCCGGCACGGACTCGCGGGGGCTGCGCCCCGGCGGGAACGCCCGCGAGATCGGCCTCTTGGTGGAATACGGCATGAGCCCCGCGGAGGCGATCGCGGCGGCGACATCGGTCGCGGCGGGATGCTGCAACGTTCCCGATACGGGGACGCTCCGGCCCGGCATGCGCGCGGACCTGATCGCGGTCGACGGGAATCCGCTGGACGACGTGGGAATCTTGCAACACCCGGACCGGATCATGTTCGTGATGCGGGACGGCGGCGTGTACAAGAACCGAGTGGCGTGAGGAGGAGGACGGCCATGGCCGGAGAGTTGTCGGGAAAGGTGGTCATCGTGTCGGGCGGGGCGCAGGGACTCTGCAGCGTCATCACCAGGCGGTTCGCCCAGGACGGGGCGCGCGCGGTGATCGCCGACATCGACGCGGAGCGGGCGGAGGCCGGCGTGCGAGACCTGACCGCGCAGGGGTGCGACGCGCGCTTCATCCCCACGGACGTGCGGGACAGCGCGCAGGTCGACGCCATGGTGGCGCGCGTCATGGACGAATGCGGGCGGGTCGACATGCTCGTCCACGGGGCCGGCGTCGGCGTGCACAAGGAGATCGTGGACCTCTCCGACGACGAGTGGGATCTCCAGATCGACGTGCAGCTGCGCGGCGCGTTTCTCTTGAGCCGGGCGGTGGGACGCCGGCTGATCGCGCAGCAGCAGGGCGGCCGCATCATCTTGATCGGCTCGACCTCCGGGAACAACGCCCGCGTCCGCGGCGGCCCGCACGCGGCGTCGAAGGCGGGTGAGATCCAGCTCGCCCACGTGCTGGCGATGGAGATGGGGCGCCACGGGGTCACCGTCAACGTGGTGTCCCCGGGCCTGACCAACATTTCCGGGATCTCGCGGTCCGTGCAGACGCCCGAGTATCAGCGCGCGTTTGTCGCGCAGGTGCCGCTCGGCCGCCTCGCGGTCCCCGACGAGATCGCCGACGCGGTGCTGTTTTTCGCGTCCGACCGCGCGCGGTTTGTCACCGGGCAGGTGCTGTGCGTGGACGGCGGATACTCGGCCGGCAAGCTGGCCGTGCAGGGGCCGAGCGTCGACGCGTACTACGGGCTGGTCCGCTAGCGCGCTCGGCGGCGCAGGCTCCGGCTCACGCGCGGAAATCGCGCCGTGCCACGACAGGGCGTGCGCCCGCTCGGCATGGAGGGGCGCGCTCCCTTAGTTCGCCATGTAGCCGCCATCGACGGTGAAGACTCCTCCGGTGACGAAGCGCGCACGGTCGCACGACAGCCAGCACACCATTTCCGCGACATCCTCCGGTGTGCCAAACTCGCGAAAGGGAACTCTCGTCAACAGCTCGGCGCCGCGCCGCGCAATCGTGTCCGCGGTCATCTCCGTATTGATCCATCCGGGGCAGACGCAGTTGACACGGACCTTCGGGGCGTACTCAATCGCCGCGGTCTTGGTCAGGCCGACGACCCCGTGTTTGCTCGCGGCGTAGCCCGCGGTCGTCGGGAAGCCAGTCAATCCGGCGAGGGACGCGGTGTTCACGATCGATCCAGCGCCTTGCTGGACCATGTGCACCAGTTCCGCCCTCATGCACAGCCAGGTACCCTTCAGGTTTACCTGGATGAGCTTGTCGAAGGCGTCCTCGGGCCATTCGGCCGTGAGCTTGCCCCGGACGCCGGCGAGCGTACCGTTGATCCCAGCGTTGTTAAACGCGCAATCGAGCCGACCGAAGGTCTCAAGAGTGACCGTCATCATGGCCGAGACGTCCGCCGACTTGCTCACGTCGGCGACGACCCCCGTCGCTTCGCCTCCAGCGCTGGTGATGAGCTTGGCTGTCTCCTCGACGCCGTCGGCGGAGAGATCCGCGATCACGACCCGGGCGCCTTCACGAGCACATAGGATCGCGGTCTGACGGCCGATCCCGCGGCCGCCACCAGTAATCAGCGCGACTTTTCCGTCAAGCATCCCTGCCATCGTGCACTCCTCTTCCTCGTCGCCCGTGCGCGGGCACGGCGCTGCCCCGAGTTCACTCGCTCGGCTGTCCGAACACCAGGCACGCGTTGATCCCGCCGAATCCGAACGAGTTGCTGAGCACGTAGCGCGGCGAAGCCTCGCGGCCGGTGCCGGGCACGTAGTCCAGATCGCACGCCGGGTCCGCCTCCTCGAGGTTCAGGGTCGGCGGAATGTACCCGTGCCGCAGCGTGAGCATGCAGACCGCGGCTTCGATCGCGCCGCTGGCGCCGAGCGAGTGGCCGTGCATCGGTTTCGTCCCGCTCACCGGGATCGTGCGGGCGCGCTCGCCGAAGACGTGCTTGATCGCGAGCGTTTCCGTCACATCGTTGAGCGGCGTGCTGCTGGCGTGGGCGTTCACGTAGTCGATCTGCTCGGGCCCGAGCGCGGCCTCGGCGAGCGCGCCGCGCATCGCGCGCGCCGCCTGGAGGCCCGACGGCAGCGGCGCCGTCATGTGGTGGGCGTCGTTCGAGTTGCCGTACCCGAGCACGGTGCCGTACGGCCGCGCCCCGCGGCGGCGCGCGTGCTCGCCCTCCTCCAGGACGAGGATGGCGGCGCCCTCGGCCATCACGAAGCCGTCGCGCCCGCGGTCGAACGGCCGGCAGGCGCGTTCCGGCGCATCGTTGCGCGTGGACATCGCGCGAATGATGTCGAACGCGCCGAACGTCAGCGGCCCGAGCGGCGCCTCGACGCCCCCCGCGAGCATCACCTCGGCGTAGCCGTCGCGCACCGCCCGAAACGCGTTGCCGATCGCGATCGTGCCGCTCGAGCAGCTGTCGGAGTTGGCGCTGCTCAACCCGCGGAGGTCGTGCTCGATCGCGATGTTGCAGGAGGCCGCGCCGCAGAATACCGAGAGCGCGAGGCTCGGCTTGATGTGGCGGACGCCCTGCGCGAGGAACACCCGGTGCTGCTCCTCGGCAAACGCCCCGCCGCCGAGCGCCGAGCCGACGAAGCAGCCAGCGGCGTCGCGGTTCTCGTCGGCGAGATCGAGCCCCGCGTCGTCGAGCGCCATTCGGGCGCACGCGATCGCGAACTGCGAGTACCGGTCGAGCCGCCGCAGGCGCTTGGCGTCGGCGTAGGCGGTGGGGTCGAAGTCGCGGACCTCGCCGGCCACCCGGCTCTTGAAGGGCGTTGCGTCGAAGCGCGTGATCAGGCTGATCGCGGAGCGCTCCCGCCGAAGCCCCGCATACAGCCCGGCGCTGCCGAGCCCGATCGGGGTCACGGCGCCGATGCCGCTGACGACGACCTGACGCATCATCTCGCACCTCCGGGGGATCCCGTGCCGCCGGGCCGCGCGGGGTCCTCTACCAGCGTCTTGATCCGGCCGAGCGTGCGCGCGGCGATCGGCTCCACGAACATCGGGCCGATGATCCAGCGCGCGACCGGGCGGCCGACGAGCGGCCACGGGAGCGTCAGGTCATGCACGATCGTGACCCGTACGCCGCCGGACGGGTCGGGCTCCAGGCGCCACTCGACCTCCATCCCGCGGGTCACCCCCCGCACGTGTGTGAACTGGATTCGGTGTGCCGCGGGGAGCACCCGCTGGCGCGCCCACCACCAGACCGGGATCCAGCCGCGCCGGGCCTTCATTTCCACCGTCCGCTCGGTCCCCTGAGACTCGAGAATGCGGACGCTCCGGTAGTGCGGCAGCCATTCGGGCCAGCGTTCCACCTGCGCGGCGTAGTCGAAGATCGCGCCGACGTCCCCGCGCATGCACACCGTCGTCTCCGTGTGCATCTCAGACGATGCCGAGCGTCCGGGCGATGAAGCCGGGGCGCAGCACGGTCGCGGGCCGCGTGACGTTGCCGATCGCGGCGATCAGGGCCGCGCCGAGCTCAGGATACGCCCGGAGCCGGCGCACGACGCGGCCGGCGATCGCGGGCCGGAACGCCAGCAGCTGTAAAATTCGGGAGATCACGAACACGCCCGTGAGCTCCCGCCGGGCGTGCTCGTAGGCCGCGAGGACGCGCCGGGCCGGACCCTCCCCGCCGAGCGCCCGCAGCGCCGCGGCAGCGGCCAGTTCCGCGCCGCGCAGCGCGAGGTACACGCCCTGCCCGGTGAGCGGGTCGACGTACGCGGCGGCGTCCCCCACGAGCAGCACCCCGTCCGCGACGCAGGAGCGCCGCCAGTACCCGAGCGGTCCGCTTCCCGCGACGGCCCCAACCTGGCGCGCGTGCGCGAGCCGGTCCGCGAGCGCCGGAAACGTGCGAAGGGCGGCCCAGTACCAGGCGTCGATCGGACCGTGATGCGCGCGCAGCGTCCTGCGGTCGACCGCGATGGTGACGTTCGCGAGGCCGCCGGCGAGATACGCGACCCCGCAGTACCGGTCCGCGCCCAGATGGACCTCACCGACGTTCGGCTCGCCCCCGGGCTCGCGCGGCGCCAGTCCCTCGAGATACCCGCCGACCGTGTACCGGCCGCGCCGCGGAGGACCGCCCATTCCGGCGATCCGTGCGATCGTGGATCGGAGCCCGTCCGCGCCGACGGCCAGCGATGCCCCGTAGGTCTCCGGCGCCGCACCGGGGCGGTGGGCGACCGCGACCTGCACCCGCCCCGATTCGCGTGTGACGCCGACCACGCGCGCACCTTGGAACACCCGCACGCCACAGCGCGCCGCGTGCGCGAGCAGGAGGTCGTCGAGCGTCCGGCGCGGCAGGTCCCAGCCGGCCCGCCCTTCGAACGGCAGGGTCACGGCGTCGCCCGTCGGGGCGACGAGGTGCATGCCGTGCACCGCCCGCGCCCCGGAAGCGGCGACCGCATCGCGCACCCCGAGCCGGGCGAGCGCCGCGTCGCACCCGGGATTCAGGTAATCCCCGCACGGCTTGCGCCGGGGAAACGTCGCGTGCTCGAACAGCGCGACCCGCACGCCGCGGCTCGCGAGCGCCGCCGCGGTGGCGCTGCCGGCGGGGCCGCCGCCCACGACGATCACGTCGGGCGCCGGCATCAGCCCGTCCGCTCCAGCGCCACGCGAAACAGCGGCAGCGGGGAGACGCGCAGGCCGGGCACGCGGCTCGCGTCCGCGAGCCGCCGGTACTCGTCGGTGGTGCACGCGCGCCGCACGGACAGCGGGCCGTCGTGGCGAATCATGCGGCTCCGGCTGAGCCGCGTCAGCAGCCACACGGCCGCATAGCCGGTGGGACTCCGCACCAAGTCCACCGCGAGAAACCCGATCCGCGCAACGCGGTCGAGGTCCCGCAGCACGCGCACCGCGTCGTCGGCGCTCAAGTGGTGGAGCGTCAGCGAGCAGAGGGCGACGTCGAAGCTGCGATCCGCAAACGGCAGCGCGCACGCGTCGGCCCGGATCACGCGAATCTCCGGGTGGCCGGTCAGCGCCTCGCGCGCGAGCCGCACCGTGGTCGCATGCCGGTCGACGCCGACGATGCGCGCGCGAATCCCGCGGCGCGCCGCCCAGGCCGCGACGGCGATCGGGATGTCGGCGCCGCCGGTCGCGACGTCGAGGACGCGCAGCGGCGTGAGGGGGTCGACGAGGCTGGCCCGCCACGCGGGGAGCGTGCGATCGAGATACGCGGAGACGAACGCGTGGGCGCCCAAGCGGCCGTTCATCCGCCCGAGGTCCCGGAGCGCCGCGCGCAGCTCGCGTTCGGCGCAGGCCGGATCGTCCATCAGTTCGGGCGCGGTGGTCCGCATCGGGGCCTCATTATAGCAAGTCGCCGTCACGCCGCGGCGGCGCCCGAAGGGAGCGGCGGACGCGTCATCCAATAGAGAGACGCCGGGCGGAAGGAGCACCTCTTGTGACGCATGCCGTGATCTTTGATTTCGACGGGTTGATCGTGGACACCGAGATGGCCGAATGCGTGGCCTGGCGGGTGCTGTACGCCCGCCGCGGCCTGGTCTTTCCCTTCGAGTCGTGGCTCGAGAACGTCGGACGCAACGACCGGCCGTTCGATCCGCTCGGCCCGTTTCGCGGGGCCGACGGCTCCGCGGACGACGCGGTCCGCGAGTGGCGGGCGCTCGAGACCTCGATCGAACCGGCGTTTCTCATTCCGCTGCCGGGGGTCGTCCCGCTCCTCGACACGCTGCGGCGCGAGCAGTGGCGGGTGGCGATCGCCTCGTCGTCGCGTCACGCGCGCGTCGCCGAGATGGTCGGGCGGCTCGGCCTTGCGGGACGGTTCGATGCGATCGCGGGCGGAGACGAGGTGCCGCACGCGAAGCCCGCGCCGGACGTGTATCTGCTGGCCGCGTCGCGCCTCGAGGTGCCCCCGTCCGCGTGCACCGCGCTCGAGGACAGCGCCGCCGGGCTCCGCGCGGCGAAGGCGGCCGGCATGCGCTGCATCGCGGTGCCTTCGCACGTGACACGCACCATGGATTTCTCGCTCGCGGACGCGGTGGTCCCCGACCTGCGGCACGCGACGCTGGACGTGATTCGCGGTACCGAGACGGCCGGAGGCGCGGGTTTGGCGACACCATGACGCCGTCGTCCACACACGCGGACGAGACCAGAGCTTCGGACTCTCCGCCTCTGCAAGTTTGAAGTGGTGCGCGGTGGGACTGGGTGCACGGTGGGTAAATCTGTAGAAATTGACCACCGCGGCACACAGGAGGGCGGCCAATGGGCACAGGGCTGATCGCTCGGGCAAGCGTCACCGTCAACGCGCCTCGCGAACGGGTATGGACCGCGCTCGTAAGCCCCGAGGCGATCAAGCAGTACATGTTCGGCACCGATGTCGTTTCTGAGTGGCGTGAAGGCAGTCGAATCGTCTGGAAAGGCGAGTGGCAGGGCAAGGCGTATGAGGACCACGGTGTGATTCTTGCACTGACACCGCAACGAAGACTTCAATACAGCCATTTCAGCCCGCTGTCCGGCCTTCCTGATACACCCGAGAATTATCATTCGGTCACGATCGAGCTGTCAGATGACGGGAGTGCAACTCGAATCTCGCTCTCGCAGGACAACAATGCAACGGAAGACGCTCGTGCTCATTCTGAGAAAAACTGGGGAACGATGCTCACGGCGCTGAAGAAGTTTGTCGAGACATAGACACGGGACTCTCTGCCGGGCTCGGCTGTTCCTCCGCTGTGTCTGCCGGCGTGTTCCTGTTGGTGCCAATCCAGCATCGGGCGTCGTGAGTTGGCTCGGCCGACGCTCCCCTCCGGCGCCTCCCGTTCACGCGCGGCGATATCTGCGTTCGCAACCACAGCCTCGTTGGGTCAATCGAGAACGGCCGCCGGGTACAGGGGAGCGTCACCAAGACCGTCGTATTATACGCATCGAACACGTCTAGCAGCGCGCGTGGCGCGGATTCATCGCTGCGGACAGGGGGCCGGAGGGTGCGGATCGCGACGCTGCTGCCAAGCGCGACGGAGATCGTCTGTGTGCTCGGGCTCGCGGCGGACGTCGTCGCGGTGACCCACGAGTGCGACTATCCGCCGGAGATGCGCACACGCACGGTGGTGGTACATCCCACTCGTGGACGCGGCTGCGTCTGGACGGGACATCGACGCCGCCGTGGAAGCCGCGCTGATGCGCGGGGAGCCGCTGTACCGCATCGACCTGGACGCGCTCGCCGCCGCCCGGCCGGATCTTCTGATCACCCAGGATCTCTGCGACGTCTGTGCGCTGCCGAGCCTCGACGTCGACGCGGCCGCCGCACGCCTGCCCGGGCCCCCCCGGGTGCTGCGCCTGCATCCGCACACACTCGAGGACGTGTGGCGCGACGTGGTCACCGTCGGCGACGCGGTCGGCCGCCCCGATGACGCGCGGCGCGTGGTCGCGGACTTTCGGGCGCGGGCGGCCCGGGTCGAGGCGGCCGTCCGGGGGCGGCCCCGGCCGCGCGTGTTCTGCATGGAGTGGATCGACCCACCGTTCTGCGGCGGGCACTGGATGCCGGAGATGGTCGAGCGCGCCGGCGGGCGCGAGGTCCTCGGCCGGCACGGACGTCCGTCGTTCCGCGTCGAATGGGATGCGATCGCGGACGCCGCGCCGGAGGTGATCGTGCTTACGGTGTGCGGGTTCGACGTCTCGCGAACACTCGAGGAACTGAACGCGATCGCCTCGCGCCCCGAGTGGCTGGCGCTTCCGGCGGTCGCCGCCGGGCGCGTCTACGCGACCGATGGCAGCAGTTTCTTCAGCCGGTCCGGGCCCCGCCTCATCGACGGGCTCGAGATCCTGGCCGCGATTCTGCATCCCGAGGCGGGCCCGTGGGCCACGCCTCCGGGCTCGTGGGCGCGCGTCGGCGAGGCGCCGGTCGTGTCGGAACGGGTGGCCGCGTCGGGGAGGGGAGACGCATGAGCGAGGCATTCCCGACGGTGCGGGCGGCCGTCGTGCAGGCGGCGCCGGTCGTGCTCGACCGCGAGGCGACCGTGGAGAAGACGTGCCGTCTGGTGGAGACGGCCGCGTCGCGGGGCGCGCAGCTGATCGTGTTTCCCGAGGCGTACATCCCCGCCTATCTGTGGGGACTCGCCCTCGGCACGAGAGTCGGCGGACGGACCGCGGACGGCCGCCGCGCCTGGGCGCGCTATTGGGCGAACGCCGTGGAAATTCCGAGCCCCGCGACCGACGCGCTCTGCCGCGCCGCGCGCAGCGCGGGCGCCTACCTGACGATTGGGGTGATCGAGCGCGACGCCCGCGGCAGCCGCGGGACATTGTACTGCACGCTGCTCTACATCGGGCCGGACGGGCGGATCCTGGGCAAGCACCGCAAGCTCAAGCCAACCGCGGCCGAGCGCCTGATCTGGGGCGAGGGGGACGGCAGCACGCTCCCCGTGTTCGCGACCCCGCACGGGCGGCTCGGCGGCCTCATCTGCTGGGAGAACTACATGCCGCTCGCCCGCATGACGATGTACGCGCAGGGCGTGGAGCTCTATGTCGCGCCGACGGCGGATTCGCGCGACAGCTGGCAGGCGACGATCCGCCACATCGCCTGCGAGGGCCGGTGCTTCGTCCTCTCATGCTGCCAGTACCTGACCAAGGCGATGTACCCGGCCGATCTCGAGGTCCGGGAGGAGCTGGCGGACGCGCCCGACGTGCTGTCGCGCGGCGGCAGCGCGATCGTCGGGCCGCTCGGCGACTACCTTGCGGGGCCGCACTTTGGGAGCGAGGAGATCCTGATCGCGGACCTCGATCTCGCCCGCATGATCGAGGCGCGATTTGATTTCGACGTCGTCGGCCACTATGCGAGACCGGACGTGTTCCGGCTGCTGGTGAACCGGGCCGCCGCGGCGCCGGTCACGCTCGGCACGCGCGGGCCGGGGGAGGCATGGCACGAGGTCCTGCCTCGGGAGACCGCGCGCGGCGACGCGGATCTCGCCGCCGCTGAGGACGCGGCCCGCGCGGAGGCGGACCCCGCCTACGCGATCCGGCAGGACGGGGAGTAGGTCCCGGCGCCCGTCACGCGCGGGCGCTCGCCGTCCGCGGCCGCACGACCGTCACGAGGATGCCGGCGATCACGAGGAGCGATCCGAGCCAGAGGCGCCAGTCCGCGGGTTCGCCCAGCACCGTGATGCCGAGTAAGAGGCCGACGACCGGAAAGACGTACGTGACGAGCGACGCGCGCGTGGCCCCCCAGGTGTTGATGAGGTAGAAGTAGAGCAGGTACGCCACGCACGACCCCAGGAGCCCGAGCCAGGCGAGGGCGATCCACACGATCGGCGGTCCGGCCAGGTGCAGCGGGCGTTCGGCCGCGGCGACCGCCGCCCACAGCAGCAGATCTCCCGCGAGCACGACCATGGTCGCTTGTACGAGCGGCGGCTCGTTGCGCAGGCGCTTGCGCGCGTACGTCGCGGCGATCGCGTAGCTGAGGCTCGCCCCGAGCAGTGCCATCTGTCCCCAGGCGGAGTCCGCCAGCCCGTGCGGACCGAGATCCCGGCTGCCGAGCACGACGACCCCCGCGAATCCCGCGGCGAGCCCCACGGTCCTCGCGGGCGTGATCTTCTCATCGTGCAGCCACAGGTGGGCGATGACGATCGTGAACAGCGGGGTCGTGCCGTTCAGAATCGCGGCGAGGCCGGAGCCGATCTTGGTCTCTCCCCACGCGATGAGGCCGAACGGAATCGCGGACTGCACCAGGCTGAGCGTCACGTATGCACGAAGGGTCGGGAAGTCTCGGGGAAACCGCTGCCGCCGCACGGCGACGACCGCGAGCAGGCCGATCAATCCGATGCCCAACCGAAGCGCGGCGACGGTGAGCGGTGGCACGTGTCCGACCGCGATCTTGATCCAGAGGAACGACGTCCCCCAGATCAGTCCCAAGAGCCAGAATGCCGCCCACTCCTTGAGTCTCACGGCGCCGCCTTCCCCAGCCACCGTAGGGGGTGGCGCGGGGCACGTCTATCCGATTTTCGGGGGCAAATCACGTCCGGAAAAATCTCCGCCGCCGGACCGCCGACGTGCCTACGGCTGTGGGAGCGGCTCGAGCAGCGCGCGCAGGAGACCCTTGAGCCCCCCGCTGATCGCGCCGTTGGTGACCACGAGATCGCATCCCGCCGCGCGCGCCGCCGATTGCCGCGCGGCGTCGGCATGCCCGCAGAAGCCGAGGAGCGGGACCGTCCGGGTCGACGGATCGAGCTTCGCCGCGCGGATCGCCTCGGCGGCGTCGAACCGGTGGGCGGCGAGGTTGAGAATGGCGGCGGCGGGGAGGTCGCGCAGATGCTGCAGCAGCGCCTCAGGGGTGCGGACGACGACGGGCCGGTACCCGAGGGACGTCAGGCCGGCGGCGATGCGGGCGGAGAAGAAGAGATCGTCATCGGCCAGCACGACCGTGGGTGCCGAGGGTGCGGTCATTCCTGCGTGCGGCCTCCGCGCGCCGTGCGAGAGGTCAGACGGCCATGCCCATCGCTTGGAGCTGCAGGCGTCCGTCGTCGCTGAGCCGTTCGGGGGACCACGGCGGGTCCCAGACCATTTCCACCTTGCAGTCCTCCGCGCCGTCGACCGTCAGCATCTTCGATTGGATCTCGGAGACCATCTGCGGGCCCATCGCGCAGCCCATCGCCGTGAGCGTCATTTTAATGTCCACGACGCCCTCGACGATCGTGATATCGTAGATCAACCCGAGGTCCCAGATGTTCACCGGGATCTCCGGATCGTAGCACGTCTGCAAGATCTCGATGACCTGGTCGCGCGTAATCATGGCATCACCTTGGCGATATTGTATCACAGCACGTCCCGGCGCCGCGGGTCGATGCAGCGAGTGCTATAGTCTAGGGGCGGCCGCGGATGCGCGGCCCGACGTCGACGTGGAGGTGAGCGGTGGTGAAGATCCGAAGCGTGCTGGCCGGCGTTCTGATCGCCCTGCTGCTGCTGCTCCCCACGCTGGCGCGGTGGTATACCGAGTGGCTGTGGTTCGGCGAGGTCGGCTACCGGTCCGTGTTCTGGGTGCCCATCGTCGCGGGAGCCGTGCTGGGGCTGGCCGCGGCGCTCAGCGTGTTCCTGATTCTCTACGTCAACGTCCGTCCGCTTTTGCGGCTGCGGCCCATCCCGCGGGTGATCGAGCTGCGCGCCGCCGGCGGGCGTGCCTACCGCCAGATCGTGACCCGGCTGAGCCCCGGCCGGCTCGCGATCGTCGGCGCGCTCGCGGTCGCCGTCATCGCCGGCATCGCCGCGTCCGGCGGCTGGCTTCCGTTTGAGACGCTCTTCCACCAGGTGCAGTTCGGCGTGCGGGACCCGGTGTTCGGACTCGACGCGGCCTTCTTCGTGTTCACGCTGCCCGTCCTGCAGACGATCTACGACTGGCTGTTCGGGTGGCTCTTTGTCGCCCTGCTGATCGTGGCGGTCGGATACTACCTGGACCTCGCGCCGCTGGCCGTGCGGGGCGTGTGGGCGATGCCGCGCGGCGTGCGGGTCCACCTGTGCGCGCTGGTCGGGACGATGGCGCTGCTCCGCGCCGTGGGGTTCTGGCTGCAGACCTACGGCCTCTTGTTCTCGCAGCGCGGCGTCGTGTACGGCGCGGGGTACGCGGATCTTCACGCGACGCTGCCGATGCTGCGCGTGCTGGTCGTGCTCGCCGCCATCACGGGTGTCCTGCTGCTGGCCTCGACGCGGGCGCGGACGCTGCGCGCCGCGGGCGTCTCGGCGGCGGTGCTCGGCGTCGCGTGGATCGGCGGGATCGGCCTGTACCCCCAGTTCGTGCAGAGCTTTACGGTCGCCCCGAACGAGCTGCGCCTCGAGTCGCCCTATATCAAGAGCAGCATCGACGCCACGCTGCACGCGTACAACCTGGACCGCGTGGAGGAAAAGCAGTTTGCCGCGAACACCGATCTGACCCCGACCGTGATCGAGGCGAACCGCACGGTGCTGGACAACGTGCGGCTCTGGGACGACCGGCCGCTGCTCCAGACGTACGCGCAGATTCAGAGTCTGCGGTTGTACTACACGTTCACGAGCGTCGGCATCGACCGCTACCGGATCGGCGGACACGAGCAGCAGGTGATGCTCTCCGCGCGCGAGCTGGACGTGACGCGGGTGTCGTCGGACGCGCGCACCTGGGTGAACGACCACCTGGTGTTTACGCACGGCTACGGCCTCGTGATGAGCCCGGTGAACCTGATCTCGGGCGAGGGACTGCCGGACCTGTACATCCGGGACATTCCGCCGGTGAGCATCCCCGGCCTCGCGATCACGCGTCCGCAGCTGTACTACGGGCTGATCGATACCCCGTACGCGGTCGTGAACACGCGGACGAAGGAGCTCGACTACCCGCAGGGCGATCAAAACGTGTACGCGAGCTACGACGGAACCGGCGGGGTTCCGCTCAGCGGGTCGCTCACGCGGCTCGCGTTCATGTACCGCTTTGGCGATCTGCCGCTGGCGCTCAGCACGGACATCACGCCGCAGAGCCGCATCATGTTCTACCGCTCGGTCCCGCAGCGCCTCTCGCACATCGCGCCGTTCCTGACGTTTGACCGCGACCCATACCTGGTGCTCGCGGACGGGCGGTTGTTCTGGATCGTCGACGCCTATACGACGAGCGCGGCGTATCCGTACTCGCAGTCGGCCGGCGGGATCAACTACATCCGCAACTCGGTCAAAGCCGTCGTGGACGCCTACACCGGGGCGACGCAGTTGTACGTGATCGACCCCTCGGACCCGATCGTGCGCACGTACGCGCAGGTCTTCCCGGGCGTGTTTCAGCCGTTTTCGGGGATGCCGCCGTCCCTCGTCGCGCACCTGCGCTACCCGGTCGACCTCTTCCTCGTGCAGGCGCAGATCTATGACACCTACCACATGACCGACCCGCGCGTGTTCTACAACCGCGAGGACGTCTGGGCGACGCCGAACGAGCTGTTCGCCGGGACGGAGCAGCCGCTCGATCCGTACTACGTGAACCTGCATCTCGATCCGGCCGTCGGCGATGAGTTCGCGCTGATTCTGCCGTTTACGCCGTCCGGGAAGGACAACATGGTGGCGTGGATGGCGGGGCGGAGCGACGCGCCCAACTACGGCCGCCTCTTGGTCTACCGGTTTCCCAAGGACCGCACCGTGTTCGGTCCGATGCAGATCGAGGCCCGGATCAATCAGGACCCGAACATCAGCGCGCAGCTGACGCTGTGGAACCAGCAGGGATCCCGGGTGATCCGCGGCAACCTGCTCGTCGTCCCGATCGCCGATGCGCTGCTCTACATCGAGCCGCTGTATCTTCAGGCGGAGGGCAGCGCGCTCCCGGAATTGAAGCGCGTGATCGTGGCGTACGGGACGCAGATTTCGATGGAGCCGACGCTCGAGCAGGCGCTCGGACGCGTCTTCGGCGGACTGCAGCAGGGTCCGGCGGCGGTGCCCACCGCCGCGGCCCCTGGCGCCCCGGCGGCCGCGCCCGGCGCCGCGGTGGGGAGCCAGGAGAACGCCGCCGCGCTTTCCCCTCGCGTGGCCACGCTCATCGCCGAGGCCAACAGTGACTACGAGCGCGCGCAGACGGCGCTCCGCGCGGGAGATTTTGCCGCGTACGGCCACGCCGTCGCGGCGCTCGGCCAGGTGTTGGCGCAGCTCAAGCAGGCGACCGGGCCGTAGCCGGCCGCTCGACGCCGTTCATGCCGGCGTCCCATCCCCGCGAGCCTGGCCCGCGCGGGAACGGTGACGCGCCTGAGACGGCGCTCGCGCTGTTCGTCGCGCTGCCGCAACTGCCGCGCGCCTCGCGTGTGAGCGGGCTCAGCCCGCCGTGAGCCGCTCGAGCAGCCGGGCGTACTCCTCAGGCGTGTTCACGTTCACGAACGAGGCGAGCTCGGGGTCGAGGCGGCGCACGTCGGGCTCCTCGATGACGCGGACGCGGACGGACGCGAGCAGCCCGGCGGTGCGATCCCCGCGTTCGATGCACTGGGCGACCGCGCGGAGGCATGCGGGCGTGTAAATCGCATGGAGCGGCTCGTACTCGCCGTGATGCCGCGGAATGACGACGTCAACCTCATCCACCAGCGCGGCCATGTGCCGGATCAGCGCCGCGTTCAGCCAGGGCATGTCGCACGCGCAGACGAACACCGGACCGGACACGTGCAGGAGTGCGGAGTAGACGCCGACGAGCGGGTGGCCGGAGGGCAGCGCGTCGGGGATGCACTGGAGCCCCGTGCGCGCGTAGTCGCCGGGGGCGTTGGTGACGAGGAGCGGGGCCTGCCCGCACGCGTCCTGGACCCGCGCAGCCACCACCTCGACGAGGGTACGGTCTCCGACCGGCAGGAACGCCTTGTTCCGTCCCATCCGACGGCTCCGGCCGCCTGCCAGAATCGCGCCCGCCAGCATCACCGTGGCCCGAGTATACACCACGGACCCGCGAGGCCAGGATGAATCCGGCCGGTCGACGAATGTCCCCCACTCGGGGGACAGGGGGGGCGCGATGGACGAGGTCGAGGCGCGGAGGTTGCTGAAGGCGTTCGGGACGCAGGTGACGCAGTTCATGGACCGCCGACGCGAGCTGAAGAACCTGGCCGCCGACGCGATCGAGGGCCAGGATCGGACGGCGGTCGCGGTCGTCCTGGCTCAATTGGGGACCGAAACCTCCGAACTGCACCGCCACTGGCTCCAGGTCACGAACCTGGTGCTCCAAGAAGAGCGCGAGGCGTACAGCGAGATCGCCCGCCTGCTGGAGCAGGCGGGTCAGGCCGAGACGCAGCAGACGACGTAAGGGGGCGCGCCCCGCGCCGCCGCGACCGGGGCGGTGGAGCGGATCCGGGAATTCACGGGCACGAGTGTCGTTGGGAGGCCCACCATGCGGATCGAGGATGTGCTCGCCGAACTGCACCGTGCCGACGTGCGTGTGTCCCGCCGTGATCTGATCCGGCTCGCCGCGCTCGGCGGCATGGCCGCGGCCGGCGTGGCGGAGGCGCTCGGGGGCGCGCCCGCGGCGGAGGGCGCCGCCGCGAAGAAGGGCGGCGTCTGGCGCATGGCGATTCCGGGGAACCCCACCGCGTATCCGATTACGATCCCGGGCAAGCTCGTGGATATTCTGGTGAACAAGACGATCTTCAGCACGCTCGTCCGCTACCAGCTGGTGAACGGCGGCATCCAGGTGGTGCCGGACCTGGCGCAGTCGTGGACGGCGAACGCCAGCCTGACCGAGTACACCTTCAAGCTTCGCAGCGGGGTGAAGTGGCACGACGGGCAGCCGCTGACCGCGGACGACGTGAAGTTTACGGTGGACGCCGAGCTCAATCCCAAGGTGAACGCGGGGCTGTCCGGCATCGTCGCGGCGATCAAGGAGACGCAGGTCATCGATCCCCTGACGGTGCGGTTCATCACGCAGTACCCGTACGCGTCGCTGCCCGTGATGCTCGGATACAATATCGCGATCGTGCCGAAGCACCTGCTGCAGGGTCAGGACCTGAACCAGCCCGTGGCGTTTATCCAGCACCCGATCGGCACGGGGCCGTTCCGGTTCAAGTCGTTCACGCAGGACACCGCGATGGAGGTCGAAGCCAACCCGGACTACTACGACGGCGCGCCGCTGCTGGACGGGATCGTGTTCAAGGTGATCCCGGACGGGAACGCGCGGCTGGCCCAGCTCAAGGCCGGCGAGATCGATTTCACCGTGATCGACCCGCCGCAGCTGGCCGCGCTGCAGGGGGTGTCGGGGATCACGGTCCGGCGCGCGCCGCAGGTCAACTACTACTTCTTCGCGATCAACCACGATCTGCCGAAGTTCGCGGACCTCCGGGTGCGGCAGGCGCTGACGTACGCGATCGACAAGCAGGCGATCGTCAAAAACATCCTCAAGGGCGACGGACGGCCGGCGACCGGCCCGATCAATCCGCTCTTGGGCGCGTACTACAATCCGGACGTCGACGCCTATCCGTACAACATGGACAAAGCGGCCGCGCTGCTCGTGGAGGCGGGGTGGAAGAAGGGCCCGGACGGCATCCTGGTCAACGCGCAGGGGCAGAAGTTCACGCTCTCGATGAACGGGCCGAAGGGCTATCCCGTGATGGAGCAGGTGCTGACGTACGCCCAGCAGCAGTACAAGACGCTCGGGTTCGACGCGACGCTCGAGATCGTGGACTGGCCGGTGCACCTCAACACGTACATCAGGCGCCAGTATGAGCTGCTCATGGAATGGTGGATCACGCCTCCGGATCCCGACGAGTACGACCACTACTACAGCACCTCGGCGGACAACTACTGGGGCTACAAGAACGTGGCGCTCGATTCGCTCCTGATCAAGGCGCGGAGCGAGCCCGACACGCAGAAGCGCGTGGCGCTGTACCACCAGATCCAGGACCTGATCGCGAAGGATATTCCGCTCGTCTACCTCTACTACCCGCCGGAGCTGCAGGCGATGACCACGCGCACGCAGGGCCTGCCGCTCATCGGCTACCGTGACGCGCTGACGTGGACGTCCAAGGTGTGGGTGAGCTAGGGTGACGGCGGCCTGACCCGCGGTCTGCGGGGGGCCGGGCCCGCGGGCGGGCGCGCGCTCGCAGGTCCCCAGCCGCCCGATGCGCGACCTGCGATGACCGGATACCTCCTGCGGCGGCTCCTCCAGGCGGTCGTGCTGCTCTGGATCGTGACCGTGATCACGTTTGTGCTGATCCACGAAGCGCCCGGCGGTCCGGCGGTGCTCCAGAACCCGGATCTCGGACGCGATCGGGCCGCGCGGATTCGCGCAAACCTCGGCCTCGATGATCCGCTGCCGGTGCAGTATGGACGGTGGCTCCACGCAGTGCTGCGGGGGGATTTCGGCCTGAGCTACAACACCGTCGAGCCGGTCCTCACGCTGGTCGCCACGCGCCTGCCCAACACGCTGCTGCTGACGGGGGTGGCGCTCGGCATCGCGTTCGCGGTCGCGATTCCGCTTGGGGTGGTCAGCGCGATGCACCGCAACTCCACGGTGGACCGCGCGATCGCCGCGATGGCGTTTCTCGGCCTCTCCACCCCGGTCTTTTGGCTCGGCATCATGCTGATCGTGCTGTTCGCGGTGCAGTGGCACGTGCTGCCGGCCGGCGGCATGTATCAGATCGGCGCGCCGTTCTCGGTCGCCGACCGCGTCCGCCACCTGCTGCTGCCGGTGTTCGTGCTCGTGATCGCGAACCTGGCGGAGGTCACCCGCTACACGCGCTCGGCGATGATCGGGGCGCTCGCCGAGGACTACGTGCGCACCGCGCATGCGAAGGGCTTGTCCGGGCGCGTCGTGCTGTTCCGCCACGCGCTGCGGAACGCGCTCATCCCCGTGATCACGATCGTCGGCGTGTACCTCCCGCGCGCGGTCAGCGCGACCGCGATCACCGAGACCGTGTTTACCTGGCCCGGGATGGGGCTGCTCGCGGTCCAGTCCGCGGCGACGCGCGACTACCCCGTGGTGATGGGAGCGACGCTCGCCGTCGCGGTGATCGCCGTGGCGAGCAGCCTGCTCACGGACCTCGCGTACGGGTATGTCGATCCCCGGATCCGGCTGGGGTAGCGGCGCGATGGGGGCCGTCCACTCGCTCGACGCGAGCCTCCCGGGCGACGCGCCGTCGCCGCAGCGGCGGCGGCGGGCCGTGGCGCCGGTTCCGGGCGAACAGGCTCGCCGTCGGCTCGACCGCGTTTCTGCTCGCGATGTATTTGGTGGCGGCGGCGGGGCCGTGGATCAGCCCGTACCGGCCGGACACGGTGGACATCGTGAACACGAACGCGGGGCCGTCACAGACGCATTGGCTCGGGACCGACGAGAACGGCCGGGATGTCGTGTCCCGCCTGATCGTGGGGGCCCGCACCTCGATGACGGTCGGCCTCATCGCGATGGTGATCGCGATCGTGATCGGCGCGCTGGTGGGCAGCCTCGCGGGATACTACGGACGGTGGCTCGACAGCGTGCTGATGCGGTTCACGGACGGGATGATGGCGATCCCGTACTTTTTTCTGGTGCTGATCGTCGTCGCGGTGTTCGGCTCGACGTTTCGCAACATCGTCATCGCGATCGGCGTGACCAGCTGGATGGTCGTCGCCCGAATCGTGCGCGGGGAGGTCCTCCGGTACCGCGGCCTGGATTTCGTCCTCGCGGCCCGCGCGCTGGGCGCGACGTCGGGGCGGATCCTGATCCGCCACATCGTGCCGCAGACGATCCCCTCGATCATCGTGGCGGCGACGTTTGGGGTCGCGTACGCGATCCTGCTCGAGTCGGCGTTGAGCTTCCTCGGGCTGGGTATCCAGCCGCCCCAGGCGAGTTGGGGGAACATGCTGTCGAACGCCCAGGCCTACGTGTGGGAGAACCCGCGCCTGCCGATGTATCCGGGGCTGCTGATCCTGTGCACGGTGCTCGCCTACAATTTTCTCGGCGACGCCCTGCGGGACGCGCTCGATCCGCGGTACCGGGACAGCCACGTGTGACGCCCGCGCGGTGCTCCCCCGGGGGCGGACGATGCGGCGTCGTCGAAGATCTTGCCCACCGGCGCGGCGCGCCGCAGACGGCGCGAGACGGTTCCCAGATGTTCGGGACGTCGCTCGAGATCGCGGGCGATCGGGCGCATCGGGTCCTCAGGTGAGTCACGTGGCGCACAGTGCCGCAGTCGAGAAAGGGGAGAGCCGGATGAATCGCGTGGACGAGATCACCGGGTGGAGCGACGGGGCCCTCGAGCGCCGCGTCCTCGACGCCGTGTCGCTCAAGGTGCCGTGGCGCTTGGTCGAGCAGTTCTCGAAGATCGTGCGCCTGTCGGGATCACCGGAGGAACGGCGGGCGTTTGAGCTGCTGACCAAGCAGCTGACGGCCTGGGGGATCCCGCACCGCCTCCACGAACCGCTCTGCTTCATCTCGATACCCGGGCCGGCCGCGGTGCGCTGCAACGGCACGGTGTACCGGGCGAAGACGCCGGCGATGTCGGTCTCCACGAACGGGGCGGAGGTGTCCGGGGAGCTCGTCTACGTGACGAGCGGCGCCGGACACAGCGCGTTCGACGTGCTGTCGACCGGGGTGGATCTCGGCGGCACGCGGGTGGCCGGCAAGATCGTCGTCACCGAGGGGATGGCGGCGCCCGCCAAGGTGAAGGATCTGATGGAGGCGGGCGCGATCGCCGGGATCTTCATCAATCCGGGCGAGCGCATTCACGAAGGCATCTGCACGACCATCTGGGGCACGCCCGACCTCGATGCCGCGGTCCGGCAGCCCACGATCCCGGTCGTCGCGGTGAACCACCCCGATGGCCAAGCCCTGATGCGCGCCGCGGAGCAGGGCGGCCGGGCGTCGGTGTCCACGCAGCTCGACACCGGCTGGCGGACGATTCCGGTGCTCGTCGCGGAGATCCCGGGCCGCCAGGCGCCCGAGGAGTTCGTGCTGCTGCACGGGCACGTCGACGGATGGCACTTCGGCGTCGGCGACAACTCGACCGGCAACGCGACGCTGCTGGAGCTCGCCCGGGTGTTTTGGCGTCACCGGCGGCGGCTCGCACGCTCGCTGCGCATCGCGTGGTGGTCCGGGCATTCCCACGGCCGGTACGCGGGGTCGACATGGTACGCGGACACGGCGGGGATCGATCTCGCACGACACTGCGTCGCCCAGGTGAACTGCGACTCGCCGGGCTGCCGGTGGGCCACGACGTACAATCATCTGACCGCGATGAGTGAGACCGTGCCGCTCGTCGATGCGGTCATCCGTCAGACGACCGGCGTCACGCCCGAGCCGGAGCGCCCGCCGCGCGCGGGCGACTATTCGTTCAACAGCATCGGCGTGTCCTCATACTTTATGCTCAGCTCCACCATGTCCGAAGCGGACCGGGCGGCGCGCGACTACTACGCGGTCGGCGGGTGCGGCGGGAACATCGCGTGGCACACCGAGGACGACGTGATGGACATCGCCGACCGGGAGCACCTGTTGCGGGACATGCGCGTGTACGCGGCGGCGGTGCTGCGGACGCTGAACGCTCCGGTCCATCCGCTCGACTGGACGCGGACGACCGCGGAGTTCCGCTCGACGCTCGAGGGGTACCGGCAGGCCGCGGGCGGCGAATTCGACTTCGGGCCGTCCGTGGCCGCGCTCGACGAGCTCGACGCGACCCTTGCCGGGTTCTACGCGAACGCGCCCGCCCGCGGAACCGCCAGGACGGCGGCGGTGAAGCGCTTCAACGCGGTCCAGCGCCGCCTCGGGCGGTTCCTGATCCCGGTCAACTACAGCCGGATGCCGGCGTTCTGGCACGATCCTGCGGTGAACGTGGCGCCGCTGCCGGACCTCGCGCCCGCCGCCGCGCTGCCCCGGGCGGCCGGGCATCCCGACCAGCTCGGGATGCTTCGGGCGCATCTCAGGCGCGGACAAAACCGCCTCATCTGGACCCTGCAGCAGGCCCGTGAGGCCGTGGGCGGGTCGTAAATACCGGCACGCCGGACGGAATGTGCGGCGGCGCGGCGGCGTTCTGATGGTTGCTCGCGCGTCCCTCCAGTGACGCTCACACCGCGAGATCATCGAACCGGGTAGGGGATGTATGGAGACGAAGAATCCGGCCGCTGGAAGATATCCCGTCGCCGCCGCGGCGCTTGGCCTGCTGTTTGCGGGTACGTTCATGCCGTCACCGCTGTACGAGCTCTACCGCCGCCAATGGAGCCTCTCGCCGGCGGAGATTAGCATCGTGTTCGCGATCTACGCGGGCACGGTGATCCCTACGCTCCTCTTGTTCGGCGGGATTTCCGACACGATCGGACGCCGCAAAACACTGTTGATCGCGTTTGGCATCCAGGCGCTCGCCTCACTCGTGTTTGCCTTTGCGTCGGGTCTGTGGCCGTTGCTCCTGGCGCGTATGCTGCAGGGTGTCGCGATTGGGATTGGGGCGGGGACCGCGACGGCGGCGGTCCGCGAATGGATGGACGCGTCCACGCGTCCACGCGCGGGCGCGGTCACGCTGATTGGAGTGAGTAGCGGGTCCGCGCTCGGGGCGCTCATCGGGGGGATCCTGGCGCAGTATGGGCCGCATCCGGCGATGCTCCCGTATCTCGTGTACATCGCCATGCTGGCGTGTATTGGCGCCGTGGTCACGACCGTGCCGTCATGCCCGCACCTCGGTGCGGCGGCACATCATGGGCTGCCGATGATCGATCCGGTTATCCGGCGGCCGTTGTTCCTTGTGTCTGTCGCATCCTTCATCACGTGGGGGACGTTCGCGATCTTCGTCTCCCTCCTGCCGACGTTTCTCATACGCTCCCTGAACGTGCACAATCTTTTGGTAGGGACCTGTGTCATTGTCGCCTTGCAAATTGGGATGGTCGCCGCCCCGGTCCTGGCACGTGCGCTGGCGAATCGCGCTGGGATCATTGTCGGAATGGCGGCACTCGGCGCCGGCACGTGGCTCCTGCTGATCGCCGTTCCGTATCACGCGTACGTTCTGATGGCCGCGGCGACGCTTCTGGTCGGATTCGGGGGAGGCAGCTCGAACCTGGCCGCCCTCAACGTCGTCAATGCGATTGCTCCGCCCGAACATCGCGCGGAGGTGACGGCGGCGTACTTCGTCGCCTGTTATCTCGGCTTCAGCGTTCCGGCGATCGGTGTCGGACTCGCGGCGAATTATGTCGGTCTGTACGCCGCGATCATCAATGTCGCCATTCTCCTGACGACCATCGCGGCAGTCACCATCGGCTTCGCCACGGATCGCAACTTGAACACCACGCCCCTCCCCGCACTCTAGAGACGACGTCCCGAGCGGCGTGTGTGCCGCCGCGCGCTGCCATTACCGAGCGGGACTGATCTGGCGCAGCGCGGGGAGCACCTCCGACCCGAGCATCTTGAGGGTCGCCTCTTGGTCGACCGACGTCACCTGCACCGTCACGATGTCCGCGCCGACCTCGACGAGCGGACGATACACGTCGACCAACTCCGCGGGCGTGCGCGCCCACGCGTACTTCCCGATGATCTCGCGGCGGTCCATCGAGTCCGCGCGCTGCCGGAGGACGGCCGGGTCGACCTCGTCGAGCCGGCCCTCCACGCGGAGTCCGCGCCACGCGGCGAGGGCCTGCCACGCTTCATCCTCGGTGCGGGCCAGAATGGACCACCGCTGCGCGACGACCGTCGGCTTCGGCCGGTCGGCCTCGCGCGCGGCCTTCAGGAAGGGGTCGATGACCTGCTGGTGCGCCTCGGCCGGGTCTTTGACGCTCACGATGAGTCCGTCCGCGAGCCGGCCGGCCATCGCAGCGGATTGTTTGCCGCCGGCCGACATCCAAATCGGGACGCGGCTGAGCGGCGGGCTGTAGAGTTTGGCGGCGCGCGTGTGATAGTATTCCCCGGTAAAATCGAGCTTCTTCCCGTCGAGAAGGCTCCGCATGATCGTGAGCGCCTCCGCCATGCGGGCCGCGCGTTCTTTGAAGCCGGGGAACTCCCACCCGAGCGGACGTTCGTTGATGCCCTCGCCGCTCCCGACACCGAGCGCGAACCGCCCGCCGGACAGCCGGTCCACGGTGGCCGCCGCCTGCGCGACTATGCCCGGATGATAGCGGAAGAGCGGGCAGGTCACCGCCGTCGCGAGGCGCACGCGCCGGGTGCGGCTGGCGGCGGCACCCAGCCACGTCCACGCCGCGCACGCCGCGGACACGTCGTCGACCCACGGATGGAAGTGGTCGGAGACCGTGAGGGCGTCAAACCCGACGTCCTCCGCCCGAACGGCGTGCTCAAGCAGGACCTCGGGCTGGAACTGTTCGGTGCCGCAGAAGTAGGCGAACTCAGGCATCGTGTCCTCCTCGCGCACTGGTATGGTGTTCGGCCGGCATGGCGGCGCGTACGCCCGTCGCCGGCGCCACAGACCTCATCCGCGTCTCGTCAGGCCCGCGCGCGGAACTCCGCGGTCCGGAGCGTATATTTCTCGACGAGCCGGTCCACGACCGCGACACCGAGGCCGGCGCCGGTGGGGACGTCCATCGTGCCGTCGGGATTCACCTCGAACCACGGCTCGATCAGGTCCTCGTGGAAGTAGCGGCGGCTCGCGCCGAGGTCGGCCGGCAGCGTGAAGTTCGGCAGCGAGGAGAGCGCGACGTTCGCCGCGCGGCCGATCCCCGTTTCGAGAAAGCCGCCGCACCATACGGGGACCGCGCGCTCCTGGCACACGTCGTGGCAGCGCAGCGCCTCGGTGAGCCCGCCCATCCGGGCGGCCTTGATGTTGATGATCCGGCAGGCGCCGAGATCGTGCGCTTTGCGCGCGTCCTCGGCCGAGCAGATCGATTCGTCGAGGCAGATCGCCGTCTCGAGGCGGCGCTGCAGCGTCGCGTGGTCGATGATATCGTCGTGGTCGAGCGGCTGCTCGATCATCATCAAATTGTAGGTGTCGAGCGCCTTGAGCCGTTCGACGTCCGCCAGCGTGTACGCGGTGTTCGCGTCCACCTGCAGGCCGATCATGCCAAACCGGCCGCGGATGGCGTCGACGACCTCCAGATCGAATCCCGGCTTGATCTTGATTTTGATGCGCTGGTAGCCCTGCGCCAGCCACGTCTCGATCCGGGCGAGCTCCCGCTCGATCGTCGGCTCGATGCCGACGCTCATCCCGACCGCCACCGACGTCCGGGTGCCGCCGAGCGCGTGCGCGAGCGGAATGCCCTGCGCCTCTGCCCACGCGACCCACGCCGCCGTCTCCACGCCGGCCTTCGCGAGATAGTTCCGGCGCACCGGGTGCAGCCACTCGGACACCTCGCGCGGGTGCGTGAACGTGCGGCCGAGCACGCGCGGGATCACGAACTCGGTCAGGATCGGCCACGCGGTGTCCACGGTTTCCTCTTTGTAGTACGGTTTCGCGGTGACCGGCGACTCGCCCCAGCCCGTGACCCCGTCGGCCCACAGCCGGACGAGCAGGCAGTCCTTGTTCTCGTCGCGGTCGACGGACGTCTCGAATGGGAACACGTAGGGCATCCGGATCTGCCGGAGCTCGATGCGCTCGATCTTCACGGCCGCGCCTCCTCCTGCGCGAGTACGTAGACGACGCGCGCGCCGCGGTCGTCCGGAAACCGGACCGCCTCGATCACCGTGTACCCGCGGCCCAGGTAGTGACGGAACGCCGTCCGGGTCACGTCGCGCCACCGCAGCGCGGCGTCCGGCCGCGCGGCTTTGAGCGCGCTGAGGTCGGGCGGGATCTCCACCAGCAGTTCCCGCGCGGTCAGGCTCAGGTCCGCCGGCTGCGGTGGCGCCAGGCCAGCCTCGGCGCCGCCCGCGTCCCGGGCAGCGACCGCCCACGGCAGCGCGGCGGACGGCCGCGGCGCGCTCGCTCCGGCGAGCCGGGCGGCGACCCGCGGGGACCGCAGGTGCCAGTCGACCTCGAACCGGTCGCTCGGCAGCCCGCGGTTGATGCCGTCGGCCATGGCGCCGTAGTAATCCACGTGGTACCGCCGCGCGATCCCGCCGAGGCGCGCGAAGTTGAACCGCGCGTTCCCGGCCTGGAGCGGGTCGTAGGTCCACACGATCTCATCCAGGCCCGCTGCGAGCGCGGCGTCTCGCTGCGCGCGCTTCAGGCGCAGGCCGAGGCCCATCCGCTGGGCGCCCGGTACCACGCCCGCCATGTGCGAGTACCACAGCGCGCGGCCGTTGCGCCACGCCGGAAACGCGTAGGCGAACCCCGCGAGCGCGCCGTCCGGGGCGAAGGCACCGAGGACCTGGCCTCCGGCAGAGACCGCGGCCACCAACTGCGTGAGCGGCACGATATCGACCGCCGGGAAGCCCCAGATCTCGGCCTGGAGCGCCTCGCAGCCGCGCAGGGTCTCAGCATCCTCGATCGGACGGATCGCGTACGCGTCCGCGGGATGCCCGGGCGCGCCGCGGCCGTTGGGGTCAGCCAACGAGCGTGTGCGCTTCTTCGACAAACGCGCCGACCAGTTGGATCGCGCCTTCCACGTCGCTCATCTGGAGGAGGCTGAGCGGCGAGTGGATGTAGCGGCAGGGTACCGAGACGCCGCCCGCGAGCACGCCGCCCCGGCTGAGATGGATCGCGCCCGCGTCTGTCCCTCCGTATCCTCCGGGTGTCTTGTATTGATAGGGGAGGCCCCGCGCGTCGGCGATCCGCTCCAGCGCGCGCACCATCTGCGGTCGGACGATCGTCGAGCGGTCCGCGAGCGACACCGCCGGACCGTGCCCCATCCGGGTGATCTGACGTGCGCCGGTGACGCCCGGCACGTCGGCCGCGATCGTGCCCTCGAGCGCGAGCGCGAGCACGGGATCGATTTGATACGCGGCGGTGTGCGCGCCGCGCAGGCCGACTTCCTCGCACACCGCGAAGTTGCAGGCGACCGTCAGCTCGGGCGTGCGGCCCGCCAAGGCGCCCAGCACCTGCAGCATGATGACGCAGCCCACGCGGTCGTCGAGCGCCTTGCCGAGCACGCACCCATCCGGCAGCGACTGAAACGGATACGCCAGCGTCGCCGGGTCGCCGATCCGGATGCCCCGTTGCGCGACGACGTCGGCGGACCCGGCGCCGACGTCGATGAACAGCGATTCCACGGGCGTGGGCTTGGCGCGCTCCTCGGCGCTGAGGATGTGGGGCGGCAGCGTCCCGATCACCCCGCGCGCAAAGGCGCCGCTGCGCGTTCGGATCGTGACCGCCTGCGCCGGCAGGATGCGCGCGTCCCATCCGCCGATCGTCGCGAACCGGAGAAACCCGGAGTCGTCGATGTGGTTGATGATGAAGCCGATCTCATCCATGTGGGCGTCGAGCATCAGCGTGCGGGGGGACCGACCGCGGCGTGTCGCGATCAGGTTTCCCAGGACGTCGGTCCGGACCTCGTCGGCGCACGCCGCCGCGAGCGGCCGGATCACATCCCGCACGTCGTCCTCGAATCCCGAGACCCCAAACGTGTTCGACAGCATTTCCAGCAAGGCGAGCGTCTGCATGGCGTCCCCCGGGGTGCTGAGCAGGTACTGTTCATTTCGTCCGGCCGGGGCTTCCTCCTGTGCCCGCCGGACGCCGCCGCGCGGCACAGAGGGGTCTCCGGGCGCGCCCGCGGAACCTATAGGGCGGTCGCGCGGTGCGTCCGCAAGGCGCGCGATCAAGCCGACACGAGGGGCGGGGCATGGGGCGGCGCTGGCGTTCGCGTTGGATGTGGATCGCCGGGCTGGTGCTGGTGGGCGGGGTCGCCCTCGCGGCGCGCCTGCCGTCGACCGCGGCGGCGGAGCCCGGGAGTGCGACCGTCGTCCTGGACGGGCGCCCCGTGTTCGCGGTGAGTGCGGCACCTACCGGCATGAGTGTCGCCGAGCGGGCATCGCTGATCGACCACCGGCTCGCCCAAGTGACCGGCGATCCCGGCGTCCGGATCGACGATCTCCAGATCCAAGAGGAAGGCGCCGGCGACCGTGATCGCCGGTGGCGGCACGGCGCTGGTGTACGTGACGGACCGGGATGCCGCCGCCGCCGGCCGCACGCGCGAGGCGTTGGCGGCCGCGTGGCTCGGGGACATTCGTGCCGCGGTCGCGAAGGACCCGCGACGCCCACAGCCGGCCGCCAGTTCATCGTGAAGGTGCTCGACGCCCTCGGCGCCCTCCTCGTCCTGGTGGTGATCATCGCGGTCGAGCAGCGTGTGTACCGGCTCGCCGTCGGCGCGATCGTCCGCCGCCGCGCCTCCGGGTCGCTGGGGGTGAAGCTTGAGGGCGGCGAGCTGCTGGGCGCGGACCAGCTCGGCCCGGTCCTGCTCGTCGTGAGCAATATCCTCCGGTGGCTGATCATCGCGCTCGTCTTCTACGCCTATGTGACCTTCAACCTCCGGTTTGTTCCCGGCGCCGGGACCGTGCAGCGGGCGCTGCGGGAGTTCGTCACGTCGCCGTTTGTCGCGATCTGGGGGAGCATCATCGCGTACCTGCCGAATCTGTTTTTCGTGGTCGTGATCGCGTGCCTCGCGTATGCCGCGATTCGCCTCAGCAACTTCATTTTCGACCGGATCGACCAGGGGACGATCACGTTCGGGGGATTCCATCGGGATCTCGCGCTGCCGACCGCGAAGCTTGTGCGGTTTGCGCTGTTCATCGTCGCACTCGTGGCGATGTTTCCCTATCTGCCGGGCGCCAAATCCCCGGCGTTTCAGGGCATCTCGATCTTTCTCGGCATCTTGCTCTCGTTCGGGTCGTCGTCGGCGATCGCGAACATCATCTCCGGGATCATTCTGATCTACATGCGGCCGTTTCAATCCGGCGACCGCGTGAGCATCGCCGGCACGGTCGGTGACGTGGTCGAGCGTACGATCCTGGTCACCAGAATCCGGACCGTCAAAAACGAGGTCATCACGATTCCGAACGCCGCCGTGATGGGCGCGCATATCATCAACTTCTCCACCGCGACGCAGGGGGAGGGATTGATTCTCCACACGACCATCACGATCGGCTACGATGCGCCGTGGCGGACGGTGCACGAGCTGCTGATCGGCGCGGCCCGGGCGACGCCCGGGGTGTTGCCCGCGCCCGCCCCATTCGTCCTACAGACGGCGCTCGACGACTTCTACGTCGCCTACCAACTGAACGCGTACACCGCGGACGCAACGCGGATGGCGTTCACGTATTCCGCGCTGCACGCGAACATCCAGGACGGGTTCAATGCGGGCGGGATCGAGATCAACTCGCCGCACTATGGCGCGATCCGGGACGGCAACCGAACCGCGGTGCCGGACGACTATCTGCCGGCGGGATACCGTCCGGCGGGCTTCCGGATCGATGCCGCAGGACCGGTCCCGCGCGACCCCGCGCCGACACCCGACCGGTGAACGGCGTGCGGCGCCGCATCGCGCTGCATCCGGCCGGCTGAGCCCTCGCCGACCCGGCGGCGTGCCGGGGCCCGAGACCCGCAACAAGAAACGGAGGCGCACATGGATCGGTTGAGCGCACACATTGACGCCGAGCTGCCGAAGACGATCGAGGACCTCAGGCGGCTCGTCCGGATTCCCTCGGTGGCCGCCCAGCGCACCGGGATCGCGGAGACCGCCGCCGCGGTCGGGGAGCTGCTGCGCAGCGCCGGCGGCCGGATTACGATGCTGACACCCGACGGCGGCAGCCCGGTGGTCGTCGGCGAGTTCGACGGGCGCTCCGATCGCACGCTCCTCTTCTACGACCACTACGACGTCCAGCCCGCGGAGCCGCTCGACGAGTGGACCGTGCCTCCGTTTGACGTGACCGAGCGCGACGGCCTTCTGATCGGGCGCGGCATCGCGGACAACAAGGGCGATCTCGTGAGCCGGGTTGCGGCGCTGCGCGCGCTCACGGCCGTGCACGGCGGTCTGCCGTGCCGCGTCAAGTTTGTGGTCGAAGGCGAAGAGGAGGTCAGCAGCGTGCACTTCGGCGCTGCGGTGCGCGGCGCCAAGGAGCTGCTGCGCGCGGACGCGTGCATTTGGGAGTACGGCGAGCGCGATCATCAGGAGCGGATGCACCTCATCCTCGGCATGAAGGGGATCTGCTACCTCGAGCTCACGGCGACCACCGCGCGCGTGGACCTGCACTCATCGTTCGGGTCCGTGATCGAAGGCGCGACGATGCGGCTGATCTGGGCCCTCGCGACATTCAAAGACCAGCAGGGGCGGGTGCAGATCCCGGGACACTACGACCGCGTGCGGCGGCCGACCGAGGCGGAAGAGGTCGCGGTCCGGCAGATTCCCCCGGACGTCATCGACGGGCTCCGCCGGCAGGCCGGCGTCGACACGCTGATCGGCGACGTGCGCGGTGCCGACGCGGTCCGGCAGCTGCTGTTCGCGCCCACATGCACGCTGTGCGGCGTGTGGGGCGGTTATACGCTTGCGGGGTCGAAGACGGTGCTCCCGAAGGTCGCCCGCGCCAAGATCGATTTCCGCCTGGTGCCGGATCAGGATCCGCACGAGGTGGCGCGGAACGTGCGGCGGCACCTCGATGCCGGCGGGTTCACGGACGTCGAGGTGGCGGTACTCGGCGCGGAATTCCCGTTCCGGACCGATCTCGCGGATCCGTTCGTCGCCCTGGTGCGGCAGTCGGTGGAGGCCGCGACGGGCCGCTCGGTGCTGGTCTATCCGACGTCGGCCGGCACCGGGCCCATGCACGACATCGGGCCGGTCCTGAACGTTCCGATGATCAGCGTCGGCACGGGATATTGGGACGGCCGTCCGCACGCGCCCGACGAGAACGTCCGGAAGCAGGATTTCCGCGAGACGATCGGGTTGATGGCCGACATCTGTGCAGCGCTTCGCAGCGTCCGGCTAGCGACAGTCCCCAGCCGCGGCACCTCAATCAGGTAACCAAACACGTGTTCGACCGCCCGGTCGGGTGCCTTCCGACCGGGCGGTGCTCGTGTCCGGGATGTCCGGCTTTCTTCCGGGCGTATTTCTTCGCCCGCCGTCGTTCAGGTATAGTAGGGAGACCGGGACCCGCCGCGCTCGCGCGGCATCCGGCCTCCGGCGTGCGCGCGCGTGCCCTGCCCGTGAGTCATCCAGTTCCCAGAAAAAGGAGGACGATTCCATGCCAGTCGCAGTCGGCCAGCAGGCACCTGATGCGGTCCTGGTGAGCGGTGACCGTAAGGCGGTGAAGATCAGCGATCTTCGCGGCAAGGCCACGGTCCTCGCGTTTTTCCCAGCCGCGTTCACCGGCACATGCACCAAGGAGATGTGCCGCTTCCGCGACGACCTCAGCAAGTTCAACTCCCTGAACGCCAATGTCATCGGGATCAGCGCCGACACGCCGTTCGTGCTCGCCGAGTTCGCCAAGCAGAATCAGCTCACGTTTCCGATGCTGAGCGACTTCAACCACGAGGCAATGCAGGCGTTCGGTGTGTACGACGGGGCGTTCCTCGGCGGACTCCTGAAGGGGATCGCGAAGCGCTCGGTGTTCGTGCTCGACAAGAACGGGAAGGTCGTCTACACGTGGCTCGCGGAGGTACCCGGCACGGAGCCTCCGTACGATGCGGTCCAGGCGGCCGTCCAGCAGGCGCAGTAGCCGGCTGCCGGGTGTCCCGCTGACGCCGCGCCCGGATCTCACGGAACGAACGGAACGAGAGGAGTGTTGGCGATGATGCCCACGGTTCGCACGGTGCTGCCGAACGGCCTCGTCGTCCTCTTGCGAGAGGTGCATACGGCGCCGGTGGCCACATTCTGGGCGTGGTACCGGGTCGGCAGCCGGAACGAGGTGCCCGGCATCACGGGGATCTCGCACTGGGTGGAGCACATGCTGTTCAAGGGCACGCCCACACTTGGGAAGGGTGAGTTTCCCCGGCTGGTGAACCGCCACGGCGGCACGTGGAATGGGTTCACCTGGAAGGATTTCACGGCGTACTTCGAGACCTTGCCGGCCGAGCACGTGGACCTCGGCATTCGGATTGAGTCCGACCGGATGGTCAACACGCTCTTTGAGCCCGAGGAGGTCGAGAGCGAGCGGACCGTCATCGTGTCCGAGCGCGAAGGCGCCGAGAACAACCCTGAGTACGCGCTGTACGAGGAGGTCGAATCCGCGGCGTATCGGGTCCACGCATACCGGCACGCCGTGATCGGATACAAGAGCGACCTCTGGGCCATGACCCGGGACGACCTGTACCATCACTACCGCACGTTCTACGCGCCCAACAACGCGGTCGTCGTGGCCGTGGGAGATTTTGACAGCGCGGATCTGCTCGCGCGCATCACCGACGCGTTCGGGAGCATTCCGGCCGCGGCCGCGCCCCCGGCGGTGCGGAGCGTCGAGCCGCCGCAGGAGGGGGAGCGCCGCGTCGTCGTGCGCCGTCCGGGCGGCGCCGTGCCGATCGTGCAGATGGGGTTCCACGTGCCGGCCGTCACCTCGCCGGATTTCTTCCCGCTGCTGCTCGTCGACGGCGTGCTCTCCGGGTTCAAGGGGCCCGGCGTGTTCGGCGGCGAGGCGCTCGGGGCCAGGAGCAGCCGACTCTACCGCGCGCTCGTGGAGCGCGAACTTGCCGTCGACGCGGGCAGCGCGTGCCGGCCGTCACGCGATCCGTCGCTGTTCGAGGTCGGGGCCACGCTGCGCCCGGAAGTCGTGCCGGAGCGGGTGGAAGCGGCGCTGCTTGAGGAGCTTCGACGCGTGAGCGAGGAGCCGGTGACCGAGGAGGAGCTGGCCCGGGTGCGCAAGCAGGCGCGCGCCCAATGGGTGTATGCGGGCGACGGCGTCAGCCCGCAGGCCGTGCTGCTCGGGAGTATGGAAATCGTGGCCGACGCGGGATTCCTCGATACATTCTGGGACCGCCTCTCCGCCGTCACACCCGACGCGATGCGCGAGGCGGCCGCGCGAACCTTCAGCGAACGCAACCGAACGGTGGGCTGGTACTTCCCCGACCCGGATGGAGACGTCGGTTCCTCGGGCGCGGGGGCGGAGGTGGCGCACGATGCCTGACGTCTCGCGTTCGGATCAACGGCGGGTCGCGGTGCCGATCACGCCCGAGAACGTCGTCCGGCAGCGCCTCGCAAACGGCGCGACGGTGCTCGTGCGAGAGAGCCGCGCCGCGTCCGCGATGACCGTGCGGGGTTATCTCCGCGCCGGCGCCGATTGCGACCCCGCGGGTCGCGAAGGCTTGGCCCTGCTCACCGCGTCGCTGCTGACGCGGGGCAGCGCCTCGCATACCTCAGAGAGCCTCGGGCTCGCACTGGATTCGCTCGGCGCGACCCTCTCGGTGCGCGCCGATATGGAAGGGGTCTCATTCTCGGTCCACTGCCTCGCGGAGGACGCGGGCGCGCTGCTCGATCTGCTCGCCGAGATCCTCACCCAGCCGACCTTTCCATCGGACGAGACCGAAAAGCAGCGGATGAAGCTGATCACGGGGATCCGCGAGTCTCGCCATGATACCCGGACGATGGCGGACAAGACTTTTCGCGCGGCGGCGTACCCGGTCGGGCACCCCTATCACCGGCCGCTTGAGGGGGAGGAGGACACGGTCGCACCGCTCCGGCGCGACGACCTCGCGGAGTTTCACCGCCGGTGGTATCATCCGCGGGATGCCGTGTTCGCGATCGTCGGCGACGTGCGTGCGGCCGAGGTCATGGCTCGTCTCGATTCGGCGCTTGCCGGCTGGCGGGTGGGTCCGCGGCCCGAGCATCCGGCCGTGCCGGCCGCCGGGCCGGCGCCGTCGGTGCAGCGGCGCACAGTCACGCTTCCCGGCAAGACGCAGGCGGATATCGTGCTTGGCATCCCCGGGTTTGCCCGGACGAGCCCGGACTATTACGCGGCGATGACGGCCGATTTGATCCTGGGGCGTCTCGGGCTGATGGGACGGCTCGGCGCGACGCTTCGGGATGAGGAAGGTCTCGCGTACTACGTGTACAGCCAGGCCCAGGCCGGGTTCCTCGCCGGCCCGTGGGCGGTGCGGGCCGGCGTCAGCCCCACGAACGTGGAGCGCGCCGTCACGGGGATCGTGCGCGAGATCCAGGGGCTGCAGCGCGAACCCGTGCGCGGCGATGAGCTGCGGGACGCGCAGGATTTTCTCACCGGCTCGCTTGCGGTGCGGCTCGAGACGGACGCGGGGATCGCCGGGGCGCTGCTGGAGATCGAACTGTACGACCTCGGGGGGGACTATCTGCTGCGGTACCCGGGACTGATCCGAGCGGTGACCCCGGACGCGATCGGCGCCGCGGCCGTGCGCTACCTTCGGTTGGATGGCTACACGGTTGCGACCGCCGTGCCGGCGTGACCGGGGATCCCGGACACCCGCGCGGCTGAGCGGCACGGGACGGGCCGAAGCGGCATGAGTGCGGGGCGCGCAGCATCGGATCGTGCGCATCGTCGGTTGACGGTGCGGCGAGCGCCCGCGTGACGACGTCGTTCACGGTGACCGCGGTCGAGGGCCTCCCGGAGGTGCGGCCGGGGGCGTCGCTGCCGGACTTGATCGTCGCCGCGCTGCGGGAGCACGGCCCGCGTCCCGAGGACGGCGACATCCTGGTCGTCGCTCAAAAGGTCGTCAGCAAGGCGGAGGGGAGCGTCGTCGATCTGCGCGACGTCACGCCGAGCCCGGAGGCGGTGCGGCTCGCGGGTCCCGGCGGCAAAGACCCCCGCCTCGTCGAGGTGATCCTGCGTGAATCCAAGCGCGTGGTGCGCGCGCAGGGCGGGGTTTTGATCACCGAGCACCGGTTGGGGTACATCTCGGCGAACGCCGGCGTGGATCACAGCAACGCCGGCATCGGGCCTGAGGCGGTGACGCTCCTGCCGCGCGATCCGGACGCGTCGGCGCGCGCGCTTCGCGAGGCGGTGCGCCGCGCGTTTGGGGTGTCCGTGGCGGTGCTGGTGAATGACAGCCACGGCCGGCCGCACCGCGAAGGCGCCGTCGGCGTGTGCATCGGCGCCGCCGGCATCGAGCCCCTGATGAGCCTGGTGGGCCGGCCCGATCGGGACGGCTACACGATGCGCACGTCCGTTGAAGCCGTCGCCGACGAACTTGCCGGCGCGGCGACGCTCGTGCAGGGACAATGTGACGAGGGGACTCCGGTCGCGCTGATCCGGGGGGCGGCCGTGCCGTCCGGGGACGGGAGCGCCGCCCAGCTGCTGCGGGATCCCTCGAAGGATCTGTTCCGGTAGGACGCGGCGGTCAGCGGCGCCTCTTCGGCGGCGAGGCGCAGCCCGGCGCCGACGAGGACGGCCCCGGTGGCCCGGTCGAGCGTGCGCGCCACCGACGGGCGGCTTACGAGATGCGCGATCGAGCGCGTCGCCGCGATCAGCACCCCAAACCAGATGACGGTCTCAATCACATGGAGCGTGACGAGGAGCGCGATGAAGGGTCCCAGCGCGACATTCGCCGGGACAAACTGCGGCAGAATCGTGATGAAGAACACGCCCACCTTGGGGTTCGTCAGGTTGGACAGCAGCCCGCGCGCGAACCAGGCCGTCGTGCCGGGATCGGCCGGTGCGGTGGCGTCGAGGACGGGCGTCTTCCCGTGGCGGCGCAGCAGCAGGGTCAGGCCGAGCCAGACCAGGTAGACCGCGCCGATGGCGCGTAGCGTGACGTACGCGACATGCGAGGCCGCGAGCAGCGCGTCGAGGCCGAGCGCCACGGCCATACCCCAGACGAGAAGCCCGCAGCAGATGCCGGCGCCCGCGTAGGCGGCGCGGCGGTGTCCCTCGACCGCGGCGGTGCGCAGGATGAGCGCCGTGTCCAACCCTGGGGTGACGATGAGAATGGCGCTGGCCGCTACGTAGGCGAGCGCCGCGACCGTCGGGGACATTATCGGCCTCCGCAGCGCGTTCGGATGGCAGGGCGATCACGGATCACCGGCAGTGTATCATCCCAGGGCGGGATTGGAACAGGGGCGACCGTCATCTCAAACGCAGCGGTCCGCGGACGTCTGTGCGACGCCCGCGGACCGTGTGGCGAAGGGCCGTCAATCGGCCCCGCTCAATGTCTTCTTAGAAGACCTGTCCGTCTCCGAGGCGCGCGCGCCACGTGATCGACGTCGCGACGTTGCCGTAGCCATACGCCTGGTAGTCTATGACGATGTCATCACCCTTCCGGAGATCGGTGGCCGGGACGGTGTTGCCGTTCGCGAGCGTGACCGAGCCGCCGGCCGGAATGATGACCTGTACGGGCAGGCTGGCCGCGACATCTGTCCCGCGCTCGCCGGACACCGTCACAGGTGACGGCGCGGACGTCAGGTCGATCGTCGTGATGCAGTCCGCTGTATTATCCGTGCACATGGTCCAGTTGATGTTGGCAATGACGCCGTCCATCGTCATCGTCGGCCCGGCCTCATCGGGCATCGCGGTGGTATCATCCGGCTGTGCCGGCGTCACGGTGATATCATCCGGCTGCGCGGGCGTGGTGACGGTATCATCCGGCTGCGCAGGCGTGGTGACGGTATCATCCGGCTGTGTCGGCGTCACGGTGACGGTATCATCCGGCTGCGCGGGCGTGGTGACGGTATCATCCGGCTGCGCGGGCGTGGTGACGGTATCATCTGGCTGCGCGGGCGTGGTGACGGAATTATCCGGCTGCGCGGGCGTGGAGTTGTCTGTCTGCGCCACCGCAGGCCCTGTCAGCAACGCGCACCAGGCCAAACCGACGATTCCGGCGACGATCTTCCTCCTAAGCATGGCGATCCTCCCTCGGAATTGTAGCGTTGTCTGCGGCTGCTCGCGCCGACACCGCGACGTGAGAACCGCGGTACCCCGTGCTGCGTACGGCAAACCGGCTGCAACGGCGTCCCGGCCGAAGGACCTCTCCGTGTCGGGTACTGCGGGCTGCCGGTCCCATCACGGCTGCGGACCTCCTTTCCTCGTGGGCTAGATGCCACCGCGTTGGTGGTCACCGTTGGCCGCCCGTGCGTGCGGTACGATGCGGCCGCGATCACAATGCTTTTACCCGGACGGGGGCGTGGGTCAAAACCAACCCGTTACAACGGTGTTACAGCGGTAGGAGATCGATCGCTCGGGCGGAACTGCCACAGGTGTGCGGCGGGATCTCGGTTCAAGAGGGGACGTACAGGCGCGATGCGGATGACGTTTCTCGGCAGCGGCGACGCGTTCAGCACCGGCGGGCGGTTACACACCTGCATGCTCGTGGAAGCGGACGCCGCGCGGTTTTTGATCGACTGTGGCGGCACGACACTCACCGCGATGCAGCAGCGCGGCGTCGACGCGAACGCGATCGGCACGATCCTGCTCAGCCACCTGCATGGCGACCACTTTGGCGGTCTTCCGTACGTCTTGCTCGACGGCCAGTTCGACCGCCACCGTACGGGAGCGCTGGTGATCGCCGGGCCGCCGGGGACGCGGGAGCACCTCGCGGCCATGATGCAGGCGCTGTATCCGGGCAGTTGGGAGCGGCCCTGGCGCTTTCC
Source organism: uncultured Bacillota bacterium (assembly GCA_963787105.1). GTDB lineage: Bacteria > Sysuimicrobiota > Sysuimicrobiia > Sysuimicrobiales > Segetimicrobiaceae > JAJPIA01. The sequence goes on from CAWBBU010000020.1 coordinate 88,179, forward strand.
GATCGAGATCGTTGAACTGTCGCCGCGGGAGCCGTGGCGGTTTGGGCCGGTGACGGTTACGCCGTATCCGGTCGACCATGAAGCGGCCTTGTCGTGTTTCGCGCTGCGCGTCGCGTCCGGTGGCAAGACGATCGCATATTCGGGAGACACGCAGTGGACGCCGGCGCTGGTCGAGGTCGCGCGGGCGACCGACCTGTTCGTCTGCGAATGCAACAGCTACGAGCGCAAAATCCCCGGACATCTCGATCTCCCGACGCTCGCGGCGCACCGGCGCGAGATCGAGACGAAGCGCCTCATCCTGACGCATCTCGGGCCCGCGATGCTCGCCCACGCGGACACGCTCCCGTTCGAGTATGCCGTCGACGGGCTCAGCGTCACGGTCTGAGCGCCGCGCGGCGGCGGCCGTCGAATGACCGTGGGACGAGGCGGTGGCGCACGGCGTCCGGCGCGTCACAATGATTCGGAGCACCGGGAGGGACGGCGGATGAAGAGGATCCAAGCGACGTCGGCGGCCCGCGAGACGCTCACGCCGCAGGGCCATCTCGAGCTGCTGTACTACATGCGTCTCCAGCGTGCCATCGAGGACCGTGGGATCAAGCTCTATTATCAGGGCCGCATTCCCGGCGCGTACTTCACGGGATTCGGGCATGAAGCGACGGTCGTCGGCGCGGCATACGCCCTCGCGCCCGACGATCTGCTCGCGCCGATGCACCGCGATCTCGCGGCGTACCTCATGCGCGGTATGACGGTCGGGCAGGTGTTCGCGCAGTTTCTCGATCGTGAAGGCGGTCCGACGCGCGGGCGCGACGGCAACGTGCACATGGGAGACCCCAAGCTCGGCATCCTGCCGTTCATCAGCCACATGGCGGCGTCGGTCCCCGTCGCGGCCGGCATGGCGCTCGCGTGCCGCCAGCGCGGGGAGCCCCGCGTGGTGCTGACGTACTTTGGCGATGGGGCCACCAGCACCGGCGCGTGGCACGAGGGCGTCAACTTCGCCGCGGTGTTCCGCCTTCCGCTGGTCCTGGTGCTCGAGAACAACCAGTACGCGTACTCGACACCGCTCGCACGGCAGACGGCCGCCGGCGCGCTGGTCGACAAGGCCCCCGGCTACGGCATCCCCGGGGTCGCGGTCGACGGGAACGACGTGCTGGCCGTCTACGCGGCGTCCCGCGACGCCGTGGCGCGGGCGCGGGACGGCGGGGGGCCGACGCTGATCGAGTGCCGGACGATGCGGATGCGCGGCCACAGCGAGGCCGATACGTTTGCCTACGTGCCCGCGGAGACGCTGCGCGACTGGGCGGCACGCGACCCGATCGAGGTCTTCGAGCGCCGGCTGTCCGACGAGGGGGTGCTGTCGCCGGAGGCGGATGCGGCGATGCGAGCGCGGATCGCGCGTGAGGTCGATGCGGGTCTCGAGTGGGCCGAGGCGAGCCCCGAGCCGTCGCCGTCGTCGGTGGCCGACGGCGTGTTCGCGAGCGAGTGAGGGCAGAGCGATGGCGCAGATGAACTATCTTGAGGCGATCCGCGACGGGCTGCTCGGCGAGATGCGGCGGGATCCGCGCGTGTTTGTCCTGGGCGAGGACGTCGGCGCCTACGGGGGGGCGTTCGGCATCACGAAGGGCTTTCTCGACGAGTTCGGCCCGTGGCGCGTCATCGACGGGCCGCTCGCGGAGACGGCCAACGTCGGTGCCGGCATCGGCGCGGCGGTGATGGGCATGCGGCCCGTGGTGGAGCTGCAGTTTGCGGACTTCATTTCGGACGCGTTCACCCAGGTGGTAAATGTGGCGGCGAAGTTTCACTGGCGCACCGGGCATGGACTGCCGCTCGTTCTGCGCATGCCGTACGGGGGCGACGTGAAGGGCGGTCCCTTCCACTCGGCGTGCATGGAGGCGTGGTTCGTGCACACGCCCGGCCTCAAGGTCGTTGTGCCGGCGTTCGCCGCGGACGCGAAGGGCCTGCTCGCGGCGGCGATTCGCGATCCGAATCCGGTGATGTTTTTTGAGCACAAGCACCTCTACCGGTACCGCAGCGAGGAGGTGCCCGCGGGCGAGCACGTGATCCCGATCGGCCGCGCGCGCGTCGTGCGCGAGGGCACCGCGGTCTCGGTCTTTTCCTACGGGTGGATGCTGCGGAAGTGTCTCGACGCGGCCGACGCGGCGGCGCGGGACGGGGTGTCGGCCGAAGTGGTGGATCTTCGCAGCCTGGCACCGCTCGACCGCGAGGCGATCCTCGCCTCGGTCCGTAAGACGGCGAAGGCGCTTGTCGTGCACGAGGCGGTTCGCACCGGCGGGGTCGGAGGAGAGATCGCCGCGCTGATCGGCGAGGAGGCGTTCGAGTCTCTCGACGCCCCCGTCGTGCGGTTGGCCAGCCACGACGCGCCGGTGCCCCACAGCCCTGTGCTCGAGGGCGCGTTTCAGCCGACCGTGGACGAGATCGCGGACGCGATGCGCCGCCTGGCCGCGTATTAACGGGGGGCGGGATGGACGACGCCGCGCTGTTCCGGCATCTGGAGGAGCTCGAGCGACGGGGGCGGGAGAACGACGCGCGCGAGACCGAGCGGTCCCGCCGCCTGCTGAATTGCGGCCCCGAGACCGGCCGGCTGCTCGCGATTCTGATCCGTGCGCTCGGCGCGCGGCGGATCCTCGAACTCGGGACCTCGAACGGGTACTCGACCGTGTGGCTGGCGTGGGCTGCGTCGGCCACCGGCGGGCGCGTCACGACGGTCGACGCTGCCGCCGACAAGGTGGGCGATGGCACGCGGGAACCTCGCGCGCGTCGGACTGGCGGAGCGCGTGACCGTGATCCACGGCCAGATCGCGGACGCGCTGCGGGAGCTTCCGGCCCCGGTGGATTTCGTCTTCCTCGATGCGGACCGGCCGAATTACCTCGCATATCTCGACCCGATCCTGAGGCTGCTCCGTCCCGGGGGGCTGCTCGTGACCGACAACGTGGTGTCGCACGCGCTCGAAGTGGAGGAGTTTCTCGCCCGCCTGCGCGGGACCGCGGGAGTCGACTCCGTGATGCTCCCGGTCGGGAACGGTGTCGAGTTGACGTATCGGCGGGACGGCCCGCCGCGGCGGGTCGGGTAGGCCATGAGACGGCTCGAGATGTCCCCGCTGGATGGGTATGATCCTGAAATCGGCCGCTGGTTATGGGCGCTCGAGGAAGTCCGGCGCCGCTCCACGCTGCGGGTCGTGCAGGATCTCGATCCGCGTCTCGTGGATTGGGAGGGCCCGGACGGACAGGAGAACGCGATCGGATCTCTCCTGTACCACATCGCGCGCGTGGAACTGAGTTGGCTCTACACGGACCTGAAGGGGCTGACCGAATTGCCTGCGGCGGTCCAGCCAGATTTTCCCTTCCCACGGGGCGAACCGGACCGCCGCCATCTCACGCGCGTGCTCGGTATCCCGCTGGCCGCGCATGTTGCCCGGCTCGACCGCAGCCGCGGCGTCTTCCTGCGGGAACTCCAAGGGATCTCGTCCGACGAGTGGCGCCGCCTGCGCCGGCCGTCCGACTTTGAGACGGTCAAGTACGAGGTCACGCCGGAGTGGGCGGTGTTCCACCTCGTCGAGCACGAGGCGGGACATGCATTCCAGATCAGCGCCCTGAAGGCCCGCGGCACCCGTATGTTGGCAGCGCAGAATCCATAGGCGCGACCGATCCGCTGCCGAGGACGGTTATGTCGTCGTGCGGTCGAGGTCGCGCCGCGGGACGAGGGTCTGAGCCCGGCGGACGTCCCACACGCCGTGGTAGGTGACGCGGACGTCGGGCAGCGAGTCGATCGGCAGGAAGAGCAGCGTGTAGTGCGGGTCCGCGTGCGGGTATCCGCGCGCGCGCAGGAACGCGTACAGGGCGCGCAGGCGCTCGGCGAGCGCGGGCAGCGTGCCGGTCGCCATGACGCCGCCGATCGGAAGCGGCAGCTCGACCACGATGTCCCCGTCCTCTACCGCGACGATGCCGCCGCCGAGTTCGAGTACCCTGCGGGCGGCGAGGGCCATGTCGTCGGGCCGCTGCCCGAGCACGGTCAGGTGGGCGATGATGTTGAACGACGACGCCAGCCCGCCGAGCCGTCCGACGAAGTTGCCGAGCGCGCCGTTTGTGATCCAGCGTCCGTCCGGGTCGACGAGCGCCAGCCGCACGACCTCCTGGGGCCACGCCAGCACACCGCGGTCGACTGGGACGGTGAGATCGCGCCGGCGCGTGATGACGCTGTTCTCGAGGTGCATGACGGGGAACGACACCTCGCGCGCGCCGTCGGCGACGCCGGGCAGGTCGGCGGCGCGGGTCTCGAACCACGACGCGTCGGGCGCCCATCCGGGGCGGAACCGGGGCGGGAAGAACCTCGCCCAATCGACCGCAGGAAACGCCGCGACGGTCCGGCCGTCCCGCGCGGCCACCGTGCCGGCGGCGAGCACGAGTTCCGGCGTGGGGTCGCGCACGTCGGCGAGCACGGCGATGTCCGCGCGCCGGCCGGGGCCGATTCCGCCGATCTCCTCGTCGAGGCTGAAGTACGTCGCGGGGGTGAGCGTCGCCATCTGATACGCGAGGATCGGCGGGATGCCGGCGGTGATCGCCTCGCGGATCGCGTGATTCATGTGTCCCTGCTCGACGATCGTGACCGGCTCGGGCCCGTCCGTCGCCAGCATCAGCCGCGCGGACATCGCGCGCTCGGCCGTGACGGCGGGGGCGAGGGCGGGCAGATCCGGCCGCAGCGACGAGTGCCGCAGCATCGTGTAGATGCCGGCCCGCAGGCGCGCGACGACCTCGTGCGGGGTGATCGCCTCATGATCCGCCGACCAGCCGGCCGCGGCAAGCGCGACGAGCCGGTCGTACGACACCCCGGGCGCGTGTCCTTCGATCCGGCGCCCCGCGGCGAGCGCGCGCGAAATCTTCTGCAGCAGCGTCTCGTCGCCGCGGTACAGCGCGGGCCAGCGGGTGACTTCGCCTACGGTCCGGACGGTGTCGAGCTCGAGGAGCGGGGCGAGCCGGTCGATGTCGAACATCGTCTCGTCGGGGAGCGCGGAGGCCGCATCCAGCCGCAGCGACCAGTAGATGCCGACGGGCAGCCGGGATGTGGCGTCAAGCGCCTCGGGGATCAGCGCCGGCGGCGTCTGCTGGAGGAAGTGCAGCGTGTCGGCGACCACGGACGTCGTGCCGGTGCGCAGGATCTCGCGCGCGAACTCCACGGGTGTGGCGATGCCGGAGATGTGGGTGTGGGGATCGATGTATCCGGGCACGAGTGTTTTGCCCGGCAGGGTCAGCACGTCCGTCTCCGGTCCCACCATCGCGCGGCTGTCGCCGACGTACGCGATCCGCCCGCGCGCGATCGCCACGCCCGCCGGGTACAGTTCCCCGCTGTAGACGTTCAGGAGAGTGGCGCCGTCGAGATAGCGGTCCGCGGGCCGGCGCCCGGTGGCGACCTCAAGCAGGTGGCGGCTGTCGGCGAGCGTCCGGAGCGTTCGCTTCACCGGGGCGCCTGTCTGCTGGAGGGGCCGCATGGCCTGAATCGGGCGGGTCCGCGGGCCGCTAGAAGATCCGGGCGCCCGTGGGCACGTCGCGTTCCAGGCTGAGCAGCACCACGCGTCCCTCGGGATCGGGCGCGCCCAAGACCAGCACTTCCGACTTGAATCCGGCGATGGATCGGACGCCCAGGTTCACCGCGGCCACGACCTGGCGACCGACGAGGAACGACGGCTCATACAGGTCGGTGAGCTGCGCGCTGGATGTCCGCTCGCCGAGCGGTCCGAAGTCGATCCACAGCTGATACGAGGGCTTGCGGGCCGTGGGATGGCGCTCGGCCCGGACGATCCGGCCGACTCGCATCTCGACGGCCTCGAACGCGTCAAACGCGCCGGTTGGGGGCGTCGGCACGGTCGCGCTATGCCGGCGACACGAGGTAGCGGAGCAGCGTCCGCACGCCGAATCCGGTGCCGCCCCGCGGGATGTACGGCGCGGCGAATTTCTCGTCGTAGAACGAGGGGCCGGCGATGTCGAGGTGCGCCCACGGTGTCTCGCCCACAAACTCGCCCATGAACGCGGCCGCGCGCTCCGCGCCCGCCTGCCGTCCGCCGGAGTTCTTGAGGTCGGAGACGTCGCCCCGCATCGCCTCGAGAAACTCGTCGTACATCGGCAGCTGCCAGATCTGTTCGCCCGCGTCCGCCCCGGCCCGCAGGATCCCGTCCATGAGGGGCTGGTTGTTGCCCATGAGCCCGGCCGTGTGGTCGCCGAGCGCGATCACGCAGGACCCGGTCAGCGTCGCGAGGTCGATGAGTTCGGTCCCGCCCTCCCGCACCGCGTACGCGAGCGCGTCCGCGAGCACCAGCCGTCCCTCGGCATCGGTGTTGTTGATCTCGACCGTCTTGCCTCCCAGGCCGCGGACGATGTCGCCGGGCTTCACCGCCCGGCCGCTGATCATGTTTTCGGTCGCCGCCGCGATGCCGAGCACGCGCACGGGCACGTCATACGCCCGCAGACCGCTCATCGCCCCGACGACCGCGGCCGCGCCGGCCATGTCGCCCTTCATCGTGCTCATCCCGCCCGCGGTCTTGATCGACAGCCCGCCGCTGTCGAACGTGATGCCTTTGCCGACGAGCGCCACCCGCCTCGCGCCGGCTTTCTTCCCGGCGCTCCCCGCGGGCTCGTACTCCATCACGATAAACTTGGCGGGCTGGTCGCTCGCCGCGGCGACCGCGGCGAAGAGACCCATGCCCATCGTGCGCGCTTCATCCAGTTCGATGATGCGGCAGCGCATCTGCCCCGCTTCGGCGACCGCGCGGGCGGTGTCGGCGAGCGCGGTCGGGGTGAGCACGTTCGCCGGCTCGTTGACGAGATCGCGTGCGAGGCAGGTCGCTTGGACGGCCGCCTCGCCCAGACGCAGCGCCGCGCCGAGGGCCGTGCGGTCCCCGCCCGACGCGATGATCGCCGCGTCGTCGACGGCGGGGGCGCCGTCGCTCGCGCGGTACCGGTCGAATCGGTACGCGGCGAGTCCTGCCCCCTCGGCCACGGCGCGGACGTGTTCGGCGCTTGCCGGACCATCGGCGCTGGCGGCGAGCGCGATGCGCGATGCGTGGGCGTCGCGCGCGCGCCGGACCGCGACGGCCGCGTAGCGTCGCAGCGCCTCGGGAGACGGCTGCGCACCGATACCGATGAGCGTCGCGCGCCGGAACGGGGTCTCCGGGGCAAAGAGCGTCACGCTGGTGCCCCGCTTGCCCGTGAATCCCTCGAGGCGGGCCAGTTCGGACAGCCGCCCGCCGACGGCCTGATCCACGGCCGCGGCGGACGCTCCGAGCGTGCCCGGCTCCGCCACGGGAACTGCGAGCAACTCACACGTCGTGTTCTGCAGCGCGGTGTCGCTGAGGGTGAAGCGCATCGACGAACCTCCACAAGCGCGGCGGCTAGGCCGACCGCAGGATGGCGCGCCGGGCGCGCCCCGCACAGTATTGTCGCCGGTCGCGGGAATCCCTTCCGCCCGCTCCGCGCGTTGACCGCGCGCAGGCCCGAGCGTACACTCGGCGTATCATGATGTCGCGTTGCGTGCTCGCCGCGGTGCTGGTGCTCTGCCACCGCGCTTCGCGGGACCGCGCCCGCGAGGCCGAGGGCGGGCGGCGCCCAGGCCGCGCTGGTGTTTGTGCATGCGGGGCGCAGCCTCGCGGCCCTGGCCCCCGTGTACGCGCTGCGGCGCCCGCTCGGGCTGGGGATCCTGCCGCGCCAGGCCTACTCGGTCGAAATCTCGAAGGACGCGCCGGCCCACGGCGTCGAGCCGCTGCTGGACGTCCCGATCGACGGCGCCGGCGCCGCGGCGATGCGCGACCCGGCGATCCGGCAGATGGTGCTGGATGATTTTTTCACGGCTCCGGGTGTCGTCGGGATGCGCTTCGACGCCGGCGTCCACACGGCGGCGCCGGACGCGCGCGTCGTGCGGGATGTGCTCGACGTCGCGCGTGCGCGGGGCGTGTGGTTCCTCGACGCGCCCGGGGGCTCGGCCGGCGCGGGCATTGCGCGCACGCTCGGGGTCCCGGCGCTCGCCGCGACCGACGAGATCGACGCGAGCCCGTCGTCCGAGGCGGTCGCGTCTCGCGTGCGCGCGCTGATCGCGCGCGCGCGCCGGACCGGACAGGCGGTCGGCATCGCGCGGCTCGACGGGCCCGCGCTCGGAGTTGTGGCGCGCCTCTTGCCCGAGTTCGACCGCGCGGGCGTCGCGCTCGTGCCGCCGTCCGCGCTGCTGAGATAGGCGCCGCTTACTGCACGAGCTGCGAGATACCCACGAGCTGGATCCCCGCTTCGTCAAACTCCGGGAACATCGAGCGCAGCACCGCGGCGGTCACCTTGCCGACGTGGCCGATCGCGACCGCCTCGCCGCGGGTCAGCGCAATTTGGATGAGCGCGTGGAACTGCGCGCGCACCGACACGTCCGTGTTCTCGTTGTCGAGGAACACCGCGCGCGCCGCGGTGGGGACGCCCATCTGGCGGGCGACCACGGCGCCGACGGATTTGGGCGAGGTCATGCTGTCTACGAAGAACAGGTGCCGGTCCTGAATGACCGAGATCACGTCGTGCATCACGCGCGGGTCTGCGGTGCCGCGGGAGCCTTCGTGGTTGTTGGCGCCGATCGCGTTCGGCACGGTGTCGAAGTCCCCGGAGACGGTGTCGCGGATGGCTTGGTCGCTCATGTCCACCGTGATGACGCCGGGGCCGAGCGGGATCGTCGGATCTTCCGGCTGCACCGGCAGATGCAGGATGATCTCGACCCCGTGCGCCGGGCGCTTCCTGGGCGATCGGTCGTGGAGAAGGGCAGGTGCGGCAGCACCGACATCGTCACCGGGCGGCCCAGAGCCTCGACCTCACGGGCGGTCAGGATGCTGTAGCCGGCATCATCGAAGATGATGGCCACGCGTGCGTGCGGCGCCCGCCCTGGGACTTCGGGCGCAGGCGAGGCCGGCGGCCCGGGAAGCGTCGCCGGCGCCTCGGATGCCTCGCGGGTTCTGTCGAGGCACGGGCACCGATGCGGCGGGCGCGTGGGGCGCCTCGGAGGTCTGCGGCGCCGGGCTGGGTGCCGCCGGAGCCTGAGAGGTGTCCGGGCTCGGCCGCGGACGCCGGGACCGGGCCGGCTCGGTGGGGCCGCGGCGCCACGGGATGACGGACCGCGTGCGAGATCGCGGAGTGGGGCGGCGCCAGCACCCCGTGGCGGATTCCCCACAGGCCGGCGAGTACGAGCCCCGCGCCCAGCATGACGCCGAGCACGAGACCGGTCAGCCATGATGGACCGCGTCGAGCCGATCGCCGTTTTGCCATGTCGCGATCCTCCGGGTGGTGTGAGTGTCTGTCTCGGCCGCAGCGCTACGGCGCCGGCGACTGCTGGGACGCGAGGTAGCGCTGGATGCCTTTGAAGATTCCCTGAGCGATGAGCTGCTGCTGCCCCGGATCCCGCAGCAGCTGTTCTTCGCGCGGATTGGTCACAAACGCCGTTTCCACGAGGATCGCCGGAATGTTCGCGTCGTCGACCAGCACCTCGAACCGTGCCTGTGTCACGCCGCGCGGCGTGAGGCTGGCGGCTTGGCTCACCTGGTCGAGCACGGCCTGGGCGAGCGGCACGCTCTGTGTCGTGTAATAGAACGTTTGGGTGCCGCGGGCGTTGGGATCCACCGACGCGTTCGCGTGGATGCTGACGAACAGCGTCGCACCGCCGCGCTGCGCCACGGCCGCGCGGTCGTCGAGCCCGACGAAGACGTCGCTCTCGCGCACCATGACCGTGTCGATGTGCTGCTGGGCCAGCAGCGCGTGGACGTCCTCCGCGATCGCGAGCGCGACGTCCTTTTCACGCACGCCGTCCGGTCCGATGGCGCCGGGATCGCTGCCGCCGTGGCCGGGGTCGATCGCGACGACCACAGGTCCCCTCGGGCTGGTCGTCGGCGGCGCGATGGGCCCGGGACCGGGGCCGGGGACGCTCGCGGTCGCGGCCCCGAGATCCAGCTCCGTCTGCGTCGAGTTCGCGCGCATCACGAACGCGGTGGGACGCGCCAGTTCCACGACGATCCGCACCACGTCCGGCGCCTTGTGGAATTGTGCGGCCCGTACCTGGGCCACCAGCCCGTCGTTCACGTCGATCGACTGTTTCACCGGGATGAAGATTGCGCTGGCGGCGTCGAGCACGATCCGGTCGGGGCTCTTGAGCACATGCTGGCTGAACTGGACGGGCGCGGTGCTGGTGACCATCAGCCGTCCGCCGCCGTCCATGTGCTGGTAGGCGACGTTCAAGATTCTGGTCTCGCCGGCGGCGGCGGGCACGGCCGGCGCCGCCGGGGCGGCCGGGAGGAGCGTCAGCACGGCGTGGCGGCCGCCGGGGTCACCGCGAAACTCGTACGGGACCGGCTCCGTCAGCGTGAGCACAATCTGTGATCCGGTGGCCGAGGTCGCGACCGCGACGGTCGAGAGCGGCCTCTCGTGGACCTCGATGACCGGCTGCACGAGTTTCGCGACGGCGCCGACGACGTTGATGACGATGCGGTCGGGACCGGGGAGCTCGACCGCTTGGGCGTGCAGTGGTGCGGTGCCCTCGAGATCGACGGCCAGGCCGCCCCCCGCGGCCTGCCATGTGATGCCGGTGATCTGGGCGCTGATGCTCAGCGTCTGTGTCGCGGGATCGTAGGTCGTGACGTCGCCGAGCGTGTCGAACACCCACTCGACGGGGATCAGGACGCGTCCGAACACGATGACGAGCGGGATCGGAATCGGGCGGCGCTCTCCGTTCACGGTGGCATAGGGATCGTTTGGACGAAGCTGCATCTCGTCGCCCGCGGCCCCGATGAGCGTGAGTGTCTGGGCCTGCGGGTCCCATCCGGCGCGGGCGCCGAGGGGCTCGGCGATGCCCTGGTACGGCGCCATGACGATGCCGGCCTGGACGATCGCGTTGCCTTGGAGGGGGACGACTTCGCCGTCCGCGATGACGCGCAGCGGCGTCGACTGGGCGAGGGAGGTAGAAGGGTGCACGAGGAGGCCCGGCGCCGCGGTCAATACGACCAGCAACGCCACGCCGAACGCCCGGCGTGTCCCGGCTCCGATGCGCACAATCGATCCTCCTGCCACTGCTGCGATGTCGGCTGCGATGTCTGCGGCGTCCGTTGGGCCTGCGCGCGGCGGGACCTCGGGCGTCTCGGGCCTTACTACGCCGGATCGAACGGAACTCCTGCTCGCGGGGCCTCGGCGTCCCGCGTTATGGGATCCAGACCTCGTCGATCGGCGGTTCGTCGGCCGCCCGGCCGAGCGGGGCGAGCCCCAGGTTGTCGGTCACGGTCCGGCAGAACCCGTAATGGGTGTGATGCTGTTGCGAGGCCAGTCCTGCGCGCACGCCGCGTCCCCACCACGCTGCGAACACGCGGTTGCCCGCCCGGCCGTCGTTTTCGTCGTAGGTAAGGAACAGCGCCGGGTACCGGCCGCGGCCGTCCGGGGTCGTAAACCAGCGCGACGCCGCGAGCGCGTCGAGCAGCGCCGTGACGTTGCGATCCGCGAGGGAGAAATTCCCGTTGTGCAGGTCGTTGTCATCGTCCCAGCCCACGTAGACCACCGCCGCGGGCGGCAGCCCGGCGTCGAGATCATGCCGGAACGTGTCGAAGCCGTGGCGCTGGGCGGCGAGCGGCGCGTGCAGGTCGACAAACGGGTTGTGCCGCGCGGCGATCGTGCCCGCGAGATGGTACACGTACGTCGGGACCGGCGGGACCAGCGCGGCGGCGCCGCTCGCGACCGATGGGTGGAACGTGTTGACCACTTCGGCGTTGCCCCAGGATTCTCCGGAGATCATCGCCCGGTAATTCGGTCCGGATGGGTGGCCGATCGCGTCGTAGTTCGCGAGCACCGCACCCTCCCGGGCGAGGCGCACGTGCGAGGGCAGCGCGTCGACCGTGGTATACGCCCGGTTCTCGAGCACGCCGAACACGAGGCCGCTCCACCATCGCGTGGCCGCGCGCGCGGGCGCCGTCCCCGAGAGCAGCGCCGCGCCCACCGCGGCGGCGCGCAGCGGCGGCCCGGCGCGTGAGGCGCCGCGGTGCCCGGTCGGTCGAGATGGACCGTGAGACCATCGGCAGTTCCCCTTCCTATAAAAGAGCCGGGTGGTGATCACAGTCGCGGGGGCCGGGCGGGGCCAGTGCTCGAGAGCTCGGCCGCGTCCCGGATGCCCGCGCTCGAAGCGCGTCATGCCGTGCCATTCGCCTGCCCCGCCACGCCCTTCCTGCGGGGGCCCTGGTCGCCGTGCGCCCGCAGGCTCAGTCGGACGTGCTGTTGAGAAACGCGAGCAGGCGGCGCGGGGCGGGCTGCGGCGCCTGGCAGAATGCGAGCCACGTCTCCGCGAGGCGCGCGACGGTGTCGGGGTCCAGCGGCCTCCCGGTCACCCCCGACGGCGCGTCCCATCGCGGCCCCTCGAGCTGGAGGCCGAGTTGATCCGCGAAGTCCATCGCGGCATCCGCGGTCGCCCGGATCGCCGCGCCGTCCTCTAGGGGCCGGCCGGCGCCGTCTTCGTAGATCGCGACGAGTGTGTTCGTGAGCGCCGCGAGGCCCGCGACCGCGCGGAGCGTGATCCACTGGTCCTGGATGCTCGCTCCCGGGTTCCAGAGCGTCGGCGGCGCCGCGCCGTTTGGTCGCGCCGGTCCGTAGGCCCGGGGCGGCGTGTCTTCTCCTGCCTGGATCGCGCCCACCCAGCGCTCGAGCAGCGTGTGATACGTGTAGGCGGCCTGCCGCACACCGCCGGGGCCGTCCCCGGTGCGATACGCCCGGCCCGTGATGCCGGCCGCCGCGTCGATCACCTTCGCGGCGAGGTCGGGAGGGGCGAGGCGCGGAAGACGGACCGCGCGCTCAAACAGCATCTCGGTCATGAGGGCAATGCCGTCCCGGGTCGCGTAGCGGTCGTCGCGCTGCTCGAGCTCCAGGCGCAGGGCGTTGCGGAGGCGCGGACCGAGGGTATGCAAGAGTTCGACGGCGATGCGCACCGGGGCGAAGATGCAGACGAGCCAGAGCGTGAGCACGATGAAGAGGTGGCTCGGCCCGAGCGCGACCAGCGTCACGAACGCCCCGACGAGGCACACGCCGAGCCAGGCGCGCCCGAATGCGCGTCTCGCGGCGGGGCGGCTCAGGCGGACCAGACGGGTGCGCAGCATCATCGTGTGGAGCGGCGCTCGAAACGGGCCTGCCGTGGAGTCATGCGGTCTCCTCGATGACACGCGGCTGCGGCGGGTTTTGCTTACAGATCGGCAACCGTATGATACCATACTCGTTGGCGCGTTGAGGAGGGCATGGGTGCCGAGTATTGCCGACACACGGTTGCAGACGGTCCAGTTCGTGTTTCCCGAGCACACCAACCAACGCGGTAACCTGTACGGCGGCCGGATGATGTCCTGGATTGCGACGGCTGGGACGCTGGCGGCGTCCCGGTTTGCCCGGCGTGCGGTTGTCCTCGGCGCGATGGACGATTTGGATTTTCTCGCGCCGATTCGCCTGGGCGAGATCGTGTCGATGGACGCGCAGGTTGAGTTTGTCGGGCGGTCGTCGCTTGAGGTCGGCGTCGACGTGCACGCGGAGTCCCCGCGCGGCGGCGATCGGCGCCATGCGACCTCGTCTCACCTTGCGTTCATCGCGCTCGATGACGCGGCGTGCCCGTGGCCGGTCGCGCAGTCGCTCGTTCCGGGGTCCGAGGCCGAAGAGGCGCTCTGGGCCGAAGGGGCGGCGCGCCGGGCCGCGCGCTTGGCGCGGCTGCGCGCCCGCCGCGACGGCGCCGACGTGATCCCGAACGCCCGCGTGCGGCACGGGGTGACGCTGTCGCGCATCGTGCGGCCGGAGGACGCCCTGAGCGGGACGCTGATGTTCGCCGGCAAGCTCTTGGAGATGCTGGACGAGGTGGCCGCGATCACGGCGGTGCGGTACTGCCGCGGCGCCACCGTCACGGCGTCGCTCGATACCGTGTACTTCTACCACCCGCTGCGGGTTGGCCAGATCGTCGACTTCCGCAGCGCCCTGACGTATGTCGCTCGCTCCTCCATGGAGATCGGCGTGCGTGTGGACAGCGAGGAGCCGCGCACCGGCGTGCGGAGCCACACCTGCACGGCGTTTCTCACGATGGTGCACCTCGACGACGACGGGAAGCCGAGCCCGGTGCCCGCGTTCACGCCGGAGAGCCAGGACGAGCGGCGCCTCTGGGACGAGGCCGAGCGCCGCGTGGAGGCGCGCCGGCAGCGCGTCGAGGCGCTCCGTCACCCCGCCGGAACCGAATGGTGACGAGATTCCTGCAGGTGATGATGATCTCGCTCCTGCCGTGGGTCGAGCTCCGCTTCGCGATCCCGTTCGGGATCACCAAAGGGCTGCACCCGGTGTTCGCCTGTCTGGCCGCGATCGTCGCGACGTGGGCGATGATCATTCCGGTGTTTCTGTTTCTCGACATGTCGTATCATCGGTTCCTGACCCGCGTGCCCTGGATTCATTGGGGCATCGAGGAGGTCCGTCACCGCGGCCGAAGCTACGTGGAGCGGTGGGGGGTGCTGGGCGTCGGCATCTACGTGAGCCTGCCGATCCCGGGCCCGGGCCTGTACTCGGGCGCGATCCTGGCCTGGGTGTTGGGCCTGCCGCGCCGGCAGGCGATGCTGGCGCTGGCGCTCGGCACGTTTGTCAGCGCGCTGCTCGTCACGATTATCAGCACCGGGTTGATCGCGCTCGTTCGACGGTTCGTCTGACGGCATCGCGCACAGCGGCGCCGCGCGCAGTCGCGGCAGGGGAGGCAGCAATCGATGGAGACCATGGGACACCACTACATCGTCGAAGGGTCGGGTTGCGACGGTGACGTGATCAGCCGGGTGGAGCGCGTGGAGCAGGTTATGGTACGGGCGGCCGAGGTCGCCAACACCCAGGTCTGGGCCATTTCGTTTCACCGGTTCCAGCCGACCGGGGTCAGCGGGGTGGTGGTGATCTCCGAATCACACCTCTCCGTGCATACCTGGCCGGAGGCGGGCTACGTCGCGCTCGACATCTTCACCTGCGGGGACCGCGCGAAGCCCGAGGCCGCCGTGCAGTACGCGCTGAAAGCGTTTGGCGCGACGAATATGCACATCACGGAAGTCACGCGCGGCCTCGACGAGGGCGACAAAGTCTATTTCCACAGCATGATCACGTGGGAAGAAAACCTGCCGGACAACGTGTTGAACCACAAACCGCGGAAGCGCCGCGGTCCGGCGACCCGACGGCGGAAAGCGCTGGCGACGTAGCCTCTTAGAAGCCGTAGAAGAGGGAGACCAGCAGCTGGATCACGAGCTTCCCGACGAACTGCACCAGCAGCAGCGCGATGATCGGGGACAGGTCGAAGCCGCCAAGCGGCGGGATGACCCGGCGGATGGGTTCGAGGATGGGATCGGTGACGCGCATAATAAAGCGAATCACCGGGTGTGCGGAATCAAGTCCGGGAATCCACGACAGCACGGCCCGCACAATGATGAGCAGCGACAACAACTGCACGAGGTCGGAGACCAGGCCGATGAGGAGCATCGGGGTTATTGTAGCACAGGTGCGGCGGCGGGTGAGTCCGATATTGGACGGTTGGCCTACCCGGTGACCGAGCGCCTGTACTATGCCGATGCGTATCTCGCGCGCTTCACGGCGCGCGTGGTCGCGGTCGTGCCGGCGGAAGCCGACCGGCCCGGAGGCGTCGTGTTGGACCGCACCGCGTTCTACCCGACCTCCGGCGGGCAGCCGCACGATACCGGCCGCCTCGCGGGCGCCCGCGTCGTGGACGTCGCGGATGCGGACGACGCCATCGTGCACGTGCTCGACGGCCCCGATCCGTCCGGCGGACTCGCCCCGGGCGGTGAGATCGACGGCGAGGTGGATTGGGCGCGCCGGTTCGATCACATGCAGCAGCATACGGCCCAGCATCTTCTGTCCGCGATGTTCCTCAGCGTCCTCGACGCCGGCACGGTCTCGGTGCATCTCGGCGAGTCGTGTACCATCGATCTCGACACGCCGTCGCTCGACGCCGCGCAGGTCGGCCGCGTCGCGGACGCGGCGAACCGCGCCGTGTTCGACGCCCGGCCGGTGACGATCCGCTTCGTGGAGGCCGCGGAGGCCGACGCGCTGGGGCTGCGGCGCCCGCCGCGGCGGACGGGGATGCTGCGGGTGATCGAGATCGAGGGCGTGGACCGGTCGGCGTGCGGCGGCACACACGTGCGCAGTACCGCGGAGCTCGGCCCCGTGCTGATTCGGCGGTGGGAGCGCAGCCGCGGCCGGCTGCGCGTGGAATTCCTCGCCGGCTGGCGGGCCGTGCGTGATTATGAGTGGAAGCACGCGCTCGTCAGCGAGTGGAGCGCGAAGCTGACGGTCGGCGACCGCGAGCTGGGCGCCGCGCTCGGGCGGCTCGTCGAGGAGAGCGGCGCGCGAGAGCGCGCCTTGGGGGACGCGGCGAAGCGCCTCCTCCGGTATGAGGCGGCGGAGCGTCTCGGCGAGCTCGCGGCCGAGCCGGGGCGGCGCGTGCTGCGCCTGCTCTTTCCGGAGCGGGACATCGACGAGGTCCGCGCGCTGCTCCGCGAGATCATCGCGGCGGCGCCGGTCGTGGTCCTCGCGGGGGTCGCCGCGACCGGCCGGCTGTGCTTTGCGCGCGGCGGCGCTGACGGCCCGGATCTTGCCGGGATCCTCACGCGAACGTGCCGCGCGCTCGGCGGGCGCGGCGGCGGGACCCCGGAGTTTGCGCAGGGGGCGGTGCCGTCGGGGGACGCGGTCGCGCAGGCGCTCGACGCCGCCGTGCGGGAGGTCGGCGGTGCCTGAGTTGCCCGAAGTAGAGACCGCCCGGCGCAGCTTGGTCCGCGCCGTTTCGGGAAAGACCATCGAGCGGTCGCATCGTCCGCCGGCCCGTGGCGGTGCGCACGCACACGGCCACCGCGTTCGTGCGCGCCCTGCGCGGGGCGGTGGTCGAGGATGTGGCGCGCCACGGCAAGCGGCTGTGGTTTCTCCTCGGACCGCGGGTACTGGTGTTCCACTACAAACTGTGGGGCGTCGTGCGCTACCATGCCCAACTGCCCGAACCGGACAAAGCCACGGCCCTGCTGATCATCTTTACCGATGGGACCGCGCTCGAGTTCCGGGAGCTGCAGCTCAGCTCATTTCATCTCACGCGGCCCGGGGCCGGCTCGGCGCTGGACGATCTCGGTCTCGAGCCGCTGGCGCCGACGACCACGTTCGAGGTGTTCCGCCGGGCGCTCAGTCCGAAGGCCGCGGTGAAGGACGCCCTCTGCGACCAGGGGCGGATCGCCGGGATCGGCAACCTGTGGGCGCATGAGATTCTGTTCCGCGCCCGGCTCCGGCCGGACCGCCGGGTCGAGTCATTGAGCGCCGCCGAGGCGCGCGCGCTCTACCGGATGACCCGGGAGACCCTCCGCCAGGCGGTGGAGGCCGGCGGCGAGCCAGACTTTCACGATGCGTTCGGGCGCGAAGGACGCCACCGGCTTGCGGTCTACGGGCGCGCCGGACAGCCCTGCCCGGTGTGCGGCGGCAAGATTCGCGGCGGCCGGTTGCACGGCCGGCCGACGTTCTTCTGTCCGGTCTGCCAGCGGTGACGGTGCCCGCCGGTGCCCCTCGGGGCCGGCCCGCCGTGGACCCGGCGTTTATCACCGACCTGCTCGTCTCGCTCGTCCGGATCCCGTCCGTGAATCCGGTGCTGGTGCCGGGTGGAGCGGGCGAGGGAGCGATCGCCCGGCACCTCGCGGACGTCTGCCGCGGCTTGGGGTTGACCGTCACCATGGACGATGCCGCGCCGGGACGGCCGAACGTCGTGGCCCGCCTCCAGGGTGTTGATCCGGCGCGCGGACGCCGCTTACTGTTGAACGGCCACACGGACACCGTCGGCCCCGCGGGCATGCGGGACCCGTTTGTCCCGGAGCTGCGCGGACCGCGTCTCTACGGCCGGGGTGCGGTCGACATGAAGGCCGGTCTCGCGGCGATGGTCGGCGCGGTCGCCGCGCTGCGGGCGGCCGGATGCGCGCCGGCCGGGGATGTGATTCTGACGTTCGCGGCCGACGAAGAATATCTGAGTGTGGGGACTGCGGCGCTCGCGGGCCGGCTCGAGGCCGACGGCGCCATCGTGACCGAACCCACCGCGCTCGCGATCTGCATCGCCCACAAGGGCTTCGTCTGGGCGACCATCCGGACCGAGGGCCGGGCCTCCCACGGCAGCGACCACGCGACCGGGGTCGACGCCATCGCCCGGATGGGCCGCGTGCTCGAGGCGCTGGAGCGGCTGGAGCGCGACGTGCTCCCGCGCCGCTCGCATCCGCTGCTCGGCCGCGCCTCTCTGCACGCCTCCCTGATCCGAGGCGGCGAAGGCCTCTCCACGTATCCCCCGTCCTGCGAGCTTCAGCTCGAGCGGCGCACGCTGCCGCATGAGACCGAGACGACGGTGCGGGCGGAGTGCGAGACGCTGCTGCAGCGACTCCGCGACGACGACGCGACGTTTCGCGCCTCGATCGAGGTGACCGGCGCGCGGCCGGGCCTCGAGGTCGCGCGGGATGCGGCCGTCGTGACGGCGCTGTCCGGGGCCTGCGCGGCGGTGCGCGGCGAGGCGCCCGTGCTGACCGGCGCGGCGTACTGGACGGACGCGGCCCTGCTTGCCGCGGCCGGCATCCCCACCGTGCTGTTCGGGCCGACCGGCGCCGGGATGCACGCGGATGAGGAGTACGTCGAGGTCGCGTCCGTCGTCACGTGCGCGCAGATCCTCGTCGACACGATCGAGCGATTCTGCGGCGCCGGCGCGCCGGCCCGGTAGCGCGCCCTCCCCGCCGTGCGCATGCTCACATTTCTGTCGGATTTCGGCGACCGGTCGCCCTACCCGGCGGCGATGAAGGGCGCCGCCGCGTCCGTGCTGACCCGTGCCGTGTCGTTCGTCGACATCTCCCACGACGTGCCGGCCCGCGACATCCGGACCGGCGCGTATCTCTTATGGTCGGCGGCGCCGGCGTTTCCCGCGGGCACCGTGCACTGTGCGGTCGTCGATCCCGGGGTCGGGACCGCGCGCGCCGCGCTCGCCGTCGCGTCCGGGGGCCAGTGGTTCGTCGGACCGGACAACGGCCTGCTGATGCCGGCGGCCCACCGGCTCGGCGTGCCGACGGTGGTGCGCCTCGCCGAGCCGCCGGGGGGCGCCGCCTCCGCGACGTTTCACGGGCGCGACCTCTTCGCCCCGGCCGCGGCCCGGCTCGCGTCCGGGACCGCGCTTGACGCGCTCGGAGTGCCGGCGGCGGCCGCGGTGGACGCGGAGTTCTCCCCGGGCCGTCGGGTCGGCGGCGTCCTTGAAGGTGAGATCCTGTGGATCGATCCGTTCGGCAACATGATCACCACGATTCCCGGCGCGCTGTTGCGCGACGTGCCGTCCGCCGCGGAGCTGCGCGTCAGTGCGGGCGGCGCGGAGCTGCGTGCCGTGGTCGCGCGGACGTTTGGAGACGTGCGCCCGGGTGCCGGGGTCGTCTACGTCGGAAGCGACGGCGTGGTGGAAGTGGCGATTAACTGCGGCAGCGCCGCGTCCGCGGTCGGCGCGGCGCCCGGCACCGCGGTGCGGCTCCGGCCGGCCTGATCCTGCGGCGTCCTCGTCGGGCTCCCATCTGTTCGACGATTCGGGACGAAGTATGGAGGCGAGGGAGGCGGTGCCGTGGGGATGCGTCCACAGGAGACCGCGCGGTCGGCGTGCAATCCCCTGACCGACACGGTCAACGCGAGGTGGCGATGGCGGGCGCGCGCGCACATGATGACGATGACGGGGCACTGCTCGAGCGCATCGCACGATCCGACGCCGATGCGTTTGAAGTTCTGTATGATCGCTACAGCGGGGCGGTGTACTCGGTGACACGCGGCATGGTGCAGGATCCCCAGGTGGCGCAGGAAGTGACCCAGGACGTGTTCCTCGGGATCTGGCGCGGCGCGCATGCGTTCGATTCCCAGCGGGGCAGCCCCCGGGCGTGGATTCTGTCGTTGGCGCACCATAAGAGCGTTGACGTGCTGCGGCGGGTCCGGTATACGGTCGTGCCGCTGTCCGAGACGATGGTCGACGATGCCGACGTGGTCGCGGACACGCTGCGGAAGGTGGAAGGCGTCCGCGTGCAACGCGCGCTCTCGTCGCTGACGGTCGAGCAGCGGACGGCGCTGGTGCTGGCCTACTACGGCGGGTATTCGCAGCGCGAGATCGCGCAGCGGACGGGTACGCCCCTCGGCACGATCAAAACGCGGATGCGGGACGGGCTTCTGCGACTCCGGGCGGCTCTCGCGCCCGACATGCAGGAGATCGGACCATGACGCACGCGGACGCGCAGGAGCTGATCGCGGCATACGTTCTGAATGGGCTCGAGCCCGGCGAGCAGCGGGCCCTGGATGCGCATCTCGCAGGGTGCGAGGAGTGTCGTCAGGAGCTCGCGCAGATGCTTGAGGTGGGCGCGGCGATGGCGGGGGGCTTGCCTCAGACACAGCCGCCCGCGGCGCTGCGGGACGCGGTGATGGCGGCGGTGCGGCCGTCGGCCGCGGCTCGGCGCCCGGCGGCGGTCGGCTTTGCGATCGCCGCGCTCGGGGTGCTTGCCGGGGCGATGGTCCTGATGGTCCAGCGGCTGTACCTCTTCCTTCCCAGCGGGTTCGACCAGCAGACGCGGCTCGCGGCGCTGCTCGTGGCGGTGGTGGTGTTCGGCGTCGTGGTCGCGGTGGCGGCGCGCCTGATCCAGCTCGTCGCGCTGGCGCCGGCGGCGGCATCGACCGCGCGTCCCTCGCCGCTGTGGCTCGCGGTGGGCACGGTCGTCATCGTGCTGCTCGCCGCGCAGGTGCTGTTGGTGCAACGGCAGAACGTGGCGCTGACAGGCGACCTCGAGCAGCAGTCGCGGCTGCTCGCGATGCTCACGAGCCCGTCGTCGGCGACGATCACGCTGACCGGGTCGGCGGCGGGTTCGGTGCGGCTGGTGGTCAATACGAAGGTGCATGAGGGCGTGCTGATCGCGGACGGGCTGGCATCGCCGAAGCCGGGCTCCGTGTATCAACTGTGGCTGCTCGGCGGGCCCAAGCCGGAAAGCGGCGCCGTGTTCCTGGCCGGCGCGCAGGGCACGACGATCACCGTGTTAGGCGCGGATTTCTCGCGCTACCACGCCGTGGCGATCACCGTCGAACCGGGCCCGAAAGGCTCGCCCCAGCCGACGACCACGCCGATCCTGACCGGGAAGCTTCCCGCGGGCAGCGCCTAACAGGACGTTGGCAGGTCGGTGTGGAACTTCAGGACACTTTTTGGCGCTCTGTCACTGTCTCCGGCGCACAGGGAGGTCGCATGAAGGCACGCGCGCTCGCCGCTGCACTGATCGGTCTGCTCCTCATCGTGTTGGGTCCCGGCATTCCCGGGGCGGAAGCCGCGGACGCCCAGTTCGTGATCGGCGCCGTCCGCACGCTCGAGGCGCACTACGTCGATCCGCTGGTGACGCCGACGCTGCTCAACGCTGCGCTGACCAGCCTCGAGGCGCAGTACCACGTGGATGCGTTGGGCGGGCCGATTCCCGACGGGGCGAGCGGGGCCGACGCCAATCGTCTGTTTACTCAGCGCTTTGACGAGATCGCGAGTCAGGAAGACGGGCAGGCCAGCGCCACCGAACTCGCCTATGCGGCCGTGTCCGGGATGCTCGCCAGCCTCCACGATTCGCACACCGCCTTTATCCCGCCGGCCGCGTACCAGGAGCAGCAGCGACGCGAGGACGGCGTCGCGGCGTTCGTCGGCATCGGGATCGAGACGATCGACCGCGACGGCCAGGTGTACGTCGACCAAGTGTATCCAGAGAGTCCCGCGGAGACAGCCGGCGTGGAGCCGTTTGACCGCATCGTGGCGGTGAACGGACAGAGCGTCGCCACCCTGCATGACGACGGGGTCAGCGCGACGATTCGGGGTCCGGACGGCACCCCGGTGGTGCTGACCGTGATGCGTGCGGGCCAGCCCGCCGGGCTCGACATCCGCATCACACGCGCGCCGATCCACGTGCCCCGCGTGTCGAGCCGTATGCTCGACGGCGGCGTCGGGTACGTCCGGATCTATGAGTTCGTCCCCGGCACAGGCGGGGCATTTCGCGATGCCATCTTCGACCTTCGGCGGCAGGGGATGCGCGCGATCGTGCTGGATCTCCGCGGCAACCCCGGCGGGCTCGTGGATGAGCTTCGGGACGTCTCGGCGGCGCTGCTGCCGCAGCGCTCCCCGATCGTGAAGATGCGCACGCGGTCTGGCCGGGAAGAGATGCTCGACACGTCGGATCCGCCGATCGTGCCCGCGGACATGCCCATCGCGGCGCTGGTGGATGAGGACACGGGGTCGGCCGCGGAGCTGCTGGCGTCCGCGCTGCAGGAGCAGGCACGGGCGGTCATTGTCGGGACGAAGACCGCGGGCGCGGTGGAGATCGGCATCACCGTCCACCTGCCCGAGGGTGCGGGGATGGCGATCACGGTCGCCCGGGTGTGGAGCGGCAAGGGGACGCGGCTCGAGGGTAACGGCGTCACCCCGGACGACGTTGAGGACCTGACGACCGACGCGATGAACCTCGGCCACGACAGCCAGCTCGACAAAGCGGAACAAGTTGTCCGGGGCCGCCTCGGGGCCGTCGGGGGATTTCGCCCGCGGCCGTCGTGGGTCGCCCAGGCGGCGGCATAGCCCGGCACTCAGCCGGCCCGCGCTCGGCTGTGAGGATGCGGTGACGGCGGCGTTCGAATGTGAGGTCCGGTTTCTCATTCCCGACATTGCCGTCGTTTCAGGCGCGCCTGGCGGCGCTCGGGGCGCACGGCGTCGAACGGTATGCGTTTACCGACCATTACTTTCGGCCCCAGGACGCCCCGTGGAACCCGCGGACCCATGCGCTCCGCGTGCGCGAGTGGCGCACGCCGGTCCGGGCGAGCGAACTGCTGCTCACCCACATTGAATCCGTCAGCGTCGACGGGCTCGCGTGCAAGCGGTCGCTCCTCGCGCAGGGCAAGCTGCGGCTGCACGAGGGCGCGGTCGACGAGTGCGCCGGCGTCTGCCGCGCGCTGGGCTTTGTGCCGTGGCTCGACGTGGTGAAGACCGACTGCGTCATCTGCGACCTGCCCGGCCTCGGCAAGGCGATTTACGAGCGCGTCGAGGGGCTCGGATGGACGAGTGAGATTGAGGTGGATGGGACCGACGCCGCGGCCGCGCTCGCGCGCATCGGGGTGAAATTGGCCGCGCTCGGCGTGCCGGTCGAGGCGGTGACGGACACGCCGATGGCCGTGCTCGTCGCAGAGCGGATGGGTCTCTTGTCCTCCCCGCGGTAACATCCGGCCGCCCGGCCGAGACGGTCCGATCGAGGTCACCCCGCCGGAGTATACTGACACTGGCGCCGGTTTCACGAGTCGCGCCGCGAGGACACTCGCGGCGGCCGGCGCCGTCGGAGGAATTGGCATGCGCGCCGTCGCCATTGTGGTCTTGATCGTGGTCTTGCTCGGGCTGGTCGTATACTCATCGGTCGCGGGCACGTACAACCGGCTCGTCCAGGGGAACCAGCAGGTCAGCGCGGCGCAGGCCGATGTGGAGACGCAGCTCCAGCGCCGGTTCGATCTGATTCCGAACCTCGTGGCCTCGACGCGCGCGGTGCTGTCGCAGGAGCGCGCCGTGTTCGGAGCGATCGCGGACGCGCGCACGCACTACGCGGGGACCGCGCCCGGGTCGCCGGCGCGCGTGGACGCCGCGAACCAGTATGAGAGTGCCATCGCCCGTCTGCTCGTGGTCGTCGAGAACTACCCGGTGCTCCGCAGCAATGACACGGTGCAGTCGCTGATGCAGCAGCTCGCGTCGACCGAGAATCAGATCGCGTACGCGCGCCGCGGCTACAACCAGGCCGTGCAGGCGTACGACACGATGCTGCAGTCCTTTCCGACCGTGCTGATCGCGCGGACGCTCGGGTTCCAGCCGCGTCCGTACTTCGAAGCGCAACCCGGGTCGGAGCAGGCGCCGCGCGTCGATCTGACGGTGCCGACAAAGCCGTGAACGCACGGATGGCGCCCGCCGGCGGTGCCCGGCGGGCGGCGGCGGCGATCCTGGCGTGCTGTGCCGTGGCGTGGGCGGCCGCCGCGCTCGCGGGGCCCGCGGCCTTTCCCCAACCCGTGGGGTACGTCAACGATTTCGCGACCCTGCTCACCCCGTCCGCCCGGGCGAGCCTCGAGTCGAAACTCGCCGCCTACGACCGCGCGACCGGCAACCAGATCGCGATCGCGATCTTTCCCACGCTTGGCGGCGACCCGATCGACGACTTTACCGCGCGCCTCGAGGAAGCGTGGAAGGTCGGGCGCCGGGGCCAGGACAACGGCGTCCTCCTGGTCGTCGCGGTGCGCGAGCGCGCAGTCCGGATCGAGGTGGGATACGGCCTCGAAGGTCGGGTGACGGATGCGCAGGCGGGGGCGATCATCCGGCGGGACATCGCGCCGGCGTTTCGCGCCGGCGACTACGCCGGCGGCCTCAACGCGGCCGTCGACTCGCTGATCGCGCTGATCGGCGGCGCGTCCGGCGGGACGGCGCCGCCGCCCACGCACGGCTCCTCCGATTCCGGCGCCGCGTGGTGGTGGCTGGCTCCGCTCGCGTGGTTTGGGGTGCTCGGCGTGATCGGCCGGTTGCGGGGTCGGCGCTGCCCGCGGTGCGGAGCGCGACTCGTCCAGTCGTCCGGCGGCGGCAGCACCGTCGTCTGGACGTGTCCGCGCTGCGGCTATCAGGATCGACGCGCGCGCGCCTCCGGCCCGATGTTCGTGCCGCTCGTGGGCGGGGGCGGTGGATGGGGCAGCGGCGGCTTTGGGGGCGGCGGCTTCGGCGGGTTCGGGGGCGGCGGTTCGGGCGGCGGCGGCGCGTCGGGGGGATGGTGACGTGACGCCCCTCGCGCACCGTGCGCTGAACCGTCCCGAGCAGGCCCGGCTGCGTCACTTCGTGGAAGATCTCGAGCGCGAGACCGGCGCCGAGATCGCGGTCCTCATCGTCCCCCACGTGCACGACGTCGAGGGATTTGCGACCGCGCACTTCAATCAGATCGGCATCGGCAAGCGCGGGCACGACAACGGCATTCTCGTACTCGTGGTGCTCGACCGCCGGGTCGTCCGCATCGAAGTCGGCCGCGGCCTCGAGCCCGTCGTGACGCCCGAGGCCGCCCGGCGCGTGATCGCCGACGTAATGGCGCCGCAGCTGCGCGCGGGCCGGTACGGGGACGCGGTGCTGCACGGGACCGAGGCGCTCGGACACCTGATCCGCGCGTCCCGCGCGCCCGATCATCCGTGAGCGCGTGAACCTGGTCGGCTCGTCGTCTCCTCCGCGCGGCGCCGCGATCTACGTCGTCGGCGCCGTCGCGGTGTGTGCCGCGGTGATCGGGATCTGGGCCGCGGGGACGTACAACGCGCTCGTGCAGGCCCGCGTCGCCGTCGACACGCAGTGGTCGCAGGTGGAGGTGCAATATCAGCGTCGCGTCGACCTGGTGCCGTCCCTCGTCGCAGCGCTCCGCGGATATCTGATCCAGGAGCGGACCGTGCTCGAGGCGGTGGCGCGGGCGCGCGAGGCGTATCTCGCCACGCCGGCCGGGTCCCCGGCGCGGGTACGCGCCGCGGGCGAGATGGAGCAGGGATTGGGACGGCTCGTCGGCGTCGTCGAGGCGTCGCCGACGCTGCGCAGCAACGAGACGGTTGCCGAGCTGATGGACGAATTGGCCGGGACCGAGAACCGAATCGCGGTGGAGCGCCGTCGCTACAACGACCGCGTGCTCGCGTACAACACGCGTGTCCTGACGCTGCCCTCGTCGCTGATTGCCCGGGCCGGAGGATTTCAACCGCGGCCGTACTTCGAGGCGGCGCCGGGCGCCTCGACGGCCCCGTCGGTTACTCTGCCACCTCGCTAGTGGGCAGCACCCAAATGAGTTCGGCCGCGTCGCGGGCGACGGTGTGCCGGATGCCGCTCGTCCGGACGATCAGCGGACCCCGCGGCGTGGCCGCGGCCTCGACGTGTAGTTCGGCGTCGAGGGAGAGGCCGATGGCGAGCGACGCCCTGAGGACGTCCGTACGTTCCTCGGGCAGCGCCGTGACGCGCGCGAGCGTTCGGGGTCGCAGCGCGGCGAGCGTGTGATCCCGCCGCACGACGAGCGCGCCGTCGGGACGGGGAATCGGATGGCCGTGGGGGCACGTGTCGGGATGCCCGAGCACCGCGTCCAGGCGGGACTCCACCTCCGGACTGATCACGTGCTCCATCTTGCAGGCTTCATCGTAGACGCCGGGCAGGTCCATCTTGAGGACGTCGGTCAGCAGCCGTTCGGCGAGGCGCAGGCGGCGGACGACCTGCGTTGCGATGCCGAGTCCCGCGGCCGACAGCCGCGCGCCGTCCTGCGACGGCTGCACATACCCGAGGTGCTCGAGCCGCTTCAGCATCTCGGACGCCGACGGGGCGGACACGCCCATCGCATCGGCGACGCGCGACGTCGTGACGCGGTGGCCGGCCTGCGTGATCGTGAGCACGGCCTTGAGATACATCTCCGTGCGTTCGACCTTGGCGATGTCGTGCGTTGTCATCGGGCTCACGGTCAAAAACTTACCTGAGCCGTTCGAAAGTCCCTGCTGCGCGGGCCGTTCCCTCGCGTGCACGAACACGCGGCGCGCCCGTCCGTTCGGGCGAGGCTGGTCGCTCCTCGCCAGGCGGGTTGACGCGCCAGGTGCCGCCGCGCGGCTGTCGGCGAGCTTGGACCCGGAACCCCCGACGGTGAGACCGGCCGCGTTCTCGCGCGGGGAGAAGTGCAGGCACCGTAGGCCGAGGAGAGAAGAAGCATGATGAGGCCCGAGCCAGCGGGCTCAATCGGCACGCGACGGCCACGCGGAGACGCGCATGATCATTGAGGGGTTCAATTCCGGCGGGCTCAAGACCCAATCCAACATCTTCGTCGCGAACGACGGCTATATGTACTTTCAGGGCACCGACCATGCGGTCTGGCGCGTGAACGTCGCCGATTCAAGCGATCGCACCAACTTCGGCGGCCGCCACGCCCGCGGGCGTCGCGGTGCCGTGAGACGCGCGGTGGACGGCCCTGAGCCTCGTGATTGGGCCGCGCGGCCCATCGCGGAGCCGTCCCCGCGTGAGGCGTCAGCCGCCGGCGCGAGCGTGTTTCTTGACGCGCCAGGGGCCGTGGACTACTCTAACCTTCGCGTGCGCCGCCCACGTGGATGAGGTCTGGCGCCGATCGATTGGCGTTTCCGATGATGCCGCATTCCGTCCAGGAGTAAATCCGATGCCGGCCGCCGACGTACCCACGTATGGCCCGACGCGCGAGCCAGCCGTCCGGGGGAGCCTCCGATGATCGCGTGCGCGACGATCGTCCGCACGCTCGCGGTGGCGCTCTGGATCGGCGGCATGGCGGCGCTCGACTTCCTCGACGCGCCCGCACGGTTTGCGCTGCTCGACCGGAACGAGGCGGTCCGCCTCGGGCAGGTCATGTTCGAGCGCTTCAACCGCGTCGAGATTGTGCTCGCGCTTCTCGCGCTCCTCGCCGCGTGGGTCGCGCGCAGCGCCCGCTGGACGATCGGGCTCACGGTCCTCATGTTCGTCCTGATCGTGGTGCAGGCCGCATATCTGACGCCCGGGATCTCGCATCTCGCGCAGGGCCTCGATTTCGTCCACCGCGTGCCGGGTGACCCGCGGTACGCCGCGATCCAGCCGCTCCACACGGCCTACGCGGTGCTCGAGGTCCTCATTTTTGTCGCCGGGGTGGTCGTGCTGAGCGCCTGGGCGCGCGGGACGCGGACGCTGAGGCCGCGGCCGTCGATGCCCGGGATCTGGCTCGTCGACTGCGGCCGGCTGACGTACGGCGACGCGTGGGCGCTGCAGCGCGCCGTGCTCGCGGCGCGTCAGGACGACGCGATTCCCGACGTGGTGCTCACGGTGGAACATCCGCCGGTCGTGACCGTGGGACGCGCCGGCCGCACGTCGAACATCCTGGTCCCGCGCGACCTGCTCGACGCGCGGGGTATCGAGGTCCACCACGTGGAGCGCGGCGGGGATGTCACGTATCACGGTCCGGGGCAGCTCGTCGGGTATCCCATCGTCAACCTGCGGGCCCTCAACGAGGACGTCGTCCGCTACGTGCGCCTGCTGGAGGCGATGCTGATTGAGGCGGTCGCGGGCTGGGGCATCGCGGCCGAACGGCGGCGCGGGTTTCCGGGCGTGTGGGTCGGCGGCGCGAAAATCGCGGCGATCGGCGTCGCCGTCAAGCGCAAGGTCACGATGCACGGGTTTGCGCTCAACGTCGAGCCCGACCTGTCGCATTTCGAGTTGATCAATCCGTGCGGCCTCGGGATGCCGGTGACGTCGCTCGCGCGGCTGCTCGGCCGGGCGATGACGATCGATGAGGTCCGGCCCGCCGTCGCGCGGGCGTTTGCCGAGACGTTCGAGGTGACGTTCGAACCGGTCGCGCTCAACGACCTCCGCGCCCGGCTGGGCGCGGCGGCCCCGCGCGCCTGAGACGCAAGGGGGGATCGCCGTGAGCAGCGAGACATTGACCGTGGGCTCCGCCACCGCCGCACCGGGCCGCAAGGCGACCGGGCATCTCGAGGTCCCCGGGACGCCGATCCGGATGCCGGTGACGGTGGTGAACGGCGCTGCGGCGGGTCCACGCGTCTGCATCACCGCCGGCGTGCACGGCGGCGAGTATCCCGGCATCGAGGCGGCGATCCGCACCGCGGCGTCGCTCGATCCACGGCAGGTGCGGGGGCAAGTGATCGTGGTTCCCATCGTGGATGTACCCTCGTTCCAGGCGCGGACAATCTACATCTGCCCGCTCGACGGCAAGAATCCGAACCGGGTGTTTCCGGGCAACGCGGCGGGGACGGCGAGCGAGCGGCTCGCGCACACGCTGTTCACCGAGGTGATTGCGCGAGCCGATTATTACGTCGATCTGCACGGCGGCGACATCAATGAGGCGCTCGTGCCGTTCACCATTTTGCTGGATTCGGGGACGCCCGCGGTCGACGCGGCCGCGATGGATCTCGCACGGGTGTACGGGATCAAGTATGTCGTGCGCGGCCGGGTGTCGGGCGGCACGTACTCCGCGGCGGCGCAGCGGAAGATCCCGGCGATCCTCGCGGAAGCCGGCGGGCAGGGTCTCCTCGAGCCCGACGCGCTGGCGGTGCACGTCCGCGGCCTGCACAATGTCCTCAGGCACCTCACGGTCATCGCCGGCACGCCCGATCCGGTGGAACCGATCGTGCTGCTGGGTCCGCTCCACTGGGTGACCTCCGAACATACGGGGCTGTTCTATCCGGAGGTGGTCCCCGGCGACCGGGTCACGCAGGGACAGCGGGTGGGGGAGATCCGCGACTATTTCGGCGCGACGCTTGCGGAGATCACCTCGCCGGGCACCGGGATCGTGCTCTTCACCGTGACGACCCCCGCGACGAATCCGTCAGATCCATTGTTCGCGGTGGGCGCGCCCGCGTAGCGGCGGCCCTCCGGGTCTCCCGTCGTCCATCCAGACGACGAACGCGGGCCGGCGCCACTGTGGCGCCGGCCCGCGCGTTGTGGTGCCGCGCCGTGCGCGGCTACATCGGTTCCTCGTCGTCCTCGTCTTCGAGTTCAAACTCCTCGTCATCGTCGACGGCGGGGAGGCTCCACAGCGGTTCCTGCTGCGCCTCTTGCGGCGGCACGGTCCCGACGCCGAACAGATCCACCTGCTCGCGGGTGGACGGCTCCGGCGGCGCCGCGGGTCGGGACGCGGGCTTACGCTGAGCGGCCGCCGTTGGGCGGGCGCTTACCTTCTTCCGCGGCGAGGCGAGTGACGACGTCGCGGCCCGGGTCGCGGTCGCCTTCTTGGCCGTGGTCACCTTCTTCTTAGCCGTCTTCGCTCGGCGCGCGACCCTTCGCGTTCGACCGAGCCGCCGCGCGGCTCGAGGCCTTGACGCGACGCTTCGGGGATTTGGCCGCGGCCCGACGCGGCGCCGCCTTCTTGGCTCGCGTTCGCGGTGCCGTGCGCCGCTTGGCGGAGCTCGACTTCGCCCCCGACTTTCGCTGCACCGCTCGTCTTGCCATCCTGGTGCCCCTTTCCCGGTTCGGAACACGCCCCACCGGTTGGAATCGGGCCCGTCTTCGACGGCCCCGCCACCCTTCTCCTCTGTGCCTCGCCCTCGCCCTGCGCGCCCGCCCCGCACGGCTGCCGGTGCTGCCCCCCGGGCATACTAAGGAAGGAATTCGGCGGTGGTCGACGAATTGGGGCCGGGTGTTCGTCGGGCGCGCATGCATCGCACCCCTACGTCGAAGCAGCTGTTGAGGCATGGATGGGGGAGACTTCCCGAACATTGGTTGGCGCATGGCTGGTGGCCGTATTACTCATGGCCGGCCCGGCCGGTGCCGCATCTCCTCAGCACCCAGCTCCGCATCCTCAATCGTCAGCGTCACACCCCTCGTCAGTCGCGGTGGAGAGATCGAAGCTCGCCGCGGTTGACCAGCAGCTCGCCGAGCGTCAACAGCAGCTGGCGCACACGCGCCTCGTGGAACGTCAGGCGCTCGCCCAGCTCTCGTGGGCGCAGGACCGGCTCGACCGTGCGAAGGTAAGCCTCAAGCAGACGACCGGCGCGCTTGACGGCACACGTCAGGCGGTGGTCGGGGCCACGCAGGCGCTGCGGGCGGTGTCGGCGCGTCTCGAGACGCACGAAGCGCTGATGGACGCCCGCCTCCGCGCCGCGTACGAGCGTGGAACGCTCGGCTACCTGGACGTGGTGCTCGGCGCCAGCGACTTTCGCGATTTCGTCACACGCTCCTATCTCCTCGGCGTGATCATCACGAGCGATCTGCGGCTGTACGAACAGGTCGGGGCCGAACGGCAGCAGCAGAGCGCGGTCCGCGAGACGCTCGCCCAGCGCGAAGCGCGCCTCGCGCAGCAGCAGGAGCGCTGGCGGGTGAGCCGCGACCAGATCGCGCAGCTGGCGGACGCGCGGGCGGGTTTCGTCGCGCGGGTGCGCGCGCAGCGGCTGGCGGAGGAAGAGGCGGTTCGCGAGCTCGAGACGGAGTCGATCGAAATTGCCCGGATCATCCAGCAGGCCACGCGCGGCGGTCACATCGGACCGGTGCCGACGCTTGCGGGCGGCGCGCTCTTGTGGCCGGTGACGGGACGGATCAGTTCGCCGTACGGCTGGCGCGTGCACCCGATCTTTCGGACGCGCGAGTTCCACACCGGCATCGACATCGCCGTCCCGTGGGGGACGCCCATCCATGCCGCGGCGGCGGGGACCGTGATCTTTACGGGGTGGATGCGCGGATACGGGATGTTGGTGATTCTCGATCACGGCAACGGGCTGTCCACGACCTACTCGCATCTGTCGTCGTATGTCGTGCACGACGGGGAACACGTCGATCGTGGCCAGGTGATCGCGAAGATCGGCAGCACGGGATGGAGCACCGGCCCGCACCTGTTTTTCGAGGTGCGTGAGAACGGGCAGCCGGTCAATCCGCTCGGCAACTAACGCGGGCCGCGGCGGCGGGCCGGCGCGAGTCACACCCGATCAAGAAACGCGCGCAGACTGGTGAAGAGGGCGTCGGGCTCCTCCGCCTGCGGGGAGTGCCCGCTGTGCTCGAACACGTGCAGTTCGGCGTGGGGCAGCCGCCGCTGAATCTCCAGCGATTCTTCGACCGGGCAGATCCAGTCGTGGCGGCCGACGCCGATGAACGCCGGGACCTGGACCTTTGACAGGTCCGGACGCACGTCGTAGCGCCCGTAGTCGAGGATCAGCGCGCGCCGCGTGTCCGGGTCGAACGACCGTCCGGCGAGGCTTGTGGGCGCGCCGGCGCTTATCATGGTAGTACAGCGGTTGGATCGTCTCGAACGCGCGCTGGAACGCCGCGGGTTCGCGGAGTGACCCGTCCCACAGCCGTGTGTAGGCCGCGATGATCTCCGGCGTGCCCTCGCGCATGGCGTTCTCGGTTGCCCGGGCCATGAACTCGCCGCTCGGGGCGGTCCCGATCAGCACCAGGGCGCGCGGTTCGGACGGATATCGGGTCGCATAGACGAGTGCGGCAAAGCCGCCGGCCGAGGTTCCCGCGACGATCGGGCGCTCGAGGCCGAGGGCGCCGATCAGCGCGTGCAGGTCCTCCGCCTGGTCCGCGATCGTGTACGTCTCGACCGGAGCGCGCGACGAGCCCCGTGCCCGCGGTGTTCATAGGCGACCAACTGCACGCGGTCGGCGAGGGACCGATACGGACCGATCCGGTCGGGATGGCCCATCCCGGGTCCTCCGTGCACGAGCACGTACGGCGGTCCCGCTCCGGTCGTGTCGTACGACAGCTCGACCCCGCGCACGCGCACGATCATCGGCGTCTCGGGTCGAGGGCGTCCCGGAGGCCGTCGCCGAGGAGATTGATGCTCGCGACCGTCAGGAAGATCGCGGTGCCTGGGAATGTCGCGATCCACCACGCGGTATCCACGTAGCGCCTCCCATCGACCAGCATGTTGCCCCAGCTCGCCGCCGGCGGCTGAATCCCGAATCCAAGATAGCTCAACCCAGACTCGATGAGAATGGCTTCCGCCATGAACAGCGTGGCCTGGACGATCAGCGTTGGCATCACGTTCGGCAGCAGGTGCGCTCGGATCACCCGCCGTGCGCGCGCGCCCAAGGCCACCGCCGCCTCGACGAACTGAAGCTGCCGCACCCGAAGCGCTTCCCCCGCACGATGCGCGCGGTCGGCGGCCAGTAGACCAGGCCGATGACCAGGATCGTGTTGCGCAGACTCGGGCCGAACAGCGCGATGATGAGCAGCACTAGCAGGAGGGGGGGAATGCCGAGGGCGAGCTGCGGTCAGGCGCGTGGGCCAGCAGGTCCGACGGGCCCCGGAAGTATCCGCTGAGCGCCCCGATCGTCGTCCCGACCATCATG
Organism: uncultured Bacillota bacterium; assembly: GCA_963787105.1. GTDB lineage: Bacteria > Sysuimicrobiota > Sysuimicrobiia > Sysuimicrobiales > Segetimicrobiaceae > JAJPIA01. The sequence goes on from CAWBBU010000020.1 coordinate 121,074, forward strand.
GCGAGCGCGGTGGCGA
>CAWBBU010000021.1:0-14997 GCA_963787105.1 uncultured Bacillota bacterium
GCGTGACGCGCACCCCCGATACTCAGTTGCTCACGACTCGTACCTCGGCCGGTCCCCGCGAACCCAGGTTCGCCGCGTGAGGACGCATCCTCAAATCGGCGGACCGCCGAGGGTTCCCGAGGGGCGACGGTGGATCGGTCCGGCCGCCGCCCCGTTAGTGCTTGGGGGGCGTCTCCTCGGGCTTCCCAGTGTTGCGACGCGACAGGCGGCGTGCTCGTCGCATGGTCCGCCTCCCTTCTCAGGGATGTGGCCGCGCCTCGCGGCCCGTCGTCACCTTTAGTGTACCCCTCCCGCCCCATCTGTCAATCGCCCAATGAGACCCGGCCAGTCCCCGGATCCGATGCCCGTGATCGACGATGGGCGGAACACCCGGTACCCGAGCGTGTACGTGGCGCTGAACGTGAGTCCGAACGGCAGCGCGCTGTTGTTCGTCGCGGTGTAGTTGAGGCACACGGGCGCCGGCATCGAGTTGAGCTGCGGCAGCGTCCCCACCAACCTGCGCATCGTCGTCGCGTCCACGCTGGCAAACGCCGCCGGGCTCTGCAGCGGCGCGCCTTTCTCCCACGACAGCCACACGACGACACGGAGCCCGCCCTCGACCGACACATCCACACCCACGTCGCTCAGGATCGCGGCGCGCGTCGGTGGCGGCACGCAGACGGCGCCGAGCACGTCGCGGTGGCTGTGCGGACCGATCCCCGGACTCGCGAAGTTGATCGGCATGGGAGACGGCGAGGTCAGCGGCAGCGCCAGCGGCGCCCCCGTGGCCACGGCGGCCGCGGCCCGCTGGAGGAGCGAGCGGCCGACCTCGATCGGCAGCGCGAGGTTGAAGTTCTGCGCCCCCTCGACCGAGGCGTCCACGATGCCGATGACCTTGCCGTCGAGCGTCAGCACCGGCCCGCCGCTGTCGCCGGGGTTCACCGCGGCGTCGATCTGAATGTAGCCGTCCGTGGTATGCACCACGCTGACGATGCCCTGGTTGACCGTCACCGTGGGGTGATCGAGCTGCGCGAGCGGGTACCCGACCACGACGACGCCGGCGCCGGCCTGGACCGACGTGCCGTCGCCGAGCGCGAGCGGCGCGGGCCCGGGGTGCGCGAGACTCGGCACCCGCAGCACGGCGGCGTCGTGCGCGATGTCGATCGCGATCACGTCCGCGCCGAGCGGCGGATGGTCCGGCAGCCGGACTGAGATTTGATCCGCGAGCGCGACCACGTGCAGGGCCGTGAGGAGGATCCCGTTCGCATCGACGACGAACGCGGTGCCGGTATCGATCGGCTGCCCGCCGCGCTGCTGCGCCACGACGAGCGCGACCGCCGGCGTGATCTTTCCGAGGAGCGGGGCAAGGTTCTCAGGCTGGGAAAACCCAGCCGGGGTGATCAGAAGCACAAGGCCGACTGCGAGAAGAACACGCCACCGCCGCACTGTGCCGACACCTCTACCTGCTATTCTACGACAATTTGCACGCCGGTTCCAGGCTCTCCTCCCGCGCAGGGCGGTCCCGCGCGGCTCCAGAATACGCACGCGATGCCCAAGGCCGGCTCTGTCCGCCTCGCCACGTGGGCCGCGCTCGCGGCGTGCCTCGCCGTCGCATTCGGCGTATGGCAGGTCTGGCAGATCGCCGCCGCCCCCTTCCCCGCGCGGTACGACTACGATGAGGGCGTCTACGCGGAGACGGCGGCCGCGGCCGCTCGCGGGGCCCGTCTCTACACCGACGTGTTCCTGAGCCAGCCTCCCGCGCTGATCGCGGCCGTCCGCGCGGCCTATCGCCTCGGCGGGGAGACGCTGCCGGCGGCGCGCGGGGTTCCGCTCCTCCTCTCGCTCGATCTGGCTCGGAGCACTGTTCGCGATCCTCGCCGCGGCGGGGCGGCCCCGCGCCGGCGTGCTGGCCGCGTGCGCCGCGGCGGGCAACGCCGCGTTCGCGACCGCCGCGCACACCGTGCAGATGGACGCGCCGAGCGAAGCGCTGGCCGCTGTGGCCGTGGCCGCGGCACTCGCGGCGTGCCGCGGGCGCACGTGGCTCTGGGCGGTCACGGGCGCGTGCCTCGGACTTGCCGCGCTGACGAAGTTCACGGCGCTCGTCGCCGTCCTCCCGGTGGCGTGCATCGCGGCGGCCGGGTGCCCGCGCGCGCCCGGTGCATCCGCGCGCGCGTGGTGGATCGTGCCCGCCGCGTTGGTCGGCGGCGCCTGCGCCGCGGCGTTGCCGTTTCTCCCGACGATCGCGGCCCCGCACTTCATCGCGGAGACCATCCAGTACCATGTGGCCGCGGCGCAGGCGATCGGATCCGCCCCGCTCCCGCACCTCGCGGTGGTGGGACGGTTTCTTGCGGCCGCCTGGCCGCTGACCGCCGTCGCCGCCGCGGGGATGTGGATCGCGCGGGGCGCCGGGGCGCCGGTCCGCGACCGCGTGGCGCCGCGCCCTGCCTGGACGTGGTCGATCCCGGCGATGTGGTTGCTCGCCGAACTGACGGCGCTGACCGTGATGACTCCGCTGTGGCCGCACCACCTCGTCCTGCTCCTGTCCCCGCTCGCGCTGCTGGCCGGGATGGGCGCGGACACGCTACTGCGCGCGGCGAGTCGCTCGCCCCGGGCGCTCCCCGGCGCGGTCGCCCTCCTCTGCGTCACCGCGTATCTCGCCGCCGGCGTGCCCGGGAGTCTCGCGCCCAACCAGTCCGCGGCCCTGCGCCGCGCCGCGGACGTGCTCGCGCGCGACGTGTCCCCGCGCGGCTCGGTGGTGACCGACGATCCCCTCGTCCCGTTCGTCGCGGGCCGACGTGTGCCCACCGCGCTCATCGATACCTCGGACGTCCGGATCGACGCGCATGCGCTGCCGGAAGACGGCCCTCGACGCCGCGCTGGCAGACCCGGACGTCCGGGCGGTGCTGTTATGGCGCGGCAGCTTCGTCCTCGCGTTCCCGCACTTCGTGGACCGCGCGACCGCGCGCTTCCCGATCACAGCACTCACGGACGGTGACCGCCGCCTCCTCCTGAAGCATCATCCCAGCGACATCGACAGCATGGCGTGCCGCGATGCCCCCCACGTGTGCCGCCTCCGCCGGCCACCGCGTCGAGGTCTCGTCGGGCCCACGGCCGTCGTGACCGACGCGCGGTCCGGGGGGAGATAAGAGGATGCGGACGCGGCGTCGAACGGTGCTGCATGCGCGCGCGCCGCGTTCGCCATCGCGCCAGGCATCGGACGCGGCTCCGCGGCGGGCACGCCCATTCCGAGATTGGTGAGGCATGTCATGAGCCAGCATGTCGAGCAGGAAGTGATCGCCGTCGGCCCCCGCGAGGTCACCATCTCGCACCCCGAGAAGGTGCTGTTTCCCGAGGCCGGCTACACGAAGGCGGATCTGGCACGCTACTATCTTGCGGTGTCGGACGGCGCCCTTCGCGCGGCGGGCGGGCGGCCCAACATGCTCGTGCGCTATCCGGACGGCATCGGCGGTGAGTACTTCTATCAAAAGCGGGCGCCGCGGGCGCGGCCGGCCTGGATCGAGGTCGTGTCCCTTCATTTTCCGTCCGGACGCAGCGCGGAAGAGGTGGTGCCGCGCGACGCCGCGGCACTCCTCTGGATGGCCAATCTCGCGTGCCTCGAGCTGCACCCGCACCCCGTGCGCGCCGAGGATCTCGAGCACCCCGACGAGCTGCGCATCGACCTCGATCCGGTGCCGGGCGTGGAGTGGGCCCAGGTGCGCGAGGTGGCACAGGTCGTGCACGCCGCGCTCGGAGACTTCGGGCTCGTCGGATGGCCGAAAACGTCGGGCTCGCGCGGCATGCATGTGGCCGTGCGCGTCGAGCCGCGCTGGACGTTCGACCAGGTCCGCCGCGCCGCGCTCGCGTTTGCGCGCGAGGTCGAACGCCGTGCCCCGACGCTCGCGACGAGCAAATGGTGGAAGGAAGAGCGGCACGGGGTGTTCATCGACTACAACCAAAACGCGAAGGACCGCACCGTCGCGAGCGCCTATTCGGTGCGTCCGAGGCCGGACGCCCGGGTGTCGGCGCCGCTGGCGTGGGACGAAGTCGAGACCTGCGACCCGCGCGAATTTACGCTCGCCACGATGCCCCGGCGGTTTGCCGACGTGGGCGACCGGCACGCCGACATCGACGCGTTCCCCTGCTCGCTCGAGCGGCTGCTCGACCTGTCCGCGCGTGATGAACACGCGGGCCTCGGCGACGCGCCGTGGCCGCCGCATTACCGCAAGCAGGCCGGCGAGCCCGTGCGCGCGCAGCCGTCTCGCCGGCGCGCGCCCACGCGTCCGCTGATCGAGATCGGACGCGCGCGGCGGAAGGAAGACGCGCTCGCGGGGCTCGAGCGCTGGCGGTCCCGTCACCCGGACGCGGCGGCGCACCTGGCACCCGCGGACGTGTTGGTGGATGCGATGCGCGGCCGCTACCGTACGTGGACGCGCATCCGCGTCAACTTGGAGCACGTGCCGGCCGACGTCCGGCCGGCGCAGGAACGCGCTGGATCCGGATGAGGAGCCCGACGCGGCGCGCTAGGCGTCGCGCTCGCTGAACACCTTCTCCAGTTCGTAGGGGACCGTGACGGCCAGCTGATCGTACCGGCAGTCGCGCGGCCGCTTGTCCGGCCGCCACCGGAGAAAGATCGTCGCGTGGCGAAAGCGCGGTCCCTGAAGGTGGTCGTATTTCACCTCGCAGACTCGCTCGATCCGCACCGGCTCCCATGACAGGTCCTTGCCGGCGCTCCAGCGGCTCTGGGCGCCCGGCATACGGGTACTCTCGCTGGCGTCAGTCTCGGCCCAGTCGCGCCATGGGTGGCCGTCGAGGGCGTGCGCGCGGAGCGGCGCCAGCTCCTCCGCCAGCTGCTTCCGGGCGGCCATCGTAAACGCCGAGGTCACGCCGACGTGCTGGAGCGTGCCGTCCTCGTCGTAGAGTCCGAGCAGGAGCGACCCGACGCGGTCGCGGTCGCTTTTGTACCAGCGAAACCCCGCCACCACGCAGTCGGCGGTGCGCGCGTGCTTCACTTTCATCATCGCCCGCTTGCCGGGCAGGTAGGCGCCGAGGGCCGGCTTCGCGACCACGCCGTCGAGGCCCGCGCCCTCGAAGCGGCCGAGCCATTCCGCGGCCACCGCGCGATCGGCCGTCATCGGCGTCAGATGCACTGGGGGCTCCACGTCGGCCAGCAGCCGTTCGAGCAGAGCCCGGCGCTCACGCTGCGGGACGGCGCGCACGTCCCGGCCGTCGACCGCGAGGAGGTCGAAGCCCACGAACGCCGCCGGCGTCTCCTCGGCCAGCTTGGCGACGCGAGACGCGGCGGGATGGAGGCGAAGCTGGAGCGCATCGAAGTCGAGGCCGTGGGGCGTGGCCATGACGATCTCGCCGTCCACGACACAGCCGTCCGGCAGCGCGCGAAGACATGCCGCATGGACCTCTGGAAAATAGCGGTCGAGCGGTTTCAAATCCCGGCTCTGGATGAACACCTCGGCGCCGCCCCGAAAGACGAGGGCGCGGAATCCATCCCACTTCGGCTCGTAGAGCCATCCCGGACCGGTCGGAAGCGCCTCGCTCAACTTGGCGAGCATCGGCTCGACCGGTGGCGCGATCGTAAAGATCGCGGGCTGACGGATCACCGGATCGTGTGGATCGCCGGTACCGTCCCCTCGGCGCCGCACCTGGCGGGTCATCGATTGGGAGGTCCCTTCGTCGCCATCCGGCGGTGCACGGCGCCGCCGTTAGGCGGTCTTCGTCGCCCGCTCGGTGGCGGAAAAACTCTGTGTCTTATGGGATCCGTCGCAGAACGGCTTGCGGGCGGAGTGGCCGCAGCGACACAGCCACACGGTCTCCTTCGTCTCCCAGGCGTTCCCGTCCGCGTCGACCAGTCGGACTCCGCCGACCACTTGGTACGGTCCGTTGTCCGTGGGGGTAATCTTCACATCCGCCATGTCGCGCCTCCCCGTGGGTGCACCCGTCGCGGTGACCGGATCCGTGCGATCCCGTCACCGATTCCGTCGCTCATATTGTAGCGCATCCGCGGCGGCGCAGATTCCTCGAGACGGACGTGCCGCGCGCAATTCGCGCGGGCGCCGTGGTGCGTCAGACGGTGGGTCAGGTAGGCCAAAACCCCATGCGCCGGGCGCCTTCCACGATCGCCTTGGTATAGGCGTGCTGCGGGGCCGCAAACAACTGCCGTGTCTCCGCCGACTCGACGATGTGACCGCCGCGCATCACGTGGACGAGGTCGGCCATCTGCGCGACGATCCCGAGGTCGTGCGTGATCAGCAGGAGGGACATGCCGAGGTCGTCCTGGAGGCGATCGAGGAGGTCCAAGATCTGCGCCTGCACCGTCACGTCGAGCGCCGCGGTGGGTTCGTCCGCGATCAAGAGCGTCGGGCCCGGCGCGATCGCCGCGGCGATCAGCACCCGCTGGCGCTGCCCGCCCGAGAGCTCGTGTGGGTAGCGCCGCAGCAGTGACGGGTCGAGCCCCACGCGCTGCAGCGCGTCGGCGGCGCGCTCCCGCGCGCCCTTGCGGCCCAGGTGGGCCACGATCCCCTCCATCACCTGGTCGCCGATCGACATCACGGGATCGAGCGCTGACGACGGCTCCTGAAAGATCATGGCGACGCGCCGGCCGCGCACCGCCGACAGGGCCCGCTCCGACATCGGCACGAGGTCCGTGCCGTCGAGCAGGATGCGGCCCGCGGTGATTTTCGCGTCGACGGGAAACAGCCGAAGCACCGCGTACGCCGTCATGGACTTGCCGGCGCCGCTCGCCCCGACCAGCGCCGCGGTCTTGCCGGCCGGGACGTCGAGCGAGACATCCGTCAGCACCACGATATCGCCGGAGGGCCGTGTCAGGGAGACACTGAGCCCCTCGATCTTCAGCTCCCCGGCGCCGGCCACCTCAGGGGCCGGCACGGTCAGTCCTGCCCGATCTGACGCCGACGCGGAAACCGCGACTCGAACAAGAGGTACATCAGCGGAATCACGAGCAGCGTCAGCACCGTCGACACCGACAGGCCGCCGATCACGGCCCGCGCCAGCGGCATGTTCGTCTCCGCGCCCTCGCCGATCCCGAGCGCCATGGGAATCATGCCGCAGACGGTCGCAATCGCGGTCATGAGGATCGGCCGGAGCCGGACCCGCCCGGCCCGGATGATCGCGTCATGCGGAGACATCCCCGTCTTCTGTTGCTTATTGGCATAGTCCACCAGCAGGATGCCGTTGCTGACGACGATCCCGATCATCATGATGACACCCATGAACGAGATGATCGACAGCGTCGTGTGGGTCAGCAAGAGCATCCAGATCACGCCGATGAACCCGAGCGGCACCGTGAACATGATGACCAGCGGATCCACCAGCGACTGGAACTGCGAGGCCATGATCATGTACACCAGCATCAGGGCCATGATCATCGCGAAGCCCAGGCTCGAGAACGCCCCCGACTGGGCCTCGGTCTGCCCCGCCATGTGGTACGTGAAGCCCACGGGGAACGGCAGCTGGTTGAGCTCCGCGACGATGTCGTCCGACACCGCCCCGAGCGGCCGGTTGACGACGTTCGCGGTGACGTCGATCACGCGCTGCTCGTTCTTCCGGTTGATCTGGAGGGGTGTCGAGCCGAGCGTAATGTCCGCCACGTCCCGCAGCATGATCGGGACGGCCGACTGCGGCGCGGAGTTCGCCGCGCCCGGATCCGGCAGCACGTTGACCGGCACCGCGCCCAGGTCCTCGGGGTGCGTCCGGTACTGGCTCTGCAGCTGCACGACCATGTTGTACTCGTTGCCGGTCACCGGGTCGATGAACTGGCTCGCGGTCGAGACGTTGCCGGCGATCGCGGTGTTCACCGCGTTCGCGACGTTCGTGGGATTCAACCCGAGCTGCGCCGCCTTCTCGTTGTCGACGTCCACGTTGAACTCGGGGGTCTGGCCCCGCGGCGTGATCTGCACGTCCGCGGTGCCCGGGATCGCCCCGACCAGCGACGAGATCTGTTGGGCCAGCTGCTGTCCGACGGTCTGATCGTATCCGAGGAGCTGGATGTCGATCGCCGCGGACGAGCCGAAGTTCACGACCGCGTGCTCCAACCCGCCGGTCTGGATGAACGTCAGCACGCCCGGGAACTTGCCGGCGATCGCCCGGCGCACCTCGTTCGAATACTCGTCGGACGACTTCGGCCGTTTGGACGGGGAGACCAAGCGGATGCTGACCGTGCCGTAGTTCTGGCCCGCGTTGTTGCCGAACCCGCCGCCGCTCGCGGGGACCCCGGTGTTCGTGTATATGGCGGTGACGTACCGGGGCGGAATCACCGCCTTCGTGATGTCCGCGATCTGCTCCACGACCGCGGACGCGGCGACCACCGCCGTTCCCTGCGGCGCCTGCACGTTGATCGAGAACTGGCTCTCGTCGGTCTCCGGGAAGAACTCCGAGCCGATGCCGCGCGCCGCGAAGATCGAGACGACGAACACGATCGCGATCGAGCCGAGCACCACCGCCCCGCGGGTCAGCGTCCAGTGCAGCAGGCGCTGATAGCTTTCGTCGAGACGGTCCATCGTGCCCTCACTCCACCGGACGAAGCGCCCCACGAAGCCGTCGCCGTGCATCTCTTCCCCGGTCGTGGCGCGCAGGACGCGCAGGCTCAGCAGCGGGTCGATCGTCATCGACACGACGTAGGACGCGAGCAGCGCGAAGATCACCGTCAGCGCCATCGGCATAAACAGGCGCTGCGCGATGCCGCTGAGGAACACGACCGGGAAGAACACCGCGATCGTCGTCGACGTCGACGCGAACACCGGCAGGCCGACCTCGGCCGTCGCGTCGATCACGGCCTGCAGCACCGGGGTGCCCGGCACGGCGAGGTGGCGCGTGATGTTTTCCCGGACGACGATCGCGTCGTCCACGAGGCGTCCGATCGCAAGCGTGAGGCCGCCCAGCGTGAAGATGTTGAGCGTCTGCCCCGAGAAGTACAGCAGCAGGAGCGCCGACGACACCGACAGCGGAATGCCGATGCTGACGATGAAGACGCTCCACAGGCTGCGCAGGAAGACGAGCACCACGAGGAACGTCAGGAACGCGCCGATCAGCGCCTCGTGGGTGAGTGTCGAGATCGCCGCCCGGATGTAGCTGGACTGGTCGAACGACAGCGTGAGCGTCACGCCCTTCGGGATGCCGGTCAGGTTCGGCAGCGCCGCACGGACCGCGTCCACGACCTGGATCGTGTTGGCGTCGGGCTTGCCCTCCCCTAAAAACCATATTGGCAACATGAAATTGACGCCTGGATCGCATCTTAACATGAACATTTAGGCTGGCGCAGCGTCCTCCTGACGGAAAGTGGAGGGTTTCGCGGCGCCGGCGAAGTGATTATCTTTCCGCGTAGACTTTGCGGACCGCTTGGGGGCGGTATCGGCCCAAAGGGGAGACGGATTTGCTCAATCGGACTGATCGTTCGGGACCGATGCCCGGCGAGGCGGAGGTCAGATATCTCGACGGCGATTTTCGCGTGGTCCGGCCCGGTGCATTTGTGCGCTGCGCAATCACCGGTGTGGAAATACCGCTCGAGGAACTGCGCTATTGGAGCGTCGAGCGGCAGGAAGCCTACGCGTCGCCCGAAACGGTGCTGCAGCGCCACGCCGGCGCCTACGCGCGCAAGAGAAGCGCCCAACACCCGCGTCCCCTATCGTTTCACTAGTTTCCGCACCGTCTGGCGGAAGGCGTCCTCTTCGTCGATCACCAGCCGCACCGGCAGAACGAGGGTGCCGGCGGCGAGTTCGGCAAGCTTCGGATTGCCGGCAAGGCGGACTGATCCTTCTCGGTGGTGATCAGGACGAGGTTCTTATCGTCGGCGTGCGCCATCAGCATCCGTGCTTCGATCGCCGTATAGGGATGGTGGTCGGCGAAGCTTCGCTGCTCGGCGACCACGACGCCGGCCTCGGTCAGGGTGGCGAAGAATTTTTCCGGATCGGCGATGCCCGCAAAGGCCAGAACCTTGCGTCCGCTGAGCGCGGCGAGAGTTTGGCGATCGGGCTCCAGGCGGCCGTGGAACAGGGCGAGCCTGCGGCGGACGGCGAGCTTGATGATCGCGGTGGCGCCCTCCGGCGGACCCACGATGAGCAGCGCGTGGGCGCGCTTGAGCTGGGCTCGAAGCGGCGCCCGCAGCGGACCGGCCGGAATCAGATGGCGATTGCCGATGCCGCGGCGGCCGTCGACCACGACGATCGCGAGATCTTTGTTCAGGGACGGATTTTGAAATCCGTCGTCCATGACGATGACGCCGGCGCCATTGGCGCGCGCGGCTTCCGCGCCGGCCAGGCGGTCACGCGCAACGATGGTTGGAGCAAGCCGCGCCAACAGCAGCGGCTCATCGCCCACGTCGGCCGCGCTATGTTTGGATGGATCGACCAGGACCGGCCCGCCAAGCCGTCCGCCATAACCGCGGCTGAGGAAGAACGGCCGTGTGTGCGCCGCGAGCAGGACCCGCGCCACGCCAAGCGCCGTCGGAGTCTTGCCGCCGCCACCGACCGTGAGATTGCCGAGGCAAATGACCGGCACGCCGGCGCTGCGTCCCTTCGACCGCATGCGCAGCCACGCCACGGTGCCGTAGACCAGAGCCAAGGGGGTGAGCAGAAATCCTCGTCCTGGCTTCCACCAAAAGGCTGGCTCACGCATCGTGCCTTGACCCCAACCACCGCTTCGGAGCGGCAATCTATCAATCTTTGCGATCTGAAGGATTGCGCTCGAAGGACGCCCGCTGCCTGAGCCGAAGCTGCATAAGGAAACGCCGCCAACATCCCCCATGGCGAGCGCGTCGAATTGCAGGCTCCTTGCCGGGGGACATAACCACCCGCGAGGTGGGGTGTCCAGGAGTGGGCCGGAAGACGCATCTCCGCGGCAATGCGCGCGGGCGGCCCTGTGACATGAGGTTCGCAACGGCTGACATCAACCTAGTGGCTCATCTCAACCAATTTGAAAGGATTACATGATTCGCTTTTGTCGTAACGTAAACGACGGAGGGGATCATGGCATTCAAAGAAATAGCGGTGAAGAAGTATGTCGTACGGCTGAGTAAGGACGAGCGGGAGCAGCTGAAAGAATTGATCCGGAAAGGCAAAAGCTCAGCCAAACAGCAGCTGAAAGCACGGATCTTGTTGAAGGCCGATGTCTCGAAGCAGGGCGAAGGCTGGAGCGATAGCAAAATCATTAAGACGCTCAATACCAGCGTCTCGATGGTCTACCGGGTGCGCCAACAACTCGTGGAAGAAGGTTTTGAAGCCGTCCTTAGCCGCAAGCAGCGGGCGACCCCAGCCATTCCACAGATATTCGACGGTGAGAAAGAAGCCAAACTCATCACCCTGGCATGTTCAGAGGCGCCGCCAGGACAAGCGCGCTGGACCTTGAACTTGCTGGCAAACAAGGTTGTGGAGCTTAAGATCGTCGATGCCGCCAGTCCCAGCACGGTAGGGCGCGTTCTAAAAAAAACGCACTCAAGCCCCACCTCAAACAGCAGTGGGTTATCCCGCCGGAGCAAAGCGGCGCGTTCGTAGCGGCCATGGAAGAAGTTTTGGCCGTTTATATGCGGCCGCGCGATCCGAACCGGCCTCTGGTCTGTCTGGATGAAGCCTCCAAACAACTGGTCCTTGAAACCCGGGCCTCAATCCCGATGAAACGGGGGCAGTTGGCGCGGAGCGATTACGAATACAAGCGCAACGGCACGGCTAATATTTTTATGATGTTTGCGCCGCTTGAGGGGTGGCGACACGTCAAGGTCACGGATCGCCGGACCTCCGTGGATTACGCCCACGCCTTAAAAGATCTGGCCGACATCCATTTTGCGTCAGCCTCAAAAATCATCCTGGTTCAGGACAATCTGAATACCCATAAAAAGGCGTCACTCTACGAAGCCTTCCCGCCCGCCGAGGCCCTGCGGCTCGCTGAGCGCTTCGAATGGCACTACACGCCTAAACACGGCAGCTGGCTTGATATGGCTGAATCCGAACTCGGCGTTCTCTCAAAGCAGTGCCTCGATCGCCGTATTCCGGATAAAAAGACCCTGATCAAAGAAATAGTGGCTTGGGAGAAATATCGTAACAAGCACCACACCAAAGCCGATTGGCAGTTCACAACGGCCGATGCTCGCATTAAGCTCAAGCACCTCTACCCTTCACTTTGAATGATTCAGGCCACTAGATACTGAGCGTTATTTGCTCGTGGCGCGCACTCACCGTCACCGGTGAAGCATTGACCAATAGCGCGGAACCTTGCGAGGAGGTGCCAACGCCAGACCGCCCGGAATGAATATAAAATTATGACTTTCGTCTGGACCGGGATTGTTAAGCCGGTGCAGGCTGCCGGCGAAAAACCGATACCCTGAATATTGAAAGTTTTTCAGCCGCTCACTCACGCGATTGATAATGCCGGGATTAAACCGGTCGTCGAGCTCGATCATGATGACCGGACGTTGGGTGTCAATTAAGCGTGCGGCGCCGTCGAGGACCGCCTCCTGATGACCTTCAACATCGATCTTGATGAAGCCGCAGCCGGAAAGGCGTAGTCGTCGAGCCGCCTGGTCGCGACCTTCTCGGTGACGATAGCCTCGGATTCGAGCGGGTTCTCCGGCTCTATGGTGGCGAGATCGTCGACCGTGTTGTTGCGTCGATTGATCGGGATGCGCAACGTGGTTTCGCCGGTTGCCGACGACAGCGCAACGTTTTCGACAGCGACGTTGGATGGCGCCACCATACGGGCGAATTTCGCGACCCGGGGATTGGCTTCGAACGCGACAACCCGGGCAGCATGCTTGGCCAATTCGCGGGAATAAATGCCAATCGACGAGCCGACATCGATCGCGAGATTTCTTTTTGGCGGGAGATCGCGCATGATCCAGATTTCAGGCTCGCCGTTATAGTATTTGTAGCGCAGAGACTTGAAGTAAATCAGTACGGAGACTGATCCGCCGCACTTGCCTGGCAATACTCATGGTGAGAGCTCTCTGCGGTTTTCCAAAGATGGCAGCCCGCCGCATAGGGCCGGACCGTTGCCGCACGCCCGGCGCGCAAATTCGCGCCCGCGGCGGCGTACGCAACTATACCGGGCGGAAAATCGACGCGGGGAGCTTTTTGCAACATACGCACAGGTTCTTGGCCACAAGCCGCGCGCCTGACGAGCTATCATTCATGACAGCTTGGTCGTTTCGCCCTGGTCAGCCGGCGACCGTGGCGCGGCCGCTCAGCCGAAGTTGCATCAGATAAGGATCGAGCGCCGCGAGTGTGCGCTCCAGCGCACCGCCAAGTTTGTCCATGGTCTCCGTTGCGGCAGCGACCACGGCGGCGCGGGCTGCCGGATCGCCAAGCCATGCGGCCAAGCGCGCGGTCAGCGCTTCCTCATCCAACACCAGTTCGGCCCCCTGGGCTTTGTCGAGCGTTGAATAGATCTCGGCGAGTTCCACACGCACGGTCCGTGCAGCACCGCGGCGCCGAGCCTGATCGCTTCGATCGGGTTCTGCCCGCCGTGGGTCGCGAGTGATCCGCCCATGAAGACGATGGGGGCGATCCGGTAAACAGGTTGAGCTCGCCCACCGTGTCGGCGATGTAAATGTCGATGTCGCGCTTGGGCAGTTCGCCGCGCGAGCGTAGGCCGACCGAGAGACCGGCCACCTTGTCGATTTCGGCAACGCTTTCGCCGCGGGCCGGATGCCGCGCGCGATCACCGTCAAGAGTGTGGGAATATTGGCGCGCAGCCGCCGGTGAGCGGCGATGACGGCGGTCTCTTCGCCTGGGTGCGTTGAGGCGGCCGCAACAACGTCGCGCAGGCCGATGAGCGCTTTGAGCCGATTGAGCGTCGGTACGTCGGCGGGCGGCGCGGGAACGTCGAGCTTGAGATTGCCGGTCGAGGTTACGCGCTGGGCGCCGAGACGCGAGAAGCGCTGCGCGTTATCGGGCGATTGCGCGAGGCAGAGATCGAAACGGCCGAGCAGCGCCGCGATCACGCCAGGCGCCAGCCGCCAGCGGCCGAACGATCGCTCCGAACCCGGCCGTTGACGATGATCAAGGGGATTTTGCGCGCGGAGCTGGCGAGGATCAGATTGGGCCACAGGTTGGACTCGACGAACAGCGCCATGTCGGGTCGCCAATGGTCGAGGAACCGGTTGACGAATTCGGCGCGTCGAGCGGCACGAACTGATGCAGAACGCCTGCTGGCAGGCGCTGGTTGGCCAGCGCCGCCGAGGTGACGGTGCCGGTCGTGACCAGCACGGAAACACCGCGCGCCTTGATGCGCTCGATCAGCGGAACCACGGCGAGCATTTCGCCGACGCTGGCGCCGTGCACCCAGACCACGGGTCCATCCGGACGCGGCAGGCTCGCCTCGCCGCGGCGTTCGGCCAGGCGTGTCGGTGTCCTGCCGCGATCAAGAACGCTCCGCAAGGAGCCACGGCGTCAGCGGCGTCGCGGCGCGAGAAGCGAACCGATAGGCGCGCAGTGCGAGGGGTAGACGGTCCGGCAAACTCAGCTCTCCCCGGAGCAGCGGAGCGGCGCGTCATTGATCCTACCGCATCTCCGCCTGTCCGCCACCTCGGGACTTTGTCTACCCAGGTGTGGATTTGCCACCGGCTGTGGACCGGCAGCTCTGTTGCCGCGTTTGGTGCAACGAATTGAACATAACAGTAATGGAAAATCCGCCGTCCGTGGCCGACTACTGCGCTCTGAAGAGCTTGCGATGCCTTCGGCGTTACGGTGCCGCGGTGTGCGGATCGAGCAAGCGATGCAGGTGCACAATGTAGTAGCGCATCTGCGCATTGTCGACCGTGCCTTGCGCCTTCGCCTTCCAGGCGGCATAGGCGCTCGCGTAATTCGGATAGATGCCGACGACGTCGAGCTTGGCGAGGTCCTTGGACTCACTGGTGCTGAAGCTCTCCAACTCGCCGCCGAAGACGAGGTGGAGCAATTGTTTGGCCGGCGGATTGGGGGCGGGGTTGGGCATGATGTTTGTTCCAGGCGCCGCGCCGCGAATTATCAAGACCCGAGGCGTTGGCCTTTGAGCAGTTTT
>CAWBBU010000022.1:0-4118 GCA_963787105.1 uncultured Bacillota bacterium
AGGCGGTTGCTGGCGCAATCGGGAGCGGTCGGCGCGGGGCTCGCACTGGGCGCGGGAGTGACATCGCCGATTGGACGGGCGTCCGCCGCGTCTGGCCCCGGCCAGCCGAAGGACTCGCTCGTCATCGGGATCGGCGGCGACATCTCGTTCATCAATCCGGTGATCGCCAGCGACGGCCAGTCGTACAAAGTTGAGTGGCCGGTCTTCGACGGCCTGGTCGAATACGACGAGACCCTGGGCATCCGGCCGATGCTCGCCCAACGGTGGGACGTTTCGTCGGACGGCCAGACGTACACGTTTCATCTGCGCACCGACGTCGTGTGGCACGATGGCACTCCGTTCACCGCGGACGACGTCGCGTTCACGTTTTACACGATGCTCGACCCGAAGACGCACGCCGCGTCGCGCGCGTTCTTCGGCGCGCTGGCGGGATATGCGGAGCTCAGCAACGCCGACCATCCCGCCGATCCGGCGTCGCTGCCGAAGCGGCCGGTGGAAGTCCTCGATCCCCACACCGTGCGGTTCAATCTGAGTTACCCGTACGCTGCGTTTCTGGGCGTGCTCACGGCCCCCCGCGGCGCCATCATCCCGAAGCACGCGCTGCAGGGCCAGGACATCAACACAGGCGCCGTTCAACTCGAAGCCGATCGGGAACGGCGCGTACCGGGTGGTCGAGTGGCGGAAAGGCGACAGCATCACCCTCGAGGCGTTCGACCGATACTACGGCGGCCGTCCGGCGATCCGCCAAGTGATCTTCCGGGTGATCCCGGATCCCGTGGTGCGCACCCAAGCGCTGCTCACCGGGGGGATCGACATGCTGGACGACCCGCCGATCGATGAGCTGGCCCGTCTCAAAAACGACTACACCATCAACGGCATCTACACGCCGAGCTACACCTATCTCGGGTTCAAACTCGACCGGCCGCCGTTCAACGACGTCCGCGTCCGGCAGGCGCTGTCGTACGCAGTCGACTTCGACGCGATCGTCCACAAAGTGCTGCTGGGCTATGCGCTGCCGGCGACCGGCCCGATCCCGCCGACGAGTTGGGCGTATACGCCGCAGGTCAAGCGCTACGAGTACAACCCCGTGCAGGCGAAGAGCCTGTCTGGCCGAGGCCGGCTTTACGCCGGGACCGAACGGCATCATGCAGCGCAACGGCCAGCCGCTGCGCTTCGGCATCAAGGGGGACCAGGGCGCGCAGGAGATACGCGATGCCGCGGTGATCATCCAGGCCCAGCTCGCGCTCGTCGGCGTCCAGGCCGACCTCGCGCTGCTCGACTGGCCGACGTTCGTACGCCAGCTGTTCGCGTCCGACTTCGAGGCCATCCTGGTCGGCTGGACCGGCCACCCCGACCCCGATCCGTTCAACTACACGATCTGGGACAGCAGCCAGTGGACCGGGCGCAACTTTGTGCACTATAAGAATCCGCAGGTCGATCAACTGCTCGAGGCGGGACGGCGCGGTCGCGACCGCGCCACCCGGCGCGCCGCCTACGTGAAGATGCAGCAGGCGCTGGCGGAGGACGCGCCCTACATCTGGGGCTTCTACCAGAAGGAGATGTACGTCTACGACAAACGGCTCCGCGGGCGTCGTGCTGATTCCCGCCCAGGCGGCGATCTACCAGTCGCTGCGAAAGGCGTCCTGGCAGTCCTAGGAGATCCGGTGAGCGCGTACCTCGCACGCCGGGCGCTGGGGGCCCTGCCCATGCTCCTCGGCGTTTCGGTCGTCCTGTTCATCCTGATTCACGTGGCGCCCGGCGGACCGGAAGCCACCCTGCTGGGGGGCGACCTCAACCAGCAGGACGCCGAGTCGCTGCGGCGGAGCCTCGGGCTCGACCAGCCGCTCCCGGTCCAGTACGTGCGGTGGCTGCTCAACGCGCTGCGCGGCAATTTTGGCATCTCGTACCTGCAGGGAACGCCGGTGCTCGGGGTGGTCGGCGAGCATATCGGCGCCACGGTCCAGCTCGCCGTGGGGTCGCTCGCGCTGGCCCTCGCCGTGGCCGTGCCGCTCGGCATCCTCTCCGCGACGCGGCCGAACACCTGGATCGACCGCGGCGCCACGAGCCTGGCGCTCGCGGGCGTCTCGTTCCCGAGCTTTTGGCTCGGCATTCTCTTCATCTTGCTGTTCGCGGTGACGCTGCGGTGGCTGCCGGCCTCCGGCTACGGCGACTACGGGACGACCACGGGCGTCGCCGACCACCTGCGCCATCTCGTGCTCCCGACGCTCACCCTCGCGAGCACGCAGATCGCGTCGTTTCTCCGGTTCACGCGCTCGAGCCTGCTCGAAGCGCTGGCGCAGCCGTACGTCACGGTGGCGCGGGCCAAGGGACTCCGATCGGCGCGCGTCCTGCTGCGGCACGCGTTCCGCAACGGCCTGATCCCGCTGATCACGCTGCTCGGCCTGTCGACCCGATTCCTCATCGGAGGCGCGGTGCTCACGGAGACGGTATTCGCGTGGCCGGGCGTCGGCCGGCTTGCCGTGGACGCGGTGATCGGCCGGGACTACCCGCTCCTCCTGGGCCTGAATCTGCTGATCGCGCTCGCCGTGATCCTCGGGAACGTGCTCACCGACTTCCTGTACTCGCTCGCGGACCCGCGCATCGTGTGGCAATGAGCACGCCCACGGCACTCCTGCGCGCACGCGCCGGCGGCACCCGCGCGCCTCGCTCGACCGCGCTCCGCACGCTCGCGGCCAACCGCGTCGCGGTCGTCAGCTCGTGCACCCTCCTGCTGATTGTGATCGTGGCGGCCGCCGCCCCGTGGGTCGTCCCATTTCAGCCGGACCTCCAGAACCTCGATCGGCGCCTCGCGCCACCCGACGCGGTGCACCTGCTCGGAACCGATGCGTACGGACGCGACGTGCTCAGCCGGATCATCGTGGGCGCGCGCGCCTCCCTGGCGACGGGCGCGATCGCCACCGCGCTCGCCATGATGGTCGGGACGTCGATCGGGGCGCTCAGCGGATACTTCCGGGGCCCGTCGGACCTGTGGCTGACGCGCTTGACCGAGCTCGCCCTCGGCATTCCCCCGCTCCTGCTGGTGCTGCTCATCATCGCGCTGTTCGGGCCGAGTCTGCGCAACACGATCCTGGTCATCGGCCTGGTCTACTGGCCGCCGACCGCGCGCATCGTGCGGGGGGAAGCGCTTCGGGTGCGGCAGCTTCAGTTCGTCGAGGCGGCGGTCGCCTTGGGCGCGCGCGCGCGGCGGGTGATCCGAGCCCACCTGCTGCCGAACGTGATGCCAACGCTGATTGTCCAGGCCACGCTGTTCATGGCGGAAGCCATTCTCATCGAGTCTGGGTTGAGCTATCTTGGATTCGGGATTCAGCCGCCGGCGGCGAGCTGGGGCAACATGCTGGTCGATGGGAGGCGCTACGTGGATACCGCGTGGTGGATCGCGACATTCCCGGGCACCGCGATCTTGCTGACGGTCGCGAGCATCAATCTCCTCGGCGACGGCCTCCGGGACGCCCTCGACCCGAGACGCCGATGATCGTGCGCGTGCGCGGGGTCGAGCTGTCGTACGACACGGCCGGGGCGGGACCGCCGTACGTGCTCGTGCACGGAGGACCCGGGATGGGCCATCCCGACCGGATCGGTCCGTATCGGTCCCTCGCCGACCGCGTGCAGTTGGTCGCCTACGAACACCGCGGGCACGGGGCTCGTCGCGCGCTCCGGTCGAGACGTACACGATCGCGGACCAGGCGGAGGACCTGCACGCGCTGATCGGCGCCCTCGGCCTCGAGCGCCCGATCGTCGCGGGAACCTCGGCCGGCGGCTTTGCCGCACTCCTCTACGCGACCCGATATCCGTCCGAACCGCGCGCGCTGGTGTTGATCGGGATCGCCCCGAGCGGCGAGTTCATGGCCCGGGCGACGCGAACGCCATGCGCGAGGGCACGCCGGAGATCATCGCGGCCTACACACGGCTGTGGGACGGGTCACTCCGCGAACCCGCGGCGTTCCAGCGCGCGTTCGAAACGATCCAACCGCTGTACTACTACGATAAGCGCCGGCGCGCCCACAAGCCTCGCCGGACGGTCGTTCGACCCGGACACGCGGCGCGCGCTGATCCTCGACTACGGGCGCTACGACGTGCGTCCGGACCTGTCGAAGGTC
>CAWBBU010000023.1:0-86403 GCA_963787105.1 uncultured Bacillota bacterium
GCCTACTTCGACTTCAACAAAGCCGACATCCGTGCCGATGCCCGCGACGCCCTTGCAAAGACTGCGGATTTCCTCCGCAAGTATTCGCAAATCAAGGCCACCATCGAGGGTCATTGCGACGAACGCGGCTCTACCGAATACAACCTCGTCCTCGGCGATCGCCGCGCAGCGGCCGTCAAGGTTTCTCTCGGTCTCTCTCGGCATCTCCGCCGACCGACTGAATACCACCAGCTTGGGCAAAGAGAAACCGTTCTGCTCGGAGAGCACCGAAGAGTGCTGGCAGCGCAACCGCGTTGGCCACTTCGTCAAGGCCAACTAATCCGAGGGCAACCTCGTAACTGTTCGATGACCGACCAGAGCCGCGTAGACCAAGCAACCTCTTGCTCGCGCGCGGCTCTGCCGTTAAAGTGAATAAAGAGCCGCCCGGTTCCAGCTATGCCGGCTGCTCAGCCGTTAAAAGTTAAAGCGCTCTTCCCTGGGGGCCCGTACATTCGTCTGAGAAGCAGACGCATCTGAGGGAGGTTTCTTTCATGAAAATCCGCACCATCGTTCTTTTTGCCGCCGCCATTTTTGCCGGTGCGCTCGGCGGCAGTCTGGATCGGGCCTCGCCCGGCTGAAGCTGTCGCCCGCGAAATTATCGACCTGCAGCGCGATGTCACCACGCTTTTGCAAGGTCAAAAGGATATGTCCACTCAGATCACGACGGATCACACCGTCCTCAAAACGCTCGTCGAGCAGGCCAGCGAAAACGTCGGCAAACTCAACGCCACCATGGGCACCGTTCAAAAGTCTGTGCAGGACGTGCAGGCCAACTCCGGAGCTCGCCTGGACACTATGTCCACCCAGGTTCAGGGTCTTTCCGACAATCTCGAAGAGATTAAATCTCGTCTCGGCAAACTAAATCAGCAACTCGTCGATGTTCAAAGCGCCGTCCAAAGCATCGATTCCAAAATATCCGGCTGCGTCGCCCGCCATATCCGCTCCTGGCACAAGCCCCAGGCCATCGAATGACGGAAACGCAGCTCCTCCTACCGCTAGCAACGCTGCTGCTCCTTCTGCGGACATGGTCAGCATGATCTGCGACGCGTAGTCGACCATGATGCCAGCGGCGAGGTCGGGGCGGCCGGGCCCGGCCAGCCGCAGCGCCTCCTGCAGCGCGGCCTCGGCGTCGGCGATCCGGCCCGCGAACAGCCGGGCCCGCGCCAGCTGGCCGAGGACGGCGAAGCGCATGTCCTCGGCGAGGCTGCAGCCGGTGAGCAGCTCTTCATACCGGGCCGCGCCTGCCGCGCGGTCCCCGGACGCGATCAGGACCCGGCCCAGGTCGAAGACCACCTCGTCGGCCGCTGCGGATCCGGCCAGCTCGACCGCCGCCCTGCAGGTGGCGCCGGGCGGCGCCGACGGCCCCGGCCTGCAGGGCCTCCCGGCCCGCGCGGGCCAGGATGTCCAGCGCCCCCGGATCTCCGGCCAGCCGGGCGGCGACGGCATGGCCGGCCGCCTCGGCCGGGTTGACCCCGCGGGCCGCCAGTGCGCGGAACGCGGCCTCGTGCAGCTGGGCCCGATCCGGGCAGCCAGGTCGTAGACGGCCTGGCGGACGAGCTCGTGGCTACGACCTGATGCAGCTTCTGTTGGGCGTCGCCGTGTCGACCGCCGCAGCCGGGCTACCATTCCTTATCGCTGCCGCCCGTGGACGGCTGGATCCGTTCGAGCCGCCCGTCCTGTTCAGCGTCTTCTACCTGATCGGCTTCCCGCTGACCGCCGTGATGGCGGTGGCCGTCGGCGATCCGTTCGACCCGAGCGGATCGCTGGCGTGGTTCCCCTCGGCCCTCTGGCTCGCAGCGCTTGGCATGAGCGCGTGGTTTCTCGGGTACTACGCGGGCCCGGGCAGGGCACTGGCGGACGCCGTACCGCCTCTCAGCCGCCGCTGGAACGAAAGCCGAGCACTTCTGGCCGTCGCTTGTTTCGGACTCGCCGGATGGTTCGCGCAACTCGTCGTCGTGGTCAAAGGAGGGTATCTCCACGGATTTCGCACGGAGGTCACGGGACAATGGTCTACCACCGTCGCCTGGGTGGCGAGCTTCGTGTTTGTCGCGCTAACAATCGCCGCCGTTCGGCAGTACCAGCTGACGAGAGCCGGGAAACGGGCGTACGGGTGGACGGTGATCCTAGTGGTGGGGCTCGTCCTGGAACTGCTCTACGCGACGGCGAGCGGCTGGCGAACTCAGGCACTCGAGGCCTTGCTGATTCCGCTCTTGGTCGCGACCTACATTCTGAAGCGCATCCGATGGTCGCGCATCGTCGGAGCCGCACTCATCAGCGTGTTCCTCATCTTTCCATTTGCGAACGCCTACCGTGCCGAGCTTGCCAGCGAGACGGACCTGGCCGCGCGCCGGATGACTACTGCCCCGCTTGGCGACCTTCAGCTCGCCGCGGAGCGTGGCGCCGAGGACCTCGCGCACCTCCGAGGATGGGACTTCCTCGGCTCCGCACTCCAAACCACGATTCAGCGCCTCGGCATGGTGCAGATCGTGGCCCCGATCGTTCGCTACACACCGACAGTCTGGCCGTTCGCGCCCGGGGAATCGCTCCAGGCACTCATAGTATCGCTGGCCCCGCCCCGGTTTCTCATCAAGAAGCCGACGGTCACGGTGGGCGGCAACGACTTTGCGCACCGCTATCATTTGATCCGCCCGGAAGACGCCGACACCTCCGTTGGTCCGACGCGGCTCGGCGAATTGTACCTCGATGGTTGGCTCGGCGCGGTCGTATTCGGAATGTGGCTCGAGGGAGCATTCGCCCGCTTCGTCTACGGCTACTTGGTGGAACGCCGGCCCGTCTCGCCTACGGCGCTCGTACTGTACACGACCTTCGTCTTATCATTTCTCCTCTTTGACGCGTTCGCCGACTACGCGCTGATGCTCAAGGTGACGCTCGTGCTGGTGCCAGCGCTGGTCTGGATCTCGAGCCCGAGACGAGGAACACGTGCAGCAAGGAGCCGGGAAGCCGCGGCGCCGCTGCCGACGTAGGCCGGTCCCAGCCGCGTCCGCGGGGTGAGTCGCCGCCGCTCGACACTAGGAGCCTGTCTTGGTAATGGCGTTCATGACACCGATAGACAGCCCACCGCAGCGTCGGGGTGGGCGGATGGGGAAGAGTGAGGCTCCCGTGGAAAGCATCGTTCGTTCTCCTGGATCCTATTCTCGCTTCGCCTTACCCTGTCGCAGCATCGAGCACCGCGACGATGCGCGATCGGGCCGCGAACAACCGGCAGATGTTATGCGCGGTGGTCACGAGCGCCCACTCGCCGCTGACTTTCGTCAACCCGCGCAGCCTAAAGCGGGTAAACTGCCGGGCCTCTTTGATCTGTCCGAAGACCGGCTCGACGATCGCCTTGCGCATCTTATATACGGCGTGCCCCACCTGGGTGCGCAACTTCCGTTGCATCCGTGCCTTCGCCGAGAGCGCCACCGGGATCCGGCCGCGCGGCGTGGGCGGGATCGGCTGACCATGTTTCACTTTGTCGGAGGCGATGTAGGGATCGATTCCCTGCGCCACCAGTGCGGTGACCGCGTCCTCGCTGTAGTAGCCGGCATCCGCCGAGAGACGCCGCGGCGCGCGTCCGGTGTTCTTGGCGATGGCGCTCGCCACGGGCACGAGATGCGGCGCGTCAGCCGCCTGTGCGGTCACCGTCGCACTGACAATGATCTGATGCGCGGCGTCGACCGCGGCTTGCGCATTGTAGGCTTGCATGAACGCCCCGTCCGCCTTCTTCATGATGCGGGACTGGGGATCCGTGAAATTGTACTGCGCACGCTCCTCGGGCGTCTCGCGGGGCGGCTTCGGCGTGGGCCCCCGGCGATCCGCCCGCCGGTCGGCGCGCTGCGCCGCGGCCGCCGCTTGCGCGGCGCGTTGCTGCTCGGCTTTGGCCGTGGCCTCCGCCTCCAGCGCCGCCTTGGCCTCCCGAATCCGCTTCAGCCGACTCTCACGCCGCCGCAACTCCTCCGGCAACTCGTCGCCGCGGCGGTCGGGCCCGTACGCCGCGTCCTCCGCCGCATCCACCTCGGCGGCCCGACGAAACCACTCGGCGATGTCCGCAGCCAGGCGTGTCTCTTCCCGGCACAACCGGTCGTAGCTCATGGCCTTGTGCTTGCTCGCATTGGCTTGGATCTTGGTTCCATCGACTGCGACGTGCTTCAGTTTCACCAAGCCCGCCCGCTGGGCCAGGGCCAGCACTTGTTGGAACAAGGTGCCGAGCGTCGCGAGATGGCGCCGGCGAAACTCGCTGATCGTGTGGAAGTCCGGCGTGTTGCCCGCCGCCAGCACCCGAAACGCCACGTCTTCCTGCACGTGTCGGGCGATCCGACGGGCACTGTAGATCCCGGTGCAGTACGCGTACAGCAGGAGCTTGACCATCATCGCAGGGTGGTACGGTGGCCCGCCGCGCAACTCGTCCTCGTAGGTTGCCTCGATCGCCTTCAGGTCGAAGTGCTCGACCAGATCGTCGATAAAGTACGCGAGGTGATCCTCCGGGAGCCATTCCTGGAGCGCCGGCGGCAGGATCAGCAGTTGGCGAGGGTGGTACGGACGATACTCTTTGGTATGCATAGAAAGATATTCTGCTTTAGTAGAGTAAAGACCTGTTCCGATGCCATTTCTTGGACAGGCTCCTAGTACTACAAAGTCACGATTCTGACAGGATTTCGGCCAGGGATGCCGAATGGCGGGAGCGGCGTACGCATACATCGCACCTCGTGTCGTAGCAGACGTCGTCGCCGCAGGTGTCGCCGATGGCCAATGCACCGCCCTTTGCCGACCCCGATCTGCGCCAGCGCTTGATCGAGTATCTCACGGCTGTCCTGCCGGAGTTGGGCCACAAAGATCGCCGACCGTGGGCGGAAGTCTATGTCCGTGGCTTGTTGCTCGAAGGCGAGCGGAAGTCGATCGAACCGATGGCCAAGCGGTTGCCGGACGGCAATGTGCAGGCCATGCAGCACTTCATTGGCAAGAGCCCGTGGCCGTATGAGCCGGTCCGGCGGCAGTTGGCCCGGGTGCTGTGCACGGTCATGGGCCCCGGGCTGTGGATCGTCGACGACACCGGGTTTCCCAAGCAGGGCAAGCATTCCGTCGGGGTGGCCCGGCAGTACTCGGGGACGTTGGGCAAAGTGGCCAATTGCCAAATCGCGGTGAGCGTGCACCATGCGACGACTCTGGCGAGTGTGCCGATTGATTGGGCGCTGTACTTGCCCGAGGCGTGGGCGGCCGATCCCGCGCGGTGCGCCCGCGCGGGCGTGCCGGCGGTGTCCGTGGTCTATCGCCCCAAATGGCGGTTGGCGCTCGAGATGATCGACCATGCGCGCCAGTGGGAGCTGGCGGACCAACGTGTCGTCGCCGATGCGGGATATGGCAACATCGCGGAGTTCCGCGCCGGGCTGCACGAACGGCAGGTGCCGTACGCCGTGGGGGTGGAATCTGGGACGGGCGTGTGGACGCGGTATCCGCAACGACGGCGGCACTCGCCGACGACTGGCCGCGGCCGGCCGCGCACGCGGTGGGACTATGGAGGCCGGCGCCCGCGGAGCGCGCTGGACGTCGCGCGCGCGCTGCCCGCGGCCGCCGTTCAGACGGTGACGTGGCGCGAAGGCAGCCAGGGCCAGCTGCGGTCGCGGTTTGCGCGGGTCCGCGTCTGGCCGTCCCACGGGTTTCATGAGGGCAAGCCGCCGGAGGCCGAGCAGTGGCTCCTCATTGAATGGCCCGCCGATGCCGCGGAGCCCACGAAGTATTGGCTGGTCACGGGGCCGCGCCGGCTGTCGCTGTTGCAACTGGTACGCTGGGCGAAGGCGCGCTGGCGCGTGGAGCAAGATTATGCGCAACTGAAGGGGGAACTCGGCCTCGACCACTTCGAAGGACGCCGCTGGCTGGGCTGGCATCATCACGTGACCATGACGACCATGGCGTACGGGTTCCTCGTGCGGGAGCGGCTCCGACCCAGCGTCGGTGGGAAAAAAAACGGCGCGCGTCCCCACCGTGCCGCAGGTGCGGGCCCAACTCCAGTACGTCCTGAAAACCTGGACCGGTCGCTGCATCGTGTGCGGTCACCTCGTGCGCCGTCGGGCTAAAAATGACTCGTCCTAAACGTGACTTTGTAGTACTAGCTCGGCGCGGCGCCCTCCCGGCCGGGCGCCACGGAGGCGGACGTCGGCGACGCTCCTACCGGCACCACGACCAGCGCGAGCAGTATCCACAACCCCCCGCTCGTGCTGATCGAGAACAGCGTGTTGTCCGCCAGCTGATCGACCAGGAGCGCGAGCCACGCCGCCCCAATCACCGCCCGCAGCGGATCGCCCGCCATAGGGCCGGCCCGGCCGCTTCGCACCCACTCGCGCGCGGCAGCCGCCGCGACCCACAGGGCCGCGAGCAGGCCGAGGAGGCCGGCCTCGACGGCAAGGTTCAACCACATATCGAACGCAAACGGCTCGGGACTCATCCCGGGCGCTTTGCGCTCGTCATAGGCCACCTGGAACGTGCCGAACCCGGTCCCGAGCAGCGGGTGCGCCGCGATCATCTCGAAGGACGTGTGCCAGATCTGGAGGCGGTTCCCGGTCACGTCGCTTAGCGTGTACCGCATTCGCTCCCGCACTTGGGGCACGGCGAACCCCACGAGAATTAGGGCCGCCAGCCCCGCCGCGACGATCGCCGTCGCCCGGCCGGGATGCGCGCGCAGTTCACGCCACACGAGGTAGGCGGCCCCGAGGATCCACCCCGCGAGCGAGGCCCGCGACCCGCTCGCGAGCAGCCCCACGAAACTGAGCGAGCTGCAGAACAGCCAAAAGATCCGCTCGCCGCCCCGGGCACGGAAGGCGAGACCCAGCGCGAGCACGCTCCCCAGCACCATTGTCGTGCCGAGACCGTTCGGGCCGACACCCCGCGGGATCTCCGCACGGCCGGGGATGACCGGCCCGTTGTTGAGGTGGACGCGGTGCGTCACGCTGTACGCGATGCCGACACACGCGGCGACCGGTGATCCCGCGGCCCAGATCCGCAGCAGCAGCGCACGCGCCTCGGGCTCGCGGCTGAGCAGCCAGGTAAACCCGCCGAGATACACGGCACCGGAGATCAGGAGCGCGACGGTAACAAGAAGCGCGACCTGCCGATAGGGAGAGACCGCCGCCGACACGACAAGGACGGCCGCGAACGCCGCAAGGGGCCGATCAACCGCCGTCCGCGTCCACAGCCACGACCGGCGCGCCACCAGGCTCCAGAGCGCGCCGAAGAACAACAGTCCGAACCCGATCGTCGAATAGCCGAATCCGTAGAGCGCCACGACTCCGATGGCCGCCCACCGGATGTATGCGAGGAATCCGCGCCCCCCGGATGACCGCGAGGTCGACGGCGCCGCCCCGGCTACCACGGCCTCGCGGCGGCGGGCCCTCGGCGCCGTCGCCGTGCCGAGCGCCGACGGTGACTCACGGCCGAGCGGGGCTCGCGCCGGTCCCGACCTTCGCGCGGATGTCGCGGACGAGCGTCGCGACGACCTCATACCGCCCAAACGACGGCATCAGATACGCGCCGTCGATCCGGTCGACCAACCCCAGCAGCAGCTCCCGCGCGAGCAGCAGGCCCTCGTCGCGGCCGGCGTTGCCGGCCGCCTGCATGCGGTCGCGCACCCACTGCGGGATCGAAATCCCCGGCACCTCGTTATGCAAGAACTCCGCGTGGCGAAAACTCTGCAGCGGCAGCACGCCGAGCAGCACGGGCACCGGAAGCGTGCCGACCCGGCGCAGGAACGCGTCCAGGACCTCCGGCTCGTAGATCGGCTGGGTCATGAAGAAATCGACGCCCGCCTCCAGCTTGCGCTCGAGCCTTGGCAGCTCCCGGTCGAGCGTCTCCGGGTTCATGTCGAGCGCCGCGCCCGTGAGGAAGCGCGCGGGATGCCCGATCGACTTCCCGGACAAGTCCAGTCCCTCATTGAACCGCCGGATGATGCGCGCGAGCCCGACGCTGTCGACGTCGTACACGGCGGTCACGTTCGGGTAGTCGCCGCGCGGCGGCTCTCCGGTGAGTGCCAGCACGTTGCGGACGCCCATCGCGTGCGCGCCGATCAGATCCGCCTGGATCCCGACGAGGTTCCGGTCGCGCGTCGTGAAGTGAATGATCGTCTCAATCCCGACGTGCTGCTGAATCAGGAAGCACATCGCGAGCGCGCTCATTCGCACGCGCCCGATCGGGCTGTCGCCCACGTCGATCACGTCGGCGCCCGCCGCCTTGAGGAGGCGCGCGCCCTCGAGGTCCTTCGTCGCGTCCAGGCCTTTCGGCGGATCAATCTCGACGCTGATCACGAACGACCGGCGCAGCTTCTGGGCCAATTCACTTGGCTGGTCGACCGGCTGGGGACCGCTGTCCTGGGACGCGCTGAACGTCAGCGTCGCCGACGACGCCGGTCCGGTCGGGTGCAGATCCGCGATCGCCCGCCCGATCGCCGCGATGTGCTCGGGGGTCGTCCCGCAGCATCCCCCGACGATCCGCGCGCCGGCCTCGACCATTTTGCGCGCGTAGACCGCCAGGTGCTCCGGGGACGCCGCGTACAGATACCGGCCGTCGACGAGCGCCGGGAATCCCGCGTTCGGCTGTGCGGAGATGGGCACGTGCGCGCAGGCCGCCAATTGCTGCACGACCTCGAGCATCGGCACGGGCCCCACGCTGCAGTTCGCGCCCACGACATCCACGCCAAGCCCTTCGAGCGCGGCCACGACCTCCGCGGGCGCGTGGCCGTACCGCGTGCGGCCGTCCTCCGCGAAGCTCATCTGGGCCACCACCGGCAGGTCGCACGCCTCGTGCGCCGCGCGCACCGCCTCGAGCAATTCCGTGAGGTCGGTGAACGTCTCGAGCATCACGACGTCGATCCCGCCTTCGACGAGGGGGTCGATCTGCGCGCGAAACGCATCGCGCACTTCCGCGGGGTTGATCCGCCCGTACGGGGCGACCGGTTTACCGAGAGGTCCGACGGCGCCCGCGATCAGCACCGCCCGCCCGATCACGTCACGGGCTTCCTTCGCGATCTTGGCGCCCTGCAGATTGATGTCACGGACGCGATCCGCAAACCCATAGCCGGCAAGCCGGACCGGGTTGGCGCCGAACGTATTCGTCTCGATCATCTCGGCGCCCGCGCGGAGGTAATCGAGGTGCACGGTCAGGACGAGTTCGCGGCGGGTCAGATTGAGGGCGTCGAAGCTCTGGTCGAACGGCACGCCGCGCGCGTACAGCAGCGTCCCCATGGCGCCGTCGCAGAGCAGCGGCCCGCGCGCGAGACGCGCGCGGAGCGGATGGGTCGACCCGCTCACGGCTTCAACTGCAGCGGGGTTCCCCCGCACGCCTCGCACGGCTGGGAGTAATCGGCTTGACTGCTCAGCACGAACGCGTCGGCACTCTGGTGGAACGATCGCACGGGAAACGGCACCGGCCAGGTGCGGAAGTCAACGACCGGATTCATCTGCCGCTCGATCCGGTCAACGACCACGTACGGCAGCGGAATCGAGTTCACGGACAGCGTCTGGATGTGGAAGAAGATCTCGGGCGCGCCGTACACCTGAAATTCCCCCTGCATCCGTACCCGCGTCGCAGCTCCGTTGTACAGGACCGTGCCGCTGGCGGTAATCGAGTCGCCGGCCACGGTCAAGGACACGTTGCGCACCGCGCCTTGATGGTTCAAGTACTCCTGCACGCTCGCGAGGGACAGCTTCCCGTAGATCGCGCTCTCGCGCACGTCGAGCACTTTCAAGGTGCCCTGCTTCAGGGCGTCGGGATCAAAGCTGACTCCCACAAGGCGAATCCACAGCTGATCGATGCGCATGCCCTGGATCTGGGGATGCTCCGCGTACACGCTGACCCGCGCGTAGCCGCCCTCGTAGAGATCAGGCACCACATCGAGGCGCAGCACCGGCGGATCGGCGAGCAGCGTCCGAAACAGGGGTTCCAGGACGGCCGTATCCGCGACCGTCAGGGCGTGCGCGGGCACGGCGCTGCCGAGCCAAGTGAGCAGGATCAGGACCACGATGCCTCGACGCGCCATCGATGGCCGGTTCGGGATTTTCATAGGCGACTCCTCCCGCGCGTGTCGTGCGTGTCCCCACGCTAAAACGCCGAGCGCACGCAAACCGTTCCCGCTCCGCTGCGTGTCCCCGTGTTTGACACGACGGCGACGCGGGGAAACCCGTCGGTGTGGGATATTGCACAGCCAGCGATCGTCGCGTGTGACACCATGATAATACACAGGATCTGGATCGCACGAAAAGGAGGGAACACCGTGAACAGATCAGGACTCGCACGGCAGCTCGCGCGTCTCACGCTCATGGCAGCCACATGTGTCGCACTCTACGGGCTGCCCGCGCAGGCCCAGGGATTCAGCGTCAGCGTCAACGTGAATGTCTCGAACTGGTTCCAGGGGCACAACACGTGGGCGCAGCACTGCTACTCGCAGCCGCAGAACGGGCATTGGGGACGCGCTGCCGGGTACGATCAATGGTGCAACCAGAATGCCCGCTTCCGCAGCAATCAACCCGACCAGCAGTGGCACCACGATCATCCGTGGGACCACGGGAACCAACAGGACCAATATCAACCGCCGCAGTCTCCGGCCCACATCCCGGACGACGGGAACAGCAAGTAGGCGCGATGTAGTCACGGCGCCCGTAGATTGGGCCGGTGTGACACGCGTGGACGTCACACCGGCCCGCGAAACGCGGAGCGATCTCTGGACGGTCGCCGTGTACCCGGCCGTAGGCTAACCCATTAGCGCGGCGTAGAGCCGAACTGGAACTGACCCGCCGCGCCGCCGAGCGTATTGACGTTCAACGTGATGTAGAGGGTGTTGCCCGACGGATTAGTCGGGAACACCCGATACAGCAGCCCGATCGAAAGGCAGTCGCACGTTGCGTTCACCGAGAAGTCGGCTTCGTTCATCTGTCCCGTGCTGAGGTTGTAACTTGCGGACGTCGTGAACAGGACCGACGGGCTGACCTGGAAGTTCAGGCTGATGCCCGCGTTGGTCTGCTGCCCGATAGAAATCGTACCCGATGCTGAACGACCCGGATTGGAACAACCCCCCCGCGACGGATAGTAGGAGTAGCTGAGGTTGACCGAACTGCCGATGCTCGTGCGAATCAAATTCAAACGGCGTGAACGGACCGTTGAGCACCGCTCCGGGCGGCGCGACTCCCGTTACCTGACGTCACGTTGTACGACAGCGTGGCTGAGCTCGACGCTGTTGAGAATCTGCGTCATGGCGGTCGAGAACTCGAACACGTTCCGTTGGACGCCTGTCCCGTAGTAGTCATATTCGTAGTCCGCGCTCGCCGCGAGGCTGAGCGTTGCTCGACAGCTCGAACGTGTTGGACGACACCGTCACGATCGCGTCCGTCGCGGCTGGTATCAACCCCGGTCGCAAGCTCATCGTAGTTCCCGTAGTGCGTCTCGAACGAATACCCGAGCGGGAGATGGTCGATCGAGTGCCGGTTGTAGTAGAGGTTGAGCGAATTCTGGTCTAGATTGATCAGGTTGCCGTTCTGATCGTACGTCTCCTCGCGCCCCAGGTGAAACGTCCACGTATGGTCTCCTGCGGGCAAGGTCGCGAGGTTCTCGGCGGTGAACTGCGTGATCGTCCCGTACCGAAACCGCAGCTGATCGCTGACGTCGCCGAGCGGGAACCACTGCGCGTAGTCGATGAACAGGCCGTCCAGGTTGTTGTAGCCGAACGTCGGGCCGCTCTGCGCCTGGCGGTTCTTCTTCAACGACGCCGTGTAGACCGGCAGTGTCACGACGCGCACGTCGTAGATGTAGAGCGATGAGTTGTACGCGGTAAAATATTCATCCGGCACGATCAGCACGTGGTCCGACGTGACGTGGAAAAACGGGTGCGTCGGATCGCACGGGGTCATCGTCACCATCTGGGCCGTGCCGTTGCCGTTGCCCTGCGTATCGAGCAGCTGCGTCTTCACGTTCCACGGGCCGTACTTGGTCGTCACCTGTCCCATGTGCCCGACGCGCGTGCGGTAGTTGTACATGAGCGAGTCGCCGCTCGCCGACTGCGTCCCTTCCACCAGCGTGACGTTCCCCTGCGCGTCCACCTCGCCGCTCTGAAGGTTGCCGGTCAAGTGGTCCGCGGTGATCGTCACGTCCTCCTGGGTCGCCTTGACGTGGCCGTCGGCCACGACCGTGCCGGCCGCGGTGTCGTAGTCGATGTGATCCGCCGACAGTGAGATCGGCGCCGGGGACACCGCGGCGGGGGCGGCGAGCGCGGGCAGGGCGGTCGCCGCGACAAAGCAACGCGAGGAGCAGCACCGCGACGGCCCGGCGCGGTCCGAGGCCGCCCGCGCGCCGTGGCAATCGCGCGGACCCACCGGCCCCGCCGCACGAGATCACTCATGCCGGTGCGACCCGTTCTGCGGCCCGAGGCCCGCGCGGCCCGACCGGCTCGGCTCACGTCCGCCTACCAGGAAACGGGGGTGACCTCGGGATACCGACGCAGTGCGTCGGCCACCACGTGCTTCGCGCGCGCCAGCGCCTCAGGCGACGTGCCCTCGGCCCGCGCCACCAGCACCGGCTGCGTGTTGCTCGCCCGGATGAGCGCCCATCCGTCCGGAAACACGATGCGGGCGCCGTCCACGTCGATCACCTGATAGCGGCGCCGGAACTCCTGCGTGAGCGCCGCGACCACCTCAAACTTGCGGTTGTCCGGGCACGCGACGCGCGTCTCGGGCGTCACGTAATACTGCGGAATCTCGCCGGCGAGCTCGGACAGCCGCCGATCCGAGTGGGACACGAGGCGCAGCAGGCGGCCCGCCGCGTACAGGGCGTCGTCGTAGCCGTAGTACTCGTCGGCGAAGAACATGTGTCCGGACATCTCGCCGGCGAACACCGCGCCGATCTCCCGCATCCGCGCCTTGATCAGCGAGTGCCCCGTCCGGGTGAACTCCGGCCGGCCGCCGAGGCGGCGCACCTCATCGATCAGCGCCTGCGAGCACTTCACCTCCACGAGCGCGACGGCGCCCGGATGCGCGGCGAGGACTTCCCGCCAAAACAGCGCCATCAAATGGTCGCCCCACAGAATCTCGCCCCGGTCGTCCACCACGCCGATGCGGTCGCCGTCGCCATCGATCCCGATGCCGAGGTCGGCGCCCTGCTCGCGCACGAGCGCGATCAGATCCGTCAGGTTGGCCGGCTCGACCGGGTCAGGATGATGGTGCGGAAACGCCGGATCGGGATCGCAGTAGAGCGGCAGGACGTCGCAGCCCCAACCGCGGAGGATCTCTGGGGCGAACGCCCCCGCGGTCCCGTTGCCGCAGTCGAGCGCCACCCGCAGCCGACGCGGCCCGAGACGGATGCGCTCCCGGAGCATCGTCCCGTACGCACCGACCACGTCGCGGTGCTCGAGGCGGCCCGAGCCGGCGCGCGTCGATGCCCCTTCGCCGAGCTCCCGGATCCGCTGGATCTCCGCGCCGTACAGCGTCCCCGGCCCGTAGGCGAGCTTGAACCCGTTGAACTCCGCCGGATTGTGGCTCGCCGTCACCATCATGCCCCCGCCGATTTCGAGGTGGCGCAGGGCGAAGTAGAAGATCGGAGACAGCGCGAGCCCGATCGCGGTCACGTCCACGCCGGTCTCCCGCAGCCCGCGGATCGCCGCGGCGTAGAATTCCTCTGAACTCGCGCGGTTGTCGTGTCCGATGACGGCGCGGTCAACGCCCGCGTCGCGGAGGTACGTGCCGAACGCCCGGGCGATCACATCCGCGGCCTCCGCGTCGAGCTCCCGCCCGACGACACCGCGGATATCATACTCGCGAAAAATTCCCGCCGGCGGCCGCATCACGGAAGAGTTTCCCGCGGGCTCTACCTCCCCCTGCAGGAGGACGCTATAATGATGCCATGACCGAACTGCGGCGGCTGGCGCAATTCGTCCGGCCGTACGGCGTCCAGTTGGGCGGGGGCATCGGCGCCGCGGTCCTGGTGGCCGTGGCGTGGCTGTACGTCCCCCGCTATCTCGGCGAGCAGGCCGATGTGATCGATTAAGACGGGCAGCCTGGGGGTCCTCAACCGCAGCGCGTTCGTCGTGCTGATCATTTACGTCGTGCGCAGCGTCGGCCTGTACGTCCAGCTCACGCTCTTGGCCTACGTGGGCCACCGGCTGGTCGCCGATCTCCGCGCGCGGATATTCGGCCAGGTCCAGCGGTGGTCGCTCGACCGGTTCGTGACGTGGCACAGCGGAGAAGTCATCTCCCGCGCGATTCAGGACACGCAATTGATCGAGGCGCGCCTCCTCAGCGGCCTCGTGGATCTCGTCACGACCGTGCTGACAATCGTCGGCATCATCATCATGGTCTTCACCATCCGGTGGCAGCTGGCGCTGTGGATCTTTGCGATGCTGCCGCTCTTCTTCCTCGCGGCGCGCCTATTCGGGCGCGAGGTGCAGCGCACGTCGACCGGCGCCCAAGAGCAGGTCGCCGCGCTGACGCGGCTCCTCAAGGAATCGATCGTCGGCGCACGGATCATCCGCGCGTTCGTCCAGGAACCCCGCGAGGAACACCGCTTCTGGGTCGAGAACGAGCGCACGTTTTCGGCCAACTACCGGATCCGACGTCTGATCGCACTTGAAGTGTCGCTCGTGAGCCTCCTGACCGCCTTGGCGCTCGTGTTCGTCCTCTGGGCGGGGGCGCAGTACGTCACACGGCACGAGATGACCCCGGGCGAACTGCTGGCGTTTCTGGGCTACCTCGCGCTGGCGATGGACCCCGCGATGGGCGTGACCCGGATCTACTCGGAGGCCCGTCAGGCGATGGCCGGGCTCGTCCGCGTGTTCGAAGTGCTGGACGTGCCCGACACCGTCCGCGAAGCGCCCGACGCGGTCGCCCTGCCCCACCTGCGCGGCCACGTCCGGTTTCGCGACGTCTCGCTCGCGTACGAACCCGGGCGCTGGGCGCTGCGCGATGTCTCGCTCGAGGTCCGTCCGGGGGAGCACATCGCCGTCGTCGGCCCAAGCGGCGCCGGCAAGACGAGCCTCGTCAACTTGATCCCGCGGTTCTACGACGCCACGGTCGGCACCGTCGAGATCGACGGGCATGATCTCCGGGGCGTGACCATCGCGTCGCTGCGCCGGCAGATCGGGCTCGTCCCGCAGGATGCGATCCTCTTCGCGGGAACCGTCGCGGACAACATCGCCTACGGCCGGCCGAACGCCTCGCGCGCCGAGATCGAGGCGGCGGCGCGGGTCGCGAGCGCGCACACGTTCATCTCGGCGCTGCCGTCCGGCTACGACACCGTGCTCGGTGAAGGCGGCCTGCAGCTGTCCGGCGGCCAGCGCCAGCGCCTCGCGCTCGCGCGCGCGGTCATCAACGATCCCCCGGTGTACATCCTGGACGAGGCCACGTCCGCGCTCGACAGCGAGTCGGAGGAAGCCATTCAGGAAGCGATGGCGCGCCTCACCGAGGACCGGACGACGTTCATCGTCGCCCACCGGCTGTCGACGGTCCGCAGCGCCGATCGGATCGTCGTGATCATGGACGGGCGCATCGTCGAGGTCGGCCGTCACGAGGAACTCGCGGCCCGCGACGGCATGTACAGCCGCCTCGTGCGCGGCCAGCTCATCGACGAGGTCGGCCGGGCGCCGAGTCCGGCCCCCACGGTATGACCGTCGCGCTGAGCGTGATCACCGCGACCCGCAACCGGGCGCCGGTGCTCGCGCGGTGCCTGGATGCGATTCTCGCGCAGGACCTCGAGGCAGATCGGTACGAGGTGCTCGTCGCGGACGACGCCTCGACCGACGGCACCCCGGAGGTCATCGAGCAGGCGCGCCGCCGGGCCCGGTGCGCGATTCGCACGACCCGCATGCCCCGCCGCGCGGGCGTGCCGGCCACACGGAATGCCGCGATCCGCCAGGCCGAGGGCGAGATCATCGTCTTCGTCGACGACGACTCGCTCGCGCCTCCGCAGTTTCTCGCCGCGCACCTCGCCGCGCACACGGCGCATCCCGAGGGCATCGTCGGCCGCGGCCCCGTCATCGTGGTCCCGGACCTGGACCGCCCGTTCGACGTCCGCGGCAATGTCTTGGATATCTCGACCGCCTACTTCGATACCGACAACGGCTCGG
The DNA here is from genome assembly GCA_963787105.1 of uncultured Bacillota bacterium. Classification (GTDB taxonomy): domain Bacteria; phylum Sysuimicrobiota; class Sysuimicrobiia; order Sysuimicrobiales; family Segetimicrobiaceae; genus JAJPIA01. The sequence goes on from CAWBBU010000023.1 coordinate 16,127, forward strand.
TACGGCTGCGGCACCTGCTCGAGGCCGGCCTGTTCGACGAGGCGTTTTTCCCCTACGGGTGGGAAGGCCTCGATCTCGGCATTCGGCTGCGGCGTCTCGGCCTCAAGCGCGTCTTCTCCAAGGCCGCCGCGCTCTACCATTACCGCCCCGAGCTGGCCCCCGGCGCGCTCGACGGAATGCTGACGAAGGAAGAAGAGCGGGCGCGCACGGCCAGGATCTTCTACGCCAAGCATCCGACGCTCGAGTCGCGGTTCGCCGTGCAGCTGACCCCGCTCCACCTGCTGCTCAACACGCTGCAGCGCGGGTTCGGGCTCGTCACCGCCACCAACGTCGAAGCGCTGCTGGCGCGGACGCACCGCTGGGGCATCCCGGGCGTCGGCCGCGTGCTGCTCGCGGGCGTGCTGAACGAGCGGTACCTCGCGAATTTGAGAACCGTCCCGGACCGTCCGGAACGCGCGCCGAACGGGTGACGGCGGTGGAGATCAGCGTCGTCATCCCGACGTTCAACAGCCGGGACGTCCTGCGCCGGACGATCGAGGCGCTCGCCCGGCAGACGCTGCCGCCGGACGCCTATGAGGTCGTCATCGCGGACGACGGCTCGACCGACGGCACCGCCGAGATGGTCGCAGACGCCGCGCGCGGCCCCATCGAGATCCGGTACGTCGCGCAACCGAATCGCGGGCGCTCCGCGGCGCGCAATTTGGGGGTGCACGCCGCGCGCGGGCGCATCATCCTGTTCATCGACGCCGATATTTGGGCGACCCCATCGCTGCTCGAAGCCCATCTGGGGCACTACACGCCGGATGCGGCGCCGCTCGGCGTGCAGGGCCGCAGCCTCACGCACCCCGACGCCCGCGTCACCCCGTTCATGCGGGCGCGGGAGATCACCCCGGACCTGTCCGTGCGCCGGCGGCACGATCTGTCGCCCGTGCACATCATCACGCGCAACTTTTCGGTCCTGCGGTCGGAGTTCGAGGCGGCGGGCGGGTTCGACGAGGGCTTCACCGGCTATGGGTGGGAGGACATCGAGCTCGCGATGCGGCTGCGCGCGCGCGGCGTGACGTTCGACTACGACCCCGCCGCGCTCGGCTATCACTACCACGTCGAGACGCTGGACGGAATCCGACACAAACTGCGTCAGGCCGGGGCGGGCGCCGTGTATTTCTGGCGCAAGTACAATCGATCACGGCAGCTCGGGCTGTTTCTCGAGATCTTTCCGGCCGCCCTCCCGATCAAGTGGCTCGTGTTCCGCACTCCGCTCGTGATGCCGCTGTTTCGGTGGCTCCTCCCGCGCGCCGAGCGCCGCGACTGGCTGCTCCTGGCGAACGAGTGCTATACCGAGTTGATTTGGGAAGCCTACTACGAAGGCGTCTTCGAAGCACGGCGCCAGCCGTGGGCTCCCGGCACGACGGCGCCGGCACCCGATGGTCCGTCCGCGCGCCTGCGGACGCCCGCCGCGCCGCGCGGACCTCGTCCCCATGGAGATTAGCGTCGTCGTCCTGGCCTATAACAATCGCGAGGTGCTGCGCACCGCGCTCGCGCGTCTCGCCGCGCAGGACTTTCCCCGCGACGCGTACGAGGTGATCGTCTCCGACGACGGGTCGACGGACGGCACGGCCGAGATGATCCGGGCGCTCGAATTTCCGACCACCCTGCGCCACGTCGTCGGTCCGCACGCCGGCATCTCCGCGGTGCGCAACCGGGGGGCGCGGGACGCGCGGGGCCGCGCGATCCTGTTCATGGACTCCGACTTCTGGGCCGAGCCCGGCCTCATCGCGGCGCACCACCGCCACTACCCGCCGGACGCCGCGAAGATCGCCGTGCAGGGCGCGACGCCGATCCATCGGGACAGCCTCACGACCCCGTTTATGCGGGTGAAAGAAGTGAGCCCCGACCTCACGGTCCGCAGCCGCCACCGGATGTCGCCGTACCATACGATCTTCCGCAACGCGTCCGTGCTCAAGGCCGACCTGGACGCGGCCGGGGGGTTCGACGAGGGGTTCCCCGGCTACGGCTATGAGGATCTCGACCTGGCGCTCCGGATGTCTGCGGCGGGCGTCGCGTTCGAGTACGAGCCCGACGCGGTCGGCTTCCACTATCACGTGGAGGATCTCGACGGGGTCCGGCGGAAGATGCACGACGCCGGAAGGTCCGCCTGGTATTTGTGGACCAAGCACGGGCGGGATCGCCAGCTCGGCCTCTTCCTCGAGATTCTTCCGTGGATGCTGCCGGTCAAGCGCCTCGTCTACCGCACGCCGCTCGTGATGCCGCTCTTGCGCGGCCTCGTCCCCATCGGCGAGCGCCGCGGATGGCTCGTGGTCCTGAACGAGTGCTACAAGAACTTGTTGCAGGAAGCCTACTACGGCGGGGTGTTCGAAGCTCGACGGTCACCCGCCGCGAGGTCGCGCGAGCGCGCCCCCACGACGATGGGGGGAGGACCCAATCATGACGGCACGTGATGCGACCGTGGAGATTTCCGTCGTCGTCCCGGTGTACAACGAGGCGGAGAGTCTGGATCTCCTGTACGAGGAGGTCGCGGCGGTCATGGACCGGCTCGGCCGGTCTTGGGAATTGATCTGCGTCGACGACGGCAGCACCGACGACAGCTTCCGGGCACTCGAGCGGCTCGTCGACCGAGATCCCCGCGTGGTCGCGGTCCAGCTTCGGCGCAACTTCGGGCAGACCGCGGCGATCGCCGCCGGCCTGCACCAGGCGCGGGGGTCGATCATCGTGCCGATGGACGCGGATCTGCAGAACGATCCCGCAGACATCCCGCGGCTGATCGCCAAGATCGACGAGGGCTATGACGTCGCGAGCGGATGGCGGCGCGACCGCGCGGACCCGTTTCTCAGCCGGCGCCTCCCGTCGATCGCCGCGAACTATACGATCTCCGCCGTGCTGGGGCTCAAGCTCCACGACTACGGCTGCACGCTGAAGGCCTACCGGCGCGAGGTCCTGGACCACGTGCATCTCTACGGCGAGATGCACCGGCTCATCCCGGCCTACGCCGCGTCGATCGGCGCCCGGATCACCGAGGTGCCGATCCACCACCGTCCGCGGCGCTTCGGCCGGTCGAAGTACGGCATCGTCCGCACGCTCAAGGTCCTGCTCGACCTGATGACCGTGCGATTCCTCAGCGGGTACCTGACCAAGCCGATCTATGTCTTCGGCGGGGCGGGCTTCGCGGTGGCCGCGGTCGGGATCATCGTCACCGCCGTCGTGATCGTCCAAAAACTCGCGTACGGCGTGTGGGTCCACCTGAACCCGCTCGCCTGGATTGCCGGCTTCTGCTTCATTTCCGCGCTCCAGCTCATCCTCATGGGGCTCCTCGCCGAACTGATCGTCCGCACCTATCACGAATCGCAGGCGAAGCCGATCTACGTGGTACGGCTCGTCTACCAGAACGAGGACGCGGGCCGTGTGCGGGATCTCGGGGTTCACCGGTAGCCTTCCCGGACCCGGCCGCGCGGCGGCCGTGATCCGCGCGATGTGCGACGCGATCCGCCACCGCGGACCGGACGACGACGGGTACTACGTCGGCGAGGGCGCGGTCCTCGGCGCGCGGCGCCTGAGCATCATCGACGTCGCGGGCGGTCACCAGCCGATCGGCAACGAGGACGAGACGGTCTGGGTCGCCTTCAACGGTGAGATCTACAACTTTCTCGAACTCCGCGCCCGGGCGGAACGGGCCGGCCACCGCTTCCGCACCCGGTCCGACACGGAAGTCCTCGTCCATCTGTACGAGGATCGCGGTCCGGACCTCGTGGCGGACCTCGACGGAATGTTCGCGTTCGCGATCTGGGACAGCACGCGGCGCCGCCTCGTGCTCGCCCGGGACCGCATGGGCAAGAAGCCGCTGCACTACGCGCTCGTGGACGACACCCTCGTGTTCGCGTCGGAACTGAAGGCCCTGCTGCGCCACCCGGCGGTGCCGCGCGCGCTCTCGCTTCCGGCCCTCGCGCGCTATCTCGCGTTCGACTACGTGCCGGCGCCCCACACGATCTTCACGGGCCTCGCGAAGGTCCCGCCCGGCCACGTGCTCGTCTACGAGGACGGCCGCGCGCGCCTCACGCAGTATTGGGACCTCCCGGCGCCCGACGACGACGGCGCGGACGTCCCCGAAGCCGCGGACCGGCTCGCGCACCTGCTGGACCGTGCGACGCAGCGCCGCCTCATCAGCGATGTGCCCCTCGGCGCCTTCCTCAGCGGCGGGATCGACTCGTCGGCCGTCACCGCGCTCATGGCGCGCCACCTCTCGGCGCCGGTGAAAACGTTCAGCATCGGCTTCGACGAGCCGTCGTTTGACGAGTCGCCGTACGCGCGCGAGGTGGCGGCGTGCCTCGGCACCGACCATCATGAGGAGATCCTCGCGCCGAGTGTCATGCTGAACCTGGTGGAGCGCCTCGGCGAGATGCTCGACGAGCCACTCGCCGACGCCTCGGTCCTGCCGACCTACCTGCTCTCCCAGTACACGCGGCGCCACGTCACGGTGGCGCTCTCCGGCGATGGCGGAGACGAGCTGTTCGCGGGCTACCCCACCTACCAGGCCCATCAGGTCGCGCGGCGGCTCGACTGGACGCCGCGCCCGGTCTTATCCGGGGCGCGTGCGCTGGCCGCCCGCCTTCCCGTCTCGTATCGGGACCTCAGCTTGGATTTCAAAATCCGCCGGTTCCTCTCGGGGCTCGGCCAGCCCCTTCCTCTGCGGCACACGGCGTGGATGGGCACGTTCGCGGTCGAGGACCTCCCCGCACTACTCCAGCCGGACGTGTGGCATGCGATCGAGCGGGACGACGTTTTTGCCGAGGTCCGCGCCTATGCACGGGCGGCGGACGACCGAGGCTGGCTCGGCACGCTGTTGTATCTCGACGCCAAGCTCTATCTGCAGGACGGCGTCCTCGTGAAGGTCGATCGCGCCAGCATGGCGTGTTCGCTCGAGGTGCGCTCGCCGTTTCTCGACACCGCCGTCGTCGAGTTCGCGAGCCGCCTGCCCGCGCGGCAGAAGCTTCGAGGCCTGACGACCAAGTTTCTGTTGAAGCGAAGCCTGAGGGGCGTCCTCCCGGAGCGGATTCTCAATCGGCGCAAGAAGGGGTTCGGCATCCCGGTCGGACTGTGGATCCGGGGGCCGTGGCGCGACCTCTTCGAGGACATGCTCGCGCCGGACCGGCTGGCGCGTCAGGGACTGCTGAACCCCGACGCGGTCGCACGGCTGCTCTCGGAGCACCTGGGCGGCACGCACGATCATCGAAAGAAGCTGTGGAACCTCTTCGTCCTCCAGCTCTGGCACCGCGCCTACCTCGAGGATGTGCATTAACACCTGATTCGTCACGTCCGATCGCACCCCTGAAGGGCTCGCGTCCACGCAGGGCGCGTTAATCCCGTGTTACAACCCGAAGAGACGCTCCGCGTTGCCGTGCGCGATCCGCTCCCGATCGGCTGCACTCACCGGCAGCTTGTCGAGAAAGGCGCGCGCCTCCACCATGGAGGCATATGGGTGATCGGCCGAAAACATGATGCGGTCGACGCCGACTTCAAGGAGCAGATCGAGGAACGCCGGAACGAAGTTGAAACCGCTAACCGTATAGTGGACGTTCTCCCGCAGGTATGCGCTGATGTCACGGTCAAGCTTCGTCGCCGTCCTCGGCATCCGATCGAACCGCTGCAGCATGAAGGGCAGGGCCTCGCCGAGGTGCCCGATCACGAGCTGCAGCCGCGGATACCGGTCAAACGTCCCGCCAAGGATGATGCGGATGACGTGGACGGCGGTTTCGATGTGCCATCCCCAGCCCGCGCCCGCCAGCATCTCGGTCACGATCGGCGCGAACCCGCTGTAGGATGCCTCGATCACGGGCTGCGGCGGCGGTGTGGGGTGCAGATAGATCGGGACCCCGAGCGCGTCCGCCCGCTCGAAGATCGGCCAGAAGAACCTGTCGTCGAGATAGCGTCCTCGAACGTGGCCGTTGATCAGCGCGCCCTTGAATCCGTGATCGCGCACCGCGCGCTCGAGCTCGGCGGCGGCGGCTTCGGGGGCCGCGGTTGGCAGTGCAGCGAACCCGGCGAACCTCGTCGGATGCCGCGCGACGGCGGACGCGAGGAACGTGTTCGCCTCGCTCGCCAGCCGGGCCGCGTCCGAAGCCTCGAGCTGCTCGGTGCCGGGAGCCGTCAGCGACAGCACCTGGACCGCGATCCCCGCGGCATCCATCGCCGCGATGCGCTTCTCGCCGACATCGCACAACTGCTCGAGGAGGCCCGCGATCGGGCTGCCCGCGCTGGCAGCCTGCTGCTTGAGCCGCTTCCCGGGACCCTCGAGAAACCCCGGATTCGCAAAGTGTTCTTCAAGCGTGATGACTCGCATGGGCGGCACGTCCGCCTCGATCCCCGCGGGAGGATGTCGTCGTTCCTCAAGCGCGCCCGCGCGCGCGAGATGAGGAATTCCTTCCGGTGCTGCTGCCGGTCCACCTGCCGCCGCGCGAGGACATCGGACCCCGCGTGCGCACGGGGCGTCGCCAAAACGCGGCGGATCGCCGGACCTGGGTGGTCCTGCATCGCAGAGACGAGAGGTGGTGATCACGAGCGCGCCCGAAAGAAAATCGGTCCAGCAAACCGGGACACGCCGATGGTCAGCGCGCGGACCGTCGTCCCGTGCGGCGAAACGCGAGAGATTCCCTCGTGGACATTGGCGGCGGACGCCGCCGGCGAAATCCGGCGGCGCGAGTTGGCTTCCGCGTGCAGAGAGTACGTGGCCGTCACATCCGGGGGAGCCCGATGAAGAAAGGCCGACTCGAAGCCTTCAGCGACGGCGTGTTCGCGGTCATCATCACGATCATGGTGCTCGAGATGAAGGCGCCTCAAGGCGTTGACCTGCGGGCGCTCGTGCCAGTGCTTCCGGTTTTTCTCAGCTACGTGCTCAGCTTTACCTACGTCGGCATTTACTGGAATAATCACCATCACCTGCTCCAGGCGGCGGAGCATGTGAACGGCCGGATCCTGTGGGCGAACTTGAACCTTCTATTTTGGTTGTCTCTCACGCCCTTCACGACGGCGTGGATGGGTGAGAATCACTTTGCACCCATTCCCGTGGCCGTGTATGGCGTGGTGCTGTTGCTGGCGGGGATGGCGTATTACGTGCTCACGAGGTGCCTGATCGCCTCCCACGGACGGGACTCGATGTTGGCCAAATCGATCGGACGTGATTGGAAGGGCACGGTGAGTGTTCTTGTCTATGCCGTCGCGATTCCGGTGTCGTTCGTGAGGCCGTGGATCGCGTGCGCGTGTTACGTGGCTGTTGCCCTCATGTGGCTATCGCCTGACCCTCGAATCGAACGAGCCGTTCGCGAGTGACGGTCGAGCCTCCTCGAGACGGGAATTCATCCCGTACTACAGGGCGCATTTAGACCGGAGAGACTGACGTAGGTGGTCGCAATACCCACGTCTGCTGCACGAACCCGTACGATGGCGACCTTCGTCCCGCTCCCGCTTGTGGCGGATGATCTGCGGCTCGCTCCACGCCTACGCGCTGCGTGCCGGGCCGTGGCCCGGGCCGCTCGTGTCGCGCGACGCCCGGAACCATTCGACAAACTTTGCGACCCCGGCCGCAAGATCCGTGGACGGCGCGTAGCCGAGGTCACGGCCCGCCAGTGTGACGTCCGCATGCGTTACCGGGACATCCCCCGGCTGGTCGGGCTGGCGCGAGATCACGGCCGGCTTGCCGACCGCACGCTCGATCAGAGCAATCAGATCGCGCAGCATGATGGTCTCGTGTGTCCCGAGGTTGTAAATCCGGAATCCCCCCGGCCGTTCGATCGCCCGCACGATCCCCTCCACCACGTCGTCGACGTAGGTGAAATCTCGACGCGCGGTGCCGTCCCCGTACATCGGCACCGGCTGCCCATCCTCGATCATCCGCACAAAGCGGTGGATCGCCATATCTGGGCGCTGCCGCGGACCGTAGACCGTGAAAAACCGAAGGCACGTAATCGGGATCGCATACAGGTGGTGGTAGGCGCGGCAAAAGTACTCGCCCGCGAGCTTCGTGACGCCGTACGGCGACGCGGGGAGCAGCCGGCTCGTGTCCTCATTGAACGGGACGTCGGGCGACACCCCGTAGACTGAGGACGACGACCCAAACACGAGATGACCGATGCGATGACGGCGGCACGCCTCGAGCAGCGCAATCGTGCCCTGGACGTTGGTGCGCTCGTACGCGGCGGGATCCGACAGCGACGGGCGCACGCCGGCTCTGGCCGCCAGGTGGACCACGGTGCTCGACGCCGTCCGGCAGCAGCCGGTCCAGCAGCGCACCGTCGCCGATGTCGCCGTCGACCAGTTGGAAGCGCGGCGAACGGGACGCCGCGGCGAGATTCTCGCGCTTGATGCGGGGGTCGTAGTAGGGATCGAAGTTATCCAGGCAGGTGACGTCGTGCCCGAGCGCCAGCACGCGTTCGGCGAGCGTCGACCCGATAAATCCGGCGCCGCCGGTGATGAGAATCTTCATGACCGAGCCGTCTCCCGCGTGCGTCCGCATATCCTCAGGCGGCTGCGGCCACCGAGATCGGGCAGCGACACGACCCGCAGCGAAACATCTGGGTTTCGGACTGATACGCATGACGTCGCGACGACCACACCGCGTAAGGATGCTGTATGAGACCTCGCTCTACATACAAGGCCCGGGACGCCGTGTCCTGCCGTCACTGCGCGGTCACAGGCATGTGCGTGTCATGATCCGGTTTGAAACCCCGTCCGCAGGGGAAATTTGTTATCGACATCCGAACCGCGCGGCGCTGCGACAGCAAGGACTGCGGCCCCGCCCGCGTACAAAGGGAGGTATTCACGTGCGAACGAGTCAACTCCGCATTTTCGCCCTGCTTGTGATCTCTCTCATCCTTGCCGTCTCCGCGGGCGCAGCCATTGCTCAAACTGCCCCGGCGCAACCGGCCGCCCCGCGGCACCGGCCGCGCCCGCGGCCCCGGCCCCCGCGACCCCAGCGCCGGCCAGCGCCGGGTGCGCCGGGTGCGCCAGGAGCCCCGGGCGTACAGGGCCGCAGGGACCCCAAGGCCCGCAGGGTCCGGCAGGAGCTCCCGCACCGACGTACTTCGGCATGAGTGAGATGATGGCCGTCCTCGCTGTCGTGGTCCTTGTCTTACTGGTCGTCGTCGTGGTCGTGGCGGTGAACAACAACAATCGGACGATAGCCTGACGCGTCACTCGGATCGACGGGCGTGGATGCGATCGATCGCATCCACGCCCGTCAGCGGCCGGGATTAGGTGAACGCAGCCGGCCGTGCACACGAAGGCCTCAGGACGTCTCCCCGACCAGGCCCGCCACCTTCAGCACCGTGCTCCAATTCCGCGCGGTGCCGCGGGTACCGAGCGTGGTTTCGATCACGCGATTGGTGAGGGGCGAGCGTCCGATGCCGGCCGGATAGACGATATAGACCTGCCTCCCGCCGCCGCGCACAAGCTCCGGCCCCCTGATCGCCGCCTCGAGCGCCCTCACGTCCCGCGCTCCGATCGCGCGCTTCAGCGACATCACCACGAGATGGCGTGGATCTCGCTTGGCCTCGTCCGGAAATGGATTGCGCTCCACGAGCGCGCGCCATTCGTCCGCCGTGCGCACGAGGAAGTCGACCTCGAGCGCCAGCCGCGACACCGCTTCCTGTTCGAGCACGCGCTCCAGAGTGCCGTCCGGCCGCCGTCGGCATTGAAACACAAGGTTCCCGCTCTGCAGCAGCGTCCGCGCCCCCTGAAAGCCCAGGTCGGTCGCAAGATCCCGCAGGCGTGCCATCGCAACGCTTCGCCGCCCCGCGACATTGATGCCGCGCAGCAGCGCCACATAGGTCGTCACTACGACGACCGCCGTCTCATGCTGACACCGGTGACGGAAGGCAAGGCTCGGCGCACCACGACTCACGCGGCGTCTACGGCGAGCACCGGGCATCGGCCGGTTTCACGAGCACCCCAATGCCTTCCCGCGCGTCGAAACGCGAGAGCACCGTAGGCAGCGGCGTCCGAGCCAGCTCGTCCTGGTTGCCCACCACAAAGACACGTCCCGGCGCACACACGGCCGCACGGAGCGTGTTCGGGTCGTCGATCCACTCCACATGATGGTCCGTGTAATAGATCAGCGACGAGTAGATATCAAACCGGTAGCCGATGATGCGATCACCGGGGCCGAGCGCGGCGCGGATCTCGAGGGCGAGCGGTTTCATCGGCTTCTCGGCCTCGACCACGGGCACGGCCCACGTCAGCACGCTCATCCACGTCACGGCCATCGTCGCGCACAGCGCCACCAGCGCCGCGAGTCTGCCGCCGGCCGCGGTCAGCGCGAGCACGACCGCGATGCCGATCGCGAGCACGATGGCCGGCACGGCGAGCACGTGGCCGTACGTGTGAAAGCGGTCGGGATACAGATGGGCAAGATAGCCGCCGACCGCCCAAAACAGCGCGGCGAGCAGCACGACGAGCAGCGCGAGGGAGATCCAGAGCCCCCACCCCGCCCGCTTCGCTCCCAGCGCCGCATCCCACCACGCCGCCACGCCCACCGCCGCCAGCGGGTAGATCGGCAGCACGTAGTTCGGGGAGTTTCGTCCCGGCCGCGGAATAGAAGGCGAAGGTCAGCACGCACCACAGCGCGACGAACAGGCTGCCGTCGTCACGCAGCCGGCGGGCGTGAAAGAGCGCCGCGGCGGGCCAGAACGCTGTCCACGGGAACGCGCCGATCGCAAGGATCGGCACATAGTAGTACCAGGGACCAGCCTGATTTTCGACCACGCCGAAGAACCGGCCGACGCCGTAATAGCCGAACACGACCACCGCAAACGCCCGCCCATGCAGCCAGATTTCCGCCGCGTACCAGGACAGCCCAACGACCGCGTACAGGACGATCCCGGCGAGCCAGGGGACCTCCCGCCGCCGGCTCCACGCGCCACGGACGGTGACGAACGCCGCCGCCACGAGCCCGGGGAGGATCAGCCCGATGGGGCCTTTGGTCAGCGTGGCGAGGCCGCAGTACAGGAAGAACCAGAGATAATCCGCCCGCCGGCCTGTCTGGTAGGCGCGGAGAAACGCGTGCGCCGCCAGCAGCATCCACGCGAGGAGCACCGTGTCGAACACCGCGAGCCTCGACTGGACAAGCACGTGGAACGTGACCGCCGAGATCGCGCCGGCGAGCAGCCCCACGCGCGCACCGAACAGCGTGCGGCCGATCAGAACCGTCGCGTAGACGGCCACCACGCTGAACACGCCCGACCAGAACCGCACGGTGAACTCGCTGAAGCCCACCGCGCGCGCGGTCAGCGCGGTCAGCCACATGTAGAGCGGCGGGTGCACGTACCACGGCGCGCCGTTGACGTGGAGCGTGATCCAGTCGCCTCGCTCGAGGATCTCACGCGCGACCTGCGCGTACTTCGTCTCGTCCTGATCCCAGAGCGAGCCTGTGCCGAGCCGGTAGAACGTCAGAACCGCGACGCCGGCGAGCAGCGCCGCGGTCCACAAGCGCTCGCGCGCCCGACCTTCGCGATCGACAGCGCCCGACGGGGACTCCGCCGCCGGGCCGGGCCGGCCGGCCGTCACGCGCTCAATCTTTCCACAAGGTACTGCGCGATCGCCGACGACCCGCCGGGGCCGCCTTGACGCTCCCGCCCGACGCGGCCGCGCCGCTCGCGCTCCGCCGGCTCGCGCAGCAGTCGCGAGACGGCCGCGGCACCCTCCTCCGGGGTCGCGGCGACAACGAGGGCCTCGCCGAGCAGCCGCTGCTGCTCTCGGAGAAACCGCGCCGTGACCTGCGGGCCGTGACCGGGAAAGGCGACCACGGGCTTGCCGAGACCGGCCGCCTGCTCGTGCGCCGCGCCCGCCATACCCAGCACGACCGTCGCGCGTGCGAGCGCGTCGGCGAAGCGGTCGTCCGTCACGCGCACCTGGAGCCCGAGGTACTCGAACCGATCGACGTCCGTCCACCGTCCGTGCGCGGACTCGACGGCGTCGCGGAGGCGGTCGCGCGACAGATTGGGCGACCACGCGACGAGCACGCCGGGCCGCTCCGCGGGGCCCGCGTCGACCCCCGCGGCCGCCCGCAGCAGCAGGAACAGGTTGTCGAACGCGGCCGGCTTGCTGCCGGGCAGGAGCGTCAGGACCGGACGGTCCACGGGGATCCCGAACGTCTCCCCCGTGGGATGGAGCGTATCCATCAGCGTAAAGCCGCGATACTCCGCGGGAATCCCGCGGCGCCGCAGCGCGGCGGCGGTCACCTCGTCCCGCGTGAACACGCGTGAGGCGGCGCGCCGGATCATCCACAGTTCGAGCGCCGAGTGGGGACCGACATACTCCGACTTCGGCAGCGCGAGATAGACCACCGGGCCGCCTGCCGCCGCGGCCATCCAGAGGCAGTACACGTCTCCGGCGGCGACGATCAGGGCCGCGCGGCCGCGTTGCGACCGCAGCGTCCGGCGCTGCGCCCCCCAGAACCCCAGCCAGCCGCGCCGCAGATCCGCCCACAGCGCGGCGGGACCCACGCGGGCGCCGAATCCGCCGCTCGGAAACTCGCGGCGGGGCTCAAGCAAGAGCGTCCCCGCGGGATAGGCGTGCCCCAGACCGACAAGCGGGTACGCGAGGACCTCGACCTGGCTGGCCGGCAGCGCCCGAATGACCTGCGCCACCTCGACGTCTTCGCCGTAGCCGTTGCTGACGACGAGCAGCTGTTTCACGCGAGGGCGGCGCGCCGGTCGGCGGCTACGCGCAGCCACGGCGCCATCTCTTCCAGCATCCGCTGGGCGACCCCGGGCGGGGTCGAGTACAGGCCCCGCAGCGCGTCGCTTGTCTCACGCAGGCCGGTGGGGTCCCCGAGCAGCCCAAGCGCGCGGCGTGTCACGTCGGCCGGCACGACGCGCCCGACCATCTCGGGCACGATCTCGCGGCCGGCCTCGCGGTTCGGCCAGGCGACGAGCTGTCCCCGGCGCGTGAACCGCCAGGCCATCGCGGTCTTGATCGCGGTGCCGAGCCCGGGAATCCGGCTCAGCCACTCGCTCATCCCCTCGGAGCGGATCCGGCCAGGCCGGTCGAGCGGCAGCACGACGAGCATCGGCACCCCGAGCACCGCGAGCTCCACGGTGTTCGTGCCCGGGACGGTGAGGGCGAGGTCGCACGCGGCGAGCGCGCGCAGACGCCCGTCCTGCACCACGTCGATCTCGAGGGCCGCGAGGCGCTCCCGGTGCGGCGCGAGCAGGCGCGCGAGCCCGTCGGGCGCGAGAAACGGCGAGGCGATCATCGAGAAACGGATCTCCGGGCGCGCCGCGCGTATGCCCGCCGCGGTCTCGAGCAGGAACGGCAGCATCCCCTGCACGATCCAGCCGCGGCTGCCCGGCAGGAGCGCGACGCGGGCGCCGCTCCGCGGCGCGCGGCTGAGCTCACGAAACGACGCGAGATGGTCCACGCGGAGATCGCCCACCACGCGCAGCCGGTCCCGCGGCACGTGCGCCGAGGCGAGGCGGTCCGCGAGCGCCTGGGTGGGAAGAAAGATGCGCTGAAACTGACGCGCGCGCTTCCGCACGAGCTCGGTCTCAACGTATGCGGCCGCGGGGAACCCGAGGCGCCGCCCGAGCGTCGCCGTGTACCACAGATCGCCGCCGAGGTGCAGGACGCAGCCGGACCCGGACACCGGAAGGCGCCGGAGACCCGCCACGAGCGCCAAACACGCGCGCGGCCCGAGCACCCGCGCGAACGGTCCGCGCCGGCGCGCGTACGCGACTTCTTGACCGCTCGCGAACTGGCACGGGGGCAGGATCAGCGAAATGGCGAGCGGCGTGCCGCGCGATGCGGCCCACGCCGCGGCGGCCTCGGCCATCGGGACGGCCCAGTTCGAGACCTCTCCCGGCCCGCTCGACACCAGCACCAGTTCGGCGGGGGCGGAGGGACGGTCGGGGCCGGGACCGGAGGGAAACGGCTCCGGCGCGGAGGTACCACGGGGCGCCATCACGCTGAAATTATACGCCACGCATCGCGGCGCGGGCAAGGCGACGGCCGGCCCGCCTCGCCGCACGCTGCGTCCACCCCGCACGCGAGGAGTTGGCGTGCCCGGACCGAACTCTTAGGCGCGTGATCATTTCCCGCACTCCCCTGCGGATCAGCTTTGCCGGCGGCGGCTCGGATCTTCCCGCGTTCTACCGGCGCGAGCCCGGCGCCGTCGTCGCCACGGCGATCAACAAGTACATCTATATCACGGTCAACAAGAAGTTCGATGACCGTGTCCGCGCGAGCTACTCGATCACGGAGATGGTCGATCGCGCCGACGATCTGCAGCACGAGCTGATTCGCGAGACGCTGCGCCTCGTCGGGATTACCGGAGGGATCGAGATCACCTCGATTTCCGACATCCCGTCGCGCGGAACCGGCCTCGGCTCCAGCAGCGCCTACACGGTGGGGCTGCTGCACGCGCTGCACGCGTACACCGGACGCCATGTCGGGGCGAAGCGGCTGGCCGAGGAGGCCTGCGAGATCGAGCTCGTGCGCTGCGGGAAGCCGATCGGCAAACAGGATCAGTACATCGCGGCGTACGGGGGCCTGCAGCACATCCGGTTCGAGCCAGACGGCGTCTCCGTCGAACCGGTGATCACGAGTGCCGAGTTCCGCGCACGGCTGCAGGCGCACCTGCTGCTGCTGTACACCGGCCTGACCCGCAGCGCCGACGTGATCCTCAGCGCGCAGGGACGCGGCCTGGACGAGGACGCGGCGGTCCGCACCGACACGGCGCGCATGCGCGACCTCGCCATGGACCTGCGCGGCGCGCTGGTCGACCAGCGCCTCGACGCCGTCGGGGAGATTCTGCACGCGGGATGGACGCTCAAACGCGGGCTCGCCCCTGGGATCACATCCCCGGAGATCGACGCGTGGTACGCGGGCGCGCGCGCGGCGGGCGCGATCGGCGGCAAACTGTTGGGTGCCGGCGGGGGCGGATTCCTGCTGCTGCTGGCGCCCCCCGAGCGCCACGGGGCGATCACGCAGGCCCTGCCCGATCTCCGGCCGATCCCGTTCCGGTTCGAGCCGCAGGGCAGCCGGATCATCTATGTCGAGGAGTAGACGCATGGCCACCAGCAGTCCGGCGCGCCAACGCACCCGGGCCTATCTCGCCCGGCTGCGGGCGTGCCTCGCCGCGGTCTCCGCCGACGAGATCGCCGCGGTCGCAGAGCGCCTGTGGGAGGTCGCGCGCGACGGCGGGACGATCTTCGTGGCCGGGAACGGCGGGAGCGCCGCCACCGCGTCGCACCTGGCGCTGGACGTCGGCAAGGGCACGCTCGGGCGGGCGCCGCGGCGCGGCGTGCCCCGGATCCGCACCGCGACGCTCTCGGACCCCGCCATGCTCACCGCCTGGGCCAACGACCACGGGTATGAGGGCGTGTTTGCCGAGCAGATCACGGCCCTCGCCCGCCCGGAAGACGCGGTCCTGCTGCTCTCGGTCAGCGGGACCTCACCGAACGTCGTCCGCGCGGCCCGGGCCGCGCGCGCGGCCGGCGCCCTGGTGATCGCGCTGATCGGCCGGCCCGGACGCACGCTCCGCGAACTCGCCGATCTCGCGGTCGTCGTGCCGAGCGACGAGTATGAGGTGGTCGAGGACGTGCACCTGACGATCAATCACATCATCACGGACTACCTGCGGGCGGCGCTGCTCGCCGCCCCGGCGCGGCCCCGGGCACGGCGGCGCCCCGCCAGGCGGGCCTGAGGCCGCGTGTATATCCTCGGGATCAACGCACACCACGCCGGCGCGTCGGCGTGCCTGATCCGCGACGGCGAGCTGCTCGCAGCCGCGGAGGAGGAACGCTTTCTGCGGATCAAGTACTGGGCCGGGTTTCCAACGCGGGCGATCGAGTTCTGCCTCGCCGAGGCCGGCATCACCCCGTACGAGCTGGACCACGTCGGCATCTCGCGGAACCCCAATGCGAATCTGTTGAAGAAGGTCGTCTTCGCGCTGGCGCACCGGCCGAGCGCGTCGATGGTCCGGGCACGCCTCACGAACGCGATGCAGGTGCGGAACCCCAAAGCCGCACTGTGCGAGGCCTTCGCGCTGGACCCGAAGCGAGTGCACGCGCGGTTCCACAACATCGAGCACCACCGGGCGCACATGGCGAGCGCGTTCTTCGTCTCGCCGTTCCCCGAAGCGGCGATCCTCTCCGTCGACGGCATGGGCGACTTCGTCAGCACCATGTGGGGCGTCGGCCGCGACACCACACTCGAGGTCTCGGGCGAGATCAACTTCCCGCACTCGCTCGGGTTTGTGTATACCGCGGCCTCCCAATGGCTCGGGTTCCCGAAGTACGGCGACGAGGGCAAGGTCATGGGCCTCGCCCCGTACGGGCGCCCGAGGTACCTCGAGGAGTTCCGCAAGATCGTCCGCGTACGGCCCGACGGCACGTTCGAGCTCGACCTCGACTACTTCGTCCACCACGCCGCGGGCGCGTCGATGACCTTCGAGGAAGGCAGTCCCGAGGTCGGGACGATGTACTCGGATAAGTTCGTCACCACGTTCGGGGAGGCGCGCCAGCCGGGCGCGCCGCTGACCGAACAGCATCAAGACGTCGCCGCGTCGCTGCAGGCGATGCTCGAGGAGGCGGAGTTCGCGCTCGTCCGCCGGCTGCAGCGGGAGACCGGACAGTCCGCACTGTGTATGGCGGGCGGCGTCGCGCTCAACAGCGCGTTCAACGGGAAGATCCTCCCCTCGACACCATTCACGGACATCTACATCCAACCGGCCGCCAACGACGCGGGGACCGCGCTCGGCGTGTGCTACTACATTTATCACCACGTACTCGGCCGCCCGCGGCGCTACGTCATGACCGCCGCCTACACCGGGCCGCGGTACCGCGACGACGACATCGTCCAGGCGCTCGACCGCCGGGGGCTCGCGTACCAGCGGCTCGACGGCCCCGCCCTCGCGCAGCGTGCCGCCCAAATCGTCGCGGGGGGCGACGTGCTCGGGTGGTTTCAGGGCCGGATGGAGTGGGGCCCGCGCGCGCTCGGAAACCGCAGCATCATCGCGGATCCCCGGCGCGCCGACATGAAGGACATTCTCAACGCGCGCATCAAGCACCGGGAGGCGTTCCGCCCGTTCGCGCCGTCGGTGCTGCTCGAAGCCGTCGGCGACTACTTTGACCAGACGTATCCCGATCCGTTCATGGTCAAGGTCTACAACGTGCGCCCCGAGAAGCGCGCCGAGATCCCGGCGGTCACGCACGTCGACGGCACCGGGCGCCTCCAGACCGTTGACCGGGAGGCCAACCCGCGCTACTGGGCGCTGATCGCGGCGTTCCGGGATCTCACCGGGGTGCCGGTGGTCCTCAACACGTCGTTCAACGACAACGAGCCGATCGTCTGCACGCCCGACGAGGCGATCGAGTGCTTCCTGCGCACGCGGATGGACGCGCTCGCGATCGAAGACTTTCTCGTGCAGAAGTAACTCGTCCGTCGACGCGCCGCCTCCACGTGCCCGCACTCAGCCTCGAGCCGATCGGCCGGTTTCCCGGAGTGCGGGTCCTGACATGGGACGCAGGAGTCCTGTACGCCGCGCGAGGCTATGCGGTGGTGCGCTGGGACCCGGCCGCCCCGGGCTGGGCGCCGGTGGCCGTGTTTCGGCCGGGTCTCCCCTACCGGCTCGCGGCGGTGTCTCGCCCCGCAGACCGGCTGCTGCGCGGCGGGTGCCACGCCCTCGCGCGGGTGGGCGACGGCAGCCTCGCCGCGGTGTTTCCGAAGACGATCGCCGTGTGCGCGCCGCGGGATCGGCGGTTCCGGGCCGCGTTTCGGATCCCACGCGGCACCCGCCCGCTCGCGCTCGCGGCCGCGCCCAACGGGTGGGCCTACTTCGGGGAGTATTTCGACAACCCAGACCGGACGGCGGTGCACGTGTACGGCTCGCCTGACGGCATCGCGTGGCGGCCCGTGTACACGTTCCCGGCCGGGGCGATCCGCCACGTGCACAGCGTCACCTACGACCGGTACGCGGAGTGCTTCTGGGTGCTGACCGGAGACGAGGGCGACGAATGCCGGATCCTGCGCGCGAGCCTCGACTGGTCGGCGGTCGACACCGTGCTGGCCGGCGGCCAGCAGGCGCGCGCGGTCACGGTCGTCCCGCTCGATGACGGACTGTATTTCGCCACCGACACGCCGTTCGAGCAGAATTACATCTACCGGCTGGACCGCGGGAGCCGCCCGTCGCGGCTCGCGCCGATCGCGGCCTCAAGCTTCTGGAGCTGTCGGGTGGGCCGCGCCGTGTTTGTCTCGACCGCGGTCGAGCCGAGCCCGGTCAACACGGGCCGCGAGGCGGTGCTCTACGGTAGCGCCGGCGGGAGCGAGTGGACCGCGCTGCTGCGCTGGACGCGCGACGGCTGGCCCCCCCGGTTTGAGTACGCGAATATCATCCTGCCCGCGGGCGACAACGACGGCGACGTGCTCGCGGCGAGCGGTCTCGCGGTGCGGGGCGAGGACCACGTCACGCACCTCTGGCGGGTGCGGACCGAAGGGTAACACCCCGCCCGGCGGCGCACGGCCGCTAGCCCGCGCGCGCGTCCATCTCCCTGGCGCGCCGGGCCTCGTAAGCTTTCAGGTGCGCGTAGGCGATGCGGAGCATCGACCGGTCGCCGGCCGAGGTGCCGGCGCGCGCGAGCAGATCCCCGAGCACGTGATCGGCTTCGACCCGCGCGCCGTGCTCGACGTCGCGCAGCATCGAGGCGGTAAGCGTTGATCCCGCCGCGGTAAACATGCGCCGGCCCCGGTCGAGCATTGCCGGGCGAGGCGCAAACCCCTGGCGGGCGGCGATGGCGGCGCATTCGTCAAAGAGCGCCGTCGCGAGATCCGCGGCACCCGCCGCCACGACATCGCCAACGGTGGCGCGCATCAGGCAGGTCGTCCCCGCCATGGTCGCTAGCGCGACCCACTTCTCCCACATGTCGTGCACAATCGTCTCGCTCAGACGCGCCTCGTAGCGGGCGCCCGCGAGTTGGGACTCGATCGCGATCGCACGCGGCGAGCGGGACCCGTCGCGCTCCCCGAATACGAGGACATGGAAATCGTTCAGATGGAGAATCCGTCCGTCCGGCGCGAGTGTCGTCGAGACCTGGCACAGCCCGCCGAGCACGCGCTGATCGCCGAACCGCGTTGCCAGGAAGTCAACGTGGCGCATGCCGTTCAGCAGCGGGAGGATCGCGGTGGCCGCCCCGACCGCCGGGGCGAAATCGTCGACGGCACCCGCGAGATCATAGGCTTTGCAACTGAGCAGGACGAGATGGAACGGACCACGGAGCGCATCCGCGGTGACCGTGGGCGGCGCCGGCAGCGCGACGTCGCCGAACGGGCTCGTAATCAAGAGGCCGGTGCGCGCGAGTTCGGCCGCGCGGCGAGGCCGCACAAGGAACGTGACATCGCGGCCAACCTCCAGTAGTCTCCCTCCAAAGTACCCCCCGATGGACCCAGCACCTACGACGAGAATCCGCACGTTCAGGCTCCTTTCTCATACGAGGGCGCGCGCGCGACACGACACGTCCGCGGAGTACGGCTCGTCTGCACGCACGCCCGACTCGCGCCCATTACCCCGCGCTCTCCGGAGCGAGCCAGAATGGCTGCGACCATGCTGCGGCGCCGGACGCGCCGATGCACTCGACCCGGATGAACCCTTCGTCCCCGGCCGGCGCATACGCTGCCTCCGGCCCCGGGGCCTCGTAGCGTATCGTGTCCGTCGCGTCGAGAAAGCGAATCGTGGGCGCGTCTGTGACGCATGCGACAGCGCCGTCCCGTGCGCCGAACTCCGCCGTCGGCCCTGTCGACGCGTACAGCGAGAGGCCGCGGAGCGCGGCGAGGAACGCGTCCGGCTCGAGCGAAGCGGTCTTCACCATCACCCAACCGGTATCGAAGTCCGCCGCACGGTGCAGATCGTCCGCGGCGGCGGCCCCGACCGGTGCCAGGCGGCCGCGATCCCGCAGCACGGCCGTCCACCGCCGCACGTCGGCCGCGCTCCGACTGTGATGATTGCTGATCTCGATCAGATGGTAGCCGCGCAGGCGCAGCATCTCGGCGACCGACCAGCCCCCGGTCCACAGGTTGCCGGTCCACGAGGGATGGTGCAGCGACACGACGCCACCGGCGCGGACCGTCGCATCGATGCACGCTTGGGCGCCCCGCGCCTCCAGGCTGCCGGGCCCGCCGAGACGGCCCATGTGAGGCCCGAGCGGTCGAAACGGGCGGGGAATCGTCGTCTCGACGCCCGGCAGCGCGAGAAACGTCCCGTCGTTGAGATCGGCGCAGTCGGTCACGCGGTTGTGATCCGTGAAGACGACAACCGCATACCCCTTCGCTCGGTAGCGCTCGAGGAGCGCCCGCGGCGCAAACTGCCCGTCGGAACGCGTCGTGTGGCAGTGCAGTTGGGCCTTGCGATAGCTGCCGGCGACCGCGTACGGGTCGGCGATCCGAAACGGCGTCACCCGAGAAAGATTCGGGGATCGCCCGCGCTCACCTGTTCCGGCTGGCGATCCCGCGTGCGGCATCGCCGAGCATCGAAACATACGGCATGTTCGTCCGCGTATGACCTGCGCACGCTGCGACGTACCTACGGCCTATCATCTAGGTCTCCTGTCCGAGGACCGAAGGTCCACTTGTTGCACACACCCGTGTTGCGTAGGCTGAGCCCATCCAATCCGCGATCGACGACGATCGCGACACACGGGAGGGAACTTCTTGGTCACACGGACACGGCATCACGAGCACGTGAGACGCGCGCAGGCGTCCCTTGAGCAATACGGCACACCGCGGCACGCACGAGGCGGCGCCCGCGCGTCCGTGACGCGTCGGGCCGGCCTCGCGTCGATGATGGTCATGGCGCTGTGCGCCGCGGCGCTGTTCGGTAATCCGGCGTGGGGCCACCACGATGATGCACTGTACTATGTGCCCGCGCCCTCGCCGTGCGCGCATGGATGCGTGGTGCATCTCATCGCGCGAACGGGATTTGAAATTCCATGAGGCGCCGCATCTGGCGCGACTATGTGAAGCCGCCGGCCCCTTTTCGAAAGGTCTACGACGAACGGGCGACGGGTATGAGTCCGTCGTACGGGGTGTGACGGTACACGTGCCGCCGGTCAACGGGTCGCGTCCGCTCAACCGAGACGATACAGACTCACTGCCGCCTCGGGGAGGGACGCGCTGTGGTCACGCGGAGACAGGACACCGTGCACGCCCCAGGACTTCTGAGGCCGGCTACACGATGCTCGAACTCGCGGTGGTCGTCTTTGTCGTCGGCCTGATGACGACCATGCTGATGCCGGCGCTGGCGGGCTATGGGACGAACAACACCATGCGCACGGCGGCCTCGCAGGCGCTCTACCAGTTTCGCAGCGCCGAGATGATGGCGCTGTCCGAAGGCCAGACGATCCAGGTGCTCTTCGAGCCGTCCGATGCGTATGCGGCCGCGGGGTGGACCGGGCCGGGGTGGGAGATCTGCCCTGGAATCTGCGGTGCCGCGGGCGTGTCGGTACTGATGAAGACGGTACTGCCGCCCACCCTGAACGTCACCGCCCGTTGCTACCGTCAGCGATTCTATGCGACGGGGTACGTGAACTGGTGCGCCGGCCTGCCCGCGATCATCAATATCGTGTGCATCGATAACCAGGCATCACCGACGCCAACCGCGATTGAGGTCAGACTGGTGCTGGCGACCGGCGAGATGACCGAGATCGGGGCCGCGGGGAGCTGCAATAGCCTCTCGTAACCAGAACGCGCGTCCACGGGCCGCGGTCGCGCGATACGATGTCGTCATATCGGGCAGTTCGACCCATCGTCAACTATCAGGTTTCGAGTACTCGGGCACGAGATCGTGCCGCCATGTTGTCGGGATAATCTATCCGTCGACGCGATGTCGGGTCACGGAGCTCCTCCGGGTAGGTGCCCACATCGGTCCCGGCGCCACCGCTTTAGGCGGCCGTCACCCCGGGTTCCGCACGATTAGCACCGGCGGATCGACCAGATCGAACGTATCCGGGGGCCACGTCGCGACGTCGTCGTAACTTGGCAGGTACGACGGCGACGGGGCCCGGAATACGACATCCTCCGTGCGCAGCACGCTCCGCGCGTCCACGACGGCAAACGTGACGTGGTGCGCGCGATACCACGCCGCGTCGTCGCCGCGCGCGGCATAGACCACCGTCAGCGGCAGCCGGTTGAGGTCGGGAACAAACCACCGAAGCTCCGCCTCGAACGCGACGGTGGACCCCGGCGGCGCGTGCTCCCCGAGCCAGTCCACGGCAAGCGAACGTGTGTCCCGGTCGTCCGCAAGCGCCCGCGCGAGCGTGATCGAGTCGCGACTCGGCCCGACCAGCAGCAGCAGGACGCCGGCCGCCGCGAGCGCCCACATCGCGATCGCCGGGATCGCGGGCCGCGCCGCCGCGAGGCGGCGCCAGAGCCACACGGCGCCGACCGCCGCCGAGAGCGCCATGAACGGCAGTACGGGCATGATGTAGCGCAGCGGCAGGAACCGCTGGCCGGCCGTGTAGGCGAAATAGACAACCGGGAAGCTGAGGAGATAGAGCTGCTCCTTCGGCTTCCACAGCGCGCCCGCGACCACGCCCACGACCGCCGCGACGGTCGGCGCCCACCCGAGTCCCACGTGCGGAATCACGTACCATTCCTGCCCCTGGGCGGGATGCACGAGATAGCCGAGGTACAGGGGCAGCCCGACGCGCAGCATCGCAAGGGTCGGAAACCCACCGTACACCGCGGCGTTCTGGCCCATCCGCTGAAGAAAGTATCCCACCTGCGCCAACGCGAACGGGGTGCCGATCGCAAAGCCCAGGAGCGTAAAGAGCGCCAGCCGCACGGCGCGGCGGTCGATCACGCCCTCGCGGTTGGGGTTGAGCAGATGCGCGATGAAGAGCGGCACCGCGAGCCAGAACGCGTTGGGCTTCGTGGAGATCGCCAGGCCCGCCAGCAAGCCTGCCCGCGAGTAACTGGGGCGGTCGCCGCGCCGCCACATATTGACGCCGGCCAGGATCGCGAGCATCAGGAAGAACAGCATCGGCACGTCCACGCGCACGGTGTCGGCGTAGTAGATCGTGCCGGGCGTCACCGCCAGAATCGCCGCGGCGAGCAGCCCGACCGCCGGCTCGAACAGGACCATGCCGAGACGGTAGACGACGAAGACGGTCGCCGTTCCGAAGCACGCCGTGAGCACGCGTCCCCAGAGATAGAACGACGGCTCGCTGATGTACCACCAATAGCGCGCGTAGGCCGCGTGCGGGTGAAACAGCTGGACGGCCCACGGCGACGCGAGGGTGCCGCGGAGATGCAGGACCCAGTACCAGCACCACATCACCGGGAGCAGCAGATAGTAGTACACGCTTGGATAGGCGAACGTCGACGGATTGACGTCGCCGCGTTGGAGCATGCCGATGACCCAGGTCAGCACCAGCGGCTCGTCCCACTCGTGCACGTACGGCAGCCCGCGGCCGACCCCCCACAGCCGGATCGCCAGCGCGCCGGCGAGCACGATGACGAGCGCTGCGGCCGACGCGAGCGCGCGGCCTCGGGCGGCCCCGATCGGAGCGCCCGCTGTGTCCTGCGTCAACTGCCCGTGTCCGTCGTCATCATGGCGCTGTGCAGAGCTTCGATCCCGTCCGGCGGACGCCCTGGGACCGTCCGCGGGCCGCATGGTACAATCGGTGGGTGAAGATCACGGTTCGATTGTTCGCCTCGTACCGGGAAGCGGTCGGCCACTCGCTGGTGGAGGTCCCGCTCGACCCAGACGCGGACGGCCCGGCGATTTGGGCCGCACTCGTCGCGCGCTATCCCCGGTTGGCCTCGCTTCCGGCCCCCTCGGGATACGCGGTGAACGACGAGTACACGCCGGCGCCCGGCCCGCTGCGGGAGTCTGACGAGGTCGCGCTGATCCCCCCCGTGAGCGGAGGGGACGGACGCACTCCGACGTCGACTGACGCGGCGACGCACGCTGCCCTCATCACGCTCACCGACGCGCCGATCTCCGTGGACGGAGTGCTGGCGGCCGTGGCGGACCCGAGCGCCGGGGCGGTCGTGCTCTTCCTCGGCGTCGTCCGCGATAACGCGCGTGGGCGGCGCGTACAGCATCTGACCTACGAAGCGTACGACGTCCTCGCGCGCCGAGAGTTGGAGCGCATCGCACGCGACGCGGCGGCGCGGTGGCCCATCACCCGCGTCGCGATCACGCACCGCACCGGACGGCTCGGCATCGGAGAGGCCAGCGTCGCAATCGCCGTGTCGGCCCCACACCGCGCGGCCGCGTTCGACGCGGGGCGGTTCTGCATTGACGCGCTCAAGCTGACCGTTCCCATCTGGAAAAAAGAGATCTGGGACGGCGGCGCCGAGTGGATCGGCGCGGAGCCGCACGCGCGGTGAACTGGCGCGCCGACCGGCGCGTATGCTACACTAGGCACACGTCAGTGTGCGCATCTACCGCGGAGCGTTACATCCGATGACCCGTCTTGACCGCTCGACCCACATCGCCATCATGGCCGCCGCCGTGCTCATCGCCGGCCTGCTGCTCGGGCCGCTCGCCCGGGCCGGCGCGCAGCCTGCCAACGCCGGGTCGTCATGGAAATCGATGATCGCGCCGCTCAAGGCCAAGATTGCCGCGCATCCGGATCCGGAACTCGAGTTCCGGCTCGCGATGGTCTACGCTCACGAGGGGATGCTGATCGACGGCTGGCACATCCTGAAGCAGATCGACCAGGCGATCGGCGGGCAGAGCCACCATCAAGAGCTGGAGGAGCGGATCATCGCCGATGCCACGGCGGCGATCCAGCGCGATCCGCACGATCTGGTGGATCGGTACGAGCTGGCGTTTGCGACCTGGGTGGGCGGCAACACCACCACGCCGTTCCAGCAGTTTCTCGAGATCACGCGCCAGGACCCGATGAACGCGATGAACCACGGGTATCTCGGATACATCTACTCCACGCACAACGACGCGAAAAATACGATCGCGCAGTGGGAAGAGAGCGTCCGGCTGGATCCGAGCAACAGCGTGCTGCACTACATGCTCGGGTCGGCGTACTACCGCACGGGCCGGACCCGCGACGCGGCAATCCAGTTCAACCTCGCCTACCGCGACCGCACCCTCTACAACTACATCACCCGCGGCGAAGAACCGGTAAAGCCCGCGCGGCGGGAAAGGGCTATTTTACCGGCCGTCGCGCGGGCGATCTTCGTCGTGATGGTTCGCTAATGCGATGTAGTGAAGACCAACCCTCTTTGCAGCAGTCCGCGCACTACGTATGATGAGCGCAGAGATGTGCGTGCGTCGCGTATCGTAAGAAGAATGTGAAGCGCGACGGGTATTGGGCGCTGGTGGAATCCTAGCGTACAGCGTGTGGGCCCCGCGAGCGAGGCGTCGCTAACTCGGGGAGGCGATGAATATGGCCGCGTGGCGCAACGGTCGAATGGGACTCCCGCGCAGCGACAGTCGTTGTACGACACCTGCGCCTTCGAGTGGGTCGAAGGTCGATCTCTCCCGCGTGCGCGTGGAACGGACACGAGAGTTCGGGGAACGTGGCTCGGCGACGCGCTGCTCCAGCGGTTGGACCTGAGACGCTCTAGCGGCGACGCTGCGGGCCGACAGGCGGCGACAATCTCTGGCCGGCGATGGCGATGGTAGTCGTGCTGGGCCGGTTGTGCGCGCCCAGCAGCGAACCCACTTGGCCGAGCACGTCTATGACGGCAGTGCACTCCCGGATTTGTTGGGCGTGCCGGCCGCCAAGGTCAATGAGGATCGACTGTACCGCGCGCTCGACCACCTGCTGCCGCACAAGGCGGCGCTGGAGCAGCATCTCAAAGCCCGGCTCGGGGAGTGCCCCAGGCCCAGTACGACCAGCGGCTTTACGAGTGACCTCGACCTACTTCGAAGGCGACGCCGCCAAGAACCGCAAGCGCAGCGGGGCTAACGCGCGATCACCGGCCCGATTTCAAGCAAGTCAACTTGGCCTTGGACGTCACGCGCGAGGGCCTGCCGCTCGGCTATGAACTCTTTGCCGGCAACAAGGCCGATGTGACAACGTTGCGCGAGATCGTCACCACCATGGAGGCGCGGTACGGGAAAGCCGACCGGATCTGGGTGTTGGATCGCGGCTAGGTGTGCGAGGATCACATCACGTGGCTCAAAGCGCATGGTCGGCGGTACATCGTGGGCACGCCGAAGACCCTATTGTGCCGGTTCGAGCGGGAATTGACGAGCGCCGCCTGGAGCCTGATCCAGGACGGCGCCGAGGCCCAGGTCAGTGCCGGTCCCGAGCGGCGATGAAGCTTCGTGCTGTGTCGGAGAACGGCTCGGCAGGCGAAGGAACGGGCCATGCACGATCGGTTCGAGCGCCGCATCACGGAGGGCTAGGAGAAACTTGCGGCCGCGTGCCAGAAACGCGCCCACCGTCCGTGGCGATCGCCAGCGCGTCGGGCGCCTGCTGGGCCAAAACTCCCGCGCGGCCAAACTGTTTGACGTGGAGGTCGGCACCAGCGAGCACGGGGCCGCGACTGTGCAATGGACGACGTCAGCCACGTGGCGTGACTGGTCCCGGCTCAGCGAAGGGTGTTACGTCCTGCGCAGTAATCTAGTCGACTGGAATGCGGAAGATCTCTGGACCGCATACATTCACCTCACCGACGCGGAAACGGCGTTCCGCATTCAAAAGTCCGACCTTCAGCTCCGGCCAATCTGGCATCAAAAGGAAGCCCGCGTGCAGGCCCACATCCTCGTGTGCTTCCTCGCCTACGTGCTGTGGAAGACACTGGCGCGCTGGTGTCACGCCGTCGGCTTGGGCGACGAGCCGCGAAGGGTGTTCACCGAGCTCCAAGGCATTCGCCTCGTCGACGTGGTGCTCCCGACGCGCACCGGCATGGAACTCCGCAAACGCTGCGCAGCCGCTCGACCGAACACCAAGCCATCCTCCACCAACACTCGGGCTCAGCGTACCCACGCACCTCGAGGCGGTCGCCGTGTAGTGAAGACCGACCCCCTTTTTCGTTGAAAAATATGGGGTTTTGCCCTCCAACTGCGGAACTTGGGCTAACGCTCGCGCGGGGCCCGGCGAGTGACAGTCCGACACGGACGGACGGGTAACCCAGCATCAATCAGCCGCCCCGCCTATGTGAGTAACGCATGTGGTTGCTAAAATTAGCGGCGGTACGCTGGAGTGAGTATCGCCCGGCCGGCAGCCCGCTCACGTCGTATGCCAACCACGGGAACTGCGAGGGGAGCGTCGAGCTGCATCTGAAGTCCGAGGTCGTCATGATGCCGTGTCAGGGATGCGCGACGGCCGCCACGAGATCCGCCTGCACCCACGCCAACCGCGACGACGCGACGCCGAGTGCTGGCGGCGTGCCCTCGTAGAACGACCCGCTGACCCGCACCGCGTTTCCGACGACCAGCGCCGAACGGCCCCACACGAGCACCGCGATCTCTGCATCTCCGTCGCGGAGCGTCAGCGCGGTGTACGATGTTCCCTGACCGGTCGTCGCCACTTGGACCGCCGCCACGATGCCGGTCACGCTGACCACCTGCCGGTCGAATCGATCGGGGGACTGGGCGAGATCACGAATCGTGTTGCGCGGTACGGTCGCATTCGTGATGGACGGGGTTGGGGGCGACGCCGACTGTCCCCCGGCGCCGTATTCATCCGGGACCGACGGGGCCGACGTGGACAGGGACCCGTAGCCATAGCCGTACCCGACCGAGAACCCAAACCCGGGCGTATACGGATACACCGGGTACTGTGGAAGCTGCCCCGGGGTCTGCTGACACACGACGACCGGCTGCGCCGCGGTCCCCGATGCGGGAATCGCGCTCCCGGCGAGCCGGGCGTTCGGGAAGGCGATCGCATCCAAAATGGTCGGTGTGGGTCCGGTCTGCGTCTTGCCCGCCGACGTCACCGTCACGACCTGCGGGTTTTGATTCACGACCGTCACCGTCGCGGGCGGCGGCACCACCACCGTCGTGCACGGAGCCCCGGGAACGGGCATCGTCGTCGTGGTCACGGTCTGCGACCAGCCCGCACCGATGGACATGGCAGCCGACAGCACGGCTGTCACCATGCCCCCCGTCACTCTCGTCCAGGTGCGCATCGCGAGCCACCTCCGACCCGCATCCAGTGTAGCACACACCTCGTCACACAGATGTCACGGCCGCGCGCGGCCCGCGCGTTCCGCCCGAGCGGCCCGCGCGCGCCGGACCACGCCGCGCACGAGCACCGCACCTACCCCGCCGGCGATCGCCGCCGGCATCCACACCGTGCCCTGGACCACGAGCAACAGGCCCGCTTCACTGAATGGATGCGCGCCCTGCAGCGTGCCGATGACGCTGTCGACGGCGATCCGCACCCACACCGCCGCCGCGGCCGCAAGGACCGCGGACACCGCGTGCTGCCGGACGGCCCCCGCGGCGGCCGCGCCGCAGAGAAACGGGGAGATCGCGGGCAGGGACGCCGCCGCGGGGATCCACCCGATAACGAGAGGGCTGGACCCCAGGAGGTCCAGCCCCTCGAACACGATCACGCCCGCGGCCACCGCGGCACCCCAGCGTGCGACCGCGTGCAACTAGGCGGTCTCCAGCATGATCTTCTTGAGGTCGGCCGTGATCCGCAGCGCGTCGGGCATCGCCCGCTGCCACATGTTGCGTCCGAAGATCAGCCCGACGGCGCCGGCCTCCATGCACTCGCGGGCCTTCTGCAAGAGATCCTGATCGCCCATCTTGCTGCCCCCGCTGAACAGCACGAGCGTGCGTCCGGCGCTCCGGACGACCCGCTCGACCGACTCGCGGTGTCCGAGCTGGAGGGTGTTGTAGGGCTTCGGCGACGCGGCCTGCGTTTTCTCGTCGAACTCGGGCACGTTCAGCTTGACAATGTCGGCACCCATCTCGCCGGCGACCCGCGCCGCGTAGTCCACGGCGTACAGGCTGTCGCGCCCACCCTTCTTGTCGATCGCCTCACCGCGCGGATACGCCCACACGATCAGCGGCATCCCGCAGGCGTCGCAGGCCCGCCGGACCTCGCTGAGTTGCCGCATATCGTCGCCCTGGCGCGGGGAGCCGACATAGAGGGTGTATCCCACGGCGTCCGCCCCCAGCCGCACCCCGTCCTCGACGTAGCCCGTGAGCCCGCTGAACGCCTGGGCATCCGACGGGATGTTCGTCTTGCCGTTCAGCTTGAGGATCAGGGGCACCGTGCCGGCGTACGGGCGCATGTGCTTCTCCGCGATCCCGTAATGGAACGCGACGGCCGAGTACCCGCCCTCGACGCACAGCTTCAGCTGAAACTCGGGATCCGCGCTGTCCGGATTGGCGAAAAAGTCCACGGGACCGTGCTCCAATCCTTGGTCGATCGGCAGGATCAGCGCGACGCCATGGCCCGGGCCGTGCTCGTACAAGATGCGGTGCAGCCGGGTCTTCTTGCCGATCGGCAGGTCCATCTCGTCGAGCGTCGGGCGCCTCACACGCTGGACTACCATCGTCTCCACCTCCCAGACATTCTCCCCAGGCCGCCGGCCGCGGCGCCCGGGTCACGGATTCGCGGCGTCGCTCAGATTGTTGAAGTGCACCCGTGTCGTCCCAACCGCGATCATTTGGCGGGTCTCGTAGAAGATCGTCACCTGGTCGGCCCACAGCGTGCCCTGACTGCGCACCATCACGACGCGGCCCGTGAGCACGGCCACGGAGGTCCCAAAGTTGACGTTCGCGTTGTCGCTCGTCACCGTGGCCCCATAGACGTCCGCGCGCACCGGCCCGTGCACGATGGCCCGATTGTCCTTCCGGAACAGTTCGATCCAGTCCCCCTGCATCCGACCGGCTTTGTTCGCGATCACCGGCTGCCCGGTGATCACCCCGTACTCCTCATGCTGGTTGTAGACGAGCCGGCCCCCGTTGATGATGAGGTCGGGCGCGGAAAAGGCCGTCACGTGCCCGTCCGCGACCAAACGTCCGGCGGGACGGTCGGCGACGATTGAATCCGCGGACAGCGCATACTGGGGCGTCTGCACGCCGGCAGCCCCCGCGAGGGTGACCTGCGTCACCTGATTGTCGGCGCTCAGGTCCAGCGTCACGTGGTCCGCCGTCGCCTGCCCCTCCGGGCCGACGACGGTGACATGGCCCGACAGTGCCGCGGTGTGGGCCTCGCGGGTGAGCCGGAGCGAGTCCGCCGTGGCGACATCGGCGCCGTAGGTCACACGCACGTGCCCGGTGGCGACGAGGGCGGACCCCGTGTTGTCGACCGTCACCTCGTCGGCCGTCAGGTGCAGCGGATATGACAGCGGCGCGGGCGCGCCGCCGGCCGCCGCTGCGACGCCCGACGGCACCGCCGCACCCAGCACGAGACCGGACGCCAGCAGCGCCGCGACGGTCCACTGCAGGAGGTGCGAGAGGCGCGTCACGGCACTGCGGCCTCTGCCGACTGCCGGCACCCGTCGCAGTATCCGTGAAACTCGAGCCGGTGACTCACGACCGAGAACGCGCCGTCGGTGAGCGTCCCTTGCTCGCGTTCCAGAATCCGACCGACGTCCCCCCGGGGCAGATCGATGACCGCGCCGCAGCGGAGACAGGTTCCGTGATAGTGGGGCTCGGGGTTCGCGCAGAACACGCTTCGACCGTCTCCATAGGTGAGCCGTCTCACGATCCCAAGACGCCCGAGCAGATCCAGGCTGCGGTAGGTCGTCGCGAGATTCACCGTCGGGCACAGAGTTCTCGCTCTGCGGCAGATCTCCTCGGCCGGCACGTTCGCGCGCCCGGTCCCGAGCAGCGACTCGAGGATGGCGCGGCGCTGCGGCGTGGCACGATATCCCTGCCGCTCGAGCGTCCGCAGATGATCGGCGGCGGTACTCGGCGCGCGACGCGGCCCGGTGCGCCGCCTGCGGTCCCGCTGGATCGCCGTCGCGCGGCGCAGTCGGACGGTCGTGCCGTTCGTGTGTCTCGCCACCGCCGCCTCACCCCCGTGGAAGATTGGGGGACACGCCCCACTGCCATGTTCGGACACGATCTGCCCGGGCTCGATCCGGGTCGACCTCCGGCCGCGTGCTTCGGCCGGCCACTCCGCGCCGCTACCGTTCGCGGGGCCCGCGCGCCTTCTCCGCGGACGCCTCCCCCGCCGGCTCAGCCGCCGGCGTCTGTCCACCGTGCTGCTCTTCCCACAGCGCGTCCAGCTTCCGGTACTTCTCCGGGAACTCCCCCGTGTACCGCAGCCACGACGGGATCGGGTAGCGGACGCCGCCCCGCTGCGTGCCGGCGAGACCGTCGACCAATTCATCGGCCATCGCCCACGGGATCGTAAACGCCATCTCATGATCCTCGGTTTGGCCGTAGATCCGGTCGCCGTAGCACGGCAGGATCACCTGCGGCATCCCGGACTGCATCGTCTCGATCACGGCATCCGCGCAGTCCAGCCGGGCCGAGAATCCGCTCTGCAGCCGCCCACCGCGGCGGTAGAGCGCCGCGGCGACGAGGCGCATGACCTGCGCCGAGTTGCCGTAGACCAAGACCACGTGGGGCTCAAACTTGGCGCGCCCCAGCGGCCCGATGAGGATGCGCTCGTACTCGCCGAATCCGAACTTTGGCACCTCGGCCTCCGTCCGGACGGCCGCCTCCGGGGTCGCGACATACATCCCACAGGCGAGGTTCCCCTCGGCGTAGTAGGGCAGAACCTCCTCGAACCCAAACGCCGTCTTCGCGAGCGGGCAGCTCAAGTCGTCGCGGCCCACCCCGACCGTCCAGCCATACCGACGCGCGATCGAGAAGGTCTGGCAGATCGCCACGCGGATCCCGAGGTCTCGACTCGGGATGCGGGCGTTGTCCGGCAGCGGCTCGCCCGGACGCACCATCCGGATCCCGACCGGGAACGTCTGCGGACGGACGTGCGTTTCGATCTCCGTGTTCAGCGTGGCAGGATCCATGATTCCGGCTCCTTATCCCTTCAACAGCGTGTCGGCGATGGCATAGAAGATGCGCGAGGACCCAGCATCCGGAGCCGAGAGGACGACCGGCACGCCGCGATCGCTGCCCTCCCGGATCTCTTGATCGAGCGGGATCTGACCGAGGAGCGGCGCATCGACTTGCGCGGCCAGCTGCTCGCCGCCGCCGCGGCCGAAGATGTAGATGGGCTCCGCCCCGGGCGACGGCACGAAGTACGACATGTTCTCGATGACGCCGATCACCGGCATGTTGACCTTTTCGGCCATCTTTCCCGATCGGAAGGCCACGTTGGTCGCCGTCGACTGCGGCGTCGTCACGATCAGCATCTCGGCCCGCGGCAGCGTCTGCGCGATCGTCAGCGACACATCCCCGGTCCCGGGCGGCAGGTCGATGAGCAGGTCGTCGACGTCGCCCCAGTGGACTTCGGTCAGAAACGTGGTCAGCGCTTTGTGCAGCATCGGGCCGCGCCAGATGACCGCTTCGCCCTCGTCCACCATGAACCCGATGGACATCAGGCGCACCCCGTGGCGCTCAATGGGAATGATCATCTGGTCGATGATCGTCGGCTTTCCCGCCGACACGCCCATCATCTTGGGAATGCTGAATCCGTACACGTCCGCGTCCACAATCCCGACGGTCCGGCCCCGCCGGGCGAGCGCCGCCGCGAGGTTGACGGTGACGGTGGACTTGCCGACGCCCCCCTTGCCGCTCGCGATCGCGAGGATGCGCGTCTTTGACGTCGGCGCCAGCAGGGGCGACTGCTGCTTCGCCCCCGCCCCCGGCCGCAGCTGGCCGACGAGCGCCTGCCGCTGCTCCGGCGACATCACGCCGAGCTGCACGTCGACGCGTTCGACCCCGGACAGGGCCTGCACGCTGCTCCGAATCGACTCGATGATCGTCTCCCGCATCGGGCAGCCGCTGATCGTAAGGAGCGCCTCGACTTTCACATCCCCACCGCGGATGGCAATCTCCTTGACCATGTTGAGCTCGACGATGCTGCGGTGGAGCTCGGGGTCCATGACCCCGCGCAGCGCGTCCATGACCTGATCTTTGGTGACAATGACGCCTCGGGCAGCCATGCAGTCCTCCTCGGGTACGCGCGCAGGTGGCGGACCTTCCCATTCCCTGCGGGATGCACCGTCCCATGAACGGATGAGAGTTATTCTCAGCGGCGCCCTTTCACAGTAGCATTGAGGTCGGAGAGCGTCAAGGAGACCTGGCCAGCCATCTAGCGATTCGCAGGAAACGGCGTGCGCCTGGCCGTCGATGCGCCACCGTGAGCCCACGCCGCAAGCCGGGCTCCTTGTCCAGATCGATGGCAGTCATCATCTCGGCGCGAAGATCGCGGGTCGCGCCTCGTCCTGCATACCGCCATCGACGACGCGACAAGCCGCGTGCTCGGGCGCGTCTTTCGCTCCGAGGAGCACGTCGAGCGCATATTTCCAAATGCTCCACCAGGACGTCCGCCGCTAATGGCGTCCCCGAGGCTGCCTACACCGACCGCACATGGCGACTTTTCTCCCCGACTGAAA
This sequence comes from uncultured Bacillota bacterium, assembly GCA_963787105.1. Classification (GTDB taxonomy): domain Bacteria; phylum Sysuimicrobiota; class Sysuimicrobiia; order Sysuimicrobiales; family Segetimicrobiaceae; genus JAJPIA01. The sequence goes on from CAWBBU010000023.1 coordinate 49,589, forward strand.
GCGCACCCGATGCGGTGATAGTATTGGACGGCCGGCTGCTTGACCCCGTCGATCACCCGCTCCACCGTCCGCTCCAGACACGTGTCGCAACAGCGGACGTAGGACTGGCAAATCTCGATCCCATCCACCGCGGCCACGATCAAGCCTTGCGCGACCTCCGTGCGCAGCACCCCATTGCGCTTCAGCCGCCGCGCCACCTCGCAGCCCAGGGTCCACACCGCCTCGGGCGCCAGGCGCTCGAGGCTGTAGCGCAGCGTGTCCTCACTGAGCGGCCCGATGCGATGGCGCAGCCCGCCGGCCCGGCACTCATACTCCAATTGATGGAAGCTCGGGATCCGCCCGATCGCCCCCCAGAACACGGCGGCGAAGACCTTCTGGCACGAGTGCTGCGGGTGCTGCCGCCCCTCCGGCAAGCGGGCCAGCAGCGCCGTCCAATCGAATGTTTTCTCGAAATACGCCTCGACCTCGTGCCGCCCCACCGCTACCGCGCCTTCCGCCGTTGCTGGCGTGCGGTAGACGTGACCGGGATTGGATCGTCGCGCCACGATACGTGTGACCCGCCGACGCCGCGATCGTTCGACTCAGGACACCACGGTGATATCGGCCCCGCGAGAGGTTTTTATCACCTTCACCACGGAACTCCGAGATCACGTCTGATCCCCGGCGAGGCGGGACCATGGACCCAGCAGCGAGCAATCCGGATGAGCGATTGGCCGCGTTGGAGCGTGCGGTTACGGCCGCACACGAGCGCATCCGCAGGCTCGAGGTACACCAGCGACGGACCGCGCGCCGGTGGTCGCTTGCCTTGGGACGCCGTCGTCGCGGTCGCCGTGGCGTGGAGTGCGAGCGCGCCGGCGCGGGGGGCCGGCGCACCGAGATCGTCCTCCACCACGCTCTACACACCGGTCGTCGTGGAGGATCGACAGACGCATCGTGTCATCATGACCATCGACGATTCCGCGCTGGTCATGTTGAACTCGCACAACGGCAAGGCGGTGGAACTCGGGACGACGACGGCCGGGCTCGGGGCGGTAGCCGTGTACAGAGCTACCCGTGGGAATCAGTCATCGATCGTAGCTCTCGTTTCCAGTACGTCAAACGGCGGGATGCTGGACGTGTCCAGCGCAGGGGGGCGCACGGTGGCCAGTCTAGAGGCCGGATCAGGCGGGGACGGCACGTTCACGCTACGCAGGGGCGACGGCAAGCTGACCATCACATCGGGCGTGTCCGCTGCGGGACAAGGCTATCTGTCCGCATGGACCAACGGCAATACGCACGGGGATCATGGTCGGCGCACCGAGTGTGCTCGAGGGCCCGAAGCCGTAGCGTCGTTTGACCCGCACCGCGTCCACGACGCGCGGGACGGCCGGACTGCCGTCGGTCAGACCGCCGGCTGCACCTCGGCCAGACACCGTTCGACCCGCACGGAGGCCTCCCGGAGGGCGTGCACGACCTCGTTGCGCGCGCGAATGAGATCGACCATCAGAAACTTGGCCGCGTCCGAGTCCGCCTCCAGCGCCGCGAGACGCCCGGCGGGCTGCAAGGTCGGCAGGAAGGTCGTGGCCGAGCCGGGATCCTGCGCGAAACGCCCCGAGACCTGGTACGTGGGCGCGATCAGGATCCGTCCGAGATCGTGCAGGCACGCGTTCACCGTCTTGGTCACCCGGCCGCCCGGCTCGGCCCCCGCGCCGACCGAGTTGAGGCGCCGGCAGAGCGTCTCCAACTCTCCCGCGGCCTGGACCGCGGGTGCCACATCGAACTTGCCCCCGCTCCCTTTCCCCAGCGCCTCAAGGTGCGCGCGGATATCGGCGGCGGTCGCCGCGTAGTCGAGCGGTACCACGGCATCGGTCAGCAGCCGGCCGAGGGCCAGATAGTAAATGTTGGCGTCCCGCGTCAGGCGCGCGGGATCGATCTTGTCCACGGTATCGTCCACGGTGTGAATCCACCAGCCGAAGCTGCGATCGGGCTGCCGCGATACTTCGCCGAACATCGAGGGGACGCCAACGCCCCAAAAGGACTCGTCGCTGGTGCGCTTCATGCGCCCCACCGGCGCGGTCCCGCCCGCCGCGGTCTGGAGCGCCCATCCCGCGAGCGCCCCGAGCTCCACCATCGAGGTCGTGACGATCAGGTCCGCGCCGACCGCACCGACCACATCGATGTTCACGTGCGCCACGCAGTGCTGCTCGAGATCGAACCACCAGTTGTCGGCGTACCACGCGGAGCCCGAGTAGCGCCCGTGGCTATGACCCGACCAGAACGCCAGCCGGAGGTCCCGCCTGAGTTCCGGACGCCGCGCCGCGAACAGCCGCATCATCTCCAACATGACCGCGTTCGCGCTCGCGTTATCCATCGCGCCTTTGTGCCATCCGTCGATATGGCCCGAGAACAGCACGTACTTCCCCGAGTCCGCCTCGGGATGTCCGGCGGCCAAGTCTCCGATGACGATCGGCGTGGTCGTCCATCGCGTGTCGACGTGGGCGCGCAGGTGCACACGAACGGGCCCGGCGGCGCACAGCGTACGCAGGCTCTCGCCGTCCACCTGCGCCACGGAGAGCATCGGCGTCTTCGGGAGCGCGGACACCGTCTGCTCGCCGGGGCTGCCCCAGACCGAGGAACAGATCATCTCTCCGATCACCGGACCACTCGTGAATATCGCGGCGGCCACGCCGGCGCGATCCACGTTGGCCGCTGTCTCCGGCGAGGCTTTGGCGCCCACGAGCACGATCCGCCCGGCCATTCCGGCCAGTGACTCGGCGCTCGCGTTGGGGACGTAGACGAGCTCGCCCTCCACGCCGGCCTTCGGTGTCGACGCGGCCATGGCGAGCGTGACGCAGGGCACCGTGCGACGGTCCGGCGAGAGCACCGTAAGCGACGCCTCGCCGGGCAGGCTGATGTACGCGTCGTGCATCAGGATCGTCGCGCGGCAGCCGATCGCCCGCAGCTGCGCCTCGACGTAGTGTGCCGCCTCCAACTCTTCGGGACTCCCCGCCGAGCGCGTCCACCGGGTGATCGCGCGCACGTCGTTCATCATCCGGTCGGCCGACACGTGTTCCTCGTATGCCATGTGATGCCTCCACTCCCCGTCCTGTGGTGGCCCTGCGGGCGGTCCGCGGGAACGCCTTACCGCTCGCCGGGCAGCTTGCGCAGTTCGAACCGGAGCACTTCGTCCAGTCCCATGCCTTCCAGCACCGCGCGCACGTGCGCCGGCGTCTGCCGTGTGAGGGAAAGCGTGTCCATGCTCAAGAGGCGCAGCGCCAGCCGCGCGACTCGACTCGCCTCCGCCTCGATCGCCTGCCCGGACACTTTGTCGAGCGTGTCCATCGCGGTATGCCCGTAGCCGCGGACCGCCGCGGCCGACGATCCGGCCGGCTGATCCGACATCACAATCGCGGCGGGGATGCCCTCCGCGCTGAAATAGTAGTGGTCGGAGTGCAGCCACAGGGAGGCATCGTCGTCGACCGGCCCGTCGTACAGGCCGCTCACAAACTCCACGGCCCCGGGAAACGCGGGCGCCATGTGCAGCCGCGCGGTCAGGCTGCGGGCGGCCCCGTCCAAGTTCAGCATGAACCGGATCGGCTCCGCGCCGTGCCGCGCGCCGTATTCGTGCGAGCCGTGGAGCCCCAACTCCTCGCCGGCAAAGGTGACAAATCGCAGGGTGCGCTGGAACTGGGACCGGTACGGGCGAAGGACGCGCGCCACCTCCATCAACACCGCCACTCCGGCCCCGTTGTCCATGGCGCCCTGGCCGATGTCGTGCCCGTCGTAGTGCGCCCCAAGCACGATCAGCTCGTCGGGGTGCGCGCGCCCGCGAAACTCCGCGACCACGTTCTGGGTCGAGACCATGCGGTTTTCGTTCGTCGAGTGGATCGCGACGACCGCCGGCCCGCGCGCGGCGAGGCGCTGCAGCGCGTATCCGTCCTCGTACGACACCCCGATCGCCGGAATCTCGCAGAACCGGCCGATCTGCGCCGCCCCGGTCTCCGGCAGGCCGCCGGGAAGGCCGCGCATCCAAATGAAGCCGACGGCGCCGGCATCGAGCGCGCGCCCAAGCTTCTCGGTGCGGTGCATGCGGGTCGCCCGCGACCGCGGCGTCACCGTGGTCGCCATCACAATCGCGCCCTTCATCGCGTCGCGCAGCTCGGCGAACGTCTGCGGATCGCCGGCACCCACGTCGACCAGCGGTCCCTCCACGTCGCCCGGAGGGCAGTACGGCAGCGCGATGCAGCTGACGGCGCGCTCGACCGGCCGCCGCACCATCAGGCTCGTGTCCCGGCGAACCCACCCCGGGCACGTGAACGGTTCAAGCGTCGCGCGTATCGGCGCCGAATCCGGCGAACCGGTCCCGAATGAACTCCGCCGCCGGACGCTCCTGCGGGCTTCCGAGGAATCGCGACCCGAACCGATCGACGAGCTCTTCGAGAAAGGCCTTGCCGTCCGATGAGAAGTACAGCTCGCCGACGATCTCCCGATCCATCTCCGCAAGCGTCAACGCCGGGCCTCCTGATGGGTCGTGTTCTGGACGGTCGCACCGAGGCTACCCGGCGAACTGTCCGCCGACGCACGGCCCGACCGTCTGACTCGAGGTTACTGCAGCGACACGTCCTGCATGTAGAAGAAGTACGGCTCCGCGCCAAGCGCGAACCCCTTCACGGTGGCGCGCGCCGCTTTGACCTGATCCATGTAGATCACGAAGATCCACGGCGCGTCGTCGTGCAGCACGCGGTTCGCCTGCATGCGCGAACACAGATCATGTCCTTCCAGAACACGGACGGCGCTTCCTCCGAAGGCGGCAGCACCCGCCCGAAATCGGCGCGAGTCGGCGTGCCGGAACCGATATGGTTGCACTTTCATATTGCATATTTAGGTTGCACTGAGTACCATATCGATCGGTGATGTCAGATGGCAACTGCCAAGATTAAGGCCACGTTCAGCCTCAAGTCGGACCTTCTTGCAGCCGTCGCGGCGGCGGTGGCCGATGGGGCGGCGCCAAGCAAGAACGCCCTGGTCGAGCAGGCCCTGCGGCGTGAGCTTCGTGTGTTTCGGAACCGCATGTTGGCGGCGCGGTGGATCGAAGCCGCGCACGATCCCCTGCTCCTCGGCGATGTGCAGGACGTACAGGACGCGTTTGCCGCCGCCGACGACGAGGCCGCCGAGCTGATTCGGTGATTCAGCGCTACCAGTGGAGCGTGGTCGACGTCGAACTCAACCCGACTCGCGGGTCAGAGCAGGCCGGACGACGCCCGGCACTGATCGTCAGCAACGAACCGTTCAACCACGCGATGCCAGTCCTCACCATCTTGCCGATCACCGCCACCAAGAGACAGCTGTATCCCGCAGAGGTGTTTCTCCCGAGGCGCGCCGCCGGTCAGCGCGTGGACTCGATTATCATGGCCCACCAGATCCGTACGGTCTCCAAGCAACGCGTCCACGGTGTCGTGGGATATCTGTCAGATCCTCTGCTCCGACGGCAAGTCCGTGCGGCGCTCCGCGATCATCTCGCGCTCGACGAGTAGCGCGCGCGGCGCCAGTTCCTTCGACCCGACACCCTCGTCGCACCGCGAGGAACCTGAGCGCTCCGCGGCCAATCGGTCTCTCCATGCGGATCGTGGTCAACGCGGTGGCCGCGCGTATGGGCGGCGCGACCACCCACCTGCCGAACTTCCTGCAGACCGCCGGGCGGCGCTATCCGGACGACCTGTTCATCGCGTGCGTGAACCGCTCGTGGCAGGCGCCGGCCCTCCCCGAAAACGTGCGCCTCATCCGCACCGACGATCTGCGCGGCCGCCTCGCACACGCCGCCTGGGATCAATGGGGGATCAGCCGCGTGGCCGCCCGGGAACGGGCCGATGTGCTCGTCTCACTCTTGAACTTCGGCCCGGCGCGTCCCCGGATTCCGCACGTCGTCTTCGAACGAAACCCGGTGTACTTCTGCGAGTACTACCTGCGGGGGCTCCGCGGCCGCCAGGCGCTCGAAGTCAAGGCGACCCGCGCGCTGGCCCACGCGGTGATGCGCGGCGCGCGGCGCGTCGTGACGCCGTCGGCCGCCATGCGGGACATGATCCGGGCGTTTTACCCGCGCCTGCCCGAGGCGCGGTTCCGTGTCGTGCCGCACGGGTTCGGTCTCGACGCGTTCCGCACCGATGCACCGCTCCCCGAGCGCGCGGCCGACGCGGTCGCGCAGTCTACGGGCGTGAAGCTGTTGTACGTCTCGCACGCCGCGTCCTATAAGGGGGTCGAGATCCTCCTCGAGGCGTCGCGGATCCTGCGGGACGCCGGCATCGACAGCACGACGTGGCTGACCGTCGCAAAGGAAGATTGGCCCGAAGGGTTTCCCCGATACGAGGCGTTCATCGCCGCGCACCGGCTCGAGGATCGCGTCCGGCTGCTCGGACGGATTCCGCACGGGGCTGTGCACCGGCTGTACGAGACGGCGGACCTGTTCGTCCACCCGTCCCTATGCGAGTCATTTTCGTTTCCGCTGGTCGAAGCGATGGCGAGCGGCCTGCCGGTGATCGCCGCCGACCGGCCGCTGAACCGCGAGATGTGCGGCGAGGCCGCGTCCTTCTACCCGCCCGAAGACGCCCGCGCCCTCGCCTCCGAGATCATCCGGCTCCGCGATGATCCGACGCGCCGGGCGCGCATGGTCGCGGAGGGACGCGTACTGGCGCAGCGGTTCTCGTGGGATACCCACGTCGATCAGGTGATGGCCGTGGTCGCGGACGCGATCGCGTAACCGGCGGAGCGCGTCGTCAGGGCGTGGCCGCCCCTCCGCCTGGCGCGGCGGGACCTTTGCCACCGCCAGGGCGGCGCCTGCGGCGCCGCCGACGCTTGCGGGCTCCAGTCGCTCCCTCCGCGGCGCCGTTTGACGCCGCGGGGACTGTGGGGCTCGGCGGGACCGGGCGAGCCGGAGCACGCGAGGCGGGCGCGGGCCGGGGCGGGCTCGGAGACCGCGGCGGTGCCGCGGGGCGTGAGCGCGGCGGTGGCGCGCCCGGTTCGACCGCCGGCGTTCGCGGCTTGGCCACTTTCGGCGGGAGCGGCTCGCCGTCGTCCGACTCATCGAACACCGGGAGCAGCGTGCTCAATACCTCGTCGGCCTGCCGCACCGGACGCCGGGCCGGCGTTTTCCGCTCCGACGCCAGTTTCACGCGATCCAGCATGCGCTCGAGGAACTGAATGAGAAACTGTCGGGCCGCGCCGTCCGTGACCATCGGGATGCCCGGGTCTGCTTCGAGGTGGTAGACGAGCTCGGTCCCCTCCTCGGTGCCCGCGAGCGTGCAACGGCCCGAGAACGCGCGCAGGGTGCCCCGAATCTGAATGAACTCAAGCGATGTCGGCGGACGCAGCAGCACGCGTTGGACGGACTCGCACGGCAGGCCCACGAAGTATCCCTGCAGGGTCACGACGTACGCCGCGCCCGCGCTTCTCCCCGACGTCCGCGATCATCCACAGCGGGGTGCCGTACCGCACCCGCTGATCGGGCTGCGCCACGTGTTCAAAGATATGCTCCGCTGAGGCGCGGATCAGACGCCGTGCCTGCAGGATGAGCGTGGGCGGCGAGAACGCGGCTACGAGCCGAGCTCCTTTCGGACGATCCGCGTGCCCTCCACCATCGACTTGAGCTTGGCCATGGATTCTTCGGTCGTCCGCGTCTTGAGGCCGCAGTCCGGCGAGACGTAGATCTGCGGGAGCGGGATGACCTTGAGCGTCCGCCGGATCCCGTCCGCGACGTCCTCGGCGGACTCAGCGCGGTGATTGTGCGCGTCCAGGACGCCGAGGCCGATGTCCTTGGTGAACGCGGGAGACTTGAACGTCTCGAGGAGGGCATAGTCGTCGTTCTTCAGCGCCAGGTCAATCTGGTTGACGGCGAGGCGCAGCATCGCCGGATAGATGCGCGGGACCTCGCCATAGCAGACATGCGTCACCGTGTACGCCCGCAGACCGCGCGTCACGATCTCCATCGCTTCCACGGCCAAGTCGAAGTCCTCGTCCGGACGCGTGTGGATCGCCGGCTCGTCGATCTGAATGTACGTCGCGCCGGCCCGCTCCAAGTCGACCGCCTCATCGTGAATCGCGCGCGCGAGCTCCAGCACGAGCTCCCGCCGCGTCGGGTAGTACTCGTTGAACGACCACTCGGCGATCGTGTACGGCCCGGTGAGCATGCCCTTGACCGGGCGCGACGTCAGCCCCTGCGCAAACTTGTACCAATCGACGGTCAGCGGCGCGCGCCGGCCGACAGGCGCGACAACCGCGGGCTTCGGATAATAGCGGTTGCCGTACGAGCGGACCATCCCGGCGATCTGGAACCCGTCCATCTGGTCGGCGAAGAACGCGACCATGTCGCCGCGGTACATCTCGCCGTCGACCAGAATGTCCAGGTCGAGCTCCTCCTGCTTCCGGATCCAGTCCTCGGTCGCCTCACGCTCCAGCCGCTGCAGCTCGGCGGGCTCCATCTGCTTGCGCGCCACCTTGCGGCGCGCATCCAAGAGATACGGCGGCTTCGGAAAGCTGCCGACGGTAGTGGTGGCCAGGATCGGCAAGGTCATGCTGCGCCCTCCTTCGCCCGGCGGACTCCAGCCGCGAGCGTCTCGAGTTTCTTACGCGCCACGCGATGGGGCAAAAACTCCAGCCCCGCGCTCGGGCTGACGTGCAGCTTGGACGGCGCCACGAATTCAGCAGCCCGACCGCACGCCGCCGCGACTTCCTCGGGCGTCTCCATGCGCGTGTTGCGCGCATCGAGGATGCCGAGCCCCAGCTCTTTGGTGAACGGGGCACGACGGAGAATCTCCCAGTTTCGCTTCTGGCCCGCGACGAAATCCAATCCGATCACGTCGACAGGAAGGTCGAGGACCGCGGGATAGAGGCCGTCGATGTGCCCGAAGTAGAAGTACAGCGCCCGCCGGGCCCGCACGCCGTCCCACAGCGCCTCGGTCGCCCGCTGAAACAGCGGCCACTGATCACGCCGCACCAGGAGTCCCGGCTCGTCCACCTGGATCAACGTCGCGCCCGCCTGCTCGAGCGCCCGCAGTTCCTGATTCAGCGCGCGGGCAAGTGCCATGACGAAGCGGTCGAGGTCCCGATAGTGGTCGTCGCGGCTCATGACCGCCATCGTGAACGGTCCGGTCACCACCGGCTTCACGGGGCGCGCGCTGTGCGCGGCGGCAAACGTGTAGTCCTGCACCGAGATCGGCGCGCGCCACGTCACCTCGCCGGTCGCCACGGGCTGGCGGTAGTAGACGTTGGTATCGAAGTAGCGCTGCAGGCCGTTGATGGTGAATCCCGTAAGGCCGCGCGCGAAGTAGGTAAATCCATCTTCCCAGCGGATCTGCCCGTCGGTGACGACCTCGATGCCGATCTCGGCCTGCTCGCGCAGGACGTCGTCGGTCACCTCTTCCTCGACGCGCCGAAGGTCCGCCGCGGAGATCTCTCCGCGCTGCAGCTTCTCAACGCTCGACCGCCAGCGGCCTGGCGCCGGGGGATCCGGGATCTTCGGGTAACTTCCAACCACTGTCGTCTGCACGTCCGACACCTCCGCGATCTTATCCTAGCAGTTCGCGTGCGAGAATCAGGCGCTGAATCTCTGACGTCCCCTCGCCGATCTCGCACAACTTCACGTCCCGGTAGATGCGCTCCACCGGATAGTCCTTAATGAACCCATAGCCGCCGTGAATCTGGACCGCCTGCGACGCGGCGCGCGACGCCGCCTCGGACGCGTAGAGCTTGGCCATCGACGCCTCCCGGCGGTACGGGAGCCCGCGCGAGGCGAGCGACGCCGCCTCCATGACCAGCAGTTCGGAGGCATCCAGCTCGACCGCCATGTCGGCGAGCTTCCACTGAATCGCCTGGAGCTCGGCGATCGGCCGCCCGAACGCGCGCCGCTCGCGCGCGTACGCCACCGAGGCGTCGAGGGCCGCCCGCCCGAGGCCGAGCGCCATGGCCCCGATGCCGATCCGGCCGCCCTCGAGCACCCGCATCGCGTCCCGGAACCCGTCGCCCGGCGCGCCCAACATCTGCGCGTCATCGACCACGCAGTCCTCGAACACGACCTCGGCCGTATCGCTCGAACGCACGCCGAGCTTGTCCTCGTGCTTGCCCACCCGAAGCCCCGGCGTGCCCGCGTCGACCGCGAACGCCGAGATGCCGCGATGTCCAGCGGCGGGGTCGGTGCGCGCCATGACCACATACACACCGGCGATACTGCCCTGGGTCACGAACACCTTCGTCCCCGAGAGCGCCCAGCGGTCTCCCCGGCGCTCCGCCCGCGTCGCGAGCGCCCCGGCATCGCTGCCCGAGGCCGGCTCGGTCAGGCACCACGCGCCGAGGATCTCGCCCGATGCCAGGCGGGGCAGATACGCGCGTTTCTGCGCGTCGTTTCCGGCCCGCGCGATGTGTCCGGTACACAGCGAGTTGTGCGCCGCGACGCTGAGCGCAATGCCCCCGTCGCCCCAGGCCAGCGCCTCGATCGCCAGCGCGGCGCTGACCATGTCCACGCCGGCGCCTCCGTACTCGGGCGGCACGGTCATTCCCCAGAGCCCGAGCGCGGCGATCTTCGGAATGAGGTCTCGGGGGAAGACGCCGTCCGCATCCCACCGGCGCGCGTGGGGACGCAGCTCGCTCGCCGCGAACTCCCGCACGGTCTGATGAATCAGACGTTGATCGTCAGTGTAGTCGAATCGCACGGCTGGCTCCAGTCCTCGACGGCGCCGACGCGCCGCCTCCCGAACACAAGGAACGAGCCTCTCATGCGCTTCTCATGAGAGGCCCAGGGTTCCTCTCGAACCGGTGACCGGATCGGTTAGTACGGAACCGCTTCGACTGCTTTCACCTCGGGGACCTGTTCCTTCAGCATGCGCTCCACGCCCGACTGCAGCGTCATCATCGAGTACATGCATCCGACGCAGGACCCGGCGAGACGGATCTGCACCACGCCGTCCACGATTCCGACGAGCTCGATATCGCCGCCGTCGGCCTGCACATGCGGCCGGATCGTGTCGAGCACTCCCTGAACACGGTCCTGCAAATCGGCCGCGCCCGGCACCGCCTGTCCCACCATCTGCTCCATCGAGGATCCCTCCCGCCTAGGCGTGCGCCTCGGCTTCCTCTCCGCATGCCTGTGCGTCGCCGGCGTCGTCCGCCGTCTTGAACGAATGGCCGCAGCCGCACGTCGCCACCGCGTTGGGGTTCCGAATCGCGAATCCAGTCGCGGTCACCGACGACACGTAATCGATCTCCGCGCCCTTCAGGAGCTGCGAGCTCGTCTTGTCCACCAGGACGCGGACGCCGCCTCGCTCGATCACCTCGTCGTCTGCCTCGGGTCCGGCATCAAACGTCATGCCGTAGGAAAACCCGTCGCACCCGCCCTTGGTGATGAACACGCGCAGGCACTGATTCGGCTCGTCCTGTTCGGAGAGAAGTTCCTTCAGCTTGGTGACAGCCTGATCGGTGACGGTGAGCATCGCGTGCCCTACCTCCCTTGCGCCGACGCAGCGGCCGCTGGGCGCGCCACGAAGCGATAGTAACTAATTAACTAAATATTACGCGGCGACCGTGAGTTTGTCAAACGCGGGTGCTGGGTGGGAAATACCAGGCCAACCGGCGTCGTCCATCGTGGGTGGAGGGGTGTGCCGCACGTGACCGCCAACCCGCCGAAGGGGTCCGATCGATGCAAACTCACCACACGCCCGCTCCGAAGTACTAGACACGAGGGATCAGCACCACGGCACGCGTCTCGCCGCGTGTCCCTGGATGTGCGCGAACAACAGGAGGCCGGTCACATGCGGACGCTCGCACCGGTAAAGGTCGTCACCACCACGCTCACCGTCGCCACGAATGCGCGGACCGAGATCCGCGATCTCACCGACCAGGTCGCCGTGCTGCCGGGCGTCGACGAGATCGCGTACGGGTCCGTCCTCCTCCACAGCCTGCACACGACGACCGCGCTCATCATCAACGAGCATCAGGACGCGCTCCTTCACGACATCGCGGCGCTGCTGCGGACGCTCGTCCCCGAAGACGGGGTGTACCGGCACAACGACCCCGCCTATTCCGACTGCAACCGCGCGAACGCCACGAGCCATCTGGGAGCCGTGCTGCTCGGGCAGACACTGCAGGTGCCGATTGAGCAGGGTCGCCTCGTCCTCGGGACCTGGCAACGCGTGCTGTTCTGTGAGCTCGACGGACCGCAGACGCGCCGGATCTACGGCCAGGTCATGGGGGTCTAGCCGGCCGATCCAACAGCCGCGCGGCGTGGAAGCCACGCCGCGCGGGATCGTGCAGACTCGTTCTGTCGTCACGGCGCCGCCGTGGGGCGCGGCGACGTCACTCTGTTGGCAGCTGCGCGTTCGCCCAGGCGAGGATGCCGCCCTTAAGGTTCACCGCCTTGCCGTATCCGGCGCTGCGAAGCAGCGTGACGATTTTGCCGCTCCGCCCGCCCGACCGGCAGTAGATGATGGCCGGCGTCTCGGGATCGATCTCCCGCAGGCGCGCGGGCACGTCGCCCACGGGGATCAGCACGCATCCCGGGATGTGCGCTTCCTCATGCTCCCACGGCTCGCGCACATCAATCAGCTGGACGCCCCCGCGCTCCAGCATGGCCTGGGCCTCGGCCGGGGACAGCTCCGGAATCGGTCCCGCCGCCGCGGCGGCCGTGCGGTCGTGTGCCGGCATGCCGCAGAACTGCTCGTAGTCAATCAGCGCATGGATCGTGGGATGATCGCCGCAGATCGGGCACTCGGGGTTGCGGTTCCACCGGACAACGCGCGTCTCGCCCTCAAGCGCGTCGAAAATCAGCAGCTTGTTGACGAGCGTGTCCCCGACGCCGAGCAGAATCTTGAGGACCTCCAGCGCCTGCCGCGCCCCGGCGAACCCGCACAGCGCCCCCAGGATGCCACCCTCGGCACAGCTCGGCACGGCACCCGGCGGCGGCGGCGTTGGGAACAGGCACCGGTAGCACCCACGGCCGGGCAGGAACGTCGTCGCCTGAGCTTCCCACTTCAGGATGCTCGCGTCGACGAGCGGTTTCCCGAGCAACACGCAGGCGTCGTTGATCAGGTAGCGCGTTGGGAAGTTGTCGCTGCCGTTCACGACCACATCGTACTCCCGCACGATCTCCAGGGCGTTCTCGCTCGTGAGGACGGTCTGGTAGGGCACGACCGTGATGTCCGGGTTCACACCGGCGAGCGTGCGCCGCGCGGACTCTGTCTTCGGCTGCCCGACTGAGTCGGTCGAGTGCAGGATCTGGCGGTGCAGGTTCGAGAGATCGACCCGGTCGCCGTCGACGATCCCAAGCGTACCGACGCCCGCGGCGGCAAGGTACAACGCCACGGGCGAGCCGAGCCCGCCGGCCCCGATTGCCAGCACCTTGGAGCGCAAGAGGCGCGCCTGTCCCTCGATCCCAACTTCCTCGAGGATGACCTGGCGGGCATACCGCTCCATCTGGGTCGCGCTCAACACCTGGGGCGTGGTTCGCGCCTGCGGGGTACCGGTGGTTGCCATCGCTGTGCCTCCGTCATCGCGGCCGTTCGGCCGCAGGGTCTCGTCCGTGGAGCCCATTCACACCGCCGACAGGGACAACCCCTACAATAAAACCTGCCTGCGGCTCCGTCAAGAAACACACTACACCTCCTAGAGAACGACGGCGCCCCGGACGTTGCTTCCCGGACCATCGGCGTGGTGCCGGACGCGCGCAACCCGTGGACGCGGAAACGCCGCTGCGCCCCGTCCGCCGGTTCTCCGCACAATGCGCGTATACTGAATAGGCTTCCCCTTCCTTACGCCCGCGACCACGCCCCGGCACACGGTCGAGCTCCTCGGAGGAGGACGCACGCGATCGCAGACCGCGCGACCAGTGTCATTCCTGAGGAGGCTGACGATGACGATCGACGCACAGGCACCGCCGGCGCGCGATGCACGTCCGCCCGGAGAAACGGTCGGCCAGCGCCGCATGGTGATCGCGCGACGCGGCGGTCCCGAGGTGCTGACGCAGGTGGACGAAGCAATCCCCGAGCCCGGCCCCGGGCAGTTCCGCCTGCGCGTGCTCGCGGCGGGCGTCGCATTTGCCGACGTGCTGATGCGGGAGGGATCGTACCCCGGCGTGCCGCCCTTCCCCTTCGCTCCTGGCTATGACGCGGTCGGCGAGATCGACGCGGTTGGACTCGACACCGCCGGCGGATTTGTCAGAGGACAACGCGTGGCCGCGCTGACCTTCCTCGGTGGCTACGCCCGCTATCTCCTGGTACCCGCGGATGACTGCGTGCCCGTGCCCGAGGGGGTCGATTCGGCGAGCGCGGTCAGCGTCGTGCTCAACTACCTGACCGCCTATCAAATGCTGCACCGCGTCGCCGCGGTGACGGCGGGATCGCGGGTCCTCGTCCATGGCGCGGGCGGCGGGGCCGGTTCGGCGCTCGTCGAGTTGGCGACCTTGGCCGGCTGCACGGTCTACGGCACCGCGTCGAAGGCGAAGCACGGGACGCTGACGCGGCTTGGCGCGGTGCCGATCGACTACCGCACGCGAGGACTTCGTCCTCCGCATCCGTGAACTCACCGGTTCCGGCGTCGATGCCGTGTTCGATTCAATGGGCGGCACCTATTGGCGCCGCTCGTTCGCCACCCTGCGGCCCGGGGGCGTATTGGTCTGTTACGGCGCGTCGTCGATCACCCGCGGCGGCCGCCGCAGCGTGTGGAACATGCTGCGGATGATCGCCGGCATGCCGCGGTATACTCCGCTGGCCCTCCTCAGTCAGAGCCACGGCGTCCAGGGCTTCAATGTGACGCTGCGGAAGCGCGCACGTCCCGATCTGTACCGCGCGGACCTTGCGACGCTCTTGCAGATGCTGGCCGAGGGCCAAATCGCTCCTGTGATCGCCGCGCGCCTGCCGCTCGAGCGCGCCGCCGAGGCGCATGCGATGCTGAACAGCGCATCAGTAAGCGGTAAAATCGTGTTGGAGCCGCAGTCGTGACCGGACGGACTGGCATGGGGGACGCTCGCGCCATTCCCGGCAAACAGGGTCAGCTCCCCGCGGCGACCGCCTGCTCGTCGGCGTGATAGCTGCTGCGTACCAGGGGGCCCGATTCGACGTGGCGGAATCCCATCGAGAGTCCTTCGGCCTTGAACGCCGCGAACTCCGAGGGGTGGTAGTAGCGGGCGATCGGGGCCCAGTCCTTCCCGGGACTCAGGTACTGGCCGACCGTGAGAATGTCGCATGACGCCTCGCGGAGGTCGCGCATCGTCTGCAGCACCTCGTCCGTCGTCTCACCCAGCCCGACCATCATCCCGCTCTTGGTCAGGCCGCGGCGCGCCCACGCCTTGGCGCGCGCGAGCAGTTCGAGCGACCGGCGGTAGTTGCCGCCTCGCCGCACGTCCCGGAACAGCCGCGGGACGGTCTCGATGTTGTGATTCATGATGTCCGGCTCCGCGTCGAGCACGGTCCGCAGCGCGTCGGCATCCCCCTTGAAGTCGGGAGTCAGCACCTCGATGGAACACCGCGGACTGCGCGCCCGGATCAGCCGGATCGTCTCGGCGAACATTCCGGCGCCCCCGTCGCGCAGGTCGTCGCGGTCGACCGAGGTGACCACCACGTGCCGGAGACCCATCTGCGCGACCACGTCCGCGACCCGCTCGGGCTCGCGCGTGTCCAACTCGGTCGGCAGCCCGTGCGCGATCGCGCAGTACGCGCAGTGCCGCGTGCACACGTTTCCGAGGATCAAAAACGTCGCCGTCTTCCGCTCCCAGCAGTCGCCGATGTTCGGGCAGCGCGCCTCCTCACAGACCGTGTGCAGCGCCTGGGTCCGCATGACGCCCACCAGCTCGCTGAAGTTGGGACCGCTCGGCAACTTCACCTTCAACCACTCGGGCCGCCGTGCCACGCTCATCGTTCACCGCCTTTAGAGAGGGATCGCACTACGCGGGACCGGCCGGCCGCGCGCGTTAGAACTCGGGCGAGTCCCCTGCCGGTACGAACTCTTCGAGCTGACGCCGGATGAATCCGAGAAACTCCAGCGCCAGCGCCCCGTCGAAAATCCGATGGTCGAAGCTCAACCCGATGTGCATGATCTCACGGATCGTGATGCCGTCCCCCACGACGACCGGCCGGCGCACGACCGCGTCCGTGGTAAGAATCGCCGCCTGCGGATAGTTAATGAGAGGGATCGACACGATCGAGCCGTATACGCCGGCGTTGGTCAGCGTAAATGTCCCGCCGACGATGTCGTCCGGCGCAAGCGTGCCCTGCCGCGCGCGCGAGGCCAGCGCGTCGACTTCCCGCGCGATCCCGACCACGCTGCGCCGGTCGGCGTCCTTGATCACCGGCACGATCAGCCCGTCGGGCACCGCGACGCCGACACCGAAGTTGATCGCGTGCTTGAGCACGATGCCTTCCGGGGTGAAGGTCGAGTTCACGAGCGGGTGCGCGCGCAGCGCGCGCGTCGCCGCGCGCACCACGAACGCCGTCAGCGTCACGTTCACGCCGTCGCGCGCGCGCCACGCGGCCTTGTGGGCCTCCCGGTGGCGCACGATCGCGGTCATGTCGACCTCGACACCACCGAAGGCATGCGGGATCTCACGCGCGCTGCGGGTCATGCGGTCCGCGATCGCGCGCCGAAGCACCGAGAGCGGCTGCAGGCGATCGGCGCCCGCGGCCGCAGCGGGCCGCGCCGCCGGCGTCGCGAACGGACCACCGGCGAGCCCGGGCTCGCCCGGCGCGCCTCCGGCGCGGTCGCGGTTCCGCGCGACCCGCGCGTATCGAGATAGCGAAGCACATCGTCCTTCGTCACGCGTCCCCCGGTCCCGGTCCCCTCAATCGTCTCCAACTCCTCGGCCCGCACGTGGTGCTCCTCCGCCAAGCGGCGCACGAGCGGAGAGAGACGCGCGCCAGCGCGGCGCGCGCCGTCTTGCGCGTGAGCGCCCGCCCGTTGCCCGGCGCGGCGACGGATTCGGCGGCGACGGTCGCGGCGCGCGGCGGTGCCGCGGCGCCCGCATCAGCGGCGGCCGTCCCGGCCTCCTCGATGAGCGCGATCGGGGTGCCCGTCGCCACGGTCTGGCCCTCGCCGACCAGGATCGATCCGAGCACACCGGCGTAGGGCGACGGCATCTCCACGTTGACCTTGTCGGTGATCACCTCGACGAGGGCCTCGTACTTCTCGACCCGCTCGCCGGGCTGCTTCAGCCACTTGCCGATCGTCCCTTCGTGCACGCTTTCGCCAAGCTGCGGCATCTTGATCTCAGTCGGCATGCGAGACTCCTCTGGACGCGGCGCCGGTTAGTAGTTCATGACCGCGCGCGCGGCGGTCGCGATCGTGTCCGGGTTCGGCATGAACCACTCTTCGTACGGCTGCGCGAACGGAACGCCCGGCACGTCGGGACCGCAGCACCGGGTCGGCGGCGCATCGAGATGCGCAAATGCCTCTTCCGCAATCGTCGCGATGATCTCGGCGCCGAACCCGGCGAACCGGTTGTCCTCGTGCACGACGAGCGCGCGGCTGGTCCGCGCGACGGACGCCAGAATGGTCTCCGTGTCGAGCGGCCGGAGCGTGCGAAGATCCACGACCTCGGCCTCGATTCCTTCCCGGCTCAGGAGCTCCGCGGCCGCCAGCGCCTCGTGGGTCATCAGGCCGTAGGCAAAGATGCTGAGATCGCGGCCGGGCCGGCGTATGGCGGCCGGGCCGATCGGCACGATCGTGTCGGCGTCGGGGATCTCCCCGCGAACGAGCCGGTACAGTTTCTTGTGCTCCAGGTACATCACCGGATCGTGATCGCGGATCGCGGCCTTCAGCAGGCCCTTCGCGTCCGCCGGCGTGTAGGGCGCGACGACCTTGAGCCCGGGGATGTGCGCATAAAACGCCTCGATCGACTGGGAGTGGTACAGCGCGCCGTGGACGCCGCCGCCCCACGGCACCCGAATCGTCATCGGGCAGCCGTAATCGTTGTTCGAGCGGTACCGGACGCGCGCGACCTCGCTCAGGATCTGATTGAACGCCGGATGGATGAAGTCGGCGAACTGGATTTCCGGCACGGGCACCAAGCCGTTCGCCGCCATCCCGAAGGACACACCGATAATCATCGATTCCGCGATCGGCGTGTCGATCACCCGGTCACCGCCGAACGCGTTGAACAGGCCGTCGGTCACCCCAAACACGCCGCCCTTCCGGCCGACGTCCTCCCCGAGCACGATCACGCGCTCGTCGCGCGTCATCTCCTCCTGCAGGGCGTCGTGGATGGCGTCGAGATACCGTCGCTCGGCCATGGTCAGCGCGGCCGTCCGTCCGGAAACTCGGGCTCGTAATAGACGTACCGCCCCGCGGTCGTAGGATCAGGCGCCGGCGCGGTCTCCGCCACCTCGGTGCCGAGATCGACCTCGCGGCGCACGCGGTTCGCGATCTCCCGCTCGGCCGCGTCCGTCAACACGCCCCAGGCGCGCAGCTCCTCGGTGAAGACGGGAATCGGATCGTGCTGCTTCGCGGCCGCGATCTCGTCGGCGGGCCGGTACTTATCCTGTTGATCGTCGCTGCTGTGTCCGGTCAGGCGTGGCACCTTGATCTCAAGGAGCGTCGGCCCGTCGCCGCGACGCGCGCGGGCCACGGCCTCGCGGGCCGCCGCATACACGTCCAAAATGTGGCTGCCGTCCACGGTGACCCCGGCAATCCCGTAGCCGGCCGCGTGCGACGACACGTTCGGAAGCGCCATCTGCGCGGAGATTGGGACCGAAATGGCGTACCCGTTGTTCTCGACGAGGAACACCACGCCGAGCTTGTGCACGGCGGCAAAGTTCAGGGCCTCGTGAAAGTCGCCCTCGCTCGTCGCCCCCTCCCCCGTCTCGGTCATGCAGACCTCGCCGGTGCGCCGCAGCTTCGCCGCGAGCGCGATCCCATCCGCGTGCAGAAACTGCGTCATCAGGGGGCTGCTGGTGGACAAAATCTTGTGCTGCGAGTGCCCGTAGTGGCCCGGCATCTGCCGGCCGCCGCTTGAGGGATCGGTCGCCTTGCTCAACTGAATCAAAAAGATCTCGGCGGGGGGCATGCCCTTGACCAGCACCGCGCCCACCGAACGGTAGTACGGGATCAGCCAGTCCTTCTCACGGTCGAGCGCAAAGACCGCCCCGACCTGCGCACACTCGTGCCCCTGCCCGGAAATGACGAACGCCGCCTGCCCCGACCGCTGCAACGCCCACATCCGCTCGTCGACGGCCCGAGCGAGACGCACGTAATAGTACATCTCCAGGAGGTCCGAGTCCGAGACCCCCCTGGTCGCCGCCGTGCGCTCCCCCTCGCGGGTCTTGACCTCCCGTGCGCTCATCTGGCCTCTCCTCCGTAGGATGTGCGCCCTGCGCTTCATGAGCTGTCTCCCACAGTTTCGCGCCCTAGGCGGGCGCTCCTCCCGAACGACGCCGTCGCTCAACCGTGGATGGCGCGGCCGAGGGCGCCGAGCGCCGCTTCCGCCATCGCCTCCGACAGGGTGGGGTGCGCGTGCACCGACTGGCCGATCTCCACGACCGTGGCCTCAAGGGCCCGCCCGAGCACCCCTTCCGGCAGCAGTTCCGTCACCTGGGGACCGACCAGGTGCACCCCAAGAATCTCTCCAAGCTCGCGATCGGCCACGATCTTCACGAGCCCGTCCCGCTGCCCCAAGATCATCGCGCGCGCGTTCGCGGTAAACGGGAATCGCCCCACCGAGACGTCGCGCCCCGCTTCGCGCGCCTGCTTCTCGGTCAGCCCCACGCTCGCGACCTGCGGGATCGAGTACGTCGCGCGCGGCATCAGCAGCGGATCGATCGTCCGGAGCGTGGTCTCCGGCGATCGCCTCCACCGCGACCTCGGCCTCGGCTGATCCGACGTGCGCCAGCAAGAGACCGCCAATGACATCGCCCGCGGCGTACACCGTGGGCACGGAGGTCTGCATCTGCGCGTTCACGATGATGCCGCCGCGACCGACCTGGACGCCGGCGGCGTCGAGCCCGAGCCCGTCCGTGAGCGGAACGCGACCCACCGCGACCAGCACGTACTCAGCGTGGATCGACTCCTCGGGGCCGTCGCCGGCGCGCACGGTCACCGTGACGCCGTCGCCGGCCGCGGTCGCGCCGGTCACCGCGGTCCCGGTCCGGACCTTGACGCCCCGCCGCTCCAGCGCCTTGGCCACGACCGCGGCCACCTCTTCGTCCTCGAGCGGGAGCACCGACGGAAGAAGCTCAATCAACGTCACCTCGGCGCCGAACGCCGCAAAAACGCTGGCGAATTCCGTGCCGACCGCCCCCGCGCCCAGGATCGCGATCGACTTGGGGACCGTCGGCAGCGCGAGCGCCCCGGTGCTGTCCAGGATCCGGCCGTTGTCGATGGCGACGCTCGGCAGACTGCGCGGCCGAGAGCCCGTCGCGACGAGAATGTGTTTCGTGTCGAGATCGACCTCGGAACCATCGGTGGCGGAGACGTGCACCCGTGTCGGGCCGGCGAGGCGGCCGGTACCGTGGAACATCGCGATCTTGTTCTTCCGCATCAGATACTCGACGCCGCGGAAGTTGGTCGTGACGACGCGGTCTTTGCGCTTGTGCACCAGCGGGTAGTCGAGCCGCACGCCGTCCGCGACAATCCCCATCTCGCTGGACGCCCGCATCTCCTCGAGCAGCTCCGCGGTGTGCAGCAGCACCTTGGTCGGGATGCACCCGACGTGCAGGCACGTCCCGCCGACCTTCTCGCGCTCGACGAGTGCCGTGCTCAGTCCGAGCTGCGACGCGCGGATCGCGCCGACGTACCCCGCAGGGCCGCCGCCGATGACCACCAGATCAAATGCGTTGTCCACAAGTCCCCCCTTTGATCAGCACAACGCCGCGGACGGACGTCCCGTTCCCGCGCCGGCACCCCGCCACCGCGGCGGTGGGACGCATCCCGGGTCTGCGTCACGCCTCGTCGAGCCGAAGGTCGGCGATCGGCCGCCGGCCGCCGTATCCCTCGTTCACCCCGTGCCAAAACGCGATCGCGGGTTCGTCGAGGTGCCAGCAGAGAAATACCGTGTTCCCATCGCGCGCCCGACAGGCAAAATCCACCAGGCCCCGGTCTACGTCGCGCAGCACGCAGCCGGTCGCCTCAATCTCGCGCGCGACCGCGACGAGGCGGGAGGTGACGCGGTCGAGCGCCTGCTGCTCCTCGCCAAGCCGGGTGAGCACCGGCGCCCCGTGCTCCAACTTCTGCCACAAGAGATCGAGTTCGGTCTTCTTGAGAATCGCCTCGTCGCGCAGTCGGCGCAGCGCGCCGAGCATCTCGCGCAGCCGGGGCAGCAGCCCGGTGGCTTCCGTCAGGTCAAAGTAGCGCAGGGCCACGGCGGCGCTACCGGCGGCGGGGTCGCCGTACGGGGCGCCCATGAGCATCCCGGCGCGGCGGACGCGGCCCGGCCCGAAACGGCCCACGCTCGCGATCCCGAACGCGTGCGCCGCGCGCACGGTCGAGCCGATCGAGAAACAAAATTCCGTCGAGATGGTCGATTTCGTGCTGCAGGATTCGGGACAGGAACCCCGTCGCCCGCACCCGCATCTGGCGGCCGGTGACGCTTCGCGCGTCCACCTCAACACCGAAGGCACGCCGCACGTCGGCCACGACCCCCGGCATGCTCAGACATCCCTCCGGACCCAGCTGACTGCCCCAACGGCGCCGCATCCGAGGATTCACCAGCGCGAGCAAGTCGGATCCCGTCCCGGCGATGAGCACACGGGCCGGCACCCCAATCTGCGGCGCGGCGATCCCAACGCCCCGCGCGCGGCGCATCGTCACGATGAGATCCGCGACGAGTTCGCGCACGTCCCGGTTGACGGCGCGCACGGGACGACTGCGTGAAAAGAGCACCGCCGCGTCCGCGGAGCCAATCGTGACGATGCGACGGTTGCGGCCGCGCGTCTTGCGCGGGCGCGGTTGGGGGGCACGACGCCTTGCCGGGCGTTGCGAGGCCACGCAGGTACTGTTGGGTGGCGCCGCGCCAAATCCCTTGCCGAAGTGTCGCCGGCATTGTGCAACGAAGGGAGTCGGTCGAGACGCAGGGGCGGGACGGCGCGCCCCACGCGGCGGCGAGACGTCTCGCGCGGGCGCTCGGACTACTGTTCTGCCGGGGGCCGCAGATGTGCGCCCGGCACGGCCGTGCAGATGTCTGCGCGCCCCAAGAGCGAGAGGGACCGACATACGTTCACCCGCCCGAGACGCTCCCCCGGGATCTGAATCGGGTCCGCGCCCCCGCGAAGCGCGGCGATGGCCTCCAACGGGGTGGCAGAGCCCGCCCGCTTCGATGAGAAGCGCGAGGGCGCCGCTGGTGACCGCCGCGGCGTAGGACGTGCCGCTCACAAACGCGTACCGGTTCTCAGGAAGCGTCGTCATCACGTCGACGCCCGGTGCCAGCAGCGAGACGTTGGGGCCGAGATTCGAGTGCGCGTCGAGCATGTCGCGATTGTCGGACGCGCCGACCGCGATGACGCCCGGCAGGGCGGCAGGATACATGAGCGGCCCGTGGGGCCCGTTGTTTCCCGCAGCCGCCACCACGATCACGTGATGGACGAGGATCGCCTGGAGCACCATTCGATCCACCACGGTGTTTGGAGGTCCACCGAAACTCAGGTTGAGGATCTGGACGCCCCTCCGCACGGCCAGATCAATCCCGCGGGCGACGCGGTCGGCCGCACAGACGGCCTCCGCCGAACCGGCTGAGGGAAGCGCGCAGGCCTCAATCGCCACGAGCTTCGCCGCCGGAGCGATCCCCACGACTCCGCCGTCCGCACCCTGCCCCGCGATGATGCCGGCGATCGCAGTCCCGTGCGCGCCGGGACTCATGGGCTCGCGGGCGTCGACCAAGTTCTCGCTGTCCACCACGGCGCCCCGGAGATCTGGATGGGACAGGTCGATCCCCGTGTCCACGATTCCGATCAACACATCGCGGCCCCGGACGACCGATTGCGCCCGCTGGACTCCGATCAGCGGCAGCGCGTACTCCTCCGACACAAGCGGACTTCCGAGTGTCACAAACGTGGCCGCCGAATCGGTGTCAGACTCAACGACGCCCTGCTCCTGGCGCAGGTCAACGGCGATGGTCTCCGCAGACCGCCCAACGGGGACGCTGAACACGACCATCGTCGCCGACAGAGAAGAAAGTGGGAACGCGGATACGATTCGAAGGCCGTAGCGGGTCGCGAGGTCGCGAGCGAGGGCGTCGGCACCGCCCGGCGCCTGCGTCTGGAGCAGGGCCACGATTTGTTGGGGTTCCGCGCCCCCACCGGGCCCGTACGTTGCGCTGCCGATGGTGTTCGCACCGCTGCCCCCGCCGTTACCGCTATTGCCGCCTTCGTTCCCTCCGCTGCCGGTCCCGCTGCTACCGGTCCCGCTGCCGCTGGATCCGCTTCCGCTGCCGCTGGATCCGCTCCCGCTGCCGCTGGATCCCGCTCCCGCTGCCGCTGGCCCGCTCCGCTCCCGCTGCCGCGGGTCCCGCTCCCGCTGCCGCTGGATCCGCTCCCGCTCCCGCTGGACCCGCTCCCGCCGCCACCGGGATCACCATTACAGGTAAGCGTTGCGCCGACGCTTCCGGCGCGCGCGGTTTGATGCGGCTGCGTCGCCCCAATGCGCTGCGGCGTGCGCGCCCCCGCGCCGCGGCGCGGGATGCCCGCCGTCCCGCCGGCCCGCCGAGACGAGTCGCCGACGGGCGACCATGCCGCCTGGTCGCCTTCCCCGCATTGCCCACGAACCGGCACCGCAGCCCGGGCGAAGCCTTGGCCAGGCACCGGCCCGGCGACGCCCGCAAGGATCAGCGCCAGGACTCCCGCCAATACGGAGCGTGTCACTAACGCACCTGAATAACTCCCGCGAACTGCACGAGGGGTGATGCCCGCAGCCGCTGGAGCACGCTGTCGGCGGTCGCCGCGGCGTGCCGCGGTCCCACCGGCACCGACACGGTATAGACGCCAAGGGAGCTGGGGCCGTTCACGATCGTCGCGCCGAGCGCGCCCAATAGACCTTGAACTTGTCGCGTCGTCACCACCGGAGTGAACACGATCTGAAAATCGGGCCCGGGGCCGAGTCGGCTCGATGCTTCCGACAATGTCGCGTACGAACCGCGTCCGCCGAGGGACGCCACTAGCACCAGGATGATCACCGTCTGGAACACCAAGACCACCCCGGCGGCGAGCGGCACCGGCACGAGCCAGGCAGACGCGGTACGCGTGAGACGTTGCCAGACGGGCCGACGCGTCCGTTCCAGTGTACGGGCGTACAGGTCGGACTGGGGCATCGGGGGCTCGTCGTCGAGCACGCGTAGCAGCACACGCGTCATCGCCGCCTCGTTCCGACACGCCGCGCAGATGACGAGGTGGCCCTCGACGGCGCGACGCTCGTCCTCGGCGAGGGTCCCATTGAGATACCACGGGATGAGCTCGGCCACCCCGGGCGCGACACACGGTTCTGAAGTCATGTCAGGATTCATCGCCTATCCCCGCCGCCTCGCATAGCGCCCGCAGCTTCTGCCGGGCATGGAACATGCGCGTCTTCACCGTATTCACCGGGATTCCCAGGATCCGCGCAACGTCAGGGTACGCGAACCCGTGGTAGAACGTAAGATCGACCACATCGCGATGCGCGCCGGAAGCGCGTCGACCGCGCCACGAAGCCGGATGGCCACGTCCGCGCGCTCTGCCATGTGCTCCGGATCGCCGTCGGCCGCGAGCGACTCTGCGTCCTCAAGCGGCGCGTCCCGCCGCTGACGCCGGCGCGATCGCGCGAGCAGATGATAGGCGATCCCGAACACCCACGTTGACGCGCTGGACTCGCCCCGAAACCCTCGGGCACTTTTCCAGACCGCCGCCATGGTTTCGCACACAAGATCCTCCGCCGAGTGCGGATCGTGCGTCGCACGCAGAAAGTAGCCATACAGGGGGCGTTCGAACCGTCTGAACACACTTTCAAACGCCGAATCGTCGCCGGCCGCGATGCGTTCAACCAGCGCGTCCACGTTGATGTGCTGTTCGATAGGCAGGCCGACACGGCCGTCAACGAACATGGTTCGCCGCTCTTCGCCGGACCGCCGCCGTTTCCCTGTGGACACACCCATGCGGCGCACCGGGCGTCCGTCCGGCGCGGATGTCCCGCACCGATCCCCCCGACGGAGCCCGGCGACACCGCGCGGGTGCGCACTCCGCTCATGCACACCGCGCCGCTGCGGCGCCGCGGCACGTCGATCAGGGCCCGAACGATCGGCGTCACCACGCCGGGATCAGTCAGCGCGCGCATCGCCGTCGCTCCGCCTGCAGCAGGGTGTACAGCTGCAGCAGGCCGTCCCGCACCCAGATTCGCACCGCTTCAAGGGGCGCGCCGGTTCGCTCCGAGATCTCCCGCTGCGTGTACCCGCCGTAGTACGCCAGCACCAACACCGTCCGCTGCTCTGATGGGAGCGCTTCAAGCGCCTTCTGAACGTGGACGCTGTGGATGGCGCGCGTCGCGTACGCCACGACACCCTCGTCGTGGGTCGCCGTTGCGGGCACCGCCCCGATCCGCGTCGGATCGGCGGCATCGGGAGAACCCGACGCTGCGGTGGTGGGCCAGCGACAGGATCCAGGTTCGCGGGTTCCCGCGCTCGGCGTCGAAGACCTGGGCGTCACGCCAGATCGCCAGAAACGTTTCCCAGGTGACCTGCTGCGCGGCGGCCGCATCTTGGAGCATGCCCTGGGCGAGCGAGTACACCGGACCGGCGTAACGGTCGTACAGTACCTGCAGCGCACCCACGTCCGACTGCGCGATGTTTTTGAGAAGCGTCCCGTCGTCGATCTCGGGGCTTGCCCAACCCATCACGCTGACGTCACCTCCGCGACCCGTGTCGAGACTTTCTGGCGTCATAGTGAGTGTCGATTCAGGCCCAATCGGTTCACTTCAAACGCCGCCGATGAACCGATCCCTCGGGCTCGCGACACTTACTCAGTGTTGACAACGCGACGGGGTCCGACGAGGCGCGCGATAGTGCGCGTCTCTCGAGCGGGCGGCCGCGGGACGGAGCGATTCAACCCCGAAGCGTGCAGCGAGGGATCCGCAATGTGGGTACGTGCGAGCGACGGCATGATGCTCAACCTCGAGCCATCTACACGGCGGGCATCGAACACCGAGAATCCGACGGCGTCTGGCTGGTGGTGGCCTACTTGCTGCCGGAATGCGACGGGGTGTGTTATGGCCCGGCCGCGATCTTGCACGAGGAGCCGACACGGCCCGCGGCCGACGCGCGCCTCACGGATCTGTTCCTGCACCTCGGCCGACGGAAGTTTACGCTGGCCGAGCGCGCGCACGCGCGCGGGCCCCGAGGACGCTCGCCGAGGCGGGGGCGACGAGACCGCGGCTCACGGCTCAGACGGCGCGTGGCGGCCGCGCAAGGGCGCGCCGATGATGGGCCACAGCCCGTCGAGCCGGCTCCCATGGCGCCTCGCGCTGCGGCGATTGGCGATCACGACGTTCTGCGCACTCGACGCGTGGATCGACCGGTGGGGAACAGCCCGCCGTGACGGCGCACCCCGAACCGCGACGGCGGTGCGCTCCCGCGCCGCCGCCGCGGTCCTTGAGCCGGCGTATGCGGGCGGCGGTGAAGGAACACAGGAGCGTGCGCGACACCAAACCGTCCATCCGCTGGCCGGCAAGACGGTCCGCGCTGCAGTTGAGTCGAGAGGACCAGAACATCAGGACCGGGGATCTCTTCCACGTCGGGGACTGGTGGGAGCGGATCAGCCCGGGCCCGTGGATGACCGCCGCGCACGACCGTGCGGCGGCCAAATATACCGTCCGGTCAGAGGCGGCGGGCCTGCCGACCGACGGCGAGATCGTGTACGGGCAGATCGGCGGGGTGGGCTATCTCGTACATGTCAGCGAGCTCGGGCCGGCGCTGCCGACCTACGCCGTCGGATGATCGATGCCCCGTCGGGCGGTGACCAAGGGGATGGGCACCGATGGCGGAGCCGACGCACACGTACCGCACAATCGGTTGAGTTCACGCTGTCCGTGACCATCGCCACCGGCCAGGTCCGGTCGGTCAGCCAGACCGGCTGTTGATCCGCCTCGTAGGACGACCTGCACGATTGCGCCCCCGTCCGCGACCGGCGGAGCCCCAGGCATCGGATCCGCCGCGGACGTGACGGCGGCGGCTTGTGGATCGCGAGATCCCTTCGCCGGCGCCTGCGCTGGGAAGAGCGGGCGGTGTGTCCGCCCGCTCTCCACGACGCCGACTCGCGCGCTCCGGCTAAACCTTCACGTGCACCGTATGGTAGCCCTGCCCGCCGTCAGGCAGGGTCGGAGCCGGCTGCGACGGCTGCAGGCCACCTTTGCCGTCGGTCGCGCGGACCTGGAGCGCGTAGTCCCCGGGCTTCGGCGGCTGCCACTCCAGCGACCAGAACTGCCAGGTGTTCTCTCCGAGCCCCGGCTTGACCGCAGCCTCGATCCACGACTTGCCGTTGTCGGGACTCACCTCGACCTTGGAAATACCGCGGTTGCCTGCGAACGCCCATCCGCCGAGGGCGAGCATCGCGCCGTCTTTGGTCTCGACCTTGAACGCGCTGTTGGTTTTCACGAGCGCCGTTCTGCTCCACCCCTGCTGTGCCCAGTACCCGATGTAGTCGTGATTCGCCACCTCAATGCTGGTCAGCCATTTGGGCTGCTTCATCCCGTACCGGTTGAGGATCAGCACACGGACGGGCGCGCCGTGCTTCTGCGGAATGGGGTCGCCGTTCATCTCGTAGGCGAGCAGCGTCGAGGGGTCCAGCGCGACGTCGATCGGAATCGACTCGGAGAAGCTGTCCACCGCGCGCCAGATGATCGTGGTCGCGCCGGGCTTCACCCCGGCGAGATCCAGGATGTCCTTCACGCGCACGCCGGTCCACTTCGCGTTCCCGATCAGGTCGCCTCCGACCTCGTTGCTGATGCACTCGAACGTCTGATAGCGCTCGACCGCCGGCGCGGCCTTCTTGAAGTCGTCGAGCGACAGCTTCAGCGGCTTGTTCACGAGACCGGTCACTTCCAGCGTCCATTTGTTGACGTCGACCGTCGGATCGAAGAAGTTCTTCGACACCTGGTAGAAATCGCCGGCCGGGGTCACTTCGGGCGGCATTCCCTTCACGAGCTGGAAGGCCTGCTCGGCCGCGCGAACGACCGCCGCACGGGCGTCGGCAGCCCATGCCAGCGCTGAGCCCGCCGCGGCCCCGAGCACGACGAGCGCCGACCGGCGCAGAAGATCCCGCCGTCCGACGGTGCCGCTCGTGGTCCCGGACCCGCTCGGGGGGACCTCGCCGCCCCCAGGACGCGCCCCGCCGGCGGCCTCGACAACCGCGCCGGAGCGTCCGTACACGAGCGCAATCACGAGCCCGTACGCCAGGCTGGCGAGGCCCATCGGCAGCGCGGGCGAGGTCACGACCGTGGTCAGCGGGACCCCAAGGAGCCCGCCTTCGATAAACGGCAGGAAGAGGAAGGTCAGGAACACCCACGTCACCAGCGCCGCGGCAAGACCGAGCACCGGGCGCGGCCACCGGCTCCCCTTGACGAGCCACGCGTAGAGCATTCCGCCGATCCCGAGCCCGATCACGGTCGTCAGCACGGACATCGCAAGCCCGATGGGCTTCGCGTCATGCTGGAACCATGCCAAGATCTGCGCGAACACCTGGTAGGGCAGCAGTCGGATCATGCGCTCCGCGAGCGCTTCCTGCAGCGTCGGCATCCCCGTCTGGAAGCGGTACACGAACAGCACAACCGTGACCACGATCCCGCCGGCCACACCGGCCCAGAAACCTCGTGCCCACCGGACCGTTCCCTGTGTCATACGTCTCTCACCCCGCGTCAATACGGTAGAGCGCCCCGTCGGCGCCCCCGCCCGCACTCTCGTTGCCTGTCTTAGCTTAGCGTATGCGATGGGTGTAATGATGTAGTAACGATGGTGTGGCGCGCGCGGGTCTACCGGCGGGGTCCCCGCCCGTCGCCGCCCTCGACCGTGGCCGCGATCTCGCGCTGGCGCTGCACCGCGACCTCCACGAGCCACTGCGGGTCCTCGTAGATGTAGTCCTTCCGCAGCGGGTGCCCCTTCCAATCGTCGCTCATGAGGATGCGCCGGAGATCCGGGTGCCCATCGAAGCTAATCCCGAACAAATCATAGGCTTCCCGCTCGTGCCAGTCGGCGCCGACCCACACCTCGACGACCGAAGGCACGTGGGCGTGATCTTTGGGTACCGCCACTTTGAGCGTCATGCCGTGGTGGCGCGCGATCGAACTGAGCGCGTACACGAGGTCGAACCGGTCCGGCCAATCCACCGCCGAGACGAACTCGAGCGCGGCCATGTCGAACTCCGGGTTGTCGCGGAGCCACCGGCAGACCTCGAGCAACTCCTCGCGCGCCACTTGAAACGTCGGCACCTGGTAGCGGTACGCGGGCGCGTCCTCACGACGCAGGGGACGCGGCGCCGGCTTGCCCTCCGCCTTCGCGGCGTCCGCGGCCGCCTTCCACTCCTGCTCCTTGACCGCCCACGCGGCATCCGCCTGCGCGTCCGCCGCCCGCTGTTCGGCGGCCAGATCCCGCACCTGCGGGAACCGCTCCAAGAACTGGGCGATTCGCTCCGGGGTCACGGGCGGCGCCGTCCGACGATGCCGGTCGCGATCGGTTCCTTGGGGGCGGCCTGGTTCAGGTCCTCGTGCGAATACAGGAGGCGCGCCCGGTTGTACGTCGACGTCTCGTACTGCGGCACAAATACGATCGCCTCGGTCGGGCACACCTCGACGCAGAGGCCGCAGAAACAGCATTTGTCGATCTCAATGTCGAACCGGCTCAACTGCCGTTCCTTGCCCTTGCCTTCCGCCTCGATGTGGATGCAGCGGTCGGGACAGATGCGCTCGCACTGGAAGCAGATGATGCAGCGGTCCTTCCCGGTCTCGGGGTCGATGGGCAGCGAGAGGAGCCCGTGGAAGCGGTTGGACGTGCCGAGCTTTTCGAGCGGATACCGCACGGTGACCTTGGGGCGGAACATCGTGCGAAAGGTCAGGCTGAGGCCCGTCGTCAGTGCCGTGGCGCCCCGCAGCACTCGCTCAGCAACCCCCATCGCGCGCCTCCATCCCGGTCACCGATCCACGTCGGACAGCACGATATCCGTGCTGCCGAGGATCGCGATGACGTCGGCGATCTTCCACCCTCTCATCATCTCCGTGAGCGCGTACAGGTTGCTGAACGACGGCGCCCGGATCTTCACCCGGTACGGCGACTCCCCGCCGTCGCTGACCACGTACATGCCGAGCGTACCCCGGGGGGATTCCGTGCGGACGTACACCTCGCCGCGCGGCGGCTTCATCGTGGTCGGGACGCGGGTGCGGAACTCGCCGTCCGGCAGCTCGCGCAGCGCCTGGCGGATGATGCGAATCGACTGCCGCATCTCCTCCATCCGCACCACGTACCGGGCGTAGCAGTCGCCCTCGGTGCGCACGGGCACGTCGAAGTCAAGGCGATCGTAGACCTCGTACGGCACTGCCTTCCGGACGTCGTAGGCAACCCCGCTCGCGCGGGCGACCGGCCCCGAGGCCCCCATCGCGATGGCGTCCCGCCGGCTGACTACACCGACGCCGCGGCTGCGCGCCTCGAAAATCGGATTCTGGGACATGAGCGCATGGTACTCGTCGACATGGGGGACAAAATACTCCAGGAACGCGCCGCAGGCCTCGGCCCAGGCCGGCGGCAGATCCGTCACCACGCCGCCGATCCGGAAGTATACGTGGTGCAGCCGGCCGCCCGTGACCTGTTCGAACAGGTCGAGAATCCGTTCGCGCTCCCGGAAGCACCACAGGAAGAGCGTCGTCGCCCCGAGATCCAGGCCCCACGTGCCGAGCCACACCAAATGGCTCGCCAGCCGGTTCAGCTCCTGGAGGATGACACGAATGTAGCGCCCGCGGGCCGGCACGTCCACCTGGGCGAGCTGCTCGACCGCGAGGCAGTACGCGGCCTCGTTGTTCAGCGCCGCGAGATAGTCCATCCCGCGGTCGGTCAGTGCCACGTTCTGCACGTAGGTGCGGTGCTCCATCATCTTTTCGACCGACGAGTGCAGGTAGCCGATATCCGGCCGGACGTCGCGGATATTCTCCCCGTCAAGCGTGACGACGAGACGCAGCACCCCGTGGGTGCTGGGGTGCTGCGGCCCCATATTGAGCATCAGCTCTTCGGTTCGAAGCGCCACCGCGTCCCCCTCTGCCTTTCACCCTGCCGATCGAGCGCGACGCGTCCTACCGCGGGCCGGCCTGCGCCTCGAGCGCGGCGAAGGCCTGCCGCCGTAGGAACGGTTCCACTTTGATGCGCTCCTGCAGCTTCAAGATGCCCTCGATCAGCGCCTCGGGCCGCGGCGGACATCCCGGCACGTACACGTCCACCGGGACCACCTGATCGATGCCCTTGAGGATCGAGTAGTTGTCGTAGAAGAACGGACCGCCGCACGTCGCGCATGACCCCATGGAAATCACGTACCGCGGCTCCGGCATCTGCTCCCACAGCCGGCGGACGATCGGCGCCATCTTAATCGAGCACCGGCCCGCGACGATCATCAGGTCGGCCTGCCGCGGGGTCGCCCGCGGGATGACGCCCATGCGGTCAAGATCGAACCGGCTCGCAAATGCGGCCATCATCTCGATCGCGCAGCACGCGAGCCCAAACGTCAGCGGCCACAGCGACGACGCGCGTCCCCAGTTGAGGGCGCCCTCGATCGTCGTCAAGATCAGCCCGCCGCCCGGCACGCTGTCCAGGATCTCCACGGCCTGCGCCATCGGGGCGATCCTGGTGCGGGCCGGCGGCGCTCCGGTCGTTCCCGGCACGTCGGTCGACATCACGCCTCCTGCGTCCTCGAAGTCCACGACCACCCTAACATCAGGACGGGTCCCCTGCAATCGCGCCCGCGGCCGCGGCTACGGCGCGGGGGGCAGGTCCTCGAGCGCCATCTCGAACGTGACCCAGGGCAACGTCGCGCACTTGACCCGCACCGGGAACTTGCGCACGCCTTGCAGCGCCTCGAGATCGCCGAGTCCCTCCGGCGGAATCGTGCCGCCGTGCATCATCGACTTGAAGGCGGCGATCAGCCGCGCCGCGTCCTCGACGCGCTGGCCCTTCAGCTGCTCGGTCATCATCGACGCGGAGGCCTGGCTGATCGAGCAGCCTTTCCCGTCGAACCGCACGTCCTCCACGACGCCGTTGCGCACCCGCAGGGAGACGCGGATCTCGTCCCCGCACAACGGATTGGCCCCTTCCCGGGTCACGTCCGCCGGGTCCACGACCCCTTTGTTGCGGGGGTGGCTGTAGTGATCGAGGATCACCTCGCGGTACAGGTCGTCAAGCGACACGAAACAGCTCCCGCACCCGGCGCAGCGCGCCGACCAGCGCGTCGATCTCCTCGGGAATGGTATACACGTAGAAGCTTGCGCGGGCGGACGCGCCGATCCCGAGCTTGCGGTGCAGCGGCTTCGTGCAGTGATGTCCGGCGCGTACGCAGACCCCTTCCCCATCGAGCACCTGCGCGATGTCATGCGGATGCACGCCGTCCATCGAAAATGCCACCACCCCGCCGCGGTCGCCGCTCGGCGGCCCCAGCAGCTCGATCCCCGGCACCTCGCGCAGGCGCGCCATCGCGTACTCCGTGATCTCGCGCTCGTGCGCCGCGACGGCGTCCATGCCGAGCCGCTCGAGGTAATCGACCGCGGCGCCAAGCGCAACCGCCCCCGCCGCGTTCGGCGTCCCGGCTTCAAACTTCCACGGCAGCTCGTTCCACGTGGCGTGATCGAGCCAGACGTCGCTGATCATTTCGCCGCCGCCGAGAAATGGCTCCATCCGCTCGAGGAGGTCGCGGCGGCCCCAGAGCACGCCGATCCCCATCGGCGCCAGCATCTTGTGCCCGGTAAATCCGAAGAAGTCGCAGCCGAGCGCCTGCACATCGACCGGCCGGTGGGGCGCGCTCTGCGCGCCGTCGACCACGACGATGGCCCCCTGCGCACGAGCCGCGCGGGCGATCTCCGCGATCGGGTTGACGGTCCCGAGGGTGTTGCTGATGTGAGTGAGGGCCACGACCTTCGTCCGCTCGTTGAGGAGGCGGCGGAACTCGTCCATCTCGAGCCGGCCCTCGGCATCGAACGGCACATGCCGCAGGCGCGCCCCGCGCTCGCGCGCTACGAACTGCCAGGGCACGAGGTCGCTGTGATGCTCCATCTCGGTCAGCAGAATCTCATCGCCGGGCCCGACGTGGCTCCGGCCCCACGAGTACGCGACCAGGTTCAGCGACTCGGTGACGTTGCGCGTGAAGATAATCTCTTCCGGGCCCGCGGCGCCGATGAACCGGGCGATCGTGGCGCGGGCGGCCTCATACGCCTCGGTCGCGCGCTCGGCGATCGAGTACACCCCGCGGTGCACGTTCGCGTTGTATTCCTCGTAGAAGCGGAGGTACGCGTCCAGCACCTGACGGGGTTTTTGGGAGGTCGCCGCGCTATCCAGATACACGAGGGGCTTCCCGTGCACGCGCTGCTTGAGAATCGGGAAGTCGTCGCGGATCGCTCGCGAGATCGCCATGGCTGTGCCTCCTAGCGCCGGTGCGGCACCCCGCTCGTCGTCTGCGCGTCGGGCGAGATCAGGACCGTGTCTCCTTCCACCCGCACCGGGTACACCGCCACCGACCGCACGGCTGGCAGCGACATCACCCGGCCGGTCTTCACGTTAAACCGGGATCCGTGCTTGGGGCAGACGACGATCTCCCCGGCGATCCCGCCCTCGGAGAGCGACGCGTCCTCGTGCGTACAGGTATCATCGATCGCGTAGAATTGGCCGTCCACGTTGGCCAACGCCACGCGATGCCCGTCGACGTCGACCCGCACGACCGACCCGGGCGGCACGTCCGCGGTGCGCGCGACGCGTACGAACTCGCTCACACGTAGTCCCCCATCTTCTGCTCGATCGCGCGGGAGAGCCGCTCGCGGATCATCTCGAGCGGGATGCGGTCGAAGATCTCCGCAAAGAACCCATCCACCATCATGCGCACCGCCGCGGCGCGCCTAAGCCCGCGGCTCATCAGATAGAAGATCTGCTCTTCGTTGAGGCGGCTCGTACTCGCGCCGTGCGTGCAGCGGAGATCGTTCGCCAGGATCTCGAGCTTCGGCATGCTGTCCGCGCGGGCGCCCTCGGAGAGGATCAGGTTGCGGTTCAGCTGGAACGCGTTGGTCTTCTGGGCCCCTTCGTCCGCACGGATCAAGCCGGAGAACACGGACCGGGCTTTGTCCTTCAGCGCCCCCTTGTACAACAGGTCGCTCGTGGTGCTCGGCGCCGCGTGCTCCTGCAGGGTGTGGTAATCGAAGTGCTGCGTCCCGTCTCCGAACTGCACGCCGAGCATCTCCGAGGTGCCGCCAGGCGCCACGAGCCGCGATTCGACGTTAGTCTTCACGAGCCCGGCCCCGAACGCCACCATCAGGCTGTTGACCGTCGCATCGCGCTCAACGACCGTCCGCACCATCCCGGTCTCCCAGACGTTGCGGCCCCAGTCCTCCAGGTTGACGTAGCGGAGCTGGGCGCCAGCCTTCGGGATCAATTCCACGACGGGATTGACGAGCGTGCGCGCATGCCCCTCCGTGGACTGGGACAGCTCCACGAGCGTCACTCGGCTGCGTGCGCCGGTGACGACGAGCGTGTGCGGCGAATACAAGACGCCGTCGCGGTCGAGCTGGGTGGCGGTGACGAGCGGCAGATCGACCTCAACGTCGTCGGGCACATACAGAAACGTCCCCCCGGACCAGAGCGCCCCGTGCAGGGCCCGGTACTTGTTCTCGTCATCCCGGACGATGCTGCCGAGATACGGCTGGACCAGATCGCCGTGCGTGCGCACCGCGTCGGCAAGCGACGTGAACACGACGCCCCGCGCCGTGAGCTCCGGCGCCACGCGTGCCTGTACCTCGACGCCGTTCACGACGAACCGGATCGCGGACGCCCCGAGCGGATCGCCGACGAGCCGCACCAGCGCCTCCGGCGGTTTCTCCCGCCGCGCACCGCCGCCGAGCGGCACGAGCGCGTCCAGGTCGAGCGCGCTCAGGTCCGTCCGGCGCCACTCCTCGTCGGCCGACGGCGGCAGCGGCAGGCGCACGAACGCATCCCACGCCGCGGCGCGGCGCTCGCGAAGCCATGCCGGCTCCTGCGCGTCGGCCGAGCGCTGCTGGACCATCTCACGGCTGAGTGTGCTGGTTGTCCCCTGACGCGGATCGCTCACGTGTCGCCTCCATCCCGTCTGGCCCGCGCAGTGCCTCCGCGTGAGCCGACGGTCGGGGAGGGCAGGGCGGACGCCCTGCCCTCCCCATCGCCTTCGAAGTCATGTCCCGCGCCGGACGGCGTGCGGTGCTAGCCGACCGAGCCTTCCATCTCCAACTGAATCAGACGGTTGAGTTCCACGCTGTACTCCATCGGCAACTCGCGTGAGATCGGCTCGATGAATCCGCGCACGATCATGCTCATCGCCTCGTCCTGATTAATGCCGCGGCTCATCAGGTAGAACAGCTGCTCGTCGGACACCTTGGAGACCGTCGCCTCGTGCGTCACCTGGACGTCGTCCTCGTCGATCTCCATCGTCGGATACGTATCGGACCGAG
Organism: uncultured Bacillota bacterium; assembly: GCA_963787105.1. Taxonomy (GTDB): domain Bacteria; phylum Sysuimicrobiota; class Sysuimicrobiia; order Sysuimicrobiales; family Segetimicrobiaceae; genus JAJPIA01. Next base: position 85,187 of record CAWBBU010000023.1, read on the forward strand.
ACTGATCGTCCAGAATCAGCGCGTCGCAGCGGACCGCGCACTTGCTGCCGTGCGCACCCGGGTACACCTTCACCAGCCCGCGGTAGCCCGCCCGGCCGCCCGACTTGCTGATCGACTTGCTGACGACCGACGACTGGGTGTGCGGAGCGGCATGGATCACCTTGCCGCCGGGATCTTGATGCTGGCCCGCGCCGGCGAAGGCGATCGACAGGATCTCCGCCTTGGCGCCCGGTTCCAGCATGTACACGCTCGGATACTTCATCGTGAGCTTGCTGCCGAGGTTCCCGTCCACCCACTCCATCGTCGCGTCGCGGTACGCCACCGCGCGCTTGGTCACGAGGTTGTACACGTTCTTCGACCAGTTCTGAATCGTCGTGTACCGGACGCGAGCGCCTTCTTTGACGATGATCTCCACGACGGCGCTGTGCAGCGAGTCACTGGTGTACGTCGGCGCGGTGCAGCCCTCCACGTAATGCACGTGCGAGCCTCGTCCGCGATGATCAGCGTGCGCTCGAACTGGCCCATGTTCTGCGTGTTGATCCGGAAGTAGGCCTGCAGCGGAACCGTCACGTGCACGCCCTCCGGGACGTACACGAACGAGCCGCCGCTCCACACCGCGCTGTTGAGCGCCGCGAACTTGTTGTCTTCCGGGGGCACGACGGTGCCGAAGTACTCCTTCACGATGTCCGGATACTCGCGCAGCGCGGAATCCATGTCGAGGAACACCACGCCGAGCTTCGTCCACTCCTCGCGGAGGCTGTGGTACACGACCTCGCTCTCGTACTGCGCGCCGACCCCCGCGAGGTACTTCTTCTCCGCCTCCGGGATGCCCAGACGGTCGAACGTGCGCTTAATGTCCGGCGACACGTCGTCCCACGTCTTGCCCTGGTTCTCCATCGGCTTCATGTAGTAGTAGATGTCATCGAAGTTGATCTCGCCCACGTTCCCGCCCCACATCGGCATCGGCTTCTTGTCAAAGACGCCGAGGGAGTGGAGCCGGTAGGCCCGCATCCAGTCGGGCTCGCTCTTCATGTGGGAGATCGTCTCGATCACCCCGCGGTTCAGGCCCTTTTGGGACTTGAACGCGTAGGTGTCTCACGGTCGTGGAAGCCGTACTTATACTGGTCGAGATCGATTCCGAGCGGATTGACGACAGCCACGTCGCAGCCTCCCTTTTAGTGTCTCACCCAGAACACTTTGCCAGCGCTCCGTACTTC
>CAWBBU010000024.1:0-9757 GCA_963787105.1 uncultured Bacillota bacterium
CACGTACGCGTCGAACAGTTCCTTACCACGCTCGGCCGTGCCCTTCTTGGGATCCCCGTACGTGATGCACCCGTTCGACGAGATCTCATGCACGGCCGGCAGTCCAAGGGTGATGTAGCGCAGCAGGCTGGGGTCGTCTCGTACCCGGCGCAGGAGCGCCACGCGCCACGCGTCGAGCGTCATGGTCGGCTGCTCCACGCGGTCTCGGCGCACCAGTTGCGGCTGCTGGTACAGCATGCTGGACGTCTCACCGATCCCCGCGTGGATGTCGAGGTTGTCGATCTCCGCCGTGAGGTAGATCTTTCGCAGCTCCCCGATCCCGAACAGCATGGCCGAGGCGTCCGTCTCCCGCGTGATCCGGTAGGCCAGATAGGCCAGCGCCGCCTCGTTCCCGCCGTGCCCGTTGGCCAGCACGATTCTCCGGAACCCGTGGCTCGCGAGCGACGACGCCGATTCCATCACGACCCGCCCGAACGTCTCCTCCGACAACGTGATCGTGCCGGGAAATTTCATGTGGTGGCTCGACAGCGCCGGAAACAAGATGGGCGCGCAGAGCGCGTCGGCCTCGCGGGCGGCCGCACGCGCCACCGCGATCACCCCGAGCGTGTCGGTGCCGATCGGCAGTGCGGGCCCGTGCTGTTCGATCGCCCCGAACGGCAGGATCGCGACGTCGGTGCGGCGCCGCAGCGCATCGACCTCCGGCCACGTGAGGTGCGGCAGATAGTGCGCGTCCTTCTCTTCATTGAGAGTACACATCGTCTCACTCCCCCATCGGCGTGCCCCGGTCCACCGGGGCAAACAGTGTGTCCACGTCTTGCACGTGCCCGAGCAGCCCCTGCTCCACCTGGTAGCGCATCAACTGCGCGAGGGACCGTCGGTTGGCCGGCCCGAGATCGTAGGGAAACGCGTCGCCAAACAACCGCTCCTGATCCTCGAGCGCGGCCCGCCCCCAGACGAGACCGGTCGCGTACGGCTGCCGGAGCGCGCGCCCGGCGAGCGCTTTCGCGCGCGCGAACGCGTCGTAAAGCTCCTGCGGCATCGAGGGCCGCCGGTTGACCGCCGCGCGAGACATCGCGACGACGTGCATGATCGGGTACACGCCCGTCGCGGCGTACAGGTCGCGTTCCACCGGCTCGAACGCGGGGAATAGCCGAGCCACCCGTCCCTCCTCGAATGCCGCCGGCACATCCGGCGAGATCACGCCGTCGATCGCACCCTCAGCGAGCAGGCCCCAGAGATCGGCCCCCGGGCGCTCCTCGACCGCGAGCGGGGACGCGTGCGGCACGATCTCTCGGCCAGCCCGCACCCACGTGACGGCGTCCATCGGAACGCCGAGGTAATGGTGCAGGTCCCCGCGCGCCACGACCGACATCGTGAACTGCAGGCTGTACACGCCGATCCGCCCGCCGTGGAGGTCCGCAGGGCGGCCGATGCCGCGCCGCACGTACACGCACGAGGGCCCGAACAGTCGCCGCGGAAACACCGGCACCGCGGTCAGCGCGACCCCCTGCGCGCGCGCGAGCACGTACGACGACATCGACAGCTCGGCGGCGTCGTACGCCTGCTCGAGCAGCATCCGCTCGTGGCGGGGGCCAGAGCCGACGACCACCGTCGAGACGTCCGGCAGCGGCACCCGGCCGTCGAGAAGCGGCCGCGTCAGCTCGTACGTCCTCGAGCGCCAGGGTGACCGTCAGCGCCGCACGCGCGGGCTCACACGACGCCCCGCCGGCGGCGCGGATCCAGGAGCGCCGCCAGCGCTTCCCCGACCAGGTTGAATGAGATCACCGTCAGCGACAGCGCCGTCGCCGGCACAATCACGAGCGCAGGATGCGTGCGCAGGTACTGGAACCCCTCAAAGATCATCTGGCCCCAGCTTGGGCGCGGCGGCTGCACGCCGATCCCGATAAACGAGAGCGTCGCCTCCGCGAGAATCAGGAAGCTCACGTCGAGGGTCGCGCGCACAATGAGCAGATGTACAACGTTCGGGACGACGTGGCGCGCGAGGATTCGAGGCACGGACGCGCCGACCGCGCGCGCGCCGTCGACGTACTCCCGCTCCCGGATCGACACCACCTCGCTCCGGATCAGGCGCGCGGTCGCCGGCCACGCCGTCATGATGAGCGCGATCACAATGTTCGTGAGGGTCGGACCGAAGATGCCGGTCACCAGCACCGCGAGCAGAATCGTCGGAAACCCGATCAGCAGGTCGACGACCCGCATCAACGCCTGATCCACGGCCCCGCCGTAGAATCCGGCGACGGTCCCCCACGCGACGCCGAGCAGCGACTCGCCCGCGACCGCGGAGAGGCCGACGGCGAGCGACACGCGCGCGCCGTAGGCGACCCGGGTAAACGTGTCGCGCCCGAACTGATCCGTGCCGAGCCAGTGCGCCGCACTCGGGCCGCGGAACAGACTGTCGAGGTCCTCGCTGTCGTACGCGTACCGCGACGCCATCGGCCCGGCGACGGCCAACACGACGATCACCAGAAGCAGCACGAGCCCCGCCGCGGCCACACGGTCGTGCCGCGCGAAGCGGACGACGCGCGCCCACCCGCCCGGCGGCGCCGCGCGCGAGCTCCCGGTCGTGTCAGTATCGGATGCGAGGATTGAGATAGGCATAGGAGACATCGACGAGCAGATTGACGACCGAGAAGAGGCCCGTGTAGACCAGCACCGCGGCCTGCAGCACCGTATAGTCGCGCTGGAGAATCGCGTTGACGGCGACCCGCGCGATGCCCGGGATATTGAACAGAATCTCGACGACGAACGCGCCGACGATCGCGTTGCCGAAGGCGAGGCCGATCGTCGTCACCACCGGCAGCGCCGCGTTCCGCAGCACGTGGCGGAACAGCACCTGGCGCGCCCGGAGGCCTTTGCCACGCGCCGTGCGGACGTAGTCCTCCAGCAGCGCCTGGCCGACGCTCGAGCGCGCGATCCTCGCGATGAACGCGAGCGGCGCGATCGACAGCACCGCGACCGGAAGGAAGTAGTTCTCGGGAAGGCCCCAGCCCGCGACCGGCAGCACGGGCCACCGCAGCGCGAACAGATACACGAGCACCGCCGCGCTGACGAAGCTCGGGACAGACAACCCGAGCACCACGCCGACCTGGATCGCGTGGTCGAGCGCCGGCCAGCGCGCCGTCGCCGCCGCGATGCCCAAGAGCGTCCCGCCGAGCGCCGCGACCAGCACCGCGAGGCTCGCGAGGCGCAGGCTGATCGGCAGCGCGTGCCCCACCAGGTCGCTCACCTGAAGGCTCGGATTGACGTACGAGGTCCCGAAATTGAGGCGGACCAGCCCGGTGACGTACCGGCCGAACTGCACCGAGAGCGGCCGGTCCAATCCGAGCTGATGGCGGAGCACCGCGGCGGTGGCGGGATTGTACCGGTCCCCCAGCATCGTCTCGACCGGGTCGCCCGGGGCAAGGTGGCCGGCGAGGAAGATCAAGAGCGCCGCCCCGAGAAACAGGGGGATCGCCAATCCGAGGCGGTACGCGACATAGCGGACCATGGGGGGCCGAGCCGCGGCGGCCGGGGCGGACACCCCGACCGCCGGGCGGGTTACTTGACGATCGACACCTTCGTAAACGGCAGCCAGCCGTTGACCGCGGGCGAGGTCTGGAGGCCCTGCACGTAGGGCTTCTTGAGATACGCGAAGTTCGAGAAAAACATCGGGACCATCGGCGCGTCGGTCACCGCGAGCGCCTCCGCCTGGTGGTACAGCGCGGTCCGCTGCGCCTCGTTCGGCGCGGCGTTCGCTTGGTCCACCAACTTGTCAAACTCAGGACTCATGTAGTTCGACCCGGTCGATCGGCGACTTGCTGTACAGGAGCGCGTCCAGGTAGTCGCTGTAGTCGAGGTAGTCCGCGGCCCACCCGGTCATGAACGACTGGTACACCGTGCGCTTGTTCAGGTTGCCGATGAACGTCGCGAACTCCGTGCGCTGCAGCGACACGTCCACGCCGAGGTTCTGCTTGAGCATCGCCGCGACCGGCTCCGCCTCCATCTGCGCCACCGGACCGAATGGGTTCATCGCGATCTGGAGCGGCGGCAGCTTACCGCTGACGCCCGCCTCGTCGAGGAGCTTCTTCGCCCCCGCGGGGTCATACGGAAGCCCCTTGTAGCCCTGATAGTATCCCGGGATCCCGGGCGGCACGATCGCATTCGCCGGCGTGTAGAACCCGAAGAACACCGTCTGCGCGATCTTCGCCTTGTCGATCGCCATCGCAAATGCGCGCCGCACCCGCACATCCTGAAACGGCGGGTACGCGCGGGGGTTGAGCCCGAGGAACAGCACCTGGGCGCGCGTGTAGACGAGCAGCTGCTGCTTGAGCGTTGGATCCGTGCTGATCCGCTGGAAGTCGCCGAGCGGCACCGCGACAAAGTCGAGCTGGCCGGAGAGATACTCGGACAGCTGCGTAGAGCTGTCGACGACGATCGGCACGCTCACCCCGGCGATCTTCGGGGCGCCCTGGTAGTACTTCGGATTGCTCACGAGCGTGATGTGGTCGTTGTGCGCCCACTCCTTGAACATGAACGGGCCTGATCCGGCGTCCTGGGTCGCAAACCAGCTGGTCCCACCCCGCTCGATCACGTTCCGGTCGGCGACCACCGCGGCGTAATACGCGAGCCGGTTGAGGAAGCCGCCCCGGCGCTCCGGGTTGAGCGTGATGACGAGCGTGAGCGGATCCGGGGCCTGGATCCCCGCGATGCCGGGGGCGCCCGCCTCGTACGCGTCATACCCCTGAATCCCGGTCACCACAAAATCCCCGACCGGCGGCTTGAGCGCCGGAGCGCTCATCCGCTCGAGCGACCACTTCCAGTCGGCCGCGGTCACCTTGCGCCCGCTGTGGAAGTACATGTTGTCCCGCAGGTGGAACGTGTAGATGAGTCCGTTCGGCGAGATGTCCCAGCTCCTGGCGGCCGCGGGCAGCAGCTTGCCGGTGCTGTCGAGCGAGACGAGCGAATCGTACATCAGGAAGACGATCGGCGCCGACGACGAGTCGATCGCAAAATACGGATCAAGCGTCGGCGGCTCCCCTCCGAGCGGCGTCCGGAACATCGGCGGCGCCTGGCCGAGCGCGGATCCCGCCCACGGGCCGGTGGCAGCCGCCACCAGCAGCGCGATGCATATCCCTGTCCACAGCCGTCGGATCATCGGACCCCTCCCCTGCCGTCGCGTATCCCGTGACGGTTCGAATCTCACGCCCCCGGTCCCTGCCGTGCCGGGTCGATGAACGCTAGGTGGTCCAGGTCACGATCGGGGAGCTCGTGAGCCGCTCGTATCCCGTCTCGGTGACGACCAGTGTATCCTCGACGACCCCGGTCCCCAGGCCCTCCATGACGACCATCGGCTCGTAGGCCACGGTCATCCGGGGGCGCAGCACCATCGTATTGCCGGCGTAGAGACCCGGGACCTCGATCACGCTCATCCCGATCCCGTGCCCAAATCCGCCGGAGCAGTAGTACGACTCATACGGGGTCCCGGCGACGACGCGAAGGAGCGCGCGCGACACGTCATCGATCGTCGCACCCGGCCGGACGTGCTCGAGGCCCGCGTGATACAGGGCCAGGCCGATCTCGAGCAGCGCGCGCGACTTCCCCGCGGCCCGGCCGACGGCGGTGCACCGGCTCGTATCGGTGCAGTACCCGCCGAACGCGGCGCCGAGGTCGAGAAATACCAGCTCCCCATCGCGGAGCGCCTGGCGCCGCGGGACGCCGTGCTTCAGACCGGCCTGCGCGCCGCCGACCACGCAGGTCGCGAAGGCCTCCCGCGCGCCGCGCGCGTGCAGCCGCTCGACGGCACCCGCGGCCACGACGGTCTCCTCGACCCCGGCGTCCGTCCGGCCGAGCGCGGCCGCCATGGCCTCATCGGCGATCTGCCCCCCGTGGCGCATCACCGCGATCTCCTCGTCGCTCTTCTCGACGCGCACGGCCGCGAGCACGTCGTCCGCCGCGAGCAGCGACGGCACGCGCGACGCGAGCGCCGCATAGATCGGGTACGGCACGATCGACGTGCCGACCAGTCCCACAGGCTGGGCCTGCCCCACCGCGTCGGCGGCCAAGAGCGCCACCTGATCGGTGGCCCCCCCGTACACGGGACCGAGCGCGATGCGGACGTCCGGGACCCGGCACATCCAGATCATGGAATGCATCGGCTCGCCGTGCAGCACGGAATCGGTCGCGAGGATCACGCGGCCGTCGGCGTGGACCACCGCGAACGCGCTGCCGAACACGGGCGCGAAGTTCGTCAGATAGGTGACGGCCGAGGGAGCGCCGGCGCTGCCGTACACGCACAGCGCCCGCAGGCCGGCGTGCGTCATCGCCCGGCAGACCGCGGCCACGCGCCGGTCGTACTCCGCGTCCGAAAACGGCTGCACGAGATAGGGCCGGCGGGCGTCCAGATCGTAGGCGACCCGGGGCCGATAGGCGCTGCTCTCGTGGGCGCGGCGGGGCTCCGTCACCGGGACGCCCCGCCGAGATAGCGCGCGAGAAACGGCAGCACCACGGGCGCCCACAGGTGCGGCGCGTGGACCCAGATCTGGTGCGCTTCGCGCTGATCGGCGCCGAACGGCGGGAAGAGATGCCGCTCGCACACGCCGCCGGCCGCCTGTCGGCACTCGAGGAGTGCTGCGGACGGCGCGAGATCGAAGTCGTTCTCCGCCTGCAGCAGCAGCACGGGACAGCGGATCGCCTGTGCGTACTCGAGCAGAAACGGCCGCAGCCCGGGCACGGGTCCCCAGCTCATCGCCGCGGCGGCAAACGAGACGCAGGCGGCGACGGCGTGGTCGCGGGCGGCCGCGAGCAGCGAGTTGATGCCGCCGTACGACGACCCCATCACCGCGGTCCGGGCCGGATCCACCTCGGGCATCGCCCGGACGAATCGGAGCGCCGCGAGCACGTCGTCGCTTTCCGCGAGCAGCCGCGCGCACACTTGCGCGTCATAAGCGGGGCTGCCGCCGGGTGCCGTCACCTCGTCGAGCCGGGAGGGTCCCGGCGAGCCGCCGTACCCGCGCCGGCGCGCCACCAACACCACGTACCCGGCACCGGTCAGCACCTCGGCGACGCCGGGCTTCGTGTCCTGCTCGAGCCCGCTGCCGTGATTGACGACGACGGCCGCAAACGGCCCCTGTCCGCGCGGGCGGTAGCGGTGCGCGAGGAGCTCCCGGCCGCCGCTCTGGTACGTGAGCGCCTCGCCGGGATGCGGTCCGCCCGCGGCCGTCCCGGAGTCCGGCACGGGGGCTACCACACGCGGAGCGGACAGCCCGACAAGGGCTCCGCGCCGTCGTCCGTGATGAGGACCGTCTCCTCGATGCACGCGGTGCCGAAATGCGTCCGCACCAGCATCGGCTCGAGCGCGAACGTGTTGCCGGGCTCGAGGATCGAGGTCGTCGTCGGCCGCAGGGACGGCAGCTCAAACAGCGAGCACCCGAGACCGTGGCCGAACCCCTTCGGCATGTAGTCCGCCGCGTAGCCTTCGCGCTCCGCGATCTCGCGCGCCGCGGCGATCAGCTCCTGCACCGGCACGCCGGGACCGGCCTTCGCGAGCGCCGCCTCGAACATCGCGAGCCCGGTATCGAGGAACCGCCGCTGCTCGTCGGTCGGCGTCCCGACGACGGTGCTGCGCGAGACGTCCGCGAAGTACCCCTCGTACATCGCGGCCATGTCGAGGAACACCATGTCGCCCTGCTCGATCACCCGGTCGCTCGGCGCGCAGTGCTTGAGGCCGGCGCGCGGCCCGGTCGCCACCGCGCTGTCGAACGCGAGCGCATCCGCGCCTTCACTTGAAAGCGGCGGCGTGCGCGGCGGCCGCGACGTCGCGCTCGCGCGCGCCCGGGGCCAGCGCCGCGAGCGCCGCTTCGTGCATGCGCCCGGAAATCCACGCGGCCCGCCGCATCGCCTCGATCTCCGGCGCGGACTTCTTCGCCCGGACGCCAAAGAGCAGGTCGTCCGCCGGCACCCACGCGACGCGCGGCAGCCGCTCGCGCAGATCCTCCATGAAGCGGTACGGCAAGATCGGGCCGCCGGCGAGGCCGACGCGCCCGCGGTCGGCCCGCGCCTCCTGGAGGCGGTCGGCCGTGTGGCCCGAAACGGTCGTCTCAAGCCTCTTCGCCATGCCGGGACGCTCGGCGGGACGCGCATCGTCGAGCCAGGTCGCCCAGATCGACGTGTGCATCGGCTCGCCGTGCATCAGCCAGTTGGTCGACAGCATCGGCGCCCCGTCGACCGGCACGACCACCACCGTGTCACCGGGTCCGGCCTCAAAATTCGACAGGTACCGGACGGCCCCGGGTCGCCCCGGTTCGAAAACGCGACGAGCGCGCTCAGGCGCTCGGCCCGGAGCTTCGCCTGCACCTCGGCGATCCGGCGCTCATACTCCGCCCGTGGAAACGGCAGATTCGTCCACGGCCGACGCTCCTCGAGCCCGTACGCTATCTTTGCCTGATAGGTCGCCACAGGTTCCCTCCGCCACCACATGACATGCATCTGGCGCGATCGACAATAGGCGGTCGAGCATCACGGCAGGCTCGGCGGCGCGTTCGGCGCGGTTCCGGCGCGACACCTTCCACAGAGCCGGTCAACGGCGCCCAGGTGCGCGGGGACGCGTGCGACGGCGCGCGAACGGCGCGCTAGATTCTTCGGACCCCGCCCATGGTCGTGGCGGCCGGCGGCATCGGCGATGTGCCGGACTGGCGGACCGGCAGGATTTCGACCGGGTCGGTCTCGACGACATACGTCCCGAGGATCTTATCGTGCCACGCCTGGTGATTGTCGTCGAACAGGGCCCAGATAAACCCGAGTCCGAAGATCGCGGCCGACAGCACCTTGCCGAACCACTCGCGAATGACCATCGTGAAGAAGCTCGGAGGATTGCCGCTGTCGTCGATCACCTGAATCCGGAACAGGCGCTTTCCCGGACTCGCGCCGTCCGATAATAGAATGAGCCACCACGCCAAGTACGCCAGGAGGACCAGCGCCGCCCCGCCGGCGACCATCGACGGGGCCCGCACGTTCCCGATCGTCACCTCGGTGGCCGCGATCAACACGCCCCAGTCGAGCACCGTGGCCCCGAGCCTTCGTATCGGGCTTGCACTGCGCCCGACCGAGACGTTGGCGAGGAACACCCGACAGCGAGGACAGAAGCGGCCGCTTGCTTCCACCATCGCGTGACACGCCGGGCAGTCGAGCAAGACCTTCGCCATTTGCGGCCTCCCCTTTCGCCGGAGTGCGAGCCCCGGGTCCTGGGCCCAAGGCGACGGAGTTCCAGCCCACGAGCGACCTACATATCTATGTACGCCGCCGAGGTCGTTCCTCCTGTTGCAGCGCGCCGGACCGCGGCGGCGCATGACGGCCGCGGGAGCGGCGACCCGGTTAGGTCCCGCCGGCGAGCAGGGCCGCGAGCGTCGGCGCCACGGTCGGGACGATCGCCTGATGCAGGACCTCCTGCATCACCCGCCCGAGAATGATCCCCTGCCCGAGCGCGGTCCCGTCGTCTGCCAAACGAGACGCCCCTCGGCCGCGTCGAAGATCTGCACGACCAGATTGACCGTGCCGAGATACTGACCGCCTGCCGCCGCCCCATTGTTCTGAGGGTTGAATGAGAAGAGCGTGATCCACCCCACGACAAGACGGTCCGCTCCGAGGCGCTGCGCGAGCGCTCCGAGCCGCGAGAAGCTCAAGACGTCCTCGCCGCGCCACCGCAGTGCGGTCTCCGCCTGCGACACTTCCACGCGGGATATCAGCGCGATTTGTCCCGCCC
>CAWBBU010000025.1:0-16373 GCA_963787105.1 uncultured Bacillota bacterium
AGCCATCCTTGACCGCCATCACCCCTCAGCCTCCTCCCGAATATCCGGCCGCTTAGCCTTGGCCTGGACCGGTCGACCGCCGGTCTCTCCCAGGAACCCGCCCACCACGGTCGCGCCCGGCCGCCCACCGTCGCGGTCACTCGTCACGTATGGTACTCTGTGGAACGGCCCCGCAGTCTCCGGAGCAGATCGGTGAACTAATGTTGACCGACGCGCAGCGCGCATTCCTTCAGCAGCCGCGGCTCGCGCACCTCGCGACCGTCGGCGCGCATGCCATTCCCCACGTCATTCCCGTCTGGTATCAATTGGCAAACGGCGCGTTTTACTTCACCACGGTCACGACGCGCCGCACGGCCAGGCATCTTCTCCGCGATCCGCGCGCGACGTTCGTCGTCGACGACGCCGAACCAGAGGGCCGTCAGGGCATCGAGATCGAGTGCATCGTCGAGTTCGTGCCGGACGAAGCCGAGCGCGTAGCTCGCGAACTGGCCCTGCGATACCTCGGCCCCATGGACGGTCCCGTCTACGCTGCCGGCATGATCGCCACCCCCGGCCGCAGCGCCTTTCGAGCCGAACCGCGGCGCGTCCGCAGTTGGGGCTTCTAGCGGCCGCACGACCCGCGCCATTCCTGCGGACCGAGGTCAGCTCGCGCCGCGGTCACGCGTCCGCCCCCGATCCAACAAGGCGTTCCAGCACATGGTCGGCAAAGACGCGCATCGGCGTGAGCGGACCCGCATCGTCAATCGGCCAGAGCCGGAGGGCGAAATGAGATACTCCGGCGGCCGCGAGCGCGCGTAGTTTCGCGAGGCATTCAGGCGGCGTCCCGGCAACGGTAAACGTGTCGACCACCGCATCGGGGATCAACCCCAACACGTCGTCGTCGAGCGCCCAGTGGTCGCCGTAGCGAACTTTCGCCATCACCGCCTCGAGCGGTCCGGGCAGCGTGATACCGAAGGCCGGGAGCACGTCGCGGCTCGACAGCAGGATGCCGAAGACCACGAGACGCGCTCGGCGCCGGACGCGGCGCGGGTCCGTCCCGATGACGGTATGTGTCCACGCCGCGACCCGCAGGTCGCGGAGCGTGCGGCCCGCCTTCCGGAGCCCCGCCTCCACCGGCACCATCGCTCGGGCGACAGCCGCGGGACTGGCAAGCCCGCCCAACATTACCCCATCCGCGACTTCGCCCGCGACCTCCAAGATCCGCGGGCCCCGGCCCGCGACGTAGATGGGCGGTACCGGTACGGGGCCAAAGTCGATACCGCCGTGAAAATGGACCGGCGCGTCCATCGCGACCTGTCCGCCGGCGAACACGGTGCGCAGAAGCCGCACGGTGGCCCGGATCGACGCGGCCGGACGACGCGCCACCGTGCCCATCGCTTCGAATCCACTGATTCCCGCACCGAGCCCCACGACGACCCGTCCGTGCGATGCTTCCTGCAGCGTGGCGAGACACGTCGCGGTGATCGCAGGATGCCGCACGAACGGATCGGTGACGCACGGTCCTAACAGGGCGGTACGGGTGCGCCGCGCGACGGCGGTCAGCGTGACCATGACGTCGCGAAAGAACCGCTCGTCCGGCACCCAAATGTGATCGAAGCCGCGCGCCTCCGCCTCGGCGGCGGCGTCGGCCAGCTCGCGGACCGGCAGCGCGGGCAGCAATCCGACCCCGACGCTGATCGCGGAGCCGGTCATCGGACGATCAACTCCCGCGGCGCGTTCGAAAGAATGTCGTACCCCGTCTCGGTGACGACCACGTTGTCCTCGATGCGAAACGCACCAATGCTGAAGTCGTAGATGCCGGGCTCGATCGCCAGCACCATGCCCGGTTCGAGCGTCACCTTTACGCCGGGCCCGATCGACGGTTCTTCGTGAACCTCGGTCCCAAGGCTGTGGCCCGTTCGGTGCAGCATATACTCGCGATAGCCGCGGCGCACGATCGACTCTTCGACCTGACGGTCCAGCTCCTCGCAGGTGATACCCGGCCGGACCGCCCGCACCGCATCCCAAAAGATCTCCGCGCTGTCCTCGTAGAACCGGCGCTGCCGGTCGCTCGGCTCCCCGATGAAAAATCCCCGGGTCAGGTCACCGTGATAGCCGTTGTAGACCGCGCCGCAGTCGAACGTGACCATCTCGCCATGCGATAGCTTCCGCGTCGTCGCCGGGGCGTTCAACATCGCGTACCGCTGCGGGCCCGAGGCGATGCTCAGGGAGCGCACGGTATCCGCGCCCTCGCGCATCATCGTGGTCCCCATCACCACCTGAAGGTCGCGCTCGGTCACCCCGGCCCGCATCACCTCGAGCGCCGCGACGATGCCGGCGTCGGTGATGCGGCACGCCTCCCGCATGTAGGCGACCTCCTGGGGAGACTTGATCATGCGTAGGTCCCACAGGATCGACGCGCTGTCGACCCACGTCGCGGCCGGCAGGAGTGCCTGCAGCCGCCCGAACTGCTCGAGCGTCATGCCGAGCCGCTGTCCGCGGGTCTGCTCGATGCCGATGCGGCCGCCAGCCAGACGCTTTTCGTCCATCACCACCTTGATCAGCTCGAGCGGATCGCGGGCAACCGAGCCCATCCCGACACCCCAGCCCCGTACGTCGGCGAGCCAGCCGGTCGCCTCACCCTGCCACAGTTCGAGGTTCGGGAGCAGGAGCACGGGGTCCGACGCCAGCGGGATCACCGCCGTGAACGGCCGGAACGTGCTGGCAAACAGATTCGTGCGGTAGCCCGTGAGATAGGTCAGATTCCGATTCGCGGTGACGAGGAGCGCATCGATGCCGGCCTTCGACATCGCCGCACGTGCACGGGCGAGGCGCCCCTCATATTCCGACTTCGTGAACACGTCATCCATCGTGCGGCCTCCCGTGTGTCGCTACTTGGTCACCCAGGTCTGGCTGAAGTCGACCAGCTCGACCGGGGTACCGTGGAAGCCATGGACGCGCTTGTTCACGCCGTAGATGTTGTTGGTGTAGTAGATCTCCTTGGCGACGGTGTCCCGTACCAGGAGGATCGACTCCATCTGGTCGTACATCTTCTGCCGTGCGATCGGATCGTCCGACGCCTCCGCGTCGGTCAGCATTTTGTCGAACTCGGGGTTGTTGTAGTCCCAGTAGTTGAACGGTGAGTGCGACTGGAAGTTCTGCGCCATCGCCTGCGACGGGTCGCCGGTGATCCAGCCCCAACCGATCAGAAAGATCGGACCCTGGTGCCGCGCGAGGGCGTCAAGGTACGCGCCCCACTCCATCACCTTCACATCGGCTTTCACGTTGATCTGCTGGAGCTGCTGCTGGACCGTTTCGGCGATCTGCCGGTCGCCGAGGTAGCGGCCCTCAGGCGTCCAGAACTCCGTGGTGAATCCGTTCGGGAACCCCGCCTCCGCCAGCAGCTGCTTCGCCTTCGCCGCGTCGAACGGCACGTCGAGGCACGGGCGTCGTCGGCATGATCTCTGGCGGGATCATCCCGCACTTCGCCTCCCGGCCGAGCCCGTTCAGCACATATTTAATGATCGGTCCACGGTCGATGGCCATCGCGAGCGCCTGCCGCACCTTGACGTTGTCGAACGGCGGCTTCGTGACGGTAAACCCCACGCGGACGTCGCGGGTGGACGGACTGATATCCAGGGTCAGGTTGGGCGTGCTCCGGATCTGGTTCGCAAGGTTGGCCGGCGGGTTCGAGATGATGTCGACCTGCCCACCCCGGAACGCGAGGTACCGAGTGCTGTCGTCGGGGATCGTCCGGAACACGATCTGGTCGAGATACGGCTTCCGTCCCCAGTAGGTGGGGTTGCGTACCAGGCGCAGCTGCTGGTTTGGCGTCCAGTCCGCGAGCATGAACGGGCCAGTGCCGACCGGATGCGTGTTGGGATCGGGGGCGCCCGGACGGAGTTCCGACGGGCTCAGCACCGCGGCCACGGGCGCCGAGAGGTTCTGGAGAAACGGCGCGAACGGACGCTTGAGCCGGATGACGATGCGGTAGTCGTTCACGATGTCCACACCGGCGATGATCCCGACGTACCCCGCGCTCCGCGGCGCCGCCGCCGGCCCGCTCCATGCTCGTCTTCACCGCCTGCGCGTTGAACGGGGTCCCGTCCGAGAACTTGACCCCCTGCCGGAGGTCGAACCGCCACGACGTCGGGGTCAGCTCGAGCCAATCCAGCGCGAGCGCGGGGCGGATGTGAAGGTTCAGATCAAACTGCACCAGCGTGTCGAAGATCAGGTTGCTCACGACGACGTCCGTCGCCGCCTTATAGTTATGCGGGTCGAGCGTCAGCGCGTCCGTGCCGAACGCAATCGACACGCTGCCGCCCGGCGCAGGAGTCTGCGCCAAGGTGCCGCCGGCCGTCACGAGCAGCGCCAGCACCACCAGCGCGGCCACCGCCGCCGACGCGATCCACCACGATCGATGCGTCCCACGATATCCCATCGAGAACACCCCCCCAGTGTTGACCTGCAGCTAGTGCCGCGTGCCGGGATGATCGCGGTGATACGGACCCATCACGGCCCCGGCGAACTCCGTCATGAACTGTTCGAGCGTCTGCCCGGGGACGACCCACGGCAACACGCCGATCTGTGTGACCCCTTGGTGCTCGAGCTCCGCGACCCGGCGGAGGCAGACCGCAGCATCCCCCGCCATCGTAAAGTGCGCCAGCACGTCGTCGGGGACGTGCGATGCCGCCCGCAGCATGCTCTCGGAATGCATCCCGTAGGTCACGGTCGCGAGCTCTTCGCGGAGCCCTGGCGGCAGCACGACCCCGAGATCGTCGAGCACCGGGAGCGACGACACCAGCACGCCGACGACGATCGTGCGGACGGCGTCCCGGGCGCGCGCGCCGTCGGCCGCGAACGCGGTGTGCAGCCACAGCATCGTCTCAAACCCCTCGAGGCTGCGTCCGCTGCGGGCCGCCCCCGCGCGGATGTGGCGCGTCGCGTACGCATACGTCGACGGCGACGCCAGCGCGCCGATGATCACGCCGTCGGCGATCTCCCCCGCCAGCTCCAGGATGCGCGGGCCGCGGCCGGCGATGTAGACCGGGATCGACGCGCGCGCCGGAAAGTCCAGCTGCGCACCGAACGCGCGCACGATCTGGCCCTCCTGCGTCACGCGCTCCCCGGCCAGCAGCCGGCGGATCAGCGCGATCGCCTCGCGGATCGCCGTGGCCGGGCGGTCGCGCGTCATCCCCATCGCGGAGAAGCCGGAGGCGCCCGCGCCGATACCGAGGATCGCGCGACCGTCGGCCAGCTCGTCCACGGTTCCTATCGCCGCCGCGGTCAGCGCCGGATGGCGCGAGTACGGGTCCGTCACGCACGGCCCCAACGCCACGCGGGTGGTGCGCTCGGCGACGTCCGCGAGCGTCACGTAGCAGTCGCGGTAGAAACGTTCGTCCGGAATCCACACGACGTCAAACCCGAGCGTCTCCGCCAAGACAGACAGCCGCACGTTCTCGTCGTGCGCCGCCACCGGCGTCAGTCCGATCCCAAACCGCATGGCCGCGGCACCTCCTCTGTGGCCGGACGCGGCGCCCGGCCGCCGCGTCTCATCGGGACAGCCTCGGGTCGAGCGCGTCCCGCAGGCCGTCGCCGAACAGGTTCAGCGCCAGCACAAGCGTCATCAGGAACACTCCGGGAATCACCATGATGTGCGGCGCATCGAACAGGTAGTCGCGCCCGTCGCTGACCATCAGGCCCCACTCGGGCACCGGCGGCTGCGCGCCGAGCCCGAGGAAGCTCAGCCCCGCGATCGCGAGCACGTCCCCGCCGAGGCCGACCGTCGCGAGTACGATGATCGGCGCCATGACGTTCGCGAGCACGTGCCGCCGCATCGCGCGCAGGTCGGACGCGCCCATGGCGTGCGCCGCCTCGACGTACTCCTGGCGGCGCACCTGCAGCACTGACCCGCGCACCACCCGGACGTACTGCGGCATTTTCGTGATTCCGACCGCCGCCGCCGCCGTCCACAGGCCCGACCCCACGACCGCGACAATGAGAATCGCCAGGAGGAAGTACGGGAACGCGAGCAGGAGGTCGGTGACGCGCATCACCAGCCCGTCGGACCAGCCCCCGTAGTAGCCGGCCAGCATCCCAAACGGCGCGCCGACGCACAGGCCGATCGCCGTCGCCGCCGCGGCGCCGCCAAGCGTGAAACGCGCGCCGTCGACCACGCGCGCGAGCATGTCCCGTCCGAGCGCGTCGCGCCCGAACCACCCCGCGGCGCCCGGCGGCGCGGCGCGCTGCGCGAGCACCTGCGCAGTCGGGTTGAGGCTCGAGACGAACGGCCCCACGGCCGCCATCACAACGACCAGGACCACCACCGCGAGGCCCACCGCAGCCGCGCGGTCCCGGCGCAGCCGCGGCCACATCTCGCGCAGGAAACCGCGGCCCGCACGTCGCCGGGGCGCATCGGCGCTACGCGTAGCGGATCCTCGGGTCGAGGTAGGCATACGCCACATCGACGGCGAGGTTGATCACCGCGAACACCCCGGCAACCAACAGGATGGCGCCGCGGATGATCGCGTAGTCGCGCGCGAGCACCGCCGTCAGCAGCAGTGTCCCCAATCCCGGCAGCGCGAACACCGACTCGGTGAGCACCGCCCCGGCCAGCACCGCGCCGAACTGGAGACCGATCACGGTCGTCACGGGCACCAGCGCATTCTTGAGGACGTGGCGGGCGACGATTCGCCCGCCGCCCAAGCCCTTCGAGTGGGCGGTCCGGACGTAGTCGGAGGCGACCACCTCGAGCACGCTGCTACGGGTCATCCGCGCGATCGCGGCCAGGGGAAACGCGGCGAGCGTCACGACCGGCAGCACCACCTGCTGGGGCGTGCCCCAGCCGGAGACCGGAAAGATCGGGAATTTGATCGCGAACCACGAGATCAACAGCAGGCCGAGCCAGAAGATCGGGATCGAGACCCCGCCGAGGACGATCCCCCTCGCGAGATAGTCGATCCAACTGTACCGGCGGAGTGCGGAGATACACCCGACCGTCATGCCGACGATCGTCGCCAGCGCGACCGAGAGGGTGGCAAGGACGAACGTGACCCCAAACGTCCGTCCCAGTTCGCCGATCACCGGCCGCTTGGTCTCGAACGACCGGCCCAGATTGCCCTCCACCGCTCCGGCGACGAACCCGAGGTACTGGGCGGGCAGGGGCCGGTCCAGGCCAAGCTCATGCCGGACCTGCGCGATGCCGGCGGGCGTCGCGTCCTGTCCAAGCATCAGCACGGCGGGATCGCCCGGCGCGAACCGGAGCGCCACGAAGACCAGCGCCGACACCGCCAGCAGCAACGGGATCAGCGCGAGAATCCGGCGCAGCACGTAGGCCGTCACGACGCGCCGGCCGCCGCGGCGGCCGCGTACACCTTTGCCGCGTCCAGCACCTGGCTCACGCTCACGTGCTCGCGCTCGCCGGCGTCGCCGATGAGCCCGGGGCCGAGCGCAACGCTCGGCATCGCGTGCTCGCGGATCAGATAGCCGGCGTTGCTCGCAAACGTGATGTACGTATGTTCCGCGGGACGCCCGAGGGCGGCCTGCACGGCGTGCTCGAGGCGCTGCACCACCGGGGCCGAGGGCGACACGCCGTAGGGGGACATCCCGCTGACCTGGCGCACCCGCGCCGTGATGCGGGGGCGCGCCGCGGCGGCGCGGTCGGCGAGCGCCTGCAGCGCGTCCCGGATCGCCTCGGGCGACTCCCCGGGGAGGACGCGCCGGTCGAGCATCACGCAACAGGTCTCCGGCGTTCGCGGCGCGACCGCGGAGGACGCCACCTCAAACGCCGAGATCGTAGCCGCGCCAAGCGCCGGATCCGACGGGAGCTCCAAGCGCTCGATCGACGGCAGGAACGCCGCCAGCGCGAAGAGCGGGTTCGCGGCGTCCTGCGGACGGCCCCAGTGCGCGGGCACCCCCTCGAACTCGACCGCGTAGTGCGCGATCCCCCGCGCGCCGAGCACGATCGCGTTGTGGGACGGCTCTCCCGCGATGCAGATCCCCTCGCGCAGCAGTCCGAGGGCATCCGCCTCGCGGACGCCCTCGTGGTTGGCGGACAGATCCTTCGTGACCGCGGCGAGCTGCACCCGGCCGGGCAGCGCCGCCGCGTGAGGGGCGAGCGCCGCCATGGCCCCGAGCATCGCCGCGAGCGCCGCCTTCGGCGCGCACGCCCCGCGGCCGTAGACAACCTGGCCATCCTTGCCGAACGGCGCGCCGTCGAGGATGGCGCCGCTGTACGGATCCGTCATCGTACCGGCCGGCCCCGAGTCGGTGTGCGTGAGCAACAGGACGCCCTGGCTGTCGCCGGGCCCCAGGTCGCCGAGGACGTTCCAGTGCGCGTCGACGGTGACGCGCGCGCCGAGTGCGCGCAGACGCCCCGCGACGTACTCCGCTACGTCGCGCTCCTGCCCCGTCGTTCCGGGAATCTGCACGAGCGCCCGCAGCGTCCGGATCGTCTCGTCGGCGTCGATGTTCGCCGCGATCGTCTTCCCCTCAGGCACCCGCTTCGCCCCTCCTCGACGCGCTCGACCGCCGCCCGCGGGCGCACGGCCGCGGGCATCTAGCAGTACTTCGTGTATTCGCGCCCGTCGACAGGCACGCTGATCACAGCGGGCCGGCCGCCGCGGATCGCGTCCTCGACGGCGCGGCTCAACTCCGACAGCGACCGCACCCGCGTGCCCGACACCCCAAACCCGGCCGCGATCGCCGCGAAATCGGGCGCCGGAAAGTCGACCCCGTACGGTTCGATCTTGCGCCGCTGCTGGCCCACGCGAATCAGGCTCAGGCTGTCGTCAACAAAGCACACGACGACGATCGGGACCGAATACTGGATGAGAAAGTTCAGGTTGTGGAGCATCATGAGGAGCCCGCCGTCGCCCACGAGCGCGATCGCCGGCCGGTCGGGAAACTGCAGCTTCGCGGCGATCGCCGCCGGCAGGCCGTAGCCCATGCCGGACAGGCCGTTCGACATGAAGAACGTGTTCGGTTCGTAACTCTCCCAGAACTGACCGGCGTAGTACTTGTGGGAGCCGACGTCGCACGCAAGCATGGTCTCCCGCGGCGCCGCCGCCCGGATCGCGCGCACACATGCAAGCGGGCTGAGGCCCTCGACGGGAGCAAGCGGTGCGGGCCGCACGCGGGCGCGCCCCGCGGCGAGCGCTTCTTCCGGCCACCCCGCAGGGTGCGCCGAAACCTCCAGCTGCGCGAGCAGCGCATCGATCTCCCCGCGCGCCTCGAGCGGACGGTACGTGGCCTCGGCGGTCGCGGCGCGTGAGAGGTTCGCGAGCGACCGGCCCACGTACCAATCCTTGTCGCACTCGACCGGATCGAATCCCACACCGAGGAGGAAATCGGCCTGATCGACCGTCTCCATTACCGCGCCGTCCACCGCCATGCCGCCAACCACGCCGAGAAATCCCGGGGCATCCTCAGACAGAAGGCCTTTGGCCTTCGGCGTGACGACGAACGGGAGGTGCGTCGCATCAACGAAGCGCCGAAGCGCAGGCGCGTCCTTCGGGCGGCAGCCGAGGCCGACGAGGAGCAGCGGCCGCGCCGCCGCGTTGAGCGCGGCCCGGATCTCGTCCAGCGGCGCGCCGTCACTGGACGCGGCGGGTTCGGGCCCCGAGGCCGGGGCACCGGGCTGGGCGGGTGCGCCGGCCAGATTACTCGGCAGCGCGAGGTGCACGGGTCCCGGCGGTTCTCCGATGGCCGTCGCGACGGCGCGGCGGACGGTCTCGGCAGTACCTCGACCGTTGAGCGTCTGGCTCGACTTGGTAATCGACCCAAAAAACCGGTCCAACGGCAGGCGCTGGTGGGGAAAGTGGGGTTCCAGCACCGTCGACAGCTGCGCGGTGATCGCGATCAGCGGCGACCGGTCCAACAGCGCATTCGACACCCCAAGCGCAAGATTGACGGCGCCCGGCCCAAGCGTCGCGAGACAGACGCCCGGGCGGCCGGTGATCTGACCGGTCACATCGGCCATGAAGGCCGCGCTGGCCTCGTGACCAGTCAGGAAGAATCGGATCCCCGCGCGCCGGCACGCATCGAGCAGCAGCGTGATCTCCCCGCCGGGCAGGCCGAACGCGATCTCAGTCCCGCTCTCCACTAGCGCCGCCGCGACCTCATCCGCGTTGGTCGTCACCATGAGTCACTCACCCCGGGCCCGCAGCCGCGGGCCTATCAGCTGACGTCTCAATTCGCCCACGTGGCGAACCGCGCCGCACGTTCCCTATCTCGCTCCCGCAAACGCTCGGTTCAACTCGTCCCAGGGAATGCTGGCGTCGAGCCACAAATTCAACCGTCCGACGTACACGATCAGCGCCTCGATCGTCTCGCCCGCATCCGCCCCCGGCAGGTCGGGCAGCGCGTCCGCCGCGCGCTCAACCACCGCCGCCGCGCGCTCGAGCTGGTACCATCCTCGAAGCCGGCCCGCGGCGTGGCGGAGCAGGCGCGTTGCGAAGGGCGGAACCGCACCGGTCGCGCGCACGTCCTGGCGCAGGAGCCACAACGCCTCCTGGAGAGTTCGCGTGTCGCCCTCGGCGTACAACACGGGACCCGCCGGGCGCATCACGCCGCGCGCGCGGAGCAGCGCGGATACCTCCTCGGGCTCGCGATCGGCGATCGCCAAGTAGGCGGCGTCAATCTCGCGCGCGGCGGCCGCAGCCGCGCGCGTCGAGCCGCGCGCCGTCTCCGGCCCGCGCCGGTGCAAGCGCACGGAGCCGCGCAATCGGAGGCGCGTCCCCGTACGGGCGCCGCAGCCGATCCCCGGCCGCGGCGAGCGCGTCGAGGTTGTCGACGACCTGACCCAGCACCGTCACGGTGGCGTCCTCTTCCTGGAGGCGGCCGTAGTAGACGCAGAAGAGCTGCCGGTCCGGCCAGTACGCCACGCACCCGGGCGGGAGGACCGCGACGGGCCGCGCGCGCTCGACGTCCAGCACCACCGGAAGATGCAGCATGAATTCGTCGCCCGCGATCTTGGCATAATGCGCGGTCGTCGAGAGCGGCAGCAGCCGCTCGAGCGCGGCACATGTGACGGGCGCCGACTCGGGATCGAGCCGCGCGCGCGCCACTACGCCCTCAAGGCTGATCTCGATTTCCACGGCAGTAAGGTGATCCTCCGGCAATTGCAGGCATCGCGCCCCTTTCGGGACGCGAGTTCGCAGGGAAATTGCACCAGGAGTGGAATATTTCCTGCCGGATTGTGTTCGTACTTCAACTCCAGGCGGCGCTGGGTGGGCAAGACACGCACCGACGACGGACATCCCATCGGCCGGCCGTCCGCCGGCATCGGGGATAAACTGGCGGCCCTGCGCAAGCAGCGGGGCATGACCCTGGTCGAGCTGGCGGGCGCCGCCGGCACGAGCCCGAGCTTCCTCAGCCAGCTCGAGCGCGGGACCACCAACGCGTCGATCGATACGCTGCGCCGCATCGCGACCGCGCTCGGCGTGCCGATGTTCCACCTGTTCGTCGATGAGCCGAGCGCACTCTGGGTCGTGCGCCGCGACCAGAGGAAGCGACTGTCTTATCCCGACTCCGGCGCCACGTACGAGCTGCTCGTGCCCGATCTCAACCGCGAAATGGAGCTGGTGCTGATCACCCTCGAGGAGGGCCGCGCGACGTTTGACGCGCCGTTCAGCCACGCCGGGCACGAGTGCGACGTGGTCCTCGAGGGGGCCGTGCAGTTCGAGATCGGCAGCCGGCTCGAAGCGCTCGAGGCGGGCGACGCGATCTACTTTGACTGCACGATTCCGCACCGGTTCGTGAACGCGGGGCGCGGTGCGGCGCGCCTCCTGTCAGTCGTATCGCCACCAACGTTCTAGGGAGCGAGAGCGCGTGAGCCTGCACAGCGAGACCCACATCGAGGCGACGGCCGTGGAGCCGTCGCGCGAGCAGTTGGAGGAGATGTACCGACGGATGTGCGCGGTGCGTGAGCTTGAGGAAGAGATCGGGCGCCAGCACAAGCTCGGGACCACCCGCGGACCGATTCACCGGTGCGACGGGCAGGAGGCCGTGGGCGTCGCCGTGACCGCCGCGCTCGCCCCGACCGATATCATCACGAGTACGCATCGGGGCCACGCGCACTATATCGGCAAGGGCGCCGACCTGCGGCGCCTCGCGGCCGAGATCTTCGGCCGCAAGACCGGGTACTGTCTCGGCCGCGCCGGGCACATGCTGGTCGCTGACGCCTCGATTGGACTGCTCGGCGGCAACGGAATCGTCGGCGGCGCCATCCCCGTGGCGACGGGGCAGGCGTTCGCGTTCCAGGTCCAATGCAGCGCCCGCGTCGCCGTGTGCTTCTTCGGCGAGGGTGCTGCGCAGATCGGCGCGTTTCACGAGTGCCTCAACGTCGCCGGCCTCTGGCGGCTCCCGATCGTCTACGTCTGCGAGCACAATCAGTACGGACTCACGGTCCACGCGCGCTATCAATCGAGCGTCACCGACATCGCGCCGCGCGCGGCGGGGTACGGCATGCCCGGCGTGACGGTCGACGGAAACGACGCAGCGGTCCTCTACCGCACGGCGCGTGAGGCGGTGGCGCGCGCCCGCACCGGCGGCGGGCCGACGCTGATCGAGGCCAAAACGTACCGGATGACCGGGTTCTCGACGAGCGACCTCGGCGGTTATGAATCGCCGGACGAGCGGGAGGCCTGGGCCCCGAAGGATCCGATTCCGCGGCTTCGCCGGGCGCTCGCCGCGTCCGGCACGCCCGCGGAACGGCTGGACGCGATGGCCCGGACGGCCCGGGAGCAAGTCCAGGACGCGGTGGCCTTTGCGCTCGCGAGTCCGCTGCCGACCGCCGAGGATCTGTGGGACGACGTGTACGCTGCGGAGGCACCCTGAAATGCGCGACTTGCGGTACGCCGAAGCGCTGCATGACGCGCTCGCCGAGGAGATGCGCCGGGACCCGCGCGTCGTCGTCTTCGGCGAGGACATCGGCATCTACGGCGGGCGTCTTCAAGGTCACCAAGGACTTGCAGCAGGAGTTCGGCGCGGAGCGCGTCCGCGACACGCCGATCGCCGAGGAAGCCATTGTGGGACTCGCGATCGGCGCGTCGATGATGGGCCTGCGCCCCGTCTGCGAGATTATGTATGTCGATTTTCTGCCACTCGCCCTCGACCAACTAATCAACCAGGCCTCTCCGATGCACTACATCTGGGCGGGGCAGGTCCAACTGCCGTTCGTGCTCCGCACGCAGGGCGGCGCGGGCGGCGCCGCGGGCGCGCAACATTCCAAGAGCCTCGAGGCGCTCGTCGCACACATCCCAGGGCTCAAGGTCGTCATGCCCTCAACGCCCGCGGACGCCAAGGGCTTGCTCACGGCGGCGATCCGGGATCCGAATCCGGTCGTCTTCATCGAACACAAGATGCTGTACAACACCCGCGGGCCCGTGCCCGAGGGCGAGCACGTCGTCCCCCTCGGGATCGCCGACATCAAGCGGCCAGGCGGCGACGTCTCGATCGTGGCCACATCGCGGATGGTGCTCGAAGCGCTGCGCGCCGCCGAGGAACTCGAGCGGGACGGCGTCTCCGCCGAAGTCGTCGACGTCCGCACCCTCCGGCCGCTTGACGTCGCCACCATCACCGCCTCGGTCAAGCGGACGCACCGCGCGGTGGTCGTCAACGAGGGATGGCGCACCGGCGGCTTCGGCGCCGAGCTCGCGGCCACGATCGCCGAAGAGGCGTTCAGCTACCTCGATGCCCCGGTGCAGCGGCTGGGCGCCGCGGATCTGCCGGTCCCCTACAGCCCGGGGCTGGAGCCGGCGTCCGTGCCGGACGCTGCCGCCATCGCGCGGGCGGCGCGCTCGGCCCTGCGCGCCGCGGACCTGGTGTGAGCGGCGTCCGATGCCGGTAGAGGTGCGGCTCACCACCGTGGCGGGCGAGTACATGGACACGGCCGTGGTACGGGAGTGGCTCGTCCAGGAAGGCCAGCCGGTCGCCGAGGGCGCCCCGCTGGTGATCGTCGAAACAGCGAAGGCAAACGTGGAGATCCAGGCCCCGGTATCCGGCGTGCTGACGCGGATCGTCGTGGCGCAGGGCGACGAGGCACCGGTCGGCGCCGTGCTGGCCGTGATCGCGCCCGCGGGCGAGCCCACCGCGCAGCCGGCGGATCCTGGAGCCCGCGATGCCGCCGCCAGCCAGCCTCGCCCGAACACCGGAGCGCCCGCCGCGCCGGCGACGTCTGCCGCGGGCGGGTTCATCCGTGCGACGCCGCGGGCACGGGCGCTGGCCCGTGAGCTCGGGGTGCCGCTCGCGCGGGTCACCGCGTCGGGCGGCGTCGTGTCAGAGGACGACGTGCGCCGCGCGGCCGGAGCCGAACATCCGGACCGGCGCGCCGAACCGCTCGAGGGGTACCGACGGGCGGCCGCGGAACACATGGCGCGCACGGTCGAGGTCCCGCAGTTTTCGGTGTCGATGAGCTTCGACGCCACGCGGCTTGACGAGACGCGCGCGGCGCTCAAGCGGACGGCGCCGGGCGGCGCCGCGGCGGCGCCGAGCGTGACCGAGTTCATCGTCAAGGCCGCCGCGCTCGCGCTCAAACGGCATCCTCGGGTGAACGCCCGATGGGAGGATGGACGCGTGCGCCTACTGGACGCCGTCAACGTCGGCGTCGCGGTGGCGACGGACCGGGGGCTCGTCGTTCCCGTGCTCCGCGCGGCGGACGGACGCGCGCTGTCGGACCTCGCGGTCGGCCTCGCCGCGCTGCGCGGGCGGGCAGAAGCGTTCCGGCTCACGCCGGAGGACGTTCAGGGAGGCACCTTCACCGTCTCGAACCTCGGCATGCTCGGGGTCGAGCACTTCACCGCGCTCGTCAATCCGCCGCAGGCCGCGATCCTGGCGGTCTCTGCGCTGACTACGCGGGTGGTGTGGGTCGACGGAAACGCCCGCCCTCAGCGGCGCGGCGACCTGACCCTCACCGCGGACCACCGCGTGCTCGACGGCATGGACGCGGCGCGCTTCCTGGGAGACGTCAAAGCGCTGCTGGAAGCGCCCGAAGGCCTTGCGGCGTGAGACGCGGACCGGCTCGGGACGGGACACGCACGACAGACCGCGCAGGCGGACGATCGACGGGGGTGGGACGATGAAGTTCTTGGAGTTTTCGGTCGAGGAATACAAGGCGCGGTACGCGGCGGTGCAGCGGTTGATGCGCGAGGCGGACGTGACGGCGCTCGTCCTGAGTGACGCCTCGAATCTCATCTACCTGACCGGCTACCGGACGATCCTGTTCGCGAGCAAGTTCCGGCCGTTCTTCGCGGTGATTCCGGCGCAGGGCGATCCGGTGCTGGTCCTGCCGAACCTCGAAGTCGGCGACGGGCGGAAGACGTCGTGGATCGAGGATATTCGAGGCTGGGGCAAGGGCTTGTACGCGGACCGACCGGACGTGTTCACGATCGTGCGCGACGTCGCGGACGAGAAGGGCCTGCGCAAGGGCCGCATCGGGCTGGAGCTTGGGATCGGCCAGCGGCTGGCGATGACGTTCGATCAGTACGAGCAGCTCCGCGAGATCTTCTCCGGCGCGACGTTCGTTAATGCCGCCGAGATTATGTGGAAGGTCCGCATCAAGAAGTCGCCGCAGGAGATCGCCTACCTCCGCACCGCGTGCAAGGCGACCGATGCTGCGTTCGACGCCGCCGTCGCCGCGGCGCGCGAAGGAGTCACGGAGACGACCCTGCAGCGGGTCCTTGGGATCGCCATGATGGAGCACGGAGCGGACGCCCCAGGGTTTCTCGTCATCGCATCGGGGCCCGACCGGTACGACATGCTGAACCCCTACGCGTCCTCGCGCGCGCTGCAGCGCGGCGATATGCTGAACTTCGACATCGGGGCGATCTACAAGAGCTACTGGGCGGATCTCACCCGCGGCATCTTCATCGGCGAGGTGACGAAACGGCAGCGCGAATTCTACGAAGCCGAGGCCGAGATCTTCCGCCGGACGCTGCTCGCAGTGAGGCCGGGGGTCGTCATTCAGGACGTGGACAAAGTCGCCGAGGAGACGACCCGCGAGCTCGGCTACGAAAAGTACATGCTGCACCGGACCGGGCACGCCCTTGGCCTCGACGTGCACGAAATTCCGTCGGTGGCGGTCGGTGACACGACGGTGATGGAACCCGGCATGGTGTTTACGATCGAGCCCGGGATCTACGACTTTTCGATCGGGGCATTTCGGCTCGAGGACACGGTGCTCGTCACCGAGACCGGCTTCGAAACGCTCACCAACTGCACGCGCGACCTGATCGTCAAGTGAACCGGCCGCGCCTCGCGGAGACCCTCGTCACGATAAAGGTCACACCGGTCGACGAGACGCGACCCTCGACGTCCTTGGCAAGGAACTGCTCCGTGCGCTGCGCCGGACGGCGCTTCATCCCTGACGCCCCGGTGGCCCGTCGGCGCGCTTAGGC
>CAWBBU010000026.1:0-6496 GCA_963787105.1 uncultured Bacillota bacterium
CGCAAGTCGATACCCAGTTCCATTTCGACGTACAGCATGGGAATAAGGTCGAGATGGGTGAAGTGAAGCAGGACGTGTTCACAAGGCTCTAGCTCGAGCGTCAGCAGGTCCCTTCCGCAAAATGGGCATCGGTCCATGCCGTTTTCTTACCCCTTGTCGACGCGCGAAGACCCTTATCAGATCTGGTCGGGGCGGTCGGACTTGAACCGACGACCTTCTGCTCCCAAAGCAGACGCGCTGCCAAGCTGCGCTACGCCCCGATTGATGCAGGTCCCTCATTCACGCCGGCCTTACCGCCGCGACGTCCGGACCTCAGCGTCCGACGCGCAAGCTCGTCCGCACGGCCAGTATACACCATGACGCGCGGCGCACGTGCGCTTCGTCCGCGCGTCGCCGTCCGAAGGCCCGGTGACTACGGCTTCGCAGCGGGCGCGGGAGGTGGTGCGTCCACTTCCGCTGCGGAGCGGAGCGCCCGGACCATTTCATCCAGTCCCTGCTGCGCCTGATCCGGAATACCGCCGACGAACGGCAGCAGCAGTCCCGAGAACTGCTCGTCTGCAGTCAGGTCCACCCGGCCTGAGCCGAGGTCGTCGATCGTAAACGTCAGCTTGCGGGAGACGCCCAACAGGGTCCCGCCCCAGCTGAGCACGTGGTTCGGCGTGACGCTGAACACCGTGACCTCAACCTCCGCGGTTTGGCCCCCGGCGTGGAGCTCCAGGTCGAGCGTTTCGCCCGCGGCGACCCGGCCGGTCGCGGGGTAGATGTAGGGATTCCATCGTGGGTAGCCGGGCAGATCGGTCAAGAGATTCCACACGGCATCTGGGGATGCCTGAATCGCCACATCGGCCCGCGCGTCACGGTGGGTGCTGAGCGCCGGCAGATTGAACAGGTTGAACGTTTGCCCCGTCACCAGCGCCGCCGTCAGTGCGAGCCCCTGCAGGGCCGTCGATGCGCGGCGCCGCACCTGCCCCATCATGAACGCCCGACGCCCCCCGGGCAGCCCGAGCGGACGATTCCGCATGCGCGGAGCGAGGAACCCCGGGCGGCCGCGCGGAACTGGGCGCGACAGGACATATCCCGGTCGCGGAGCTCTCCACATGTCCGAACCGTCACGCCACGCATCCCCATCGGTGATCCTCGCGCACCTCGCGGATGAGTATCTGCGGGCGCTGTATGAGACGTATCCTCCACACGCGGCGTCCCTCGGCCTGCACGAGTACGACGGTCGGGTGCAGGACTATTCGGATGCCGCGCGCGCCGATCGAGTTTCTGCGCTGTCCTCGATGGCGGCCCGGCTCTCGGCCGTCGATGCGAGCGGGCTCGATCGCGACGACAGCCACGACTACACTCTACTACGTCTCGCGGTCGAGGAGGAGGTTTTCGACCTGACATCACTCCGCGAAACTGAGTTCAATCCGATGGCGTTCTCGGGGTCGCTTGATGTCAGCGGATACGTCAAACGCAGTTATGCGCCGCTCGCGGACCGCGTCGCGCGACTCAACGAGCACCTACGTCAGTTTGCGACGGTGCTCACCGCCGCCAGAACTCAGCTCCGCCGCCCGGTCCCGGCGCCGATCCTGGACGCGTCCCTTGAAACGTACGACGGGCTCGTCCAGTTCCACGAACAGGACCTCCCGGCCGCCGCACAGGAGGTCGGCCCGGGCCCGCTCTGGACCGACTTTGAGCGCGCCAACGACGCCGCGCTCGCGGCGCTGCGGGCGTTCGTGGGCTATCTCCGCGGGGACCTTCGGCGGCACGCGACCGAGGCGTTCGCCATCGGCGAAGCGCGGTTCGAGACGATGCTGCGGCTCGGCGAGATGGTCGACGTGCCGCTCGACCGCCTCCGCGACATCGGCCGGGCGGACCTGGAACGCAATCGCGCCCGGCTCGAGGCCGCGGCCGCGCGCCTGGGCCCGGGGACGCCGGTTGCGGATGTCATCCGCCGTCTGTCGCGCGACCATCCCGCGGCGCCCCAGCTCGTGCCGGAGGCGGCGCGCGTGCTCGAGGAGATCCGCACGTTCGTCGTCACGAGCGGCGTCGTCTCGATCGCGTCCGACGTCCGGTGCCGCGTCGAACCCACGCCGCCGTTTGCCCGGTGGGCGTTCGCCATGATGGATACGGCGGGTCCGTTCGAGGTGGCGCCCGAGTCGTTCTACTACGTCACACCGCCCGACCCCGCGTGGACGCCCGAGGCCACGGAGGAGTGGCTCTCGAAGTTCGACTACGCGACCCTGCGCGACGTCGGGATCCATGAGGCGTATCCCGGACACTACGTGCACTTCCTCGCGATCCGCGACGTGCCGCGCCGCCTCCGCCAAGTCCTCACGAGCTACTCCTACGTCGAAGGGTGGGCGCACTACTGCGAGGAGATGATGCTCGAGGCTGGCTACCGGGACGGAGACGACCGGCTGCGCGTGGCGCAGCTCTCCGAGGCACTGCTGCGCAACGTCCGGTTTGACGTCGCGATCGGGATGCACGCCCGCGGGATGACGGTGGCCGAGGCGACGCGGAGGTTTGTCGAAGACGCGTTTCTGGAGCCGCTGCCCGCGGAGAAGGAAGCCGTGCGCGGGACGTTCGATCCCGGGTATCTCAACTACACGCTCGGCAAACTCATGCTGCTGAAGCTCCGCGACGACCTGCGCGCCGCGCAGGGGCCGGCGTTCACGCTCCGGGGGTTCCACGACGGGCTGCTCTCGCTCGGAGCGCCGCCGATTCCGCTCGCGCGCCAGGCATTCCTCGGACGCACCGGTGACGTGCTCTAAACGCGTGCACGCCGTCTCCGGAGCCTAGCGAGCCTCGTCCGGCGGTGGCACGGACGGCGGCGATGGCGCGGGACCGCTCTCCCCCGAGGCCGCGCGCGCGGCCTTGAGCGCCTCCGCCTTTGCCTTGGCGGCGGCAATCCGCTCCTCGCGGCTCACGTCCGTCCCGCCCGGCGCCGGGGTCCCGCCCGCCTCGCCTGCGGCGGCGGGACTCTGCGGGGCGCCCGCCGGCGCCGCCGCGACAGGCGCCGCCACGGGAGCCGGCTCCTCGCCGAGGAACTCTCGACGCAGATATCGCTCGACGCCGTTCCGGATCCGTTCCATCTGGTCGGCGTTGCCGGCCCGCGCCTCCTCCACCCACGCGCGGTCGAGGCGGTAGGTCACAAGCCGCTTGCCTTGGGTCACGTAGACCACGTAGTGCTCGAAGGTATCCTGCAGCACCAGCGTACGAACGCCGAGTCCCAGCCGGTCGGCGATCGGCACCACCTGCCCGAGGAGCCACGTTTGAGATTCCGTGAGGGGGCGGCTCGTCAGCGTCTCGGCCGGGGTGCGGCCGGCCAGCGGATCGACGAGTGCCAGCTTGCTCTTTGCCGACGAGGCCCAGCGGCGCTTGAACGCATCCAGCAGTTCGTCCTTGACGTCGCCGAGCGCCACGAGGGTCGAAAACCCCCAGATCGTCAGGACCGCGAACAAGAGCGACCAGTAGGTCAGAAACTTGCTGAGGTTCATCGCCCCGCCAGAGGCTTCTTGAACTTCGCCCGCAACTCATCCTTGGCGTCGACGAGCGCGACGATGATGGAGAATCCCCAGATCGTCAGCACCGCGAACAAGAGTGACCAGTAGGTCAGAAACTTACTGAGCGTCATGCACGCCCTCCCACATGCGGGTCGTCGGTCGATCCTCCCGCGCGCCGCGGGCCGGTAGTCGTATTGGCGTCCAGGGCGCGCGGCTCCTTCCTGGCGGCCGCCAGCGCCGCGCGTAGGTGCGGCTCGGCCGCCCGAAGCGCCCGCGCGCGGTGGCTGATCTGATTCTTCTCGTCGAACGACAGCTCCGCCATCGTGCGTCCGTCCGCGGTGGCCACGAACAGCGGGTCGTAGCCAAAGCCTCCACGGCCCCGCAACACCCGCGCCACCCGTCCTTCGCAGACGCCCTCGACCACATCGACGGTCCCGTCGGGGCGGGCGACCGCACCGCCGCCCGGTAGCGGGCGGCCCGCCGGCCGTCGGGCACCTCTCCCAGGCGCGCAGAATGTGCGCGTTGCGGTCGTCATCCGACGCGTCCTCGCCGAGGAATCGGCGCGAGCGGGGCCCCGGCGCCCCATCGAGCGCGTCGATCTCGATCCCGGAGTCGTCGGCCAGCGCGACACATCCCGTTGCGGCCGCAGCGGCGCGCGCCTTACTCACGGCGTTCTCGGCGTAGCTCTCCCCGTCCTCGGGAAGTTCGCCGATCTCCGCCGGCGCATCGAGCGTCAGAAACTCGGCGTCCAGATGTCCGCACACCGCGCGGATCTCGCGCGCCTTCCAGCGTTCCTTGTCGCCAGCACGATCCGAGCGCGCGCCGTCACGGGGCGGTCAGCGCGTCGCCGAGAGCCTCCCGCTGCTTGGCGATCAGCGTGACGATCCCCCGCTCGGCGAGCGTCATCAGCGCCGCGGCCTCTGCTTTCGTAAATGGCCCGCCCTCGCCGGTACCCTGCAGCTCCACGAACTTGCCGGACTCGGTCATCACGACGTTCATGTCGACGCGGGCGCGGGAATCCTCCTCGTACGTCAGGTCCAGCGTGGGGATATTGTCGATGATCCCGACGCTCGTCGCCGCCAGAAACTCTCGGATCGGGAGCTTCGGAACGGCGCCGGTGCGCTTGAGGAGCAGCAGCGCGTCGACCAGCGCCACGAACGCCCCGGTGATCGCGGCGGTCCGGGTCCCGCCGTCCGCCTGCAGCACGTCGCAGTCGATCTGGATCGATCGCTCGCCCAGCTTCTCGAGATCGATCGCCGCGCGGAGCGAGCGCCCAATGAGGCGCTGGATCTCCTGGGTGCGGCCGCCGACCCGGCCCGTCGCCGCCTCCCGCGAGTTGCGTTCGTGTGTCGCCCGCGGCAGCATCCCGTACTCGGCCGTCACCCATCCCTGCCCGCGGCCGCGGAGGAACGGCGGCACGCGTTCCTCGAGGCTCGCCGTGCACACCACCCGGGTATCCCCGAGCTGCACCAGCACCGAGCCCTCCGCGTACTTGTTGTACTTGCGGGTCAGGACCAGGGGCCGGAGTGCGTCCGGTCCGCGGCCTCGCGGCGCGCCATCGTGAACTCCTTTGATGGGTGGGCGCCGTAGCTTCGGGACCGAGGCGCCGGAGCTCCTCCGGCGCTAGATAGATGAACGAGCCGGCGACCCGCGTAGTACGTCGGTTGCCACCAGGACGGAGGCCCATCCACATACGGGGGTGCCGGCTAATGGATGAGCATAGCATAGTCGTCGGTCTGGATGTCCACAAAAGTAGCATCACCGCCGCGGTCCTGCCGCCAAACGTTGCGCGATTTCAGGAGACGTGCACGATCGAGAACCACGCGCCGGCCGTCGAACGCTTGGTGAAACGGATCACGAAGAACGGGAACGCGGTGTTTGTGTATGAAGCGGGTCCCTGTGGATATGCGCTGCAACGGCAGTTGCACCGCCTTGGATGCCAGGCCGCGGTGATCGCCCCGGGCCTGACCCAGCCCCGGCGATCGGGTCAAGACGGATCGGCGTGACGCGGAGAAACTGGCGAACTCTACCGAGCGGGACAGCTCACGGAAATTCGGGTGCCCACTGGGGAAGAGGAAGCGGCAAGAGACCTCGTCCGGGCGCGCGAAGACGCCGTGGCCGATCGGCTGCGTGCCGACATCGGCTGAGCAAGTTTCTCCTTCTGGCAAGGATGTCCGTACGACGGCAAGACAGAATGGAGTCTCACGCCACCTGGCTTGGCCAGCAACGGTTCGACGTCACGTTGGCCCAGCAGACATTTGATGCGAATCTCCGTGGTGTCGTAGTAGCGGACGCTCGGTTGGCGAGTTTGAACACCCAAGTGCTCAAACTGGCGCAGCGGCCGAGCCATGCGGTCTTCGTGCAGGGCCTTCGCTGTTTGAAGGGCGTCGACACGTTGACCGCGATGCCGGTCACTGTTGAACCCCAGGACTTCCGGCGTTTCGGGCATGCCCGCGCGTACATGGACTTCACCGGGTTAGTGTGCTCCTGGAACAGCAGCGGAGACAGGATCCGGCGCTGAGAAGTTGGGAAGTCGGGAACGCGCATCTCCGCCGCGTCCTGGTTGAGGCGGCCTGTAGTCATCCTCGAATCATAACAGCACCGGCGCGACGATCACCAAACGACGTCACGGCTGTCCTCCGGTGGTGGTGCAGATCGCCCGCCGGCGCAGGACCGGCTGCACCGCCGGTACTGGCGTCTGGACCCAGCGCACAAATACACGGCCAGTCGCGATCGTTGCCGTCGCGCGGGAGTTGGCCGGGTTCGTCTGGGCGATCGCCCGCAGCGTGTCGAGCACCACCGCGGCGAAGCAGGAACATCAATCCGAGGATCGACGGACGTGTTCTGGACCTGGAGGCGAAGCAGCGGTCAAAAGAATGATCTATTCCTCGATGTGGCGCACGGGCTGATGTCCGGTGTTGACCCACGACGCTAGATTGAGGCAGCTCCCGACGAATCACAATCATGTGCGCTCTGCCCGCCTCGCGCGGGTAATCGCCGAA
>CAWBBU010000027.1:0-190088 GCA_963787105.1 uncultured Bacillota bacterium
TTCCTCGCGCGGTCGTGTCGAGCAGCGCGAGCCGGACTACCCGACCGGGCGCCTGGCGCAGAATCTCGAACGAAAGATAGCCGCCCATCGAAAGGCCCGCGAGGGCAAACCGGGCGGGGGCCGCGGCCAGGATCCGCCGGGCGATCGCGTCCATGCTGTCACCGCGCGTGTGGTCCGCGATCATCACGGCACCACGCTGCCACAACGCCACCAGTTGCTCACCGTACAGCCGCGGCGAGCACAAGAGGCCCGGGATGAGAACGATCGGGAGCGGTTCGGACATCGCGGCCCTCCTCGATGGCACTCGGTGCACGTCACTGCGGCGCGGCTCGGGCGCGGCTAGCCGTAGCCCCATCGCTGCGTGTAAACAACGTCCATGAGCACTACACCTAGCCGCCGCCCCGCAGCCGTGGATCGAGCACGTCCCGAAGCGCATCTCCAAAGATATTGAATGCGTACACGGTTACAGTAATCGCAAGCCCCGGAAACAGCGCAAGATTGGGATGATACAACATTTGGGTCTGGGACTCGGAGAGCATCCGGCCCCAGGACGGAAACGGCGGCGGCGGTCCGAATCCCAAAAAGGAGAGCGTCGTCTCGAGCAGGATCACGATCCCGACCTGGATCGACGCGTTCACGATCACGATTGGGAGCACGTTCGGCAGCAGGCCGCGCAGCACCAGACGGCCGTCGCCCGCACCGGCAGCCCGCGCCGCCTCGACCCACGACATCTCCCGGATTGCGAGAACGGCGGCGCGCACGATCCGCGACGAGCCGGCGGCGAGCAGCGTCCCCATCGTCAGGACGAGCGTCGCGCCGCTGTTCGAGAGCACCGACACGACGAGAATCACGAAGATGACCCCGGGAAACGCCAGCCACACATCCACGAGGCGCTGCAGGCCGAGGTCCAGCCACCCGCCATAAAATCCCGAGACGAGCCCGAGCGCCACGGAGATCACCGCCGCGATCGCGACCGCGCCGAAGCCCACGAGGATCGACGACCGCGCGCCGTAGATGACGCGGCTGAATACGTCGCGGCCCTGTTCGTCGGTCCCAAACCAGTGCTGGCCCGACGGTGGCTCGAGCCCCTGCGACACGTCGAAATGATCGTAGCGGTATGGAGCGATCTCGTTCGCGAGGAGGCCGCACAGGACCAGCGCGAGCACGATCACGCCTCCCGCCGCACCGAGCGGCTTCGTGCGGGCGAACCGCAGCACCGCGCGCGAGTCCGTCACGAGTACTTGATCCGGGGATCGAGTAGCACGTAGCCCAGATCCACCGCGAGGTTGCTCAGGACCACGGCCACCGCCGTCAGGAGCACGATCGCCTGTACCACCGGATAGTCGCGCTGCTGCACGGACGTCACGAGAAAACTGCCCACGCCGGGCATCGAGAAGATCTGCTCGAGAACGACCGTGCCCCCCACAAGCACGGGCACCTGCAGGCCGACGACGGTGACGACCGGGATCAGGGCGTTGCGGAGTGCGTGGCGCACGACCACGCCGGTCTCGGCCAGCCCTTTCGCCCGCGCGCTCCGCACGTAGTCCTGGTGCAGCACGTCCAGCATCGCCGTGCGCGTAAACCGCATCACGCTGCTCGCGAGAAACGTGCCGAGGATAACGGCCGGCACCCACACGATCCGGAGGTTCGCGAGTGGATCTTCCCACACCGGTGTGAAATGGAGCGGCGGCGTCCAGTGAAACAGGATGAATCCATACGTAATCGTCAGCAGGCCGAACCAGAACGCCGGGACGGCGAGCCCGAGAATCGACAGGCTGCGCATCACGTAGTCGAGCGGCGAGTCGCGGTGGACCGCCGACACGACGCCCGTCGGGACCGCGATGACGAGCGAGATCACCATGCCAAGCAAACTCAGCTCGAACGTCACGGGCAGCCGGACCCCGAGGTCCCAGGTAATCGGACGGCCGCTGATCATCGACCGGCCGAGACTGCCCGCGGCCAGGTCCTCCCACCACGCGGCGTACTGCTGCGCGAGGCTCTTATCGAGGCCGTACCGCCGCTCCATCGCCGCGCGCGTTTCGGGGTTGACGTACTGCGCGTCCGCGCCGATCAGCTGCGCCACGATGTCGCCTGGAAGGAAATGCACCGACAGAAACACCACCATCGTGATGCCGATGATGGTCGGCACCGCGAGCATGCACCGACGGATGACGTACGGCCGCATCGGTGGCCGTCAGCGGCTGGACCAGTACGAAGGCAGGTTCTCCGTCGCGCCCCCCTGGCCCAGCGATTGGTACTGTAGCACGTTGCGCATATACGGCTGGTACGCGACGAAGCTGGGCGCGGCGCCGAACTCCATCGGGATGATAAACATCGCTTCGTCGATGTCGTTCTGCACGTCGAGGATCTGCGCGCGGATCTCCGCCGGATCGAGCAGGGACTGGATCTTCACGATCCGCTCGGTGATCGCCGGGTGGCTCCAGTGCCCGTACAGCGGGTGACTGGGGTTCACGAACGAGAACTGCAGATGCGCGAACGGATCGGTGCGCGTCTGCGGGATGTACATCATGCCGTTGAACCGCCCGCCCTCGCCGGTCTGGGGGATAAACACGGCGTTGTAGTCCTCCTCGATCGCGCGCGCGTTGATCCCGATCTGTCCGAGATATTGGACCGTCAAATCGGCGATGACGCGGTACGCGTCGCCGTACCGCGAGTTCGCGGCCGCGAAGTGGAACTCTGTGTCGAACGGACCGCCGGCCGCCGCCACGAGCTGCTTCGCGGCGGCGGGATTGTACTTGAACCCCGCCGCGGCCTTCTGGCGGATGCGGCTCCCCTTGGGATTGAGCCAGTAATCCGAGAACGCCGCGGGGACGTTGTTGTGCCACTTCAAGGTCACGGGGAACCCGGCCTGCGCCACCTGCTTGAGGCTGTAGGCGGACTCGAGCATCGCGTCCCGGTCGAGCGCCATCGAGACGGCGAGCCGCAGACGCACATCGTCCCAGCGCGGCTCGCGGGGAGAAAAGTTGAGGAGGCTGAGCGGCGCCTCGGGCGTCTCGTAGATCTGCACGCCGGGTACGGTGTCCTTTAACCGCTGGAGATCGGCGCCGTCGACGTTCAGCGCGTCGAGATGGCCCGCCTGAAACTGCGTCAGCCGCGTCGCGTACGACGGGATGACGCTGAGGTTGATCGTGTCGTAGTAGGGCAGCGCGGGACCGAGATGCCACGCCGGATTCCGCCGGAACACCACGACGGTGTCGGGCGTGTACTGGCCCATGATCCACGGCCCCGATCCGATCATCTTCTCGGCCGGGTTGAACGAGGTCCAGGCCTCCTTCGGCAGGATCACGAGCCCCTTCGGATCCGCCAAGCGCCCGGTAAAGAACGGATACGGCGTCTTCAGCAGAAAGACGACCGTCAGCGGGCCAATGGCCGTGACGGACTCGACCATGTTGAGGTTCGCGAGCCGGATGCTCGGGCCGGTACCCTTTACCCGCCCGTTCATGCGATCCCACGAGAACACCACGTCATCGGCCGTCATCGTGCGATCCAGCGGCGCGTGGAACCGGACGTTGTTCCTGAGCTGCACCACGTAGGTCAGCCCATCCTTCGAGACGCTGTACGAGGCCGCCGCGTCCGGCACGACGGCGATCGACCCTTTGACAATACCGGGGCCAGACTTGAGCATGAACAGCCGGCTGTAGGAATAGCAGGCAAACTCCGCCACGCCCTCGTTAGCGGTCGTGTACGGATCGAGACTCGCCGGATCCGCGTCCAGCGAACCGGAGTAGACGCCGCCGCGCTTCGCGCCCGCCGCCGCCGCCGAACCGGGCGCCAGCACCGGACCGCCCGCGAGACCCGCCGCCGCGGCCGCGCCGGCGCGGAGGAGCCACCGCCGGGTGTAGCGGTCGTGGTGCATGCGTGACGCTTGAGAATCAGTCATCGAGACTCGCCTCCCACGGCTGTCAGAACAGATGGTGCGTTATCGACGCGCCGCGCACGATCATGCGTGATGCCGTGCCGCATGGGATCTGCGGACACGTCCAGCCCGCCGGAGACGATCAGTTCGGCGCCGGGACGGTCCGCGCAGACCGGGAGCGCCGGCCCGGGTTCGCCCCCACGGTGGTCACGCCCAACCGCTCCAGTTCTTTGATTTCGTCCGGCGAATATCCCAGCAGGTCGCGGAGCACGGCGGTGGTATCCTGCCCCAACGTCGGCGCCGCGCGGGTGATCGTCGGAGGCGTCGCGGTCATCCGGTAGGGGGCGACCCGGAGCCGCTGCGGGCCCGCCTGCACGTTCTGCACAGTGACGTAGTATCCGCGGCTCGCGAGCTGCGGATCTTTCAGCATGTCGCGGCCCGACTGCACCGCACCGGCCGGCACGCCCGCGGCCTGGAGCTCCCGCATCGCCTCGCGTGTGGACCGCTGGCGCGTCCACGCCGCGATCGCCGCGTCCAGCCCGTCGGTGTGGCGCGCGCGCGCGTCCGCCGTCCGGTAGCGGTCGTCGGTCCCCAATTCCGGGCGTCCGATCGCCTCGCACAGGGCACGCCACTGCGCGTCGGTCTCCACGCTGATCGCCACCCAGGCGTCCTCGCCCTCGCAGGGGAAGCACCCCTGCGGCACGACCCCCGGGCGCCGGTTGCCGCGCGGCCGCGGCGTCGTGCCGTTGATCGTCGTCTCGAGGACATGCTCGCCGATCATCGTCGTCACGAACTCGCGCTGCGACAGATCGAGAAAGCACGGCTGCCCGGTGCGGTCGCGATAGCGCACCGCGGCGAGCAGCAGTCCGGCGCTGAATATCGACGCGACCTGGTCGGGATAATTCATGCCCTGCCCGGACCAGACCGGCGGAGAATCCTCGTAGCCGGTCAGGCTCATCAGCCCCGACAGCGCATCCAAGGTGGACCCGTACGACCGGTACCCCTTCTCGGGACCGGTGCTGCCTTGGCTTCCGATCGACAGGAGAATGATCCGCGGATTGACCCGGCGGAGATCGTCGAAGCCGAGCCCGAGCCGGTCCATCACGCCCTGCCGGAAGTTTTCCGTGACGGCGTCGCTTACCTTGACGAGCCGGAGAAACGCCTCCTTGCCGAGGGGATGCTTCAGGTCGAGCACGACCCCGAGCTTGTTCCGGTTGAGCGTGTTGAACATACAGGACCAGTTCCACGGTTCTGGGGCCGCCTCGGCGGCGCTCCCCAGCGGCGCGTGCCAGAACCGGAACGGATCAGGATTCTGTCCGGACTCCACCTTCACGACCTCGGCCCCGAGATCCGCGAGCATCTGCGTCGCGTTCGGGCCGGCCGTGATGATGGTCAGGTCGGCGATCCGCACGCCCCGCAGCGCGTCCCCGCCGAACGGCCCCGCGATGCCGCGTTCGTCCGCGCGCCCCATGGCTCCCTCCATCATCGGCTTCCGCCGTCGGTCCCCTGGCCGGGATTCCGCTGCCCGCTCAGGAAGCGGTTGACGCCGTCCCGCGACGCCTCGGAGTGCTCCCGGATCGCGCTGTTGACGTACCCGCCGTACGCGATCGCCTCGCTCCACGGCATCAGGGCCACGTCTTGCATCGCCTTCTTGCTGAAGTCCAGTACGACCGGATCGAACTGCGCGATGCGCCGCGCCAGCGCGTCCGCCTCCTCCACGAGGCGCCCGTGCGGCACGACGGCGTTCACCAAGCCCCACCGCTCGGCCGTCTCGGCGCCGATCCGCCGCGATGTGAGGATCATGTACGCCGCGTGCTTGGGCTGGAGCCGCCGGATCGTCGCCGGCCCGGACACCGCGGGGAAGAGGCCAAACCCGACCTCCGGCATGCCGAACTCCGCCCGCTCGGACGCGATCGCGAGGTCGCAGTTGTTCACCAGCGTCAACCCGCCGCCGAGCGCGAACCCGTTCACCGCGGCGATCATGATCGCCGGGTGCCGCCGGATCACGTCGTTCGTCGCCGCCCACATCTCGCGGACCGGCTCGCGGCGCGTCCCAGAGCCCTCGCCTGCCCCGGCGGCCTCGTGCGGCTCGCCGCCGCCCCGCCGCTCGGCAAGATCCACCCCCGCGCAGAACGCGGGCCCGGCGCCCGTCAGCACCAGGACCCGGCAGTCGGCGCGCGCGGCATCAAGCGCCGCCCGCAGCTCCTCCTGCAGCGCCCGGCTCAGCGCATTGCGCTTCTCGGGACGATTGAGCGTGATGCGCCCAACGCCATCGCGCCGCTCAAACAGCACGAGCTGCCCGTACCCCACGGCGGTCATGCGCCGATCACCCCCGCGTCCCGCAGCCGGTCAAGCTCGTCGCCCGAGTAGCCCGCGCGCTCCCGCAGCACCGCGCGCGTGTGCTCCCCCGGGACGGGCGCGCGCTGCGGCGCCGGCGCCCAGGCCGCCCGGTACGGCAGGCCCGTGTACGTGGCCGGCCCGATCCCCGGGTAGTCGAGCGTCTGCCAAAACCCGTGCGCGGCGTACTGCTCCGACACCAGCAGATCGTCGATCGTCGCGACGTACCCGAGCGGGACGCCGCGCGCCTGCCCTTCATGGTAGATCTCGGATTTCGTCCGCTCCGCAAACCACGGCGCGACGATCGCCTGGATCTCCCGCGCGTGCGCGGTCCGGCTGCGCCGCGTCGCAAAGCGCTCGTCGTCCAAGCCCTCGACCTGCACGAACGCCTTGAGCGCCGGCCAATCCTCGGCCTGATACACGAGCCCGATGTGCCCGTCGCGCGCGGGGAGCACCACCCACTCGGAATCGGACCCGCGGCGGCGCACCTTGCCGTCCACGTCGAAGTACGCTCCGCTCTTCCATTCAATATAGGCCACGGCCTCGAGCAGGGACACGTCGATCAGCTGCCCCCTCGCCGAGCGATCGCGGTGCAGAATGGCCGCCATGACCGCCGTAAACGCGCTGAGCCCGCCGGTGTACTGCACTTGGGCGCCGCCGAGCTGGAGCGGCTCGCGCGTCGGATACCCGATCATGTTCAACAGCCCGCCGAGCGCCAGGACGACGAAGTCAGACACGACGAGGTCGCGGTAGGGGCCCGCGAGGCCGAACGGCGTGATCGAGGTGATGATCAGGTCGGGATGCCGCCGCAGAGCGCCTCGTGGGACTGCCCGAGGTCGGCGAGCGGGTGCACGCCGAGCCCGTCGATCAGCACGTCCGCGGTCGCGACCAGCCGGCCGAACGCGTCCGGACCTCCCGGACGGTGGAGGTCGAGCCCGACACTCTGCTTGCCGCGGTTCAGGTGCAGGTACGGCGCGCCCACCTGCGGCCCGCCGTCGCGTCCGACGAGCGGCGCGGAGCGGAAGAGCGGGCCGCCGCCCGGCGGCTCCACCCGGATGACGGTCGCCCCGACTTCGGCCAGCAGCTTGCCGGCGTAGGCCGGCGCGATGCCTTCCCCGGTCTCAAGCACGACGAGATCGTCCAGCGGAAGTGCGGCTGCCGCCATGGGTGCGCGCCCTACACCGAGGTGAATTTCGGCACGGCCATCTCCGCTGTCGCGTCCTCGAAGACGACCCTGACCGGCAGATCGCAGTGGATCTCCGCCTTCGGGACGCCGACGAGCGTGCTCATCAGCATCGGGCCCTCCGCAAGCTCGATCATCGCGACAATGTACGGCAGGTCGGCGTCGAAGGCCTTGAAGTACCGCTGGTGCATCACGATCCACGACCAGACCTTGCCCCGGCCGGAGGCCACGATCCATTCATACGCCGTGGCGAGGCACTGCGGGCAGTGCGTGGAGGGGGGAAACCAGATGCGCCCGCACACCGTGCAACGTTGCAGCCGGAGCTCTCCGCGCTTCGTGCCTTCCCAGAACGGCGCGTTGAGCTTCGTCAGCGCTGGCAGAGGCTTCGCGTATGCCGGCGTGTCCATGCTGCGCTCCTTTGTCCCTACCGGTGGAG
The DNA here is from genome assembly GCA_963787105.1 of uncultured Bacillota bacterium. Lineage (GTDB taxonomy): Bacteria > Sysuimicrobiota > Sysuimicrobiia > Sysuimicrobiales > Segetimicrobiaceae > JAJPIA01. The sequence goes on from CAWBBU010000027.1 coordinate 7,834, forward strand.
AATATGGGAGTTGCAGATCGGGGCGACGCAGATGTACTGCACCACCTCGCAGTTCGGCACCTGACGGGGGCCCGCCTCGCCCCGAATCTGCCGCACCGCCTCGATCGTCAGCGCGAACCCCTGCATGTAGCTTTCGGACGTGTGGCCGCCGCAGGTGTTGATCGGCAGCTCCCCGCCGAGCTCGATCCGGCCGTTCTGCACCCAGGTCCCGCTCTCGCCGCGCGGGCAGAATCCGAATCCCTCCAGGCTGAACAGGATCGTCGGCGTGAAGTTGTCGTAGATCTCGCGCAGTCGATGTCCTCGGGCCCGACGCCAGCCGCGGGGTAGATCCGCTGCGCGATGTCCTGGCACGCGCCGTAGAAGCAATCCCGCACGGTATAGAAGTTGGTGAGCTCGGACGCCGCGTATGTCGCGCTGATGTACGCCGGCGGGTGCCGGAGCCCTTTCGCGCGGTCGGCGGAGGTCACGATGAACGCCACGCCCCCGTCGTTGATCAGGCAGTAGTCGTAGAGCCTGAGCGGCTCCGCAACGTAGCGCCCGGCGAAATACTCCTCGCGCGTGATCGGCTTCTGGAAGACCGCGTCGGGGTTGAGCGCGCCGTTCTTGCGGTTGTTGATCGCAAGCGCCGCCAGCGCGTCCTCGGTCGTGCCGTACTCGTACTGGTGGCGCCGGAACATCATCGACACATACGCGCCCGGCGACGTCATCCCGTACATCGCGTCGTAGACGGTCGTCGCGTTCGGGTCGACGGCGCCGCCGTAGCGCGCGCCAGCGGAGCGTCCGTTGTTGCCGTAGACGACCGCCACGGTCTGGGCCTGACCCGTCGCAACCGCCATCACCGCGTACTGCAGCGCCGCCCCGGCCATGCGGCCGGCGCCTTCGAGCACGTTGACGAGCCGGAGCCGCGGCAGGCCAAGCACATCCGCCATGCGCTGGTAGGAGGGCACGCGCACGCAGATCAGCCCGTCGATCTCGCGCTTCTCGAGACCCGAGTCCTCGAGCGCCTTCCGAAACGCCTCCGCGGCCAATTCGTACGGGGATCGTTCGGGATCGAGATTCCGGTACATCGCATCGAACTTCGTCGCGCCGATGCCGACGATCGCCGTCTTATCGCGCAGATCCACCAACGCCGCACTCATCCGTTCGCGTCCCCCTGCGGTGCACGATAATCACCCATTCGCGCGTGCCGTGTATTCCGCTTCGCCGAGACGGCGGCAGGTACCCGTATCCGCCCGCGGTCACACACGGAGCAGCGCGAGCAGGGTGCCACGTCCGGCAGCGTCTCGATGCGGTCGTACAGGTCGAGGAACTTGTCCTGGACCGCCGGAGAAAGACAGCGGCGGCCGATCTTGCGAAACTTCTCGATGACGTCCGCCGGTCCGATCGGGTTCTGTGGCCCCCCGCGCGTCCTGGCCACCGTCTCGACCGTCCGCCCGTCCCGAAGCTGGATCTCCATGCGCACCTTGCGCTCGGAGGTCCGGTGCAGCGGATCCATCGACGTGTCGTGGATCGTCTCGATGCGGCGGACCAGGTCCAACACCGCCGGCGCCGCCAGCTTCGCGTCGGTGAACTGGTCCACGAACACGTCCCCCTCCAGCAGCAGCTGCGCTACGCAGTACTGTAAGTTCATCTGCGCCGACGTCACCGTCGTCGGCTCCCACGCGAACCCCACCGCCTTGTACGCGCCCTCGTCCAGCCACACCCGGATGTGCGCCACGTCCTCCGCCCGCACCCCGTGCTCCCGCTGCAACCCCCGCAGCGCCTCGAGCGCCGGGTGGATCGGCACCCGAGCCGCCCACATCTTGAAGTTCACCTGCGGCGTGTCCCACCGCTCCCCCAGCCCGCTCACCAGCTCCTCCAGCTTGTACGTCCGCTGCCCCCCGCTGAACGCCGAGCAGAACCCCCCGTACTCGCATTCAAAAATGTCCCGCACGTTCGTGAACCCCGCCGCCGCCAAGACCGCCGCCAGCGTCCCGCTCTGCGCCGCTTTCCCCGCGAGCAGGCGCTTCCCCATCCCGCCGTGCTGCACCGCCATCAGCCCCGCCGTCTGCTGCCCCGCGTGCCCCAGCGCGTCCGTCACCTGCGCCCCATCGAGCCCCAAGACCCGGCTCGCCGCCGCCGTCGCCGCGAACGTCCCGATCACGCTCGGTCCGTGAAACCCCATCTTCACGTGCGGCGCCCGCCCGATCGTGTTCTGCACCCGGCTCGCCGTCTCGACGCCCGCCACCACCGCCGCCAGCAGCTCTTTCCCGCTCACCCCGCCCCGGTGCTCCGCCAGCCCCAGCCCCGCCGTCAGCACCACCGACCCGTTATGGCCGCCCGCGCCCACATCGTCCAGCTCGAACCCGTGCACCGCCGTCCCGTTCGCCAGCGCCGCACTCGGCGCGGACAGCTTCACCCCCGTCCCCCACACGCTCACGTCCCCGGGGGCCTCCACCCCTTCCAGCGCCGCCCGCAGCCGCACCGACCACGGCAGCCCCGCCCCCAGGAGCCCGCATCCCACGCTGTCCAGCACCATCAGCTTCGCGTGCCCCACCACCGCCGCCGGGATGTCCGCGTACCGCACCCCCGCGATCCACGCCCCCAGCCGCTCCGTGTACGTCCGCTCCGCCATCGCCTTCACCCCTGCTTCGCGCGCGCCCGCTTGGCGCGCCCGCTGGCTACCTGCGGCGTCCGCAGCAGCGCCGCCAGTTCGCCCACGTCGCCGAGGTGCTCCAGGTCCGCGACCCGCTCGACGATCGCCGCGGTCGGCGCCGGGCCGATCACCGGCGTCGCGAAGCGCGTAAACTTCTCGGTGATCCCGGCGAAGTCGAGCGGCTGGGCGAGGGACCCTGGGAATCCATCCGCGAGCAAACGCACGGACGTGCCGTTGAATTCGAGCGTGATCTCCGATACGTATCCGTGGTGGTCGTCGCCGAAGCGCTCGTTGTCCTCGTGCGCTTCGATCTTGGCCGCAAGGCCGCGGATCTCCGGGTCCTCGAGCACGTCCACGCCGAACACCAGCGGGTTGGACATGTCGCGGACCAGCGCGACCGCGAGCGCGTACGGCACGCTGTACTGCGCGCCCAGAATCGACGTCGGTGCCCGATCGAAATGCCTGGGTTCCACGACCCGTCCGCCGGCGGTGACCGACACGCGGGTCAGCGTCGAGAGATCAAACACGTGCGTCTCCTTGTACCGCCGGACCGCGTGCACGATGGCCTGGGTCGTCGCGTGGCTGGGATACGCCTTGATGGTCAGACGCCTGGCGAGCCACTCCTGCCCGAGCCCCTGCAGGAGTTTGTCGATCGCGGGGCGCGGCGAGAACGCGTGAAAGTACCCGTAGGGGCCCTCCAGCACCGTCGTCGGCCCGGTAAACCCGCGCGCGGCCAAGAGCGCGCTCTCAAGCCCAAGCTGCGAGGCCCGCCCAAGATGCACGCGCTTGGTCATGGCCCCTTCCCAGACGAACTCGGTGAGCCCGCCGCCGCTCGACCCCGCGATGCCGAGCGCCCACGCCATCCTCGTCTCGTCGAGCCCGAGCAGGCTGCCGACCGCGGCCGCGGCGCCGAACGGGCCGTTCGCGCCGGGATTGTGAAAGCCGCGCTCGCGTTCGACCAGCCCGGTCTGCGCCGCGCCGATCCGGCACACCACTTCGTAGCCGACCATCGTGGCGGTGATCAGCGCGCGGCCGTCGCGATGATCGCGCTCGGCCACCGCGAGCGCCGGCGGGAACGCGGTCCCGCTCGCGTGGGCGCTGTGCCCGATGTGCTCGATCTCAAAGGCCCCGATCATCGTGCCATTGAGCAGTGCGGCCCGCGACACGTCCGTCTTCGACGACTGGCAGAACGCGGACGCCTCCTTACGGCCGCCGAGCTCCCTGACGAGGCCGATGACAATCTGCGCCCACGGCTGCCGGCTCCCGACGAACCCGGCGGCGAGATTGTCGAGGATGTAGATCTTCGCGAGCGCCACCAGATCCGGCGGCAGATCCTGATACCGCGTCTGGGACGCAAACCGCGCGAGCTGACGTGTCTCGTCCACGCTAGACTCCCTCTGCGGGCCGCTCGATGCGGCACCGCGCCGCCACTCTCGTACATTGTCGTGCCCGTGCGATCCAGGGACGCGTTCGGACCGTCACGGTCATGTCCCCCTGGCGCGCGTGCGTCGTACGCAGCGCGCCGCGGTTACCGGCCCTTGTACCGCGGCGCCCGCTTGTCGATGAACGCCTGCCGGCCTTCTCGACGGTCTTCGGTGTCACGCAGCAGTCCCCACAGCAGCGTCTCGAGGACCATGCCTTCCGCGAGCGGCATGTTGATCCCGCGCGTGGCCGCGAGCTTCGTCGCCCGCACGGCGAGCGGCCCGTTCTGGCAGATGCGCGCGGCGAGTTCGAGCGCGCGGGGGCGCAGGCGTTCCCGCGGGACAACCTCGGTCACGAGCCCGCTGCGCAGCGCATCCTCGGCGGTCAGGCGGTCCCCGGTGAGCAGCATCTGCATCGCCACGGCGTACGGCACGATCCGCGGCAGCCGCTGGGTCGACCCCGCCGCGGCCATCGTACCGGTCTTCACTTCCACCGCCCCGAACTCGGCGTTGGGCGTGCAGATCCGGATGTCGCACGCGAGCGCGAGCTCCAGACCGCCCCCGAGCGCGTACCCGTTCACCGCGGCGATCAATGGCTTAGTCATCTCCATGCCCGCGATGATGCTCTCGCGTCCCCCGGTCAAATAACCTGAAATGAACAGCTCCGGCTCGGGCGCAGGGTTGCGGAGGTCGTTCCCGGCGCAGAATGCCTTCTCCCCGGCCCCGGTCAGCACGGCCACCCAGATCTCGTCGTCGCGGCGCACGAGGTCCCACGCGGCCCGAAGCGCCGCGCGATCCACGGCGTCGATCGCGTTCAGCACGTCCGGACGCTCGATGCACACGACGGCGATGTGCGCGTGCCGCTCCATCCGAATAGCCATGCCGATCACCCTCCCATGCACGCCGCGGCGGGCCCGGTCAGCCCACCGTGATGATGCCGCAGCCGTCCACGATCTCGATCTTGGTGCCGAAGGCAACAGACATGCGCCCGAACCGCTCGAGGATCTCGCCCGCCAGCGGCGGCTCGGCCAGCACGGGACGGCCGCGCTGCCCGCGCGGCAGCCCCATCCCGAGGTCGACGGGGGTGAGCCGGATCTCTTTCAAGCGGCGATCCTGCCACCGCACGGTCGCGACCGCTGTCTGCCAGTAGACCGCTTTCACATCCTGCCCCCGGGTCTGCGTACCGCTTCGCGCGTCGTAGAACTCGCTCGGGGTGGCGTCGGCGCCGAGCCCGAACAGCGCGTAGGCGTCCGCGGGCTGGCGCACGACCGTGTCGTTCTGGAGAATGAAGTCCCCCAAGCTGTAGAAGATCGGCTTCCCCCGGTACAGCTCGATGCCCTTGTCCGAGTGCGAGCCGTGGCCGATGAACACGTCCGCCCCCGCATCGATCGCGGCGTGCGCGAGCGCCACGACGTGGTCGGCCGGATCGTCGAACGCCGCGCCGTGGAAGCCGCTGTGAAAGCTGTAGAGCACCCAGTCCGCCATGTTGCGCGCCTCGCGGATCCACTTCAGGTTATCCGCGAGATCCCGCTCGTCCAGGACGGTGGTCAGGCCGAACCGGTCGCCCTCGTGGATATTGACCCGCGAGGCACCCGCTCCGAACCGGTACACGCCCTCGGCGTCGGAGCCGCACGCTGCCGCGCCGAACCCCATCGCCGCGCCGATGCGCGTCAGGTCGGCAAACGCCTGGTGGTCCACCGTGTACTCGCGCGCCACGGCGATCAGGTTGACGCCGGGCTTTCCGTTCATGTCCGAACGCTGGTCGACCGCCCGGGCCCCGCCGACCCTCATCGTGTCGCAGGCGGCGACGAGGGCGACGCGTCCCTTGGGCGTGTCAAGATATCCGGGGGCGCGCGCCGCCGCCAGGTTCTCGCCGGTGCCGGCGTAGACCATGCCGCGAGTCTTCAAGTTCGCGATGTTGACCATGACGCCGGTTTCGCCGAAGTCATACGCGTGGTTCATCGCGGTCGCGCAGAGATCGATGCCGGCCCATTTGAGCTCGTCGATCATGCTGGGAGCGGCGCGCATCCACGTGCCGCTGTCGGCCGCGCCGGGGGATCCTTCGTAGTCGTGGAAGAGCATCTCCGCGTCGGTGAACGTGACGTCGCCGGCGCGCAGCAGCTCGATCAGCCGCACAAAGCCGTCCTCCCGGAACGGGGAGAGCGGCCGCGTAATCAACGATTCGCCCGTCAGCACGAGCGTGAGATCGCCAGCCAGTGACTCGTAGCGCATGCGCCCCCCTCGTGGCTGCCTCGTTCGGCGGATGCATCCGGCCCGGCGGTCGTCCCGCCGAGGAGTTACCCGCGATCTCGTCCGTACTTCGCGTCCAGCTGCGCCGGCGTCAGATAGCGGCCTTCCAGCTCATGGATCTCCCCGAGCCCCACGAGCTCGTTCAGCTCCTCGAAGGACACCATGAGCTCGGGGCGGTCCACGACGCGCCCGGTGCGGAGCGACTCTTGCAGGGCGTCGAGCCCGTTGCGCATGCCGCGGACCGCGGCCGCGGTCAAGAGGCGCGGGAAAATTACGACCGCCACCCCCATCCCCTCAAGTTCACGCGCGGACAAGAGCGGCGTCGTGCCGCGCTGGCGGATGCCGAAGCCCATGTTCACCGAGACCGGCGCGGGCACCCGGCGGCAGAACGTCTCGATGTCCCCGGCCGAAAGGAGCGCGTCCGCGAACACGAGGTCGGCGCCCGCCTCGGCGTACCGCACGCCGCGGCGCACGGCCTCCTCAAGGCCGAGCGGGCCGGCGGCATCGGTGCGGGCCTTGATGACGAAGTCGGGATCGACGCGGGCGTCGCACGCCGCCCGGATCTTCTGCACCATCTCGTCGGCCGAGATGAGCTCCTTCCCCGCCATGTGCCCGCAGCGCTTCGGCCAGACCTGGTCTTCGAGCATGACGCCGGCCAGGCCCGCCTGCTCGAACGCGCGCACGGCGAAGAAGACGTTGACGGCGTTGCCGTATCCGGTGTCCGCGTCCCCGATCAGGAGCAGGTCCGTGCACGCCGCGATCGCCCGCGAGCCTTCGAGGTTCTCGGCGAGACCCATGAGGCCGACGTCGGGCCGCCCGAGCCGGTCTTCCGAAAGCCCGGCGCCCGTAAGAAACGCCGCCTCAAACCCGGCGCCCCGCACGAGCCGGGCGCTGAAGCCGTCGAACACCCCCGGCAGCGCGAGAATCTCCGGCGCGCGGATCAGCTGCTTGAGTCGATGGCCCACGCTCGGCACCGTCTGGTCTCCTCGCGGGCGCGCCGGACCGCGCGCTATGGGGTCCAGTTTTTGAGCAGCGCGTTCGCCTGCTGGGCGAACGAGTTGTTCACGACCTGGTCGTACGAGCTCGAGGGGGCCTTGCCCTCGATCGCCTTCAGGACGGAAAAGGTCACATCCACGTTGTGCCGCCCGATGACCGGATCCTTGGCCATGGCGGGATAGTTGCTCTTCCACGCCGCGTTCCAGATGTCGGCGGGAATGTCCGCGCCGCGGAGGCTCTTGTAGATCTGGCTCGACGCGTCGCTGTTGGCGGCCAGGAATTTTTCGCCCTGGGTCAGGCCGAGCATGAACGCCCGGACGATCTCCGGATGCTGCGTGAGGAGATTCTTGTTCGTCGCGTACACGCTCATCATGAACCCGCGCATCGACGGCAGCCCGCCCGCGCCGGTCTGGGCGAGCAAAATCATCCCGTTGTCCTGAATCGCCGCCGCCTCGGGATCCGGCGAGGACCGAATGAAGCCGTCGATGCGGCGCTGCGCGAACGCCGCGCGCGTCGCCCCTACGCTGCCGAGCGCGACGAGCGTCATGTCGTGATCCGGGTCGAGCCCGGCCTGCTTCGCCACGTACCGCATGAACTGGTCGGTCGCCGAGCCGGGCGCGGAGATCCCGATCCGCAGCCCTTTGAGGGCCTTGATCCGCGTCTCGAGCGGCGACGCCGCGGTCACGCCGGCCTTAGCCGCCGCGTCCTTCGTGATGACGATGCTGACGCCGTACTCCGTCATCGACCCGGCGATCGCGACCAGCGGGCTGCCTTGGTCGGCCGCGTCGGTGATCTGCGCCATGCCGGTGTCCGTAAACTGCGCGCTGCCGCCGATCACGGCCGCGGTCGCGTCGGTGCCCGCCCCGGTGCTGGCGACGGAGATCTCGACATCGAGCCCCTGCTGCTCGAAGTATCCTTTCGCCTTCGCGATGTTCGCCGGCACGTACAAGAGCCCGATGCCCGCGTCAATCAGCGCCACCCTGCCCAGGTTGGGCGCCGCGGCCCGCGCCGCGGGCACGCTCCCGAACGGATTTCCTCCGGCCGCGCCCGCGGCGGCCACGACCAGCGCGATCATGATCGCCGTCCCGCGCAGCCGCGCGTGCACTCGTCTCCCCGTGCCTCCGGTCATGCAGGTGCCCCCCCTCGTTGCCAGCGCGACCCGCGCGCGGATCGCTGGCCCATACGGAACGCGATTCTCCGCGACCGCGCGATTACCTGGGACGCAGGAAGTGTCGGCGGCCCGACGAACTCGACGGTTGCGCGGCCCCACGCGCCGCGGTCGTCGAATGGCCGCGCCGGCGCACGCCGCCCCCGCGGCCGGCACGGCTCGCACACCCGCCGCACCCACCGGGGTCGTCGACGTCACACGAGAGTCCAACTGTGTCTTGCCACGACGCGAGGGATGAGGATGCCTGGCGGACCGATCATCGTCTGGGAAAATATTACGAAGCAGTTCCAGAAGAACGGACGCGCGGTCGAGGCCGTGCGCGGGATCTCCGCGACGATCGAACGCGGGGAGTTCGTCGCGCTGCTCGGCCCCTCGGGCTGCGGGAAAACCACGCTGCTCCACATGACCGCGGGGCTCGCCCGCGCCACGAGCGGGACCGTCCGCTACGACGGCGAGCCGGTACAGGCGATCAACACGCGCACCGGGTACATGACGCAGAAGGACAACCTGCTCCCATGGCGCACGGTCGAGGACAACATCGGCCTCCCGCTCCGCATCCGGCACGTCGACCCGGCGCGCCGTCGGGCCCTCATCGACCAATACGTCCGCATGATCGGGCTCGCCGGGTTCGAGCGCCACTATCCGGCGGAGCTCTCCGGCGGCATGCGCAAGCGCGTGCTGCTCGCCCGGAGCCTGATCTACGACCCCGAGACGCTCCTGATGGATGAGCCGTTCGGCGCGCTCGACGCGCAGCTCCGGCTGATTATGCACGACCAGGTGCTGCGCATCTGGGCGGAAACGCGGAAGACGATCGTGTTCGTGACGCACGACATCGTCGAGGCGATCACCCTGGCCGATCGGGTCATCGTGCTCACAAGCCGGCCCGGGACCGTGAAGCTGGTGCAGCCGGTCAATCTCCCGCGGCCCCGCGACGTCTTCCGGGTGCGCTTCACGCCCGAGTTCAGCGCCCTGCACGATATTCTATGGAAGGCGATCGAGGACGACTACAAGACGGGTGAGGCCGGCTAGCGTGATGCGCGTGCCGCCCGGAGCGGCGCCCTGGTACGAGCACCCCGCCGCTGTGCTGGCGATGCAGGCCGCGACGATCGGCGTCGTCCTCGCCGTGTGGCAGGCCGCCTCGGGGACGCTGGTCCCGGCGTTCTTCGTCAGCAAACCGACGCTGGTGTTCCCCAGGATATGGAGCTGGATCACGACCGGCTTCCTGTGGCCCCACCTGATCTACACGACGGAATCCACGATTCTCGGGTTCCTGCTGGGCGCCAGCGCCGGGGTCGCGGCGGGACTGGCGCTCGGCCTGTACCAGAACGTCTCGCGCGTCCTCAGCCCGTACATCCTCGCGCTGTACAGCATCCCGAAGATCGCGCTCGCGCCGCTGTTCGTCCTGTGGTTCGGCCTGGACCTGACCCCCAAGGTGCTCGTGGCAGCGTTCATCGTGTTCTTTCTCGTCTGCCTCAACGTCTACGCGGGCGTCAGCGCGATCGATGAGGATCTCCTCGTCGGGGTGCGCCTGATGGGCGCGTCGCAGTGGGACGAGCTCCGGTACCTGGTGCTCCCGACCGCCGCGGTGCAGATCTTCGTCGGCCTGAAGACGTCGTTTCCGTACGCGCTGCAGGGGGCCGTCATCGGGGAAATCATCGCGTCGACCCGCGGCCTGGGCTACCTGACGATGTGGGCCAAAGGGTCGTTCAACATGACCAACATGTTCGCGGCGCTGACGGTCTTGATGACCGTCGCGGTGATCATCACCGTCGGCCTGGATCGGCTGGAGCGCGTGGTGCTCAAATGGCGCCGCGCCGAACTGTGACCGCTCCGCGGGGTCCCGCCGGCATGACGGTCGCGGTGAACACCGGCCGGGGCGCGCCGGCAGCGCGCCCCGCCGAGGACGGCCCTCGCCGGCCGATCTCGGGGATCCGCCTGGTCCTCTGGCGGCTGGCGGTCGCGGCGGCCGTGCTCGTGCCGTGGCAGTGGATGTCCGGGCGCGTGCTGGACGCGCGTTTTGTCAGCAGCCCCAGCGCGGTGGCCGCGCGCCTCGCCAACTGGTTCAGCACCGGGTTTATCTGGCCCCACCTGTGGGCCACCACCTCCGAGGCGCTGATCGGATACGCGGTCGGCGTCTCGCTCGGCCTCGTCGCCGGGTTCGTGCTCGGCATCTTCCGCGTGCTTTCGCGCGCGGTGGGGCCGCTCCTGACCGGGCTGTACGCGATCCCGAAGGTCACGCTCGCGCCGTTGTTCGTCCTGTACTTCGGCATCTACGCGCCGTCCAAGATCGCGCTCGCGGCGGTGGTCGTCTTCTTTCTTATTTTCTACAGCACGTTCAACGGCGTGCGGGACGTCGACTCGGAACTGATCGAGTCGGTGCAGATCCTCGGCGCGCGGACGCTGAGCGTGATCAGCCTGGTGATTATCCCGGCCACGGCCGAATGGATCATCACGGGGATGACCATCGCCCTTCCGTACGCGTTCATCGGAGCCGTCGCGGGGGAGATCATCGTCTCGGCCAAAGGCCTGGGCTACGTGATCTCCACGTCAGCGAACACGCTGGACGCGGCCGGCGTGTTCGCCGCGCTCGCCGTGCTGATGGTCCTCACCGCGGCGTGCAACGAGGTGATCATCCGGCTGCGCAGTCGAGCCAGGCAGTGGCGCGCCGTGTCGCGGCACGTGGAGTCCATGTAGGCTGGCAGACGAACCTCCGCCGGGCCGGAGAGGCAGTGGCGACGTCGTACACGCGGCACGCTTCCACGATCGACGAGTGTCGCAGCATCTCTGAACGCGTGGCCGTCGGCCGACGGCGCACCCGGGGACGACGGCCGAGCGGTCTCCAAATCCCGCCGGGATACACGAGAACGGGACACCCGACGTCGGGTGTCCCGTTCTCCTCTGTGCGGCGTCTGTGCGAGCCGCGTCTAGATCCGGCGCGCGCCAAGGTAGCGGTAGGCGTAATACGATTCCGACAGCGACGAGACAATCACCCCGCGGTTCGACGACGCGTGAATGAAGCGGTTGCCGCCCACATAGATGCCCACGTGGGACGCGCCGTAGCCGTACGTGTGGAAGAACACGAGATCGCCGGGGGCGAGTGACGCGCGCGGAACCGCGACCCCCTCGCGAAACTGATCAAACGACGAGTGCGGCACCGACAACCGCACCATCGCGTACACGCGGTACACCAGACCCGAGCAGTCGAACCCACGATTCCCGATCCCCGCCCACTGGTAGGGCCGGCCGAGAAACCGCAGCGCCGTCCGCACCACCGACGACGTAAACACCGCCCCGCGCGACGGCAGGTTGCGCAGCGCGCGCAATGGCGAGGGAGACACGCGCGCGGCGGCCGGAGCGTGCACGCCCGCGCTTCCCGGGGACACAAGGCGCTCTCCGGGCTGGATCGTCGCGGTCAGCGACAGGTGGTTGGCGGACGCGAGCTGCCCGACACTCACGCCGAGGCGGCCCGCGATGCCCCAGAGCGTGTCTCCTTGACGGACTACGTAGATCGTTGAAGCGTCAGCCTGTGGAACGAGCGATACGAACACGGCACACAATGCACACGTCAGAGCAATCAGGACGTGTTTGGTCACTCCGCGCCTCCCCTGATGTCCGCTGTGGCGCCGTGGGCGCCCTACCGCCGGACCGACCCGCACGCGCTCCGGATCGTGGCCCCCCCGCGGATGAACTCGCACTCCTTTGTTCCCGACGGTCCGTTCTCCTGCCCGGCGACTCTACCCGCCGTCTGGGGCACCGCCCCGTTACATGCCCCGGAGTCGCGCCCGTCAGACGCGCTCGACCCGATCATGGCGCGGAGTTGTTCAAAAGATACACGGCGCGTCTGGCCCATTCCGATTCGTCTGCTATAATGGGAACAAGTCGGCGGACCCATTCGGTGCCCTGGAGGCGACGCATGATCTCGGTGAAAGTGCGCACCGTGGCGATGGACCAGCAGATGAACCCGGTCGTCCTGCTCGTCGACCAAGCGGAGTCACTCGCGCTACCGATCTGGATCGGCCCGAGCGAGGCCCAGTCGATCGCGCTCGAGCTGCGCGGCCAGAAGATGCAGCGCCCGATGACCCACGATCTGATGCGCGCGATGCTGACGCACCTCACCGTGACCGTGAGTCGCATCGTCGTCACGGATCTGCAGAACGGGACCTACTTCGCGGAAATCCACCTGCGGACCAAGGGCAACGAAGTGATCGTCGACTCGCGTCCGAGCGATGCTATCGCGCTCGCGCTGCGGGCGGAGGCCCCGATCTTCGTCGAGGACAAGGTCGCGGCGGCGGCGATCCCGCTCAAGAAGGCATTCGACGAGCACGAGGTCGAGGAGTTTCGGAAGTTTATCGATAATGTGCGCCCCGCGGACTTTGGGCAGGCGCAGACCGACGAGAAGCCGCAGACGGACCGCAAGCTCGAGGACTCGTAATCCCCGGCGGTCCCCCGCCTACACCATCACCACGCCGCCCGAGAGCACCAGCGTGTGCCCCGTCATGTACGCGGCGCCGTCGGAGGCGAGAAACACCGCGGCGCGCGCGACCTCCTCGGGGCGCCCGAACCGTCCCAGGGGAACCCGCGCGCTGATCTGCTCGCGCTCCGCGATCGTCCGGTCCGCGTGGAATCCCGTCTCGGTGTAGCCCGGCGCGATCGCGTTCACCCGCACCTGCGGCGCGAGGTCGCGGGCGAGGCACTTCGTGAGCATCAGCACCGCGGCCTTGCTGACGTTGTAGTGCAGCGGTCCCGAGCCCGGCTCGATCCCCCGCATCGATGCGATATTGACGATCGCGCCGCTCCCCTGCGCGCGCATCGCCTCGGCGGCCGCCCGGCTCGCAAAAAACGGCCCCGTGACGTGCACGGCCATCATCGCGGACCAGCCGGCCTCGTCGATCTGCCACAGTCCCGCGCGATCCACGATGCCGGCGTTGTTGACGAGCACGTCGATGCGCCCGTACTCCTGCAGGGCCCGCGCGATCAGGTCCCGCGCCTGCGCGGGATCGCCCACATCCGCCTGCACCGCGACCGCGCGGCCGCCCCCGGCGCTGATCGCGTCGGCGACCGCACGCGCCTCCGCGATCGACCGGGCGGCGTTGACGACGACCGCGCAGCCCTCCCGCGCGAACGCCTGCGCGATCGCGCGCCCGATGCCGCGGCTCGACCCGGTGACGACCGCGACGCGCCCGCGCGGCGCCATCAGGCGCCGGCCGGAGGTCCGGCGAGCAGCGTCGGGTCGCGCGCCAGCAGCGCGCGGGACGCGGCCTCAACGCTCTGCGTGACGTCCGGATATTCGCGCAGCACCCGGTCGCGCGCGGCCGCGATCTCCGGCAGCCGCGCCGCCGCCGAGGCGGGCACCCGGTCTTCGTCGAGCACCTCGAGGCGTCCATCCGGAAGCACGAGGACATCCACCTCCAGGTCCTCCCATTCGAGCCGGTCGCCGGTGATGCGCGCGGGACCGCTGAGGTTAAAATAGTAGGCGAGCGTGGCGCGGTCGGGGCCGACCCAATGGTACACGTTGTAGGGACGCGCCGCCCAGTAGTACGCGACGGTCAGCGTGCCCGCGGGGAGCGTCAGCCCGCCGACGCGGCCGTCGCGCGCCAGCGTGTAGAGCAGCACCGCACGTTCCGGGGTGCATTCCGCTGCCCGGCAGGCGTACGTCCGCTCCTCACCGTGGAGGGTGCGCTTCACCTCGAGGACGTCCACGCCGGGAGATTCCGGGGCCGGCCGCGCGTCCCCTGCGGGGGCGGGTTACGTCGACGACAGCCCCCGACGGTCGTACGTGTAGACTTTGCCGTTCGCGCGGAGCTTCACGGTGTTGCGCCAGAGCGCGTGCACCGACTTGAGAAACAGCCCGATGCGCTTGGACTCGATCTTGCGGTCCTCATCCATGTGCGCGAGCAGAAGATCGCGGCCCTGGGAGGCCGGATCCACCTCGACCCGCGGCTCGCCCTTGTAGAGCTTCTGCGTGATCAGCATGTCCTTCACTTTCTGCAGATCGTAGCTCTTCTGCTTCTCCTTCGGATCGTACACGAAGATGTCGAGACGCCGCACGAGGTCCTCGGTGAGGGCGACGTCGATCAGACTGACGTCCTCGTAAAACCGCCGGACCTCGAGCGCCCGCGCAAACCCTTCCCGGTCGCGCAAGTGCTTGAACAGCGTGTAGCCGATCGTGTAGGGCGCCGGGCGGTTGCAGAGCTGCACGGAGAGACTCGCCCACTCGCGCGCGGTCAGGAGGCGCGTCAGCAGCTCCGCCTCGATGAACGTCGCCCACCCCTCGTTGATCAGGTGCGTCCGCTGGATCAGGTCGAAATATTCGGCCTCCTCGCGGATCGCCTCCAGCAGCACGCGCTCGAACTCCTCGAGCGGCGCCTGCTCCTCGAGGTAGTAGATCAGGCGCTTCCGCCGCTCCGGCTCGCTGCGCTCAAACGTGTTCACGGACGTCGCCACGGTCAAGAGCGCATCGAGCAGCTTTTCGATCCGCTCCTGCCCATACTGCGCCTCGTACGAGCGGATCAGGCGGGCGTGCTGCTCGGTCGCGTTCAGCATGTTCTTGTTGGACTTGCGGTACCAGTGGTTGTTCGCGAAAAAGTCGGCATGGCCGAAGACGTGGGCGATCACGAGCACATTTTGGAGATACGTGTTCGTGCTGCGCAGGAACGCGTGCGACGGCGCCGTGTTCAGGACGAGTTCAAGAATCGTGAACACTTCCTTGGCCTGCTGCGTCACGAGCTCCTTGTACGTGCCGCCCCAGTACCAGTGGATGAAGCGGTTGGGGAGCCCCATGCTGGCGACCTCGGCGATCTCGTCGCTGTCGGTCATCTGGAAGATCACCGGGTCGAACGCGAGCCCCCGGTCGCGCGCCAGCCCCTCGATCCGCGAGATGACCTGGTCGTACTCGGTCTGCATCATCGTCCTCGCCCCCCGATCACCGCGGCGACGCGGCGGCCTTCCGCGAGTCGAAAAACTCGAGAAACTGCTTCATCGCGGCCCGAATCGTCTCCAGGTCCACGAGATTCGCAAACACCGCGTTGGCACGCGTCTTGACCCCTTCCTGCGCGTGCTCGCTGAACCCGCCGATGCCCCGCCCGCCGGGGTTCACGTGGCCGTAGGTCACCACGTCGAACGCCTCGAGCGCCTCCTCGTACGTGCGCTTCGCCAGATCGAAATCGCCGGAGCTCGTCTCCCCGTCGGTGAAGATGAACAGGAACTTGTCGTGCTCCGTCACGCCGCGGAGCAGCTCGACCGCCTTGCGAAACCCGGTGCTGATGTGGGTCCCGCCGCTCGATTCGACGCAGAAGAACTCGTCGCGCGTCTTTTCCTCCGCGACGTCCTGGAACACGACGTAGCGGCGCAGGTTTGTGGGATAGCGGCGCTCCAGGTAGTGCCACAGGATGAAGATCGTCTTGCGGACGAGGGCGAGGTACTCGCCCCGCATCGAGCCGGAGATGTCGAGCACGTAGATTTCGACCGACCGATGGTTTTGGAACGTCGCGGGGTCCTCGACGAAGTACCACGCGTCCTGCTGCACGTCCACGTCGTAGTCGAGACGGCCGCGCTCGCGCGCGTTGCGCAGCAGGCTCTGCGTCATCGTCTCCTCGAGATTGAGGTCCGCGCGGAGGCCGACGCGATCCAGGTCGTCGAGCTCGGAGGTGTCCTGGCTCTCGACTTCGCCGGCGCGGGCGGGCTCGTGAAACACCGGCAGCCGCAGCTCGTCGAGCAGCACTTCCTGCGCGAGCCGGACGAACTCGTCGAAGTCCAGCTCGACCGTCAGCTCCTTGCCGTGATGGTCGCCGCCGAGGAGGCCGCCGAGCGCCTGGACCTGGTCGCCGCCCGCGGCGCCCCCGCCGGCCCCGGCGCCGCTCCCGCCGCCCTGGGCGAGAAACTGCGCCTCCTCGCCGAATTTGAGCGTCGGCAGATCCAGGGTGGCGATCTGCGTCTTCACCCGACCGTCGATGATCAGTTCCTTCTGCTGGATCAGCTCGTTGAGGTTCTGCTTGAGATAGTCCCGCAGCATCTGGTCGTGCTTGTACTGGGCGATCCGCCCCCGGTGAATCTTCATCGTCGCGGGCTCCGCGCGGCCGCCGCTAAAAGCTCCGGCCGATGACCTTAAAGAGGGCGCTGGCGCACGACGTGCAGTAGCCGTGCTCCTCGATCGCGCTGCGCTGCAGCACGTCGAGCAGATCCCGGCTCTTCGCGTCCATCTCCTCGGTCTTGTCGTACAGCCTGAGGCAGTTCTTGATCTTGTTGAACACGATCTCGTTGATCGCCCCGGCGAGGTGCTCGTTGTCGCGGTAGCTCATGCGCCGGAGCTCGTCGCGGCGCTCGAGCAGCACGTTCTCAAACGCGATCCGTCCCTGCCGGCTGATCTGCCGCTTCTGCACCAGCACGCCCTCGATGTCGTCGAGCAGCTCCTTGTCGCCGTCCGACATCGCCTCGCCGAGCACGCTGCGGGCCGCGACGTCGAGGTAGTTCAGGTACAGATTCTGGCCGTAATCATAGAAATGGCTCGGGACGATCTCCTCGACGATGACGTCGACCTTCTTGTGGATGAACTCCACCTTCGTCTCTTCGAACAGCTTGAGCAGGTCTTTGAGGTTGAGGTCCTTGATCGACTGGTGCGCGAAGGTCTGCTCGATCGCATCGGTGATCACCTCGAGGTCGATGCACCGGGTGGCGCGCGTGTACGCCAGCGAGAACGCGTCCTCGAAGAACCGCGGGGACAGGCCGCGCAGCCCCTCGGACTCCTGCCGCGTCTTGACCGCGTAGGTCGCCGCGAGCTCGTACACGTCCGCGGGAACGTGCTTCTGCTCCCCGCGGGCGCGGTTCGCGCGCTCGACGAGCCCGCGATAGATCCGCATCTCGCCGCCGATGTCCACGTTGTACGGGAAGTCCACCTTGTGGATCCGCCCGCGCAGCGGCTCCATGATGTCCTCGGACAGGAACACGTTGTACTCGGGATAGTTCGTGTGCCCGACCACGACCTCGTCGACGTGTACGGTCGGGAAGTTCGCGAGGTCGATCCGCTTCGACTGGATCAGCTCGAGCAGCAGCGACAAGAGCTGCCGGCGGCTCTTGAACACCTCGGTCCAGTCCAGGATCCCGCGGTTCGCCCAGATCACCTTGCCCTCGAAATCGTAGGCGTCGGGATCGTAGGTCGAGCCGCGCTCCTTCAGCATCGCGAAGTTGATGTTGCCGACGAAGTTCGTGATGTCTTCGCGGCGCAGGTCGGTCGGCGTGTGCTTCGCGACCCCGACCTTGTCTCGCGCCGAGATCGTCAGCTGCCGCACCGGCACGGTCCGCCAGTCCCCGCGCGAGGCGACGGTGCGCTCGCAGACCGGGCACGGCACGGACTCCTCGTGCCACCAGATTCCCTCGGCCTCACGGGCGTCCAGCGGGATCAGATCGAATGGGTGCTGATGGAACGGGCATCCGGCGACCGCGTACAGGATGCCGTCGGGCTTGTGCGAGTACTCCTCAAGCCGCCGCTTCAGCTTGTCGACCGTCATCGACTTCCCGGAACCCTGCGGCCCGACCAGAAGGAGGAGGCGGCGCTCCATGCTCATCGCGTAGCCGCGGAAGAAGTCCACGATGTCGTCCAGCTGCCGGTCCATGCCGTAGATGCCTTCGAAGACGCGCGCCTTGCCGAAGTAGTCGATCATGTCCGCGATGTAGTGCAGCGTGGTGCGGCCTAACCGTGGATTCTCTCGGCTTGCGGCCAGGTACGCCTCGACGGTCGTGATCTCGCTCATCCTGCTCACTCGCCCCCGCGGCTTCGTCGTCCGCCCTGTGGCGGCGCGATCTGGGCCTGCGCTCCTGTTCTACCCCACTCCTTACGGGCCCGAATCCGGTGCCGTTCTCACCGGGACGCCGCCGTTACAGAAAACGCAGAAGCCCAGCGCGGGAGCGCTTGGCGCTCCCCGGGCTGAGCTTCGTGGCTCGTCCGGCCCTACCACGATCGTGGTCCAGCGTCGCTCCGTCGTCAGCTGCTGCGTAGCTGCTAGGTCGGCTCCCTCGTGCGACTGTGGCTCGCGCGTCCCGGACGTCGTGTGATGAACTTTTGAACGAGTATAGCCCCGGCGGTCTACCGTGTCAAATACGACGCGCCGCCCGGCACGGCGGTCAGGCGCTCACGGCGCGCGCACGAACAGCAGCGGCGCCTGGATTCGCCCGGCCAGGCGCGAGGCGACGCTCCCGGAGAACACGGCGTCGAGGCCGGCGCGGGCGTGGGTGGCCATCACGACCATGTCGACCGGCGCGTGCGCCGCGACGTCGAGCAGCGTCTGCGCCGGATCGCCCCGCACCACCGTCGGGGTCACCCGACGCCCGTCCGCGGCCCACCGCCGCGCGATCTCCTCGGTGTACCGCCGCGCGTCCCCCTCTTCGATGTCCAGCGACGCCGCAGCCGCGGTGGGCACGAGCCGGGCCGCGCTCACCCGGTCGCCGGCGAGGGTGGCGAGCGTCGGCACCACGCGGACGAGCAGCACCTCCGCCCCGTACGCCGCGGCGACGGTCGCCGCAAACGGCACGGCCGCTTCCGCGGGCGGCTGCCCGTCGAGCGGCACCAAGAGGCGGCGCACCTCGAACGGCACCGGCGCCGCGGGCGGCGTTTCCGGCGGACGGACGAGCAGCACCGGCCGCGTGCCGCGCCGGAGGACCTGCTGCGCGACGCTGCCGAACAGGACGCGCCGCGCGCCGCCCCCGCCGTGCGTGGCCAGCACGACCAAGTCCGCCGCGAGGTCGCCGGCATGGTCCACGATGCTTTTGGCCACGTCGCCTTCTTGGTTCGGGTGCACGTGGCGGTCGGCGACGACCCCATCCGCGAGCATTCGGGCGGACAGGTCCATCAAGTACGCGTCGGCCTCCGCCGCCCCGGTCAGGTGGCGGTCGCCGTGCACCGTGGTGGGGGTCTGCCGTTCCATGACGTACAGCAGCGTGACGCGGGCGTCGAGATGCGCGGCCAAGGAGACCACGATCGGGATCACGCACTCGGCGAGCCGCGACCCGTCCAGAGGCACGAGGAGGCGCTTCAGTGTCACACCCTCGCCGGCCGGCGTCACCATACCCTCGGATTCGTCATCGTCCCGGCGAGCCCTCCGGAAGGGCGCGGCTAAGACCCGCCGTGCGCGGCATACTGCAGCACGATCACGTGGCCGGTCCCGTACCGCGCCGCGAAGAACGGCGGGTACGGATCGCCGACCGCGGTCGGGAAGCACGGGGGGTTCGTCATCGCCGCGGTGCAGTAGTCGAGGGCGTTGAGCACCAGCGTCGGACCCGCGCCCGAGGGCTTGCCGTCAACGAGCAGCCGCACGTCGTGGCGGGCGTCAACCTGGCGTCCCATCAGGTCGCCCACCGTATAGCTGATCGGCACGGTCGCGCCGCCCACGGCGGCCGTGCCGTACGTGGCGCGCCAGATCGCGAAAAAATCGCCGAGCGTGTACGACTGCGTCGGGCTCACCGACTCGATGTGCACGATCCCGGAGGCGTCGTGCGTGTGGACCGGTTCATAGCACACCGCGCCGCCGGCGTCCCGAATGCCGACGGACGCGGGGATGGTGAGGTCATTGCCGTCGACGACGATGCGGAGATACGGATGGACGTGCTGGGCCGTCCCTTCATTCGGCAGGCACGGGTAGGGAAACGCTGTCGGACCCACATCCGCGGATGACCCGGGCCCTCCGAACAGGTGCGCGAAAAACACGATGACCCCGATCCCGCCGGCCGTGAGAAGCGAGATCGCGATCCACGGGGTCCGTCGACGTCTCGCCGCCCCGCGCCTCGGCCGCCCCGAGGACCGTCGCTGCCGCCCGTTCGCCACCATGTCCCTCCACGCCGGTCCCGTGTCCGTGCACCGACAAGTATACATGCCCGCCGTGCGATCAACCGGACACGTGCGGCCGGGCGGCGTGCTCACCGTTCCGGGCGCGTCCCGCAACATCGGCACGCCGCGTCCGTCGCGGTTTGCGCGCCCGCCTGCCCGGGAAAAGCCTTCATGAGGAACCCGAGCTCCAAACGCATCGCCGTCGAGAGGGTGACATGCCATGGCTGAATCGCCAGCACCGCCTGCTGACCATCCCACGGCCCCCGCGCCCGACACGCCGCGTGCCAGGATGTCGCCGCGCCGCCGGGCGCTGATCTTCGGCATCGCCGCCGCCGCGATCGCGGTCGTGGTGATCTTCGTCGTCCACTATTTCAGCTACGCCTCCACGCATCCGAGCACCGACGACGCGACCGTCAACGGAGATACCGTTACGATCAACCCGAAGATCATGGGGCGCGTGCTCTCGGTGCCGGTCAGGGGCGATCAGTCGGTGCACCAGGGGCAGCTCCTCGTGATGCTGCAGCCCGTGGACGCCGAGGTCCAGGCCGAGCAGGCCGCGGCCGCCGCCTCACAAGCCCTCGCGGCCCAGGCACAGGTACGGGCGGCGCAGGCCAGCGCCGCCGCCGCGATGGCGACGTGGAAGAATGCGCAGCAGGTCTACACGCGCGATCAGTATCTCTATCGTGAGGGCGCGCTCGCCGCGCAAGATCGCGACACCGCCGGCGCCACGGCGGCCGCCGACGAGGCGCAGTATCGAAACGCGCTGGGCCAGGTCAACGCGGCGATCAGCCAGCAGCATGCCCAGGCAGCGCAGGCGCAGGCGCAGCGCGTCTCGGCGATCGACGAGGCCAATGAAACCCAGATCGTCGCGCCGACGGACGGCGTGATCGCGGATCAGGTGTCGGTACAGCCCGGCCAGGTCGTCCAGCCGGGCCAGGCACTGATGACGCTCGTGCCCGCGTCTCGCCGCTGGGTGGACGCCAATTTTGAGGAAACGCAGCTGCGCTATGTCCGGGTCGGACAGCCGGCGACCGTGCACGTCGACCTGCTGAATCAGACGTTTCGGGGACACGTCGAGCTGATCGGGCCCACGACGGGCGCGCAGCTCTCGGTGCTGCCGCCCGAAAACGCCACCGGCAACTACACGAAGGTTGTGCAGCGCGTGCCGGTGCGAATCGCGTTCGACGATCCGGCGAGCCAGTCGCTGCAAATCGGGCTGTCGGTCGAGGTCACGGTCGATACCACGCAGGCTCCGGCGCCGAAGACGTCATGGCGGTGAGCGCCGGGAGCGCGTCCATCGGTTCGAGCGCCGCGCCCAGCAAGTGGCTGGTGACGGCCGCGGTCACGATCGGCACCCTCATGGGCGCCGTCGATGCGTCGGTCGTCAACGTCGCCCTCCCGAGCGTTCAGGCGGCGTTCGGGGTCTCGATCACCCAGGTCACGTGGCTCTCGACGGCCTACCTGATCGCGCTCGTGCTGCTCCTGCCGCTCACGGGATGGCTGGTGTCGGTCTTTGGGCGCAAGCCCCTGTACCAGGCGTGCCTGGTGCTGTTCCTGATCGGCTCCGTCCTCGCCGGCCTCGCACCCTCGATGCCGTTTCTGATCGCCGCGCGGGTGCTGCAGGGGCTCGGCGCCGGGGTCCTCAGCCCGGTGGAGCAGTCGATCCTGACCGAGACGTTTCCGCCGGAGCAGCGCGGGCTCGCCACCGGTCTGTACGCCCTGGTCGTGGTGCTCGGCCCGACGATCGGCCCGCTCGTCGGGGGCTGGATCACCGATAGCCTGACGTGGCGCTGGATCTTCTTCATCAATCTGCCGATCGGCATCATCGGGTCGCTCATGGTCGCGGCGTTCGTGACCGAACCCGCGCACATCAAGCAGCAGCGGGTGCGCGCGGACCCCGTGGGGATCGCGCTGCTCGCGATCGGCCTCTCGAGCCTGCTCGTGTTCCTCGAACAGGGCAACACGTGGAACTGGTTCACATCGCCGCTGGTGTGGACCTTCGGCCTCACCGCGGCGTCGTGTCTTCTCCTGTTCGTCCTCTGGGAGCTCTTTGGCACCGAGTCCCCGGCCGTGAACCTCCGCGTCCTCGGGAACCGCGCCTTCGCGACGGTGTGGGTCGGCGTCGGCGTGCTCGGGCTCTCGCTGATCGGCGCCATGCTGCTCCAGTCGCTGTTCCTGCAGGAGGTGCTCGGCTATACGGCCGCGCAGACCGGGGCGTTGTTCGTGCCGCGCGGTCTCGTGACGATGGTCATGGCCCCGGTCTCGGGCCTCCTGATCAACCGCGTGGGGCCGAAGCTGATGGCGGCCATGGGAGCGGTGTCCGTCTCGGCGGCCGTGTTCTTGATGTCGCGGTGGACGCTCGACGCCGGGCTGTGGCAGATTCTGCCGGCGCTGATGCTGAACGGCTTCGGGCTCTCACTTCTGTTCATCCCGCTGTTCACATCCGGCGTCAGCGCCGTCGATCCGCGGCAAATCACGGGTGCGGCAGGACTCCTCGCGATGCAGATGCAGCTCGGCGCCGCGTTCGGCTCCGCGATCCTCGCGACACTGGTCGAGAACGGGATCACGCGGTATCATGCGCTGCTCGTGACGCACGCGACGCTCACTAACCCCCGTTCGCGTCGGCGCTCCAGGGACTGACGCAGCAGATGGCCACGACGGGAGGCGCCGGGCCCGTGGCGGCACGGACGCAGGCGCTCGCGATCCTCGATGGGATCATCACGCAGCAGGCGTCGGTGCTCGCGTTCGAGCACGCGTTTCGGATCGTCGCGATGATCGCGCTGCTCGTGCTGGTGTGCGTGCCGTTCCTTCGCAAACCCACAAGCCAGGCGGCGCACTGACCCGACGCGCCAGCATCGGCGAGGATGCGAGGAGGCCGCCCGCGAAGCGTCCGGCATGCCCCCGCTGCGCAAGCCGAAGCGCCTCGCGCCAGGCGACACGATCGGGCTCGTCTCTCCGTCGGGCCCGACGACGGCCGCCGGCGCGACCACGGCGCAGCACATCGAGATGGCGCGGCGGCGCCTGCTCGGCGTCGGATTCCGCACGGTGGTCGCCGAGCATGCCCTCGACACGCGCGGGTATCTCGCCGGGAGCGACGCCGGACGGGTCGCGGACCTCCATGCCATGTTCGGCGATCCCGCGGTGGACGCGGTCCTGTGCATCCGCGGCGGGTACGGCGCACATCGCCTCCTCGATGCGCTCGATTACGACCTGATCCGCGCGCACCCCAAAGTCTTCATCGGGTACAGCGACATCACCGCGCTGCACCTCGCGCTGCAC
This sequence comes from uncultured Bacillota bacterium, assembly GCA_963787105.1. GTDB lineage: Bacteria > Sysuimicrobiota > Sysuimicrobiia > Sysuimicrobiales > Segetimicrobiaceae > JAJPIA01. The sequence goes on from CAWBBU010000027.1 coordinate 31,398, forward strand.
ACGCACTGCCAGTTCGTCACCTTCCATGGGCCGATGGCGACCGCGCTGTCGCAACCGGATCCGCACGATTTTCTCGAGTGCCTGCGGGCGGTCGGGCGCCCCGAACCGCTCGGCGCGATCGTCAACCCGCCGGGCGCGCCCCAGATCGAGACACTCGTCGCGGGCGAAGCGGAGGGAGCGCTGATCGGGGGCAACGCCGCGCTGCTGACGGCGCTGCTCGGCACGCCGTACCAACCGGAGTTTCGGGGGCGCCTCTTGTTCCTCGAAGATCTGGGCGACCGCCTGTACCGGCTCGACCGCAAACTGGCGCACCTGCGTTTGGCGGGCGTGTTCGAGCAGGTGACCGGCGTCATCGTCGGCGAGTGCCGCTATCCCGCGGAGCCGGGGCCAAGCTTGTCGCTGCGCGAGATCCTGAACGACTTCCTGGTCCCGCTCGGGAAACCGGCGATCTACGGCCTCGCGTGCGGGCACGGCGCGTACCATGTGACCCTACCGGTCGGCGCGCGGGCGCATCTCGACGCGACCCGCGGTACCGTCACGATACTCGAGTCCGGAGTCTCCTAGACCGACGTGAGCTACCGAGACCGACGCGGCGCCGCGCGCCGGCCGGTCACCGCGGCCCGCCGTCCGGCCTGGGCGGTCTTCCATTCGCTCTCGATCCACACACGGTCGGCCGCGTCCAGCCGGATCCCGGCCCTCAGCGCATCGCGCAGCGAGGACAGACGACGGAGGGCCTCCTCCGCCGCCGGGCCGGACTGGCCGCGGCGGAACTCCAGCGCCGCCAGCACGCGATCTTCGTCCGGCGCCCGCCCGCGCCGCTCCTCGATCTCAAAATAGTCGTCAAACTCGCCGCCCAGAATCTCGAGGAGACGGCGGCGCGTCTGCGGCCCCGGGGCGGTGCGCCCCGCGAGGAGGTCCGACAGGTGCGTCCGGTGGAGTCCCGCGTGGAGCGCGAGCGCGGTCTTGGTCAGGTTGCGGCGCACCAGGACAATCTCGACTGCTGCACGCTTGAGACGCACTCGCATTCGCGCGCTCCCCGCGACGGTACAGGGCGTTCTCGGCTGGGCCCAGCGTAGCGGGTGACTTGACGATTTGTCAATCCGTTCTCACCAAATTGTCATTGAACTGTCTGATGCATGTCTTGCAATAGTCTGAATACGTTTGGTATGTTCGTCGTGACAAAATGTCAACGCCGTCATCCCTCCAGTACTATGCCCGATTGGGAAAGCGGATGCGGGCGCTGCGCGAGGCCGCCGGGCTGTCGCAGGCGGCGCTCGGCGCACGACTTGACCGCTCCCCGAGCGCGATCGACCGCTATGAAATGGGCCAGCGGCGAATCCCCCTGTCCGATCTTGTCCGTCTGTCCGACGTCCTCAATGTGCCGCTCGACGCCCTCCTCGACCCCACGACGAACCGCCGCCGCGCGCGGGCGCCCCTCCCGGCCGCTCCGCGAGAGATCAGCGCCGAGCACCGCCGGCTCCTCCGGGCGCTCGACCGGCGCTTGGCCTACCCCGCGGCACACGCGCCCGGGGGCGGCGTCGCGGAGACCGCATCCGACTACGCCGGCGCGGTGGCGTCGGTGTCCGACAAACGGCTCCGCGCCTGGGCGGCGCACGCGGGACTGGCGAGTACGGCCGGCGCCGCGGCCCTCCGGCGGTACGCCGAGCTCGTGGTGCACGGCGTCACGCGCGCGCGGCCGCGCTGACCGGCGAGGCCTGGACACCCAGGGGTGTTTCTCGGTACCCTGAACGCGCGGCGCCCCTGACACCGGGAGATCGCCCGGCCGCGCGTCGCGGCCGCGGCACGTAAGGAAGGAGCCGGTACGCGTGAAGCCCTCTCGTGCGTTTGCCCGCAAGGCCCTCGCGGCGATCGAGCCGTACATCCCCGGGCTCTCCGCCGAGGAGATCAAGGACCGCTACCATCTCGACGCCGTCGTCAAGCTGGGGAGCAATGAGAACCCGCTCGGCGTGTCGCCGCGCGTCCGGCAGGCGCTCGTGGACGCGATCGACCGGATCCATCACTACCCCGATCCCGAGTGCACGGAGCTGCGGCGGGTCGTCGCCGCGCGGCTTGGCGTGACGCCGGAGCATCTGTTCTTCGCGAACGGCGTCGACAACGTGCTCACGTGCCTGGGGCTCGCGTTTCTGGACGCCGGGGACCGCTGCATCGTCGGCGCGCCGACCTACACGGCGTACGCCGCGCTGGCGCTGCTGCTCGACGCGATCCCGGTCGAGGTCCCGCTGAAAGACTGGCGGTTCGATGTCGGCGCGATGGCGGACGCGTCGGACGGGGCGAAAGCCGTGATCGTCTGCAACCCGAACAATCCCACGGGGTCGATCATCACGCACGCCGAAGCCGAGACACTGCTCGCACGCACGCCCGGCGACACGCTGGTCGTGTTCGACGAGGCCTACGGGGAGTGGGCCGACGACCCCGCGTTCCCCGACGCGGTGGCGCTGGTGCGCCGCCACCCCAATCTGATCGTGCTCAGGACATTTTCGAAGATCTACGGCCTCGCGGGCCTGCGCGTCGGGTACGCGATCGCCGACCCGGCGCTCGTCGCCTCGATGAACCAGGTGCGGGAGCCGTTCGCGGTGGACCGCCTCGCCCAGGCGGGCGCCCTGGCGGTCCTCGAGGACGCGGCGTACCGGCACGCCGCGTTCGAGAACAACCGGCTGGGGAAGGCGTTCCTCGCGCGCGCGTTCAGCGAGATGGGCCTCGAGCATCTGCCGACGCAGGCGAACTTCATCCTCGTGAATCTGGGGCAGCCCGCCGCCGAGGTCTCGGCGCGCCTGCTGCCGCGCGGCGTCATCATCCGCCCGGGCCGCCTCTGGCGGCTGCCCACATGGGCGCGGATCACGATCGGCACGCCCGAGGAAAACACCCGGCTCGTCGACGCGCTGTCCGCGGCGCTTCGTCGGGACTGACGCGGGCCCGCGGGCTCGCAACGCCTCACTCCTGGGCCGCGCGCCGGTGAGTACGACCGGCCGGCATGCGAGGAACTCCGATGCACACCGTTCGTCGAGCCGCGATGTCGGATGCGCCGCGTGTCACGGACATCGTGCGGCGCGCGTACGCGCACTACGTCGTCCGCATCGGCAAGCCGCCGGCGCCCATGAACGCGGATTACGGTCGACTGATCGCGGACGGCACCGTGCACGTGCTCGAGGACGACACCACCGTGGTTGGAGTCATCGTGCTCATCCCGCGGGCCGGGAGGCTCGACCTCGACAACGTGGCCGTCGACCCCGACCACCAGCACCGGGGCTACGGACGCCGCCTCATCGCGTTCGCCGAAGCGGAGGCGCGGCGGCTCGGTCTGCCCGAGGTGCGCCTGTACACGAACATCGCGATGACGGAGAATCTCGCGCTGTACACCCGGCTCGGATTCGAGGAGACGCACCGCGCGGACGACGACGGCTATCGCCGCGTCTTCATGCGGAAGCGGCTCTAGCCGGATCCGACCGCCGGGGCATCACCCGGTCACGCCGGCCGCCAGCGGCGCCCGTCGCGCTCGATCAGCGTGCGCGCGGCGTCCGGCCCCCAGGTGCCCGCCTTGTACGGGTGGGGCGACGCCGTCGATGTGTCCCAGTGCGTCAGGGGAAGTTGGAGAAGCTCCCATGCCTCCTCCACCTCGTCGCGGCGGGTGAACAGCGTCGGATCGCCCGCCATGCAGTCGAGCAGCAGGCGCTCGTACGCGGACAGCGCCTCGGCGTGGTCGAACGCCTTCTCGTACTCAAACCCCATCTCGACGGGCTGCAGCGTCATCAGGCTGCCCGGCGCCTTCGCGACGAACTTGAGCGAGATGCCCTCGTCCGGCTGGATGTTGAGCGTCAGCAGGTTCGGGTCGCGGCCGCCGTCGCGGAACAGCCGGAGCGGCGCGCGCTTGAACTGGACGTCGATCTCGGTCACGCGCCGCGGCATGCGCTTCCCGGAGCGCAGGTAGAACGGCACGCCGGCCCACCGCCAGTTGTCGAGAAACACGCGCATCGCGACGAACGTGGGCGTGCGCGAGTCCGGCGCCACGCGCGACTCCGACAGATAGCCGGGCACGTCGATGCCCCCGAGCTGTCCCGCGGTGTACTGTCCGAAGATGACGTACCGGTCGACGTCGTCGGGCGTGTAGCGGCGCACCGAGCGCAGCACCTTCACCTTCTCCTCGCGGACCTCGTCCGCTTCGAACACCACCGGCGCCTCCATCGCGACCAGCGCCAGCAGCTGCATCATGTGATTCTGGATGATGTCCCGCACGACCCCGGCCGACTCGTAGAATCCGGCGCGTCCTTCCACGCCGACGGCCTCGGCGACCGTGATCTGGACGTGGTCGATGAAGTGCTGATTCCAGATCGGCTCAAAGATGCCGTTCGCGAACCGGAACACGAGGATGTTCTGGACGGTCTCCTTGCCGAGGTAGTGATCGATCCGGTAGATCTGGTTCTCCTCGAACGCCCCGAGCAGCGTCTGGTTGAGCTCGCGTGCGCTCGCGAGATCGCGCCCGAACGGCTTCTCGACGATGATGCGGCTCCACGGACGCACGGCCTCGGCGTCCGGCGGCCGGGTCACGAGCCCGTGCTCCTTGAGCGACTCGACGATGACCCCGTAGTATTCCGGCGCGGTGGCGAGGTAGTAGACCCGGTTCGATTCGGTGCCCCGCTCGCGGTCCAGCCGGTCGAGCTCCGCCTTGAGGCGCTCGTAGCCCTGCCCGTCCTCGAACTCGGCCTGCACGTACGAGACGCCGGGCGCGAACGCGTCCCAGGCCGCGACGTCGGCCTCGGACGGAGACGGCCCGAGCACCGTCCGCGCCATCTCTTCGCGAAAGGCCTCGTTCGTCTTGGGGCGCCTCGCGTAGCCGACCACGGCGCAGTTCGGCGCGATGCGGCCGAGGTGCGCCAGCCGGAACAGCGACGGCATCAGCATGCGGTGCGCCAGGTCCCCCGTGACCCCGAAGATGACCACCACGCACGGATCCGGTAGTCCGGCGGGGCCGCGCGCCTTCGGGCAGTGCGGACGCGGGATAGCTCATGAGGCTGACTCGGACTTGACCGCGTGCCCGCCGAATTGATTCCGGAGGGCCGCGATCACCTTGTCGCCGAAGTTCTCGTCCTCGCGCGAGCGAAGGCGCTGCAGCAGGGAGAGCGTGATCACCGGCGCGGGGACGTCGCGGTCGATCGCCTCCTGCACCGTCCAGCGGCCCTCCCCCGAGTCCGCGACGTAGCCCTTGATCCGGCTGATCTCCGGATCATCCGTGAAGGCGCGCTCCGCGAGTTCGAGCAGCCAGGACCGCACGACGCTCCCGTGGTTCCACATCGCGCTGACCGCCCGGAGGTCGAACTTGAACGGCGCCGCGTGCAGCACCGCGAAGCCCTCGGCGTACGCCTGCAGCATCCCGTACTCGATGCCGTTGTGGATCATCTTGACGTAGTGACCGGCGCCGCTCGGCCCGACGTGCAGGTACCCGCCCTCGGGCGCGAGCGCCCGGAACACCGGCTCGACGACCCGGACCACGTCCGGCTCGCCGCCGACCATCATGCAGTAGCCGACCTGCAGGCCCCAGATGCCGCCGCTCGTGCCGGCGTCAAGGTACCCGATGCCTTTGGCCTTCGCCGCGGCCGCCCGGCGGATCGAGTCGTGATAATTTGAGTTGCCGCCGTCCACGAGGATGTCCCCCTTGGCGAGCCGCGGGGTCACGTCCGCGATCGTCTGCTCCACGGCGTCGCCGGCGGGCACCATCATCCAGACGACCCGCGGCGGGGCCAGCTTCTCCACCAGCTCCGCGAGCGACGCGGCGGGCGTCGCGCCCTTCGCAGCCGCCTCCGCGCGCACCTCGGGGCGCCGCGCGTACACGGCGGCCTCGTGGCCGCGCTCGAGGATCCTCGTCACCATGTTGCCGGCCATGCGGCCGAACCCGACAAATCCGACTTTCATCGATCAACCTCCCCCGTGATCCTCGTGGTCCGCCTGCTCGGCGACGCCCTCAGCGCGGCGCCGCGGCGGCCGCGCGCTTCTTGTCGATGCTCGCCAGCAGCTGGGTGTACGAGTCCGCGAATGCCTGGACTCCCTTGTCGAGCAGCAGCTCCGTAATGTCGTCGAGCTTCACGCCGGCCTTCCCGAGGCGGCGCAGCACGTCGCGCGCCTCGTCCAGGCCCTCCATCACCGCGCCGGGGGACACCCGGCCGTGGTCGCGGAACGCCGCGAGCGTCGCGGGCGGCATCGTGTCCACCGTGTCGGGCCCAACCAGCGCCTCGGCGTACAAGAGATCCGGGTACGCCGGATTCTTCGTGCTCGTGCTGGCCCACAGCGGCCGCTGCACCTGCGCGCCCCGCGCGGCGAGCGCGGCGAACCGCGGCGTCGCGAACACGTCCCGGAACGCCTGGTACGCCAGCTTGGCGTTCGCGATCGCGGTCTTGCCGAGCAGCGCGCGAATCCACTCGGCGTCCTTGGCCCGGGCGCCCTTCGCGCGCGCCTCGAGCCGCTGATCCGCCTCGGTGTCGATCCGGCTGACGAAGAAGCTCGCGACCGACGCGGTCGCGGCGAGACTCCCGCCGACCGCGAGCCGTCGCTCCAGCCCGCGCAGGTACGCCTCCATCACCCGCCGGTACATCTCCAGCGAGAAGATCAGCGTCACGTTGATGCTGCGTCCCTCGGCGATCATCTCCTCGATCGCCGGAATCCCCTCGGGCGCCGCGGGGATTTTCACCATGAGGTTCGGGCGGCCGATCAGCGACGACCACCGCCGGGCCTCCTCGATCGTGCCGGGGGTGTCGCGGGCCAGCAGCGGCGACACTTCGACCGAGACGAAGCCGTCCCGCCCTCCGGTCTCGTCGTACACGGGACGGAGCGCGTCGGCGGCCGCCTGGATGTCCGCGACGACGAGCGTCTCGTAGATCTCCGCCGCGCCGCGGTCGCGGGCGGTCATCGCCGCGATCTCGACGTCGTAGTCGGCGCCCGAGGCGATCGCCCGCTCAAAGATCGTCGGATTGCTCGTCATGCCGGAGAGGCCGTCGTCCCGGATCAGACGGCCGAGCTCGCCCGACCGCAGCAGCGGACGGTCGATAAAGTCCAGCCACACGCTCTGCCCCGCGTCGTGCAAGAGACGCAGCGGGTTCGTGCCGGCCTCGCGCCCGCCCATCGCCATGCCGATCACCTCTTCGTGGTCTTCTTCGTCGTCCTCGTCGTCTTGGTTGTCTTCACCGCACCCGCGCGATCGCGCGCGGTCTGGGCCGCCGCGACGACGCGCTCCACCGTGAACCCGAGCTCGCGCATCACCACCGGCCCGGGCCCCGAGGCGCCGAACCGGTCGAGCCCGATGATGACGCCCGCGTCGCCGGCGTAGCGCTCCCAGCCGAGCGTCGCGGCCGCCTCGACGGTCACGCGGGCGCGCACCGCGGGCGGCAGGACCTCGTCGCGATACGCCTGCGGCTGCGCCTCGAACAACTCCCAGCACGGCAGCGACACCACACGGCCGTTGATCCCGTCGGCCGCGAGGCGCGCGTGTGCCTCGAGCGCGAGCGACACCTCGGACCCCGTGGCGATCAGAATCACGTCGGGCAGCGCACCGCCCGGCGCATCCGCCAGCACGTAGCCGCCCCGGGCCGCCCCCGCCGCCGCGCCGAGCGCGGTCCGGTCGAAGATCGGCAGCTTCTGCCGGCTGAACACCAGCGCCACGGGCTTCGACGTCTGCGTGAGCGTCGTGCGCCACGCCTCGACCGTCTCGTTCGCGTCCGCGGGGCGGATCACCAAGAGGTTCGGGATCGCGCGCAGGCTCGCGAGGTGCTCGACCGGCTCGTGCGTCGGGCCGTCCTCGCCGAGCGCGATGCTGTCGTGCGTCCACACGAAGATCGAGTCGAGATCCGACAGCGCGGCGAGGCGCACGCTCGGCCGCATGTAATCCGAGAACACGAGAAAGGTCGCGCCGAACGGATGCACGCCCCCGTGCGCCGCCATGCCGTTCACCGCGGCCGCCATCGCGTGCTCCCGGATCCCAAAGTGGACGTTCCGGCCGGCATACCCCCACACACCCCCGGCCTTGCCCTGCGCGAGGTCGCCGCCGCTGGCATCCGGGCTCTCGAAATCGCCCTGGCCGCGCAGCATCGTGTACGTCGACGGATCCAGGTCGGCGGAGCCGCCGATCAGCGTCGGCACGGCGGCGGCGATCGCGTTCATCACCTTCCCCGACGCCTCGCGCGTCGCGAGCGGCCCGTCCTGAGGCGTGAACACCGGCAGGAGACGTTCCCAGCCGGCCGGGATCTCGCCGGCGATGGCCTGCTCGAACCCGCGCGCGAGATCGGGAAACGCCGCGCGGTAGGCGTCGAACCGCGCCCGCCACTCCAGCTCGAGCCCGTCGCCCCGCGGGACCGCCTCGCGGAAATGATGGAGCGCATCGTCGGGCACGTAGAACGTCTTGTCTTCGGGCCACCCGAGCGCGCGTTTGGTCGCGCGTACCTCGTCATCCCCGAGCGGCTCCCCGTGCGCCTGAAACGTGTCCTGCTTGTGCGGGCTGCCAAATCCGAGGTGCGTGCGCACTACCAGCAGCGACGGGCGGTCGTCCGCCGCGCGCGCCGCCGTGAGCGCATCGTCGACCGCGTCGAGATTGTTGCCGTCGGCGACATGCTGCACGTGCCAGCCGTACGACTCGAACCGCCGGCCGACGTCCTCGGTGTACGTGACGGACGTCGTCGCGGAGAGGGTCACCAGATTCGCGTCATACAGCCAGACGAGGCGCCCGAGCCGGAGGTGGCCCGCGAGCGAGGCGGCCTCCCCGGCAACGCCCTCCATCAGGTCGCCGTCGCTCACGATCGCGTAGGTGTAGTGGTCCACGATCGTGTGGCCGGGCCGGTTGAACTGCGCGGCCAGCCACCGCTCCGCGATCGCCATGCCGACGCTGTTGCCGGCGCCCTGCCCCAGCGGACCGGTGCTGACCTCGACGCCCGGGGCGCAGTGGCGCTCCGGATGTCCCGGCGTGCGGCTGCCGTACTGCCGGAACTGCTTCAGATCCTCGATCGTGAGGCCGTAACCAGTGAGGTACAGCAGGCTGTACAGCAGCATGCTGCCGTGCCCCGCGGACAGGACGAACCGGTCGCGGTCCGGCCAGTCCGCGTCGTGGGGGTTGTAGCGCATGTGACGGGTCCACAGCACGTAGGCCATCGCCGCGGCGCCGAGCGGCATCCCCGGGTGCCCGGACTTGGCCTTCTGCACCCCGTCGATCGACAGGGTGCGGATCGTATTGACGCACAGATTGTCGAGCGTCTGGGTCTCGATCGCCATGGTCTCCTCCAGGGGGCGGCACGACCGCGGCGCCCGGGACCGGCCCCGCGGGACTCTCGACATATTGTACGGCGAGGAGCGGCGGCTGTCACACGCTCTGCCTCAGAAATTAAGGTGCGCGTGCGGCGAAGCGTTGTCTCAGTATCCCTGTTACCCAATCTCTGTGACCCGGACCGCAGGGGACGCGCGCGGCCCCAGGGCGTCCGCCGCTAGCGTGTATGCCCGCCGAGGAGCGGCTGCAGCGGCGCCAGCGCGGCTTCGACCCGGCGCTGGCGGGCGCGCGCCTCGCGATAGCGGGCATGCCGCGCCGCGTCGGGCGCGTAGACCGCTGCCCGCGCGACAGGCGTGCCCTCGGGCGGCGCCGCGCCGAGCACCTCGAGGGCCGCGAGCGCAGCGCCCCGGCTGCTCCCCTCCGCTTCTTCCGAGACGGCGATTTCGTGGCCGAGGACGTCGGCAAGAATCTGCACCCACGCAGGCGAGCCCGCCGGCCCGCCGCCGCTCGCCACGATCTCGCGGACGGTCGGGACGGCGCGGCGCACGAGATCCCAGATCAGCGCGAAGCGATACGCGACCGCCTCGAGCGCGGCCTGCATAAGATCCAACGGGTCCGTCCGGAGCGTCATGCCGACGATCGCGCCGCGGGCCGTGAGCGGCCAGTCCGGGCTGCGCTCGCCCGCGAGAAACGGCAGCATGACGAGCCCGTGCCCGTCGGCGGGCCGTCCGCGCAGCATCGCATCCACATCGGCCGATCGACCGATCTCGGCGCGGTCGACGAGCCAGCGGTGGACGCTGCCGCCGTTGCTGAGCGCGCCGCCGAGCAGCACGCGCGCACGATCGGCGCGGTAGATCCACCCGCCCGCCGGCGCTTCCGGCACGGGACCCCGCTGCAGCACCCGGATCGCGCCGCTCGTCCCGATCGACAGCGCCGCCTGCGCGGGACCCGTGCACCCGGTGCCGAGATTCGCGAGCGCGCCGTCGCCCGCCGCGGGCAGCCAGGGGATCGTCGCCAGCGCGGGCCAGCGCTGCGCCATGGCGGGCACCAGACCGCTGCACGGGACATCGAGGTCCACGAGGGGAGACAGCCGGTCCGGCGTCAGGCCGAGCACATCCAAGAGCGGCGCGTCCCATACGCACTGCCGCTGGTCCAAGAGCCCCGTCCCCGATGCCATCGAGATGCTGCACGCCGCGCGGCCGAAGCAGCGCAGCGCGAGGTACTCCCCGATGCTCAGCCACGTGCGGGCCGCGCGGTACACCTCGGGCCGCGCGCCGTGCAGCCACCGGAGGCGCGCCACGGGATAACTCGGGTGAAACACGCACCCGGTGCGCTGATGCACCGCGTGCTGATCCAGGCGCGCGCGCAACTCGCCCGCGGCCCGGGCGCTCCGCTCGTCGGCCCACGAGTACAGCGGGGTGACGGGCCGTCCGTCGGCGCCGAGGCCCATGATGTTGTGCCAGAACGTCGAGATGCCGACGGCACGGAGGCGCGGCGCATGCGTGCCCATCGCCGCGAGCGCCCGGTCGATCGCCGCGAACGTGCCCTCGAGCAGCTCGTCCGGATCGGCTTCCACACCGCCGTCGGGCGTGCGCCGCCACTCGTATTCGGTGCGCGCGGCCGTGCCGTCGACCTCGCGGCCGAGCGCGTCGTAGGCGGTCGCGCGAAGCGACGAGCTTCCGAGATCGAGCGCCAGCACAAGCGGAGACTCCGCCTGCGCCGCGGCGACGGTACTCATACGACGCTACGTGTTCGCGCCGGCGCGGCGGCGCCCTCCGTCCCGCACGATCGACCGCAGCCGCCGCTCAGCGCCCGGCCAGGCGCGCCACGATCGGCGCGAACGCCTCCAGCGACGCCGTCGGCTGCGCCGTCATCTCGGGAGGGTGCATGATGTACGAAATCCCAAACCGGTCGCGCCGCCGCTGAAGGGTCTCCGCGATCTCCTCCACGGTCCCGATCAGCGCGTAAGGTGACTCGAGCAGTTCGTCGACGCCGACCCCAAGCCGCGCGGCGTTCTCGGCGGCGGCGCGGTCGCGATCATCGGTGATCGCGATGAGTGAGCAATTCATCGACAGCTCTAAATCGTCAAACCGACGACCGGCCGCCTCCCGGATCCATGCGACCTTCTGGTCGGTCGCCTCGGCGGTCCGGTCCGACGGCCATCCGGCCGCCGCCGCCCCGGCGGTCATCGCGGTGTTGATCCCAACGATGTCCGCCTCGCGCCCCGCGAGCGACAGCAGACGACGGCCGCCCCCACCGATCAGAAACGGCGGATGCGGGCGCTGCACAGGTTTGGGCCGGCCCTCGAGTTGCGAGATGTGGTAGTACCGTCCGTCAAATGTCAGCGGTCCGTCGGCGAACAGGCCCTTCAACACGGTCAGCGACTCGGCGAGCCGTTCGATGCGTGTACCCGCCGGATCGTAGGCCATACCCGCCGCATCATAATCGCTCCGCGCCCACCCGGCGCCGATCCCGACGCAGAGGCGGCCGCCGGACACCGCATCGAGGGTCGCCAGTTCCTTGGCGAGGACGACCGGGTGGCGGAAGTCGTTCGCGAACACCAGCACCCCCAGTTGAAGCGTGCGCGTCGCCATCGCCGCTGCCGTCAGCGCGGAGATCGGCCCCAGCTGCTCATGAAAGTGGTCGGGAAGCATCAGCGATGCATACCCGAGCGACTCGATCGCGCGCGCCTTAGCAAGCCAGGCCGGTACGGTCGCAGCGCCGCGCACCTGGATTCCGAAGCGGAACCGACGAGGATGGGCCATCCGGATCGTTGCCTCCTTCGCGGCGAACCTACTGGAGACGCGAGGTCGGACGCAGACAGTACGCTGGCCCAAAGATCGCCCGCGACGTTGGCGGAGCGCCGCTGTCCCCGTGGTGTCCGGAGCACCAGACTTCCGCCCGGACCTGTGGCGCTCCTTGCTGCGGCCCGACCTCGCGCGACGGGTCGCTGAGCAACTCCGGCACGCGAATCGTCAGCAGCGCTGTTCGGCTGACGTCTGCGGACGGCTCCATAGGTCCGCAGATTTAGGAACGGCAGGAGGTCCGTTCCGCCCGCGCCAAGGACTCCGTATCCTACCCGGCCGTGGGTACGCACAGGAGGCACTAGGCATGGAGCGGGACGCGGCGCCGAACACCTCGATGCGCACGCTGCTGAACCTCCCGGACGCACGCGGCGCGCTGTTCGACGAGGAGATGGAGCGGACGCGCCGCCGAATCGAGGCCGTGCATCGCGCGCCGGTGTCCCACGAGACCGAGCCGGCGGGCGCCCCGCGCCTCCAGCCTCCCGATGCGTGAGCCCTTCGCGCTCTCGCTCAGCGACGCGGCCGACGCGATCACGCAGGGCCGGCTCTCGCCGGTCGAGCTGCTCGACTCCACCCTCGAGCGTATCGAGCGCGTCGAACCGCGCGTGCGCGCGTGGGCGCGCGTCTGCCGGGACGACGCGCGGCGGGACGCGCGAGTCCTCACGGAGCCCGCGGCTCGCGGCGAGCGGCGCGGACCGCTCCACGGCATCCCCGTCGGCGTGAAAGATATTTTCTACACCGCGGGGATCGAAACGGCGTGCGGGTCCCCGATCATGGCCGGGTTCGTCCCGACATTCGATGCGACCGCCGTCGCGCGGCTGCGCCGCGCGGGCGCCGTGATCCTGGGAAAAACCCACACCACCGAGTTCGCGTCGTTCGATCCCTCGCCCGCCCGCAACCCGTGGGATCTGGCGCACACGCCGGGCGGGTCGAGCAGCGGCTCCGCGGCCGCGCTCGCGGCACGAATGTGCCAGGGTGCCTTGGGTTCCCAGACGTCGGGCTCGATCGTCCGGCCGGCCGCGTTCTGCGGGATCGTCGGCCTGAAGCCGACGTTCGGGCGGGTCAGCCGCTATGGCGTGCACCCCCTCGCGTGGACGCTCGACCACCCGGGCCCGATGGCGCGCACGGTCCGCGACGCCGCGGTGCTGCTCGAGGTGATCGCGGGGCCCGATCCCGGCGACCCGGCAACGCTCTCGTGCCCGGCCCCCCTGCGCTACGCCGCCGCGCTCGATGATCGCGACGCGCAGCGTGACGCCGTGCGCACGCTGCGCGTCGGCATCCCGGATCGCTATTTTTTCGACGGCCTGGATCCGGAGGCGCACGACGCGTATCGGCGTGCTGTGGACCAGCTGCGCGAGCTCGGCTTCACGGTGCGGGACGTGCGGCTGCCGGAGATGTTCGAGGTGGGGATGGACGCGCACGAGATCATCCACAACGTGGAGGCGGCGGCCGTGCACCTGGATCGGTACCGGACGCGCGCGGCGGAGTACGGTCAGAAGCTGCGCGCCATCATCGAGACCGGGCTCGAGATCCCGGCCCCGACGTACGTGCGGGCCCAGCAGGTGCGGACGGCCCTCATCGGCGACATGCGGGCGCTCCTCCGGGAGGTCGACGTGCTCGCCACGCCGGCCGCCGCGGGCCCCGCGCCCGAGGGACTCGCGTCCACCGGGTCGCCCGTGATGAACCGGCCGTTCAGCTTCCTCGGGTTCCCAAGCGTCGCGGTCCCCTGCGGCCGCACTCGCGGCGGCCTCCCGCTCGGGCTGCAGCTCGCCGGCCGGCCCTTCGAAGAGTTGCAGATCCTGCGCGTCGCGGCGGCGTACGAAGCGGCAGCGCCGTGGACCGGGGACGAGCCCCCGCTGTAGTCAGCCCGGCGAGGGCGCCACGGCTGGGCACCGACCGATCTGGGCATAACAGGATCTGCGCGCGCCCCCCGGGACCGACGGGGGCTTTGCGGCGCAAGGGGGTCCTCCGCATGAAGGCGCTCGCCGTCGTCGTCGCGATCCTACTGCTGATGGGAACCCTCGGACGCGCTCAAATGGCCGCCGCCGCGGGCAGCACACAGGGGTCGCCGACCACCGGCAGCACCCAGCCGCAGACCGTCAGTCCTCAGCTCGCACTCGAAGAGTGTCTCGGGCAAGAGGCGGCGGATCAGGCGGCCCACGATCAGGTTCGCCAAACGGTGCTCCAGCTGAGCACGCAAAAGACGCAGGACGACCAGACCATCGAACAGGAAATGAAGCCGTACTACGCGCAGGCCGCGCGGGACGATCAGTCAATCCGGACCGATCGCGTGCGCGTGCAGACCGACGAAGCCGCGGTGGCGCGGGACCAGCACGACATCGACGCGTTTCGCGGGCACTCAAATCTTCAGGGCCTGGAGCAGCAGCTCGCCGCGCTGAAGACCCAAAGCGACCAGGACGCGCAGGCGCTCGCTCAGGATCAGGCACGGATCCAGGCGGACGAGGCGCGGGTCCAGCAAGACCAGCAGGCGATGAAGCAACTCGAGCAGCAACGGGCGAGCACCTACCGCACCTACGACATGCAGGCCCGGACGGTGTCCACGCAAACGAGCCAGAGCGCGGGACAAATCTCGGGAAATTCCGCAGTGGTCCAGCAGCGCACGCAGCGGGAGAACGACGACCGGGCGTACGACCAGCAGATGCAGGGCCTTCGGGCCCAGTACGCGAGGGATACGCAGACACTCCAACAGGATCACGCTCGCGCGAACGCCGACGACGCCAGGGTCCATCACGACCAGCAGGCGATCGACGCGCTCAACCGACAGGTCGACTATGAGCGCCGGGCCGACGACCGGATGAACCAGCTCCAGGCGCGGCTCGCCACCGACACGAACGCGCTCACGCAGGACCGCGCGAGCCTGCGCGCCGACTACGCCGACATGGGACAGGCCACGCAGACGCTCGAGAAGTTTCGCCAGCAGCGCACGGCGGACGATCAGTCGATCGACCGGCAGCTCGAGGCGCTGCGCCCGCAGTACGTCTCGACCTGGTACGCGCTTCAGCGCATCCAGGCATCGTGCGCCAAGCTGAAGACGGCCGCGAAGTAGCCCGCCCGACCGCGCCGGGTCAGCGCCCTCGGCTCATCGCGGCCTGACCCCAGATTCGCAGCAGCACCACCACCATCGCGACCAGATCGGCGAGTGTCAGCGCGGGATTCTCGAGCAGACGAGCGAGCATCATCCCGGCCCCGACCACGGCGGCGGTCAGCATGAGCTTGTTGACCACCGCGCCGGCGCGGTCGAGCCCGGCCGGCATCCCCGCCGCGGCAGCGCGCGGACCCGCGCCGCTCCGCGCGCGATCGTACGCGCGGCGGAGATCGGGGTCGCCCGCCACCGAGTAGGCCTCATTGATCAGCTTCGCGCGCTCGGGATCGCCCCCGAGATCGGGATGCCCGCGCATGTCCCCCATCAGGGTGCGGTACGCCTTCTTGATCATCTCCTGGGAGGCACGGGGGTGGACTTGAAGGATCTCGTAGTAGTCGATTTCAGGCCGGAATCGCATCGCCGGCTACCATTGTAGCACGCGTGGTGCCCGCACCGTCCGCGGGCGCACACGCGCAGCCGCTCGTCCGGTGAGGCCGCGGCGGCGCGGGAGAGGTCGAGCCGCCGCGAGCATTGGTGCGCTTACGCGCCCGGACCGCCGGGGCCCGGCTCGTCCTCCAGTCCCACGGAGAACGAACGCTCAAGCAGCGACTGCGGGTACGCGCGAAACGCCAAGTGGGTGTTCGTCCGGACGATCCCGGGGATCTCGACCATCTTCCCGGTCACGGTGTCCGACAGCTGGCTGTAGTCTTTGAGGCGCAGGACGGCGATGATGTCCCACTCCCCGGTAATCGAGTACACCTCTGCGACCCCCGGGATTTCGGCCAGTTGCCGCGCGACGTCCTGCGTGCGGCGCCGCTCGGTCTGGAAGAATACAAATGCGGTGAACACGGTGGTCCCCTCCTTTGTGGCGGTCGCGCCTAGCGCGCCGCGCCCAGCCGGTGGGCGATCCCAAGGTACGTCGCGGTCTGCACCACGAGATCGCGCAGTGCGACGGATTCGTTCGGCCCGTGGGCACGGTGCTTCGATGGATCGCTCTCCGGGTGCCCCGGCGCAAATCCGAACGCCGGCACGCCGAGCTCACGGACGAACCGGGAGTCGGTAAATCCGCCGCTGAGGGTCGGCACCACGTCGACGTCGCGGCCGAGCGCGTCGCGCAGGGCGTCGCCGAAGACCGTCACGAGGTCCGGGGGCGCTTCCGACTGGTTCGCCACCGCGGTTTGATCGACGCGAACCTCGGCCCCTGCCAACAGACGCTCGGCGAGCGCCGCGACGTACGGCGGCCCCTGCTGCGGGAGCGCGCGCACATCGCAGACCAACCGGCACGCGTCGGGCACGCTGTTCGACTTCACCCCGCCGGAGATGAGCGTCGGCGTGATGACGAGCCGCGAGACCTGGCGCAGGTGGTCGGCGAGGCGCCCGTGCGACGGCGCGAGCCGCGCGATCACCCCGTCGACGGCGTCCGCGGTCATCGGTCCCTGGGTGCGGGCGAGCGTGTCGAAGATCGGCGCCGCGACGTCGCGCTCGGGCTCGTAGTCGGCGAGGCGCGCGAGCGCGTCGGCCGCTTTGAAGAACGCGTTCTCGCCCTGCCACGGCCGGGCGGCGTGCGCACCGCGGCCCCGAAACGTCGCCGTGACCTCATACCGGCCCTTCTCCCCGACACCGAGCAGACACCAGTCGCGTCCATCGAGCCGCACGAACGATCCGCCGCCCTCGCACAGACAGCATCCCGCGCGAAATCGTTCCGGGTGCGTCGCCGCGGACCAGCCGGCGCCGTACGCGCCGCCGGCTTCCTCGTCCGCCACGCACACAAACCCGACGCCGTGCTCGAGCGACACGCCGAGGCGCTTGAGCAGCATGAGCGTCACCGCCTGCGCGGCGACCGTGCCCTTCATATCCGCCGCGCCGCGCCCGTGCAGCAAGCCGTCCGCAACGATCCCGGCAAAGGGCGGATGCGTCCACTGGTCGAGATCTCCCGCCGGCACGACGTCCGTGTGCGACAGCAGGACGAGCGCGGTACGGCCGCTGCGCCCGGGAAGAGACGCGAACAGATTTTCGCGCTCGGGCACCCGGCCGTCGACGTCCGCCTCGACGCCCGCGGCGCGCAGCGTCTTCTGCAGGTGGCGGGCGGCCTCCGTCTCGTTCCCGGTCGGCATCACGCCGGTGTTCGTGGTATCGATCCGAACGAGATCCCGCGCGAGCGCGATGATTTCATCGCGGTGATCCTCGGCGATCCGGCGGGCGTCAAACGCGGCCATCAAATCCCTCCGGGAAATGGACCACAAATCGAGAAACCAGCTGTTCTAGGACTGTTCCCGCTCCCGAAGGCGGCTCCTCCCGCCCCCCGGCAAGCGTCTTCACAAGTTCCTCATCGTTCGTACGCTAGGTTTTCACCTCCGGGGGGTAACCTCAAGGAGGCACAGCCGATGTCCGTCGGCGCAGGAAGTTTCGCAAGACGGCGCCGCACCGGCGACGGGGTGCAGAAGGAGGTGGATGATGAAAGCGATCATCGCTATCGCGCTCAGTATCATGCTTCCACTCCTGGGGCTGAACGGAGTGGCATCCGCTCAATCAGCGGTGGCCGTCTACGGAACGATCGATGCCGTCGATTGCCAATCCGACACGGTGGTCGTGACGACCGCGACCGGGCAGCAGACATTTTATGCGTCGGATAACGCGTATGCGACCGTGGACGCGACAGATTTGCCGCTCTGCAGCCTCGACGGGTACGTCGGCGCACCGGCGACGGTGTGGGTCACTCCGAGCGGCAACCAATTCGTCGCGACGGCCGTCAACGTGACGGGCCCTGTCGCCGTGGCTCCCGTAGCCGCGGAAGTCGTCACTCCGCTCCCGATCTGGGGGACCGTGCTCGGCACGGTTGTGGTCGGGGGACTGCTGTACCTGTCGGTATACGCGCCCGACGAACACTACTACCTCTATCCGTACTACGGCGGCTACTACCGGGACTACTATCATGCTGGCTACCGGCGGTACACGGGGTACTATCCGGCGTCCGCTCTGGTCGTGACGGTCGCCCTGCCGATCGTCGGCGCCGTGCTCGGCACGGTACTGGTGAACGGCAACCCCTATCTCGTGTCGCGTGACGCCGCGGGCCACGTCTATCGGTACCCGTACTGGGGCCCCTATCGCCAGCACTATTACCGGCCGACGTATCGCGCGTACACGGGGCCGAATGTGAGCACGTACGTCAGGGCCACGGTCCGTCAGGGCGACCCGCATTGGGACGCGCCGGCCCACACCGTGGCGGTCGCGCTGCACCATGCACCGGCCGGACGCAACGTTCCACAGCATCAGCCGCAGCCTGCGGCCAATAACCAGCCGGCGCACCAGCCGCAGCCTGCGTACCATCCGGCCAACAACAACCCGCCGGCGCATCAGCCGCAGCCTGCGTACCATCCGGCCAACAACAACCCGCCGGCGCATCAGCCGCAGCCTGCGTACCATCCGGCCAACAACAACCCGCCGGCGCATCAGCCGCAGCCTGCGGCCCATCCGGCCAACAACAACCCGCCGGCGCATCAGCCGCAGCCTGCGTACCATCCGGCCAACAACAACCCGCCGGCGCACCAGCCGCAGCCTGCGGCCCATCCGGCCAACAACCCGCCGGCGCACCAGCCGCAGCCTGCGTACCATCCGGCCAACAACAACCCGCCGGCGCATCAGCCGCAGCCTGCGTACCATCCGGCCAACAACCCGCCGGCGCATCAGCCGCAGCCTGCGTACCATCCGGCAACAACAACCCGCCGGCGCACCAGCCGCAGCCTGCGGCCCATCCGGCACAACAACCCGCCGGCGCATCAGCCGCAGCCTGCGGACCATCCGGCCAACAACCCGCCGGCGCACCAGCCGCAGCCTGCGGCCCATCCGGCCAACAACCCGCCGGCGCACCAGCCGCAGCAGAGCTCCAGGCAGCAGTGCGGAAACCAGCAGGGGCAGTCGAATCAATGCCCGGATCACGGTAAGTAAGCAGCACGGGTCGCAGCCGGGGGCGCGTCGAAGTCGCGCCCCCGGCTGACGTGCACACTCTGCGGCCGCGGCCCCCCCGGAGACGCCGCAACACCAGTTCGAGGATCAGAGCAGGTCGCGCGTCGCTCCGGCTCTCAACAATTCGCGAGGCGACGCCGCGTTAGGTCGGGGAAGACGTCTCGAGCGCAAGCATCGCTTCACGCGAGAAGCTCACCGTGAGCGCGTCGCCGCGGCGCGGCGGAGACATTCGAGGGTTGCTGAAGGTGTCGAGTGAGATCGCATTGTCCTTGAAGCGGACCCGGATGCGCACGATCGAGCCCAGGAAGGTCACGTCTTCGACCGTGCCCTGCATGCGGTTCGCGTTCCCCACAGGCTCCCCGATCGAGACAATTTCAGGACGAAGCGCGAACGAGCACGCGTCTCCTGCGTGCGCGTGCTCCAGCCCGCCCGGCGTGTACACGTCCTGTCCGTCGACCGCGATCGCCCCCCGCGCCGGATCGACCACCCGACCTCGCAGGATGTTCAGCGTGCCGACGAACGACGCCACAAACGCCGTCCGCGGAAAGTTGTAGACCTCGAACGGCGTGCCGATTTGCTCCACGCGTCCTTCGCTCATCACCACGACGCGATCGGAGAGGGAAAGCGCCTCCTCCTGATCGTGCGTCACGTAGATCGTGGTAATGCCCAGCTCCCGCTGGATCGCGCGCATCTCACTCCGGAGCACGATGCGAATCTTCGCGTCGAGCGCCGACAGCGGTTCGTCGAGCAGCAGCACCTGGGGCCGAATCGCGATCGCGCGCGCGAGGGCCACCCGCTGCTGCTGCCCGCCGGACAGCTGGTACGGATAGCGCTGGCCAAGGGCCGGGAGCTTGATGAGATTGAGCATTTCGTCGACGCGCGCGCGGATCTCCGCGGGAGTCTTTTTCGCCACCTTCAACCCGAACCCGATATTCGCCGCGACCGTCATGTTCGGAAACAAGGCGTACGATTGGAATACCATGCCGACGTGACGCCGGTTCGGCGGCGTGTGTGTGATGTCGACCCCGTCGAGACGGATCGTCCCGGAGGACGGCAGCTCGAACCCGGCAATCATGCGCAGCGTCGTCGTTTTGCCGCACCCGCTCGGCCCGAGCAGCGACACGAATTCGCCGCGCGCGACCTCGAGCTGCACGTGCTCGACCGCCGCGGTGTGCCCGAATCGCTTCTGCAGATTGTCGATCTCGAGAAAGGCCATTCCGCCTCCGTCCGCCGCACGGCGTGGTTCGGTGCTAGTGCGTCCCGGCCGCCTGCCCGGGGACCCCCCGCGCGAAGATCTGAAGCAATCCCATGCACGCCCATGTGATCGCAAAGCTGATGATCGCCAGCGCCGCCGGCTCGTACGCGCGATTCGCGCCGATCAGCTGCAGATAGGGGCCGAACGCCGGGCGATCCAACAGGCTCGCCATGGTGAACTCGCCGATGACAATGGCGAACGTCAGAAACGCGCCGCTCACCACCGCGACCCGCACGTTGGGAAGAATCACGTTGAGCAGGATCGTCGACCATCCCGCGCCCAGGCTCTGCGCGGCCTCCGTGAGCGTGTGCACGTCGATGGCGCGCAGCCCGGTGTCGACCGCGCGATACATATACGGGAGCGCCAGCGTCACGTAGCTGAACATCAGCAGCAGGTCTGTCGTCCGATCGCTCCCCGTCAGCGGCAGCAGGGACTGGCTGTTATACAGCCGCAGGTATCCGAACACGAGCACGATCGCGGGGATCACCAGCGGCAGCAGCGTGATAAATTCCACCACCGGCCGCAGCCGCGGCAGCCGCAGCTGGATCCAGTAGGCGGTCGGCACGACCAGCAGAACGCCCACCACGATGGTGGCGACCGCCAGCACGGTCGAGTAGGTCAGCGTCGCGGCAAACTGCGGGTCCGCGAGGACGATCCGGTACGCTTCGAAGCTGTAGCGCCCGCGGAAGTAGCGGAGCGAAAACTCGAACGTCCCCACGAGCGGGATGAAGAAATACAGCACTCCGAAGAACATGATCAGCCACGATCCCACGCGGCCGCGTCTCATCGCAGCCACCGCTCGCTGCGTCCGCGCAGCCAGATATACGCGGCGTTCGACAGACCCGTGATGACGATCATCCCCAACGCCAGTGCGTAGCCGAGGTTTTCGTTGTGCAGCACGTCCCCCCGAATCTGCGCGTACAGGAGGATCGTGACGATGCTCAGCGAGCTCCCGGTGAGCGCGTACGCGGTGGCGACGGCGCCGAAGGCGTTCGCGAAGAGCAGCAGCGCCGCGCCGAGCACCGGCGGGAACAGGATCGGCAGCGCAATGTACCGCCAATAGTCCCACGCGCCCGCGCCGAGATTGGCCGAGGCTTCACGCCATGCCGGCTTGAGCCCGTCGATCGCGGGCGCCATGCACCAGCACCATCAGCGGGATCTGAAAATACATGTACGTCAGCGTCAGCCCGGCGAAGCTCAAGAGATTGAACCCGGTGCTGTAGATGTTGAACCCGAAGAGGGTCACGAGCAGCACCGTCACAAGGCCCGCCCGTCCCAGCGTGGCGAGAAACGCAAAGGCGAGCGGCACGCCCGCGAAATTCGAGGCGACACCCGAGAATGTCATGAGCGCCGGCCGGACCCAGGCGGGCAGGCCGCCCGCGATCGCCACATAGGCGAGCAAGAAGCCGAGAGCGCGCCGCCGATCGCCGACGCGGCGCTGACTTTGATGCTGATCAGATACGCGCTTACGATGCTGGGTTGAAACAGATCGAGCAGGTTGCGGAAGGTGAAATGGCCCTGGCCGTCCTGAAACCCGCCCACGATCAGGAGCGCCATCGGCGCGATCAAGAACATCAGGGCGAAGAGAAAGAACGGGACGACGCCGAGCCACGCCCACGACATCTCTCGGACCCGCGGCGGCGCCGCGGGAGGCGGATCGGTGAGCGAGGACCGTACGCGCCGCCATCACGGCCGTCCCCGCCCTACCCCGCCCCCCGGGGATCCGGGGGGCGGGGTGCGCGGAGTCTCACGTGGACGCCGGAGCCGTCCGTCGGCGGAACCGTTGGGGTTACTTGACGTTCGCTCCGACGACGGTGTCCCACTGCTTCGTGATGATCTGGCTCGCCGCGCCCTGCTGTGCGAGCGTCGGGAACAGCGCCTTGGCGTAGCCCGCCGCGGGCGGCAGCTTGGCCAGCAGGTCGGCCGGCACCTTGTGGGTGCTCACCAAGTTCTGAAAGCGAATCGGGTGGCAGTAGCCCTTGAGCCACAGCAGCTGCCCTTCGTCAGAATACAGGTACTCCATCCACAGCTTCGCCGCGTTCGGGTGCGGCGCGTACGCGCTGATGGCCTGCACGTACACCCCGGCCACCACGCCGGTCTGCGGCACGATGACCTGGATCTTGGGGTTGCCGTTCAAGGTGTCGCGATCCGCGAGCGCGTTGTAGTCCCAGCGGATGATGATCGGCGTCGCGCCCTGGGCGATCGTCCCGGCCTTGCCGATGACCGGCACGAAATTGCCGCGGGTCTTCAGCGCCGCAAAATACTTCAGGCCCGCGGCCGCCGCCCCGTCCACCATTCCCTTCGAGGAGGACAGGCCCGCCGCGAACACGCCCTGAATCGCCTGGTTCGACGTGCGGGGATCGCCGGCGAGCGCGACGGTGTTCGCGTACTGCGGATTGAGCAGATCGGACCAGTCGTGAGGCACGGTCTTGACGACGTCGGTGTTGACCTCGAACGTGAGGACGCCGTAATAATCGCCGTACCAATACCCCTGCGCATCCTTTTCGTCGTTCGGAATGGAGTTCCACGTCGAGACCTTGTACGGCTGGAGCAGGCCGGCCTGCTTCGCCGACGGCCCAAACGACAATCCGACATCGATCACGTCCGGCGCCTGGGGCCCGCTGTTGCCCTTGTTCGCTTTGATGGCCTCGATCTCATCGCCGGAGCCGGCGTCCGGGTTCAGCTCATTCACCTTGAGCCCGTACTTCCGCTTAAAGCTGGTGATGACGTCCGCGTACCCGCACCAGTCATGCGGGAGCGCGATCACGGTGAGCTGGCCTTCGTGCGCGGCGGCGGCCACGAGCCGGCCCATCGGCTGGTTCGACGGCGATTGCGCGGCTGCGATCGAGACCAGCGCCAGGACGACGAGTGCCGCGACCGAGAACATGCAGATCCGTTTGAGATGCTCCACCATATTCTGCCTCCTCCACAATACCAATATGGTCCATCGGTCCTTGGTGTTGACAGTATTAGGCGCACAGGGACGGTGACTCCTGGCCTGCGTGTGATTCTTCGCCGATTTTTCACCAAGTCTTCACGAACTTGACGCATCCCCGTCGCGACGCGGCCGAAGCGGGCCCGTGTGTTCGCGTCAGGAAAACACGGCCGGGACCGGCGTTCGATACTGCGGGTTCTCCTGAAACCGCGAGGCCGACTCCATGTCCTTGAGGCCGGCGCCGGTGACCGTGCACACGATCGTGTCGCCACGCGACACCGCGCCGCCGTCGCACGCGGAGCGGAGTGCGGCCACCGCGTACGCGCCCTGGGGCTCGGCGAAGATGCCCTCCTCGAACGCGAGGAGCTGCTGCGCCGCGGCGACGTCCGCGCGGGTCACCCCGACCCACCGTCCCTCGGATGCCGTGATGCTGCGCCAGGCCCAGGCGCCGTCGAGCGGCCGGTAATACGCGCCGGTGCGGTACGGCTCCTCGTCCAGCCGGTTGACCGGGGCATGCCCGTGATCCGTCAGCTGGCCCCCGCTGATGCGAGGAATCCGGGACGCCAGCCCCATCGCGCACAGTTCCTCGAACCCTTTGTAGATGCCGCCCAACAGCCCGCCGCCGCCCACGCAGCAGAAGATCTCGTCGGGGGGAGCGCCGAGGGCGGCCGCGAGTTCGAACGCGATCGTCTTCGCCCCTTCCACCATATACGGGTTCACGGGCCGCGCCGACACCATCGGCACTTTCCCGTGCTGCAGCGCGTAGCGCTGCATGTTGGTGTAGACCGCGAAGTACCGGCCCATGTCCTCGATGGGAGGCAAGAGCTTCACCTGCGCGCCGTACATCGAGATCTGCAGCCGCTTCGATTCGGCCGTGTCCACCGACACCCACACCTCCGCGTCGAACCCGGCGCGGGCGCAGTACGCCGCGAGGGCCACGCCGACGTTGCCGGAGGACACCGTGGCGAAGCTCGTCTTGCCCTCGTCCGCGGCCTTCGAGATCCCGATCGAGACCTGACGGTCCTTGAACGATCCCGTGGGGCTCGCGTACTCGAGCTTCAAATACAGCCGATCCAATCCGAGGCGCGCCGCCAGCCGGCGGCTGCGGACGAGCGGCGTGCTGCCCTCCCCGAGCGTCACGATCGCCGCGTCGTGCACGGACGGCAGCACGGCGCGGAACCGGTCCCAGATGCTGCCGTGCACCGTCCACGTGCGCGCGAACTCCGCCGCGGCGCGCGCGTAGTCGTAGCGCACGTCCAACTCCCCGCCGCACGCGTCGCACCGGTACCGGAGCCCACCTGGGTACGACCGGCCGCAGTTCACGCAGCGCAGCGTCTCAGGCATCATCGCCGCCGGCTCCCGGCATGCTACGACACCCTCCTACGGCACCGGTTCTTGCAGCTCAAAGAGCAGAGACACCGTGCGCAGGACGCCATCGATCGGCATAGGCTTCGTGCTCAACCGGAGACGGCGTCCTTCCCACTGGATCGTGCGCTCCTGATTTCCGCCGGCCCAGTTTGGAAATGAACTCTCCCGCACATGGTGAATGACCGTATGTTCACGAACTTCGTAGGTGCCGCAGTAGGCGAGATACGTGTCAAACGCCGCGACTTTTTCTTCGGGCGTGCCTTGTCGCAGGTCCTGAGACGCAAACACGGGCCGATGCGAGCCCGCGACGATGACCGACATGTATCCGTCCGGACCATACATGAGGTATCCGGATGCATCGCGACCCATCGGATGCGACACATGTCCCTCCGCGTCGACCGATTCCATCGTCAGCAAACTCCACGTGCCGAAGAGCGCGTCCCGCGTCACAGTGTCACCTCCCGTTTCCACGGGGCTTGGGTGGAGGCAGCCAAGACTCCTTCGCCGCACCACGTGATGCCCCGCAGGGCGCGCGGCATCGAGCAGGTGGTTCGCGGGTCCAAGACGGAGTCTACGGAGCGGACGGCGGTCAGGGATGTCCCGGACCGCACGGAGGGGATGAGGCCGGATGACACAGCCCGCGGCAGGATCGCTCACGCTCGAAGACCTCACCCGGGAGGTCTCAGAGGGCGGTATCGATACGGTCATCGCCGCGATGATCGATATGCAGGGACGCCTGATGGGGAAGCGGGTCACCGGACGGTTCTTTATCGACGAGGTCGCCGCCGGCGGCGCCCACGCGTGCAGTTATCTGCTCGGATGCGATGTCGAGATGGAACCGCTGCCCGGATATCGCCTGACCAGCTGGGCGACCGGCTACCACGACGTGCAGCTGCGCCCCGATCTCACCACACTCCGGCGCCTGCCGTGGCTGGAACGGACCGCGCTCGTGCTGTGCGACGTGTGCGACGACGACGGCGCGCCCGTCGCCGAATCGCCGCGCCAAATCCTGCAGGCGCAGGTGGCGCGCGCCGCGCGCATGGGCGTGCGGCCGATGGTCGCCTCCGAGCTGGAGTTCTACATCTTCCGCGACAGCTACGAGCGCGCCCGCGAGAAGCAGTACCACGACCTCACGCCGTACGGCCACTACATCGAGGACTACCACATCCTGCAGGGGACCAAGGAGGAATGGTTCGTCCGGCAGATCCGCAACTCGATGATGAACGCGGGCGTGCCCGTCGAGTTCAGCAAAGGCGAATGGGGCCCCGGGCAGCACGAGATCAACCTGCGCTACGGCGCCCCCGTCGAGATGGCCGACCGTCACACGCTGCTCAAGCACGGCACAAAGGAGATCGCCGCGCTCAACGGCATCGCGGTCACGTTCATGGCGAAATGGCGCGCCGATCTCGCGGGATCGTCGTGCCATGTGCACAGCAGCCTGTGGGACGCGGACGGCACGCGCAACCTGTTCTGGGACGACGCGGCCCGGCCGCTCGGCATGTCGGCCACGTGCCGTCACTACCTCGGCGGCCAGCTCGCAGGCGCGCGCCAGCTCGCCTACTTCTTCGCCCCCTACATCAACTCGTACAAACGCTACGTTCCCGGTACCTTCGCGCCGGTCTTCACCGTGTGGAGCCGCGACAACCGCACGTGCGGGTTTCGCGTCGTGGGTCAGGGGAAGAGCCTGCGGCTCGAAAATCGAATTCCGGGCGCGGACGTGAACCCCTATCTCGCGTTCGCCGCGACGATCGCCGCGGGCCTGTGGGGCATCGAGCACGCGATCGAACCGCCCCCGATGTTCGACGGGGACGCGTACCACGCGGAGCACCTCCCGCGGATTCCGGCAACCCTCCGGGAGGCGACGATCGAACTCGCACAGAGTGAGATCGCGCGCGCGGCATTCGGCGAGCGCGTCGTGGATCATTACCGGCACACCGCGGAGCTCGAGCAGCACGCGTACGACCGCGCGGTCACGTGCTGGGAGCTCGCCCGCAACTTCGAGCGTCTTTGAAGGAGGCGCCGTGCCATGAGACTCCGTGACAAGGTCGCGTTGATCACCGGCGCCGGCGGCGCGATGGGCCGCGCCGCGGCGCTCGCGTTCGCGCGCGAGGGCGCGCGCGTCGTAGCCGCCGATATCGCCGCCAAGGCCGTCGAGGACACGGCCGCCGCGGTCGCCGCCGCGGGCGGCCACGCGATCGCGGTCACCTGCGACGTCTCAGTCGACGCGCAGGTGAGGGAGATGGTGCGGGCGGGCGTCGGCGCGTTCGGACGCCTCGACATCCTCTACAACAACGCGGGCATTTTCCCCGAACGGGACGGTTCTGTCGTGGACATCGAGGAATCGGTGTGGGATCACGTCATGACGGTGAATCTGAAGAGCATCTACCTGTGCTGCAAGCACGGCATCCCCGTACTGCTGCGCGGCGGCGGCGGCTCGATCATCAACATCGCGTCGTTCGTGGCGCTCGTCGGCTGCACGGTCCCGCAGGACGCGTACACCGCGAGCAAGGGGGCGGTGATCGCGCTGACCAAGTCGCTCGCGGTGCAGTTTGGGCCACAGCACATCCGGACGAATGCGATCGCCCCCGGGCCGATCGAGACGCCGCTTCTGACGTCGTGGCTCCTCGACAACCCGGACGCGAAGCAGCTGCGCCTCAACCGAATCCCGATGGGCCGGTTCGGCCGGCCCGAGGACATCGTGAACCTCGCCCTCTACCTCGCCTCGGACGAATCCACCTGGGTGAACGGCAGCGTGATGGTCGCGGACGGCGGCATCACGTCCAACTACTTCTGACACAGCACCACGACGCACAGCGCCGTCCGATGCCCGGTGGTCCGCGGCGGCGCCGATCACAGCGGCAGTTCCAGGAGCACGCCGCGGTCGACAAACCCGCACGCCGTGTAGAGCCGGATCGCCGGCGCGTTGTCCCGGTCCGTCCAGACGTGCGCCTCGACCACGCCCCGTTCCCGGCAGTGCTGCGCGGCGTGCCGCACGAGGCTCCTTCCGATTCCCCGGCCTCTGCCCCCCGCATCGACGACCAGATTATTGATCACGGCAATGCTGGCGCCGTGCCCGACGTCGGCCAGGACGAAGAGATCGATAAATCCCACCGGCCGTCCGTCGGCCTCGGCCACCCAGGCGGCATAGCCCGGATCGCCCAGCGCCTCGCTCCACGCGGCCCGGCGGCGCGCTCGGTCCGACCGCATCAATTGCTCGAGCAGCGGATGCACACGCTCACAGTCCCCCTCGTGCGCACGACGGATCTCCATGGCTCCCCCTTCCCATACCGCGCGCTTCACCGCACCGACGTCTCACCCGGTTCGGGGAACGCCGCGGACACGCCTCTCGTCCCGCGCGCCGGAGCCGACGTCTGGGCATCCGCCTCATGCTACAATTCAGCAAGGCGCGGACGCCCCCGGGAGACCGTCTCCGGGGGCGTTGTCCGTGTGAGCACGGGTCTGGAGGTGAGCGGATGCAGCGCGCGGCCGGCGACGCGGCAGGATGCGGACGCGATTGCCAAGATCTACAACGAGGGCATCGAGGATCGGGTGGCCACGTTCGAGACGCGGCCGCGATCCGCACGCGACATCGAGGCCTGGTTCGACGGCACTCATCCGATCGTCGTCGTCGAAAACGCGGGGCAGGTCATCGCGTTCGCGTCGACATCCACGTACCGCCCGCGCGAGTGTTACGCGGGGGTCGCCGAGTTCTCGGTGTACGTGGCGCGGAGAGCGCGCGGCCGGGGCGCCGGGCGCGCGGCGATGGACGCGCTCATCGCGGAAGCGGAGCGCGCCGGATTTTGGAAGCTCGTCTCGCACGTCTTTCCCGAGAACCTCCCGAGCCTCGCGCTCCTCCGATCAGTCGGGTTCCGCGAGATCGGCACCTACGAACGGCATGCCCGGCTCGACGGAGTCTGGCGTGATGTCGTGAGCGTCGAGCGCCTGATCCCGGCGAACCTCACCCCCTAACCGCGCGGCGGGCCGCCGCTCGTCTAGCGAAGCCCGTACACGACAACGGCGCGCCCGGTACCGACGTACGCGCGACCGGTCGCCACCGACGCCGTGACAAGCCGTCGCGCGCTCCCGAGCGCGTCTGCGCCGCTCGAGATTGGGGCGGTCACGGTGACGGCGCCGCAAACGTCGGCGCCACCGTCAGTGCTGCTGCTCTTGTTGCTGGGGACGTGGACCCTGGATGGGCGTCGGCGTACCCACCAGGGAGAAATTGGGAACGCCGAAAGTCCCCCGCAGGGAGAATGGCACCTGGACCCCGGCTGCGCCCGACGTCCCTGGCACGACCTTTCTGAGCATC
The DNA here is from genome assembly GCA_963787105.1 of uncultured Bacillota bacterium. Lineage (GTDB taxonomy): Bacteria > Sysuimicrobiota > Sysuimicrobiia > Sysuimicrobiales > Segetimicrobiaceae > JAJPIA01. The sequence continues at coordinate 60,391 of CAWBBU010000027.1, forward strand.
CGCCCCAGAAACGACCTCGCACCGCCCGAGGGCGCTGATGCCGGGATTTGCATCGCGCCCGCCCCCACATAATCCAATGTCGTATCGAAGCCGAAGTTACCCCGGGCCCGCGCTTCCAGTCCCACCGCCTCAAGCCGAAGGACGTTGCTATACGCGCGCTGCTGCGCGACGCGAACGTCTCCGCCGAAGTAGCTGAACCGCGTGGGGCCCGCGGGCACGCTAATGACGTGCATCGCCGTCGCCAGTTTCTGCATAGTGCCCGTGAGGTTCAATCTTGGGGAAGGATCCATTGCGCACCACAAAGGTCCCGGCGCCCATCAAAGCCACCTCGGGATCGTGCCCCATCTCGGTCGCCAGCCTGAAATCGGCCTCCAGTGTACCGGTCACCGCGCTTTCGGTGTTGGGCAGGAGCACACTCACCAGGCGCTCGATGTCGATGCCGCGCGCCGTTGTGGTAACGCTCGCGGGGAGCCTGGGATCGGAATAATCCAGCGTCGCCATTCCCCGAACGGCCCCACCATAGGCAGAGAGTGTGTAGGAGTCGACCTGAATCGTGTTCGTGTAGACACTCAGCTGGCCACGCATCTGAGTCGCCTCGAGCGGGGACACGGCGAGCCGATTGACGTTGACTGTTCCGCGCGCCAGCAGGCGCCGCTTTGTCGAGGGCGCCGAACTGCCGTCCGCATTGCGAATCACGACGCGCTCCATTTTCCGGACGTCAAAGTTGGGGGTGGCAACCGAGAACGTGATGACGGACAGCGGGTCGAGACTGGCGATTGCGACGGTCCCCGTGACACGCAGGGTATCCAGCGTTGCAGAAAACGTTCCGCGCGCCGCGCCATTCTGAATGAGGAGGTCGCCCCCTTCGAACAGCACTGGTGCCAGCCAGCGAGGGCGTCGTCATGCGCACGCCACGCAGGACCGAGGTGATGACGAGCCGCTCGGGCGCGTCCGGTGCACTCACGTCAAGTGAGTGGATTCTGGCACTCACCCCGCTCAACGTCACAGACGGTATCACTTGCCCCGTGTGTGCGTCAAAGCTGGCCACGGTAATCCCGACGTTCGTGACCACAACCGCACCGATGTGACCGAGCGTCAGCAAGGCGCTGCCCCCACCAGCGCCGGAGGTTGGTTGCGTGAGGACGCGAGGAACCGGAAGCTCGAGATTCGTTCGGCCTGTAGGATCCCGGAGGAGATTCACCTGGACGCCGGTGAGTGCGATGGCCGTTACATCGAGCTTGCGCGAGAGCAGTGCGCGCAGGCCGACGTCGAGATCGACGGACTTCACGACGATGGCGTCGCCTTGTGGGAAACCCCGCGCGTTCCGCAGACGGACGTTCACGACCTGAAGGTACACCCGCGGCAACATATGGAGCCTCAAGGCATCGATCTTGACCTCCCGACCCGTGTTGGCCTCGATGAGCTGTATCAGCAGCGGCCGGAAGCCGTCAATGGAGACGAGGAACGGAGCTGCCGCGGCAATGATTAGCCCGAGCAGGACGACAGCGCCACCGACGCGGACCCACTTCGATCGGTACCACTGGAATGCCACGGCTCAGAATCCTCCCTCTCGGCCCCGCCCACTGGTCCCCCGATCCCTTTCCCGGGCCGCCTCTCGGCTGTCGGATGACACCAGGCTCCGGAACCGGCTCAGTCCAAGAATGAAGCATTCGGCGAGTTGCGCAAACCACAGTGTAAGATCTCGGCGTTTCGGTCAACCCACAAGCGTCGTTTACGCCGTCACCGAGTGCGAAGTGGTGCGCGGCGTATCCGAACATGCTTCCCGCCGCGGCGTGGTGTCGAGACATCCGGCTTTGGGAAACGGGACACGCCATGCTTCGACCGCGCGGACTCCGCAACGTGACGGGCCATCTCCTTCCGCGCAGACAGGGTCGCGCGAGGTTCCGCCATTTCTTTCTTGACGATGGCGAGCGTTGCGTCGTCGGTTCGGGCCCTGGTGCTCCGCGCCTTCACGCGTTCATAATGCCATGGATGTGACGACAAAACCGTACAAATTCGCACACCCAAGACCGGGGGCCTTCCCGTGTACTGTCCCCGGCAGCGCCGCGGTGCGGTATCGGTTCCCGTAGCCTCCCGGCGTCTGGACCGGCCTCACGCCGCACCCTCCGCACGAAGGCTCTCCAGCGAGGCGAGACCGCACATTCGTGCCTCACAACATTTGCACCAAGCCAGATGTGAGTAATTGAACAGACGCGACGCCCTTGCCCACAGTACGCTTGTCTGGGTTGTTATCGGTAGGCGAAGCGTACTTCGAGGGGAGATTGTGGAATGAGTATCACCACACGGATGGTTGCCTCACGCATCACAGGCTGGCTATCGAGGACGATGATTCTCGACAGGAAGCGGTGGGGGACGCAAGCGGTCATCGCTATCGCGCTCAGCGTCACCCTTCTGTTCCTGGGACTGGGCGGGCTCGTCTCCGCTCAATCACGGCCTATCCGCATATACACGAACGGCAATCTCGCGAACTTCGATGTTCCTCCAACCATGGTTCAAGGGCGTGTTCTTGTTCCACTCCGTGGAGTTTTCGAGCAGTTAGGCGCGACAGTCGATTATGATGCCCAGACCCAACATATCGTGGCGCTTCGCGGCGCGCAGACCGTGGAGCTGACGATCGGGTCCCGTCAAGCGAGGGTGGATGGTACTCCCAGGCTCCTCGATGTCCCGGCCTTCACGATCACCGGGCGCACAATGGTGCCCCTGCGGTTCGTCAGTGAGTCGCTGGGCGCCAACGTCCAGTGGATTGAAGCCAGTCGGACGATCCTGATCGGGACGGCGGGTATTGCTGAGATCTCACCGTCACTAACGTACGTCAATGGGACCGTCAACGCCGTCAATTGCCAGGACCAGACGATGATCGTTGATACGTCGAGCGGCCAGCAGACGTTCACTGCCTCGGACAATGCGTTCACGAACGTAAACGCAACAAATCTACCGTTTTGCAGCCTTGAAGGCTATGTGAGCGCGCCGGCGACCGTATGGTTCGCGCTGAGTAACAACCAGCGCATGGCCACCGAGGTCGACGTGACCGGTCCTGTCGCCACGGATCCGGCGCCGACCGAAGCGGATATTACCCCTCCCCATTTGGGGGACAGTCCTCGGCACGGTCGTAGACTCGGGACTCCTGTATCTGGTGACCCGCGGGCCCGACGGGAACTACTACCGATATCCGTACTACGGCGGATATTACGGGCGCTACTACCACGCCGGATACCGACCGTACACAGGGTCGTATTCGGCATCGGCCCCGATCGTCACGGTCGCGTTGGCGATCATTGGGACAGTGGTTGGAACAGTGGTCGTCAACGGCGACCCGTACATCGTCTCTCGTGACTCCGGGGGGCAGTTCTATCGCTACCCATACTTTGGTCCATATCATCAGTACTATTACCGGCCGGCGTATCAAGCGTATCAACAGCCGTACGCAGGAGTGAATGTAAACGTCTACGTGAATGCCCCAGTGCGTCAGGGTGACTCGCATTGGGACGCACCTGCTCATGCCATGGCCCAAGTATACGGCACCCCGGCTGTACGTAACTTTCCGCAACAGCAGCCGAAGGCGGGGACCCACCAGCTAACGGGGACGCCGTCGACTCGACCGGAGGTGGGAACACACCAGCCCGCGGGGACAGCGCCGCAGAATGCACAGCCCGCAACGCACCAGCCCACGGGAACGACGCCGCAGAAGGCACAGCCCGCAACACACCAGCCCGCGGGAACAGCACCGCAGAAAGCACAGCCCGCAACGCACCAGCCCGCGGGAACGGCACCGCAGAAAGCACAGCCCGCGACGCACCAGCCCGCGGGAACGGCACCGCAGAACGCGACAGCCCGCGACGCATCAGCCCGCGGGAACAGCACCGCAGAACGCGAAGCCCGCGACGCACCAGCCCGCGGGAACGGCACCGCAGAACGCGACGCCCGCGACGCATCAGCCCGCGGGGACGGCGCCGCAGAACGCGACGCCCGCGACGCATCAGCCCGCGGGAACAGCGCCGCAGAACGCGACGCCCGCGACGCATCAGCCCGCGGGAACAGCGCCGGAACGCCGCCCGCGAGAACGGCCCGCAGCGCCGCAGCCCGCAACGCACCAGCCTGCGGGAACGGCACCGCAGAACGCGAGCCCGCGAGCGCACCAGCCCGCGGGAACAGCGCCGCAGCCCGCAACACAACAACCAACTGGGAAAACGAAGGATCAGCAACCACAGTGCGGTGGTAAGGACCAACAGCCCTGCCCGACTCAGGGGGGCGACCGCTAATTCGGGTGGTTACCCAAGCGCGAGCAGCAAGTAGGTCAGCTCAAGCCCTGAGCGTGTAGCAACTGAACGCTCCGGGCTTGAGCTCAGACAATTCAGGGGGCCATCCACAAGAAACCCGCAACGGCTGGACCAGAACCGATCATGAAGCAAGCGGCTACGGTGATCCTCAACGTCCGGGGATGCGGACGGCCTCACCGGCCAGGATATCCAAACCGTGAATGTGCGGAGGTGCTGCGCTTCCCGATAGTGAGCGCGAGCCGATACGGAGTGTCATCGACGAGACCGTCAAGGCAGTGGCGGCTCGGGCACAACGAGTTCAGAGGGAGGTCCTAGGATGAGTATTCTGGCATGGATCGTTGTCGGACTGATCGCGGGTTGGCTGGCGAAGAAGATGATACCGGGCGAGGGGCCCGGGGGTCTGCTTGGCGACCTGGTAATTGGTATCGTCGGCGCCGTCGTGGGAGGGTGGATCTTCGGCTTGTTTGGACACTCCGGCGTCACCGGCATAAATATCGGGTCGATCATCATTGCGTTTCTCGGCGCCGCCGTCGTGCTCTGGCTGGTACGACAAGTCGCCGGGCAGCGGCGCGGCGGAGCGGTTTAGTTCTGGGACACAGCTCGCCGAGCGCGGTCGAGATCGGGAACCACGAATAGCAAGACCGCTGCGACGATCTAAGTGCCGTAGCGGGGATTCACAGGTTGTGCTTGTCGGTGTTCATCACGGCGGCGGTCCCGATTTTTGGGGGCCGCCGCCGCCACACATGACGCCGGCGGCCAAGCGCCTTGGGAACCCTAGGCGGTGCGTCGTCCGGCTGACCGGCCAGACAGATGTCACAATATCGTATCCGCGGTATAATGGACGTTACCGGGACCTATTGCCCGGATATCCACAGAGAGAGGTCGTCAGATGACGAGCGTGGCGAAAGGTCGTCGGGCAACAAGACCAGCGAAACCGGCATTCGACCTCAAGCCGTTTCTCGCAAAGGCGGGGCCCGGACGAACGATTACGCCGTTCCGAAAGAAAGACACGATATTCTCGCAAGGGGAACCCGCGGACACCGTGCTCTACGTGCTCAACGGCCGGGTGAAGCTGACGGTGGTGTCCCAACAGGGGAAGGAAGCCGTCATCGCGATGTTGGGCCCGGACGATTTTCTTGGCGAGGGCAGTCTCGCTGGTCAGCGTCTTCGCATGGCGACGGCGACCGCGGAGACCGCTGGCTCCATGTTGACCCTCGAGAAGAAGACGATCGTCCGCTTGCTGCATGACGAGCCCAAATTCTCGGAACTGTTCGTGGCGTATCTGCTTGCCCGCAACATTCGCATTGAGGAGGACTTGGTCGATCAACTCTTCAATTCGAGCGAGAAACGCCTGGCGCGAATTCTCCTACTGCTCTCGCGCGTCGGCACGGCCAAAGACGAAGCGCTGCCGGTCCCCAAGGTCAGTCAAGAGACGCTCGCCGAGATGATCGGAACCACCCGAGAACGCGTGAATTTCTTCATGAATAAGTTCAGGAAACTCGGGTTCATCGAGTACAACGGCGAACTGAGCGTCCATAGTTCGCTTGTGAACGTCGTCCTCTACGACAAATCTCCGGAAGTTCGCGATATCGGATAGTTCTTCGAACGGGCGCGCTGTCCTCAATTCGTGTGACCCCAGACCGCATGTGACATTTCGCACAGTTCTCCGCGCCCGTGTCGTGCTACGCTTCTTGTGAAAGATCGTCATCACAAGTCTCACAGCAAGGAGGAAACCCCCAATGAGATTCTTGCGCAAGACTGCGGTCATCATGACTCGGCGCCGCGATGCTCTCCACGGCATTCATGGGCGCAGCGTCGGCTCAGCAATACCCGAACGTCTCGAACCTCACTCCATTCTCGGCGCAGGCGGACTTTATGTCCTTGTCTGGCTATCTCCGGTATGTGTCTTACCAGCAGAGCAACGTGTGGCTCACTCACACAGAAGCTCTGCGCATCGTCCAGCAACAGCATAACTAACGCAGTTTTCCACGCAGACGAGGCCCCGCGCGTACGCCGCGGGGCCTCGTCTGCATTAGACCGGACCGTGCAATCGTGACAGTGATGCCAACCTGGGCGGGAACTCATCAGGTCGGTGCCACGAACACGCGAGAATTCGGTGCCACGATGATGAGACGAGTCGCGCGGAACGGGCATTTGTCGAGACCGCCGGTGCGAGCATGTGTAAGAACCGACAGTGGGCGCGGGCGACGCGAATGATCCTGTCATGCCGCGACGCCGCGAGCAGGAACACGCCCGTCTGTATGGTATGCCTCATCCATCGTCTACCCATAGGCACCTTCCGGTCCCGAACAGCGAATCCCGTCGACTCAGATTGAGTCGTTCCATCGACGGGGAAAGGATAGAGCGTATGGCTGGAGACCAAACGGTCCCCTCCTCCATCCCCGCCACGGTCCGGCTGAAGCCCGGATCGTGGCTGAATGCCCCCCGGCTGGGACGGGCGTTTGGGCGTGCCATTGGTGGATTGTGGACGCACGGGGATCTGTTCTCCGGAGCGGCGATCAGCTTCTACGCGCTGTTCTCGCTGCTGCCGATGGCGGTCCTTTTCGCGATCCTTCTCGGCGTTGCGTTTCCGCACGCGCGGGTCGATCGGATCCTCGGACGCATCCTCGGGGGCGCCCAGCACCCGGACATCCTCGTACAGACCGTACAAGAGGCGTACAGCCACCGCGGGTCCTACGGCTGGTGGGGCAGCCTCACGCTGATCCTGTCCTCGACTGGCGTCTTCGGCGCCCTGCAGGTCGCGCTCGACCGCGTGTTCGAGTGTCGGGGGCGCTTCCTTCCCACCCGGGTCGCCGTCGGCGTGTTGATGATGGTCGGATCACTCCTGATCTTCATTGGCGCGATGGTCGGAACGGTCGTGGCGATCCGCTTGATCCGCTTCAGCGGACTGGCGCCGCTCGTCGGCGTCCCGATCGCGCCGGGACCGGCCGGACGCCTCGCCGAGGTCTTTCCCGCGTTCGCGCAGTTCATGGTGTTCTGGGTCGGCTACCGGTTTCTCCCGAACGTACCGGTTCGGTGGCGCGAGGCGTGGCCGGGCGCGCTGATCGCCACGATCCTCTGGCAGATCATCAACTATGTCGTCGGCCTGTACATCGGCCGTGTCGCGGACTACACGTCGCTGTATCAATCGCTCGGGGTGATCGTGGCATTGCTCGCGTGGATCTACGCGCTGGCCTGCACGTTCCTGTTCGGCGCGGAGATCGTCGCCGCGTACGCGCCGCGGCGCCCGTCGGCCGTCAGCCTCCGCACGCGGGGCATCCCCATCCCGGGGGAGGGAGACCTGCTGGCCCGGTGAAGTAACACGTACGGCCGCGACTTCGTCCGGCCCATCTGGGAGGTTCGTATGCGCATCGCCCTCTGCCAGCTCGGCTCGTCTCCCCGCAAGCCTGAGAACCTGGACGCCGCCCGGCGCGCGCTGCGGGACGCAAAGCAGCGGGGCGCCGACCTAGCGCTCCTGCCCGGAAGTGTTCATGGCATTCCTCGCGCCGAAGGACCCGGTAACGGCCGCCCAGGTGTCGGAGCCGATCGACGGGCCGTTCGTCTCCGGACTCGCCGACGAAGCGCGCGCGCTCGGCCTGTACGTGGGCTGCGGGATCTGGGAGACCGCCCCCGGCGAAGCAACGCGGGCGTTCAACACGACGGTGCTGCTCGGACCCGACGGCGGCGCTCTTGCTGCGGTACCGGAAGACGCACCTCTTCGACGCGTTCGGATACCGCGAGTCGGACCGGATCGTCCCTGGCAGCGAACCGCCGGGCGTCGTACGCACGCCGCTCGGGACGTTCGGTCTGCTCGTCTGCTATGAGCTGCGGTTCCCGGAGCTGGCCCGCACCGTCACGCTGGCCGGCGCCGACGTGCTGCTCCTGCCCGCGGCGTGGGCCGCGGGGACGCTGAAGGAAGACCACTGGACGACCCTGCTCGCGGCGCGGGCGATCGAGAACACGATCTTCGTCGCGGGCGCGGACCAGGTCGGCGGAGCCTTCGCCGGCCGCAGCCGCCTCGTGGACCCGATGGGCGTCACCCTTGTCGACGGAGGCGAAGAACCGGGCGTGTACATCGGCGAGGTCGATCTCGGGCGGCTTGCACGCGTGCGCGAAAAGCTGCCGGCGCTCCAGCACCGGCGCGAGGAGTTGTACGCGCGGCCTCAGGTCGGCGCGCGCAGCTAGCCAGACCCTCTACGCCGCACGGACGGGGACGTACATGGGGGCCGGCCGCGATCGCGGCCGGCCCCCTCGCCATCAACGTGATTCGTCGCTACGAGCGCGCGGTGACCTTCGCTTCCGCGTACACCGGCGTGAGCCAGTGCCGGTACTGCGGCACCCGCCCCTCGGCCACCGAGAAGTACGTCTCCTGCAGCCGGCGCGTCATCGGACCCGGCTTCCCCGCGCCCACGGGATAGTGGTCCACCGAGTTGACGGGGGTGATCTCGGCGCCGCTACCGCAGAAGAACACTTCCTCGGCCACGTAGAGCTCCGTCCGGTCGATCTCCCGCTCCTGGACGGATACCTTGAGGACATCGCGGGCGAGCTCCATCAGCGTCTCGCGGGTGATCGACTCCAGGATGTTCGACGTCACCGGCGCGGTCACGAGCGTCCCGCGGCGAACCATGCACAAGCACGCGCCCGGGGCCTCGGACACCTTGCCTCGCTCGTTCATCATGATCGGCGGCCCGCTGTAGCCGTGGTTCTTCGCTTCCATCGCGGCCAACCGGCTGTTGTGGTAGTTCGCGCCGGCCTTGATGCGCGGCGGCATGGACGTGTCGGAGATCCGCTGCCACGAGCTCACGCCCGAATCCACTCCATCCGTGACGCCCTTAGCGTGGGGCGCGAGCCGGGTCGAGATGTAGCCCCCGATCGGCGGGTCCGCCGGCGGGTACGTGGTCTGCTCGCCCTCGCCGACGTACAGGCACAGGCGGTACCACGCGGTCGCTTCGTACTTGTTGGCGTGCAGGACGTCGATCTGGGCGCGCGTCAGCTCTTCCGGCGACCACGGAATGGGCATGCGCATGATCTTGGCGGACTCGCGCAGGCGCGCGAGATGCTCGTCGTTCCGGAAAATGTACAGTTCGCGCTCGTCCCCGTTCCAGTACGCGCGGATGCCCTCGAACACGTTCGCGCCGCGCGTGGCGGTCGCGCTCATCACATGCACGGTCGCGCGCTCGCGCGGCACGATCTCGCCGTTGAACCAGAGCCACTGCGCTGGATCAGCCATCGTCCATACCTCCCCGGCCGCCGGAATCCTCGGCCACGATCGTTGTTCCGCTTCCGCCCCAAGGATTCCTCGTCCCCGAAGACGGGGAACGCGCGCTCAACCCGCCGAGCCCTTCGCCGGCGTCCGCCGGGCTCCGCCGCGGCGCACCGAGCACGCCCACGTCCAGACGCTGCGGCGCGCGCAAGATGTCCGCCCACAGATCCCCCACCGCGTCGAGCCGGTCAAACACGGTCGAGATCGTCCATCCGAGCGGGTCGAACCCCGCGCGCAGTTCGTCCCAGGTCACCGGCACACTCACGGTCGCCTGCGGGACCGGCCGGAGACTGTAGACACTCGCGAGCGTTTTCCCGCGCACGTTCTGATTGTAATCCACGAACACTTTCCCGACACGGTCGGTCACCGCCCACGCCGTCGTCACGCGGTCGGGGTGCGCGTCCGCGAGCCAGGTCGCAACCGTCTTCGCGAACGCGTGCGTCTCCGCGTACGTGTACCGCCGCGCGACCGGGACGAACACATGGAGGCCGGTCTTTCCGGACGTCTTGAGACACGTCCGCAGGCCGAGCGACTCGAGCGCATCGCCCACCCAGAGCGCGACCTCGCGCGCCGCGTCGAACCCGCGCCGGCTGTAGTCGGGATCCAGCTCCCCGTGCCGGCGCGTCGGCCCGGTCCCCGGCGGATACAGGAACGGATCGATGTCGAACACGACGAAATCCGGGTAGTTGAGGACGCTGCCCTCGATCGCCGCCTCCGACCCCGCGAACACGGTCGTCGGCCGCGCCGCACCGCGCCCGGGAACCGGCGCGACCCGCGAGCACCACGCGTGCATCTCGATGCAGCCCAACTGCGCGAGCCACAGGAGGGTCGCGGCATCCGCGCCGACCACGAACTCGATGTCCCGCTTCCCCTGATCGGACCACACACGCACCCGGCGCGCGAACGGAGGCGCGTCGGTCACGTCCTTCTGGAAAAAATCCTCCTCGTGGATGCCATTCGGGAAAGCGCCGCAGCGTCAGCGGACGGTCGCGCAGATGCGGTACGAGGTGTGGCGCGATGCGGCCGTAGTACTCCACCACGTCGCCTTTCGTGAGCCCGAGCTCCGGAAAAAAGATCTTGTCGAGGTTGGTAAAGGCGAGACCCGGCGGGGCCGCCGGGTGAGGAGCAGACCGCGCGCGCTCTGACTCGCCTTCGACGGGGAGTCGCCGTGTTCGCAACCGTCGGCTTCGCCACGTCCGCGGGCCGCACGTCGTCGCGAATGCGCACGAAGACGGGAAATCTGAGCACGCCGTCCGGTGTGCGCTCGCCATACGTGACCTCGACGACGACGTCCGGGCGCACCCAGGTTGCCGGCGTGAGCGTCCGCGGCGGCTCGGCGAACGGCGAGGTCGGCAGAATCAAGGGGTCGAGCCGCCGCCGCAGCGCCGCAACGTCAGCATCGGTCAGTCCGCCGCCAACCTGGCCGACATGAACGAGCGCGCCCGTATCGGGATCGAACTGCCCGAGGATCAGGGCGCCAAATGTGTGCGCGCGCTGGCCCTTCCCCCGCGTGAACCCGCCGACGACCGCGTCGAGCGACTGCCGGATCTTGATCTTCTGCCACGCGGGACTGCGCACCCCGGGCCGGTACGGGCTCGCCGCCCGCTTCGCCATAATCCCCTCGAGCCCGTGCTGGCGCGCGGCATCGAACAACGCGCGGCCGTCGTCCGCGACGACGTCGGTCCGGATGATCCCATCGGGCAGGCGGATCCCATCCAGCGACCGCCGCCGCGCCTCGAGCGGGGACCGCCTGAGATCGTGCCCGTCGAGATAGAGACAGTCGAACACAGCGTAGACGACGGGGATGCGGCGGACGGCATCGGCCACGTCCGGCCCGGACAGGTGCAGCCGCTGCTGCAACTGGGTAAAGCTCGACCGGCCCTGGTCGTCGGGAGCGATGATCTCTCCGTCGAGCACCGCGTCGCGGCACTCGAGGAGACCGAGCGCCGCGACGACCTCCGGAAACTGTGCGTTGAGGCGGTGCAGCGTCCGGCTGGAGAGGGTGATCTCCTGCAGCGCGCCGCGCCGGCGGACGTAGGAGAGTGCGCGGACCCCGTCCCACTTCACCTCGAACAGCCACCCGGGCCGGCTGAACGGCTCCGCGGCGGACTCCGCGAGCATCGGCGGAAACGGTTCGGGGAACGGGTCGGTCCGCTCGCCGCCGGCCGCTGACGGCGAAGAGCTCTTGCGCCCCCGCCGGGGCTGGGAAGAGGGCGGCGCCTCGTCGGTCGAGGCACCCGGCGTCCAGCGAGCCCCGGCGTCGGATGCGATCTCCTCGATCGGCCGTCCGCTCTTGACCGACCGGGTCCCGACCGCGACGTACCCGGGCACGGCGAACTCGTCCTTTCCCTTAAAGAGCAGCCAGTCACGCCCCTCGTTCCGCTTCGTCCGCACGAAGTGGAACTCGCCGCGCATCTTCTCCCCGAAAAAGTCCAGCGTCAGCTTCCCCCGCCGGAACGCCGCGGCCGGATCGCCTTCCCGGCACAGGTACGTGCCACGATCCCAGAGCATCACGCTGCCGGCGCCGTAGTTGCCGTCGGGGATGATGCCCTCGAACTCCCCGTATTCGAGCGGATGGTCCTCGACCAATACCGCGAGGCGCTTCTCCGCGGGGTCGAGCGACGGGCCTTTCGGCACCGCCCACGAGCGCAGCACGCCTTCCATCTCGAGCCGCAGGTCCCAGTGCAGCCGGGTCGCGTGATGTTCCTGGACGACAAACCGAGGCAGCGCGTCGGCCGCGGCGGCCGGACCGGCGCCCTGCGGCTCCGGCGTCTTGTCGAACCGCCGCTTCTGGCGGTACTCGTTAAGTCCCACGGACCCCCGCGAGGAGCCGCACGGCGTAGTCGACCGCTTCGGTGCCGGTCTCATGCGTGAAGTAGCAGAACACGGGCGCAAGCTCGGCGTGGGCGCGCATGTGCTCGACCCACGTCTCGAGCTGCGCGTCGGTGTACCGGAGCCGGTGCAACCGGTAGTAGGCGAACGATGCCGTGTGCACGAGCGGTTCGCAGCTCTTGTCGTCCTCGGCGATGCAGAAGGCCGCCCGGTATTTCCTCAGGAGCGCGTAGGTCGCCTCGTCGTGCCAGCTCGCATGGCGAAATTCGACGGCCGTATACGGCAGCGGCGGGAGCGCGGCGAGGAACCGCTCGAGCAGCTCAAGGTCCTGGCGCAGCGTGGGCGGGAGCTGAAACAGCACCGGCCCGAGCCGGGGCCCCAGTTCCGACACCCGCTCGTACAGCCACCGCAGGTCGTCGTCCACGTCGCGGAGGCGCTTCTGGTGTGTGATCCGCCGGTGCGCTTTGATCGCGAACCGAAACGTCTCGGGCGTCTGCGCCGCCCACCCAGCGAGCATCGACGACGTCGGCATCCGGTAGAACGACACGTTGAGCTCGACCGTCGGCAGCACCGACGCGTAATGCGACAGGAACCGGTCGTTCGAGAGACCCTCCGGGTAAAATCCGCCCTTCCACTCCGCGAATGCGAAGCCGGAGGTGCCGGCGAGCACGCGGCCGTGCGGGTCGATGGACGGAGGCCCCGTCGGCTGCGTTCACCCTAGCCCTCCGAGCGGAGCAGCAGGCCCTGCTCGCGCGCGATGCGCATGACCCAGGTGAACACGCCGACGGCGATCGCGAACAGGACGACGTTGCTGGCGGCGGCCCACGCCACGTGCGCCCACGGCAGCGGCCGGCCCGCGAGCACCGTCCGCATCCCTTCAAACGCGTGCGTCGTCGGCAGGAGCCACGCGACGCGCTGCACGGCCGGCGGCAGCACCGCGACCGGATAGAACACCGCCGAGAACGGCTGGAACAGGAATGCCACCGCCCAGGCGAGCGCCTCGGCGCCCTGCCCGAAGCGCAGAATCAGCGCGGTCGTGATGATCCCCATGCCCCACGCCGCGGCGATGAGATTGAGCACAAACGGCAAGAGCGGCAGCCCATAGTGAAAGATGTTGAAGGCGTAAAACGCGAGCGCGAGTCCGCCGAGGAGCGCGCCGACAACGATCACCTTCAACACGCCGAGCAGCATCGTGGCGCACAGAAACTCGGCGGTGCTGATCGGGCTCACGAACACGTTGATGAGATTGCGCGTCCAGATGTCCTCGAGAAACGACACCGAGATCGCCTGCTGAGCCCGGAAGAACAGATCCCACAAGATCATCCCGCCCAGCAGAAACGCGATGGCTCCGGCGCCGCCCTGGAGCTTTGCGACATAGACGCTGAGGAAGCCCCACACCAGCAGGTCCATCAGCGGCCAGTACACGATCTCGAGCGACCGGATCAGACTGCGTCGGTACAGGTACACCTGCCGCTGCAGCAGCGCGAGAATCCGGCCGCCGCTGAGGCCGCGGCGCAGCGGGGGCACTGCAACGGCTAGCGCGTCCACGCGCTCTCCTCCTCGCGCGCGAGGTCGAGGAACATGCGCTCGAGCGTGTCCCGCTCGAACCGACGCAGGACGTCGGCCGGGGTCCCGTCCGCGAGCAAGCGGCCGCGGTGCAGGAACAGGATGCGGTCGCTCAAGCGCTCGACCTCCTGCATGTTGTGCGACGTATAAAACAGTGTCATCGCGCGCTCCGTCACGACATCGCGCAGCACCTCGCGCACGCGGTCGGCGCTGTCCGGGTCCAGGCTCGCCGTCGGCTCGTCGAGGAACAAGACGTCGGGATCGTTGAGCAGCGCCTTGACGAGCCCCAACCGCGTCCCCTCGCCGGACGACAGGCGCCCGGCCGCGCGGTCGCGCAGCGCGACGAGGCCGAACCGCTCGAGCAGGCGGTCGATGCGCCCGCGCGCATCAGCGATGCCGTAGAGACGGGCGAACACAAAGAGATTCTCGCGTACGGTGAGGTTCCCGGGCAGCGAAACGTACGGCGACGTAAAGTTGACGCGTGCCAGAATCCGCTGCCGCTCCTCGGGCATCGGCAGGCCGAGGATGCGCACGGCGCCTCGGGTCGGATTGAGCAGCCCGAGCAGCATGCCGAGCGTCGTCGTCTTCCCCGCCCCGTTCGGCCCGAGAAAACCGACGATCTCGCCGCGGCCGACGGTGAACGACAGATCCTCGACCACGACCGTTCCGCCGTACCGCTTCGTCAGATGGTCGGCACTGATCGCAGGAGGCGCAAGCGCGGAGCCCACGCCAGACATTATACACCGCGACCGGCGGCCGAACTCCGGCCGCGTCCGCGGCTTTTGCAAATGCCCCATCCCTCGCCTATAATAGGGTCTCGTACGGCCAGCAGCTTACCAAGGCTCGAACCAGGGGCGTGAATGAACAGCCTGGACGGCGTGGCCAAGATCGCGTTTCGCGCCATCTCGAAACACTACCCTCAGGCCCCCCGACCCGCGGTGGACGCCGTCAGTTTTGACGTGCGCGCGGGCACGATCTGCATGATCGTCGGCACGTCGGGGTCGGGCAAAACGACGCTCATGCGCATGGTCAACCGTCTGATCGAGCCGAGTGCCGGGGCGATCCTGATCGACGGCCGCAACGTCCTCGAGGAAGATCCGATCGCCCTGCGCCGCCGCATCGGCTACGTGATCCAGCAGGTCGGGCTGTTCCCCCACATGACGATCGAGGAAAACGTGCGCGTCACGGCCGAGATCGCGGGCTGGGAGCGGGACCGCCTGTCCGGCCGCGTCGACGAGCTGCTGTCGCTGGTCGGGCTCGCGCCGCAGGAGTACCGGCATCGCTTTCCGCGCCAGCTCTCGGGCGGCGAGCAGCAGCGCGTCGGAATCGCGCGGGCGCTCGCCGCGGACCCCGGAATCCTCCTGATGGATGAGCCGTTCGGCGCGCTCGACGCCATCACGCGCGGCCGCATGCAGCAGGAGCTGCTGCGCATCCAGCGCGGCGTCCGCAAGACCATTCTCTTCGTGACGCACGACGTCGAAGAAGCGCTCCGCCTCGGCGATGAGATCGCGGTGATGTCCGAGGGGCACCTCGCGCAGGTCGGCACGCCGATCGAGATCCTCGCGCGCCCGGCGAACGACTTCGTGGCCCGGCTCATGGGTGCGGACAACATTGTGCGCCGTCTCGAGTACCTGCCCGTCACCACGGCGCTCGAACCCAGCCCGGCCGGCGACGGTGCCGCGGGGACGGCACCCCGCATGCGTCCGACCTCCACGCTGCTCGACGCCGTGGTCGCGCTGCTCGACTCGGGCGCGGCCGCGCTCGTCGTCGAGGACGAACACGGCGCGCCGCTCGGCGTCGTCACACTCGCCTCCCTCAACCGGCACCTTGCCAGCACCCGCCGCGGCGAGGCCGCGGTGGCCCCATGATGCGCGCGCGCCGGCACGCCGGGGCCCGGTAGATCCGACGATGCGATTCCTGCTGGATCCCGCGCGCTACAACTTGGCCGACCCGTCGAGCCTGCCGCATCTCATCGCGCAGCACCTGTCGATCGTCGCGACGAGCATGCTCGTCTCCGTCGTGATCGCCCTCCCGCTCGCCGTGGCCATCTCGCGGTACCGGCGGCTGTACCTGCCCGTGATCACGGTCGCCGGCCTCCTGTACACGATCCCGGGCCTCGCCATGCTGTCGTTCCTCGTCCCGTTCACGGGGCTGAATGCGACCACGATCATCATTCCGCTGATCCTGTACGCGCAGCTGGTGCTGATCCGGAACACCGTGGCCGCGATCGACGGGATCGATCCGGTGCTGCTCGAGGCGGCGCGCGCGATGGGAATGGACCGCGGCCAGGTCCTCCGCCGCATCGTGCTGCCCCTGGCCCTCCCGCTGATCGTCGCCGGCGTCCGGGTCGCCACCGTCACCACGATCGGCATCACCTCGCTCGCGGCCCTGGTCGGCGCCGGCGGGCTCGGCGATCTCATCTTCACCGGCATCCAGAACAGCAACTATGACGAGGTGCTCGGCGGCGGCATCGTGATCGGCGCGCTGGCCGTGACCGCCGACGTCGTGCTGCTGATCGTCCAGCAGGCGCTGAACCGAGGGCGCCTCCCGGTGGCCACGGCATGAGCGAGCTCGGGCGCCTCGCCGCGTTCGTCGCCGACCCCGCCAACACGTACGCGGCGCACACGATCCAGTACATCACGCTGTGCGCCGCCGCGTCCGCGCTGGCGATCGTCATCGGGACGCCGCTCGGCATCGCCGTCTCGCGGCGTCCGGTGCTGGCGTTCGTCGCGATCAACGTGAGCGGATTCATGCGGGCGATCCCCGTGATCGCGTTTCTCGCGTTCGCGATCCCGTACCTCGGGCTCGGCTTCACCCCGTCGCTCGTGGCGCTCGCGGTGCTGGGCATCCCGCCGATCCTCCTGAACACGTATACCGGGATCCGCGGCATCGAGACCGCGATCATCGACGCGGCCCGCGGCTGCGGGATGACGCGGTGGCAGATCGTGCGCCGGGTCCAGCTGCCCCTCGTGCTGCCCGTCGTCGCCGCGGGGGTCCGGACGTCGGTCGTGCAGATTGTCGCGACCGCGACGCTCGCCGCCATCATCGGCGCCGGCGGGTACGGCGACTATATCCTGTCTGGGCTGTATCAGGTCGATGTGACACAGATCCTCGCGGGGGCGGTCCCGGTGACGCTGCTCGCGATGGCCGCCGAGCTCTCGCTGGGGTGGGTGCAACGCGCCCTCACCCCCGTGGGCCTCTCGGAGCCGGTCCGGAGGTGAGACGCACCCGCACGCCGCGCTCGGAACGCGGACGCCATGCGCACAGGCTGCTAGATCCGAGCATCACGAGGAGGGGACGGTAGATGCCACGACATGTTCGCGCTTTGCGCGCCTTCGCGGCGTGCACGCTTTCGATCGCATTGCTCGTCGCGGGCGGAGGCACCTGGAACGCCGCGGGGGCCGCCTCGATGGGGCACCTCACGGTCGGAGGCAAGCTCGACACCGAAGCGCAGCTCTTGACCGAGATGTACGCGCAGCTGCTGCGGCACGCGGGGTTTGACGTCACCGAGAAGGCCAAACTCGGAACGAACGACATCGTCCACAACGCGCTCGTGAGTGGGCAGATCGACCTCTACCCCGAGTTCACGGCGACCGGCCTGGCGCGGCTCAAGCTGACGTCGACGCACAATGATCAGCAGGACTACGCGCTCGTGAAAGCCGGCTATGAGAAGCAGTTCCACATCACGTGGCTCGCGTTCGCGCCGCTGAACGATACCTACGGCATCTGCTCGACGCAGGCGCGCGCGAGCGCGCTCAACGCCACGAAGGTCTCCGACCTCGCGTCCGCGGCGCCGACACTGACCGTCGCGACGCCGCCGGACGGCCAGACCGACCCGAACGTGCTGCCGGGCATGAAAGCCCGCTACGGCTTCACGTTCGGCAAGTCCTCGGTGCTTCTCGAACCGCTCACATTTTCGGCGGTCCAGGAGGGCAAGGCCGACGTGAACGTCTGCTACACGACGAGTGCCTTGATCGCCAAGGACAAGTTCGTGCTGCTCACCGACGATAAGCATCTCTTCCCGATCTACCATCCGGCGCCGATCGTGCGCGACGACACGCTGCAGAAATATCCTACGATCGCCACGACGCTGAACGCGCTGGCGCCGAAACTCACGTCCGAAGTCAGCCAGAACCTGCAACTCGCAGTGGTGAACGGCAAATCGGTCAGCCAGGCGACCACCGACTGGCTCAAGAGCGTCGGGCTGCTGTAGCCCCGCGCGGCGCGATCCGGGGGCCCGGGCGGGCGCGTGCCGCCCGGGCCCCCGCGTGTGCGACAGGAGGCCGGCGCGCCCCCACCGAACCGGCACCGATACTTCGCGTCGAGGAGGCTCGTGCGCATGGCTGACAAGGAGATCGCCCTCCATATCCCCGGGCCGGTCCCCGTCGAACCGGACGTGCTCGCCGCGATGGCGCAGCAGCCGCGCCAGCATTACGGCGACGAGTGGCTGGAGTACTACAATACGTTCATCGGCCGTCTGCGCGAGGTATTCCGCACCGCGGGCTCGGTGTACCCGCTGCCCAGCTCGGGCACCGGCGGCATCGAGGCGATGCTGAGCACATTAATCGGGGCCGACGGCTCGATTGGCGTCATCGTCAACGGCTTCTTCGGCGATCGTGTGCGGCAGATCGCGCAGTCGCATTCCCCCCGGGTCGAGACGCTCATGATCCCGTGGGAACGGCCGGCCGACCCGGGCGAAGTCCGGACCTGGCTGCGGCGCACCAAGGTGGGACTGCTCGCGGTGGTGCACAGCGACACCTCGACCGGGGTCATCAATCCCGTCCAAGAGATCACCGCCGCCGCCCGCGAGGAAGGCGTCCCGGTCGGGGTCGACGCGGTCTCATCCCTCGGCGGTATGCCGGTGGAGACCGACGCGTGGGGCCTCGCCGCGGTGTCAACCGCCTCGCAGAAGTGCCTCGAGTCGCCCCCGGGCCTCGCGCCGGTCGCGGTTACCCAAGTCGGCTGGGACGCGATCGACCGGCAGTCCGGCGGCCCGCGCGGCTGGTACCTCAACCTCCGCACGTGGCGCGAATACGAGCACCTCTGGCCGCACCACCCGTATCCCGTGACGATCGCGACGAATAACATCTTCGCGCTGGACCGCGCGCTCGAGCGGATCCTCGCTGAGGGGCTCGACGCCCGCTACGCCCGGCACCGGGAGTCCCAGCTGCTGCTGCGGCGGGGGCTCGAGCGCCTCGGATTCACACTCTTCGCCGATGAGCGGTGGGCCTCCCCAACGGTGACGGTCGCGTATCCGCCCGAGGGTGTCGACGCGAACGCGCTGATCACGGCGCTGCGCACGCGCCACGGCATCGCGATCTCCGGTGGACTCACGCAGCTCGCGGGCAAGGTCGTGCGCATCGGACACCTGGGCGCGCAGGCGCGCCCCGCGCTCATGCAGCGGATCGTCGACGCCCTAGACGCCGCTCTCACGGAACACACGCCAGCTCGACGCTAGCCCCGTTTCCGTCCGGTTGACACGCGCGGGCGTCTGCGCTATCATACTGTTAGTGTCACAAACAGTTCGAGAGGCGAATCGATTGATCCCCCGCTCGGGCACGTCCGCGCCGGTCCGGCTGACGCCGTCCGCGGCGGCTGGGGAATGTGCCGCGCGTCTCCTCGACGTCGCGCCGCTGGCGATGCGGTTCATCCGCTCGCAGATGCGCAGCCGGATGCCGGGGCTCACGATGGCGCAGTACCGCGCGATGTCGTACCTCTACCGCAATCGCGGCTGCACACTGCGCGCGCTCGCCGATCACCTCGGGGTGACACCGCCGACGTGCTCGGCGCTCGTGGGACGGCTGGTCGACCGCGGCATCGCGACCCGGACGACGAACCTGGCGAACCGGCGCGAGGTCACCCTGCGGCTGACGCCGGCGGGACGGACCCAGTTCGAAGCCGCGAAGGACGCGGCGCGGCGCCGGACGGCCGGCGTATTGGCGCTGCTGCCTGACACGACGCTGCGCCGGCTGACCCAGCACTTCGACGCGCTCGCTGCGGCATTCACAGACACGGAGGTGAGTGGAGACCGATGACAGACGATCAAGCGGGCGCCGTCCTGGCGCTAGCGATCGACGAGGGCCCCCCGGAAGCGCCGGAGCCGACGATTCGCGCGATCGACGTGACGAAGCGCTTCGGCGACCTCGTCGCCGTGAACGGGGTGTCGATCGAGGTGCGCGGCGGCGAGATTTTCGGGCTGCTCGGCCCGAACGGCGCCGGGAAGAGCACGATGATCAAGATCCTGACGACGCTGCTGCCGCTGACGTCGGGGAAGGCCTGGGTGGCCGGCTGCGACGTGACGCGCGATCAATCCCGCGTACGCCGCCGGATCGGCTATGTGCCCCAGGCGCTCTCCGCCGACGGAGCGCTCACCGGCTACGAGAACCTCCTCGTCTCCTCGCGGCTATACGGCCTGCGGTCCGACGAGCGGTCGGTCCGGATCGCGGAGGCGCTCGAGCTCGTGGGGCTGTCCGACGCGTCCCAGCAACTGGTGCGCCAGTACTCGGGCGGCATGATCCGCCGTCTCGAGATCGCCCAGGCGATGCTGCACCGCCCGGCGGTCCTGTTCATGGACGAGCCGACGGTCGGCCTCGACCCCGTCGCCCGCCGCGCCGTCTGGGAGCATGTGCTGCGGCTGCGCGACACGTTCGGCACCACGATGATGATCACGACCCATTACATGGAAGAAGCCGACGGGCTGTGCGACCGCGTGGCCGTCATGCACCTCGGACAAGTGGCCGTGATCGGCACGCCGCACGACCTGAAGGCGCAGGTGGGACCGGGCGCCACGATGGACGATGTGTTCATGCACTTCACCGGTGCCACCATTCATGAGTCAGGAGGTAACTATGGTGAGGTCCTACGCACCCGCCGCACCGCCCGTCGTCTATCCTGAGCGTCCGGCCGGGCTCGGCACGTTTCTCAGCCATGTCTTTACCGTCGCCGACGCGGAGATCCGCAAGCTCCAGCACGATCCGGTCGAGCTGCTCATGCGGGCGGTCCAGCCGACGCTGTGGCTGGTCGTGTTCGGGCAGGTCATGTCGCGCCTGCGCGGCGTGCCCACCGGCAAGCTGAGCTATCTGGACTTCATGGCCCCCGGCATCCTCGCCCAGAGTGTCTTGTTCATCGCGATCTTCTACGGGGTCTCGGCGATCCGGGAGCGCGACATGGGGGTGCTGCAAAAGTACCTCGTCAGTCCCATCTCGCGCGTCTCGCTCGTCCTCGGGAAGGCGATCTCCGCGAGCGCGCGCGCGCTGTCGCAGGGCGCGATCGTGTACATCCTCGCGCTGCTGCTCCACATTCACGCGACCTGGCAGCCGCTCAACATTCTCGGCGTGCTGCTGCTGATCGTGATGGGCTCCGCCGTGTTCTCGACGTTCTCGCTCGTGATCGCCTGCATCGTCAAAACCCACGAGCGCGTGATGGGCATGGGCCAGGTGATGACGATGCCGCTGTTCTTCGCGAGCAACGCGATCTACCCGATCGTGCTGATGCCCAACTGGCTCAAGGTGATCGCCACCGTGAACCCCTTGACCTATGAGGTGGACGGCCTGCGGGACCTGATGGTCCAGGGCGGCACCAGCGTGTACGGACTCGGCGTGGACTTCGCGGTGCTGCTCGCGTTCTCGGCCGCGCTGATGGCGCTGGCCGCGCGGCTCTACCCGCGGCTCGTCACCTAGACCGGCAGCAGCAGCACCTTGCCCGCGGTCGCCCGGCTCTCGAGCGCCCGGTGGGCGTCCGCGGCCTGCGCCAGCGGGAACGTCCGATCGATCCGGACCCGCAGGCGTCCGGACGCCACCCACTGGAGCAGTTCGTTCGCGCGCGCGAGCAGCTCCTCGCGCGTCGCAATGTAATGCCCCATCGTCGGCCGCGTCAGAAACAGCGAGCCCTTCTGCGCGAGAATCTGCGGGTCCATCGGCGGCACGGGCCCGCTCGCCTGCCCGAACAGGACCATGTACCCGCGCGGCGCGAGGCAGTTCAGACTCTGGTCGAACGTCGTCTTGCCGACCGAGTCGTACACGACCTGAACGCCGCGCCCGCCGGTCAGGCGCTTCACCTCGACCTCGAAGTCCTGCTTCCGTGTAGAGGATCACCTCGTCCGCCCCCGCCTCGCGGGCGAGCAGCGCCTTGGCTTTCGTCGACACGGTCGCGATGATGCGGGCGCCGAGCATTTTCGCCATCTGGACGAGCAGCAGGCCGACGCCGCCCGCGGCGGCGTGGATGAGCGCGGTGTCGCCCTTCCGGAGCGGGTAGGTCGAGTGGCAGAGATAGTGGGCGGTGATCCCCTGCAGCATCAGCGCCGCGCCCTGCTCGCTGCCGATCGTCTCGGGCAGCGCCACGAGGCGCGCGGCGGGCACGACCGCGTGCGTCGTGTACGCCCCGAGCGACCCGCAGTACGCGACGCGGGCCCCGACTCGCAGATCGCGGACGTGGGCGCCCACGTCCGCCACGATCCCGGCCCCTTCCGATCCCGGCGTGTACGGCAGGGCCATCTTATACAGCCCCATCCGCTGGTAGATGTCGACGTAGTTCACGCCGCACGCGTCCAGCCGGACCACCACCTCGTCCGGACCCGGCGTCGGCGTGGGCAGCTCCTCGTAGCGCAAGACGTCTGGCCCGCCGTATGCGTGCACGCGTATCGCCTGCATCCTCATCCTCCCATGTCGCGCGCGGCAGCGTCTCGTACGGAACCGTCCGCTCCGTCACACGCCTGCCAATCGGTCGACTGTGCCCGTGCCCCCGGCGCGGCTAGCGCTGAAACAACCACAAGAGGCTCGCCACCACGAACACGAGCATCGCGGTGGTCAGAATCCACACCATCGTCGTGTTCGGACGATACTCTCCGCGGTCGATCTGAGTGGTGACCTGCGTGTACCGGATCGCGGCCCACACGATCATCAGCGCGCCCAGGATCACGACCGCCAGCCCGACCTGCTCCGCCCCCACCAGCGGGACGAAGGGCGCCGCGCCCGGGCCGAGCTTGTCGTTGATGATCAGGAAGAGACTGAACCGGTTGATCGCGAGGCCGAACGTGATCAGCGCGACCGCGGTCCGAAGACTCGCGAGGTGCGTCCGCTCGTTGGCCAAATGCTCGCTCACCGGGCCTTGGTGTAGCACCGTCTTCCCCGACGGCCTGTCCGACGTCTTTGGCATGCACCCCTCCTACGTCCACGGGCAGCGCATGGCATCCGCCCGCTACGGCAGGTGCATGACCACCATCTTCGTCTCGGTCATCTCCTGGACCGCGTACTTCGGCCCTTCCTTGCCGAACCCGCTGTCCTTCAGCCCGCCGTACGGCATCAGATCCGCCCGCCACTGCGGGCCCCAATTGATGTGGATGTTCCCGGCGTCGACCTCGCGCGCAAACCGCATCGCCCAGTTGAGGTTCTCGGTGAACACCGCCGCGCGACAGGCCATAGCGGGTGTCGTTCGCCATCGCGATCGCGGCATCGATCGACTCCGCGGGCGTCACCGCGACCGCCGGTCCGAACAGCTCCTCGCGCGAGATCCGCATCTCACGGGTCACGTCCGCGAGGACCGTCGGGGTATGGATCGCGCCGCGGCGCTCGCCGCCGACGACCAGCTTGGCGCCCCCCGCGACGGCCTCCTTGACCCAGGTCTCCACGCGGCGGGCGTCGTCTTCGCGCACCATCGGGCCCACGCGGGTCCCCTCGTCGAGCGGGTTCCCGGTCGTCAGCGCCGCGACCTTCGGCTTGAGCGCATCCAAAAACTGGTGGTAGATCGGCGCGAGCGGGATGATCCGCTGCAGGCTGATGCAGACCTGGCCCGCGTTCGCGTACCCGGTCGCGGCCACCGCGGTCGCCACCTTGTCGAGGTCCGCGTCCGGCATGACGATCAGCGGCGAGTTGCTGCCGAGCTCCATCGTGACCTTCTTGAGGCCCGCCACCTTGCAGATCCGCTCGCCGACGTCCCGGCTGCCGGTAAACGTGATCTTCCGCACGCGCGGGTCCGCGCACAAGCCTTCCCCGATCGTCGCGCCGCTGCCGGTGATGCACTGGATGCCGTCCGCGGGCACGCCGCACTCGAGGAGCAGCTGGGTCAGCTTGAGCGCGCTCAGCGGCGTGTCGCTCGCCGGCTTCAAAATGACGGCGTTGCCGGCCGCGAGCGCCGGGCCCACCTTATGGCACACCAGGTGCAGCGGGAAGTTGAACGGGCTGATCCCGACGACCACGCCGCACGGCACGCGGAGGGTGAATCCCATCTGGGTCTTCACCCCGGGCGCGGCGTCGAGCGGGATCACCTCCCCGTAGAGCCGCTTCGCCTCTTCCGCCGGACAGCGCGATGATCTCCGCGGCCCGCGTGACCTCGACCCGCGCCTCGCCGATGATCTTGCCTTCCTCGAGGGTGATGATCCGCGCAAACTCCTCGCTGCGCTCGAGCAGCAGGTCGGACGCCTTGCGCAGCATCTGAAAGCGCTCAAACCCGGTCAGGCGGCGCATCGCCTGCGCACCGCGCACCGCGGTCGCGAGCGCCCGCTCGACGTCGTCCGCGTCCGCCTTCGGGATCGTGTCGATCACCGATCCATCGAACGGGTTGCGCACCGGAATCGTCTCCCGCTTGTCGATCCACTCGCCGCCCACGTACATCTTCATCGTGAACCTCCCGGCCCATCGCGCTCGCACCCACCGCCGCGGCCTTGGGCAGTTCTTCCCGCCGCGCCGCGCCGCTCCCTGCCGTCGGCCGCGCGCATGAGGCGCGGAGGGGCGCGTCGAAGCATCTCACGTGCGAATTCTCGCGTGCGCCGACCTGCACGGCCGTCCGGAACGCATCGCGCGCGTGCGCGCCCTCGTCGCCGAGCACGCACCCGCGGTGGTGCTGCTCCCGGGCGATCTGACCCACGAGGGTCACGGGGAGGACGCGCTCGACCTGCTCGACGCGTTGCCGGTGCCGGTGCTGGCCGTCGCCGGCAACGTGGACGGACCCCACGCGGTGGCGGAGATCGCCCGGCGCGGCGGGCTCGCGGGCGCCGATCCCGTCGTCATCGACGGCGTCTCGTTTGGCGGGCCGCACGTCGCGTCCGCGTGCGACGTGCTCGTCGTGCACGAGCCGCCGCTCGGGACGCTCGACCTTGCGCGCTCCGGGCACCACATCGGCACGCGGCGCGTCCTGGATCTGGTCCGGCTCTCGCACCCCCGTGTGCTGACCTGCGGACACGTGCACGAAGCCGGCGGAATCGAGCGCGTCGGGACCACCCTCGTCGTCAACTGCACGATGGGCGACGGGAAGACGGGCGGGGCGCTGATCGACCTGACCGCCGCCGACGTCACGGCGCGCCTCCTGTAGGCCGGGCATGTCACCGTCCCCTGCGGAGCGCGGCCGCTGGATGCGCCAGGAGATCGCCGAGCAGCCCGACGCGGTGGCGCGCCTCTGCGACGTGGAGGGCCCCGCGATCGCAGCACTCGGGCGGCGGCTCCGCCGCACCCCACCGAGCCTGGTCGTGCTCGCCGCGCGCGGCACGTCGGACAATGCGGCGCTCTACGGGCGGTATCTGATCGAGACGGTGTGGGGCATCCCCGTGTCGCTCGCGGCGCCGTCGGTCCTCACGGTGTACCGCGCGCACCTCCGCCTGCGGCGGGCCACAGTCATCGGCCTGTCACAGTCCGGCGCATCGCCGGACATCGTGGAGTTCCTCGAGGCCGCGCGGACGTCCGGCGCCCGCACGATCGCCGTGACGAACCAGGAGGATTCACCGCTCGCGCGCGCGGCCCACGACACGGTCCTCCTCCGCGCCGGGCCTGAGCGCAGCGTGGCGGCCACGAAGACCTACACGGCGCAGCTCACCGCGCTCAGCCTGCTCGTCGCCGAGGCAGCGGCCAACCGACCGCTGCTCCGCGCCCACCGCGCGCTCCCGCGCCTCATGGCGGACGCGCTCGAGGCCGACGACCGCCTCCGCGCCGTGGCACGCCGGTGGCGCCGCATCGTCGAATGCGTGGTGACATCGCGCGGCTACAATTACGCGACGGCGCGCGAGGCCGCCCTCAAGCTCAAAGAAACGTGCTACGTGCCGGCCGAGCCGATCTCCGCGGTCGACCTGCTCCACGGACCGATCGCGGTGATCGCCCGCGGCTTCCCGGTGCTGCTCGCGGCCCCGCCGGGACGCGTCCTGGCGGGCCTCGCCTCCCTCGCAGCACGGCTCAAGGACCGGCGCGCGGAGACCGTCATCTGTTCCTCAGACCGGGCGGTGCTGCGCCTGGCCGCCCTTCCCGTCGAGGTCCCCCGGACGCCCGACGAACGGCTCAGCCCGCACGTATACGCGATCCCGATGCAGCTGCTCGCGTACCATCTCGCACGCGCGCGCGGCCACGATCCCGACCACCCCAGAGGGCTCCGCAAGATCACGCGAGCACGGCAGGGCCGCGGCGACGCGCGCCGCCCCGCGGCCCGGGAGCACGGCGTTCGTGCCGTGTGAGGCCGGGATATTCCGGTGGACGATGCGCGGACGGTGGGAGGGGCACGAGGATGTCCTGTCCCCAAGCGCGCGGCGCGGCCGCTCATCCGTCACGGTTTCGCTGACGATGACCCGGAGTTCAGTGTGGACAAACGGACCACCTGTACGTACGCGCAGCGCGGCAAAGCGCCCGGCGCCGTTGCGTGCGGCGGCACGCGGACCCGTCTTCCGCCCGCGCTCCCACCGGATGAATTCCTCGACCGCGGCGTCCATCCGGACGAACGTCGCGCCCAACTCCCCGAGCGCATCGATCAGCCGCTCGAGGACCAGCATCCGGTGCCCCCGCCCCGAGACTTGGGGGTGAAACGTGTACGTCAGCACGCCCCACTCTTCGTGCTGCGCCATGTACCGGAAGTCGTCGACCCAGTTCTCGAGCACGTCACCGCCTCGGCGGAGTCCCGGGAGCACCGTGTCGCCCCGGCGGGCGTACTCGAAGTGGGGGAAATCGTCCGTCGACCACGCGATCGGCATCTCGATCAGCGTCGTCGGCGCGCCCCAGCGCACGGGCCGGTCCGGCGCAAACTCGTCACCCTGCCGCGCGCGGTAGGGATGGTGGTCGTGCGCCATCATGCTGGTGTCGTACGTGAACCCGTACTTCAGCAAGAGCGGCACGGTGTGCGGGCTCAGGTCCCACGCCGGCGACCGGTAGCCGATGGGATCGGCGCCGGTGATGCGCCGGATCGCCTCGCTGCCGCGGACGAGCACCGCCTCCTCCTCCGGCGCCGTCAGCGTCGCCGGCGGCTCGTGCAGGTACCCGTGGTTTCCGATCTCGTGGCCCTCGGCGTGCACGCGCCGGACCATCTCCGGATACGTGTCACACGTGTGCCCCGGAATGAACCACGTCGTGGAGATCCCCCGCGCCCGCATCAGCTCGAGGATGCGCGCGGCGCCGACCAGCCCGAACTCCCCGCGTGAGATCTGGGTCGGGGTCACGGCCCCCCGATGGATCCAGTTCGAGATCGCGTCGAAGTCGAACGTGAGGCACACGAGATGTCGCGCCACGGTACGCCTCCCCGGGCATCGAATCGTGCAGGCGCGCGCGGCGGGGGCCCACACCCGGCACGCGCACCGGAGAGTTACGCCGCGAGCGCCCCGCGCCCTGTCGGCACCCGCCTAGCGGTCGAACAGGTTGTTGAACGCTTCCGAGAGCGTCGGGTGGGAGAACGTCGCATCGCGCAGCGCCGTGTACGGCAGGCGGCCCATCATCGCGACCTCGATCAGGCTCATCAGCTCGCCGGCGAAGATCCCGAGGATGGCGCACCCCAGGATCTGCCCGGATGCCTCGTCCACGATCACCTTCATCGTGCCCCGCGTCTCGTCCATCTCGACCGCACGCGCGACCCGGCTCATCGGCATGGAAAACACGCGGATCGCGAGCCCCCGGGCACGCGCCTCGGTCTCGGTGAGGCCGACCCGGCCGAGTTCCGGATCCGTGAACACCGTATACGGCACGATCCGGTCGCGGGTCGTCGCCTGGCCGCCCCGCAGCAGATTGGTCTGGAGGATGCGAAAGTCGTCGTACGAGATGTGGGTGAACGCCGGGCCCCCTTTGACGTCGCCGAGCGCGTACACGCCCGGGGCGGTCGTTTCGAGACGCTCGTTCACGCGGACGAAGCCGTGGGCGTCGAGCTCCACGCCCGCGGCGGCCGCGTTCAGCCGATCGGTGTTGGGCACGCGCCCGGTGGCCACGAGGAGATGCGAGCCCGTGAGCGTCCGCGGCGACCGGGCCCCGGGCGTGCGCACCGTCAGCCGGATCGTCCGTCCCGGCCCCGGCGCCACGCGCGCCGTGTCCACGTGGAGGACGAGCTTCACCTTGTCTTGGCGCAGCACGCCTTCGATCGCGTCGGCGATGTCCGGGTCCTCCGCGCCGAGCAGGTGCGCATGGCAGTGGACCAGCGTCACCTCGCTGCCGAACCGCCGGAACATCTGCCCGAACTCCAGGCCGATGTAGCCGCCGCCGAGCACCAGGAGGTGCCGCGGGAGGGTCCCGAGCTCCATGATCGACGTGGAATCGAGCACGGGCACGGTGTCGAGCCCCGGCACCGGGGGCCGCCCGGGCCGGGCGCCGGTGTTGATGAAGATCTGGTCCGCGGCGAGCTCGCGCGTGCCGCCGCGCGAGAGCGCGACCGCCACGCGCCGCGGGCCCTCAAACCGCGCCTCGCCGCGGATGAGGTCGAGTCCGTCCGCCTTCGCGAGGCCGCGCTCGCTCCCGCTCCGCCACAGGTTGACGATCCGCCGCTTGCGGCGCCGCACCGCGGCCATGTCCACCGTCACGGTACCGGCGCGCACCCCGTAGTCCCGCGCGCGGCGGGCGAGATACGCGACCCGCGCGCTCGCCACCATCGTCTTTGTCGGGGTGCACCCCTCGTTGACGCAGGTGCCGCCCACGTGCTTCCGCTCGATCATCGCCACCCGGCGGCCGGCCGCGGCCAGCGCTTCCGCGAGCGGATTCCCGCCCTGCCCCGACCCAATCACTATCGCATCGTACCGATCGCCCTCGGGCACGTGCGCCACCCCCGTGCAGGTCTCTTGGACACCGGACCACGACCTCCGCGTCCGCGTGAGGCCGGTCGGCGGCCACGCGCACCCCTTGGGCCGCGCCGAAATGAATTCCTGCTGAGGTGCGAGGGCAGGGCCGCCCGCGCCGCGGCCGAATCCTCACGAGAGATCCCGCGCCACCGAGCGGGGGATGCCGGAGGTGCCGTCAGTGGCGGGCTACGACGTCATCGTGGTCGGGGTCGGCGGGATGGGCAGTGCCGCCGTCTACCAGCTCGCCCACCGCGGACTGCGCGTGCTTGGGCTCGAGCAGTTCGACATTCCGCACGATCAGGGATCGTCGCACGGCACGAACCGCATCATCCGGCTCGCGTACTGGGAGCATCCGTCCTACGTCCCGCTGCTGCGCCGCGCCTACGAGCTCTGGCGCGAGATCGAGCATCTCTCGGCTGAACGGCTGCTGCTCATCACCGGCAGCATCGATGCGGGCCCCCGCGACAGCGCGACGATCCGGGGATCGCTCTTGTCGTGCGAGCTGCATCATCTGCACCACGAGACCCTGGACGCGAACGCGCTGCACCAGCGCTTTCCGGGCTACCGCCTCCCGCCCGACATGGTCGGCGTGTACCAGCCGGACGGCGGCTTCGTGATGTCGGAGCGCGCCATCATCGCCTATGTGAACGCCGCGCATGAGGCGGGCGCCGAGATCCACGCCCGCGAGGCGGTGCTCGCCTGGGAGCCCGACGGCAGCGGCGTCCGGGTTCGCACGTCCCGGGACACGTACACGGCCTCCAAGCTCGTGCTGACCGCCGGGCCCTGGGCGTCGAAGCTCGTGCCGGCGCTCGCGCGCCTCGCCGTCCCAGAGCGCCAGGTGCTGATCTGGACCCGGCCCCTGCGCCCCGAACGCTTCCGGCTCGATACGTTTCCCGTCTCTTAATATGGAAGCTCCCGTTGGACGCTTTTACGGTTTTCCCGAGTACGGCGTCCCCGGCTTCAAATTCGGGAAGTATCACCACCGCGACGAAACCACGGATGCCGACCGCGTCGACCGCGGCATCTACCCCGAGGACGAGGCCGTGCTGCGCGAAGGCATCCGTCTGTACTTCCCCGACGCCGACGGACCGACGCTCGCGCTCAAGACGTGCCTGTTCACGAACAGCCCGGACGAGCACTTCATCCTGGACGTGCACCCGGAATACCCACAGGTCTCCATCGCCGCCGGGTTCTCGGGCCACGGGTTCAAGTTCGCGAGCGTCGTGGGCGAAATCATGGCCGACCTCGCGACGGACGGGCGCAGCCGCTGGGACCTCGCGCTGTTCAGGCTCGACCGGTTCGCCGCCTAGCCGCGGCGCCGCCCGCGCGGCGGAATCCCACCGGACGGCGGCGAACGGACTGCAACACACACGCGTGACGGGAGGATGCCGTGGCCGCTGACGATCTCTGCTGGAAGCCGGCGCGAGAACTCGCGCGCATGATCCGCGCCAAAGAAGTGTCGCCGGTCGAGGTCGTCGACGCCGCGCTCGCGCGCATCGAGCGCGTCAACCCGCCGCTCAACGCGTACGTGACGGTCGCGGCCGAGCAGGCCCGCGACGCGGCCAAAACCGCCGAGCAGGACGGTGGTCCGCGGCGGCGCGCGGGGCGCGCTCCACGGGGTCCCCTTCTCCGCAAAGGACGTCACGGCCACGAAGGGCATCCGGACGACGAGTGGCTCGAAGATCTTCGAGCACAACGTGCCCGAGGAAGACGCGCTGCTCGTGCAGCGGATCCGCGGGGCCGGGGCGATTCTCCTCGGCAAGACGAACACGCCCGAGTTCGGCTGCAAGCCGACGACCGACAACCTCGTCTTCGGCGCCACGCACAATCCCTGGGCGCTCGACCGCTCGCCGGGCGGCTCGAGCGGCGGGGCGGCCGCCGCGGTCGCCGCCGGCCTGGGGCCCCTGGCCGAGGGCGGGGACCTCGCCGGGTCGATCCGTCACCCCGCCGCATGGTGCGGCGTCGTCGGGTTCAAGCCGACCCAGGGCCGGATCGCGCGCTACCCTAACGCGGCCGGATGGGGCGCGATGTCGTCGAACGGACCGATCACGCGGACGGTCGCGGACGCGGCCCTCATGTTTTCGGTGATGGCCGGTCCGGACGACCGCGATCCGCTCAGCCTGCCGCACACCGGCGAGGACTGGGCGGCGCTGCCGGACCGGGCGTCGATCAAGGGCCTCCGGGTCGCGTGGACGCCGGATCTCGGCGGCGCCGCGCCCGTCGACCCGGAGATCGTCTCGGTCTGTGAGGCGGCGTCCCGCGCGTTCCCGGAGCTGGGGTGCGCCCTCGAGGGCGCCTCTCCCGAGGTCGGGAACATCATGGAGCCGTTCCTCGCCCTCAACGTGGCGACCCGGGTCGCCACCGTGGGCAAGTACCTGGCGAAATGGCGCGATCAGATGGATCCGATTCTCGTGCAGCGCCTCGATCTCAGCCGGGACATGACGCCCGAGCGGATCGGGGAGGCCGAGGTCGCGCGCACCGCGTATCACCAGCGCCTCGTCCGGTTCTTCGAGCGCTACGATCTACTCGTACTCCCGACGACCTCCGTGCCGGCCACGCCGCTCGCCGCATGGCTGCCGAAAGAGATCGCCGGCCGCGCGATCTCAGGGCATCTCGGGATGCTCATCCCGACGTTCGCGTTCAACCTGAGCTGCTTCCCCGCGATCTCGGTGCCGTGCGGATATACGAAGGCCGGGCTGCCGGTCGGGCTGCAGATCGTGGCGGGTTGGCGTCAGGATGCGCGGGTGCTGACGGCTGCCGCGTGCTTCGAAGCCGCGCGGCCGTGGGCCGACCGGCGGCCACCGGTCGCGTAACGCGCGCGGCGGGGCCACCGCGAGCCCGCCCGGGCTATCCCGCGGGCGCCGCGCGCACCTCGGCCCGAAGCGCCGCGGCGAGCGCGGCGACGTCGGCTTCGGTGTTGTACGCCTGGATTGACACGCGCACCAGCGCGCGCCCGTTCCAACTCGTGACCGGCACCTCGATGTTCTGCTCGAGCCACAGGCGCCGCCGCACCGCGTCGGGTTCGGCGAGGGGAAACGGCACGCACGCCATCTGCGCGTAAAACTCGGGGGAGTCCGGGAACAGCGCCGGGAGCCCGCTGATCTCGGTGAGGACGGCGCGCGCGTGCTGCGCGAGCGCGTGGCAGGCGCGGCGAACCGCGGGCCAGTCGTGGGCCTCTTGGAACTCGATCGCCGCCGGCACGGCGAGGTACGCGGCGATGTCGCGCGTCGCCTGGCGCTGCTGCACCTCGATGAAGCTGCCCGGCCATCCCCAGCTCACGACCAACGGATCGAGCAGCGGCTGCACCGGCCGGCGCGCGTACAGAAATCCCGACCCCTTCGGGGCGCACATCCACTTGTGGCAGTTGCCGCCGTAGAAGTCGACGCCGAGCGCGTGGAGGTCGAGGGGAATCTGGCCGGGCGCGTGCGCGCCGTCGATCACGGTCCAGATGCCGGCCTCTCGCGCGCGGCGCACGAGCGGCTCGACGGGAAGCGTCAGCGCGGTCGGCGAGGTGATGTGGCTGAGGAACAGCACCTTGGTCCGCGGCGTGACCCGGGACCAGACCGCCTCGACGATCTGGTCCGCCGATTCGATCGGGCACGGCAGCTCGGCCCGCACGTACCGGGCGCCGCGCGGCCCGCACAGGAACGTCCAGGTCTTCTCGAGCGCGCCGTACTCGTGGTCGGTGCCGAGCACCTCGTCCCCCGCCTCGAGCGACAGCGAGCGGGCGACGACGTTGAGCGCGGTCGTCACGTTCGGGAAGTAGACGACCTCGTCGGCATCGGCGCCAAGATACGCGGCCAGCCGCTCGCGCGCGGCGCCCATCAGGTCCGGGAACCGGTAGTGGAGAAAGTCGACGGGCTGCCGCTCCAGCTCCAGCTGCCAGCGCTGGTAGGCCTCGAACACCGGCCGCGGGCACGCGCCGAACGATCCGTGGTTGAGAAAGACGACGTCGGGCCGGAGCAGGAACATCTCGCGAAAGCCGGCAAGGGTGGATTCCCACGAACGGGCGGGGCGCACGGACGGGTTGGTCATAGACACGTAGGTTCTGTCCGGACCCGCGGTCCCCTCCACGCCCCGAGCCGTGTACGACAGGACGCTAGTCCGGAGCCGCGCGGCATCCGAGCGCGGCAGCCGCTCACGGTGACGCGCCGACCGGCCGCCGGAGCAGATCGATGAGCAGAGCGGCGCTCCAGGAGAAGTCGCTGCCGCCCAGTCCAGCTCCCATCTCCGCGTGAAAGTATTCGCGCCAGCCGGCCTCCTTGACCAACTCGATTGTCGCGTCGCGGAGCTGCACGGCATCATCGCGCATCCCCACGGCCTCGAGGCCGCGGAGGACGAACCAGTTGGTATTGATCCAGGTGGGGCCGCGCCAGTACCGGGCCGGCTCGTAGGACGGCTGATCCGGCAGCACCGAGGGCAGCGGCCGGCAGCCCACACAGCGGGTTCGATACGCGCGGTACATGAGCGCGGCCTGGGCCGCATCGACCAATCCCCCGTAGATCGCGCCGAGCCCGGCGATCGTGTGCACCGGAATATGCTCTCCGGTCCGCACGTCGGCGTCGAGAAACAGCCCGGCCCCCGCATCCCACAGCTGCGCGTGGTACGCGTCGTGAAACCTCCCGAGGACATCCGCCGGGAGCGCCGCCGGTGCGCCCAGCTCAGCGGCGATGCGGTTGAGATCGAGCACCGCGCGGTACCAGAGCGCGTTGAACAGCGCGTCGTAGACGGCAAACGGCGTGCGCGATAGGTACGACGCCAGATCGTACCGGTGGCCGGCGATTAACTCGACCAGGTAGAGGTAGAGATCGTAGTCGGCGCCGCTCGGGCGCTCCGCCGCCGCGACGACCCCGGTGTCGTGCCGCGTGTACGCCCGCGACGGCCGGAAGCCGCCGCGCGTCGCGAAGTCCCACCGGGGGCTGTTGTCCAACCCGCTTTCCCAGGGGTGCACGAGCACGATCAGCGGAGACCCCGACACGGTGCGGTGGCGCGCAAAAAACTGAAGCATGTCCCGCAGGGGCTCGAAGAGGCGCGCCCACCACGCCAGGCGCACCCCGCGGTCGGGCTGCGCCATGCCGGCCAGATAGACCGCGGACGGAAGCACGGGCGGATGCGAGATGCCGCTCGTCTGCTCGCCCGGACGGCGCACCGGCACGTCGGGCCACCACTCCGGACCCGGGAAGTAGCCGCCGATGTCGGGATTGTAGTGGATGTGCGGGAGCATGCCGTTGATCCACTGCCCGCGCAAGAGCGTATCGACCTCCCGTTCCATGCGCGGCCAGTCGACGAACGCGAGGGCGATCGCGGCGAACGCGCTGTCCCAGTTCCACTGATGCGGGTAGAGCCGCGGGCTCGGCCGCGTGTATCCGCCCATATCGTTCCGGCGCAGCACCGCGAGCGCCTGCGGGATCAACTCCGGCGTCGAGATCATCGCGCTACCCGGGCAGCGCGTCGCCGGTCCGCGCGTCCATGAGCCTGATGCGCGCCGGATCGAGGCGCAGCCAGATCGGGGTGTCTGGGTCCGCGCGGAATTCCGGGGCGACGGAGACCTTCACCACCTGTCGGTCCACCTCCACCGTCAACAGGGTCTGCGGTCCCAACGGCTCCAGCACCACCACACGCGCCGCGATCCCGTCGACGCCCGGCTGCAGCGAGACCGAGATGTGCTCGGGCCGGATCCCCACGAGCACGGGGCCGGGAGCAGCCGTCTGGGGGAGCGCGACCGGCCGCCCGCCGATTTCCACGACCGGCCTGCCGTCCGCGAGTCCGGCCCGCCCGTCCAAGAAGTTCATCGGCGGATTGCCGATGAACCCGCCGACAAAACGGTTCGCGGGACGATCGTAGATCCGCGAAGGGGTATCTTGCTGCACGACCCTGCCGCGTTGCAGGATGGCGATGCGCTCTCCCAGACCCAGAGCTTCGACCTGATCATGCGTGACGTACATCGTGGTCGAACGGACCTCGCGATGGATGCGCTTCAGCTCGGTGCGCATGTGAAGGCGCAGCAGCGCGTCCAGGTTGCTCAGCGGTTCATCCATTAACAAGACGTCGGGACGCATCACGATGGCCCGCGCGACCGCCACCCGCTGGCGCTGCCCGCCGGAGAGCTGTGCGGGATACCGGTCGAGCACGTCTTCGATCTGCAGGAGCTCGGCCACCTCGCGCGCCCGCTCCCGACGCTGCGCGTCGGGGATCCTCCGCATGCGCAGTCCAAACACGATGTTGTCGTAGACGCGTAGATGCGGGAAGACCGCGTAGGACTGGAACACCATCGCGATCCCGCGGCGACCGGGCGCCAGGCGGGTCACGTCGCGGTTGTTGATCAGAATGCGCCCTCGATCGAGCTCTTCCAGCCCGGCCACCGCCCGCAGCGCCGTCGTCTTGCCGCAGCCGGACGGCCCGAGCAGCACCAGAAATTCCCCATCCCCGACGGTTAGGGACACATCGTCCACCGCGACGACGCTGCCGTACGTCTTGCGGAGATGATCGAGCACGATCTCGGCCACCGCATCCCCTCCCTCACGGTCAAATCGGCGCGCATCCGGGCGCGCGCGGCGGATCGCCGGCCTCAGCGCACCGTCACGCCCCACAGCGTCAGCAGGTAGCGCCGGACCAGCAGAATGATCACAAACGCGGGCACGATCATGAAAAAGCCGCCGGCGAACCGGTAATCCAGCGGCGCCCCGCCCGCGGACACCACCGTATTCAGGATCAGCGCCGGCAGCGTCCGGTGATCCTCCGTGAGGATCGTCGCCGCGAACACCTCGTTCCAGGACAGGATAAAGGTAAAAATTCCGGCGGCGGCGAGCCCGGGCAGGGCCATGGGGAGCGTGATCTGGGCGACCGCCCGGACCCGGCTGCTGCCCAGCGTCATCGCGGCCTCTTCGAGCTCAAAGGAGATCGCCAGGAACACACCGGTGGTCATCGTCATCACGAACGGGATGGCGAGCGCGGTGTGCACCAGCGCCACGCCGAGCAGCGTGTCGTACAGGCCCCACCGGATGAACGCCACGGCCAGCGGGATCGCGAGGATGGTCGTCGGAAACATCTTCGTCGCCAGCACCAGCAGCTGGACCGCATCGCGTCCGCGGAAGCGAAAACGGGCCAGCGCGTACGCCGCGGGCGCCGACAGCACGAACGCGAAGACGATCGTCATCACGGCGACCTGAAGGCTGTTCCACGTGGACTGCAGGACCTCGTCGGAGCGGAGGAAGGCCGCCATGGTGTCGAGCGTGAACCGGGCCGGCCAGATGGATCGCGGCCACGAATAGAGCACGTCCCTGGGCGTGAACGCCGCGAGCGTGATCAACACCAGCGGAAATGTCACCCACGCGGTGATGAGCGTGGCGGCGCTGTAGATGGCGAGCCGCCGGAGCGTCACCCGCGCACCTCCTCCGGCCGCGGGCGCAGGAATCGCAGATACCACCAGGTACAGGCGGCCGAGAGCACCAGGATCAGCGTCCCGTAGGCGCTGGCGACGTTCGCATTGTGGTACAGCGTGTACCACAGGTACGACTCGCCGGCGAGCACGGGGACGAGCCGGCCCGTCAGCGCCAGCACCGGCGCAAACACCTCAAACGCGAGAATCGTACGGATGATCAGCGCCGTCTGCAGGCTGGCGCGCAGCAGCGGGAGGGTGACGTGGCGGAGCGTCTGCCACGGGCTGGCGCCGAACACCTCGGCGGCCTCTCGGTAATCCTTGGGAATCAACTGCAACCCGCTCAACAGGATGAGCATGACGATCGCGGTCGCCCGCCACACCTCGGTGAGCAGGATCGCCGCGAACAGCCACACCGGCTGCCCGTAAATGAGGTACGGCGCGGGCTGCGAGATCCAGCCCGCCGCATACAGGAAGGCGTTCAGGTAGCCCCGCTCCGTGAAGATCGACAGCCAGATCAGTCCGGCGGCGAGGTCGGAGATGCCGATCGGCACGGCGCACAGGTAGAGGAACACGGCGTGTCCGGCGAACCGCGTCTGCACGAGCAGGGCCATCGCGAGCCCCAGCGCGATCTGGAGCGGAATCGCGATGGCCGCGATGATCAACGTGTCCCGAACGGCCGGCGCGAAATACAGGTCCGTGCTCATGCGGCGCAGGTTCTCGAGCGTCGGATGACCGGTGTCGGGGCTCGTCAGCCCGAGCACGAAGGCCTGCGCCATGGGATACGCGACGAACACGCCGAGGAACGCGAGCGCGGGCAGCACCAAGAGATAGGGTGCCCACGCGGCGCGGCGGGATCGCGTCACGATCCCTTCCCTGCGAAGGGTCTGTTCAGCCTACCTTACACGGCTGGATCGCCGGGTCGGGCGGAGGGCAGACGGCGCGTTGCGACGCGTAGAGCGCGTTCAGTTTCTGCCCTTGCGCATTGAGCACTTGCTGGATGTCCTGGCCCTGCACCGCGATCAGCAGGAACGTATCGGTGTAGATCGGCACGAACTCGCCGGTCCGGTCTCCGAGGCCGATCGGCAGCAGCGCCGTGTGCGCATCCGGCGCTCCGGCCTGCGCGGCCACGCCGTCCGCGATGGTCTTCACCCAGCCCGTCATCCCGGTCTTTGCCACTTCCGGCGAGACGGGGAAAAACCCGTCGCCCTCCAGCGTGACGCGCTGGGTGGCCGGGCGGGTCAGGTACTCGATCAGGCGCGCCCCGCCGTCGGCATCCGGCGCCGTCTTCGGGATCGAGAGTCCGACGATCACCGCCAGGAACGACCGTCCGCGGGGGCCGGCCGGCGACGGCAGGATCACGAAGTCGTTCGGCCGCTGGCGCAGCGCTGGAATCAGGCGCGCGACATGGTCCCACCCAACCCACACCTCACCGGACAGGAGCGGCTCGTACATGAACTCGTAGGTGAACGACGACGGGTGCGTCACGCCCCAGAGCTGCCGCAGATAGCGCCACATGACGACCGCATCGGGAGAGCTGAAGTGCGCGACTTGCGCGCCGGTGAACGACGGATAGGCATACCCGTGGAGAAAGCGGCCGTACAGGCCCTGCGGGCCGGCCGGGAATCCGAGCCGGCGCTGGCCGCCATTCTGCTGCATCGTCTGTCCCCATTGGAGGAGATCATCGTAGGTCATCCGCATGGGGTCGCGGCCCTTCGGGAAATACTGCAGGGAGCTCTTGGTCGCCGCGAACAGGTAGGTCGCCTGCATCCACGGGATGAACACCTGCATCCCGCTCATGTGGGAGGCGGCGGCCAAATCCTTGAAGAACGTGCGGTCCTTCAACCCGTTGAGCTGCTGCTGGACGGGGGTCATGTCGCGCACGACGTTGTCGGCGACCAGGATGGGGAAGGTCCCGTGGAGCGCGCCGGTTGCGCTGATCGTGCCGCGGCCCGCCTTGACCTCCGCCACCAGGCGGTCGATATACTGCGAGTCGGGCTCCGCGATGAACTGAACCGGGACGCCGCTCGTCTTGGTATATCCGCCGAGGAGGCTGGTGCGCGCCCATTCCAGTTCGTCGGCGGTGTACAGCTGATCGCACGAGAACACGATCTGCTGGGGCGCCGCGGCCCGTACGCGTACAGGCCGCAGCGGCCCGCGACGGCGGCCGCGCCGGCCAGTGCGGCGCCCGCGGTGATAAACCGGCGTCTCGTGAGTCCTCCCGCATGTCCGCGCGTGTTCATAGATGGCCCCCTCTCTGGCGGTCTCGGTGCGTTGGTTGGGCCGAAATTTGCGCCTGGGCCAGTGTTTTCCTTCCGCCCGGCCGGCTCAGCCCGCCCGGCCGCGCGTGAGGACCTCGAGCATGTGCGCGTGGCTCGCGGTGCCCCGCGTGCGTTGATCCACGCCGGGTCCGGCTAGAGCCGAACGCCGCTCAGGTGCGTGTGCGGACGGGTGCCGTCGTCGGCACGCGGGTGCGGGACGTCCTTCAGGTAGAGATCAAAGAAGTCGCGCATGTCGCGCAGCATCTGCGTCACGTTCGATCGCGCGAGCACGTAGTAGGTCTCTCCCGGATACGCCTTGTACCAGAACGGCTTGTAGTGGGCTTCGAGCGCGAGCGCGAAGTTCTTGGCCGCGGCCGATCCCGGATACTTGCCTTCGCCGTGAATGACGAAGCACGGGGTGGCCGCCTGATGCGCCGCGTACAGCGGCGAGCAGCGGCGATAGACCTCCGGGTGCTCGTCGAGCGTCCCAAACTCGTATTCGAGCAGCTTCACGTGGCGCAGCTCCTGCTCCCCATGCATGTGCACGAAGTCCGCGTAGCCGGAGCGCGGGATCGCCGCTTGAAACGTTCCGGCCGGCGCGAACGCGACGGCCGCCATGCTCAGGATCCCCCCGTAGCTGGTGCCGGTAATCCCGATGTGGGCGGCATCGACCCCCGCCAACCCGCGAAGATAGTCCGCCCCCGCGATCGCATCCCGGAGGTCCCCGTGCCCCCAGTCGCCGTTGTTCAGATCCTCGAACTCGCGGCCGTAGCCGGAGCTGCCCCGCACGTTCGGCAGCAGCACCGTGTAGCCCGCCTGCACGAAATACTGGACCTGCGGCTCGAGCGAGTCCACGAACTGGCTGGTCGGCCCGCCGTGGATCCATAGAATTCCCGGCGATGTTCCGGCCTGCCCCGCGGGCCGGTACAGATAGGCGTGGATCATCCGTCCGTCGACGCTCGGATACGCGATCTTCGTGGGCACGGTGAGCCGCGCCGCGATCCCGCCCCCGAGCATCGAGTGCGTCACCTGCCGCGCCGCGCCGGTCGCCGCCGGGACCACCCAAATATCGGTCGGCGCCGTCGGCGTCCCGTACAGGTAGCTGAGCGCCTTGCCGTCCGGCGACCACGCGGGGCCGGCGCACACGCCCATCGCCGGCGCCACGAGCACCCGGGGCGCGCCCCCGTCGCGCGCGACGACGCGCAGATCGACGGTCCCGTTGTGATTCTCGGCGTAGGCGATGGCGCGGCCGTCGGGCGACCACGCGGCATCGCCCTGATCCGCCTCCGCGGGCGCGATCGCCCGCGCGTCCCCGCCCTCGACCGGCGCCGCCCAAATGTTGATCCACCCGCTCCGGTGGGAGCGGAACAGAAATGTCCGGCCGTCCGGCGACACCTTGGGGGCGTTGAACGTCTTGCCGTAGTGGTAGTCGAAAAAGTCGGTGTCACGGAGCACGACGCGCGGCTGCGTCCCGTCGCCGTTCATCAGCACCACGTCGTGATCGGTCCACGCCTCGTTCAACCGCACGTACAGAATCCGTCCGTCCGGCGTGAACGATGGATAGACTTCGTAGCGCGCGTCGTGCGTCAACCGCGTGGCGGCTCCGTCCGGTACCGCGATGCGGAAAATGTCGAACGTGCCCGTGCTGTTGCTTGCCACGGCAAGCGACCGCCCGTCCGGCGCCCAGCTCACCGCCTCGATGCGCGCGCCGAGCCGGGTGAGCTGACGGTCGTCTCCCCCGTCGCTCGCCCACAGCCAGACCTCGTCGACGCCGCTCTTTGCCGACACGTAGGCGATATAGTCGCCCGCGGGCGACCACTGCGGCATGGTCGACGCGAGATGGCCGACGCCTCCCATGCCCACGGTGAGCCGGGTCAGCGCCCCACCGGCCGGCGCGACGCTCCAGAGCTCGGGGGCGCCCCCCAGAACCGACGCGAACATCAGCTGCGTGCCGTCCGGAGACCACTGCGGCGTCTCGATGCCCCACTGCGGCGCGTCGCTCCCCCCGATCCCGCGCATCGCCAGCAGCTGGTCGACCGATATCTCCGTCTTGTGCGCCGTCCCGATGCTCATGCGTCCCTCCTTCACACTACGTCACGCGCCCTGTCCCACGACCCGGTGCGGGCCGGATCAGGACGCGAGCGAGACCGACCGGAGCCGCAGCAGCCCATCCGGCACGTGGACGAATCCGCGCACCTTGACCGACACCAGCTTGTATTCTTTGGTGAAGGAGATCCACGCGTACGGCATGTCGTCGGCCAGAATTTTGGTGACCTCGCTGTACGCGCGGGTGCGCTGATCCATGTTCTGAAGCACCCGGGCGGCATCGAGGAGATCCTGCACCTGGCTGTTGACATACCCGGAAAAATTGAAGTTGGGGATTCCCGACTTGGTCATAAACGGGTACACGTTGAAGTCCGGATCGGGGCGCCCGCTCCATCCGGCAAAGCCGGCTTGGTACTCCGATTTCGTCAGGGTGGCGATGAGCGCCCCGGCCTCGAGCACCTGGATCTGCGCCTGGATGCCCACGTCGGCGATCATCGATTGGACCGCCTGCGCGACGCTCACGTTGGCCTGTCCCTGGTAGGTCAGGAGCGTGCACGAAAATCCGGTCGGGTGGCCGCCCTCGCGGAGCTTCTCCCTCGCCGAGGCGAGATCGCGCGGCGGAATCTTCCAGGTGGGGTCGTACGCGGGCGTCCCGTTCGGAAAGAACGAGTACGCGGGGTACGCCGCGCCCTGCAGCACGACATTCGCGATCGCCGTGCGGTCGATCGCGGCGCTGAACGCCTGGCGCAGCGCCTTGTTGTCGAACGGCGGCTTGGTCGTGTTCAGCCAAAAACCCGTCCACGGGAACGCGCCGTGCTCGAGGAGCCGGAACTGGGACCCGGGCTGCCGCGATTCCGCGGCGAGCTGCGGGATCTGGGGCGGCGGCACCACCACGACGATCTCGATATC
The DNA here is from genome assembly GCA_963787105.1 of uncultured Bacillota bacterium. Taxonomy (GTDB): domain Bacteria; phylum Sysuimicrobiota; class Sysuimicrobiia; order Sysuimicrobiales; family Segetimicrobiaceae; genus JAJPIA01. The sequence continues at coordinate 101,942 of CAWBBU010000027.1, forward strand.
GCCGGACTTCAGATTGGCGACGCGCGCGTTGTCGTCCGGAAGGTAGCGGAAGATGACCCGGTCGAGGTACGGCAGGCCCCGCACCCAGTAGGACGGGTTGCGCTGCAGGGTCACGTGGTCCTGGCGCACCTCCTCGACGAACGAGAACGGTCCCGTGCCGACCGGGTGCAGCGCGAAGTCCAGACCCGCCTTCTGCGCCGCCGTGGGCGACACCATCATGCCGGCGCGGTCGGTCAGCACGTAGAGCAGCGGACTGTAGGGCTGCTCCAATTTGATGACCACCGTGGACGGATCGGCCGCGGTGACGGACGTGATCGGCCCGATCTCGCTGCGGCGGGCGGAGGGGAACTTGGGGTCGCGCATCCGGTCGAAGTTGTACACGACCGCCGCCGCGTCGAACGGCGTGCCGTCCTGAAACGTCACATTCGGCTGCAGCTTGAACGTGTACGTGGTGCCGTCCGGCGAGATCGTCCACGACGCCGCCAGCATCGGGACGATCTTCAGGTTTTCGTCGGTGTCCACCAGCTTGTCGTACAGGCTCTGAAACACCTGACGGTCCGGCACCGCGACCGACCGGTGAGGATCGAGGATGAACGGGTCGGTGTCCAAGCCGGCCCTGAGCGTCCCGCCCCGGCGGCCGGTCTGTCCAAACGCCTGCGGCAGCGCGAGCCCGCCCACCGCGCCCGCACCGAGCGCGCCGGCCGCGCCGTATCGCAGCATCTCCCGTCTCGTCATCCGGCCTCGGTTCGTCGGCGTCACCGCGCACCTCTCGGAGTATTGCGGATATGGATCATCATGCCGGCGCCCCGGGCGCCGCCGCGGGTCAGAGCCCGGCGAGAAACGGCAGCGGCGACGCGAGCTGGTCGAGAATGTCCCGCGACAGCATCGCGTGGATGCCCTTCTCCCCGTTCACCACCTGGGTCACGTGCAGGTCCACGGCGATGCTCGCGAGCCCGTAGGCGTCGCGCCACCGCATACCGCCGAACCGTTCGAGCAGATCGAGCAGCGACCGCACCGCGCTCCGCGCCGCCCGGTCGAGACTCGGGTCGAATCCCATCGTGATGAGATGGGTCGGCGTGACCGCGATCGGCAGGGTGAGCTCGAAGTCCGTGCGGACGCCGAGCCGGAACTCCCCTTCGAGTGAGGTCTCGATCGCCGTGATACAGACCTCGCCGTCACCCTGCGCGGCGTGGCCGTCGCCGGCGCTGAAGAGCGCACCGTCGGCCCAGACCGGAAGAAACAGCGTCGTGCCCCCGATCAGTTCCTTGTTGTCCATGTTGCCGCCGTGGCGCCTCGGCTGTGCCGTGTCGATGCGTCCCCACGCCGCGGGCGGGGCCACGCCCATCACCCCGAAGAACGGGCGCGTGGGTATTCGGAGGCCGGGCGGGAGCGTGGCGACGCCGCGCTCGCGGTCGAGCGGGATGATCTGCTTGTCCCACGTCTCGACCGCGTCGGGAAAGATCCCCTTGAGCGGTCCGCACGCTGTTGATGCCGTAGGGCGCGCCGAGCGCCACGGAGAGAATGTCCACCTGGAGCACGTGTCCCGGCCGGGCGCCGCGCACGCGCACCGGTCCGGTAAGCAGATGGCCGCCGGGACCTCGATCGCGGACCGCCGCGTGGATCTCGGCGATCTCCGGCGGAATCCAGTCGGGAGGCACGGCGTCGTTTGGCGCGGCCGTGACGCTTCGAAGCCTGAACGCTTCGCCGGAGTCGACCTCCGCCACCGGCTTGAGGGACGCGTCGAAGTAACCCCAATGCACGGTCTGCGGCGATGGACGCACGTACTGCATGACGTGATGCCTCCTCGTGTGCCCGGGACGGCGGGTCTCGCGGACCACCACGCACACGACCGGCGTCCCGCGCTCTCATCGGTTCGCCCCGCCTCGCCGCTGACCTGCCGGGTCCGGCTCCCCGCCGGCTTCGCGCCGCGCGGGCGCGCGCACCAGCCTATACTGAAACGGAGCGGGACATGCGGGACACGAGGTCCGGAGTGATGTCGCTGTTTTTCAAGCTGATCATGACCGCCGTGCTGTGGATGGCGTTCTTCGGCGCGCTGCTGTTCGTGCCGGCCGGCACGCTCTACTGGTGGCGCGGGTGGATCTTGCTCGGCGCGCTCGCCTTCTTCACAGTCTTCTCGAGCATCAGCCTGCTGCCGGCGCGCGCGGATCTGATCAAGGAACGCCTCAAGCCGCCGATCCAGCAGGGGCAGCCGCTCGTGGATAAGATCGTCCTCAGCCTGTTTCTGCTCATGTTTTTCGGGCTCCTGGTCTTCATTTCGCTCGACGTGTTCCACCTGCGCCTGCTGCGGGCGCCGAGCGTCCCGGTGTCCGCCCTGGGCCTGGCCCTCGTGTTCGCCGGCTGGTGGATCGCCTATCTCGGCGTTCGGGAAAACGCGTTCGCGGCTACGGTCGTCAAGCATCCGGAGGAACAGACCGTGGTCGATACCGGCGTGTACGGCGTCATCCGGCATCCGCTCTACGCGGGCGGGAGCCTCCTGCTGATCGGCATGCCCCTGTGGCTCGGCTCTTACGCCGGCGCGCTGGCGGCGCTCGTCCCAATCGGGACGCTCATCGTCCGGGCGGTGCTGGAGGAGCGGTTCCTGACGCGCGAGTTGAATGGCTACGAGGCCTACACCCGGCGCGTACGGTACCGGCTGATCCCGTTTGTCTGGTGAGCAGGACCCGCGGCCCGATCGCCGTCGACGCAGCCGCGGTGATGCGCGCGTCCCTTGAGAGGAGTCGTCCGGCAGAGGTCTAAGACTCTACCACCACGCACGGATCGTGCGCGGCAGACCCGCCGGCACGCGTCTCGTGGAAAAGGGGTGTGGATCTTATGCCGGTGCGAACCTCGAGACGGCTGGTCGGGAGATCGTGGTGGTCCGGGGCCGTCGTCATCGCGCTCGCCCTGATCCCGTGGGCGGGCGGTGCCGCCCTGGGCGCGGCCGCGCCGAGCAACGGAGGCACGTTCGTCCTGGCGCTCCAGCAGGATCCGAAGACGCTCGACGCGCCGCGGATGACGCTCGCCGACGAGGATACGATCTCGAACTACATCGGTGCGGGGCTGACGCAGATCGCGCCGGACGGCCGCATCGTGCCGTGGCTCGCGGAGCGATGGAGTTTCAGCCCCAACGGGAAGACCCTCACCTTCCACCTGAAGCCGGGCATCACGTTCCACAGCGGGCGACCCATGACCGCGGCGGACATCAAGGCCACGTTTGAGCGTGACATCGACCCGGCGACCGCGTCGCCGTACGACCGGGACTTTCTGTCGTCCGTGGCCTCATTTGCGGCGCCCGACGCGTCGACGCTCGTGCTCACGCTGAAGCAGCCCGACGGCGGCCTGCTTCAGACGCTGGCGATCTCGGGATACCTGCAGCCGACGGACCCGAGCGCGATCGCGAAGTACGGCAACGAGTACGCGCAGCACCCGTCGAGCGTGGGGCCGTTCATGCTGAAGGAGTGGCTGCCGGGGCAGTCGGTGACCCTGGCGCGCAACCCCGCCTACAAATGGGGGCCGAGCTTCGATCACCAGGGGCCGCCGTACCTCGACCAGTTGGTGTTCCGCATCATCCCGCAGCCCACATCGCAGGGGGCGGCGTTCCAATCGGGGGCGCTCTCGGCGCTGCTGAGCGTGCCGCCGGATCAGTGGGACACCTACGCCAAAAACCCCAAGTATCAGTTCTTCCAGACGGTGGGCCCCCGGGTCTACTACGTCGAGATGAACTTGAAGAATCCGATGTTTCAGGACCTGCGCGTCCGCCAGGCCATCAACGTCGCGATGGACCGGAACGCGATCGTCGCGAGCGTGTTCAACGGCCACGCGGTGACCAACTGGGCGCCGTTCAGCCCGCTGCTCGTCGGATACTGGAAGGGCACGGAGAATTACTACCCGTTCGATCTCGGCCGCGCCCGCACGCTGCTGACCGAGGCCGGGTACACGCTCCAGGGCGGCACGCTCGAGCGGGGAGGACGCCCGGTCATGTTACGCATGATCACGCGGTCCTACGAACCGTTCACCGACCTCGCGCAGGTGATCCAGGCGCAGCTGCAGCAGGTGGGGATCGGGACGACGATCACGGCGTACGAGGTCAGTACCGCGCTCGCGCACCTCAAGGCGGGCGACTACGACATCTCGGCGTCGAGCTACTCGTGGAGCTCGGACCCCGGTCTCGTGATGCGCCTCGCGCTGCAGCCCGGCGGCGCGCTCGACTACTCGACGTACAACAGCCCGGCGTTCAGCGATCTCTCGCGCCTGTATCAGACGACGATCTCGTCGACCGTGCGCCTTCAGCTGATGCAGCGGATGCAGGCGCAGTATCTCAGCGACGCGCCCTGGGCGATGCTCGTGGCCGAGACGAACGGCCGCGTGGTCCAGAGCGGGTTCGGGGGCCTCATCTTGAACAAGGCGACGGGAGATCTCCTGATCGAGAACGCCTACGTCGTCAAGTGATCCGCTGGCACTCGACCCGGGTGGGATCGGGCCGGCCGGCTCGGCTCCGCCCGGGGACGGGACGAACCGCGTGAGCCGTCGAAGGCACGGTCCCGGTACGGGTCGAGCTCGACGTGCGCGTGCCCATGCGCGACGGCGTGGAGCTCTCCGTGGACCTGTACCTGCCCGATGCGCCCGGGGGCGCGCGGCCCGCGATCCTGCAGCGCACGCCCTACGACAACGCCCGCCGGCAGAACCCCAAGTTCTATTGGGTGGAAGTGGCGCAGTACTTCGCGTCCCGCGGCTACGCGTTCGTGAGCCAGGACGTCCGCGGGCGCGGCGACTCCGACGGCGCCTGGCACCCGTTCATCAACGAGGCGGAAGACGGGTACGACACGGTGGAGTGGATCGCGCGGCAGCCGTGGGCGAACGGACGGATCGGCATGATGGGCGGCTCGTACGGCGGCCTCGTCCAGTGGCTCGCGGCGCGCGAGGGTCCGCCGCACCTCACGACGCTCGTCAGCACCGCGGCCGCGGGCCGCCTGATGGAGGAGCTGCCCTATCGACACGGCAAGCTGCGGCCGCCGTGGGCGATGTGGTGGCTGAACATGGTGGGCGGCCGGACCGTGCAGCCCCCCGAACTGGTCGACTGGGACCGCGTCGTCCGCGCCCGCCCGGCGAAGGACGTGGATCTCGCCGCCGGCCGCCGCAATACCGAGTGGCGCGAGTGGCTCGCGCATCCCACGCTCGACGACTACTGGCAGCGCATGGGCATGCTCGGCCGGTTCGCGCGGGTGGATCTGCCGGTGCTGCACATCACCGGATGGTTCGACGGGGACCAGCTCGGACAGCTGTACTACTGGCACCAGATGGCCGCGCACTCGCCCGCCCGCGACCGCCAGTTCCTGCTGTCGGGCCCGTGGGACCATGCCGGCACGCGATCGCCGGAGCCCCGGCACGGCGAGCTCGAGTTCGGGGACGGCGCCGTGCTCGACATGAACGCGATCCATCTCCGCTGGTTCGACTACTGGCTCAAGGGCCAGGGGCCGGCCCCGACGGACTTCGCGCCGGGCTGCCGCAGCCGGATCTTTCTCATGGGCGAGAACCGCTGGAGGGACGATCCGACGTGGCCGCCGCCCGCGGCCGCGGCCGCGCGCTGGTACCTGCGCAGCGGCGGCCGCGCGAACACGGCCGCCGGGGACGGCCGGCTCGAGCCCGTGGCGCCGCCGGACGGCGAGCCGCCCGACCACTATACGTACGACCCGGAAGAGCCGACCCCGTCGAGCGAGACCCTGGAAGGGTTTCCTCCCGAGGTGCGCCTCGACCAGCGCTGGCTGCTGGCGCGCGACGACGTGGTCGTGTACACCTCGGCGCCGCTCACGGACCCGCTGGAAGTATCCGGACATCCCGTCGTGGTCCTCGAGGCGGCGACGGACGCGCCGGACACGGATTTTGCCGCCACGCTCTACGATGTCTTTCCGGACGGTGCGAGCATCGCGCTGTGCGACGGCATCGTGCGCGCGTCGTACCGCAACGACTCGGGCCGCCCCGACCCTGTCCCGCTCAAGCCTGGGCGCCCGTACACGTATCACATCGAGCTCGTCGCGATCTCGAACGTGTTCCTGCCCGGACACCGCATCCGGGTCGCCGTGATGTCTGCGCGCTGGCCCGCCTACGACCGCAACCCGAACACCGGCGCGCCGCCGGGGGACGACGCGGTCGCGCGGCCCGCCGCGCAGACCGTGCTGCACGATCGGGATCACGCGAGCCACCTGCTGATTCCGGTCGTCCCCCGCGGCGCGGCCTGACGGCATGTACGCGCTCCGGCGCCTGGCATTGTTCGTGCCGGTCTGGCTCGGCGTGGCGGTGCTGACCTTCGCGTTGATGCGGATGATCGGCGGCGATCCCGCGCAGGCACTCTACGGCGGCGGGGCGATGAGCGTGGCCGCCCTCGAGATGGTCCACCATCAGCTGGGATTGGACCGCCCGCTGCTCGTACAGCTCGGCGACTTCCTCGCGCGCGCCGTGCGGGGCGACTTCGGAGACTCCTGGGAGTCGCACACGCCGGTCGGACCGATTCTCGCGCAGCGGTTCCCATACACGCTCGAACTCGCGCTGACCGGGCTCGGGCTCGGCGCCCTGATCGGCCTGGTCACCGGGATCGTCGCCGCGGTGCGCCACGGAACGCCGGTGGACCGCGCGCTCTTGATCGGATCGCTGCTGTTCCTGTCGGTCCCCGGCTTTTGGCTGGGCATCCTCATGATCTACCTGTTCTCGGTCGATCTCGGGTGGCTGCCCGTCGCCGGCGCCGTGGGATGGCGGTCGCTCGTGATGCCCGCGGCGGTCCTCGCCGCGACGGGCGCGCCGGTCGTGGCGCGCGTGACGCGGGCGGGCATGCTCGAGGTCCTGCGGACCGAGTACATCCGGACGGCCCGCGCGAAAGGGCTCGGCGAGCGCATCGTGCTGCTCCGCCACGCGCTGCGCAACGCGCTCAATCCCGTCGTGACCATTATCGGGCTGTCGTTCGGCAGCCTGCTGGGGGGCGCGATCATCGTCGAACAGGTCTTCTCCCGGCCCGGCATCGGCACGCTCGCCGTCCAGGCCATCTTCGCGCGGGACTATCCGCTGATCCAGGGCATCGTGCTGTACACGTCCACGGTGTTTCTGGTCCTGAACCTGCTGGTCGACCTCTCCTACTCGTTCACCGACCCTCGCGTGCGATTCGACTAGGGGAGTTCCCGTGACCCGCTTCTGGAACACCGGAGGCACCACGCGGGTGGCCGCCCTCGTGCTCGCGGTCATCATCCTCAGCGCGATCGGGGCCCCCGAGATCGCCCGGATCAGCCCGCTCGTCATGAACATCCCGTTCCGCCTGCACGGACCGTCCTCCGCGTACCCGCTCGGCACCGACGGGATGGGCCGCGATGTCTGGGCCCGCATGCTGTACGGGGGCCGCCTGTCCCTCACGGTCGGGCTCGTGGCCGTCGCGATCGAGTTCGTGTTCGGGACCGCGGTCGGCGTGGCGGCGGGGTACGCCGGGGGATGGCTGGATCTGGCCGTGATGCGGCTGACCGATATTATGCTCGGGATCCCCGGACTGATTCTCGCCCTGTTCGTCGTCGCGCTGCTCGGGCCCGGCCTCTTCAACGTCATGGTCGCGCTCGGGATCGGCGGGACGCCGGGGGTCGCCCGGTTCGTGCGCGGGGTGACGCTCGGCATCCGGCAGCGCGATTACGTGCAGGGCGCCGTCGCGGTCGGGCTGCCGACCGTCTGGATCGCGCTGCGGTACATCCTACCGAACGCGCTCCCCCCGGTGCTCGCGCTCGCCACGCTCGACGTCGGGACGATCATCCTGACCGCGGCCGGCCTGAGCTTCATTGGGCTCGGCGCGCAGCCGCCCTCGCCCGAATGGGGTGCGATGCTGGCGGACGCGCAGAAGTACTTTCCACACGGCTGGTGGCTCAGCGTGTTTCCGGGACTCGCGATCACGCTGGTGGTGCTGTGTCTCAACATCGTCGGGGACGCGGCGCGCGACGTCTTGGATCCCCGCCTGTCGCGAGGCAGCCGATAACGGGCACGGCGTCCGGCGCGTGCGCGTCGGGAGCCGCCGCTCGGGACGCCGATCGGTGATCTGATCGCATCACGCCGGAGGAGACTCGTGTGGCACATCTCGGATTCGTAGGTCTCGGAGTCATGGGCGGCCGCATCGCCAAGCGCCTCTTGGATGCGGGTCACCGGCTCACCGGATACAATCGGACGCCGGCGAAGGCCCAATGGCTCGTTGCCGCCGGCATGCGGCTCGCCGAGAGCCCTCGGGCGGTCGCCGCGGACGCGGCGATCGTCTTCTCGATGGTGACCGACACCACCGCGCTCGAGGCGGTGGCGGACGGACCGGACGGCATCGTCGCCGGCCTCGGCCCCGGGAAGGTCTACATCGACATGAGCACGGTCAGCCCCGCCGCCACCCGAGCGCTGGCCGAGCGGGTGCGCGAGCGCGGGGCGGAGATGCTGGACGCGCCGGTGTCCGGCAGCGTCGCGACCCTCGAGGAAGGACGCCTGTCCATCATGGTCGGCGGGCCCGCGCCTGTGGTCGAACGCGTCCGGCCGGTCCTCCTGGACATCGGGCCCGTCGTGACGCACGTCGGCGGCAACGGCCAGGCGGTGCTGATGAAGGTCGCGACCAATCTCAACCTGGCGGTGCAGATGCTCGCCTTCAGCGAGAGCGTGCTGCTGGCGGAGCGGGGCGGCGTTCCCCGGGAGACGGCGGTGCACGTGCTCCTCAACAGCGTCATCGCCTCGCCGATGGTGAAGTACCGCGGGCCGTTCGTCCTCCGGATGCCGGAGGAGGCTTGGTTTGACTGCACCATGATGCAGAAAGACATGCAGCTCGCGCTCGAGGCGGGGCGGACGCTCGGGGTGGCCCTTCCGGCCACCGCGGCCACCAACGAGCTGCTCACCGCCGCGCGCGCCATGGGGCTCGCCGGGGAGGACTTCGCCGCCCTGTTTGAAGTGCTGGTCCGCATGGCGGATCCCCGCTCCGGAACGGAATCCACCCGGCGCGGCGATTGACCGCGCGTGTGGGATGGCGCACCGCCGCATCCAACGTGTCCCTGTGCCGCGCTCGTCAGCATTACTGATTTCATTATTTGACTTTTGTAACCCGCCCCGCTATGCTGTGCTCGCGACAGACCTGGTAAAGGAGCCACACGATGAGTGAAGCCCCGCTCGGCGGTCGGTACACGTTTCCCGGCACGTCATTGACGGTTCACCGGATGGGCTACGGCGCGATGCAGCTGACCGGCCCCGGCATCTGGGGGCCCCCCACCGACCCGGACGGTGCCGTCGCCATCCTCCGCGAGGCCGTCGCGGCCGGCGTGAACCACATCGACACCAGCGACTACTACGGCCCGCACGTGACGAACCAGATCATCCGGCGGGCCCTCTACCCGTACCCGACGGAACTGGTGATCGTCACGAAGCTCGGGGCACGCCGCCCGCCCGACCGGTCGTGGCAGGCGGCCATCTCGCCCGAGGAGCTGACCGCGGGCGTCCACGACAACCTCCGCAACCTGGGCCTTGACGCGCTCGATATCGTCAATTACCGCGTCATGGGGGCGGTCCAGGGGCCGAAGAGGGGTCCATTGCCGAACAGGTGACGGTGTTGGCCGACCTCCGGCGCAAGGGGCTGATCCGCCACATCGGCGTGAGCAACGCCACGGCGACCCAGGTGGCCGAGGCGCAGGCGATCACCGACGTCGTGTGCGTGCAGAACAACTACAACCTGGCCCACCGCCACGACGACGCCCTGATCGACGACTTGGCGCGGCAGGGCATCGCGTACGTGCCGTTCTTCCCGCTCGGCGGGTTCACGCCGCTGCAGTCGTCCACGCTGTCGTCCGTCGCCGCGCGGCTCGGGGCCACCCCGATGCAGGTCGCGCTGGCGTGGCTGCTGCATCGGTCGCCCAACATCCTGTTGATCCCCGGCACGTCGTCGGTCGCCCACCTTCGCGAGAACCTGGCCGCGGCGCAGGTGACGCTGCCGCCGCATACCCGGGCCGAGTTGGACGGCATCGCCGCCTCGGCGGCGGTGGAGCACTGAGCACGGGAGGCGCGCGCGCGCCGGCGCCGTGCAACACTCAAGATACCCGCCGCCAACACTCCGCTCACCCGCGATCGGATTCTGGCCACGGCCGAGAACGTCATCCGCCGGTTCGGGCCGGCTAAGGCAACCGTCGTGGACGTCGCCCGGGCGCTCGGCGTGAGCCACGCGGCCGTCTACCGGCACGTCGCGACCAAGGCCGAGCTGCGGGACCTGGTCATCGGCCGGTGGGTGGAGGCGACCATGTCCCCGCTGCGGGCCATCGCCGCCCTGCCGGGCCCGGCCCCGCAGCGGCTGCGGCGGCTGTTCGACACGCTGATCGCCGTCAAACGCGGCCGGGCCGCCGATGACCCGGAGCTGTTCGCCGCCTACCGGACGCTGGCGGCCGATGCCCAGTCGATCGTCGTCGCCCACATCGACGAATTGATCGGCCTGGCCGCGATGATCATCCGCTCCGGCGTGAAGGACGGCACGTTCCGCACCGTCGACCCGGTGGCCGCCGCCCGCGCAGTGCTGCTCGCCACGTCCAGGTTCCACCATCCCGCCCACGCCGCCGAGTGGGGCGACCCGGCGATCGACGCGGCGTACAACGATGTGTGGCGGCTGCTGATGGACGGGCTGCGCATGGCAAAGGGGCCGGGGAGAGCGGCGCGCCCTCAAGTCTGACGATCCCTGTGTCGCACGTGCGGCGGCCGCCCGTCACCTGAGCGACGGCGCAGGGACCGCGCGAGCTCGGCGCCGAACGGACGCCACAGCCGCATCATACGGAGGGGACCCCCGATGGGCATCAAGACGTTCGGGCTGCAGACGGTCGACTGGGAGGAGCGCGTCAATTACGAGCGGCTCCGGACCGAGCGCCTCGCACGGGTCACACGCATGCTCGCAGCGTCTGAGCTCGGCGCGCTCCTCTGCTTCGACATGAACAACATCCGGTACATCACGGCGACCCACATCGGCACGTGGGCGATGGACAAGCTGGTCCGGTTCGCGCTGCTCCCGCGCGGCGACGAGCCGATCCTCTGGGACTTCGGGTCCGCCGCGCGCCACCACCAACTGTACTGCCCGTGGCTGGGGGATCGGTCGCGCGCCGGGATCTCGACCCTCCGCGGCGCGTACCCCGAGAGCGCGCACGACGTCGCGCGCAAAATCAAGACCGAGCTCGCCGCGCGCGGGTTGGACAACGCGCCGGTCGGCGTCGATCTCGTCGAACCACAGGTCCTGTTCGCGCTGCAGCAGGCGGGCGTGCGTGTGGTCGATGGGCAGAGCCTGATGCAGGAAGTCCGGAAGATCAAGACCCAGGACGAGATCACGCTCATCACGACAGCGGTCATGATGGTGGACGCAGCCTACGATGCGCTCTACCAGGCGCTGCGGCCCGGGATGCGGGAGAACGAGTGCGTCGGCCTCGTCGCCAAGGTGCTCTATGATCTGGGATCCGAGCACGTCGAGGGCGTCAACGCGATCTCCGGCGAACGGTGCAGCCCGCACCCGCACGTCTACACCGACCGCGTCCTGCGCCCCGGAGACCCGGCGTACTTCGACATCCTGCACGCGTACAACGGCTACCGGACGTGCTACTACCGGACGTTCTCCATAGGCAGTGCATCGCCGGCGATGGTGGACGCCTACCGCCGGTGCCGCGACTATCTCGACGCGGCGCTCAGCCTGATTCGTCCCGGCGTCACGACCGCCGCAAGTGGTGTCGGTGTGGCCGAAGGCCGAGGAGTTCGGGTTCGCGGACGAAGAGGCGGCGTTCGCGCTGCAGTACGGCCACGGGGTGGGGCTGTCAATCTGGGAGAGGCCGATTTTCAGCCGGCTGGTCTCGTTCGATCATCCCGAGGTGATCGAGGAAGGGATGGTGTTCGCCCTCGAGACCTTTTGGCCGGCATCGGACGGCTGGTCGGCCGCCCGCATCGAGGAGCAGCTCGTCGTAACGAAGGACGGGTGCGAGGTGATCACACGGTTCCCGGCGGAAAGCCTGCTCGTGGCCGGGACGCGCTATTGGACGGTCGCCGGACCGCTCGGGACGACCCGGGAAGCGCAGTCGAATCTCAACCGCAGTGCCGCGCCGGCGCCCGCGGCCCGGGTCATCGCGAGCGCGCGCACTGAAGGCCGCGGCGGCCCAGGCGCGTAGCACCCGTCTCCGTCGCCGAAGCTTCCCAGCGCCGCGCTGCGATGGGTGTCAGCGACGATCGGGCCGCGCGACACATGGGGACGTCACCGGGCGCGCTCCCCGGGGACCGGCGGAAGTTCCCGATCGCGCACCGGCCACATGGCCAACACGGGCATGAAGATGAAGGTGAGGAGACTCACGAACGGATCGAAATACGACACGCCGATGCACCCGAGGACGAGCGCGATCCCCGCTCGGATCCGCATGGTCACATGCGCAATCCAGCGGCGGTCGAGGTCGGGATCCACGAGACGGCCGCGCCCGGTCGCGTACTGCCATTCGGCGTCCTGAATCAGGAGGGTCACGAGCGCCGTGCCCGCGTATGCGAGCAGCGCCACCCGATACCGCGGATACGTCCCCATGAGATTCGCCGCGAACGGCATGAACGCGATAAACATGAGAAAGAACAAGTTCATCCAGAGAAACGTTCCGATCGGCTGCCAGGATGAAAGTGAACATCCTTCGATGCATGACCCAATAGGTCGCGATCAACCCAAAACTGATCACGTACGTCGGCGATGTGAGGCCACAGGCTGAGCAGCGCGGCGGCCAGGACCGAGTTGGGCGCGCCCTTCGGGATCACCGGCACGACAAGATTGAGAATCAGCAGGGTCATGGCGAATGCGAAGACGGCGCCACTGAGATTATGGACGCTCTCGGTGTCGAATCGGTCGCTCGGCGGCCTACGGATCATAGCGCATTCGCCTTCCTCTCTGAGCCATTGCGCCCCGGCGTACTCCCTCGCCGCTGCCGGGGACCCGAGGCGGGAGGACCGCCCCGGCGCCGCGTCACAGGCGCGGACAGCACCCGCCTCGGGACGTGCTCGACGCGCCCGACACCACGCCCCGCGCGATCTCGAACTCCCGCGCTCCGTTCAGTTGACGTAGACGACGACGTATTGGGGGCCGTACGGCGCATAGTACGAGGCGCCGCACTGATACAGGAGCGTCCCGTTGATGGTGGTCTGCACGCACGTCTTCGGCAGGCTGTTGACGTAGATGGTCGAGTACGCGAGGGCGCGCCGGGTCGTCCGGCGCGCCACGCCGGCCACGCTGATCGGGGTCAGGGGCATCCCGATGATGGCCTCCGCCTTGGACATCAGTGACCCGTCGAGGAAGAACGCGTCCGGATTGCTGGCCACCAGCAGCCCGACCGCGACGGCTCCGATCGCACACGCGACGGTCCAGCCCTTCGATGTCGTGATCACCGCTGACCCTCCCCGATCTCGCCGACGACGTTCGTGGGAATCGTATCGACCCTGCTGCGCCCCCTGGGGCGGTGTGAACGCGAAGCGCTGGCTGGTGATGCTCGGACTGACGTTCCAGTTGCGGAACTCAACGACGTACTGCGGAGCGCCGGTCACCCATTTGCTGGTAATCACGTATTTCATGGGAAGCGGCCTCGCGCCGGGCCGTACCCAGACCTGCCAGTCGACCTGGGCGGCACGAAACGCGAGATGCTCGCACGCGACGCCGTCCACGACGTCGGGGCCAAGGTCGACGCCGCTCGCCACGTCGGTCATCAAGCCCGGGTACGGATTGGCGTACAGCAGATCGGCGCCCGCCACGTCGAACCCGAGCCGGCTGCGCACTGCCTCGATCGCCTCGTCGATGGTCCCAACGTTCGGAATTTGTGCGTACGCATTCATGCGCTTGCCGTACACGGTCAGCGTCCCGCCGTTCAGATACACTTCGGCATCGGTGGAGCCGGTCAGGCGGGTCGCGTAGACTTTGCCAGGCCGCTCCACGAGCAGGCTGCCCGAGCTCGTGACGTCGAGTTTTTGGCCGCTGCGATCGATCACCTGCGTGTCCACGTCGTAATCAACGCTGAACGCGACGAGGTGTCCAAGGTAGTCCGACATCGCCCGCACCGTGTGATCGGCGTCGGCATCGACGGCTCCTTGGGCCCGTACCCCCGTAAACGGCAGCCCCAAGATAAGCACAGCACTCATCACCGCAACAACGCCGGCAATCGTGCGTGCCCGCAGGCCGTGATTTCGCATCGCTGCTCTCCTTTGTATCAATAGAATCCCCTGGTCGTCCGTGGGGCCGTTCGAACTGGTGGATCGAGGGGATGCTCCGCCCGGACACTCCCGCCGCGGAACATCCCCCCGCACTACACTACGCACTGCTGCCGAGTCGGTCTACTGCCCGTGGGGAGCCGCACTCGCCTTTTCGATCATCGCCTTCACGGCTTCCATGTTGAACGACGCCCCGTGCTGCATCGGCGGAAACTCGATGAAGCTCTGCGCGCCCCTGCCGACCACTTCCTGCACGAGGACGAAGCGCCAGAACTGGTCCACGAACCAATTGTAGAACGCGAGCGACCCGCTGATCCCCGTGCGCTCGAACGGATCCAGCCGCAGGTTCACAATGATGGGCCAGTCCACCTTCACGGTCCCGCCCAGCCACCCTTGCGGCTGGTCGATGAACCGGTACTTGTAGTCGTTCAGGCGCACCGCGCCGAGCGTCCCCTCGGCGAAATAGAAGACCTCGTGCCGGTTGGACGGCCCCTTGCCGGTGATCAGCGGTGTCTGATCGTACCCGTCGAGGTGCACCTTGTAGGTCGTCGCCCCCAGCTGCTTGCCCTGCTTCAGCTCGGCCACGATGTTCGGGTTGCCCGCCGCGGCGACGAGCGTCGGGAACCAGTCCAGCCCAGAGAAAATCCCGTTCTCGACCTTCCCCGCGGGGATCTTCCCCGGCCAGCGCGCGATGCACGGCGCGCGGAAGCCGCCTTCCAGCACCGTCCCCTTGCCGCCCGCGAACGGCGTCTGTCCGCCGTCCGGCCACGTGAAGTTCTCCGTCCCGTTGTCCGTCGTGAACACCACGATCGTGTTCCCGTCGAGGCCGTCGTCCTTGAGCTTCTTCATCACGGAGCCGACGATGTCGTCGAGCTGCGCCATCCCCGCCTCGTGGATCGACCAGCCGTTCTCCGGGGTGCGCAGATCGTTGTACTTGTCGGACAAGTGCGTCTTCACGTGCATGCGCGTCGGGTTGAGCCAGCAGAAGAACGGCTTGCCCGCCGCCTTCGCGCCGTCGATGAACTTGAGCGCGTGGGCGAGGATCTCGTCGTCCACGGTCTCCATCCGGTCGGGGTAGAGCGTCCCCTCGTCCTTGATCTTCTGCTTGCCCACCTTGCCCCAGCGCGGATCGACGGTCGGATCGTCCTTATCCGTCGCCCAGCAGTGCAGCATGTTGCGCGGCCCGATCTTGTCTTTCAGGGCCGGCGGGTAGTTCTTGTGCGACGGATCCTCCATCGCATCGAGGTGGTACAGATAGCCGAAGAACTCGTCGAACCCGTGCAGCGTCGGCAGATACTCGTTCAGATCGCCGAGGTGGTTCTTGCCGAACTGCCCCGTCGCATAGCCCATCGACTTCAAGGCCGTCGCGATCGTCGGCGCCTGTGCCGGCATGCCGACCTTCGCGCCCGCTTGGCCGACGGTCGTCAAGCCGGTCCGGATCGGAATTTCCCCCGTAATGAACTGCGCGCGGCCCGCCGTGCAGCTCGCCTCCGCGTAGTAGTCCGTGAACCGGATTCCCTCAGCCGCCAGCCGATCGAGGTTCGGCGTGCGGCCGGCCATCATGCCCTGATGGTAGGCCCCGATGTTGAACCAGCCGATATCGTCCGCCATGATGAAGACGATATTGGGTTGTGCTGAAGGTGTCGCCATAGTCCGTGATCCCTCCCCAAGATAAACTGCATCGTGCTACTCAGAACGTCCCGCGATCTGTGCGCACCCCCTCATCCGTCGTCATCTCCCACGCCGTCCGTCGGGGCCACGGCCATCGCAACGCTCCTCCATGGTCCCACTGCCGATCGCGCTCTCGATGTCATCACGGGGCTTTCTTCTCGAACTCCTCGTGAAGCGATTCCTTCCATCCGCCGGTCCGTGGCTTCTGTGGAACCGGCTCCCATGGCTCCGGCTCCTCCCACCTCAGCCACTGGGCCGCGAGCCGGAACACGAACGCCACGACAAAGGTCAGCATCGTGGCCGGCCAAATCGAGAGTCCCAGCCCGGCCAGGACAAGGTACAGCACCGATGCCAGCACCGCCGTGCCGACGAACCACTCGCCCTGCACGAACTGCTTCGGCGTCACGCCGGAGGTGATGTCGATGAAGTACCGGCCCGCGGTCGGTCCGATCACGCCGAGAATCACCGCGGCGAGCACCGGCACGTGCGCGCGCAGCCCCGCCTCGACCCCGACTACGGCGTACCAGGGCAGCGAGAACGCGGTCATGACCCCAAAGACCCCTTCGCGAAACTTCTGGCCGGTGTTATACGACACGGCGAGCCCGACGAGTCCGGCCAGCGTACAGAACACGATGTACCAGGGATTGAGGAACGCCGCCGGGACGTGGCTCAGCACGATATCACGCGTGACGCCGCCGCCGATCCCGCCGATAAATGCCATCAAGAGGATGCCGACGACCGTATAGTTTCTATAGTGATCGGGACGGCGGGCGAGCAGCGCGCCGTTGAGGGCGTTCGTGGATGCCGCGATCAGGTCGATGATCGTGAACCGATCCCACGACGCGTGAAAGAGTGCGCTGTCGCGCAGGGCTGGGAGCCAATGCATCCGCCGTCTCCTCTCTCACTCGCGTATCGCGTGCGATCGACGCGCCCGTTCGGTCTGTCTTAGGACTTCTTCGAGACCTTGGCGATGCATCGAAACCCAACGTGGCAGGTCGAGGTGTCGATCGGCTCGGGAAATCGTGCGGCCGGGCGATACCGGAGGCAGTAATTCGGGGCGCAGAGATGCGACCCGCCCTTCAGCACCTTCCGCGGAATCCGGATGTTCGGCTGCGTCGGATCGTAGCTCGCATCCTTCTTGCCGCCGCGCGGGTTGACCGGCACGCAGCACGCTTT
The DNA here is from genome assembly GCA_963787105.1 of uncultured Bacillota bacterium. Lineage (GTDB taxonomy): Bacteria > Sysuimicrobiota > Sysuimicrobiia > Sysuimicrobiales > Segetimicrobiaceae > JAJPIA01. The sequence goes on from CAWBBU010000027.1 coordinate 119,009, forward strand.
CATCGCTTCCTGCGGGTGGCGCGGGTAGTACCAGTCCATCGTCCACTGCCACACGTTGCCCGCCATGTCGTACAGGCCGTAGCCGTTCGGCGGAAACGACCCGACCGGCGCGGTTCCTTCGTAGCCGTCGGTGCAGAGATTCTCCCAGGGAAACTCGCCCTGCCACGAGTTCGCCATCATCTGGCCGTCGGGCGTGGACTCGTCGCCCCAGCAGTAGGCCGCGCCATCCAGGCCGCCCCGGGCCGCGAACTCCCACTCCGCCTCGGTTGGCAGAGACTTCCCTGCCCACGCCGCGTACGCTTTCGCATCCTCGTACGCGACGTGCACCACCGGATGCTGCGCGCGCCCCTCGAGCGAACTCGCCGGCCCCTCGGGATGCCGCCAGTCCGCCCCCGGCACGTACGCCCACCAGTTCCCCATGTTCGTCCGGTCGACGCGCTGCGCGGGCTTCTGAAAGACCAGCGAGCCGGGGACGAGCATCCCCGGCAGCGCGCCGGGATAGTCCTCCGCGCGCGGCTGCTTCTCCGCGAACGTCACGTGCCCCGTCGCGTCGACAAAACGGGCGAACGCCTCGTTGGTCACGGTGTGCTGGTCCATCCAAAAGCCGTCGACGGCGACCGGGTGGACGGGCCCCTCTTCCGGATAGTGCTTCTCCGATCCCATCCGGAACGTCCCGCCTGGGATCCACACCATGCCCGGAGCCGGTGGAGCGCCCCGCTCCGATCCGCGCGGCGTGCCGATCGCTTTGATCTCAATCACCTGACGTACGACCTCGCTCATCATCGCTCCTCAGGGTACGCCGTACTCGAGCGTCCGGTTAGGCTTTTGCCGACGCCCGGCCGAGTTCAGGCTTGGCCGACCGGCCCAAGTACTTCGCGAAGACAAAGTTCGAGACGGCTTGAATCAAGAGAAACGAGCCGACCGCCGCGGCCACGCCCGTCCCGGGAAAGTCCCGGGTGGCGATCAGGAGGCACAGACCGATGTTCCGGAGGCTGGTGCCGAGGGCCATGGTCTTCCGGCTGCCCACGTCCGGCCCGCCCACGACCCAACCGATCGGCCAGGCCACGACGACGAGCGCAAACATGATCAGCAGCGCGCCCCCGCCGAACACCTTGGCCACCACATCGAGGTGCGGGCCGATGAAAAACACGACCGTCGCAAGCAGCGGCAAGCGTCGACAGCAGCTTGACCGGCTTTGCGAGCGCGGCCGCGAGATGCGCCGACCGGGCGGCGACCAGCATGCCGAGTGCGAGCGGCAGCAGCTGGAACAGGATCAGCGTGCCCACGTTGCGAAGGACGGGGACCTTGACGATTTCGTCGACCGGCAAGATGAGATTGAGCGTCACCGGTGTCGTCACGACGGAAGCCACCTGGAACACGATCATCAGCCCGACCGCAAGCGCGAGATTCCCCTTGGCGGTGGTGGTCAACCGTGGCAGGAACGGGACGCCGGGTGCCGCGGCCATCAATAGGATCCCGACCGCGATGTCCTCCGGCAGGCCGGCGAGCCTCGTGAGGAACAATGCGATGAGCGGCATCACCACGAGGCTTGCGACCAGCCCCCAGAAAATCAGCCGGGAGTTCTTCATGGCGGCCAGGACCTCGCCGCCGGAGACCTCCAGGCCCGCCGCAAACATCAACGTGATCAGGAACACGAGCACCGACGCCAACGGGAGCGTGATGTGCACTACAACACCTCCAACTCGACCTGCCGAACCATGTCTGCCTTCCCCGATCGCCAGTGCGGTCCCGTGACGGCGCCGCCCGCGGTAGCGCGTCGCGTGCGGCGCGGGGACCCATCGCGCGTACTCCGCCCTCAATCTATCCTAGGCCGCGATGAGACCGGGATCTACCAACTAAAGATGGGTTCTCGGTTGGTGTCCGGCCAATTCTCGCAACAGCGGTGACGAACTGTGACAGCTGCGTGGGGCGAATCCGATGCCTCCGCGCGTAGGCGATGAACCAGGGAACGATGCGAGAAATTGGGACTTGACGGTCCCGCGACCCGGGTGCGGATAGGAAGCCTGCGCCGCGCCTCAGCCGCTCTAGGGACAGCACCGTGCGCCCGAGGCCGCACGCGGCTCATGCGCCCGGAACACGCCGTGCGTCGATCCCCCGCCGGTCCGGTTGATCTCGCCCGGCACTTCGATACTACCACGAAATTCACGGTGGATGGCCTCCTCGCCTTCCCGTTCCGCCGCCGGGTGTCTCGCGGCGCCGGGCGGCCCCGTATGCCCGCGAGGCGTCCTCACAGGCCTAGATTCCGAGGTATGCCCGCCGAATCTCCGGATCCTGTCGCAGGTCGGCGGCGGCACCGGACCGGACGACGCGGCCGGTCTCCAGCACATAGCCGCGGGCGGCGATCTCGAGCGCCTGGCGGACGTTCTGCTCGACGAGCAGGACCGTCACGCCCTCGGCATTGATGCGCCGGATGGTCTCGAAGACCTCGCGCACGAGCAGCGGCGCGAGACCGAGCGACGGCTCGTCCAGCATCAGGAGACGCGGGAGACTCATCAGCCCGCGGCCGATCGCCAGCATCTGCTGCTCTCCGCCCGACAGCGTGCCGGCGAGCTGCGCGCGCCGCTCCGCGAGGCGCGGAAACATCGACAAGACCGACGCCATCGTGTCCCGGACCCGGGCGCGGCCGCGCGGCGTGAATGCGCCCAATTCCAAGTTTTCGATCACCGTCATGCGGGGCCACAGATGGCGTCCCTCGGGAATCTGCACGACCCCCGCGCCCACGATCTGGGACGCGCGGAGGCGCTGGATCTGCCGGCCCGCCATCCGCACCTCGCCGCGCTCGGGCCTGAGCAGCCCCGAGATGACGCGCATCATCGTCGTCTTGCCGGCGCCGTTCGCGCCGAGCAGCGTCACGATCTCGCCCTCGCGGACCGTGAACGACACGTCCCACAGGGCGCGCACGCGGCCGTAGGCGGCGGCGATCCCCGCGACGTCGAGGAGCGGCGTGTCCCCGGGCGCGGGCCGGGCGTCCGCGGTCACGGAGATCCTACCCCTTCGGGGCTGCCCAGGTACGCTTCGATCACCTGGGGGTCGTTCGTCACCGCCGCCGGCGCGCCGTCCGCGATCAGGCGCCCGTAGTTGAGCACCAGCACGCGGTCCGACAGGTCCATCACCGCCCGCATTACGTGCTCGATCATCACGATCGTGATCGCGCGGTCCCGGATGCGCCGGACGAGCCCTACCGCCTGCTGCGACTCGGTCGGGGTCAATCCGGCGAGCGCCTCATCGAGCAGGAGGACCGACGGGCGCGTGGCGAGCGCGCGCGCGATCTCGAGCCGCTTGCGCATCGCGAGCGTGAGCACCGACGCCGGCGCGTCGCGCCACGCGGCGAGCTCCGTGAACTCCAGCACCGCCTCGGCCTCCACGCGGGGCGGCGTGCCGCCGAGCCGGGCCCCGCCGCCAAACGTGGCCCCCACCAGCACGTTTTCGAGCACGGTCAATTCCGTGAACGGACGGACGATCTGATGCGTCGCGCACACGCCGCGACGCGCGACGGCGTGGAGGCTCCAGCCCGTGATGTTGACCCCGTCGTGGAACACGGCGCCCGACGTCGGCCGGGTGTGCCCGCTCGCCATCCGAAACAGCGTCGTCTTCCCGGCTCCGTTCGGGCCGATCAGGCTCGTGATCTCCCCGGCGGCGATCTCCACCGACACGCCCTGGACCGCCACCAGCCCGCCGAAGCGCTTCGTCAGATCGACGACTGCGAGGACCGCGCTCATCCCGCGCCCTCGGAGCCCGGGGGCGCGTCCGCGGCCGCGGGAATCCGCTGCGCGGCGCGCCGGCCGCGCGCCCAGAGACGCAGCGCGAGGCCGACGAGGCCGCGCGGCTCAAACAGCAGGACGAAGATCAAGAGCACCCCGTACACCAACAGGTACAGGTTGGGATAGCTCGACTGCAGGTAGTTTTGGACCGCGAAAAAGATCACCGCGCCGATGACCGGTCCCCACAGCGTGCCGAGACCGCCGATCAGACAGATCAACACCAGGCTGATGCTCTCGGTGAAGCTGAAGTCCGTGTCCGGATGCACGTACTGAAAGTACGTCGCGAACAGCCCGCCGCACGCGCCCACGAGGAACGCGCTCAGGATGTGGGCGGCGTTCTTGAACAGCGCCGTCCGCACGCCCAGGCTCTCCGCGGCCTCCTGATCCAGCCGGAGCGCGTTGAGACCGAGGCCGAGCCGGGAGCCGCGCACCCACGCGGCGGCGGCGAACGCCACCGCGGCAAACACCAGCGCGGCCTCGTAGAACCACGCCTTCGACGGCACGCTCGTCGGCAGATTGAGCCCGGACGCGCCCCCGGTGATCCGGTCGAGGTTCAGCATCAGGATGCGCATCGCCTCGCCCACGCCGATCGTGGCGATGGAAAAATACGGACCCACGAGCCGGAGCGTCGGCACCCCGATCACGAGCGAGAACGCCGCGGCGACGAGCCCCGCGATCGGATAGGTCAGGACCGGCGGCCAGCCGGCGATCCACAAGAGGGCGGTCGTATACGCGCCGAGGCCGTAGAACGCGGCGTATCCGAACGAGACATAGCCGGCGAAGCCGCCGAGGATGTTCCAGGCGGAGCCTTGGGCCACGTAGAGCAGGGTGAAGAATCCGAGGTTCAACAGCGTGAGGTCCCCCGGCCGCAGCACCGGCACGAACGCCAGCGCGATCCCGATCACCGGGGCGGCGAGGAGCTCCGGGCGCGCCGCGAGCCCGCGGCGGGCGCCGGCCGTCACGAACGGTGCCGCGTCCAGAGCTGGGAGACGCCCCCGGGCAGCACGATCAGCGCCACCACGAGCAGCGCGTACGCCAGCACGTTCTGCAGGCTCGCGCGCATGAACAGGACGGCGTAGGATTCCGTGAACGCCAGGATCGCCGCGCCGACCATCACCCCCGCGAAGCTCTCGAGGCCGCCGAGGACGATGATCGTGAAGCTCTTGAGCTGGAAGTCGCCGCCGAAGTCCGGCGTGAAGCTGAACAAGAGCGTCAGCAGACCGCCCGCGAACGCGGCGAGCGCGGTCCCCAGCCCGAACGCGAGCGCGCTGATCCGCTCGGTGTCGATGCCCGCGAGCACCGCGGCCTGCGGATCCTGCACGGTGGCGCGCAGGGCCTTGCCGAGATATGTGCGGCCGAGCACCAGATGGAGCACGCCGAGGGCGGCCAGCGCGATGCCGAAGACCAGCAGGCGCGTCAGCGGGATGCGGTAGCCGAGGATCTCGACGGCCTTGTACGTGTAGGCGGTGATGATCGAGTGGTCATCGCTGCCCCAGATCAGGAGCGCGACGTTCTGGAGCACGAGCCACACCGCGAACAGCAACAGCAGCGAGGCGATCGGCAGCGCGGCCATCACCCGCCGGACGAGCAGCGTGTAGAGGACCCACCCCGCGAGGAAGAACACCGGCAGGTTCAGGACCGCGCCGAGCATCGGATCGAGGTGCCACCGGTCAAAGTACACGAAGGTCATGAACGCGCCCAGCATCAGGAAGCCGGCGTTGCTGAGGTTGATCACCTTCATGACGCCGTAAATGAGGGCGAGGCCGTACGACATCGCGGCGTACAGCCCCGCCGTCAGCAGCGCGGCGATCGCGATCGAGATCAGATTTTGGGCGGTGAACACGACGGCCGCCGTCCCGAACTCCGGCCAGGCACCGCCGCTAGGGCGTGCGCGGCATCGGCAGCGTCACGTCCCGCGTCTCCGGGAGGTTCCTCGGCCACACGATCCGCACCGTGTTGCCGGGCGTGTTCTGGACGACCACGTACGGCGACCCCTGGATCTGCCCGTCCGCGGCAAACCGGATCACGTTGCCGGGGATCAGGGCGTTCCGGAACACGAGGCGCGCGAGCGAGTCCCGCACCGCGGTCCCGTCGAGGCTGTTCGCGTTGTGCACGCCCGCGAACAGCACCCGTGCCGTGTCGTAGCCGAGCGCCTGGAACCAGTCGGGGGTCGCGTTGAACTCTTTCTCATACCGATCGGTAAAGAGCTGCGAGCCCGGATCTTTGAGCGCGGGCGTCCACCACAGCGCGGCGATGAGGTAGTCCGCGCCGGGCCCGAGCGCTTTGCGCCCGGCCTGATCCGGCCCGCGGGCGCCGTACGAGATGAACGGGTTGTACATGCCGAGCTGCAGATACTGCCGCTGCATCGTGATGAAGTCCGGCAGATGGGCGTCGGACAGGAACGCCTCGGGGTTCGCCGCCTTCACCTGCTGGAGCAGCGGGCTGAAGTCGCTGCCGTTGAGCTGAAACGGCTGGCTGAGCACGATCTTGAACAGGTCCGGGTGCGCCTTCGCCTCGTCGGTCAGCGCGTTGATGTAGTCCTTCCCGTGGTCGGTGTTCTCGTACACCACCGCTTCGGTCAGCGGCTTCGGCAGCTTCCCCTGGTTCATCTGGTACGTCAGGAAGTCCGCGGTCGTCGTCCCCATGTCGTAGACCGTCGCGAGCGTGCCGAAGAGGTACTTGTACCCGCGCTTGAAGATGTCGGAGGCCGCGCCGCCCCCCTCCACGTACGGGATCTTGTACTGATCCGGGACGACCTCTTGCGCCTCGACGAGCGACGTGTCGTATCCGCCCAAGAGGAAATTCACGTGCTGGTCGGTGACCAGCTTCTCGACCAGGCTGCGGGACTGCGTGCCGTTGCTCGCGTCGTCGAGGATGATCAGGTTGATGTGATACTTCTGCGATCCGACCTGGAGGCCGCCCGCGTTGTTGACGTCGTCCACGGCCATCGAGTAGCCCTGCTTGAAGTAGAGCCCGGCCGAGCCGAACGCCCCCGTGAGCGGGAGCACGGTGCCCACTTTGATCTCCGGCATGGCCGCCGGTCGACCCGGAGCCGCGACCACCAAGAGCAGTGCGGGTACCATGAAGAGCACGGTCCACATCGACAGATACCGCCGCATCTTCTACCCCCTCACCGAGCGTCGTGGTGCGGGCCAAGACCACCCCGGCCCTAGGGCGTCCTCGAGCCTATGGTTCGGGCAACCGGACCGGGTTCCTGCTCCAAGCCAGTTTCGTTACGAGGGTCCGGACAGCGCCGTTCGGCGGGTGGTGGACGGGATTCACACGACAATATGCGCGGCCGCCGCGAGACGGCGGCCTGGGGTCGGCACTAGTTATGCGCGGAGCAGCGTATCCTGGGACGCGGTGTGCTCGCCGCGCTGGTTCACAGCCGCACGGACGCGCGCGGCCGAACCCGGACCGCTCTCACGCCGAGCTCGACGAGGCGCGCGAGGGCAAGCAACGCGGCGCTTCCGGCCGTCACGGCGTACAACGTGCGAACATCCGGGAGCCACGCATTCGCGCCGATCGCGAGACTGTGCCACACCGCGGCGGCAAATGCCGGGTACGCGAGCGCATGGACACTCCGCCAGAGCGGCCCGGGCAGCATGTGCTTGAGATAGACGACGACGGTCGCCACCGCGAGCAGGTAGATGGAGACGACGCCGAGCGCCAACCCGAGATCGAGCGGTCCGCCCGGCGACAGGAACACCAACAGGCCGAACTGCGCGCCCTGCGGAGCCGCGACGCCCTTCAACGTATGGATCGCCGACGCCACCAACCCCGCAACCGACAGTATCGTGTGCGTGCCGCTGCTGCGCACGACCATCGGCAGCCGCCGCCGGAGTCCGGGCGACGACAGCGCCGTACCGGTCACCACCGAGAGATACAGCAGCAGGTACCCGGCAAACCCCCAGAGTGAGAGGGTCATGCGCGGGGGCGCGCGCGCGTTCCCGCGCCGCGTTCCCATGGCGTGTCGCGATCGATATGCACCAGCGCAGCCTCCCGGTTCGTACGGCCGCGGCGCCACAGGCCTGCGCGCGTCCGTTACGGATCAAAGATTCGGCCGTCGCCACCCGAGGCCCCTCTCGCCGCCGCGGGAGCTGATGGAGAGGGGGTGACGGCGCTGGCACGAAACGTTTCTCGCGGGCGAGCGGCCCACCGCGGGCGGATCAGGCGTCAACGGAGACGCGGACGCATGACGCCCGCCGTCCTGACCGACTCTCACGACACGCTTCGCCTCGCTTCGGGGGTGAGCACGCCGGCCGGGCGCGAAGCCACGCTCCGGTATGCCGCGTGCAGGGCACCGATGCGTTGGCCGACTGGTCAACCCCGACGCGCTCCCGTCGGTGCGAACCGGTAGGCACGGTGACCGGGAACAAGCGGCCGAGTCGGGGAGGCCGTCAGAATATGAGGAGGAGCAGCGATGGGACGAGGGTTTGCGTTGTTCGCGGGCACGGCTCCCGAGATCATTCGCGCGTCCGCGCGCGAAGCGGAGGCGCTCGGGTACACCTCCTTTTGGACCAACTATCCCGGCTCGATCGACGGGCTCGCCGCGCTCGCGCTGGCCGTTCCGGAAACCGGGCGCGTCGATCTCGGGGTCGGCGTCGTTCCCCTGCAGACCCGCGGGCCAGACAAAATCGTGCATAGTGTGCGGGCGCTCGGACTGCCGCTCACGCGCCTGCTCCTGGGTGTGGGGAGCGCGAACCCCGGTGCCCTCGCGCGCGTGCGCGCCGGCGTCGCCGCCCTCCGGGCCGAGCTGCAGACGCGGATCATCGTCGCGGCACTCGGTCCGCAGATGTGCCGTCTCGCCGGCGAGGTCGCGGACGCGGTGCTGTTCAACTGGCTCACGCCCGCGCAGACGCGGGAGTCCACGGCCCTGGTGCGCGCGGGGGCGGCCGCCGCGGGGCGGCAGCCGCCGAAGATCTTCGCCTACGTCCGCCTGTCCGTCGGCGCCGCCGGGCGCGCCAAGCTGCTCGAGGAAGGCGCGCGGTATCTCAGCTACCCGGCCTACGGGGCGCAGTTCGCGCACATGAAGGTCGCTCCGATCGAGACCGCGGTCGCGGCCGACTCCGTGGCCGACGTCGCTCCCGCGCTCGAAGCGTGGCGCGGCGTCGTCGACGAGCTCGTCCTGCGCGCGATCACCGGGACCGAAACGGTCGACGAATACCTCGCGCTGGTGCGCGCTGCGAAACCGTGACGAGGCGCCGGCGCGGCCGGCCGTGACGCCGCTACGAACCGGGCAGATCGAGATGCGTGGCGGTCACGAGACCGGCGGCGGCGAGCAGCGCGAGGCCGCTGCCGGTCTGCAGCAGCACGCGGCCCCGGCTGTGCGAGAGCCACACCCTCACCCGCGACGCCAGCAGCGAGTACGCGAGCAGCACCGGGTACTCGAGGACGAATGAGAGGATCCCCAGCAGCACGATGCGCGTCGGCGCCCCGTCGGCGGACCCGGCAAACACCGGCAGCATCGCGCAGTAGAACAGCACCGACTTGGGATTGGCGCTCTGCAGCACGAAGCTCTGCCGGAACAGCGCGGATGGACGCGCGGCCGGTCCCACACTGACCTCCGCCGCTCGCAGTGCCCCCGCGCCGCGAAGCGCTGCAATGCCGAGCCACGCGAGGTAGGCGGTGCCGGCGTACTTAATCGCCTCGAACAGCTGCGGCGCCGCGAGGATCACCGCGCCGATGCCGAGCGCCGAGCAGAGACAGTAGACCGCGTTGGCGGACAGGATGCCGAGAATGCTCGCCTGCGCGGGGCGCCAGCCGTTCGCCATGCTGTGCCCGACGACCTGCAGCACCGCCGGCCCCGGCGTGATGTCGATCAGAAAATTGAGGCTCAGAAACGTGACCAGCCATGTCGGTCCCACCGCGCCGCCTCCCGGCTGCACCCGCGCATGCGCGCGCCCTCCGACATCGACGGCGATCGGAGGGCGTCACGGCCCGCGGCGCGTCTCAGTAGAGTGTATCCATAGAAACACGCCCGCCCGTCCCCGTCAACCGGGGCGCGGAGGGACGGCCGCCGGCACGGGAGGCGAGAGGATTCCAGGGAACTGTTCCTCCGATCGGCCCGCTGTGGGTATAATGCTGAGTCAGACGCCGACCCGGGAGCCAGGTCATCCGAGTGCGCGGCGGGGAGATGGTCGGTGCGGCACAAGACATCAACAGCGGTGGGGCGGTGGACGCAGGCGGTCTGCCTCCTGGTCGTGTGCGGGGTCGCGCTCGCCCCGGCCGCCGCGCAGTCCCGCCCGCAGCTCATCACGGACGACCACGGCCAGTTCACGATCACCCTGCCCGCGGATTGGAGCCCAACCCCGCTCGACGCCGCGGTCCTGACGAGAGACGTGCCCGCCGCGGCCCGGCCCCTGATCTCCACCGGCACGAGCGGTGTGATCGCGTTCGGTCCGGGCGGCGCCTCGAAGGCCGCACCGATGATGTTCGTCACGGCGGTCCCCCTCACGCAGTCCAACTCGGTGGTCGATCCTCTGCAGCTGGTCGACGCGCTGCGAGCGGCCCCGCAGGCTCCGCCCGGTCTGCGAGTGTTACAGGAGGGCGCCGCCACCGTCGCCGGACTGCCGGCGTACTACGTCTACGCGGTCGCGAACGCCCCCGACCGATCGACCTCGCTCTACATGGTCATGGTCTTCATGGCCGTGGGACAGACGGGCTACTACGCGTACGGGGCGACCGTGAACGACCCGGACCGCATCCGGACGGATTTCGCGACGATCTCGGCCGTGCTCGAGACGTTTCATGCGACACCGCCCCTGGTGCAGCGGCTGCCGCAGCCGGCTCCGGAGTCGCCCGCGATCGGCGGGGCTCCGGACGCCGGGGTGTTCATGGTGTTCGCGGTCCCGCGCGCCCCGCGCGGGTCGTATGACGTCGCCGGCGGGACGGCGTTCTTCATCGCCCCGGACGGCACCGCGCTGACCAACAGCCACGTCGTCTACGAAGCGTACGTCAACCCCGCGTATCAACTCGTGGCGCTCGTGAACGGCGAGTTCTACGGCGCGAGCGTCGTGTGCGCCAGCGTGCTGACGCATGACCCGTGGGTCGATCCCTCGTCCGCCGTCGCCCCGAGCCGCGACGTCGCGGAGATTCGGATCGGGTCCGCGCCCGACTTTCCGTTCGACAGTCTCCATCGCCCCGGCGGCTCGCCGTACGGCTACGCGCACCAAGGGCCCCTGCCGTCGTTTCCGGCGCTCAGGTTCGGACCCGACCCGGTCGTCGGTGAACCGGTGCATTTCGTCGGGTACGGCGGCAGCGCGGGATCCGTCCCCTACGCGCTGACGACCACGGGGACCGTGCGCAAGCTCGCCACGGCGTCGGATGGGACCCCGATTTTCACCATCAGCCTGCAGGGCGCCGCGGTGCACGGCGACAGCGGCTCGCCGGTGCTCGATAATCAGGGTGAAGTGGTCGGACTCCTCGCATGGGCCAGCACGCCCAATCTCCACTTAGGGTTCGCGATGACGCGCGCCGCGCTGAATCCGGTCTGCCGGTAGCGCCCGAACGCGGGACGAGGAGTTGGTCGGCCCCCCGCGAAGGCCTCGAGGCCGGAGCAGGCGCTCCACGCACAGGTCCGCGACCGATCGTCCGGTCCCCACCCTGGGCATTCGGGCAACCATGAGTCGGAGGCGCGGCATGACACTGGCTGGCTTTATATCCGGCGCCCGGAAAGTCGTGCGCACGTGCGCACGCGTCACCGCGGGAGAATCGGTCGTGGTGGTGGCGGATACCGACACGGTCGACGTCGCCGACGTGCTCGCGGCGGCGGCGCTCGAGGTGACCGACGACGTCGTCACGACGCTCATGACGCCGCGCCGCGTCGATGGCGACGAGCCCCCGAGCATCGTCATCGCGGCGCTCCGGGCCGCGACCGTCGCGCTCATTCCCGTCAGCTACTCGATCAGCCACTCGAGCGCCGTGCACGGGGCGCTCGACCTGGGCACGCGCGTGCTGTCGCTGCCGGCGGCGACGCTGGGGCAGCTCACGCGCGGCGGCGCGGAGGCGGACTTCGAGGCACAGTCGGCCACCGTCCGCCGCGTGGCCGAGCGGCTCACGCGCGCGTCGGCCGCGCACCTCACCACGCCGGCCGGGACCGACTGCACCTTTGACCTGACGGGGCGCCGCGGCAACGCGCACGACTGCATTCTCGACCGGCCGGGGAAATTCTCGTCGTTTCCGAACATCGAGGCGAACATCTCCCCGGTGGACGGGTCCGTGCGGGGCGTGCTCGTCTTCGACGGAAGCATTCCCAATCTCCGGCTCGGCGGACCGCTTCGGGATCCGGTCGTCTGCACGGTGGACCGCGGCAACATCGTCAAGGTCGACGGCGGACACGAGGCGCGCATGATCGCCGGCGTCTGGGCGTCGCTCGGGGACGCCGCCGTGTACAACATCGCGCAGCTGGCGATCGGCCTCAACCCGGAGGTCCTCATGCTGACGGGCGTCTGGGCGCAGGATCACGGGGCGTTCGGCACCGTCCATATCGGCATCGGCACGAGCGCGAACCTCGGCGGCTCGACCAAAGCCGCCGCACACGTCGATGGGATGATGTACCGGCCGACCCTGACGCTCGACGGCGAGGCGCTCCTCACCGACGGCGCGCTGACGGCGTCGCCGTGAACAGGCCGGCGAGCGCCGGCCTCAGCGCTCGCCCGATGGGTCGAGCGCGTCGCGCAGGCCGTCGCCGACGAAGTTGAGGCTGAGCAGCGTCGCGGCAAGCGCCACCGCGGGGGCGATCACGAGGCGCGGATAGGATTCGATGGCATCCCTGCCGTCCGCGATCATGATGCCCCAACTCGGCGTCGGCGGCTGGACGCCGAGCCCGAGGAAGCTCAGCCCGGCCTCCGCGATGATGAACTGCGGGATCAGGAGCGTCGCCATGATGATGATCGGAGCGGCGATGTTCGGCAGCAGATGCGTCGCGATGACGCGCCAGTCCGACGCGCCGAGGCTTTTGGCCGCCTGAATGAACTCACGGTGGCGCAGCGCGATCGTTTGGCCGCGGGCCACCCGCGCGACATCCAGCCAGCCGACCAGGGACAGCGCCAGCACGATCGCGGTGACGCCGCCCGTGTTCTGGTTCAGCACGCGGAGCCACACCAAGGGGCCGGCCTTGACCGCCGGCAGAAACGCGATAAAGAAGACCTGCAGCAGGAGCACGAGCAGGAGTGACGGGATCGCGTAGACGACGTCGACGACGCGCATCAGGAGCAGATCGAACGTCCCTCCGAAATAACCCGCGACGAGGCCCGTCGGCACGCCGATCCCCAGCACGATCGCGGTGGTCACCAGCCCGGTGGCCATGGACACCCGCGCCCCGTACATGAGCCGGCTCAGCACATCCCGCCCCAGCGCGTCGGTGCCGATCAGGTGGCGCGCGTCGGGCGCCCCGTAGGTGTCGAGCAGATCCTGCCGGGTGTAGCGATACGGTGTGATCGCGGGAGCGGCGATGGCGACGACCAGGATGACCAGGAGGAGCACCGCCCCCACGGCGGCGAGGCGGTGCCGGGCGAACCGCGCGAACGCCCGGCGGGACCGGCGGCGGTCCTCGCTGGCCGCGGGCGCCCGGGCACCGACCAGCGACGAACTACCCGTGGCGCCCGCTCCGCGCGTGCCGCGCCGTGCGACGCATCAGGAATACCTGACCCGGGGGTCGAGCACGGCATAGGACAGGTCGACGAGGATGTTCATCGTGATGATGATCACGGCAAACAAGAGCGCCAGCGCCAGCAGCACGGGATAATCCCGTCCGGTCACGGCCGTCACGAAATACCGGCCGATGCCCGGGACGCGGGTGATCGTCTCGACGAAGAACGACCCGGTGACGACGTCCGCGACGAGAATCCCGGACACGGTGGCCACCGGCGTGAGCGCGTTTCTGAGGGCGTGGCCGATGATCACGCGCGATCCAAAGAGTCCTTTCGCGCGGGCCGTCCGGATGTAGTCCTGGTGCAGCACGTCGAGCAGCGAAGTGCGCAGGTACCGCGCCAGGATCGTGGCGGGGCGGAAGCCGATCGCCACCATCGGGATCAGCAGGCGGACGTCGAACAGCCCGTTCCATCCGCCGGTCGGGAGCCAGTGAAGCTCCACCGCCAGCACGGTCACGAGCACCGAGGCCATGACATAGTTGGGGATTGAGATCCCGAGCACCACGATCCCCGTGGCCGCATAGTCCACCGCGGTGTTGCGGTAGACCGCGGCCAGCGCGCCGAGCGGAAGGCCGACCACGATCGCGAACGCCATCGACGCCGCGCCGAGCTGCAGCGACACCGGAAAGAACTCCTTGATGATCTCCGATACATCCTCGGAGGTGTTCACGTAGGACGGCCCGAGCGATCCGTGGAACACGTTGCCGAGATAGAGCATGTACTGCACCCAGATCGGCTGATCCAGGTGGTACTTAATTTTGATGTTTTCGATCACCTGGGGCGCGAGCGGCTTCTCCGCGTTGTCCCACGGTCCCCCCGGCGTCGCGTGGATCAAGAGGAACGCCAGCGTGTACACGACCACCATCGTGGGCACCGCGAGCGCCACACGGCGGGCGAGATAGATTCCCATGGGGAGCTCGCGGCCCCGGCTCGGCGCCCCTCAGTGGTCCAGGATTTGGACCCGGGCGAACGTCCCGTACCAGGCGGCGGCGGCCGGCGGCAGCGCGAACCCCTGGACGTACGGCTTGATCGCGATGATGACCCCCAGGTGATAGAGCGGGATCGCCGGTAGCGCGGTGTTCAGGATCTTTTCCGCCGACTCGTAGTCGCTCTGGCGCTTCACCGGATTCAATTCCGCGGAGCCGGCGCGGACGAGGGAATCGAATTGGGCGTCGTGCCACTTTGTATGGAAGAAGTCCTGCTGCGAATCGAACAGGATGTTGGCCCAGTTGGCGGGGTCCTCGTAGTCCGACCCCCACCGGTTGATGTAGGCGCCGTACGGCTGCGAGCCATACGAGTTGAACGCGGCGTTGAAGCCCTTCGCGTCCATCTGCTGGAGATCCACCGTGATATTCAGCGAATCGCTCCACATCTGCTGCAGCGCCTGCGCCACGAGGTTGAACGTCACCAGTTTCGGCCACGTGATCGTGAATCCCGGAAACGCCTTGCCATCCGGATAGCCGGCCTCGGCCAGCAGTTCCTTCGCCCGGGCGACCCCGCCACCGAGCGGCGGCGCCGCGAGCGCGCCCATCGTCCCGGGCGGCGTGATCGTCAGCGCCGGATCGTAGATCCCGCGCAGCACGTCGTTCGCCATCCGCGTGTGGTCGATGGCGAGATAGAGCGCCTGGCGGACCTTGACGTTGCTGAGCGGAGATTTCGGATTGGTCGTGTCGCAGAACAGGCACGCCGTGCCGGACCACCGGAACTTGTGGATCTCCTTGCTGAGCGTCGGGTCGCTCCGCACGCGCGCGATGTCGGCGGGCTGGATCTGGTCGGTGACATCGAGCTCGTTGTTTTCGAAGGCGGGCAGGCTGGTCGTAAACGGATCGTCGCTCAGGGTGAAGACGATCTTCTGCAGCGTCGGCTTGGTCCCCCAATAGCGGGGATTCGCGACGATCACGATCTGCTTGTCATGCTCCCAGGACTGCAGCATGAACGAGCCGTTGCTCACGTGGTTGCCGGCCTCGACCCACTTCTTCCCGTACTTCTCGACCTGCCAGCGGGGCACGGGCATGCAGTTCCACGTGGACACGATTCTCGGAAAGTACGCGGCCGGGGCGGCGAGGACCACCTGCAGCGTCAGGGTGTCCACCGCCTTGATCGCCACGCCGTCCGCCGTCTTGCTCTTCCCCTTGTTGTAGTCAATCGCCCCCTTCACGGGGTACAGCGCCGACGCGTAATCGCTCGCGACTGTGGGATCAAGCACCCGCTTCCACGCGTACTCGTAGTCCGACGCGGTCA
Source organism: uncultured Bacillota bacterium (assembly GCA_963787105.1). Taxonomy (GTDB): domain Bacteria; phylum Sysuimicrobiota; class Sysuimicrobiia; order Sysuimicrobiales; family Segetimicrobiaceae; genus JAJPIA01. The sequence goes on from CAWBBU010000027.1 coordinate 134,685, forward strand.
CCGGGTGGCCGTCGGACCACTGCATGCCGGACCGCAGGTGAAACGTGTATGTGAGGCCGTCGGGTGACACGGTCCAGGTCTGGGCGGCGACCGGCACGGCGTGCCCGCTCAGATCGAACGTGATCAGCGGGTCGAACAGCGCCATCCCGATGAGGATCTCCGGCCGGGCTTCCATGGTCGCCGGGTCGAAGTGGAGCGGCTCCGTATCCGGGTAGCGCAGCACCTGCTGCGCCGCGGGCGCGATCGCGGCCGCGGCCGGCTCCGGCGTCGAGAGGATCCCGGCATCCGCGCCCACCGCGACCGCGGTGCCGAGCATCGCGCTCAGCTTCAGCAGCTGCCGGCGCGTGATGAGACCGGACCGGTAGTACGACTCCCACGGGAACTGCACGGGCCGCTCGGGCATGACTTCCACCTCCGGCAACACGAGTATCCGCTTCATTCGTCCGACGCCCCGGATTCCCTTGTCCGAAGCCCGGCCGCGCCCCGGCGCCCGGAACACCGTCCGCCATGCGGGCCCCGAGGGCATCCCGGCCGCGCGACGGCAGGGAGTCCGCACGCAATCGCGGAATCACCGGGGACAGTCTCACCGCCGCGGCAGTCCCGTGCGAGGCCCGCGCGACACGAGGGGGATCCGTGAAGATCACCGCCGTCGAGAGCGTGGCCGTGCAGGGCAACTTTGACTGGATTTTGGTCCGCATCCAGACCGATGAAGGCGTCACCGGCCTCGGGGAGGCGTACTGGGGCGCGGGCGTCCACGCCATTCTCCAGAGCCCGGCCGTGCTCGACCACGTCATCGGCCGCGATCCGAGAGACGTCGAACCGCTCTTCACGTTCCTGAAGCGCCGCCTGGTCGGCGCCGGCTCCGTGTCCGGCACGATGGTGACGGCGCTGAGCGGGATCGAGATCGCGTGCTGGGATCTCGCGGGCAAGGCGGCCGGCGTGCCGGTGTACCGCCTGCTCGGAGGCAAGTTCCGGGACCGGATCCGGATCTACGCCGACTGCGGGTTTCACGGGCTGGGAGTCGTTCGAACCGGCCCGCAAAGTCGCCCGCGAGATGCTGGATGCGGGGTTCACCGCGCTCAAGTTCGATATCGACAAAGCCTCGCCCGACGAGCTGGACCCCTGGAACCGGACGCTTTCGAATCCGGAGGTGGACCGGATCGTCGGGATGATCGCCGCGGTCCGGGAGGAGATGGGGGCCGCGACCGATCTCCTGGTGGACTGCCACTGGAAGTACAACGCCCGGGACGCCCTCACGCTCGCGCAGGCGCTCGCGCCGTTCCGGCCGCGCTGGCTTGAGGACCCGGTCCAGGCCAACGACACCGAGGGCCACAAGTTCGTCACGGCCCGCAGCCCGATCCCGATCTGCAGCGGCGAGAACCGGTACCTCAAGGAGGGCCTGCGCGACCTCATCGTCGAGCACGGCGTCGACATCATCGCGCCCGACATCCCGAAGATGGGCGGCCTCGCCGAGGCGAAGAAGGTCGCGGATCTCGCCGACGCCTACTCGAAGGCGTGCGCGCCGCACAACGTGAGCAGCCCCATCGGCACGATCGCCGCGTGCCACGTCATGGCCACGGTCCCCAACTTCCTCTTGCTGGAGTATCACGCGCGGATGATCCCCTGGTGGGCGGACCTGGTGGAGGGTCCGGTGATCCGGGACGGCTACGTCCACGTGACGGACGCGCCCGGGTTCGGCATCACGCTCCGCGAGGACGTGGCGCGCGCGCACCTGCGGGCGGGCACCACGTGGTTCCGGTAGCCGTATGAAGATCACGGCGGTGCGCAGCCACCGCCTGCCGAGCTCGCTCGAGTGGCCGTGGATCCTCGTCTCGGTCGAGACCGACACCGGCCTGGTCGGCGTCGGGGACGCGACGAACTTTCCGGGCGGCCTCGCGGTGGAGGGCGCGCTCGCGGAGCTCGACGCGCTGCTGCGCGGCGAGGATCCGCGGCGCGTCGGACCGCTGTGGACCAAGATGCAGCGGCATCTCACGTACATCGGCTCGGCCGGAGCGTCGGTCAGCGCGATCAGCGGCGTCGACATCGCGCTCTGGGACATCGTCGGGAAGTGGTCCGGGCTGCCGGTGTACCAGCTGCTCGGCGGCGCGTACCGGACCCGGATCCCGCTGTACGCCAACAACTGGTTCCGGGGGGTCCCCCGCACCCCCGACGCGTTCGCCGACGCGGCGCGCTGGATCGTCGGACAGGGCTACGGCGCCCTCAAGTTCGACCCGCTGACCGTCGTCGATGAGGACAGCCGCGACGCGACCGGCGCGCAGCTGGCGGCGGCCGCATCGCTCGTAGAGGCGGTGCGGCGCGCGATCGGACCGGAGATCGAGATCGCGGTCGACACCCACGCGCGACTCAACGTCCCGTCGGTGATCCGGCTCGCCGAGGTGCTGGAGCCGTTCCGAATCTGGTTCCTGGAGGAACCGGTGGGTCCCGAGAATCCGGAAGCCATGGCGGACGTCCGCCGGCGGGTCCGGGTGCCGATCTGCACGGGGGAGCGCCTGTTCACGCGCCACGGATTCCGGCGGGTGCTCGAGACGCACGCCGCCGACCTGCTGATGCCGGACATCGTCCGGACCGGCGGCCTCTCGGAGGCCAAGGCGATCGCGTCGCTGGCCGAGATGTACTACGTGCCGATCGCGCCGCACAACCCCAACTCGCCGATCGCCTCGCTGGCGAGCGCCCACCTGTGCGCGGCCATCCCGAATTTCTCGCGCCTCGAGTTCTTCGCGGTTGACGCGCCCTGGCGCGACGAGATCCTGACCGCCCCGCTCCCGGTGGAGGACGGATCGTTCGTGCTGCCCGACCGCCCGGGGCTCGGGATCGACGTCCGTTGGGACCGCGTGGAGCAGCTCAAGAACGCCGCGCCGGCATGACGGACAACAGCACGACGCCACGGCAGCAGGAGGGAACCGGACGGGTGGCTCGAACGTGTCTGCGCAATGAAGGGGCCCACAGGCCGAGTAACGTCACCATAGGAGGAACGACCATGGGGTTGACCCGGAGATCGTTCATTCAAGCCGGTGGCGCCGCGCTGATCGGGGCGGCCGCCATCCCGCAGCGGGGATGGGCCGCGGCGGGCGGCGAGTACGCGCCGAACAAGACCATCAGCGGCGATCTGGGAGTGTGGGACTGGTCCGCCGCCCCCGATAACTACGGGGTCGCGCAGCAGCAGGCGTTCTACAATTGGTTTCCCGAGCAGCATCCGAAGATCAAGTTCAAGATGACCATGTACGGATATACCGACTACCTGCCGAAGCTCGAGATCTCGTTCCGCGGCGGCGGCGCACCGGACATCGTCCGGGTCGCGATCGCGTGGTCGAGCGAGTTCATCCAGGCGGGGGTTCTGCGTCCGATCGACCTGAACCAGCTCGGCATCCCGGCGAGCAACTTCTATACGCAGGCGCTGCAGACCAACCAGAACCCGTCGGACCCGTCAGGCACCCTGTACGGCATCCCGTCGAACAACGAGGCGATGATGCTGGTGTGGAACAAGGGGCTGTTCCGGTCGGCGGGGCTCAATCCGGACAAGCCCCCCGCGACGTGGGACGATCTCGCCTCCTACTCCAAACGCATCAAGGACAAGACGGGACAGGCCGGCTTCGGGATGGTCGCCAAGCTGAACAACGGCAACACCCCGTTTCGGTTCGCCCCGACGATGTGGGCCTACGGGGGCAGCGTCTTCGACGAACTCACCGCGAAGCCGACCTGGAAAGAGGTCCGGATCGACTCGTCGGGCACTGTGGCGGCGCTCGAACTCTACAACCGGATGTACAACATCGACAAGAGCGTGCAATCCTCGGCCTTGGACAGCGCGCAGCCCGACGTGGCCAACCTGTTCCTCGCGGGCAAAGCCGCGATGATGATCTGCCACCCGTCGGACGCGGCGCTGGCGCACCAGACGAACCCCCAGATCGAGCTTGCCGCGGGCCTGTTGCCGATGGGTCCGGCCCGGCGGGCGGTCGTCTTTGGCGGTTCGAACTTCCACATCAATAAGAACAGCACCAACATCGACCAGGCGTACGAATTCCTGCGCGCCTACGAGTCCCCGAACTGGAACGCGAGGCTCGCCGGCCTCGGCTCGAACCCGGCGAACAAGGCGGCCGACAACGCGCCCGCGCAGATCGAGCGCAACAAGCTGCTGCTGTTCAACGACGTCACGATCGAGATGGTGAAATACGGGGTCAACGTGCCGCTCGTGGCGTCGGGCGCGCACATCTGGAACGAGACGATCCCGACCATGCTGCAGAAAGTCCTGTTGAAGCAGGCGTCGGCGCAGGAGGCGGCCTCGGCGGCCGCCGCGGACGTCAAGCAGTCGATGAAATCCTGAGCATCGCCGGCCGCGCGGAGTCGAGCGGCGGCGTGCAGCATCACCGTAGCGAGGGCATGTGGGTGCGGTAAGAGCGGCGGCGTACGAGGGCGCGAGCCCCCGGCGTCCGCCGCTCTTGTCCCGTGCCACCCCCTACGTGTTTGTCCTGCCCGCCGTGGCGTTGGTCGCGGTGGTCATGGCGTATCCGTTCGTGTACTCGGTCTACCTCAGCTTCTTTGCGACGCCGAGCAACTCGTTCCGCGAGACGTTCACCGGGCTCGGGAACTACCAGGTCGTCTTCGGCGACCCGATCTTCTACCAGGACGTCCGCAACACGCTCGTCTGGACGGTGGGCAGCACCGGGGCCGGGATGATCCTCGGGCTGGCCGCCGCGGTCGCCGTCAACAACCTCAAGGTGCTGCGCGGGCCGGTGCGGGCGGCAATGCTGATGCCGTACGTCGTCGGCTACGTGGTCGCCAGCTACGCGTGGCTCTGGCTGTACCAGAGCGACTACGGCCTGATCGACGGCGAGCTCATCGCCTGGCACGTGCTCAAGGATCCCATCCTGTTCATGACGAGCATCAACCTCGCGCTCCCGTCGCTGATCCTGACGAACGTCTGGAAGACGTTTCCGTTCGCGATGCTGATGCTGCTGGCCGGGCTGCAGAACGTGCCGGAGCAGCTGCTGATGGCGGCGCGGCTCGACCGCGCCACCGCCTGGCGGACGTTCTGGGAGGTCACGATCCCGGCGATCCGGCCGGTCCTGATCGTGACGACGATGCTGCTCTCGCTGCAGAACTTCAATAGCTTCACGATCCCGTGGATTATGACCGGCGGCGGACCGCTGCACCACTCGGAAGTGATCACGAACTATATCTACGCCCAGGCGTTTTTCCAGCACAAATTCGGGCTCGCCGCCGCGACCTCGTGCGTCACCTCGATCCTCTTGATGGGGTTCGCGGTCGTGTACGTGCGCACGCTGACGCGCGCCGGGGTGTCGCGGTGACGGCGGGCCAGCGCGCCGCGCGGGCGGTCCGGGGCGTGCCGCACGTCGTGGTGCTGCTGCTGCTCGTCGCGTTCTCGCTCGTGCCGTTCGTGTGGATGCTGACCGCGTCCCTCGAGCCGCCCATCGCCATCTTCACCGGCACGCCCCATCTGATGCCGCATCCGGTGACGCTCAGCAACTACGCGGGCCTCCTGCATCCCAAGGAACAGGGCGTGTTCTTTCCACGGTACTTCCTCAACAGCCTGATCGTGTCGTTTTCGACGGTCGCGCTGGCCCTGCTCGTCGCCGTGCCGGCGGCCTACGCGTTCTCGCGATTTTCGTTCGCCGGCAGAAATCCGCTGATGTACGCGATCCTGCTGGGGAGCATCTTCCCGGGCGTCAACTTCCTCGTGCCGCTGTTTATTTTGATGAACGCCGTGCACCTCCTGGACACGTACGGCTCGCTCATCCTCGGCTATCTGACGTTTAGTCTCCCCCTGAACATCTGGCTCTTGCGGGGGTTCTTCGACGGAATCCCGCCCGAGATGGAGGTCGCCGCCCGGCTAGACGGCGCGAGCGTGTGGCGCGCGTTCGCCGAGGTGGCGCTCCCGGCCGCGGTGCCCGGTCTCGTCGCGACCGCGATCTATACGTTCATCCTGGCGTGGGACGAGTATCTCTACGCCTTGACGATGATCTCGTCGCAGGACATGCGCACGCTGCCGCTGGGGCTGTTCTCGTACTTCAACGAAGGCAGCATCGACTGGGGCGGGCTGACGGCAACCGCGATCGGCATGAGCATCCCGGTCGTGGTCGTCTTTCTCGTGCTCCAGCGCTACTTCATCTCGGCGCTGACCAAGGGCGCCCTCAAGTACTGATCGGGAGGCACGCATGGCGGACCTGCGCCTCGAGCGCGTCAGCAAACGGTTTCCGGGCCGGCAGGAGGTCGTGGCGCTCGAGCCGGTGGACCTCACCGTCGCCGACGGCGAGTTCGTCACGATCCTGGGGCCGAGCGGCTGCGGGAAGACGACGCTCCTCAACATCATCTCCGGGCTGATCCCCCCGACGACCGGGACGGTCTGGCTGGGCGGCCGCGACATCACGATCCTCGATCCTCGGGACCGCGACATGGCTATGGTCTTCCAGAACTACGCCCTCTATCCGTCGAAGAGCGTGCGCGGGAACATGGAGTTTCCGCTGCGGATGCGCGGCGTGCCGCGGGAGGAGCGCACCCGCCGCGTCAACGAGATGGCCGAGGTGCTCGGCCTCACGCCGATGATCGACCGGCTGCCCCGCCAGCTCTCCGGCGGACAGCAGCAGCGCGTGGCGCTGGGGCGCGCGCTCATCCGGCGCCCGCAGACGTTTCTCATGGACGAGCCCCTCTCCAACCTCGACGCGAAGCTGCGGATGCAGATGCGCGGGGAGATCAAGCGCCTCCACCGCCAGTTTCCGATCACCACGATCTACGTGACGCACGATCAGGCCGAGGCGATGGCGCTGTCCGACCGGGTCGTCGTAATGAACAAGGGCGTCGTCGTCCAAGTCGGCGCGCCGGCGGAGATCTACCGGCACCCCGCGCACGTCTTCGTCGCGGGCTTCATCGGCGCGATGGCGATGAACCTGATGCCGGTCACGGTCCGGGACGCCGCGGCCGGGACGGAGTGCGTGCTGCCCGACGGCCAGGCGGTGGCGGGGCCCCCGGCGCGGGCCGCCGCCGCTGGAGGCGGCGCGACGCTCGGCGTGCGCCCGCAGCACGTGCGCTGGACGGCCGGCGCCGGCGAGGGCGCGGGGCCGTGGCTCGAGGGCGTCGTCGAGGACACCGACATCATGGGGGAGGACACGTATCTCTTCATCCGGCTGACCGGCGGATCGTCGGTCACGGTGCTCGACCGCACGGGGGCCGGCGCGCCGCTCGGCCTGCGGGTGAAGGTCGCGTTCGACCGCGACGCGGTGCATCTGTTCGACGAGGAGACCGGAGAGGCGATCCCGCTCGACCGGAATCCCGAGCCGGCCCGCGCGTAGCGGCCGCGGGGGACCCGGCCCTACCAGTCGTGCATGGAGCCGTCGAGCCGGCGCGTGACGGGCAGGTAGGCGCGCCGGTACGGATATTTGGCGGCCGCCGCTTCGTTGACGTCGGTGCCGAGGCCCGGAGCGTCGGTCACCGTGAGGTAGCCGTCGCGGTACGTCGGGCCGCCCGGGATGACCTCCCGCACCTGGTCGCCGAAGAACACCATCTCCTGCACCCCGAAGTTGGGCACGGCCAGGTCGAGGTGGACGTTCGCGGCGTGGACGATCGGCCCGATGTCGCCGGGCCCGTGCCACGCGGTCCGGACGCCGTAGGGCTCCGCGATCGCCGCGATCTTCCGCCCCTCGGTGATCCCGCCGGTGTGCCCGAGATCGCACCGGATGTAGTCGATCAGCTGCTCGGTAATGACCGGCAGCGCCTCCCACTTGTTGAAGTACAGCTCGCCCATCGCGAGCGGGGTCGTCGTGTGCTGCCGGATCAGCCGGAACGACTCCTGGTGCTCGGGGCGCAGGGGATCTTCGAGGAAGAACAAGTGGTACGGCTCCAGCTCCCGGGCGAGGCCGGCCGCCTCGATCGGCGTCAGGCGCTCGTGAATATCGTGGATCAGCTCGAGCTCCTCGGGCAGCCGGCTCCGGAGATGCTCGAGGAGCCGCGGCACCGCCCGGCGGTACACCGAGGGCTCCCACGTCTCTTCCCGCGGGAGCGAGGCCTCGGTCGGCTGGCCCTCCGGCACGCCGTAGGTGCCGCGCAGCCCGGCGCCCTGCACGCCGACCTGGGCGCGAACCACCTTGAAGCCGCGCGCCATCGCCTCGCGCACCCGCGCTTCGACCGCGGACGCGTCCACGCCGCTGGCGTGCGTGTACGCGAGCGCGCCGTCCCGGCACCGCCCGCCGAGCAGTGAGTACACCGGGAGGTTGGCGCGCTTGCCCTTGATGTCCCAGAGGGCGAAGTCGATGCCGGCGATCGCCGTCATCTGGACCGGCCCGCCGCGCCAGTACGAGCCGCGAGAGAGGTATTGAAACGTGTCCTCGATCCGGTCCGGGTCACGCCCGATCAAGAGCGGCGCGAGGTGCTGCTCGAGGAGCGCCGCCACCGCGAGCTCGCGGCCGTTGAGGGTCGCGTCCCCCCAGCCGTACACGCCGTCATCGGTCTCGATCTTGACGAGCACATAGTTGCGGACGGGGCACGTGACGAGCGTCTTCACGGCGGTGATGCGCATGCGGTGGCCTCCTGGCTCGGGCGCGCCGGCGGCGGAGTGGAGCGCGTGCGCCGGCTACTGCACGGGGGACGCCTGGCCGGCGCCGCCGTCGACACGGACCAACTGGGTCACGTTCAGCACAAGCGCGGTGCCGCCCTCATGGGCGTTCCCGCGAGATCCCCCGAGGCGCTTGATGATCACGAGCGCCTCATCGACCTTCGCGTCGTCCGTCCCGATCAGCAGCGTCACGTTGCCGCGGCGCAGAAACCCGCCGGTGCTGGCGAACCGCGTCACGTGAAACTGCGCGGCGACGAGACCCTGCATCACGTCGCCCGCTTCTCTTTGGGGCACGATCGCGAGTATCAGTTTCACCGGTTCACCCCGAGCGCGTTATCGATCCGTCGGACGTCCCGCTCGCACCGTTCGGGGCCGCGCCGAGGATCCCTCTCAGAACGGCCGGCGTCCCGCGATCGTGCGGCCGCTAGCCGAGGCCCCAGTCGCTCACGTGCGTCGGCGTGACCTCGACGAACAGGTCGTCGCGCTCGCTGATCGCCGCCTCCTCAGGGTACTGCGGGTACTTCTCGTAGAGCCGCTTGCGCAGCGCGCGAAACTCCGAGCCCGCGCGGATGAGCCGGGCCGTGCCCTGCACCGTGACGCCGATGAGGTGCGACCACTCTTCGGAGTACACGTCGACGGCGACGGCCGCCCGTGGATTGGCCCGAAGATCATGGACTTTGCGGCTGTCGCGGCCGGTGGCAAAGTAGATCTTGCCGCCCCGGACGACGTGGCAGACCGGCACCACGTGCGGCGTGCCGTCCTGGGCCGCGGTGGCGACGCGGCAGATCCGCTCACGCTCGAGCATCTTGGCGACGTCCTTCTTGAGGCGCATCGTCCCATCCCTCCATTCGGCATCGGCCTGTGCGGCCGTGCGCGTGCGTCGTTGCGCGGGCCCGTGATCGAGGGCCCGCGCCTCACAGCCAGGGGTACCGCAGGTCGCGGTGCAGGCGCCCGAAATCGATCCCGCTCTGCACCATGCGGCCGAGCAGGTCCACCACGTGCCCGTGCAGCGGCGCGGCGATCGCGTCCGCGCCGACGTCCAGAAGTCCCGGTCCGTCGTTGTTCGCGCCCGCCGCCGCGCACCGCTCGTAGGTGCGCGCGTCGATGTCGCGCGGGTGGAGAACCTCGGGCCGCCCGAGCAGGATCGCCATCGCGGCCTCGATCCCGTACGCACCCCAGTTCGAGATTGCGGCGGCGATGAACAGGTCGGTCTCGAGCGCCGGCACGACGGTGCCCCCGCAGGGGCAGCGGCACTGTGACGCGCCCGGCACCGCGCGCAGCACGGCCTCGCGAATCGCGGCGGCGCCGAGCTCGTTGCCGCCGTCGCCGATCCCGATCGTGAGCGTTTCACGGCCGCGCGCCAGCTCGAACAGCGCGTCGATCTTACCGCAGTGGTCGGTGATACTGCGGCCCGCCGAGGCGTGGTAGTGGCCGTGCTCGTTGGCGCCCGGACGCTCGACCGCGATCAGGGCCGACGGACGCAGGGCGTCAAGCAGATCCCCCGCCCGCGTCTTCGCCTCATCCCATGCGAGGGGAAACGGCAGCACCGCGGCGGTCGTCGGCAGCCGCGCGACGTCCTCGAGCGGACCGACGTAGAGCCCCGCCCCTCCGAGCGCCGCGCGGCAGATCTCCACGTTCACCGGATCCGTCACGATCACCGGGCGCGCCCCCAGGCCCACGACGAGGGCGCGGGCGAGGGTCGCGGCGCCCACGGGCCCGTCCTGCTCCCCGGAACACCACGGGTACGTCGGCAGGCCCGTCGCCAGGATGACGGCGTCCCCTTTGCGCACCCGGGCGAGCAGGCGCACCGCGGCGTCCATGCAGAGCGGACCAGGCTGCGCGAGGCGCGCCGCGGCATAGAGATCGCCGATCACCCCCCGGCCGGTCACCTCGATGCTGACCAGGCGGTCGATCGCCTCGCCCATCTTGCGCTGCTCGATCGTCGGCGTCATCGCAACCGGTCTCCCTCGCGTCCGCGCGGTGCTCCTTCCAGGAGCGTCCGGGACATTCCTACGGCCGGGGACCTCGGGCGCCCGTGGAAGGGCTCGGCGGGCAATGCTCTTGCACGCGCGACCACCTATAATGGAAGCATGTCTAAGCCCACACAAACACCCAAACAGGACCGAACGAATCCCCGCGGCGCCACGAAGGCCGCGCCGCGCCGGAAGGGACCGCCGCTCGCGCTGCTCGTCGGACTCGCGGCGGTCGTGGTGATCGGCATCATGGTCGCGGTGAAGCTGCTCAACCACGGCAGCGCGGTGGTCATGGCCGCCGGTCCCGTGCCCCCGGCGCTCCTGACGAGCCTGGAGTCGATCCCGATCTCCGAGGTAGGCGCGGTCGGCGCGGGCTCGGCGCAGGGCACCTTTGCACACCTGAAGGGCCCCACGCTGCTCGGGAAATCCGGGCTGCCGCGCATTCTGTACATGGGCGCGGAGTATTGTCCCTACTGCGCGGCGGAGCGCTGGGGCATCGTCATCGCGCTGAACCGTTTCGGCCGCTTCGAGAACCTGGGCCTGAGCCACTCGGCCACGGATGACGTCTTCCCGGGCACGCCCACGTTCACGTTCCACGGCGCCACCTACCACAGCCAGTACGTCGACTTCACGCCCGTGGAGATGCAGACCAACACCAAGGTGAACGGCCAGTACCCGCCCCTCGAGACGCCCGACGCGAGCGAGCTCGCGCTGCTCCAGAAGTACGACTCGCCGCCCTACGTACCGGCCGACGCGGCCGGATCGATCCCGTTCGTCGACATCGCGAACCAGTACGTCTTCTCGGGCGCGAGCTTCCCGCCGGACCTCCTCGCGGGCAAGACCTGGACGCAGATCGCGTCCCGCCTCTCCGACCCGTCTACCCCCGAGGCGCGCGGGATCGTCGGCACGGCCGACGTCCTGACCGGCGCGATCTGCGTGGCGACAGGCAATAAACCGGCGGCGGTGTGTCAGGTGCCGGCGATTCAGCTGATCATCCACACCACCCTCACGGGCGCGCACTGACGACCGTCCCGTGAGCGCTGTGCCGCGCGCCGGCGCGTGGAAGCGGCCGGCAGTGTACGTGCTATGCGCCCTGGGGATCGGGATCTCCGGCTACCTGACCGTCGCGCACTTCACGCAGGGCGTGACGCTCGCCTGTCCGACCGTCGGCGTCATCAACTGCGAGCGCGTCACCACCAGCCCCCAGTCGAACGTGGGACCGGTGCCGGTACCCATCCTCGGCCTGCTGTGGTTCGCGGTGCTGGCCGGCCTCGCGGCGGTCCCGGGCGGCGGCACCGCGGGGACCATCCGTGCGGTATGGGCGCTCGGGGGACTGGCGTTCGTCTTCTACCTTGTCTACGCTGAGCTGTTCCTCGTCGGATCCATTTGCCTGTGGTGCACGGTCGTCCATCTGCTGACGTTCGCGTGCTGCCTCATCGTGATCGCGGGCCTCGACGACGGACCGGGCACCGGCGCCGTCGACGGCCGACGCGGAGGCCGCACCACCCGGGTAAGGCGTGCGGCCTCCGTATGGCAGCGGGCCGCGGGGCTCATCGCCCCGCGGCCCGCTCGGCGTCATCCGGCTGCTACCGGTGGCACCACCTGTTGTTATTGTTCTGGCAGCGCGGATCGCGGTAGTTATTGGTGTTGTACGCCGGCACGGGGACCGGAGCCTGCGCCGCGCTCTTGCCGATCAGGTACCCGAGGGCGCCGATCGCGAGCGCGCCGAGCGCCAAACCGAGCGCCGAGGAGCCGCTCGAGACGGTGGCCGGCGCCGGGGCGGCCGCCTGCGCGGTCACGTCGATCTGCCCCAGCACGAACTCGTTGTTGCTCGGGACCACGGTCGCGGTTGCGGCCGCTCCCGTGTACGACGCGAGCGAGCACAGCGCGATCGGCGAGCCATTCAGGTCCACCGCGGACTGGTCCGTCGCGTCCACGGTCGTCTGGCCCCCCGAGGTATTCAAGACCACTTGCCCGGTCTGACAATTGACCCCGGCGAGGGTGCCCTGGACCTGCAACCCCGTCGTCTGAGCCTCGCTGACGCTCGCGAAACCGAGAGACGCCACCGCAACCATCATGACTACCGCTACTGCCGCCGTGAGTGTACGCATCGTCCGTCCCTCTCTTTCCTGGCGGGGGAAGTTCGGTGTTCCCGCCTCCACTCGTAGGATACCCGAGCCGGGTGGAGATCCTGTGAACGGCCAGTTGGGATCTTGAGAAGATCACGAGGCAGGCGGGAAGGCGCCCGGAGGAACGGGATCGCGGGGGAGACACCGTGGGGGCCGGCGCGCCGGCCCCCACGGTTCTTAGACGTCGTGCGGGCGAAGGCTATTTCAGCAACGGCGTGGCGTCGGCGCCCTGTTGCAAGGGATGCAACACCGCCTTGTGCACCCCTTTGAGCAATCACGGATCACACCGTCCTACGGTGGGAGAAACAACCGGCTCGCATTGCGCCAGAAGACGGCCTCCTGCTCGTCGCCGGAGAGCCGGCTATGGCGCAGTTTCTCGACTTCGAGCTTCGGCGAACCATCGGCGACTCACTCGCGAACAGCAATCGCTCGATCCAACGGCGGCCAGCAATGGTTGCACCGTAATCCGCGCGTAGCCTTTACTCAAGTCGAAATACACGTTGGAGTGCGGGGTGAGAAGCCCGATGCCGCCGGCGTTCCAATACACCGAGGGTACGATAAAGTTCGTCCGCTGGTACGCCCGGACCAAATCGGGCACGGAGCTCGTTTCATCGACCCACTGCGAAAGGAGATGAATCACGACGGGATAGCCGTCGCGACCGCACGCGGTGCAGAGGTCGATGACGGTCGGATGGGCGATCAAAAGATTGTGCATCATGGGATGAAGCACGATCCCCCGGAACCCTTCGTCGCGCATCCGGCGTAGCAACGTGCGGGAGTAGGTTGCGCGCTCGCGCTTCGGAACCTCGCCCGGATTCGCGATAAGCAACGGGATGAGCCGGTCGGCATGAGCACGGGCGGCCGCACTGACGATCGCGTTGGATTCCACCAGCAGGAGCCCCACCGAAGCCGAACACGACCGATCGATCGATAGACGCCTCGTCCATCAATCGCAACAAGGACCCGGTATCTTGTTCAAAGTCTTCGGCAAGATCTTCACCCAGATGTGTGTGACAATCGATAATCATTGGACGTATCCGTCCTCTCTCAAGCCCCAGTACGAGACCGCCGTCCGGCCCAGCACATTGACCTCATCTTCCGCGGACAATCCGGCGCACCGGAAGTTAAGTAGCTCGATTTCCGTTTCCAAGGGCGGACTATCGCTTGCAAACATCACGCGCTGGGACCCGACGGCTGCGACCATTTCGCGAATGAGAAAAGGCGACAGGTGGCTTGCGGTCTCAACGTATAGGTGCGGGTTCCGCTTGGCGACACCAATGGCATACTTACCGGTGATGTCGAACATGTGCTGCATCAGGATCTTCGCACCCGGATGGTCTCGTGCCCAAATCCCCGATCGTCAAGGGGTGAGACCAGTGGGTGCGTCCGCTGTGGATCAGCAGCGGAACGTTCAGGGACGCGCATTCGTCTACGAGGGCATGCATGGGTCGGCAGTTCGCGGGAACGCAGTGGCTATCGGGTCGGACCTTGATACCCTTGAAGCCTAGTTCCTTGATGCAGCGCCGTGCCTCATCGATGGCGCGACGTCCACGGCGTGGGTTCACGAGGCCAACGGGGACCAACCGTTTCGGATACTTGCTGGCTGCCGCGTATACCAATTCGTTTTCGTGGGCATGGTCCCATACTCCCGGAACGCCGAACACCACGGACGTCTGAATACCCAACCGGTCCATGACCTCCAGCAGCATCTCGGGCGTCTGCAACTGAATCCCGGGCCGTATGTCGTCTTCCTCGTGAACGAGGTGGACGTGCACATCAACAATCACCATGATCTCACGACTCCTCTCATCCGCCTCGCTCAGCCTCCTAGGGCCGCGTCCACGCCCGAGCGGTGCGTCTGGCGGCTCGGCCGCGTCGCTCAGAACACCCGGTCATCTCCATCCGGTCACGCGTGCAGTCGAGGATCCAGCGCGTCCCGGAGTCCGTCGCCGATGAAATTAAACGCCAGAACGATGGCCGCAACGGCGATCCCAGGGAACGTGACCGCCCACCACGCTTGGCGCATATATCCGTGATCAATGTTGATCATATTCCCGAGACTTGCCGTGTCAACCGGCAGCCCCAGCCCAAGAAAACTGAGGGTGGCTTCGGCGAGAATAGGAATCGACAAAGCCAGCGTCGCATAGACCACGATCGTACTCATCGCACTCGGCAGCATGTGTCGCACGATAATGGTACGGTGCGAAGCCCCCAATGCCCGCGCGGCCTCGACGTATTCAATCTCTCGAGCCTTCAGGCCTTCGGCGCGCGCCAACCGCGCGTACCCTGTCCATTCCTTCAAAAGAAGCGCGAGCACGAGATTTCCGAATCCGGGGCCTCGCACGGCCATGATCGCGAGCGCAAACAACAGGGCGGGGAAGGCGAGAAACGCATCGGTCACCCGCATGAGCAAGAGATCCAGCGTCCCCCCGTAATACGCGCTCAACAATCCCACGGCCACGCCCACGAGCAGTGCCAGTCCGTCGACGAACACAGCGATGGCGAGCGATGTCCGCAACCCATACATGAGGCGGGTCAGAACGTCGCGGCCAAAGACGTCCGTCCCAAGCGGGTGCGCCCATGACATCGGCTGGTGCTGCGCCGTCAAGGCGATCGCGTCCGGACGATACGGCGAGATCCACGGTCCAACCCCCGCGAGCATGACCACACCCGCGAGACCAGAGCCGAGCACGACCGCCGGCAACGCTAGATGGTCGATTCCGCCAATGCCGGACGGAGGAAACACCGGCCAGTAGAAGGCGAACGCGAGGATGGCAATCAGGGCGAGCCAAAACGCGGGCATGGAAATTCCGAACAGGGCTACGATCCGACTGATGGCGTCGATCCAGGAGTTGCGCTTCGCAGCCGACAGCACACCGACCGGAATTGCGATGACCAACGCCACGATCATCGCACCGGCCATCAGCTCGACGGTCGCAGGAAAGCGCGCCAGAAGCGTCGGCAGTACCGGCGCGCCGCTGCGGAGCGAGACGCCGAGATCACCGTGTCCGGCGCGCCATAGCCACCAGAGATACCGCTGCCATGGGGGTTGGTCGAGGCCGAGTAGGTGCCGGATCTGTACGACCTGCTGCTGCGACGCCGCCGGACCGAGCATGAAGGCGACGGGATCTCCCGGGGTCAGGCTGATGACCAGGTAGACTACAGCGGTCACAACCGCGAGCGTGATCAGCATCGTCGCTAGGCGGCTCAGGAGGTAGCGACCCATCTTGGTCAGCCCGCCCGTGCTGCGAGGAAGCCACGCCCGCGCGGCGAGCGTTCGCGATGCGCCGCACTGCCGTATGTCACGGCGTGACCCGTTACTTCTTCTGGCCGCGCATCGCGAACTCGAGGTAGCGGCGATCCATCGGCGCTGGCGCCATCACCCGAGCGACTTGTTCCGATACGGCCCAATACTCCGGCACATTAAAGAGATAGACGTAAGGGAGATCGACGGCCAAGATCTTCTCCACCTGGCTAAGCGCGGATTTGCGCTGTGACGTGGCGAGCGTTGAATTCGCGGCGATCAGCAGCTTGTCCACTTGGGGGTTCGCGTAGTGGACAAAATTGTAACCGTTCGGTGGCTGATTCGTTGAGAGAAACTGCCTGTACATATGTTGTTCGGGGTCCATTTGTTGGCCCCAGCCAAACCCAAGTAGAATGTCGCCCATCTGTCCCTTGATAACCTGCGACACCAACACCGTGTATTCTTGCTGGTTGAGGTCGACGGCAATTCCTACCGCAGCCAGCTGTTCCTTGAGGATCGTCCCCATTTGTTCAAACTCTTGCATGTTGGGGAAGGTGAGTGTGAATTTGAGTCCAGCGCCATGTCCCGCCGCGGCCAGCAGTTGCTTGGATCGCGCCGGATCGTACGTGTAGACTGTCACGTGCGACTCGTACCCCCAGGATGTGGGGATGACCGGCCCGGTCGCTTTGGTAGCGAGTCCCGAGTATACGGCCTTGTTGATGGCGTCTCGGTCGATCGCATACGCGATGGCCTGCCTCACCTTGAGGTCTGCGAGCATCGAATTCTGCAGATTGAGACCGAGATAACTGAATCCGTTTGGCGGCACTTGCACCATGTAGACTTTGGGATCGCGCGTCAAAATCACGACGTCTGAAAACGCGATGCTGGTCGCGACATCGGCGTTCCCGCTCTGGATCTCGACCGTGCGCGTCGTGGCGTCGGGCACGACGCGGAGCTACAACTGTTGAAATACGGGTTTGCCACCGCAATAGTCGTCGAACGCTTCGAGAATAGTTTGGTTTTGTTGAATCGTCGAGACGAATTTATACGGTCCGCTGCCGATTGGATTCGTCGCGACCTGGTCGGGATGCTGCTCGGCGTAATGCGCTGGGACGATCCCGACCCACGCGAGGAATGCCATGAGTGCGCGGGTTCGGCGTGCCGAGCCGCATAATGACCGTTTGAGAATCAGGCGCCTCAACCGCCTGAATCGCTGCGAACAGGGGCCTATTAGGCGCACCGAAAGTTGGATCGAGCAGCTTGTCGAACGTCGCCTTTACGTCGCCGCTGGTGACGTCGGTGCCGTCGTGAAACTTCGCACGGCGCAGCTGAAACACGTACGTCTTCTCGTCCGGGGTCTGCCATTTCTGTGCGAGGTCGGGAATCGGATGAAACTGATCGTCGTTGCGAACGAGCGCCGAGTAGATGAGCGTGGCGACGAGCCATTCATTGATGTCCGCGAGCTTTCGGAAGTCGAGAGTCCCCCAGTAGAGCCGGCCCGACGACCGTCAGATTGGGACGGGCAGTGGCCGCGTCCGCGTCCGCTCCTGCGCCGGCCGCCAGGGCCGCGCCGGCGGCCGTGCCGAGGCCTCCCATGACCATCCAGCGCAAGAAGTCTCGCCGGCTGTGGGAAACTGGGTGCATCGTGGGAATCATCAGCTTGGCCTCCATGCGTGGAAGATCAGTTGCCGTGCTTGGTGTTCGCGATTCGCTCGCCCTTTGGACGCGGCAGGGTCCGACTCCTTTCCAAAGAGGGATGTGGATGTGAGGGACGAGATCGAGGTGAATCGTGCTGTCAAAAAATGGCGTGGACGGCGTCGTTCGACGAGTGCAAACGTTGACACTCCCGAGAGTCAGCGATCGCCGAGATCGCCCGTGCTCATACGGCGACGGCGTGGGGGCCGGCGCGCGCCGGCCCCCACGGTTCCTACACGTCGCCCGGAGAGAACCGCTATTTCAGCAACTGCGCGTCGTACAGCAAGAGGTCCGTGGAGGACCAGTCGAGCACCGGTCCGGTGACGCGGGCCTTCCCGTACGCGAAGATATTGAGCGGGTCCGCGACCGGCACCATGATCGCCTCCTGCAGCGTCTTCATCTGGATCTCCGCGTAGAGCTGTTTCCGCGACACCGCGTTCGTCGTCGCCGCCGCCTGGTCGATCAGGTGATCCATGTCGGCGTTCTTGTAGCGGTTCCGGTTGGTCCCGCCGTCGGCGTTCTTCGAATACAAGAGAACCCGCACCACATCCGGGTCGGCGCCGGTCTCCCACCAGTACTGGAGATTATGCTTGCCCGCGCGGACGGCGGCGAAGTAGCCGGCCTGCGCCAGCCCCTGGAGGTCGATCTTGATGCCGATCTGCCCGTAGATGGCCTGCATGAACGTCGCCATCCCCACAAAATCCGAGTCGTCCGACCGGTAATACATCTCGAGCACGAGATCCTGTCCGCCCTTTTGACGGACGCCGGACGGACCCATCTTCCAGCCCGCCTCGTCGAGCAGCGACGCGGCCTTCTTCGGATCGTAGTGGTAGACGTTCCGGGTCGCGGGGTCGTAGCCGAAGGTCGAGGAGGTGATGACGCTGGGCGCGGGCTGATACACGCCCTGCCACACCGCCTTGATCAGTGCGGTCTTGTCGAGGCCCCACTCGAGCGCCTGGCGGACCCGCACGTCGTCGGTCGGCGCCTTGGTCACGTTGATCATCATGGTAAATCCCGATCCGGCGAGCGGGCCCTGCAGCAGCTGGATCGTGCCGTCGTGCTGGAGCCCGGCGTACTCCTGCGTCGGGACGTCCTGGATCACCTGGGTCTCGCCGGACTTGAGCGCGGCCAGCCGCGTCGCGGGCTCGGGAATGATCCGCCAGCTGATCGCGTCGAGGTACGGAGGCCCCTGATGCTTGAAAATCGACGGCGCCCATCGATAGTCGGGGTTCTTCACCATCCGCACGACGCTGTCCGTCTGATACGAGTCGAACTTGAACGGGCCGGTCCCGACAGGATGGGTGCCGAAGTCCTTGCCGTACTTCTGGACCGCCGCGGGCGACACCGGGGCCAGCACGGACTGCGCGACGGAACTGAGGAACGGCGCGTAGGGCGATTGGAACTTGACGACCACCGTGTACGGGTCCACGACGGTGCTGCTCTGGTACGGCCCGATCACCGAGAACGCGCTCTGCGACTTGAGGCTCGGGTCGACGATGCGGTCAAAGGTAAATTTGACCGCGTCGGCGTTGAACGCGGTGCCGTCGTGGAACTTGACGTCGCGCCGCAGGTGGAAGGTGTACTGATCGACGGCCGCGTTGACTTCCCAGCTTTCGGCAAGCCCCGGGACGAACACCCCGGGCTTCGACTCCCAGACGAGCGGGTCGAAGAGGTGGTACGCGATCCGCCCGACGTCGGAGAACGTGGTGACGTTCGGGTCGAGCGTGTCGAACCGGTTCGTCAAACCGTAGGAGAGCTCGCCGCCCGGCGCGGGAGCGGCGGCCGAGGCCCCGCCGGGCACGCCCAACACGCGTCCGAACGACGCGGCGGCGCCGGTCGCGGCCGCCAGGCGCAGCAGTTCCCGCCGTGACAACCGCCGGCGTCCACCCTCGGCGCGCGTGTCTCCCTGCGTGATCGAGTGCGTCATCCGTGCACCTCCTCTTGGATCGCGTTGCTGTTCCACACCATTCGCGCAGAACCCATGAAACCTTGCCGGCGCACCGCGCTCTCCATACCAAACGCACGGCTAGGCGTCCGGGTTCACGGGGATGGTGCCGGTGTCCCGCGCGCGGAACTCCTCGCGCGCGCGCGCCGCCGCCTCGGGCCGGGTCAGGAGATCGATCGCGGTCATCGCCTCGATCTTGGCCGCGGCGAGCGCGGCGGCAAACGCCTCCGGGCGGCAGCTCGCCGCCACCGCCTCGACCGTGTGCGCGGTGACCCCGGCGGGCCACGTCGCGGTGCTGAAATGCGTCGCGGGCACCACGTGCGAGACGTTGCCGAAGTCCGACATGCCGCCCGTCGTCCGGCGGCGGCCGAGATCGATCCCGAGCCGCCCGGCGTTCTCGGCGGCGAGCGCCGTCACGACATCGTTCAGCTTCATGCCGCGCTCGAGGTTGCCGTACTCAATCTTGAGGCCCGTGCGGGTCGCGAGCGCGGCGCCGCGGGCGCAGTTCACGACCATCTCCCGCAGCGCGGCGAAGTCGGTCTCGCCCTCGAACACCCGCACCACGATACGCGCGCTCGCCGTGATCGGCATCGACCGCCGGCCGCCGCCGTCGGGGATGCTGCCGGTCACGCTCACGTCCGGCCGGAAATGCTGGCGCAGCAGGTTCACGTTGTTGAACAGCGCGATGACGCCGTTGAGCGCGTCGATCGCGAGATCAGGATTCGACGCGGCGTGGGCATGCTTTCCGGTAAACGTGAACACGATGCCCTGGCCCGTTCGCATCCGCTCGAGCACGTTCGCGTCCGAGCTCGGGTGGAAGATCAGCGCGAAGTCGAGCCCGTCGAACGCGCCCTCCCGGAGGAGCAGCGTCTTGCCCGATCCGCCCTCCTCCGCCGGCGTGCCGTGCACCCGCACCGTCCCGGGCAGCTCCCCGATCACGGCCGCGAGCCCGAGCCCGGCGCCGACGCCGGAGATCGCGAGCAAGTTGTGGCCGCAGCCGTGGCCGAGATCCGGCAGGGCGTCGTACTCGCTGAACACGCCGACCGTCGGGCCCGGGGACGCGCCCGTGCGCCGGGCGGTGAACGCGGTGTCGAGGCCGCCGACGCCCGTTTGAACGGCGTACCCGGACTCTTCGAGCAGCGGCGCGAGCCACCGCACCGCCTGCTGCTCCTGGAACCCGAGCTCAGGCGTCTCCCAGATCTTCCGGGAGACCGCGATCAGCGCGGGCTCCAACTCGTCGATCCGCCCGCACGCGCGCCGCTTCAGATCCGCGATCGACTCCGCCGTGAATCCCGCCATCTCCACACCTCCGCATCGTCGCGTTCCACGCGCACCGCACGTCCGCCGCCGGCCCGCTCGCTACGTCCCCGGCGCGCCGCCGCCGCCGAGCTTCATCGGCGCGGCCATCGAGAACCCGCCGAGCTGGATCGCCGCCATGATCAGCGGAAACGCCGCGACGGCGTCGGGCGCGGTCAGGCGGATCGTGAGATCGCTGACCCGCTGCGCACCCGGGAGCCGGGCGGCGGAATCCGCCATCGTCGTGTACTTGAACGTGACGTCCGACGCGACCGGCGTCCCGATCTCGAAGAGGCGCGCCTGCCCGACGCGGCCCAGCGCGCGCGCGACCCCTTCTTCGATCGCGCGGCAGGCGCGTTCGGGGTGCATCGCCCTGCTGGCGTGCCGCCCGATCGCTTCCTTCACCGCTACCCCCTCGGCCCACGGCAGGCTCGTCCCGACCTCTCGGATCAGCGCGTGGTCGCCCGACACGAAGACGACGGGGACCCCGAGGTGTCCGGCCACCGCGGCGTTGAGCTCCGCCTCGCCCACCGGCTGGCCGTTCAAGGTGAGATCGTAGACGACGCGTCCGTTAATGGTGTGATCCAGCACGCCGGAGACCCCGTGCCGGGTGTGGTACCCGACGAGCGCCAGCGCCGCGAACGACCCGTCGAGGCCTTCCACCTGCCCCATCGGCCGGCCGTCGCCGCTGATCAGCCAGCAGTCCGGCGGCAGGTCCTCGATCAGGATGTTCCGCATCCCGTTCGCGCCGTGCCCGTCGGACACCCAGACCTCCGTGGCGCCCGCGGCGAGCGCGCCGCGCACGGCGGCCGCCGCCTCTCGAGTCATCAAGCGGCGGCCCCGCGCGTAGTCCAGCCCCGGAGCCGATCCCTGCGCCTGATCGACGATCCCCGCGACACCTTCGACATCCACCGAGATATAAACTTTCACGCCGTTTCCTCCTTACCGCATCGGCGCAGTCTGCGCCGTCGCCCCAAGCTTGATGCACGTCTGCACGAAGCGCAGCGCCGTCTCGACGTCCACGGCACTCGTGCCGACCGTGCAGCCGTCGACGCGCGCGGCACCCGCAGCACGCTCCGCTTCATCCGCGTGGGACGTGCGCTTGAACTGGACCTCGACCGCGAGCGGCGGCGGCAGGACGAGCGGCGCCATGGTCGCAAGACGCCCGAGGGCGTCGGCGGTCGACCGCTCGATCAGCTCCTGCGCCCGCTCGGGATGCATACACCGCGCCGCGTGGCGGCCGATCGCGTATTTCACCACCACGGGCACCGCCCACGGGAACCACTCCTGCGTCTCTCCCACCAACCGGTCGTCGCCGCTGACCAGCACCACCGGCACCCCGTGGCGGCCGGCGGCGAGACCGTTGAGACCGATTTCCCCGATCGGACGTCCCTCGATCCGGATCTCGTAGATATCGCGCGCGGTGATCGTGTGATCGAGCACGCCGCTGCGGCCGTGGCGCGAGTGGAATCCGATCAGCACCACGGCGGCGAAGCTCTCATCGAGCCCCTCCATCATCGACCGGCGGCTGTCGCCGCTGACGAGCCACGCCGCCTCGTCGAGGCGCTCGTCGATGATGTTGCGCATCCCGTTGCCGCCGTGGCCCCCGGAGACGACCACCTCGCCCGCACCCGCCGCGAGCGCGCCGCGGATCGCCGCGTTGGTGTCGTCGGTGAGAAACCGGCGGCCGCGCGCGAGGTCGAGGCCCGGGGGCGAGATTTGGCCCCGATCGACGATGCCGGAGATCCCTTCCATGTCGGTCGCGATGTAAACTTTCACACGCGCCTCCTAGGCCATTCGTCTCATGGCCGCGATCCAGGGCGATCGCGCCTGTAAGTCTTCGCGCGACGGCCCTGCAACTCC
Source organism: uncultured Bacillota bacterium (assembly GCA_963787105.1). Lineage (GTDB taxonomy): Bacteria > Sysuimicrobiota > Sysuimicrobiia > Sysuimicrobiales > Segetimicrobiaceae > JAJPIA01. Next base: position 157,411 of record CAWBBU010000027.1, read on the forward strand.
GCCAAGCGGCGCCCGACCCCCGCGGACCGCGGGAACCGCGGGCGTGCCTGCTCCGTCTTTGGTACCAGGCGGGGGACGAAAAGCCCATTGAGACGGTCCGCCATTATGGGTAAAACGGTGTTGCGATCAAGCGTGAGACAGGGCGCCGACCGCGCCGTCTTCAGAAGTAAAGGGGCTCGCGCCCGGTGAGAGGCGCGAAGCTGGAAAGGTCGGGCGATCAGCGATGCAGCGGTTTATCTGCTCGGAGTGCGGGGTCGAAGCCGAAATCGCGCCGCGGTACGGGGACACGGTCGTGTCCGTCTACTGCCTGAAGCACGCGGCCGGGGTCGACCAGCACGTTTATCCCGTCCTCATGACCGAGGTATCGGTTCCGGTCATCGCGCCCGTGGTCGAGCTGATCCTCGAGCCTGAGCCTGTGCCAGCGTAGCGTCCTGTGAGCCGTATTTTGACCCAAGGGGGAACCACGATGCACCGCACAAGCCCGACGATGAACGAGCTGCCGCTCTACCGTGAGACGACGTGTCAGGGGTGCGGCGCCGACGAGGGGTTGGCGATCCGGTACCACGGCGCGGCCCTGTGCGTTGACTGCTACCGGGAGGCCAAGCGCGCCGACCGCGAGCCGGACCGCCCGCTCGAGCACCTGGTCCGCCGCGCGATGATGACCGCCGCCGGAGCGCAGGAACACACGCCCGACCGCCGGCACACGGCCTGACGCAGGCACCGCGGACGCGGCGCTACCGCCCGTCCGTCTGATCCAGCAGCTTCGCCACCAGCGCCGTCCACCCGGTCTGGTGGCTCGCCCCCAGCCCCGCACCCGTATCGCCGTGGAAGTACTCGTAAAACGGCACGTAGTCCCGCCAGCGCGGATCCCGCTGAAACAGCTCGTTCGCGCCAAAGACCGGACGCCGACCGTCTTCGCCGCGCAGGAAGATGTGCGTCAGGCGCCGGGATAATTCCTGACTCACGCCCCACAGCGACATCATCTCCCCGGACCTCGTGGGGCACTCGACGAGAAACTCGTCGCCGTAGTAATGGTGAAACTTCTGCAAGGCCTCGATCAAGAGATAGTTGATCGGGAACCAGACCGGCCCCCGCCAGTTTGAGTTGCCGCCGAAGAGGCCGCTCGTGGACTCCCCCGGCTCGTACGTGACCCCATAGTCCATGCCTTCGAGGTGCAACACGTACGGGTGGTCGGCATGGTAGCGGCTCACCGCGCGAATGCCGTGGTCGCCCAGAAACTCGTGGGGATCCAGCATGCGCCGCAGCACGCGCTTCATGCGGTGGCCCCGCAGCAGCGCGAGAAGGCGCCGCTCGCCCATGCCGGGCTCCCGCCACCGGGACACGAGACCCGCAAGACGCGGCTCGTGCTCGAGGAACCACTCGAGGCGCGTCTTGAAGGCGGGCAGGGCGTCCAGCAGGTCGGGCTCGATCGTCTCGACGGCCAGGAGTGGGATGAGCCCGACGAGCGAGCGCACCCCGAGACGCTCCCGGCGGCCGTCCGGCAGGTGCATCACGTCGTAGAAGAACTCGTCTTGGTCGTCCCACAGCGCGATGCCGTCCCCGTCGACGTTGTTCAGCGCGCCGGCGATGTAGAGGAAATGCTCGAAGAACTTCGTGGCGACGTCCTCGTACACGCGGTTCTCGCGCGCCAGCTCAAGCGCGATGGTCAGCATGTTGAGGCAGAACATGCCCATCCACGCGGTCCCGTCTGACTGCTCGAGATGGCCGCCGGCCGGCAGCGGTTTGCTGCGGTCGAACACGCCGATGTTGTCCAACCCAAGAAAGCCGCCCTGGAAGACGTTGTGGCCCTCGACGTCCTTCCGGTTGACCCACCACGTGAAGTTGAGCAAGAGCTTGTGGAACGCGGCCTCGAGGAACATCCGGTCGCTCCGGCCGGTGATCCGCTTCTCGATCTTGTAGACGCGCCAGGCGGCCCACGCGTGCACGGGAGGGTTGACGTCGCTGAACGCCCATTCGTACGCGGCGAGCTGCCCGTTCGGATGCATGTACCACTCCCGCAGCAGCAGGAGCAATTGATCCTTGGCGAACTGCGGATCGACGAGCGCGAGGGGGATCGTGTGGAATGCGAGGTCCCACGACGCGAACCACGGGTACTCCCACTTGTCGGGGATCGACAGGATCTCGGAGTTGTTGAGGTGCCGCCACGCGGCGTTGCGTCCTTCACGCCGCTCGGCGGGGGGCGGCGGGCCGGCCGGGTCGCCCTCGAGCCAGTGCGCGACGTTATACGCGTAGTACTGCTTGCTCCAGATCAGGCCCGCGAACGCCTGCCGCTGCACGCGGCGGGCGTCCTCCGACATGTCGGGGGCCGCCAGCGCCTCGAAAAACGCATCGGCCTCAGCGTGCCGCTCCGCGAGCACCTCGCCCGCCTCCTCCAGCGGATCGTGGAGGCGGCGCGCCGACAGGCGCAGCCAGATCGTCTCCGTCTCCCCCGGCCCGACCGTGAGCCGGTACTGCGCCGCCGCCTTCGTCCCAGTACCCGCGGGGTTGACGCGGCCGCCGGCGCCGTGCACCACGGCGTCGTTGATCCCGTCCTTGGTGTACGGGCAGGCGTTCGGCACGTTCCACAGCCGTTCCGCGTTCGTCTCGTTCTCGGTGAACAGGAAGTCGGGCGCGCCCCCGCAGGCGAGCCAGTACTCGCCGAGCTCGGGATGCACCGCGCGCAGGAGCCGCGGGCCCCCGGTCGAGGCGTCCCGAGTCTCGATGGCATCGATGACCGGCCGGCGGTCGTCGCGGCCCCACGACCACGAGTTCCTGAACCAAAGCGTCGGGAGCACGTGGAGCGGCGCGGGATCCGGCCCGTGGTTCGTCACGGTGATGCGGATCACGATGTCGTCCGGCGCGGCCTTCGCGTACTCAACCGTCACGTCGAAATAGCGCTGCTCGGCCAGGACTCCCGTGTCGAACAGCTCGTACTCCGGCTCGGACCGGCCGCGGCGCGCATTCTCAGAGACAAGCTCGGCGTAGGGGAACGCGCGCTGCGGGTACCGGTACATCGCCCGCAGGTACGAATGGGTCGGGGTGGCGTCGAGGTAGAAGTAGTATTCCTTGACGTCCTCGCCGTGGTTGCCTTCCGGGCCGGTCAGGCCGAAGAGGCGCTCCTTGAGGATGGAATCCTCGCCGTTCCACAGGGCGAGCGCGAAGCACAGGCGCTGATGGTGGTCAGAGATCCCCAAGAGGCCGTCCTCGCTCCACCGGTACGCCCGGGAGCGCGCGTGGTCGTGCGGGAAGAACTCCCAGGCGCTCCCGCCCGCGGAGTAGTCCTCGCGCACGGTGCCCCACTGGCGCTCCGAGAGGTACGGACCCCACTCGTGCCAGGGCGCGTGCCCGTCCCGCACCTCCGCCCGGCGGCGCCGCTCCGCGCTCGGGTCGATGTGCCTCACCGTCCGCGCGTGCGCCGCCTCGGCGCCGACCGTCGGATCACCGTCCTGCTCCATCCCACACGCCTCCTCGTCCACTAGGCCAGCCGCGCCCGGAGATGACCGGCGACCCGAAGCGCGTTCGCAATCACCGTGAGCGACGGGTTGACCGACGAGCTCGACGGGAAGAAGCTCGAGTCCACGACATACAGGTTGTCCACGTCGTGCGCCTTGCACGTCACGTCCAGCACGGACGTGGCGGGATCGGTCCCGAACCGGCACGTGCCGCTCTGGTGCGCCACGCCGGCCAGCGGAATGCGCTTCGACAGGTACGCCGACTGCGGCAGGAAGTGCGCAACGCCGCCCTCCACCCGGTTCATCGCGCGGCGCAGCCGATCGAGGAGGCGCTTGTGCGCGTCGACGTTGTTCGGCGTGTAGGCAAGCCGGATCTCGCCCGTCGGGGTCAGGTCCACGCGGTTGTCGGGATCGGGGAGGTCCTCGGTCGTGACCCACCAGTCGGTGGCGTGGCGGGTCATGAACTCGAGCGTCATCTCCACCCCGGGGATCCGGATCGACGGGGCATCGCCCTCGAGCTGGGCCGGGAGTGACTTGCCGAGCGTCTGGATGTGCCCCATCGGGTAGTCGAAGTCGTCGGCGCCCCAGTAAAAGTCGTTCACTCCAATCGTCTTCGTGAACTTGCTCGGGTTTGGCTTCCGCGAGACGATCAGGATCGCCGAGTTGTTGTGGCACATGTAGTGCCGCCCGACCATGCCGGAGCTGTTGGCGAGCCCGTGCGGATGCCGGTCCCCCGCGGAGCGCAGCAGCAGCGCCGCCGAGTTGACGGCGCCGCACGCGACGACCACGAGATCCGCGGCGTACTCCTCGGCGCGCCCGTCGCGCTCGACGTGGATGCCGGTCACCTCCCGTCCGCTCGCGCCGACCGAAAGACGCGTCACCCTCGCCTCGGTGCGCAGCGTCACGTTGGGATGTCGGAGCGCCGGCATCACGCAGGTCGTCTGGGCGTCGTGCTTGGCGTCGACGAGGCACGGAAACCCGTCAAATGTGTCGCACTTGATGCAGGGGCTGAGGTGCGGCTCCGCCTCGTCGAGGCGGACACCCACGGGCAGCGGAAACGGATGCAGCCCCTGCGCGGCGAGCCCGTCGAACACTTCCTGCATGCGCGGCTCGTTCCGGATCGGCGGAAACGCGTACGGCTCGTCGCACGGGCGGCTCCGTGGGATCGGAGCCGCGCAGCCCGTGGACGCCGTACAGCCGCTCGGCCTCGAGATAGTGCGGCGCAAAGTCCTCGTAGCGGAGCGGCCAGCCCGGCGAGATTCCCTCGGCGTGGCGCACCACGTCGAAGTCGCGCTCGCGCATCCGTAGCAGGACCGCGCCGAACACCTTCGTGTTGCCGCCGACGTAGTAGTTCGTGCCCGGGCGGAACGGCTGGCCGTTCTTGTCGTACCACATCTCCGTCGTGTGGTAGCGCTGGTCGACGAACACCGCGCGGGCATCCCAGTTCTCCTTCTCCCGCCGCAGCCACCCGCCGCGTTCGAGCAAGAGGATGCGCTTCCCCGAGGACGCGAGCGCGTACGCGAGGGTGCCGCCCCCGGCCCCGGTGCCGATGATCGCGACGTCGTACCGCTCAGGCATAATCCCGCGTGACCTCCCCGACGCCGTCCCGCCCGAGCGGCGCGATCTCCATGAACACCTTGATCGCATCGCGGGCGGTGTTGAGGGTGTCGATGAGCTGCCGGTAATTCTCCAGGCCCCGCACCGGATGCGTCAAGAGACGCGTCGCCCACCCGGGAAACTCCGACTCGGCCAGCGTCAGGTCGCGGACCGCGGCCTCGAAGTACTCGCGGTTGCCGTTGACGGTGCCGACCATGACCTTGTTTCCCAGGACGAAGTCGAGGTTGATCTTGTCCGCCGGGACCTCGACGCGGCGGTCGCCCCCCGTGATGCTGGCCAGCACCAGGACCCCGTTCCGGCCCAACACCTCCATCGCTTCGAAGACCAGCGGGGAGAAGCCGGTCGCCTCGTAGATGAGGTCGAACGGTCCGTACCGGGGCGCGGCGTCGCGCAGCGGAACGGCCGCGGTGCTGAGGTAGCGCGCGCCGAGCGCCTCAACGAGGTCGGAGTTCAGGTGCGGCCTCGGCGCCAAGCCAAACGTCGTCACGTCCAGTCCCCGGAGGCGAAGAATCAGCGTCGCGAGTAGGCCAATCGTGCCCGCGCCGAGCACGGCCGCCCGGCGGGGCCGCCAGACCCTGAGGCGGCGCTGGATCTCGTACGCCTGCAGTATGCCCTTCTCCGGGACGCTCAGCGGCTCCGTCAGCACGGCGACGTGCGTCAGCCCGTCCGGCACTTTCACGATGTACTCGGGATCGTCGACGTAGTACTCGGTGAGAAATCCGTGCCGAAGATTGATGCCCCGCTCGAAATAGACGTCGTCCGTCGTCATGTCGTAGGTGCCGATGAGATCGTACAGGCTGCGGCCCGGGCGGCGGACAGTCGCCACGACGAAGTCGCCCGGCTTGAACTCGGTGACGTTGGGGCCGACCGCCTCGACGCGGCCGAAGTTCTCGTGGCCGGTCACCAGGAACGAACATCCATCCGGCGCCGCGCCGTACTCGGCGGCGTGGATCTCCTTGTCGGTGCCGTCCACGCCGCACCGCACGAGCCGGACCAGGACGCCCCGCCCGCCCGGCACGTCGTCGAGCGCCGGCATGGGGAGATCGGCGAGATGGGCGCTGCCTGCCTTGCCCGGATACACCGCGATCGCTCTCATGGCTGCTCCTTGCGTGCCGGTGATTAGGGACGGGAATTCGGGGACCGGGATTTCGATGACGGCGCCCCGGTCGCGGCACGATCATGCAAAAGCGCGGCCCCGGCGTCCACGAGCATCATGTGAAGGATCGACGAAACCATTGGGACCCGCGGGCGCACGGCCTCGGATGCGTCGCCCGGCGGACGCGTATACGCTTTGTCGATGCGATGCGGAATCCTGCCGGTTCAGCGTCCCCCCGCACCGCGGGACGTCATGGAGAGGGACACGGGAGCCCGGATCCGGTGCGGACCAGATCCGGGCTCCCCGTCATCGCACGAGCGCGTGGTCTCTCAGTTACTGCCCGACAATGTCGCCCTTCATCGGGCCGAGGATCGCGAGCAGGTCCTGCTGGTTCTGCGCCGACACGTTGAACTTGTTCAGCGCGGCGACGAGATCCGAGACGAGCGCGTTGAAGTCGGCGTCGGTGATTCCCATGCCCTTATGCGCGTCCTTCATGCTCTTGCCCGTGTACTTGCAGGGGCCGCCGGTGCCCTGACAGATCAGGTTGACGAGGTTCGTCTTGAACGCCGCGAGCCGCTGCGGATCCGCGACGGTCGCCGCGAAGAACTTGTTGATCCGTGCGTCGCCCCCAACGTTCGTGACAAACTGATCGACCACTGCGGTGATCGCGGGCATGCCGCCGAGCCGCGTGTACAGCGTCGGGGTCTGTGCGAAGCTCATGGTCGTGGTGCATACCACCAGCAGGGCGACTACCGCGAGCCGAGCCACGGACTTGTACATACCATACCCTCCCTGGAGCGAGTTTCGTCTCTGCCACCGCCGGCCGCGGGAGGCTCTCCCCACCCACGACCCGAACATGGCCTTTGCTATCGTATTCGGGTCGTCGCGGCCGATGGATTGGCTGGGACGCTGCGCGATTCGCTCCCTTCCTGTCTCCCGCAGCGGGACTGCTCCGAGATCCGTCGATGCTACGCTGGCCGCCCCTGGGCGCCCAACCTTGGCGTGAACGGCGCGTTCGTCCGCCCGCAGTGCGACCCGCCCGTCACCTCGAGATTCGCGCCCGTGACCCACGCGAGCCGGTCCGAGGCGATCGAGAGGACCGCGGCCGCCACGTCGTCCGGGACGCCGGTCCGCCCGAGCGGCGTCATGTCGATCATTAAGTTGAGAGTACGGATGGCTCCCCTCGCCCCGGCGAAGCGGGTGATCGGTGACCAGTCCCGGCGTGACGGCGTTCACGCGAATGCCGTAGGGGCCGAGCTCGGTCGCGAACACCTGTGTCAGCATGTTGATCGCGGCCTTCGAGGCGCAGTAGGCGGAGGACCCCGGGCGGCCGGACGTCCCGGCGCCCGACGAGATGTTGATCAGCGTGCCATGGGCGCCGCGCGCCACCATCTGCCGCGCCGCCGCGCGGCACGTGAGGAAACACCCCTGCGTGTTGACGGTAAACGAGGACTGGTACGTCGCGAGGTCCATCTCGAGGAGCGGCATGTTCGGCGACACGCCGTGGCTGTTCACGAGGATGTCCACCGGGCCGAGTGCCGTGGTAATGCCGTCCAGCATGCGCGCCACATCGGCTTCGGCGCTGACATCACCCTGGATCGCGACGGCCCGGCCGCCCGCCGCGCGCACGGCCTGCTCCGCGCGTTCCGCGCGCGGGCCGTCGAGGTCGCAGATCCCGACCGCGGCGCCTTCCCGCGCAAACGCGGCCGCGATCGACGGCCCGATGCGGCCGCCCCCACCCGTCAACCACACCACCTTGCGTTCGAATTCCATCCGTCCCCTCCTGATGTGCTGGTCTGCGATCCGTCCGCGGCGCCAGATCCCGCACGCGCGGTCCCGACGATGTGATCGAACAGCGTGGCTACAACCGGACGTGCGGGTCGAGCACGTCGTGCAGGCCGTCCCCCAGCAAGTTGATCGCGAACACGCTGAGCATAATCGCGAGTCCCGGAAAGAACGCCACCCACCAGGCGTTCGCCAAAAACTCCCGCCCGTCGGCGAGCATGTTCCCCCATTCCGGCGTGGGCGGCTGGATGCCGAGCCCCAAAAAGCTCAGCGTCGACCCGGTGATGATCGCTCCCGCGGTCCCGAGCGTGGTCAGCACGATCAGGGGAGACACCACGTTCGGCAGGATGTGGCGCGTGATGATCCGATGCGCGGGACACCCCGCCACCCGCGCCGCCAGCACGAACTCCCGCTCTTTCAGCGTGAGGACCATCCCCCGGGTCACGCGCACGTAGTTCGGCACCGACGAGATGCCGACCGCGATCATCAGGTTAAACAGGCTGCTGCCGAGCGTCGCGACGACCGCGAGCGCGAGCAGAATGCTTGGGAACGACACCAGGAGATCCACGAAGCGCATGATGATCGTGTCCGCGGTGCGCCCATAGTACCCCGCCACCAGCCCGAGGGACACGCCGGACGTCGCCGCGAGCGCGACGGAGACGACCCCGACCAGCAGCGACAATCGACCGCCCCACAGCACCCGCGAAAAAATATCGCGGCCGAACCGGTCGGTGCCCATCAGATGGGCCGCGCTCACCGGCGCGAGCCCGGCGCGCTGGTTCGTGGCGAAGGGGCTGTACGGACTGGTGATCGGGGCCAGCACGACCGCAAGCCCGATGAGCGCGAGGAGTACACCGCCCGCGAGCGCGTTCTTACTGCGGGACGCGCGCCGCGCGAGCAGCGCCGGCGCGCGGCGTAGCGCGGGCGCACCGGTCTCTGGCGGCGCGGACGTCGCCGGCCGCGCGACCGGCTTGCCGGCGCTCACGCGGTCACCCCCGGGCCCTCCGCGCATCATTCATACCGGATGCGCGGGTCGACCGCGGCGTAGGCCACGTCGACCAGCAGGTTCGCGATGACGTAGATGACCGCAGAAAACAGGACCGTCCCCTGCACCAGCGAATAGTCGCGGTTCATGATGGCGTCGACGGCGAGCCGGCCCAGACCCGCGCGGGAGAAGATCGTCTCGGTCACCACGGCCCCGCTGAGCAGCGCGCCCAGCTGCAGGCCGAGGACCGTCAGGATGGGGATCAGCGCGTTCTTGAGGGCATGGCGCAGGACCACGATCGCGCGGGGCAGCCCCTTCGCCCGCGCCGTCTGCACATAGTCCTCGCGGAGCACGGCGAGCATGCTCGATCGGACGAGCCGGGCGAGCACTGCGGAGGAGACGAGCCCGAGCGCGATCGCCGGCATGGCGAGATGCGAGAGCCCCCCCTGCCCGGTCGCGGGGAACCACCCGAGCGTGAACGAGAAGAAGATGATCATCAACAGGGCCAGGTAGAACACCGGCATCGAGACCCCGAGAATCGCCAGCGTCATCGTCGCCGTGTCGAGCCAGGTACCGTGCGCGAGCGCTGCCGCGATCCCGAGGCCGAGGCCGACGACCACCGCCACGCCGAGCGCGCTCGTCGTGAGCGCGGCCGTCGCCGGGGCAGCCTCGAGAATGCTGTCCAGCACCGGACGGTCGCTGTGCAGCCCGACGCCGAGGTCTCCGTGCGCGAGGTGGGCCACGTAGGTCGCGTACTGCTCCCAGAGCGGCCGGTCCAACCCCAACTCGTGCCGGAGCTCCGCCGCGCGCTGCTCGGTCAAGGGCTTATCGCCGGCAAAGATCAGGACCGGATCTCCCGGGATCAGATGCAGCATCAGAAACGTGATGACGGAGATCCCGATCAAAATCGGGATCAGGTGGATGACGCGCTGCGTGATATAACGGCTCATCGGCGCCGGCTCAGGCGGCGGTCAGGCCCGCGCACGGGGCGTTCGCGGCGCTACTTCGCCAGGTACACGTCGTTCAGATACACGTAGTCGGCCAGCGCGTCCATGACCTCGCCGTGCACCTCGACCCGCTTCGCGTTGTAGGTGATCGTGTCGATGAGCGGCACGACGGCGCCGTCGTTCAGCACGCGCTGCTGAATCTGGGCGTACAGCCGGATCCGCGTCGGCGCGTTGCTCGTGGCGCCCGCCTGCTCGAGCCAACTGTCCACCTCCGGCACGCTGTAGCGGCCGCGGTTGAACCCCGGGCCCGGGTGCTGGGTGTGAAACATCGCGGTGAGCACGTCGGGGTCGCCGTACTCGAGCCACATGAAATTGGCGTCGTACGTGTTCTGGGCGACCCGCGCCCTAAACGCACCGATTTCGAGCGGTGTGACCCGCACGTCCATGCCGATGTCGACGAGGCTGGCCTGGAACGACTCCGCCATCGCCTTATCTTGATCCCGCCCGATGATCGGGAAGTCCAGCGTCAGCCGCTGACCCGCCTTGACCCGAATCCCGTCGCCACCGACCTTCCACCCGGCCTCCTCGAGCAGCGCTTTGGCTTTCGTCGGGTTGTAGGGGTAGAGCATCGCGGACGCGGGATCGTAGGCAAACGTGGGCTTCATGAGGGGGCTCCCGGAGACCACCATGAGCCCGTGAAACACCGATTGATTGAAGCCTTCGCGATCCACGCCGAATTGGATCGCATGGCGCACCGCGACGTCGGAGATGGGGCCCTTGCTCGTCATGTTGAGCAGAACGCACCGCCCCGATCCGGGGTTGGCCTTTCGCACCACCGAGAAGCGCCGGTCCCGCAGGAGCGACCCGTACTGCAGCGGATCGATGCCGTCGATGTACTGTGTCTCCCCGCTCTTCAGCGTCCCGGTGCGGACCGCCGAGTCGGGAATGATCTTGAACACCACCTGGTCCAGATACGCCGGCCCGCGGTTGGTGAAGTACGACGATCCCCAGTTGTAGTCCGGGTTCCGGACGAGCGTGATGTGGTCGTTCGTCACCCACTCCTTGAACACGAACGGTCCGGTGCCGACCGGATGGCGGGCGAAGTCGGCGCCCATCTGGCGAACGGCCGCCGGTGAGACGATCCCAAGATACCCGTTCAGGTTGGTCATCAGCGCCGCATAGCCTTGCTTGAACACCAACCGGACCGTGTGGTCGTCGACGACATCGGTATGATCGTACGGGCCCAGCTGGTCGTGGGATTGCCCCGCCTTGGTCGCCGGATCGGCGATCCGGTCCATCGTGAACTTCACCGCCGCGGCGTTGAACGGCGTGCCGTCACTGAACTTGACGCCCTGCTTCAACTTAAACGTGTACGTCTTCACGTCGGAGGAGATCGTCCACGACTCGGCGAGCGCCGGGACGAAGTGCCCCGGGTTCGGCTCCCACACGAGCGGCTCGCAGATATTCTGCGTCACGCGGATCGTCGAATCGAAGTTGGTGACGTGCGGGTCCATCGTGCCGTCCAGATCAAAACCGAGCCCGTAGAAGAGCGTCCCGCCCTTCGTCGGAGCGGCCGAGGCGCGGCCCGGAGCCGCGGCCCATCCCACCGCGAGCGCGCCCGCCGACGCGCCGGTCAGCGCGAGGAACCGGCGCCGCCCAAACCGTCCACTGGTACCGGGAATGCGATGTGCCATCTGTTCGCCTCCTATGCGCGCGCGCCGGCCGTGGAGGAGCACTGCGCCGGCCGCCCGGTTACGCGGCCTGTCTACGGGGCGAAGAGAGGCTTCTCCTCTACCTGTGGACCCCGTGCGCGCGTCCGGAGGGTCACCCGAGCGACGGAGATCGAGTCATCGCGTCCCGAATGAGCGTGACCGGGACCGACCCGTACGACAGGAACCGGTCGTGGAACGTTCGGAGATCAAACCCCGGCCGCGCGGCCAGCGAGCGGCGCAGCCCGTGGATCAGATCCGTGCCGACCATGTACATCAGCGCGGCACCGGGGAACAGGCTGTTCTTCACCGCCTCGTCCCGGGCCGCCTCGGGGGACATGCCGACACGGTCGCGGTAGCACGCGATCGCGTCATCGAGCGTGAAGGTCCCGCGGTGCAGCCGGACGTCGACCACGGCGCGCGCCGCCATCCGGAGGCGCGCGTGGCGCTGCGCGTACCGCTCGAGGGGATCGAGGAACCCGATCTCGTTCATCAGATCGGTCGCGTAGCACGCCCAGCCCTCGGCCATCGTCCCCGCGCAGAACATCGCGAGGCGGGAGGAGCCGTCGACCGCAGCCATCTGCCCGATCCGCGAGGCGGCCCGGGGCGCGTGCCAGTTCTGGACGTGGTGGCCGAGCCCGCCGTGGTGGATCACGTGATTCGTCTTGATCACGCTGTCGTTCGTCGCCCGCAAGAGGCGCCGCTGCTCCGCCTCCGGCATGTCCGGCTCGATCGGCGTGACGAGGTAGTCGAGCATCGGCAGCCGGTCAAGCGGCGCGGGAGTGCGGTAGTGCAGGAAGTAGAGGTACGGGGCCGCCCGCCGCGACCACCGCGGCCGTGGTACGTACCGAATCGGGAAGTCGGGCCAGGTCACGAGGCGGTGCGCTTCCGCGGCGGCGCGCGCCGCGTCCCACACTTCCTGAAACCGCCCGTAGTAGGCCCCGGCCGTCGGGTGCCGGTCGGCGAGCTGCCCAAGGGCCTCCGGCCACGTCCGCGCGCCGAACTCCTTCGCGCCCGCCGTGAGGTCGGCCTCGCACGCGGCCATCTGGTCGTCCGCGTAGGCGGCGATCGTCTGGGCGTCCTCGTCCAGGCAGTGCCCTTCGCGCAACACGAGTGCGAGCGGCTCCTCCCCGCACGCATACGCGTCGGTCGCGCGCGCGCGCAGGTCGACATCGAGATACCGGCGGAACTCCGCGAATGCGGCGGCGGCGCGCTCCGCGGCGGCCGACGCGCGCGGGTGCTCGACGCCGCGCTCCCCGAGCAGGGTCGCGATCCCTTCCGTAAACAGCGCGAACGCGCCGTCGCACTCCCGGATCGCGCGCGCGATCCACGCGGCCGGGCGCCCGCCGGAGATCCGCCGCGCCGGTACGGAGCAGCGCCGGGATCGCCTCCATCCGCGCCGCGGCCGAATCGAGCCGGTCCTCAAGCGGCGCGAACTCCCGCTGCAGCAGGCTGATGACCGCGAACGCCGCCTCCCCCGTATACACGCAGGGGTTGCCGCCGTTGCGGAAGTGATGCGATGCGCACTCCCACAATTGGATGCGGAGAAAGCCTTCGGCGAGGCGCCGGTCCATCGACTGCGCCTCGCTGAGGGGTTCGGGCGGGAGCGTCCCGAGCCGGCGCAGCAGCAGCTCCATCTCGGCCCGAAGCGCGGCGGTGCCGTCCGAGGAGAGGTCGGGCAGGCGATCGTCGTACGTGTGGACGCCGACGAAGGTCGCGTCGACCGGCCGGTGCCGGTAGTACGAGACGAAGAACGCGTCGAGCCACGCGTCGAACGCGGGCGCGCCGCCGCGAGCGGCCTCGGACGTGTGTGCGCTCATCTGGGCACCACGATCGGGGCTCGCGCTAACGCTCCAGCGGCAGATCGACCCAACGGCGTTCGTGGAACGAGCGCTCGACGGCGTTGATCGTCTCCTGCACCCACGCGCCGTCGTCGAAGTTCCCCTGGTTCCGGGCGCCGCCGCTCTGGATCTCGTCGATGAAGTCCTTGACCAGGTTCGAATAGAAGAGCGTCCGCCACGACTCGCGCGCGTGCCCGTCCTTCGGGTAGAAGTGCGCGGGAATCTCGAGCTCCTTGAACTCCACCGCGCCCGGCGTCGCGACCTTGATCGTCTCGGCGACGCCGAACTCCGCGATCAACCGGCAGATGATCGCCCCCTTCTCGCCGTACAGGCGGGCCTCGATTCCGGGATAGTTGCCGATCGTGACGTAGCTCGTCTGGATCGACCCCATCGCGCCGTTCGCGTAGTCGCCGATGAAGATGGTCCCATCGTCGATGTTCATGCGCATCGTGCGGCCGGTGTCGCGCACCATCCGCTCCGGGATGAAGTTGCGCATCGTCCCCACGACGCGGGTGTAGTCGGCGCCGACCCACCAGTGGCCGATGTCGATCACGGGAGCGCCGTAGCCCTCGAGCGATGAGGTCCGCAGCACCGACTGGTCCGCCGCGTGGTCGACTTGGCGGAGCGGGGTCTTCGGATCCAGCCACTGGGAGTTCTGCTCGTAGCCGTTGAACACGAACGGCCGGCCGACAAACCCCTCCTCCATCATCGACCACGCGTACCGCACCCCGGGGCTGTACCGGAACGTAAACCCGAGCTTGGTCTTGAGCCCGCGCTCGCGCGCCAGCGCCGCCGCCCGCCGCGTGTCGTGAAAGTCGCGCGCCACAGGCTTCTCGCACAGCACGTGCTTGCCGGCGCTGAGCGCGGCCCAGGCAAGCTCGAAGTGCGTGCGGGACGGCGTCACGACGTCGATGACGTCGAGGTCGGACCGCGAGACCACGGCCTGCCAATCCCCGGTCACCTCGGGAATCCCGAACTGGCCCGCGACGTCCTTCGCCCGGTCCCTCTCGACGTCGCAGATCACGACGACTTTGGCGCGCGGATCGCGCGTCCATCCGGGGACGTGCGCCGACGCGGCCCATTTCCCGGCGCCGAGCACCCCGACCCGAAGCGTGTTGCCGCTCATCCCCATCCTCCTTGCCGCGGAGCCCTCGCGCGCCGCCGGCAGTGGTACTCGGAGTCCTACGCGACCGCCGACGCGGCGTCCTGCTCGGGCGCGCACCTGTGCCCGGCCCGGATCCTGCGCCGCAGCGGGGATCATCGATGCACTCTCGGAACGTCCCGGACGAGGGAATACGCGTGCCCGAACGGAAGTCACCCCTCGTTGTCGACAATCTACAATCGTGCGGCGCGGTCACGGATCGCGCTCGCACGGTGGCACATAACCCCGCAGGGTCAGGAGGCAGCATAGTGCTTATGCGTCGGATATCACTCGTTCTCGCGGTCGCCGCGATCGGGGGCCTCGTCGCGGCGGCGAACCTTCCCTCGCTCGCGGCCGGCGTGACGGTCACCGTCGCACAAGGGACCGAACCCGCAAGCTTGGACGCGTCTCAGGAGATCTCGCGCTCGGGATACAACGTCACGCTGCACGTCTACGATCCGCTCTTCATGCGCAGCGAGAGCGGGAAGATCATTCCCATGCTGGCCACCGGCTACAAGATCGTCAGCCCGACCGAGTGGGAGTTCTCGCTGCGCAAAGGCGTGCACTTTCAGAACGGCGAGCCGTTTGACGCGACCGCGGTCAAGTTTACCCTGGACCAAGACATGCTCAAATCGTCCGCCCAGAGCTACCTCTTGACCGGCGTCAAGGACGTACAAATCGCCGACCCGTACACGGTCCGGGTCACCACGATGGACCCGATGCCGCTCTTGATCTACAATCTCACCCTGGCGGGGATCATGCCGCCCCGCTACTACCAGTCCCAGGGCGCGAGCTACGTGGCCACACATCCGGTCGGCACGGGCCCATATAAGTTCGTCTCATGGGTCAAGGACGACCGCGTGACGCTGACGGCGAATACGGCCTACTGGGGCGGCGCGCCCAAAATTCAGACGCTGGTCTTTCGGCTGATTCCGGACCCCGCCGCACGGGTGGCCGCGCTGCGCACCGGAGAAGCCGACATCATCGCCGACTTCCCGCCGGACCTCGCGCCGAGCGTCCAGGGCGACCCCCAGGTCCAGGTGGAAACCACCGACGGGACGCGCTCCATCAACATTTTGCTCGACACCACCGCGTCGCCGCTCACCGACCCGCGCGTGCGCCAGGCGCTGAACTACGCCGTCGATAAAGACACGATCGTCAAGAAGCTGCTCGGCGGATTCGGCTCGGTCGAAGCGACGGTCGTGCCGGCGACCTACCTCGGGGTCAACGCGTTCCTCAAGCCGTACCCGTATGACCCCGCGAAGGCGAAATCGTTGCTGGCGGAAGCCGGCTATCCCAACGGGTTTGCGACCGTCTTCCAATCGCCGCAAGGGCGCTACCTGGCCGATTCGCAGGTGTCGCAGGCGGTCGTCGGCTATCTCAAGGCCGTCGGCGTCAACGCCCAGCTCAAGTACTACGAATGGGGCAACTACGTGACGATGTACTTCAAGCACCAGCTCGGCCCCATCTTCCTGATCGGATCGGCCTCGGCGGCGTTGGATGCCGGCGACGCGCTCGACAACGTATCCTGCGGCGTGTGGCAGTCATGGTACTGCAACCAGGCGATTCAGGCGCGGTGGGCGCAGGCGCGCTCGACGATGGACCCGAACCGCCGCGCCGAACTGTACAAGGAGATCCAGCCGCTGATCTTCGACGCGGCGCCGGTCATCTTCATGTACACGCAGCAGGACATCTACGGCGTGAATAAGCGGGTCAACTGGAAGCCGCGGCCGGACGAGACGCTCTGGCTGGCACAGACGACGGTGAAATAGCGGGCCGACCCCCCAGGGAGATCCACCGACCGTGCAGCGGTACATCGCACGCCGGCTCGTCCAGGCCGTCTTTGTCTTCCTGGGCATCTCGATCTTTGTGTTCGTGCTGACGCACGTCATCGGCGATCCGGTCGTGCTTCTGGTCCCGTTCCAGGCCACGCCGGCGCAGATCGAGGCGATGCGTCACGCGCTCGGCCTGGATCAGCCGATGTGGCTGCAGTACGCCATTTTCATCCGGAGCGCGCTTCACGGGGACCTCGGCTTCTCGGTGCGCCAGGATGTGCCGGCGCTCACCCTGGTCGTCGAACGTGTGCCCGCCACGGCGGAGCTCGCGCTCACCGCGATGGTGCTCGCGGTGGGACTCGCCGTGCCGCTCGGCGTCCTGGCCGCGCTGCACCGCCGCACGATCATCGACCGTGCGGCGCTCTTGTTCTCCATTCTCGGCCAATCGATGCCCACGTTTTGGCTCGGGCTGATCGCGATCCTCGTGTTTGGCGTGACGCTGCGATGGCTCCCGACCGGGGGCATCGGCGGGCTGCAGCACCTGATTCTGCCGGCCGTCGTACTCGGCGTGTTTTCGTCCGCGGGGATTCTGCGCCTGACCCGCGCGGCCATGCTCGACGTGGTGAAGGAAGACTACCTGCGCACCGCGAGGGCGAAGGGCCTGCGGGAAACCATCGTGATCGGCCGTCACGCGCTGCGGAACGCGTCGCTGCCGATCGTGACCTGGATCGGGCTCGAGCTGGGGACCCTGCTCGGGGGCGCGGCGGTCGCGGAGACCGTATTCTCGTGGCCCGGGATGGGCCGGCTCGCCGTCCAGGCGATCTTTGCCCGAGACTTCCCGGTCGTGCAGGCCACGGTACTGTTCGCCGCGACCATCTTCGTCGTGGCGACGCTCGTGACCGACCTCTTGTACGCGTGGCTCGATCCCCGGATTCGATACGGCTGATGGCGCTGCAGCCGCCGATGGAGGCGCACGCCATCCGGGTAGTCAAGCGGCCCGCGGCCCCACGGTGGATGCCGCGCGATCTCGCCGCGTGCCTGGGTCTTGTCCTGCTCGGAGCGGTCTGCGTCCTGGCCCTGCTGGCCTCCCATCTCGTGCCGATGGATCCGGACGGCCAGGATATCATCAACCGCCTCGCCCCGCCGCTTTCGAGGAGCGCGGGACACGTATATTGGCTCGGGACGGACCAGCTCGGACGGGATATTCTCAGCCGCGTCATCTACGGCGCTCGCGTGTCTCTCTTCGTCGGGGCGAGCGCCGTCGTGCTGTCCGCCGCATTCGGGACGCTCGTCGGAATCCTCAGCGGATACTACGGCCGTGTGTGGGACGATCTCCTGATGCGCGTCACGGACGTCCAGCTCGCGTTTCCATCGATTCTCCTCAGCCTCGCGATCGTGGCCGTGCTCGGCGCCGGGGTCAGAAACCTGATCGCGGTGCTCGCCTTTTCGGGATGGGTCGGCTACGCGCGCGTCGCGCGAAGCCGCGTGCTCGGCATCCGTCAGCGCGACTTCGTCGAGGCGGTCCGGGCGCTCGGCGCCTCCCACCGCCGGATCCTGTGGCGCCACATTCTCCCGAACGTCCTGCCGTCCATGCTGACGATCGCGAGCTTCTCCCTCGGAGGGGTAATCACGGCCGAGGCGGCGCTCACGTTTCTCGGTCTCGGCATTCCGGCCACGCTGCCGAGCTGGGGCGGCATGCTGACGGACGGCGCCCAGTACATGTCGGTCGCGTGGTGGCTCGCGACCTTTCCCGGACTGGCAATTATGCTGACCGTGCTGGCAACCAATCTCGTTGGCGACTGGCTGCGCGACGCGCTGGACCCTCGCTTCGCGGCGAGCTGACCACACTCAAGGAGGAGACCAATGCTGACGATCAACGACTGCCGTATCGTCTCGATGGATGGACCCGTCATCGAGCGCGGTGCGATCGAGATTGAGGGCACGAAAATCGCGGCCATCCGCCGCGCTCCGGTCGCCCGGCCCGCGGGCGACGTCCTGGAGGCCGGAGGCCTCACCGCGATTCCCGGCATGGGGCAGATGCACGGACACTTTACCGGCTACATGCACACCATGGATACCGGCCCGCTGAACGCGCAGCCGCACACCCTCAAGGCGATCCAGGCGACCGCCTTCGCGAGGAACGCGCTGAACGCCGGCATCACCATGTGGCGGGACATCGGCGGACACGCCCATATCGACCTACAGCTCAAGAAGGCGATCAACCTCGGCCTCGTGCCCGGCCCGCGCATGCTGGTCTGCGGCCTGTGGCTCGGACACAGCGGCGGGCACGGCAGCGGCATGAACGCGGCGGTGGACGGCCCCACGGCGCTCCGGCAGGCGGTCCGCGAGCAGATCGCCGCCGGCGCCGACGGCATCAAGCTCATCGCCTCGGGAGGCGTGATGGAAGCGACCGAGGATCCGTTCGCGATGGAGTACACCGAGGAAGAGCTCGGCGCCGCGGTCGACGAGGCGCGCAAGGCCGGACGGTGGGTCACCGTCCACTCGCATCCGGCGATCGTGACGCGCGCGGCGGTCAAGGCCGGCGTACGCTCGGTCGAGCACGCGACCGAGCTCCCCGACGACGTCGTCGAGCTCCTGACCAGCCGCGGCGTGTACATCGTGCCGACGTTTATCGCCTACTGGAAGCTGTCGCGCGAAGGCGCGGACATCGGGCTCGATCCCGGGCTCGTCCGGATCGCCTACAACGTCTGGGATCGCAAGATCGAGTACTTCATGAAAGCCTACCGGGCCGGCGTCAAAGTGGCCTCCGGCACGGACACGGGAGCTCCCCGGGTCTTCCATCACGAACTCGCCCTCGAGCTCGGCTTGATGGTCGACGTCGGCCTCACGCCGGAAGAGGCGCTGCGCACCGCCACCGTCAACTGCGCGGAGCTGATGGGGTGGTCGGACAAACTCGGCACGCTCACGCCGGGGAAGGAAGCCGACATCGCTCTGCTCGACGGGCACCCGCTCGAGGACATCTCCGCGACGCGGCGGGTGCGCCACGTCTTCAAGGGAGGCACGCACTACACCCCCGAGCCGGCGGTGCCGCCGCTGCCCTGGTAGCGGGCGCCGCTGTCGCCCGGGGCCGGAGTCACCGCGGCGCGCGGTCTGCCGCGACGGCCGACGCGCCGGTCAGGCCGGGACGAGGGCCAGCACTCTCACGGGGCTGCCGCTGCCGTCGACGATTCGAAGCGGCGCCGCGATCACGACCGCGCCGGTCGGCGGAAGGCGGTCGAGATTGCACAGGCTGGTCAGCCCAAACTTCCCGGCACCGTGCATGATGGTATGGTTCGGGAAGGGTGGAGTGAAGGTGCCCGCCTGGCCGGCGTCGGTCCCGACGGTCTCGACGCCAACACCAAGGACACCCCGGTCGTTCGCGAACAGCTCGGAGGTCGATTTGTGGAACCCGGGCGTGTGTGGGCCATCCTGCGCCACGTTGAGGAACTCCTTCGGGTCCCGCCGGTAACTCCAGCCGGTGCGCAGGAGCACCCACGAGGCCGGGGGAATGCGCCCGTGGCGCGCCTCCCACGCCGCGACGTGTTCGGGCATCAGGAGAAAGTCCTGGTTGCGCTCAACCTCGGCCGTGACGTCGATCACCGCGGCGGGACCGACGAAGCGGTGGGCCGGAATCGTGTCGCAGGCGTTGTTGGGGAGGTCTTTGCCCGTCACCCAATGGATCGGCGCGTCAAAGTGTGTGCCGGTGTGCTCGCCGAGATGCAGGGTGTTCCAGTACCAGGCCGGCCCCGCCTGGTCGTAGCGCGAGATCACTTCCATAGAAAAGCCTGGCGACGGGGCAAACATCGGCGGTAGCCCGATGACCGGCGTGTCCGCCTCGAGCGGCTGCGTCAGATCCACCACGTGGATCCGGCCCGCCCGCAGTTCTTCGATCAACTGACCCAGGACGCTCGCCATCGCCGTCATCCCCTCCCCGCATACCGCGCACGCCGCTCCGGATCGGGCCTGCCCTGTCGTTCGCCCCGTGCTAGCCCGCGCGCCTCGGGCCGCCGTTCTCCTGCGCGCAGGCTCCGCAAATACCGCTGAAACTGAAAGCGGTTCTCGAGCATCGGAAGATCGGTCAGAAACACCGGCGGCCCTTTCGCTTCCACTTTGGCGACCAGGGTCGTCAGCGCGCCCGCCCGCATCGCCTCGTCGAACGCGTCCGCGAACTCGGCAATCGTGCGCACTTCGTCGGTCCGCGGGATACCCGCGGCCGCGGCCATCCCGGCGATGTCGCTGCCGGTCGAGGTCGCGGTCGGAAATCCGCCGACCGAGAGCAGGCTCTCATTGTCGAACACGACGTGGACCAGGTTGCGCGGCCGGTAGCGGGCCATCGTGGTCAAACCGCCGAGGTTCATGAGCACGGAGCCGTCTCCGTCGAGCACCACCACGGGCAACTCCGGACGGGCAAGCGCGATGCCGAGGCCCATCGAGGACGCGAGGCCCATCGCGTGCTGCAGGTAGAAAAATCCCGGCCGGTGCCCAATCGACTGCAGCTCTGCGGAGACGGCGCCCATGATCGTCACGACGACGCACTGCTCCAGGCGGGGATAGATGGCCCGCAGCGCCTCGATGCGAAGCATCAGTCCCCCCGAGTCGCGGCGGCGCCGCGCACGCCCGTCATTCTTCCCACATCAGGTCCCGGCAGAGCAGCAGCGCGACCGGTTTGAGCGACGACTCGGCGAGGGTCTGCGCCTTCCTGATCCGGTGGGCGACGTGGCCGGCGTCGTCCAGGCGATCGTAGGGGATGTCGAGCGCCTGCAGGAGCGGCTCGGTCGTGCCGCCCCCCTCGGTCTGCCACGGGTCCCGCTCGCCGAACTCTCCGCGGTAGCTGATCAGCATCAAGAGCGGGATCCGATAGAGGCGCGCGAGCGACACGATGCCGTTCACGCTGGCCAGAAAGCCGTGGTTCTGCATCAGCATCGCCGACTTCGCGCCGGCGAGGTGCGCGCCCGCGGAAATGCCGACGCCCTCCTCCTCCTTCGCGAGGCGCACGAGCGTCATCTCCGGGTCGTCTTCCGCCATCCGAATGAGATGGACGAGCCACGTCTCCGGAAGGGCCGAAACGAGGCTCACACCGCACGCCTTCAGCGCGTCGTAGATCAGCTGAGAGTGCTTGACGGAAACCGGCACGACCGCCTCACGACCACGACATCCCCGGGCGACAACACGCAGGGCCGGATTTCACGGGGTTATTCCATCATCGGCGCGGCCGCGCCTGCCGGGCGGTACCCCGCCGCGGACCGCGGCCGGTCATGGCGCGGCGTCGGAGGGCTTCTCCACCAGCTCGATCAGGACGCCGCCGCAGGAGCGAGGATGAATGAACGCGACGTTCCCGTCAATGCCCGGCCTCGGCGAACGGTCGATCAACTCGACACCCTGACGGCTCAGCTCCGTGAGCGCCGCCTCGAGATCGCTGACCTCGAAACATAGGTGATGCAGACCTTCCCCGCGCCGTTCAATGAACTTGCCCACCACCGTGTCGGGCCCGGTCGGCTCGAGGAGCTCGAGCTCGCTGTCCCCCGCCGGCAGGAAGGCGATGCGCAGGCCTTCGGCCGACGCGTCGCGCGACGGCCGCAGCCCGAACCTGGCGTAGCCGCGGATGGCATCCTCGAGATTCCGCACCGCAATCCCTACGTGATCGAGTTTCGCGTGCATGGTCGCCTCTCGTCCGAACGCAGAAGTGTGCTACGAGAACTATTATACGATCGGCCTGCGCGCACGCGGCCCGACGATGTTCCCATTTCGACCCGAGGAACCGGTCGCTTAAAGACTGCGAGGGAGGCGGTTGAACCGCCCCCCTCGCGTACACAGGTCGCGTGTGTGGTTGTAGTGGTGTATTAGCCTACGACGCGGACGTTGCTGGCCTGCGGACCCTTTTGACCCTGCGTGGGCTCGTACTCGACCTTCTGCCCCTCATTCAACGACTTGTAACCCTCTCCCACAATGCCGCTGAAGTGAACGAACAGATCCTTGCTGCCATCATCCGGGGTAATGAACCCGTAGCCCTTCTCCGCGTTGAACCACTTGACTGTGCCAACTCCCATGATTTTCACCCATCCAATCGTACCAGGCTACCAACCGACTATGCAGTCTGCTGATGCAACCTTAAGTATGACAAAATTGTCACTTAAATACAAGCACTTTTTGCTTTCCGTACATGAATGTCATAACTGGATAGTTCTTGATGAACGAGATTGGCCGCGCGACACAACGTCGAACGACGTACGCGCGTTCGACAGTTATTTGCTCACGGCACCCGCCAGATCAGGCTCCACGTCTGTCCAGGAAACGTCAGCCTCGCGGCCAGTCCGCTCACCTAGACCCATTCTATTGTGACGCCTTGCGCAGGCCGTTGAGCAGAACTCGTCTCCCTGCTCGACTGCGAGCACCGGCTTAGCTTTCCCGCACTCCATACAGACTTCGCGTCGTTCTCGTGGCATCGTAAGCCCTCCATGCAGCGTTCCGACTGAATAACTGCCGCAGCCCAGAAACGTTCGGACATTCGTCGGCGGCACCGTCACAGACCGCGACCGCGTACCTTCTCCTTCGGGGAGCCGACCAATTGTCGTGGGCGTGGTCGCGGGCGTACGGAAGGGGAAGCTCCTATATTATACGCTTATTTCCGGAGATAAGCGACGCCCCGTACGAAGACCCATCCGTCCGGCGCCGTCCGCGGGAGAAAAGATTCGCGTGTACCCTCGCGTCGCCTCGAATGCACCTATTCGCCGAGGTCAGGTTGACGCGGAAGACCACCCCTGCTACCATGCTGCGAAGGCATCCCGAGAGAGGCGCGCCGCCCGCGCATGAACCGGTTCTCGGTCCCTCCCCTGCACGCACTGACTCGCGACCTCGCCGCCGTCGCCGCGTTTCGGCGCCCCCCGGACACCGTCATTACAGGCGCGCGAGCTAAAGTCAAAGGGTGTGGAAATTCAAGTGGCGTACCCTTTCCGAGATCCACCCACATCGGAACCTCCCTTGCCGGGGAGGGGAAAGGAGTACGCCAATGTCAGGATATCAGCCACAGGGGGGGTTGGACAAGGAGGAAGTAGGCGCGACGTTGGATGTGCTCGCGCGTGAAGGCGCCCAGCGCATGTTGGTAAGCGCGCTGGAGCAAGAAGTGGAGGAATTCCTCGGCCGGGCGCGTTATGAGCGTGGCGGGGCGCGGCGGCGCGGGTACCGGAATGGCGCGGGGAAGCCGCGCAAGATCGCGGTCGGCTGCGGAACGCTCGAGGTGCGCCCCCCGCGCGTCAGCGACACCCCGGAGGCGTTTCAATCGCACGTGCTGCCGCGGTATCAGCGCTCGAGCGAGGCCGTGCGCGCGTTGTTGCCGGAACTCTATCTGCAAGGCTTGGCCACGGGCGACTTTGAGCCGGCCCTCCGCACCTTGCTCGGAGACGCCGCGCCGCTGAGTCAGACGTCGATCGTCCGCTTGAAGGCGAGCTGGCAGGCGGAGTACGACACGTGGACGCACCGCCGGCTGGCCGCCCGTTATGTCTATTGTTGGGCCGATGGCCTCGACTTAAAAGCCGGACCGGCCGATGAGAAGACGGCCGTGCTCATCATCATCGGCGTGACAGAAGACGGCCAGAAAGAGCTCCTCGCGATGGTCGAAGGCTACCGCGAATCCCGCGAGAGCTGGCGGGATGTGTTGCGGGACTTGCGCCGGCGGGGCCTCAAAGACGTCCGGGTCTTCACGGGGGATGGCGGCCTCGGGCTCTGGGCCGCCGTCGGCGAGGTGTATCCGGAGGCGCGGCACCAGCTCTGTTGGTGCCACAAGATGCTCAACGTGCTGGATAAGCTGCCGCAGCGCCTCCAGCCGGAGGCGCGGACGTTGGTGCGGGACGTCTACACGGCGCCCACGCGCGACGAGGCCGACGCCCGGATCAAGAAATTCGCGCTGCGGTTCGAACGAGACTATCCGCGCGCGGTGGCGTCCCTCACGGATCACCAAGGCGAGCTGCTCACCTACTACGATTTCCCGCGGGAGCACTGGAAGAGTCTCCGGACGTCCAACCCGATCGAGTCGGTCTTTGATCCGGTGCGGCTCCGCACGCGCGCGACCCGCCGGATGCGGAAAGCGCAAACTGGATTGTACCTCGTCTTCCAACTCATCCGCCGTGCGGAACAGCGGTGGCGACGCATCGATGCGCCACACTTGGTGGTCCAGGTGCTCGAGGGCACTCAGTTCGTCAATGGGGTGGCAGTGATCGAATCAGCGAAGAAAAGGAAGGGCGCCGCTTGATGCAATTTTCCACATCTCTTGACTTGAGCTCGGCGCGCGGATTCTTTCCGTCTACACGGATCGCGTGCTCGAGAACCGCGAGATCCTCATTCACGCCGGGCGAATCGCCGCCGTCGTTCCGGCGGGCCGCTGCCGAAGAGACTCGGGAGCGCGATTCTATGACGCCGCCGGCGGTATCCTGGCCCCCGGGCTTGTCGACCCGCACGTACATATCGAAAGCAGCATGGTCACCGCGTGCGCGTACGCGGAGGCGGCCCTGCTGAACGGCACAACGACGGTCTTCGCGGACAGTCACGAGATCGGCAACGTCTGCGGCGAGCAGGGCATCGAGTGGATGCTGGAAGATGCCCGACAGGCGCCCCTGAACATCTTCCTCACCGTCCCGAGCACGATCCCGGCCACCACAGACGAATTCGAGACCGCCGGGGGCAATCTACGCCCGAAACGGTGGGCCGCCTGTTCGACCGCTGGCCGGAAGCGGTGGCCCTGGGTGAGAAGATGGACTTCGTGCAGGTGGCGCTCGGCGATCCGCGCGCTCATGCCATCATTCAGCAGGCTCTGCGTCGGGGACTCCCGGTGTCCGGCCACGTCTACGGCCAGGAGTTCGTCGCGGCCTATGCGGCCAGCGGTGTCACCGACACCCATGAAGCCGTGAGCCGAGAGATCGCCGACGACCTGCTCGAGGCCGGTCTCTGGGTGTTTCTCCGCGGGGGGCCTCCCACCACCCCGTGGCACAGCCTTCCGGAGGCGGTCCGGACGATCACCGAACTTCTTGCCAGTCCGAAGCGGGTCTGCGTCTGCACCGACGACCGGGACACCGACGATCTCTTTCATTTCGGGCTGGACTGGGTGGTGCGTCAGGCCGTCGCCGCGGGCATCCCGAAGCCCCCGGCATGGAGCCTGGGCTCCCTGCACCCGGCCACTCGGTACGGACAGGACCGCGAACTCGGCGGCCTCGGCCACGGCCGGCGTGCGGATATCATCCTTTTAATGATGACCTCGAACCGCAGCACACGTGGTACGGGGGAACGTTGGTCGTCGAGAACCGGAAGATCACGGCAACGCTCGACGAGGCGCTGTCGCATCGCTATGCATATCCTCGCGCCGCGTACGCGACAGTGCGGATTCCCACGATGCCCCGACTCACGCCGGCGCTGCCGACCGGACCATCGCGCGCCCACGTCATCCGCGTCGCGATGCCCGGGATCGCGACGATCCACGACACGATCGACGTCCCCGAGGGAATGGGCTGGGCCGAGATCCTGAAGCGCCACCACCTGTGCTTTCTCGCAGTGGTGGAGCGCCACGGGCAGTACCGGCGGCGTCGCGCACGGGCTGCTGGCGGATTTCGGTCTTACCGGGGGCGCGGTGGCCAGCTCCGTCGGGCACGACGCGCATAACGTGATCGTCGCGGGCATCGAGGAAGCGGAGATGCGGGACGCGGTCGAGGCCGTGCGCGAGACGGCAGGGCGGCGTCGTGGTGGTCCGCGGCGGTAAAGTCCGGGCCCGCGTCGCGCTGCCGATCGCCGGGCTCCTGTCCGATCACCGCGCCACGGCGGTTGCGGACGAAGTCGGAAAACTCAAGCGCGCCTGGACGGCGGCGGGATGCTCACTGCCCTTCATGGGTTTCAATCTACTCCCGCTGAGCGTGATCCCAGCGATCCGGCTGACCGACAAGGGATTGATCGCCGTCCCCGAGATGGTCCGGATCCCGCTCTTCGAGCCATCTCGATAGCGCGGCGCTCGACCATGGACCGGCAATCGTCGCATCGCACGCGCGCAAGAAGAGAGAACGGAGTTCTACCACAGGTCGCGCGTGTTGAGGCGCGGCGAGCGAACGCTCATCACGGAAACCAGGGAGGGAAACCGATGATTGAGGTGGTGCAGCTAGACAGTCAGCAACTGGCCGGCAATGTGATCGGCGATCCGAGCCGCCGCGATCTTGTCGTCTATCTCCCTCCCGGTTACCGACAGTCCCAAAGACGGTTCCCGGTCGCCTACCTCCTGCACGGGTTCGGCCGGCGTGCCACGGGCTGGAACGAGGGTCCGTGGGTGCAGAACGGCGGGCTGCGCCCGCCGATCGGGGACGTCATCGACGATGCGATTCACAGCCACGGCGCCGAGGAGATGATCGTGGTCATGCCGGACGGCTGGAGCCACTTCGGCTGCAGCCAATGGGTCGACTCCCCCGTAAACGGCAAGTTCGAGCAGTACGTCACACGCGAGATCGTTTCGTACGTGGACCGGACCTATCGAACGATCCCCGAACAGGGAGAGCCGGGGCGTGTTCGGCATCTCATCAGGCGGCCTGGGTGCCTGGCATCTCGGCTCGCGCAATCCCGATGTGTTCGGCGCCATGGTGCTGCTGTCGGCCGATTCATACTTCGAGTACACGCACAAGCCGTGGTTCTACCGTTTCTACACCTCGCGCTTCCCGGAGCAGCCAAACGGCCCGGTCTATGGGAACGTAAATTCGTGGTTTTGCTACGGGATCTCGTCCTGCTACTCGCCCAATGTGACGAAGCCGCCGTTCTACGTGGATCTGCCGATCGAGTTTCCGAGCGGCAGGGTCATCCCGGAACTCTGGGACAAGTGGCTGAGCTACGACCCCGTCGTCTCCTGGAAGCCGCGGCTCGCCAATCTGAGGCAGATGCTCGGCATTCGACTCGACGTCGGGTATCACGACGAGTTCGAGCTGCACTACGGGCACCGTCTTCTCAGTCACCATCTGGCCGATGCCGGCGTTCGGCACGACGCCGTGGAGCATGACGGAACCCATGGGAGCCGCTTGTTCGAGCGGATCCAGCAGTCTCTGGTATGGTTCTCGGGCGTGCTTAGGAACGATCGATGATCCGTCTATCATGAATTCGCGCCGCCAGTTCTGGGGGATCTGCGCGCTCTGTGGCCGCGCGCCACCAAAGCCGCGATGGGCCGGCATCTGACGGCGTGCAGCCCACGCCACGACGCCGCCGCAGGCAACCTGGAGCAGATCTTGCGGCTGCGGATCGAGGATTTTTACACCCGTCATACTGGCTGGACCTGGAGATGAAGGCCAAGGCTCGTCTTCGCACATTAGATCAGTTCTTGCGCGATGTTTGGCTCGAATGCTGCCAGCACCTGAGCGCCTTCACGATCGGCAGCACCCGTTATGAGGTTGCCCCTGTCCCCATCGTCCCATCACCCTTCGGCCTGTTCGCCGACCCACCAACCCGCAGCATGAACGTACCGATCGCCAAGGCCGTGTCGGCGCACGAGGCGTTCCATTATGAGTACGATTTCGGCTCCACGACCCGGCTGAGGCTCGCAGTGACAAACGCGCGCACAGCCGCAATCGGCCGTCACCCGATCCGGCTGCTTGCGCGGAACGAACCGATCCGGCGGCGGTGCGCCGTCTGCCGCGAGCCCGCCACAACGCTGTGCACCACCTGTACCGCCGCCCTCAAGGACATCCTCTTCTGCAACGAACATGCCCGCGACCACGCTGAACAGCCGCATGATCCGGCGAAGTCATGTACTTGCCCGTCGTAGATTCACCGCGCATGGGCGTATGCGCCTACACGGGTCCGGATGACGATCGATACGAGATTGAAGAAGCTTGAAAGCATCGCAACGCACGCGCTTCGCCGGCCGCGCCTCTTCTGCGGCGGGCACTTAGGTATGTTCACCAGTTGCCGGACCAATCGAGCCGGGACCCACCGAAGAGAAGCCCGAAAGTGAGGTAATACCGATCGATCACCGAGGTGGGATGGAATTGGCCGTTCTGTCGGTCAAACAACGTCTGGCGCGCTGCCGGCTCGCGACCAGCGACGAACCTGTCACGCTGCACCTCGATCACCGGTGGAACGTGGTCCCTGGTGAAGATCGCCGCCGTCGACCCGGCAAATGAGTGGAACGAGGACGATCATCGCCACGTCTCCGGCGTCATCACGTCGACTCGAATCGAGCCCACCGCGCTCGGTCTGGCGCCGCTCGCGCTCGACGAGCAAGGCACGTGGTATCCGGTCGACGAGTACTGGGGAGAAGAGGGCAAGCCGATCGCGGAGTGGGCAAAACCCGTCATCGCCCGCGGGCCGCGGCCGCGGTACGAGATGCAACAGATACTGCCCGGTGCGGAAGAGGCGGAACCGGACGATTCTGACCCCATCATGGAAGCCGTCGAGCAGAAGGAGCGCGGAGATATTGCGAGAGCATACGAGACACTGATGGATCTGTGCCAGACCGACCTTCGCTGCCTCGACGCCCACGCCCACTTAGGGTATCTGGTGTTCGACCGATACCCAACGCGAGCGATTCGTCACTACGAGGTCGGGGTCCGGATCGGCGAATGGTCCCTTGGGCAACGCTTCAACGGCCTGCTGCCGTGGAGCTGCATCGACAATCGGCCGTTTCTGCGCTGCATGCAGGGGTTTGGATTGTGCCTCTGGCGTCTGCGCCGGTTCCAGGAGGCCTGGCATATCTTCAACACCATGCTGTGGCTGAACCCATCTGACAATCAGGGCGTGAGATTTCTCATTGGCCAGGTTCGCGCGGAGAGGCGATGGAGATCTTGCGGATCGCGCTAGTGTGGTGAGTCAGAGATACGCATATGAACTCTGATCACGATCCGCCGGATTTTCCGTGCGCTATGGCCGCACGCATTATTCAATGAACTTTTGGTTCAGGACACTAGCAAAGGCTGGGGTTCGCAAACATTGCTTCGCGATGGACCGGCGCCTTCATCATATCTACACTGTTAGCAGAGCTTGTCCCGTTCGTGACCACGGAGCTAATGTCAAAGGGTGTGGAAATTCAAGTGGCGTACCCTTTCCGAGATCCACCCACATCGGAACCTCCCTTGCCGGGGAGGGGAAAGGAGTACGCCAGTGTCAGGATATCAGCCACAGGGGGGGTTGGACAAGGAGGAAGTACGCGCGACGTTGGACGGGCTCGCGCGTGAAGGCGCCCAGCGCATGTTGGTAAGCGCGCTAGAGCAAGAAGTGGAGGACTTCCTCGGTCGGGCGCGTTATGAGCGCGGCGGGGCACGGCGGCGCGGGTACCGGAATGGCGCGGGGAAACCGCGCAAGATCGCGGTCGGCTGCGGGACGCTCGAGGTGCGCCCCCCGCGCGTCAGCGACGCCCCGGAGGCGTTTCACTCGCACGTGCTGCCGCGGTATCAGCGCTCGAGCGAGGCCGTGCGCACGTTGTTGCCGGAACTCTATCTGCAAGGCTTGGCCACGGGCGACTTTGAGCCGGCCCTCCGCACCTTGCTCGGAGACGCCGCGCCGCTGAGTCCGACGTCGATCGTCCGCTTGAAGGCGAGCTGGCAGGCGGAGTACGACACGTGGACGCACCGCCGTCTGGCCGCCCGCTACGTCTATTGTTGGGCCGATGGCCTCTACTTAAAAGCCGGACCGGCCGATGAGAAGACGGCCGTCCTGATCATCATCGGCGTGACGGAAGACGGCCAGAAAGAGCTCCTCGCGATGGTCGAAGGCTACCGCGAATCCCGCGAGAGCTGGCGAGATGTGTTGCGGGACCTGCGCCGGCGGGGCCTCAAAGACGTCCGGGTCTTCACGGGGGACGGGGGCCTCGGGCTCTGGGCCGCCGTCGGCGAGGTGTATCCGGAGGCGCGCCACCAGCTCTGCTGGTGCCACAAGATGCTCAACGTGCTGGATAAGCTGCCGCAGCGCCTCCAGCCGGAGGCACGGACGTTGGTGCGCGATGTTTACACGGCGCCCACGCGCGAGGAGGCCGACGCCCGGATCAAGAAATTTGCGCTGCGGTTCGAGCGGGACTATCCGCGCGCGGTGGCCTCCCTCACGGATCACCAGGCCGAGCTGCTCACCTACTACGATTTCCCGCGGGAGCACTGGAAGAGTCTCCGGACGTCCAACCCGATCGAGTCGGTCTTTGATCCGGTGCGGCTCCGCACGCGCGCGACCCGCCGGATGCGGAAAGCGCAAACCGGATTGTACCTCGTCTTCCAACTCATCCGCCGTGCGGAACAGCGGTGGCGACGCATCGATGCGCCACACTTGGTGGTCCAGGTGCTCGAGGGCACTCAGTTCGTCAATGGGGTGGCAGTGATCGAATCAGCGAAGAAAAGGAAGGGCGCCGCTTGATGCAATTTTCCACATCTCTTGACTTGAGCTCTGACCACGCCCCGGCCAGGGCTCCGATTAAGGGCCGGGATAGTACGGGTAACTGTGATCGATCCCGCCGTGACCCGAGCAGGTCCCCGAGCCGTACGACGGACTCACCCAACCATCATTGCAGGTGGCATGCGCCAGCGCCGCCTGCATGGTGCCAGTGAGCGCGGCGAGCGCCATCGTGCCGACCAGCAGGGCCATCGCGATGAGCTTCTTCATCTCCCTCACTCCTTCTCGGCCGTCGGCCGGCCGTCCTGATGCGTACATTATACTATCGTGTTGTCAGATCCAACGCAGAGCAATCGGCTGTTAGTATCACTGTTCGTCCGGAAGGCCTAGGCGCAGAGGACACGATGGCAGCGCGTCTTCGCGGTTCGTCGCCAAGCGCGCCCCGTTCTAGTGTGGTGAGTCAGAGTACGCATATGAACTCTGATCACGATCCGCCTGATTTTCCGTGCGCCATGGCCGCACACATTATTCAATGAACTTTTGGTTCAGGACACTAGTACTACAAAGTCACGTTTAGGACGAGTCATTTTTAGCCCGACGGCGCACGAGGTGACCGCACACGATGCAGCGACCGTCCAGGTTTTCAGGACGTACTGGAGTTGGGCCCGCACCTGCGGCACGGTGGGGACGCGCGCCGTTTTTTTTCCCACCGACGCTGGGTCGGAGCCGCTCCGCACGAGGAACCCGTACGCCATGGTCGTCATGGTCACGTGATGATGCCAGCCCAGCCAGCGGCGTCCTTCGAAGTGGTCGAGGCCGAGTTCCCCCTTCAGTTGCGCATAATCTTGCTCCACGCGCCAGCGCGCCTTCGCCCAGCGTACCAGTGGCAACAGCGACAGCCGGCGCGGCCCCGTGACCAGCCAATACTTCGTGGGCTCCGCGGCATCGGCGGGCCATTCAATGAGGAGCCACTGCTCGGCCTCCGGCGGCTTGCCCTCATGAAACCCGTGGGACGGCCAGACGCGGACCCGCGCAAACCGCGACCGCAGCTGGCCCTGGCTGCCTTCGCGCCACGTCACCGTCTGAACGGCGGCCGCGGGCAGCGCGCGCGCGACGTCCAGCGCGCTCCGCGGGCGCCGGCCTCCATAGTCCCACCGCGTGCGCGGCCGGCCGCGGCCAGTCGTCGGCGAGTGCCGCCGTCGTTGCGGATACCGCGTCCACACGCTCGTCCCAGATTCCACCCCCACGGCGTACGGCACTTGCCGTTCGTGCAGCCCGGCGCGGAACTCCGCGATGTTGCCATATCCCGCATCGGCGACGACACGTTGGTCCGCCAGCTCCCACTGGCGCGCATGGTCGATCATCTCGAGCGCCAACCGCCATTTGGGGCGATAGACCACGGACACCGCCGGCACGCCCGCGCGGGCGCACCGCGCGGGATCGGCCGCCCACGCCTCGGGCAAGTACAGCGCCCAATCAATCGGCAGACTCGCCAGGGCCGTCGCATGGTGCACGCTCACCGCGATTTGGCAATTGGCCACTTTGCCCAACGTCCCCGAGTACTGCCGGGCCACCCCGACGGAATGCTTGCCCTGCTTGGGAAATCCGGTGTCGTCGACGATCCACAGCCCGGGACCCATGACCGTGGACAGCACCCGGGCCAACTGCCGCCGGACCGGCTCATACGGCCACGGGCTCTTGCCAATGAAGTGCTGCATGGCCTGTACATTGCCGTCCGGCAAGCGCTTGGCCATCGGTTCGATCGACTTCCGCTCGCCTTCGAGCAACAAGCCACGGACATAGACTTCCGCCCACGGTCGGCGATCTTTGTGGCCCAACTCCGGCAGGACAGCCGTGAGATACTCGATCAAGCGCTGGCGCAGATCGGGGTCGGCAAAGGGCGGTGCATTGGCCATCGGCGACACCTGCGGCGACGACGTCTGCTACGACACGAGGTGCGATGTATGCGTACGCCGCTCCCGCCATTCGGCATCCCTGGCCGAAATCC